>NZ_PHHD01000001.1:0-1358559 GCF_002813445.1 Pseudomonas tolaasii NCPPB 2192
GCTGTTTCTCATCCATGCCTGCATGTTCATCGAACTCCTTTTTCCCCCGGGTCCTTGCCTTCAGCCGACATGTGTTCGATCACGGCATTCATTTCTGCACCCAGCAGTAACACGGCGGCAGAAATATAGAAGTACAGGAGCAGGACGATGATCGCACCGATACTGCCATACATGGCGTTGTAATCGGCGAAGGTTTTTACGTAATAACCGAAGCCCAGGGAGGCGACAATCCAGACCACCACGGCCAGCACCGAGCCCGGGGTGATGAAGCGGAATTTCTGCTCTACGTCAGGCATCACGTAGTACATGAGGGCCACGGCGAACATCAGCAGAATCACGATCAGCGGCCAGCGCAGGATGGTCCACAGCGTAACCACGAATTCCTGCATGCCGATCTGTCCGGCCAGCCACTCCATGACCTGCGGGCCGAGTACCATCAGCGCCGCAGCGGCGAGCAACATGCCGGCGATGCCGACGGTGTAGAAAATCGACAGCGGAAAACGCTTCCAGATCGGTCGGCCTTCCACCACGTCATAAGCGGCATTCATCGCGCTCATCATCAGGCGCACGCCGCGGAGGCAGTCCACAGGGCGATGACGATACCCACCGAGAGCAAGCCACCCTTGGATTGCTGCAACTGGTCGATCACCGGGTTGACCTGCTCTAGCGCCTGGGGTGGCACACCAGCTCCGATTGCATGCGCAGCCAGGTGAAGAAGTCCGGCAGGTGCAGGAAACCGATCAGGGCAATCAGGAACAGCAGGAAGGGGAACAGCGAGAACAGCATCTGGTAGGCCAGTGCCGAGGCGTAGGTAGGCATTTCGTCATCGACGAATTCCTTGACGGTGCGTATCAGCACCTGGTGTAGCTTGAGCCCGTCTAGAACCGGAAAAATCATAGCGTCTCCTTTCGCCGCAAAGAGGATGAGGTCGTGGGCGACTCAGGGGCCGTTTTCTACATCAAAAGTAGCCTACTTGGCGACTTTGAAAACAATGACAGGGTTTTAGTTGCAGCGTGCGACATAAAAACGGCCATCCGTGGATGGCCGCTGGCTGCAGGTGGAAAGCCTATTGGTGGCTTTCTTGACTGCATCCTTGGTATCGCCTACGGCCTTTTCGACCTGGCCTTTCTTTTCCTGCACCACGCCTTCAGCGCGCAGTTTGTCGTTGCCGGTGACTTTGCCGACGCCTTGCTTGATGTTGCCGACGGCTTCGTCTTTCAAACCTTTTGCCTTATCCGCTGTGCTGCCCATGGTATTTCTCCAGAAGAACAATCAAGGGTTTTGGTCATTACGTAAAGATTGACCCGGGCCGGTTCGGCAGAGTTTCAATTATTTTCAGGCTGCATTTCATCGTCGCTCGCAGGTTTGGCTTTATGTTTTGCAGCCAACCCATGAAATGCGCGGCACATTCAGGCTATAACGCTGAATAACAGATCCCGTAGGAAGGTTATGAAACTCAATAAAGCACAGGCCATCGCCCGCAGAACACCGAACTGGGCGGTGCCGTACTCGGCGTCAACAACTGCCATTTCACCGACCTGGACCGCAAGCGCAACATCTGGTGGTTCGACCTGCCGGTGGGCCGCATTGCCGTGGGCCAGTACGAGTGGATCCACCTGTTGATGCATAACGCCGAGACTGACCAGTTTGCTGCACCTGAAGGTGCCAACCGTGTTCCTGCGCGAGAAACTCGAAGGGCTGGTGGTACGCAACGCGGGCAAGCGCAAGCCGGAGATCACCTGGAGCTGAGCGCGGACAAGGATTCGTTCCTCAAGGATGTACGCCCGGCGGGTGCGGGCGTGAGCTTCGCGCAGTTTGCCCTGTAAGCACGCGGTTAAAAATTGTGGGAGCTGGCTTGCCTGCGATAGCGATGGGCCAGTCAACACGGGTGTAACTGATGTGCCGCTATCGCCGGCAAGCCAGCTCCCACAGTGGATTGCATTTCAATCCAGCCCATAAAAAAAACCCGCAATCGCGGGTTTTTATGGGGTTATTTTTTAAGACCGAGCTTCTTCAGCTCTTCATCACGCAACTCACGCCGCAGGATCTTGCCCACGTTGGTAGTCGGCAAGGCATCGCGGAACTCCACGGCCTTGGGCACCTTGTAGCCGGTGACGTTGGCGCGCATGTGCTCCATCACCTGGTCTTTGGTCAGGGTGGCCCCCGGCTTGACCACGATGAAGATCTTGATGTGCTCGCCGGACTTGTCGTCCGGCACGCCGATGGCGGCGCATTGCAGCACGCCCGGCAGGGTCGCCAGCACGTCTTCGAGTTCGTTCGGGTAGACGTTGAAACCGGAGACCAGAATCATGTCTTTCTTGCGATCAACGATGCGCATGTAGCCATCTTGCTGGATGATCGCGATGTCGCCGGTCTTCAGCCAGCCTTCGCTGTCGAGGATTTCGGCGGTGGCGTCTTCGCGCTGCCAGTAGCCCTTCATCACTTGCGGGCCCTTGATGCACAGCTCGCCGATTTCGCCCAGGGGCAGCTCGGTGCCGTCATCGGCGATGACTTTGCACAGGGTCGAGGGCACCGGAATACCGATAGTGCCGATCTGGGTGTACTGGATCGGGTTCACAGTGGCCACGGGGCTGGTTTCGGTCATGCCGTAACCTTCGCAGATGCCACAGCCGGTCACGTCTTTCCAGCGCTCGGCGGCCGCCAGTTGCAGGGCCATGCCGCCCGACAGGGTGACTTTCAGCGCAGAGAAATCCAGCTTGCGGAAACCTTCGTTGTTGCACAGCGCCACGAACAGGGTGTTCAGGCCAACGAACCCGCTGAACTTCCACTTCGACAGTTCCTTGACCATGGCGGGCAGGTCACGCGGGTTACTGATCAGGATGTTGTGGTTGCCGATCAGCATCATCGCCATGCAATGAAAGGTGAACGCATAGATGTGGTACAGCGGCAGCGGCGTGATCAGGATCTCGCAGCCTTCATTGAGGTTCGAGCCCATCAGCGCCTTGCACTGCAGCATGTTGGCGACCAGGTTGCGGTGGGTGAGCATCGCGCCTTTCGCCACGCCGGTAGTGCCGCCGGTGTATTGCAGCACGGCTACATCGCTGCTGGCAGGGCTGGCATCGTTGACCGGTTGGCCGTGCCCCTTGGCCAGCACGTCGTTGAATTTGATCGCCTTCGGCAAATGGTAAGCCGGGACCATTTTCTTCACGTACTTGATGACGCTGTTGATCAGCAGGCGCTTGAGGGGCGGCAACAGGTCGGCGACTTCGGTGACGATAACGTGCCTGACGCCGGTTTTGGGCACGACCTTTTCCGCCAGGTGGGCCATGTTGGCCAGGCAGACCAGGGCCTTGGCACCGGAGTCGTTGAATTGGTGTTCCATTTCCCGCGCGGTGTACAGCGGGTTGGTGTTGACCACGATCAGGCCGGCGCGGATGGCACCGAACACGGCGACCGGGTATTGCAGGACGTTGGGCAGTTGCACGGCGATGCGGTCGCCGGGCTTCAAATCGGTGTGCTGTTGCAGGTACGCGGCGAAGGCGCCGGACAATTCGTACAACTCACCGTAGGTGATGGTCTTGCCCAGGTTGCTGAAAGCCGGTTTGTTGGCGAAGCGCTGGCAGGACTGCTTCAGTACCGCCTGAATATTCGGATACTCGTCTGGATTGATGTCGGCAGCAATCCCGGCGGGGTACTTATCCTTCCAAAAGTCTTCGTTCATGGAAGCCCACTCCTCAGCGACGCGAATTCATCATCGCATTTGATGCGATTATTATTGGTGTATGTTTTTTTAAGGTGAATCTGGCGCTTTAAAGCAGGCCTAGAAGTCACAAAGCGCGCCGAGAGTAGCAGCTTTGCCAAGGGCCGCCTAGAGCCAAAAGAGGGCCCTACAGTCATAATCATGACTGTCCTACAATATTTGGTCACACTTTAAATCAGGCCAGGATAACCCAGCAAAAGGCTCTGGAATAAGGCTTTGAGGACCACAGATCACGAATGTGGGAGCTGGCTTGCCTGCGATAGCGGACCTTCAGTCGATATATCCGGTGACTGAAAGATCGCTATCGCAGTTAAGCCAGCTCCCACATTTTTGACGGTGTTTTATGTCAGGCGATGTCGCGCAATTCCCTGCGCAAAATCTTGCCCACCGGCGTCATCGGCAACGACTCGCGCAGCACGATATGCTTGGGCACTTTATAGCCGGTGAAGTTGGCCTTGCAGTACGTCTTCAACTCCTCAAGGCTCACGCCCTGGGCCCGCGCCACGACAAACAGCTTCACCGCTTCGCCCGTGCGCTCATCCGGCACGCCGATCACGGCGCAGTTGGCTACGGCCGGGTGCGCCATCACCACGTCTTCGATTTCGTTGGGGTACACGTTGAAGCCCGACACGATGATCAAGTCTTTCTTGCGATCGACAATGCTGACAAAACCATCGACATCGATCACCGCAATGTCGCCGGTCTTGAGCCAGCCTTCGTCGTCCAGGGTTTCGGCGGTGGCCACCGGTTGCTGCCAGTAGCCCTTCATCACCTGCGGCCCCTTGATGCACAGCTCGCCACGCTCGCCCAAAGGCAACTCGCGGCCTTCATCATCGATAACCTTCATCGCCGTGCCCGGCACCGGAAGGCCCACCGTTCCCAGCCGTGATTGACTGCCGTAAGGGTTGGTGCTGGCCACCGGCGAGGTTTCAGTCAGGCCGTAGCCTTCGCCAATGGAGCAACCGGTCACCGCCTTCCAGCGCTCAGCCGTGGCCTTGACCAACGCCGTGCCGCCGGAGTTGGTGATTTTGAGGTGGGAAAAATCCAGGGTCTTGAAATCCGGGTGATCCATCAGCGCGACGAACAGCGTATTCAGCCCGAGCAGGCCAGAGAACCGCCACTTTTTCAGTTCCTTGATAAAGCCGCCGATGTCCCGCGGGTTGGTGATCAGCACGTTGTGGTTGCCGGTCACCATCATGCACATGCAATTCGCCGTGAAGGCATAGATGTGGTACAGCGGCAGCGGCGCGATCATCACCTCCTGCCCTTCCCTCACGAGCGGCTGGCCGTCGTCGGCGACCTGGGACATGCACGCTCGCGCCTGCTGCATATTGGCCACAAGGTTGCCGTGGGTGAGCATCGCGCCCTTGGCCAGGCCCGTGGTGCCGCCGGTGTATTGCAGCACGGCGATATCATCCAGGGTCACCGGGTGGCGGGTCACGGCCAGGCCTGCCCCCATGCGCAGGGCGCGCTTGAACGACACGGCGCGTGGCAGGCTGTAGGCAGGGACCATTTTCTTGACCTTGTCGACCACCGTGTTGATCAGCCAGCCTTTGGCGGCGGGCATGAAGTCGCCCATTTTGGCTTCGATCAGGTAGTCGATCTCGGTGTCGGCACACACTTCCTGCACCCGTGAACCGAACAGGTTGAGGTACACCAGCGCACGCACCCCGGCGTCCTTGAACTGGTGGCGCATCTCGCGCGGGGTGTACAGCGGGTTGGTGTTGACCACGATCAGCCCGGCGCGCAGCGCGCCGAACACGGCAATCGGGTAATGCAGCACATTGGGCATCTGGACCGCGATGCGCTCGCCCGGCTTGAGGTCGGTGTGATTTTGCAGGTAACCGGCGAACGCCGCACTCTGGCGCTCAAGCTCGGCGTAGGTCAGGGTGATGCCCATGTTGCTGAACGCCGGACGGTCGGCAAAGGCCTTGCAGGAACGCTCGAACACTTCGATGACGGACTTGTAGGTGCTCAGGTCGATGTCATTGGGAACGCCCGCGGCGCGTTTGTCATTCCAAAAATCAGGTTGCATTATTCTTGTCCTCTTACCTGAGTGTGTCCGGCCGCTTTTTCGTCGCTATAAAAAGCGGAGCTTTGGGGACGTTAGCAGCTATCACCAAACAGGCAAATACGCCCAACTGTGTCATTTATTGTATGAATCTTGCCCCTAACGTGTAGGCAGATACCCCGCCCCCTGACGGATGAGCTATACACTGCATCGACCCCGAGCAAAGGAAGCGCCATGAACCACAGCACCTTCTGGCTGACCGCGAACGACCACACCCGGCTGTACGTCAATCAATGGCTGCCGGAAGGCCCTGCCAGGGCGATGATCATGCTGTCCCACGGTATGGCCGAGCACAGTGGCCGCTATGGGCGTCTGGCCGAGGCGCTGTGTGCTGCCGGTTACGGCTTGTATGCGCTGGACCAGCGTGGCCATGGCCGCACCGCCGACGAAGGCACGCTGGGGTTGTACGCTGAAAAGGATGGCTGGAACAAAGTCGTGGGCGACCTCGCCAGCCTCAACCAGCACATCGCGCACCAAGCGCCTGGCCTGCCGATCATCCTGCTGGGGCACAGCATGGGCAGCTATATCGCCCAGGCGTATTTGCTGCACCACAGCGCCAGCCTGAACGGGGCGATCCTGAGCGGTTCGAATTTCCAGCCGGTCGCGCTGTACCGCGCAGCCGAGTTGATTGCCCGCATTGAGCGCGCACGCCAGGGGTTGCGCGGGCGCAGTGCGCTGATCGACTTTCTGTCGTTCGGCTCGTTCAACAAGGCATTCAAGCCCAACCGCACGGCCTTCGACTGGCTCAGCCGCGACCCGGTCGAAGTGGATAAGTACATCAACGACCCGCTGTGCGGTTTCCGCTGCACCAACCAGCTGTGGGTCGACCTGCTTGGCGGCCTGCAGCAAATCAGCAAGGCATCCAACCTCGCCCAGATCGATCCGGGCCTGCCGATTCTGGTCATCGGCGGCGAATGTGATCCGGTGAGTGAGGGCAAGCGTCTCAAAAGTCTGGCTCATGCCCTGCGCGAGGCCGGCTGCCAAAACCTGCAACTGACTCTTTATCCGCAGGCGCGCCATGAGGTGTTCAACGAAACCAACCGCGACGTTGTCACAGCGGATGTGCTGACGTGGCTCGACCAGGCGCTGACATTACACAGGCCGGCGCGCTGCGAATAATTTATTGTTTTAAATCATATAATTACCGATTTACCACAGGATACACCCCTCGATGACTCAGGTTACCAACACCCCCTACGAAGCCCTTGAAGTCGGCCAGACCGCCAGTTTCAGCAAAACCGTCGAAGAGCGTGACATCCAGCTGTTCGCGGCCATGTCCGGTGACCACAACCCGGTGCACCTGGATGCCGAATACGCCAAGTCGACCATGTTCAAGGAGCGTATCGCCCACGGTATGTTCAGCGGCGCCCTGATCAGCGCAGCAGTGGCATGTGAGCTGCCTGGGCCGGGCACTATTTACATCGGCCAGCAAATGAGCTTTCAGAAACCGGTAAAAATCGGTGACACCTTGACCGTGCGTCTGGAAATTCTCGAGAAATTGCCGAAGTTTCGCGTGCGCATTGCCACTCGAGTGTTCAACCAGCGTGATGAGTTGGTAGTGGATGGCGAGGCGGAAATCCTGGCGCCGCGCAAGCAGCAGGTGGTGACCTTGACTGAACTGCCGCCGATCAGCATCGGCTGATATCACTCCCGAAATTTGCAAAATAAAAATGTGGGAGCGGGCTTGCCCGCGATGACGGCCTGTCAGTCAGACTTCTTGTCGACTGATCTACCGCTATCGCGGGCAAGCCCGCTCCCACAGAGGTTACATGCCGGTAATCAAGAGTTGGCGCGAGCCTGATTGCGCAGGGCTTTCACCTGGTCGTGGTTACGTTGCGCGCCGTGGTACTGACGCTCAACCAGGTCACGAATACCCAGCAGGTTGTGCTTGTTGATCTTCTCGATCGCTTCCTTGTAAGCCTTCAACGCGTGGTCTTCACCGCGCTCGGCTTCGTTCAGTACAGCTTCTTCATCCTTGCCGGTGACCAGCGACTTCACGTCAACCCAACCACGGTGCAAGGCACCGGCTACCGAACCGGACTTCTCCGGATCACCACCCAAGGCACGCACAGCAGTTTGCAGCTCGGCGGCGGCGGTGGCGCAGTCAGCGGAGCGCTTGGCGAAGAGCGCTTTGAGCTCCGGGTGTTTGATGTCTTCAGCACAGGTTTTGAAGCCTTCCTGGCCGTCCTTGCTGGTTTCGATCAGGTCGTTGAGTACGGAGATCGATTCTTTGTTGATGTCAGTCATTTTTCAATTCCTTGTGCGGGTTTAAGAAAGGTGTAGAGGTAGTTGCAGCGCACGTGCCAGTTTTCGAAAAACAACTTTATCTATACATTTCAACAACTTACAAATTATTGAACCATCTGTATGTACGTTATTTGCATGATCTGTCATTTGGCCTTCATGCAGAATGCCTGTATTTTTCCGGGTCTCGACTTGAACGCCTGAAACCCCATGAACCCCGAAAAACTTGAATTGCTGATCACCCGTGAAATGCCCTTCGGCAAGTACAAGGGGCGGATCATCGCCGACCTGCCCGGCCCCTACCTCAATTGGTTCGCCCGTGAAGGTTTCCCCCACGGTGAACTGGGCGGCTTGCTGGCGTTGATGCAGGAAATCGACAGCAACGGTCTTTCTGACCTGCTGGAGCCATTGCGCGCCAAACACGGCAATCCCGCCCCTCGCCATTAAGAGTCTCGCCATGCCAAGGAATGCTGATAACGAACACCACTGGCACACCATTGCCCAGCGCTACGAGCTGGAACCTGGCCCGATCAATCTGGAGAACGGTTACTTCGGGCGCATGAGCCGTGTGGTGCGAGCGCAGTACCTGGAACACGTTGCGTTTATCAACCGCAGTAACTCGCTGTATGTGCGTCAGCGCTTTGAAAGAGGCGAGAACGTTGAGATACGCCGCCAATTGGCCGAGCTGATCGACGTCGATCCGGAATCGGTGGCTTTCACCCGCAACGCCACCGAGGCCCTGCAGTCGTTGATCCGCAACTACAACGGCCTCAAACCCGGCGATCAGGTGCTGATCAGCGACCTGGAGTACGACACGGTCAAAGGCGCGATGCGCTGGCTGGCAGGTATTCGTGGTGTGGAAGTGGTCGAACTTTCCCACGCGCATCCGGCCAGTTTCGACAGTCTGGTGCAAACGTATCGCGATGCCTTTGCGCGCTACCCGCGCCTGAAGCTGATGGCGCTGACCCATGTCACCCATCGCACCGGCCTGGTGATGCCGGTCGAGGCGATTGCCAAGGCCGCGCGCGAACGCGGCATTGACGTCATCCTCGACGGCGCCCACGCCCTCGGCCAGATCGAGTTCAACCTGCCGCAGCTGGGCATCCAGTTCGCCGGCTTCAACCTGCACAAATGGATCGGCGCACCGCTGACCCTGGGCTTTCTGTATATCGCCCCGGAACGCCTGGCGGACATCGACCCGGACATGGGTGAGTTTCACTACCCGATTACGGATGTGCGCGCGCGGACGCCCTACAGCACACCCAACTTTCCCGCGCTGATGACCTTGCCGTTGGTGTTTGAAGAGCATCGTGCGCTGGGTGGCTCAGCGGCTAAAGGTGCGCGAGTGAATTACCTGCGGGATCTGTGGGTCAGCCAGGTGCGGCCGTTGGCCGGGATTGAGGTGCTGACGTCCGATGACCCTAGATTGTATTGCGGGATTTCGGCGTTCAAGTTTGTCGGGCGGGATCAGCAGGTAATGGCCGACAGTTTGCTCAAGGATTACGGCTTGTTTACCACTACGCGGGTGGGTGCGGCGTTTGGCAGTTGTATTCGGGTGACGCCGGGGTTGGTCACGTCGGCTGCGGACATCAATGTATTGGTGAAAGCCATTACTGAACTAGCCGCAGATTAACCAGTGGGAGCTGGCTTGCCTGCGATGGCATCACCTCGGTGTAACCGAATAACCGGGTGAAGCTATCGCAGGCAAGCCAGCTCCCACAGCTGAACATCGGAGTTCTTGGGTTTTTCTACAGGCAAAAAAAAGCGGCGCACCGACCAAGTGCACCGCAAAAATGCCGTCAAGCACAGCAACAACGATTCGTTAAATCAGATCAGTCCAGCAGCGCCAACGCCTGAGCGGTGACTTCCTGGATGCGCGCCCAGTCGCCGTTCTTGACCCACTCCGGGTCCAGCATCCAGCTACCGCCTACGCACATCACGTTTTTCAACGCCATGTAGTTTTTGATGTTGGCCGGGCCAACGCCGCCGGTTGGGCAGAATTTGACTTCGCCGAACGGGCCGCCGAGCGCCTTGATGGCCGCTACGCCGCCGCTGACTTCAGCGGGGAACAGCTTGAAGCGGCGATAACCCAGGCCGTAGCCTTCCATGATGCCGGAGGCATTGCTGATGCCCGGCAGCAGCGGGATCGGGCTGTGCACGGAGGCCTCCAACAGGTCACGGGTGATGCCTGGGGTGACGATAAATTGCGAACCGGCCACTTCTGCCGCTTCGAGCATGTGACGGTCGAGCACGGTGCCCGCGCCGGTGCACAGTTCAGGGCGTTGCTCGCGCAGCACCTGAATGGCCTTGAGGCCGAACTCGGAACGCAGGGTCACTTCCAATGCGGTCAAACCGCCTGCTGCCAGGGCATCGGCCAGCGGCAGGATGTCCTGTTCGCGGGCGATGGTAATCACCGGCAGGATCCGCGCCTTGGCGCAGAGGCTGTCGATCAGGGCAACTTTGTCCGCCATGGACACGGTCGGTTGAGGGCTTTTCATAGCGGCTGATCCTTGGCTCATGGGCACCAGTAAATCTCTAAAGTAGGTTGCAAAAACGCGCGAATCGGCATGGCGGCGACGTCGTCACTCGCCAGCGCGGCGCTCAAGGTGGTCAACTTCGAGCTGCCGGAAATCGACAGCACGGTGTAGTGGGCCGTGGCCAACAGTGCGCGACTCATGGTCAGGCGCTGATGCGGCACGGTCGGCGCCAGCATCGGCCAGCAACGGCGGGTACCGTCGGGCTGCAGGGCTTCTTTCAGATTCGGGCTGTCGGGAAACAGCGACGCGGTGTGGCCGTCATCGCCCATGCCCAATACCAGCACATCAATGGCTGGCAGTTCTGCCAACTGGCGATCGGCCAGTTCGGCGGCGTCTTCAAGGTTCGCGGCAACGTTGTACAGGCTCAGGAATTTCGCCTTCGCCGCCGGGCCTTGCAGCAGATACTTCTTCAACAGGCCGGCATTGCTGTCGGCGTGTTCGACCGGCACCCAGCGCTCGTCGGCCAGGGTGATGGTGACATTGGACCAGTCCAGGTCCTGCCTGGCCAGGTTCTGGAAGAAGGCAACTGGGCTACGGCCACCGGACACCACCAACGTCGCTTCGCCACGGGCGCCGAGGGCGGCGCGCAGTTGCGCGGCCACGTCATTGGCCAAACCGTCCGCCAGCAACACCGGTGTGCGGTACTCATGGGCCGTTACGCCCTGCGGCAGTTTCAATTCAGATATCGCCATACCACGACCTCCCATCCCGCGTGATCAGTGCAATCGAGCTCATCGGCCCCCAGGACCCAGCCGCATACGGCTTGGGCGCATCGCCGGATTTTTTCCACCCGGCGATCAACTGGTCACACCACTTCCACGCGGCTTCAATTTCATCTTTGCGAACAAACAGGTTCTGATTGCCGCGCATCACTTCCAGCAACAACCGCTCGTAGGCATCGGGAATCCGCGCGCTGCGATAGGTGTCGGAAAAATTCAGTTGCAGCGGGCCGCTGCGCAGTTGCATACCCTTGTCCAGGCCTTGTTCCTTGGTCATCACGCGCAAGGAAATACCTTCGTCCGGCTGCAGACGGATGATCAGTTTGTTGCTGATCTGCAGGCGCTGCTCGGGGGCGAAGATGTAGTGAGACGGTTCCTTGAAGTGGATGACGATCTGCGACAGCTTTTGCGGCATGCGCTTGCCGGTACGCAGGTAGAAAGGTACGCCGGCCCAGCGCCAGTTGCGGATATCGGCACGCAGGGCGACAAAGGTTTCGGTGTCGCTCTGGGTGTTGGAGTTGTCTTCTTCCAGGTAACCCGGCACGGGCTTGCCGGCGCTGTAACCGGCGATGTACTGGCCGCGCACCACTTGGGTGGTCAGGCCTTCCGGGCTGATCGGCGCCAGGGCCTTGAGCACCTTGACCTTCTCGTCACGGATGCTGTCGGCGGACAGGTCGGCCGGTGGGTCCATGGCGATCAGGCACAGCAGCTGCAGCAGGTGATTCTGGATCATGTCGCGCAGTTGGCCGGCCTTGTCGAAATAGCCCCAACGGCCTTCGATGCCGACCTGCTCGGCCACGGTGATTTCCACGTGGGAAATGTAATGCTGGTTCCACTGGGTTTCGAACAGGCTGTTGGCAAAACGCAGGGCGATCAGGTTCTGGACGGTTTCTTTGCCCAGGTAGTGGTCGATGCGGTAGGTGCGGTTCTCCGGGAAGAACTGCGCCACCGCGTCGTTGACCTTGCGCGAGGATTCCAGGTCCGAGCCGATGGGCTTTTCCAGCACCACACGGGTGTTGTCCGCCAGGCCGACCTTGGCGAGGTTCTCGCAAATCGCTCCATACACCGCCGCCGGGGTGGCGAAGTAGGCGATCAGGGTTTGTGCAGTACCGGCGATATCCGCCAGGGCAACGTAGTCGTCGGCATTTTTGAAGTCGACGTGGACGTAGGTCAGGCGGGCCAGGAAGCGCTGGGCGACGGCTTCGTCCAGTTCCTTGCCGACGTATTTGCGTAATTCTTTTTCGATGTGGGCCACGTGTTGCGGCGCGTCACCGGCTTCTCGGGCCAGGGCCAGGATGCGGGTGTCGTCGTGCAAGAGCCCGGCGCCATCGAGTTGATAGAGGGCAGGAAATAACTTGCGCAGCGCCAGATCACCCAAGGCGCCAAACAGGGCAAAGGTGCAGGGTTCTACGGTTATCGAAGGCATGATGTTTGTTCTTTTATCAAGTTAAGCTACAAATACCTTTTTTCAAGGCATCACTCAAGGAAAAATGTAGTAATAACCACAACATTTTCCCGAAATACGCATTCCGAGTGGTGGTGTTCAGCTACGCTAAGTAGGATAGGCCACCGCAAAGGGCCGCTCGTCGATTGATTACCGCCCCTTATTTGCATCGTCGCCCGAAGGAAAGACTGAATGGACCGCGTGCGAAATCTTCTGGAACAGATCCAGAACCGCCTCGAAGAATTGAACAAGGCCGAGCGCAAAGTCGCTGAAGTCATCCTGCTCAACCCGCAGCAGGCCACCCGCTTCTCGATCGCCGCCCTCGCCCAGGCCGCCTCGGTCAGTGAACCGACGGTCAACCGTTTCTGCCGTTCATTCGGCGTCAGCGGTTACCCTGAACTCAAATTGCAACTGGCACAAAGCCTGGCCAGTGGTGCGGCGTATGTCAGCCGCGCCGTGGAAGCCGATGATAACCCTGAGGCTTACACGCAGAAGATCTTTGGCAGCGCGATTGCATCATTGGACAGCGCCTGCCAGGCGCTGGACCCGGCCCTGATCAGCAAGGCCGTGGATTTGTTGATCCAGGCGCGACAGATTCACTTCTTCGGCCTCGGCGCTTCGGCCCCGGTGGCGATGGATGCGCTGCACAAGTTCTTCCGCTTCAACCTGGCCGTGACCGCCCACGCCGACGTGTTGATGCAGCGCATGATCGCCTCGGTGGCGCACACGGGCGAGCTGTTCGTGATCATTTCCTACACCGGGCGCACCCGCGAGCTGGTGGAAGTGGCGCGTATCGCCCGTGGAAACGGTGCATCGGTGCTCGGTGTGACTGCCGAAAACTCGCCGCTGGCCAAGGCCAGTACCGTGAGCCTGAACATTCCGCTGCCGGAGGACACCGACATCTACATGCCGATGACCTCTCGGATCATTCAACTGACGGTGCTGGATGTGTTGGCGACCGGCATGACCCTGCGCCGTGGCGTGGATTTCCAGCCGCATTTGCGCAAGATCAAAGAGAGCTTGAATGACAGCCGGTACCCGGTAGGGGATGAATTCAACTAGCAGGAGCCTCCACCAGGAGTAGCGGCCCTATCGCAGGCAAGCCAGCTCCCACAGGGGAATGCATTCCAAATGTGGGAGCTGGCTTGCCTGCGATAGGGCCGGAAGCCACACCGCTAAACCCCGGCCCTGGCCTGCAAGCTCAAATGCGCCCTCTCCCCCGGCGCCAAACTCGCGCCGGCCATCGCCGACTCCACACACACAAACCCCGACGCCTCGTTGAAACTCACCCCCAACAGCGGTCGGCTGCCAGGGTGCCACACCACCGTGGCGGCACTGTCTCCGGTGTCGATGCACAGCTCGCGCTGCCAGGCGTGATCCTTGAGCTGCAGCTCGCCGTCATGCTGGAACACCCGCTGACAGCCGCCATCGACGCGCAATTCGCCTTCCTGCTGGCAAACCTGACGGCTGAGCTGGTCATAGCCTTGCGCGCCGTCGAGTCCAGACAGCGCTATCTCATCCACGTGACCAATGCGCCAATAAGCATGCAACGCATGGCTCAACTGGCAGGGCAGTTCGTCCTGATGCTCGGTACTCAGGCGCAGTTCCAGGGTTTCGCCCAGGTGCGCGTGCAGGTCCACCTGCCAGTCGCACAGTTGCAGTTGCCAGTGCAGGCGCACGCCGTCCTCGTCGGTGCGGCTGTCGAGCAGCTTCCAGTCGATCAAGCGCGCCCACCCATGGGACGGCCAGGCGTTTTCGCTCGGGTGGCGGCCATACCACGGCCAGCAGACCGGCACGCCGCCACGAATGGCGCCCACCTGCGGCCACTTCGCCGCACACCACAGCCAGGGCTTTTGGCCCGTGGGCTGAAAGTGCAGCAATTGCGCGCCCTGGCGACTGAACACCGCCTGGCACAGCGGGTGGTCGATCACCAACACGTCGCGCATCTGAAAGCGCTCCCAGGCGAACACCGGACGCTCGCGCAGGGATTTGAAAAAGCGTTGCAGCGGATGCTCATGCATGTGCCACGGTCCTGAAATCCAATATCGCTCAAACTTGGGTTCCCTGTGGGAGCTGGCTTGCCTGCGATGCGGGCGACTCGGTTTGCCTGAATAACCGAGCCGATGCAATCGCAGGCAAGCCAGCTCCCACATGGGTTGTGCAGTGTGCAGCCGAAAAAAAGCGGGTAGCCATGGCTACCCGCAAAATGCGCACAGAGAGAAGGAGCTTATCGCAACAACGTTAGAACGTAGTCTGAATTTTCAGGCCTGCGACCAATGCGTTGTCGACTTCTTTAACACCGCCCGGGTTTTTGATGTATTGCAGGTTCGGACGTACGGTCAGCCAGTTGGTGACGTGGACACCGTAGTTCAGTTCGACGTTGTACTCGGTGTTCCGCAGCGGTGTGAACCCCGCCTGGTCATAGTCGGTGAAACCGCCGGCAGCGTTGAGCAGCTCGGAGTTCTTCTTCACGTCACTGTTGGCGTGAATACGGGAAACACCGATACCGATGTCATCCTTGGCACGCGCGTCGAATGGACCTTTGTACACGAGCATCAACGACTGGTAGTTGTCGACCAGGTTGGTGTCTTTGTCGTGGAAAGTCACGTTGGCCGCGATGTTCAGGCCGCGGGAAGCATCGCCGTTGTGCGTGGTGAGTTGCTGTTGCAGAACACCCCAGTAGCCGGTCTTGCTGCTGCGAACACGGAAAGCTGCGCCCGTGGTGCCGGCGTCGTTACCGTTGACGTCTTCACGAACGTCGGCCGCATCGGCCGTGCTCTTGTAGTAACCCACACGGTATTCGCCCGGCAGGCCATTGACCTTCGGCGACCAGACCAATTCCACCGGCAATACGGTGCCCTTGGTGCCGCTGCCGCTGAGTTTGAAGCCGTTGCCGTGCTCCAGCTGCGACGGGTTCTGGTTGTACGCACCGATTTGCGCATACAGCTCTGGCGTGATGTTGTACTTCACGCGGATAGCCGCCTGGCTGACGGGCCAGTTGTACCAGGTGTTGACGTAGTTACCCACTTGCGAGCCGCAGAACGACAGGTTCTGGAAGTCGCATGGGAAGGTGTTGAAATCTTCGCCTTCACCGAAGTAACCGAGTTTCACATCCAGCTTGTTGTCGAACATCTGGTGCTGGATCCAGAACTGGGTCAGACGCACCATGTGGCCACGGCCATCAACTTCTTGAGACGAACTCAAGGTGCCGGCACGCGGGTCGCCAATACGGTCATTGGAGATGTTGTAACCATTACGGTTGGTCAACTGGATCTTGGCCTGGGTGTTATCCCAGCCCCACAGTTTTTGCAGGTCCAGTGCTACGCCCAGACCGACCTGGTCAGCGTAACGGGCAGTCTTGTCATCGTTGAAGCCGCCATGCAGGTTGGCGCCCATTTCCCCGACGTAGTCGGCTTTGATGTCGATACCTTGCTCAATCAGCTTGGTACGCTCGCCGCCCCAATCACCGGTCATCCATTTGGAATCGGAGCTGAAGGCATCGGCCGCCATCGCATTGGCGGACAATACCAGGGCTGCTGCTGCTGACAGTTGGCAGATCAGCCGGGTGTTGTTGTGTTGCTTTTTCATCCCTACATCCTCGTCTTTATTGTTATTAAACTGTTTTTATCTAACGCGGTTTACTTTTTTTAACTAAAACAACAACTTATCTTCTCAGCGGCCTTTGAACTGGGCCACATTGTCGGCATGTCCCTGTGCAGGCAAAGAAGCTGCAGTACCCAGGCGCTCGCCCGTCTTGGCGTCAAACAGCAGCACCTTGGCCGGATCAAATTGCAGGGTCAGGGTCTCGCCTACCTGCGGTGCCACGTCCGGAGCCAAACGGCAGCAGACCTTGGTTTCATTCAGTTGCACGAACACCAGCGTGTCCGGGCCGGTCGGCTCGGTGACCTGGACTTCGGCACGAATGCTCGAAGAACCATTGCCCTCCCCCGACGCCAGCACGATTTGCTCCGGGCGCAGGCCCAGAATCACGTCGCGATCTTCCAGGCCGGCATCGTTCATGCTCAACGGCAGTTCACAACGAGCCTGGCCGCTGTCGAGCAGCGCCACCAACTTTCCGTCCTTGCGTTGCAGGCGCAAAGGTACAAAGTTCATTGGAGGTGAACCGATAAAGCTTGCCACAAACAAGTTGGCCGGGTCGTTGTAAATTTCTTTCGGCGTACCGAATTGCTGAATGATGCCGTCCTTCATCACCGCCACTTTGTCGCCCAGGGTCATTGCTTCGATCTGGTCGTGCGTCACGTAGACGGTGGTGGTCTTCAGGCGCTGGTGCATCAGCTTCATTTCGGTGCGCATTTCGACGCGCAGCTTGGCGTCCAGGTTGGACAGCGGTTCATCGAACAGGTAGATCTTCGGACGACGCGCCAGGGCACGGCCCATGGCCACACGCTGTTGCTGGCCGCCGGACAATTGGCCCGGCTTGCGATTGAGCAGGTGCTCGATCTGCAGCAGTTTGGCCACGCGCGCCACTTCGGCGTCGATATCCGCCTGGGCCATCTTGCGAATCTTGAGACCGAACTCGATGTTCTCGCGCACGCTCATGGTCGGGTACAGCGCGTAGGACTGGAACACCATGGCGATGTCACGATCCTTGGGGCTCATGCCGCTCACATCCTGGTCGCCGATCATGATCGCGCCACCGGTGATGGTCTCCAGGCCGGCGATGCAGTTCATCAGCGTGGATTTGCCGCAGCCCGAAGGGCCGACCAGAATCAGGAATTCGCCTTCCTTGATCGACAGTTCGATGTTCTTCAAGGTGTCGGGCAGGCCGGCGCCATAGGTCTTGTTTACATTGCGAAGTTCAAGCGTAGCCATGATTACCCCTTGACCGCGCCGGCTGTGAGGCCGCGCACGAAATACTTGCCTGCGATCACATAGACCAGCAGGGTCGGCAGCCCGGCGATCATCGCCGCCGCCATATCCACGTTATATTCCTTGGCCCCGGTGCTGGTGTTGACCAGGTTGTTCAGCGCCACCGTGATGGGCTGGGAGTCGCCGCTGGAAAACACCACACCGAACAGGAAGTCGTTCCAGATCTGGGTGAACTGCCAGATCAGGCAAACCATGATGATCGGCGTCGACATCGGCAGAATGATCTGACGGAAGATGGTGAAGAATCCCGCACCGTCCAAACGTGCGGCCTTGATCAGCGCATCCGGAATGCTCACGTAATAGTTACGGAAAAACAGTGTAGTAAACGCCAGCCCGTAGACCACGTGCACAAACACCAGGCCTGTGGTGGTACTGGCCAGGCCCATTTTGCCGAGGGTGAACGACGCGGGCAGCAGTACGGTCTGGAACGGCAGGAAGCAGCCGAACAGCAGCAGGCCAAAGAACAACTGCGAGCCTTTGAAGCGCCAGAACGACAGCACATAGCCGTTCAATGCGCCGATGGCGGTAGAGATCAGCACCGCCGGAACGGTGATCTTGATCGAGTTCCAGAAGTAACCATCCACCGTGGCCCAGGCCTTTACCCAGCCGATGCCGGTGACCACGGTCGGCCAGCTCAGCAGGTTGCCGGTGCTGATGTCTTCCGGGGTCTTGAAGCTGGTGAGCAACATCACCACCAGCGGCACCAGGTACAACAGCACCGCGAGGATCAGCACCGCGTAGATCGCGATGCGGCTCAGGCTGATGCCAGGTTTGGAAGCGAGACTAGTCATTACGCTTGGTCCTCAGCTCGGAGTACAGGTAAGGCACGATGATCGCGAGGATCGCACCGAGCATCAGGATTGCACTGGCCGAGCCCATGCCCATCTGGCCGCGACTGAAGGTGAACGAGTACATGAACATCGCCGGCAGGTCGGACGAGTAGCCCGGGCCGCCAGCCGTCATGGCCGCCACCAGGTCGAAGCTCTTGATGGCGATGTGCGCCAGGATCATCACCGCACTGAAGAACACCGGGCGCAGGCTGGGCAGCACCACGCTCCAGTAGATGCGCGGCAGGCTCGCGCCGTCGATCTGGGCGGCACGGATGATCGATTGGTCGACACCGCGCAGGCCGGCGAGGAACATCGCCATGATGAAGCCCGAGGCTTGCCACACGGCGGCAATCACCAGGCAGTACACCACGCGGTCCGGGTCGATCAGCCAGTCGAGACGGAAGCCTTCCCAGCCCCAGTCCCGCAGAAGTTTGTCCAGGCCCATGCCCGGGTTGAGCAGCCATTTCCACGCGGTACCGGTCACGATCATCGAGAGCGCCATCGGGTACAGGTAAATGGTGCGGATAAAGCCTTCACGACGGATTTTCTGGTCGAGAAAAATCGCCAGCGTCACGCCGATCACCAGGGTGATGCCGATAAACATCCCGCCGAATACCGCCAGGTTCTTGCTCGCCACCCACCAGCGGTCGTTGTCGAACAACCGGGCGTATTGCGCAAGACCGGCCCATTTGTAGCTGGGCAGGAAGGTGGAGTTGGTGAACGACAGAACGAACGTCCACAGGATGTAGCCGTAAAAGCCCACCAGAACGATGAACATGCTCGGCGCCAGCACCAGTTTTGGGAGCCAGCGCTGCAGTGCGTCGAACGGCGAGGCCTTGCTGAACACAGCAACAGAACTCATGGGAAAATCCAGTACAGGGAAAAAGGACTACAGGAGCATGCCTTGTGAGGGGTCAGGGGGTTTCCCCTCACAAGGACCAGCAGTGCTAACCGTTACTTGGCAGACTTGATCGCGGCACCGAGTTTCTTGGCGGTGTCGGCCGGGTCGGCTTTCGGGTCGTTGATGTAGTTGGTCACGACATCAAAGAACGCACCTTGTACGGCCAGGGTGGTGGCCATGTTGTGCGCCATGCTTGGTTGCAGGCCGCCGGTCTTGGCGTCAGCCAGGAAGTCCTTGGCAGCGGTCTGGGCGCAGGAGTCAAAGCCGTACGAGTCCATTTTCTGCAGCATGTCGGTCCGCACCGGGATCGAGCCCTTGTTGATGCTGAAGACTTTCTGGAAGTTTTCACCCAGCACGACTTTGGCGATGTCCTGCTGACCGGCAGCAGTGCCTTTGTCTTTCTGCTTGAACACCGCCAGGGAGTCGATGTTGTAGGTGAAGGCTTTGTCGGTGCCCGGGAAGGCTACGCACTCGTAGTCTTTGCCGGCGACTTTCTTGGCGGCAGTCCACTCGGACTTGGCCCAGTCACCCATGATTTGCATGCCGGCCTTGCCATTGATGACCTTGCCGGCTTCGAGGTTCCAGTCCTGGCCTTTGCCGTCGACGTCCATGTAGGTCGCGACTTTCTTCAGCTCAGTCAGGGCCTTGACCATTTCAGGGCCGGTCAGGGCGGCGTTGTCCAGGTCAACCAGGGCTTTCTTGTAGCCGTCCGCACCCATCACCGACAGGACGACGGCTTCGAAGACAGTGCTGTCCTGCCAAGGCTGGCCACCGTGGGCGAGCGGAATGAAGCCCGCGGCCTTGAGCTTGTCGCCGGCTGCGTAGAATTCTTCGAGGGTGGTCGGGTTCTTGGTGATACCGGCTTTCTTGAAGACTTCCGGGTTGATCCACAGCCAGTTCACGCGGTGGATGTTGACCGGTACGGCAACGTAATTGCCTTCGTACTTCACGGTGTCGGAGACTTTCTTGTCGAGCAGGGAATCCCACTTCTCTTCTTTGGCGACGTCTTTGAGTACGTCGGTGTCGAGCAGGCCGGTCGACGCCCATTCCTGGATGTCCGGGCCTTTGATCTGGGCAACGCCTGGCGGGTTGCCAGCCACTGCGCGGCTTTTCAGCACGGTCATGGCCGTGGCGCCACCGCCGCCGGCTACAGCACCGTCTTTCCAGACGAAGCCGTCTTTTTCAACTTGAGCCTTCAGTACATCTACAGCCGCTTTTTCACCGCCGGAGGTCCACCAATGCACCACTTCAACCGTCCCTTTTGAGTCGGCGGCAAATGCACTGAGGGGAAACAACGAGGCAATGGAAATAGCAACGGCGAGGCGATTAATCGCGTTCATCTGAGTACCTTTTCTTGTTGTTATGCATGCAAGTCTGGAGCTTGCGCTGCACGGAGTTTAAACAGGGATATTTGGGCCGCAGGTAACAAAGGGACGCACAAATGTCACCACTTAGTGACATAGCAGCCGCGACCCAAGGCGCTGGTCATGCTGGGAGACAAGGGTAGCGCAGGCAGCACCACCGCTTGCCAGGCATGGTACAGGTCTGGCTTGCCACCCCAGATTTTGCTGCTGGGCCGGTTTTGCGGGCTCAGTTCGTGGTGCCAACTGCCATGAACCCGGTCGATGAAGCGGGTTTCGCAGAACTCCCAGAAGCGGCGATACCAGGTTTCGTAATGCAGCTCACCTGTGCGTTTGAGCAAGGCCTGGGCGGCAGCGCTGGCTTCGGCGTGAGTCCAGTGCAGGCGCTCGCGCACCACGGGCTGGTGGTTCCAGTCCAGGGTGTAGACGATGCCGGGGGCACCGTCCACGGCCCAGGCGTATTCACAGGCGCTGGCGAACAGGCCTTTGGCGTCGTTCACCAGCCAGTCCGGCGTGGGTAGCCCGGCTTGCAAACGCGCGGCTTCCAGGTGCAGCACCAGCCGCGCCCATTCAAAACCGTGGCCGGGGGTGATGCCATAAGGGCGGAAGCCGTCGGCCGGGTTGTCTTCGTTGTAACCGAGCAGGGGCTTCCACTGGGTGTCGAAATGCTCGATGACCATGAACTGGTTGGCGGCAGCGTGATGGTGGATAACGCGTTCGACAATGCGCAATGCACGGTCCAGCCAGCGCGTGTCGCCCGTCACATCCGCCAGCGCGAGGAAGGCTTCGGTGGCGTGCATGTTGCTGTTGGCGCCACGGTAGGCTTCAACGCCGGTCCAGTCCCGGGCGAAGGATTCGAGCATCACGCCCTCTTCTTCGCTCCAGAAAAACTGGTCAATGATGTGGATCGCGTCGTTCAACAGGTTTTGCGCACCGGGCGCCCCCGCCACCACTGCCGAGCTGGCGGCCAGGGCCACGAACGCATGCAGATAGGCAGCCTTGCCACTGTTGCCATCCAGGGCGTTCGGCGCGGCGAACCAGCCGCCGTGCTCGCTATCACGCAAAGGGCCACTGAGCGCGGCAACCCCGTGCTCGACCAGCTCGGCATAGCCCGGCAGCCCCATGGCGTGGGCCATGGCAAAGCTGTGGGTCATGCGGGCGGTGTTCATGGTTTCGGCGTGGGCTTCGGCCGGCAGTTGGCCTTTGTCGTCCAGGTTGCCGAAGCCGTCGGGCAGTTGCGAGGCTTTGGCGAATGCCAACAGGCGCTGACCTTCGGCGGCAAGCCAGGCGTGATGGGCAGGTGCATTCAGCCAGCTGCTGGCAGGCAGTGGTTGCGTGGTCATGGGTGGCCCTTATTATTTTTTATGGGATGACCGGAGTCTAAACAAGGGCGGGGTGGGGGCAAGTAACGAAGCGGAGGGGAAATGTCACCACCTTGTGACATTCCTTGAAAGCGACTCTTTTTATGAGCTGGCCAGGATCTAAATTGTGGGAGCTGGCTTGCGTGCGATGGCATCACCTCGGTGTGTCAGTTACACCGCGGTGATGCCATCGCAGGCAAGCCAGCTCCCACATTTATCCGAGTCGCTCAGGCGCGGTCACTGACCCAGTGGCGTAATGGTCGCCGGCGCGTTGAGCCGCTGATTCAGGTTCTGCACCTGGCTCTGCAAGGTGGTGATGTTGCGCGTGGTCTGGATGCGGAACACGTCGAACTCCTTGTTGGTCGGCGCATCGCTGTTGGCAGGTTGGTTGTCTTGCGCGCTTTTGAGCACGACCAGGTCCTGTTCAAGACGCGCGATGGCGGCGCTCGGGTTGCCCTGTTTTTTAAGTGCCGCGACGTCGGCGGCCAAGTCCTTGATTTCGGCATCGCGCTTGCCCGAATCCCCTTGCGCAGCCTTGAGGGTAGCGACGGCATCGGTCAATGCCTGCACCTGGCCTTGAAGCTTGGCATTGGCGTTGGACAGGTCAGTGGTGCTGGCGCTCATCTGGGCCAGGCGCTGGTCAAGCTCGGTCGCCTGGCCCGCCACGCCGACCTGCTGCTTGCCCTGCTCCAGCAACTGGGTTTCCAGCGCCTTGATCTGCAGTTTCAGCGCTTCGCTGCCGTTGTTCACATTGGCCTCGCTGGCCACCACCTTGCCGGAAATATCCTGCAGGCGCCCCGCCGCTTCTTCGCTGATGCGCGCAAAACTTTCCTGAGTGGCGACCAATTGCTGGCCCATCAGGGAAATCTGTTGGAAGCTCCACCACGCCAGGCCCGCGAAGGCGATCAGCAGCGCGCCGACCAATGCCCACAGCGGGCCGGTACTGGCGCTCTTGACCCTGACCACCGGCGTGCTGCGTGAACGCACGGAGGTGGCGGGCGTCGGCTCGAAATCATCATCGTCCCCAACGTCGGCGCGCAGGCCGGGAACGTTGTCGAAATCGTCTTTAGCATCGTTACGCATGAATCAATCCTGAATCAATGAGATGGCTACCTGGAACGCCGAGCGATCGGAGTATAAACCGCGTTCGCGCCGCACAGATCGACCCGGAACCGCGAATTCGGTTCCCGATGTGTTGCCTGTTGTGACCTTACCGGAACGCCGGATCCTGGGCTTTCCACCAGCTGCAAAACTCGTCGAGAGCCGTCCACAGGCTGACCTTGGGCTCGTAGTCGAGATAATGCCTCGCCCGGCTGATGTCGAGGGTGAAATCTTTGTTCATGACCTGCATGCCCAACCGCGACAGCGCAGGTTCCGGACGCCCCGGCCACATGGCGCAGAATGCCTCGTTCAGGGCTGCCACGCTGTAGGACAAACCGTAGGACCGGTACCGCGTGACCTGCGGCATGCCCATCTGGCGCATCACGTAGTTCACTACATCCCACACCGGCACCGGCGTGCCGTTGCTGATGTTGTAGGCCTTGCCCAGTGCGGAGCCGGTGGCCAGCAAACCGCTGAGCAAGGCTTCGTTGAGGTTGTGCACGCTGGTGAAGTCGACCTTGTTCAGGCCGTCGCCGACGATGGCTAGGCGGTTCTTGCGCTGCATCTTCAGCAGGCGCGGAAAGATGCTCATGTCGCCGGCGCCGGTGACGAAACGCGGGCGCAGGGCCAGCACTTCCAGGCCGAACTCCTGGGCACCAAAGACCTTCTGTTCCGACAGGTACTTGGTCGCGGCATAAGGATGCTTGAAGCGCTTGGGCACTTGCTCTTCCGTCAGGCCCAAATGATCGCGGCCGTCAAAATAGATCGACGGCGACGACAGGTGCACCAGGCGCCCGACCCGTTGCTTCAGGCAGGCCTCGACGACATTTTCAGTCACCAGCACATTGCCTTGATGGAAGTCCTGGTACTTGCCCCACAGCCCGACGGAGCCGGCGCAATGCACCACGGCTTCGACGTCGCGGCACAGCTCGCGCACCAGGTCGGCATCATTCAAGTCACCCTGGATAAACTCGGCGCCGCGCCGTATCAGGTGCTCCACACCTTCGGCGCGCCGCCCGTTGACCCGTACGTCCAAACCCTGCTCCAGGGCGAAACGCGCAAAGCGCCCGCCAATGAAGCCGCTTGCGCCGGTGACCAGAATTTTCATTTGTTACCCCATGTTCTTTCGTTTTTCATCGCTGTTGCCTTGACGCCCGCCGTCACTCCAACGGCACCAACCATTGGCCACAGGCCTGGGCCAGATGGTCGGTCAACAGCCCCAGCAACTGCCCGCCACTGCGCCAATGATGCCAGTACAACGGCACGTCGATGGGCTTATCTGGCAATAACTCGACCAATACGCCCTTCTCGAGCTGGTCGCGCACCTGCAACTCCGGCACCAAACCCCAGCCGAGCCCGGCTTCCGTCAGGCGGATAAAGCCTTCGGACGACGGGCACAAATGGTGTTCGAAACCGCCGTCCACTCCTAGAGACGCCAGGTAGCGGTGCTGCAGGAAATCATCCGGGCCGAAAACCAGTGCCGGCGTGCGCGCCAATTGATCGGCACGCACGCCATCGGGGAAGTGCCGGGCAATAAAGGCGGGGCTGGCCAGTGCCCGATAACGCATGGCCCCGAGCAACAGGCTGCGCGCGCCGGCCACGGGCCGTTCACTGGCGCAAATACAGGCCGCCACCTCACCGGCACGCATGCGTTTGAGGCCCACAGTCTGGTCTTCCACCACCAGGTCCAGCAGCAAGTGCTGGTCGGCGCAAAAACCGCTGACGGCCTCGGCCCACCAGGTGGCCAGGCTATCGGCGTTCAGGGCGATGCGCAGACGTTCGGGCATGCCCTCTTCGTCCAGCGCAGGCACCTGGCTCTGCAGGTCGCGCTCCAACAGCCGCACCTGTTGCACATGGTTGAGCAGGCGGCGGCCAATATCAGTGGGCGTCGGCGGCGTGGCGCGTACCAGCACCGGCTGGCCGATGCGAGCCTCCAGCAGCTTGATGCGCTGGGAAATCGCCGACTGGGACAGGCCCAGCACTTGGGCACCGCGCTCGAACCCGGCTTGTTCCACCACCGCCGCCAGCGCAGAGAGCAATTTATAGTCGAACATCAGTTTCTCTAATGAGCGATCAGTAATATTGGTTTTTCTTATACAGCGAAGGCCTTGAGAATGGCCAGCATTGCTTCTCTCTTTATAAGGAAACTTCGTATGGCTGGCGAAACCGCCCTGGCGACCCTGCTGCGCAGCATGAGCCCGCAGTTGAATGAGGGCGACTACGTGTTCTGCACTTTGCCCGACAATCGCATTCCACCAGGCTGCGATGTGATCGGCAGTTTTCGCGAGCGGGAAGGCCTGACGCTGATTGTCGAGCGCCAACAAGCCGAACAGGCAGGCCTGGCCTTCGACTACGTGGCGGCCTGGATCACCCTAAACGTGCATTCGGCCCTGGAAGCCGTGGGCCTTACCGCGGCGTTCGCCAGCGCGTTGGGCAGCGCCGGCATCAGTTGCAACGTGATCGCCGGCTATTACCACGACCATCTGTTTGTCGGCCGCGCCGATGCCCAACGCGCCATGGATGTTTTGCGGCACCTGGCAGCCAACGCGGAGTAAGGCTTATGTGGCAGAGCTACGTGAACGGCCTGTTGGTGGCGCTCGGGCTGATCATGGCGATCGGTACCCAGAACGCTTTCGTGCTGGCGCAAAGCCTGAGTCGGGAACATCACTTGCCGGTGGCGGCACTGTGCGTGGTCTGCGATGCGCTTCTGGTCGCCGCGGGGGTTTTCGGCCTGGCAACGGTGCTCGCGCAAAACCCGCTGCTGCTGGCGATCGCACGCTGGGGCGGCGCGGCCTTTTTATTGTGGTACGGCACCTTGGCGTTGCGCCGGGCGTTTTCCAGGCAAAGCCTCGCGCAGGGCGACACCCTCAAGGTGCGTTCACTGCGCGCGGTGTTGCTCAGTGCACTGGCGGTCACGTTGCTCAACCCGCATGTGTATCTGGACACCGTGCTGCTGATCGGCTCATTGGGCGCCCAACAGACCGAACCCGGCGCCTATGTGGCCGGTGCCGCCAGCGCGTCATTCCTGTGGTTCGCCACCCTGGCGCTCGGCGCGGCATGGCTGGCGCCCTGGCTGGCACGCCCGGCGACCTGGCGCCTGCTGGATCTGTTGGTGGCGGTGATGATGTTCAGCGTGGCGTACCAACTGATCAGTGCTTGATGAATATTCCAAAACGCTCTGGAACCTCTATCCCACACAGTTGTTGCGTGGTTATGCCGCAACCCCGGTGCTATGATCCGGACCCTGCGCCGCAAAGAGTACAAACTCCCCGGCGCTTGTTTGGCCGCCCGTGATCGGCCTTGCGCTCACCGCAACTGACCTGATTAGGAGAATCATCATGGCTTTCGAATTGCCGCCGCTGCCCTACGCACACGATGCCCTGCAGCCGCACATTTCCAAGGAAACCCTGGAATACCACCACGACAAGCACCACAACACCTATGTCGTGAACCTGAACAACCTGGTGCCAGGCACCGAGTTCGAAGGCAAAACCCTGGAAGAGATCGTCAAATCCTCTTCGGGCGGCATCTTCAACAACGCCGCTCAGGTCTGGAACCACACTTTCTACTGGAACTGCCTGGCGCCAAACGCCGGCGGTCAACCAACCGGCGCACTGGCCGAGGCGATCAACGCCGCGTTCGGTTCGTTCGACAAGTTCAAGGAAGAGTTCACCAAGACGTCCGTCGGCACTTTCGGTTCCGGTTGGGGCTGGCTGGTGAAAAAGGCTGACGGTTCCCTGGCCCTGGCCAGCACCATCGGCGCCGGCAACCCGCTGACCAGCGGCGACACCCCGCTGCTGACCTGCGACGTGTGGGAACACGCCTACTACATCGACTACCGCAACGTGCGTCCAAAGTATGTGGAAGCGTTCTGGAACCTGGTCAACTGGAAGTTCGTGGCTGAGCAGTTCGAAGGCAAAACCTTCACTGCCTAAGCAACGCTTGCAGTAGAAAAAGCCCGGTCATTGTGCCGGGCTTTTTCATGGGCGCTGAATAAGTTGCCGTGCCCCCGGAACCGGACACCAGAATCGCGCCACCCAGATGGCGTGAGGAATTCGCCTCTCGTACCTGTCGGAGAAATTACAATGTCCATTGGCGCACTAGCAGCACTCCCATTGGTTGGCGACTTGGCTAAAGCAGCCCTGCCGGTGGTGGGCGAATTCGCCAAAACCGCCACAGAGCTGGTCAAAGTGGCCGGCGAAGTCGTCAAATCGATCTCGGCCCAGCAACAGAGCGCGGCCACTCAAACCAAGGTGGCCCAGGAAAACACCCACAGCCATGACAAGCCCGTGGATTTTTCAAATGGCAATTCGGCCAGCAGCAACGTGAGCATCCACTTCTCGTAAACACGCTGTGCTCCCAAGCGATGGTCCCGGGCTGGCGGACACACATCCGCCAGCCTTCAAGTTCCTCTTCAAACCCGCCGACGCCCTAATGTTCCTTTGACTGCCCCGTCGAGATTGCCAATACTCATGGCATATTGAGGCTACCCGCATGGAACAAGGAATGACCCTTTGAAGCTGGAACTCAAAAACAGCTTGTCGGTGAAGTTGCTACGGGTTGTGCTGCTGTCGGCATTGATCGTGGGCGTGGCGCTGAGCGCGGCGCAAATCGTCTTTGATGCCTACAAGACGCGCCAGGCCGTGGCGGGCGATGCCCAGCGTATTCTCGACATGTTTCGCGACCCCTCGACCCAGGCCGTCTACAGCCTGGACCGCGAGATGGGGATGCAGGTGATCGAAGGCCTGTTTCAGGACGACGCCGTGCGCATGGCGTCCATCGGCCACCCCAACGAAACCATGCTCGCGGAAAAAACCCGCGCCTTGCAGCAATCGCCTTCGCGCTGGCTGACCGACCTGATTCTGGGCCAGGAACGCACGTTCACCACTTCACTGGTCGGCAAGGGCCCCTACAGCGAATATTACGGCGACCTGAGCATCACCCTGGACACGGCCAACTACGGCAAGGGGTTTCTGGTCAGCTCGGTGATCATCTTTATATCCGGTGTGCTGCGCGCGCTGGCCATGGGCCTGGTGCTGTACCTTGTGTATCACTGGCTGCTGACCAAGCCGTTATCGCGCATCATCGAGCACCTGACCTCAATCAACCCCGACCGGCCCAGCGAGCACAAAATCCCTCAGCTCAAGGGCCATGAACGCAACGAGCTGGGGCTGTGGATCAACACCGCCAACCAGTTGCTGGAATCCATAGAGCGCAATACCCACCTGCGTCACGAGGCGGAAAGCAGCCTGTTGCGCATGGCCCAGTACGATTTTCTCACCGGCCTGCCCAACCGCCAGAAACTGCAGGAACAACTGGACAAAATCCTCGTCGACGCCGGCCGCCGGCAGCGCCGCGTGGCCGTGTTGTGCGTGGGGCTGGATGACTTCAAAAGCGTCAACGAGCAGTTCACCTACCAGGCCGGTGACAAATTGTTGCTGGCCCTGGCCGACCGCCTGCGCGCCCACAGCGGCCGCCTCGGCGCCCTGGCCCGCCTGGGCGGCGACCAGTTTGCGCTGGTGCAGGCCGATATCGACCAGCCTTACGAAGCCGCCGAGCTGGCGCAAAGCATCCTTGATGACCTGGAAGCCGAGTTCGCCCTCGAACACGAGCAGATCCGCCTGCGCGCCACCATCGGCATCACCCTGTTCCCGGAAGACGGCGACAGCACCGAGAAGCTGCTGCAAAAAGCCGAACAGACCATGACCCTGGCCAAGAGCCGTTCACGCAACCGTTACCAGTTTTACATCGCCAGCGTCGACAGCGAAATGCGCCGGCGCCGCGAGCTGGAAAAAGACCTGCGCGATGCCCTGAGCCGCGAGCAATTCCACCTGGTCTACCAACCGCAAATCAGTTACCGCGACCACCGCGTGGTCGGTGTGGAGGCCCTGCTGCGCTGGCAACACCCCGAACACGGCCTGGTGCCGCCAGACCTGTTCATCCCGCTGGCCGAACAAAACGGCACCATTATCCCGATTGGCGAGTGGGTGCTCGACCAGGCATGCCGGCAATTGCGCGAATGGCATGACCTGGGCTTCACCACCCTGCGCATGGCGGTCAACCTGTCCACCGTGCAGTTGCACCACACCGAGTTGCCGCGGGTGGTCAACAACCTGATGCAGATCTACCGCCTGCCACCGCGCAGCCTGGAACTGGAAGTCACCGAGACCGGGCTGATGGAAGACATCAGCACCGCCGTCCAGCACTTGCTGAGCCTGCGGCGCTCCGGCGCGCTGATTGCCATTGATGACTTCGGCACCGGCTATTCGTCGTTGAGCTACCTGAAGAGCCTGCCGCTGGACAAAATCAAAATCGACAAGAGCTTCGTGCAGGATTTGCTCGATGACGATGATGACGCGACCATCGTGCGCGCCATCATCCAGTTGGGCAAAAGCCTGGGCATGCAGGTGATCGCCGAAGGTGTGGAAACCGCCGAGCAGGAGGCCTACATCATTTCCGAGGGCTGCCACGAAGGCCAGGGCTACCACTACAGCAAACCGCTGCAGGCACGCGAGTTGGCGGCTTATTTGAAACAGGCCGAACGCAACAACGCCGCGATTCTCTGAAATGACAAATCGATACTAAATATTTCCCTCGTATAAACCTTTACACAAAATGCAAATCTTTCGCATTATGTCGCAGTTTTTGCGCTCCCCCGCGCGCCCCATCAACAACCGAAGCAGGATGTTCGCCATGATTCGTATGCCCCTGGCCACCGCCAGTCTGCTGGCCATTGCCATTTCTCTCGCCGGTTGCGGCGAAGGTAAAGACAAGGCCGCCGCGCCTCAGGCGCCGACCCCGGCTGCCAGCACCACCGCTCCAGCGGCTGCCACCCCGGCAGGCCAGGTCGACGAAGCCGCCGCCAAGGCCGTGGTCGCGCATTACGCAGACATGGTGTTCGCGGTGTACAGCGATGCCGAATCCACCGCCAAGACCCTGCAAACCGCCATCGACACCTTCCTCGCCAACCCGAACGACGAAACCCTGAAAGCGGCCCGCACCGCCTGGATCGCCGCGCGTGTGCCGTACCTGCAGAGTGAAGTGTTCCGCTTCGGCAACACCATCATCGACGACTGGGAAGGCCAGGTGAACGCCTGGCCCCTGGACGAAGGCCTGATCGACTACGTCGACAAATCCTACGAACACGCGCTGGGCAACCCGGGTGCCAACGCCAACATCATCGCCAACACCGAGATCCAGGTGGGCGAAGACAAGGTCGACGTCAAGGAAATCACCCCGGAAAAACTCGCCAGCCTCAATGAGCTGGGCGGCTCCGAGGCCAACGTGGCGACCGGCTACCACGCCATCGAATTCCTGCTCTGGGGCCAGGACCTCAACGGCACCGGCCCGGGTGCGGGCAACCGCCCGGCTTCGGACTACATGACCGGCGACGGTGCCACCGGTGGCAACAACGAGCGCCGCCGCACTTACCTGCGCGCCGTGACCCAGCTGCTGGTCAGCGACCTGGAAGAAATGGTCGGCAACTGGAAACCCAACGTCGAAGACAACTACCGCGCCACCCTGGAGGCAGAACCTGCCACCGACGGCCTGCGCAAAATGCTGTTCGGCATGGGTAGCCTGTCCCTGGGCGAACTGGCCGGTGAGCGCATGAAGGTTTCCCTGGAAGCCAACTCGCCGGAAGACGAACAGGACTGCTTCAGCGACAACACCCACAACTCGCACTTCTACGATGCCAAGGGCATTCGTAACGTTTACCTGGGCGAGTACACCCGCGTGGATGGCACCAAAATGACCGGCGCCAGCCTGTCGTCGCTGGTGGCCAAGGCCGACCCGGCGGCCGACACCGCGCTGAAGGCTGACCTGGCGTCGACCGAAGCGAAGATCCAGGTCATGGTCGACCACGCCAACAAGGGCGAGCACTACGACCAGCTGATCGCAGCGGGTAACGATCAGGGCAACCAGATCGTGCGCGACGCCATCGCCGCACTGGTCAAGCAGACCGGTTCGATCGAAGCCGCAGCGGGCAAGCTGGGCATCAGCGACCTGAACCCGGATAACGCCGATCACGAGTTCTGATCAGTGCCGCGTTGAAAGAGGCGACCTTCGGGTCGCCTTTTTTATGCGTTCCAACACCTCCCGTGGGAGCTGGCTTGCCTGCGATAGCGATCTGTCAGCCGACTCATCGGTTACTGGCCCACCGTTATCGCAGGCAAGCCAGCTCCCACCTTTGCTCCGTGGCTTCCCGGACGGCCCGGTTTACATGCCCCGCACCGCAGGTAGAATGGCGCCTCTGCCCTATTACCCGAGCACATTTCATGGCGTTGCCGACCCTGCGCATCATCGGTTTCATCATCGGCATCTTCCTGATCACCCTCGCGATCGCCATGGTGGTGCCCATGGCCACCCTGGTGATCTTCGAGCGCACCAGCGACCTGCCGTCGTTTCTGTGGGCCAGCATGATCACCTTTCTGGCCGGCCTGGCACTGGTCATCCCCGGCCGCCCCGAACACGTGCACCTGCGCCCGCGGGACATGTATTTGCTGACCGTCACCAGCTGGGTGGTGGTGTGCATCTTCGCCGCCCTGCCGTTTTTGCTGACCCAGCACATCAGCTATACCGACTCGTTCTTTGAAAGCATGTCCGGCATCACCGCCACCGGGTCCACCGTGTTGAGCGGGCTGGACAGCATGTCGCCGGGCATTCTGATGTGGCGTTCGCTGCTGCACTGGCTGGGTGGCATCGGCTTTATCGGCATGGCGGTGGCCATTCTGCCCCTGCTGCGCATCGGCGGCATGCGCCTGTTCCAGACCGAATCCTCAGACCGCTCGGAAAAAGTAATGCCTCGCTCGCACATGGTGGCGCGGCTGATCGTGGCGGCGTATGTGGGCATCACCATTCTCGGCAGCCTGGCGTTCTGGTGGGCAGGGATGGGCCTGTTCGACGCGATCAACCATGCCATGTCGGCGATTTCCACCGGCGGTTTTTCCACCTCCGACGAATCCCTGGCCCACTGGAAACAACCGGCGGTGCACTGGGTGGCCGTGGTGGTGATGATCCTCGGCAGCCTGCCCTTCACCTTGTATGTGGCCACGTTGCGCGGCAACCGGCGGGCGTTGATCAAGGACCAACAGGTGCAAGGTTTGCTCGGTTTGCTGGTGGTGACCTGGCTGGTGCTCGGCACCTGGTATTGGTGGACAACCGACCTGCATTGGCTGGATGCGTTGCGCCATGTGGCGGTGAACGTCACCTCCGTGGTGACCACTACCGGTTTCGCGCTGGGGGACTACAGCATCTGGGGCAATTTCTCGCTGATGCTGTTCTTCTATCTCGGCTTTGTCGGCGGCTGTTCGGGGTCGACGGCGGGCGGCATCAAGATCTTCCGGTTCCAGGTCGCCTACATCCTGCTCAAGGCCAACTTGAACCAGTTGATTCACCCGCGCGCGGTGATCAAGCAGAAGTACAACGGCCACCGCCTTGACGAAGAAATCGTCCGCTCGATTCTGACCTTCTCGTTTTTCTTCGCCATCACCATCTGCGCCATCGCCCTGGCGTTGTCACTGTTGGGGCTGGACTGGATGACCGCCTTGACCGGCGCCGCCAGTACCGTGTCCGGCGTGGGCCCGGGCCTGGGCGAAACCATCGGCCCGGCCGGCAACTTCGCCAGCCTGCCGGATGCGGCCAAGTGGATTTTGTCGTTCGGCATGCTGCTGGGCCGGCTGGAAATCATTACGGTGTTTGTGCTGTGCATTCCGGCATTTTGGCGTCACTGACCGTCGGCGCTTCCAGCAGCCGCGCCCGGTATTCGCCGGGAGTGGCGTCGAACCAGCGGCGAAACGCGCGGAAGAAGTTGCTCGGGTCGGCAAAGCCCAGCAGGTAGGCAATTTCCAGCAGGGTCATGCTCGGCTGAGCCAGGTACTGTTCGGCCAGTTCGCGGCGGGTGTCGTCGAGCAACGTCTGAAAGCTGGTGCCCTCTTCCTGCAAACGCCGCTGCAGGGTGCGCTGGGACAGGTGCAGCGTCTGGGCCACCACTTCGCGCTTGGGCTCGCCCTGGGGCAGCAAGCGGCACAGCACCTGGCGGGCCTTGTGGGTCACGCGGCTTTCAGAAAACCGCGCCAGATACTCACCGGCAAACCGGTCGTGCAGCAACGCCATCGCCTCGTTGGCGGTGGGCAGCGGCGCGTCCATGTCGGCCTGCTCGAAGATCAGTGCGTCATAGGGCGCATTGAATTCCAGCGGAGCATGAAAGGCTTGTTTGTAGGGCGCAAGGTCCGCCGGCTGGTCGCCCTGCAGCACGACTTTACGGGGCTGCAACGTGCGCCCGGTCAACCAGCCACACAACGCCAAAGCGCTGGCCAGCGAGGCTTCGGCGCTTTGCCGGGTGGGAGGCAGGTGGTCGCCGTGCACCGTCAGAATCAGCGCATAGCCTTCGGGTAAAAGCCGGAAACTCAGGTCGGCACTTTCGGCGATGATTCGCTGGTAGCGCACCAGGCGCATAAAGCCTTCGGCCAGCGTGTTGCTGGACATCAACGCGTAACCGGCCACGTGAAAAGACGCCGGACGCACGACCTTGCCCATGTTCAAGCCAATCGCCGGGTTGCCCGACAGCTCCACCGCCCGCTGCCACAGCCGGGTCATGGAGTCCTGGGGAAAACGCGCGTCGGGGTCGCTGAGGGCGGCGTAGTCCAGGCCCAATTGCTTGAACAGGGCACGACAGTCCAGGCCGTCCATTTCCAGCGCCTTGACAATGCCCATCGCCCAGCTTGCAGAAGTTGTTCGTTCGCTCATGGCGTCTTCTTAAAAAAGCAGGCTTAAACGGCAGCCAGGAAGCCAAGGATACTAAAGTGGCATCTATTGTCACTGGCTGTTACCACTGATCACTCTAGACTCAAATAAGCTCCCCGCCGAACATCTGTTGGGCGGCATCACAAAAAAGGGCCGGCTACCGTGGAAAACGTTAAACAATTCAATAGTTTCGCCGAGTTCTACCCGTACTACCTGAGCGAGCACGCCAACAGTACCTGCCGGCGCCTGCACTTTATCGGCACCACGCTGGTCATCGGCATTCTGGCCTACGCCATCGGGCGCGGCTCATTGGCCCTGCTGATTGCCTTGCCGATTGCCGGCTACAGCTTTGCCTGGGTTGGCCACTTCTTCTTCGAAAAGAACCGCCCGGCCACCTTTCAGCACCCGTTCTACAGCCTTTTGGGCGATTTCGTGATGTACCGCGACATGATTCTGGGCAAAGTTCCGTTCTAGCCGCACGACCGTTTTAACCGTGAAAGTTCTTACATCCGTCGAGATAAAAATCTTTTTGTCATTTTAGGTGCTGTATCCTGCCAAGGCTTTTTGAGAGCGCGGAATTACCTGCGATTCAAAACAGACCTTGCGAGGAGCGACGACGATGCACGAGATACCTAATCTCCCCTTCCCAAGCCTGCACGAAACTGAGCAGCAAGCACCGCAGCAGGCCAGCCCGCAGCAGCCTGAGGCCAAAGAAGCCAAACCAGTCGACGGCAAACGCCCGGACTGACGCCGTACCAGACCGTGTGGAAAGCGCAGCTTTCGAGCGCTTTCCACACTGCCTGAATCACCCGAGACTCCCGATGACCGATACCCTCCCCGACGCCCCCGACGCCGCCGTACTCGATGCAGCCTTGCAGATGATCGACGTCTGGAACCGCCTCAGTGCCGACAAACAAGCCGTGTTGCTCGAGCGCTTCGGCACCCAGGAAAACGCCCTGGCCGCGCTGGTGACCACCCAATTGCTGACCCCACCACAGCCCTGACACCTTTCTGATCCGACGTTTTTGCGTTTTCCCGCCCTACAGAGGCCAAAGCACCGGTATCATTAGCAGCCTATCTTTACCTGCTGCAACAGTGGACCTCTCCCATGCCAGATACCCAGCGCCCCATGGCGGTCACGCTGCAAGTCGTTTCCATCGTGCTGTTTACCTTTATCGGCTACCTCAATATCGGCATCCCCTTGGCCGTGTTACCCGGCTATGTGCACAGCCAGCTGGGGTATGGCGCAGTCATCGCAGGCCTGGTGATCAGCGTGCAATACCTGGCGACCCTGCTGAGCCGTCCCTACGCCGGCAAAATCATCGACAACCTGGGCTGTAAGCGCGCGGTGCTGATCGGTTTGGTCGGTTGCGGCCTGAGTGGCGTGTTCATGTTGCTGGCATCGTGGTTTTCCGGCATGCCGGCCGCCAGCCTGACCTGCCTGTTGATTGGCCGGCTGGTGTTGGGCAGTGCGGAAAGCCTGGTGGGCTCGGGCGCTATCGGCTGGGGCATCGGCCGGGTTGGCGCCGCGAATACCGCCAAGGTGATCTCCTGGAACGGCATCGCCAGCTATGGCGCGCTGGCCGTCGGTGCGCCTTTGGGGGTATTGCTGGTCAGCCACTTGGGGCTGTGGAGCATGGGGGTCAGCATTATTTTGCTGGCCTTGCTCGGCCTGGCGCTGGCCTGGCGCAAAGAGGCCACGCCGATCGTGGTCGGCGTGCGCCTGCCATTCCTGAACGTACTGGGCCGAGTGCTGCCCCACGGCTGCGCGCTGGCGCTGGGCTCGATTGGCTTTGGCACCATCGCCACCTTCATTACCCTGTATTACACCACCCAGCACTGGGACAACGCGGTGTGGGCCCTGAGCCTGTTCGGCGCCAGCTTTATCGGTGCGCGGCTGCTGTTCGGTAACCTGATCAACCGCATTGGCGGCTTTCGCGTGGCCATTGCGTGCCTGACGGTAGAAATTCTCGGCCTGTTGCTGTTGTGGCTGGCGCCGGACGCCAACCTGGCACTGGCCGGTGCGGCGCTGAGCGGCTTTGGCTTTTCCCTGGTGTTTCCGGCATTGGGGGTGGAGGCGGTCAACCTGGTGCCCGCCTCCAGCCGTGGCGCGGCGGTGGGGGCTTATTCGCTGTTTATCGATTTGTCGCTGGGCATCACCGGCCCGCTGGCCGGGGCGGTAGCGGCAGGTTTCGGCTTTGCGTCGATCTTCCTGTTCGCCGCCCTCGCCGCGTGCGGCGGCTTGCTGCTGAGCGTGTACCTGTACCGCCAGGCACCCAAAGCCCGCGAGGCGCGCGGCGCCTAGAAGTCGACCTTGCCGCGCCCGGCCTTGATAGTGCCGCGTTTGGTTTTCGATTCCAGGCGGCGCTTTTTTGAACCCAGGGTGGGCTTGGTCGGGCGGCGCTTCTTCTCGACCTTGGTGGCGCTGAGGATCAACTCCACCAGGCGCTCCAGCGCATCCGCGCGGTTCTGTTCCTGGGTCCGGTATTGCTGGGCCTTGAGCACCAGCACGCCTTCGCTGGTGATGCGGCTGTCGCGCAACGCCAGCAGCCGCTCCTTGTAAAACTCCGGCAGCGACGACGCGGGAATATCAAACCGCAGGTGCACCGCACTCGACACCTTGTTGACGTTCTGCCCGCCGGCCCCCTGGGCGCGGATGGCGGTCAGCTCGATTTCGGCATCGGGCAGGTGCACGTTGTTGGAAATCACCAGCATGAGCCACGGGATCCTCGTAAAGATGGCCAAGGATACGCGAATGCGCCAGGTGCGGCCTCTCAAACAAAAAACCCGGCACGCGGCCGGGTTTGTTCAACACACTCAATCGATCACTTCACCGTGGAAGCTGCCGCATCAAGTACACCCTGCGCGCCGCGCCTGTTCTTGATCAGGTAGCACACCCACATGAACGCCACCCACACCGGAATGGCGTACACCGAGATCTGAATCCCCGGAATCATCAACATGATCACCAGGATAAACACCACGAACGCGAGGCAGATGTAGTTGCCGTACGGGTACCACAGCGCCTTGAACAGCGGCACCTGGCCGGTGCGCTGCATGTGCTGACGGAACTTGAAGTGGGAGAAACTGATCATCGCCCAGTTGATCACCAGGGTCGCCACCACCAGCGACATCAGCAGTTCCAGCGCGTGCTGCGGGATCCAGTAGTTCATCAGCACCGCCACCAGCGTCACCGCTGCCGACGCGAGAATCGAACGCACGGGCACGCCGCGCTTGTCGATCTTCGCCAGCGCACTCGGCGCGTCGCCCTGCTCGGCCATGCCCAGCAGCATGCGGCTGTTGCAGTAGGTGCCGCTGTTGTATACCGACAGTGCCGCCGTCAACACCACGAAGTTGAGGATGTGCGCGGCGGTGTTGCTGCCCAGCATCGAGAACACTTGCACGAACGGGCTGCCGCTGTAGGCGTCGCCGGACGCATTGAGGGTGGTCAACAGGCTGTCCCATGGCGTCAGCGACAACAGCACCACCAGGGCGCCGATGTAGAAAATCAGGATGCGGTAGATCACCTGGTTGATCGCTTTCGGGATCACAGTGCGTGGCTGGTCAGCCTCGGCTGCCGTGAAACCGAGCATTTCCAGGCCGCCGAACGAGAACATGATGATCGCCATTGCCATCACCAGGCCGCCGACGCCATGGGGGAAGAAACCGCCGTGGTCCCACAGGTTGCTGACCGAGGCTTGCGGGCCGCCGCTGCCGCTGACCAGCAGGTAGCTGCCCAGGGCAATCATGCCGACGATGGCCACCACCTTGATGATGGCAAACCAGAATTCGGCTTCACCGAACACTTTGACGTTGGCCAGGTTGATCAGGTTGATCAGCACGAAGAACGCCGCCGCCGAGACCCAGGTCGGGATCTCCGGCCACCAGTAGTGCACGTATTTGCCGACAGCCGTCAGTTCCGACATGCCCACCAGAATGTACAGAATCCAGCAGTTCCAGCCCGACAGGAAGCCGGCGAAACCGCCCCAGTACTTGTGGGCAAAGTGGCTGAAGGAACCGGCCACCGGCTCTTCAACGATCATTTCGCCCAGCTGGCGCATGATCATGAAGGCGATAAAGCCGCAGATGGCATAGCCCAGGATCATCGACGGGCCGGCGGATTTGAGCACGCCTGCCGAGCCCAGGAACAGGCCGGTGCCGATGGCGCCGCCCAGGGCGATCAACTGGATATGCCGGTTTTTCAGGCCGCGTTTCAGCTCGCCTGAAGAGGAATGGGTTCCACTCATGAAAAGGGTCTCACGCAAGGTTTGATGATGTGAATGCACGTTGCTGCCATGAATCTCGACTCAAGCAGCGCCGCTCAAACCCCAGCGCAGGCACCAGGAGTACAGCGTTTTTCTAAGGGTCATGCGTCACCTGTTTGTTTTTATCTGTGACGAAATCGAACCCGTCTGGCTCGTGGCTAGGCGGAGTGATCAGGGCTTGATACACCCTGGGTCTTGGCCTTTTGCGTGGGTACGCAAGGGGGTCACAGTAAAACGCGGCGCATTGTACACCGCTCGACAGCTTCGGGACGCACCCCAAAGGTGCACACAGCAATCTGTCAGGCATTCCTTACGGCGAGCTACGCCTCAATAATGTGGCGACTTTCCCGTAAATTAATCGTTACAGCACGGAAAATAAGCGTTACAGCCGAAGTTAATTCATCAGAAAACGGAAAAATGTCAGTAGGAAGTTTCCGACAGATTGCTCGCTATAGCGTGTTGTTTTTTCTGAATAAAAATCCGCGGTGAAAAAACAGAACAAAAAATCCAAATGAGACCGTGTCAATAAATATTTTGCATTCATAAACGCACTCTCCTAGGTTCTTTCACTTGCCAGCGAAGCCCGTTGGCAAGCCGTTCTCAAACACCGTCCTCTAGGAGATACACCATGCAAGCACTGGAAAACGACCTGGAAACCGAACTGCAACTCGACGATTGGTTTGAAGCGCCGACCCACGAGGCCGCCGTTGAAATGATGCAAGCCGACGCCGTTGTGCCGTTTGGCACCGCGATGTGGCCTTTCTAACACCCGACAGGCATCCGGCAGGTGCTGTGCACGGCACCTGCCCCCTTACCCAAGGCACAGAAGGACACCCGTCATGGACAAGGCCCGCGCCGTCGAACACTTTCTCTACTACCTGGCCCATCACCCGGCCCTCAACGGCCTGACCCGCCCCACCGTGCTGCTGGGCCACACCGAGCGCTACGACGCCATCGCCCAGGCCATCACCCAGGGCAGCGCCGCCCGCTTCAACTTCCAGCTCAAGCGCCTGGACCTCACACCCACCGACACCCTGGCCCAAGCCATCGAGGCCAGCGACCTGTACCTGTTTCTCTATGATTCCTCGACCCTGCCCAACCCGCGCGCCGAAGGCCCGGACTTTGTCCGCGCCCTGCAAGGCGTGATGGCCGAACACTGGAAAAAATCCCTGCTGTTCAAGGATTACGGCGACTACTTCTACGACACCTTCAGCGTCGAACCGCAGCGCATCGCCGACCTCAACGCCACGCTGATCCGGCGCATGTCCCAGGCCAACGTGCTGAGCTTTACCGACAAGCACGGCTCGCGCCTCGAGGCGCCGCTGAGCAGCATCAAGAAGTGGACCAATATCAACGGCGTCGGCAACCACGACCTGGCGCCCGGCGAGATCGCCACCCACAGCGAAGCCATCAATGGCCAGGTGCGTTTCGTCGGCACCTTCCTCAGCACCATCCCGTTTGCGCGCAAATACGGCGTGCTGCAATCACCGCTGGAGTTGTGGATCGAAAACTCGACCATCTGCAGCGTGGCCAGCGACGTGCCGGGGTTGGCGGATGACTTCAACAAATATTTGAATGCCAACCCGTCAAATCGCCGCGTCGAAGAATTGGGGATTGGTACCAATGAAGGCGTGAAGGATTTGTATGCGCGCAATGCCGGCTTTGAAGAGCGCCATTGCGGTTTGCATCTGGGCTTGGGCGGCGGGCAGAAAGGCAGCCACCACCTGGACCTTATCTTTGCCAGCGGGGTGTTGGCGCTGGATGACAAGCCGGTGTTTGATGGGCGGTTTGCGTTTTAGGCACAGACTTCATGAACAATGGAGATCAAGTGTGGGAGCTGGCTTGCCTGCGATGCAGGCACCTCGGTTTGTCAGGCAGACTAGGGTGATGCCATCGCAGGCAAGCCAGCACCCACACTTGAATGCATTTCAAATTCGATGCAAAAAAAAACGCCAACCCGAGGGTTGGCGTTTTTTATGCCGCCGCTAAATCACTGCGGCTTCTTGCGACCAAAACCCGGGCGCTGACCGGAACCGGCCGGAGCGCCGCGGCGCTTGCCCGACGGCTCGTCCGCCACCAGTTTCGGGCCAGGACGCTTGTTCGCCGCCGGCTTGGCCGGGCGCTTGGTGCTGGCGTTGTCAGCCGGGCGATCGCTTTCACCGCGGTTGCTGCGACCACCGGCCGGCGCTGGACGCGGCGCACGTGGAGCGCGCTCGCCTTCCTGGCGGGACGGCGCGGTTGGGCGACGCTCGCCTTCAATCTGCGGCTCACGGGAGATGCGACCGCCGGTTGCCGGTGCATTCAGCGCCGGGCGCAGGGTACGGGCGACGCGCTCGGTGCGCGGCACAGGACGCGACGATTTACGCTGCATACGCTCAAGCTTGTCTTTGCTCTTGGCGTTCATCTGCGGCATCGCGACCGGCGTCAGGCCCACTTCGGCACTGAGGATGTCGACTTCGTACTGGCTCATTTCGCGCCAGCGGCCCATCGGCAGGTCGGAGTTCAGGAACACCGGGCCGAAACGCACGCGCTTGAGGCGGCTGACCACCAGGCCCTGGGATTCCCACAGGCGACGCACTTCACGGTTACGGCCTTCCATCACCACGCAGTGGTACCAGTGGTTGAAACCTTCGCCGCCTGGCGCCTGCTTGATGTCGGTGAACCTGGCCGGGCCGTCTTCCAGCACCACGCCGGCCTTCAAACGCTCGATCATCTCGTCGTCAACTTCGCCACGTACACGCACGGCGTATTCACGGTCCATCTCGTAGGACGGGTGCATCAGGCGGTTGGCCAGCTCACCGTCGGTGGTGAACATCAGCAACCCGGTGGTGTTGATGTCCAGACGACCGATGTTGATCCAGCGGCCTTCTTTGGGCTTGGGCATCTTGTCGAACACGGTCGGACGGCCTTCCGGGTCGTCACGGGTGCAGATCTCGCCGTCCGGCTTGTTGTACATGATCACGCGGCGCACCGATTCGGCGGCCTCTTCACGCTTGATGACCTTGCCATCAATGGTGATTGCATCGTGCAGATCGACGCGCTGGCCGAGGGTAGCCTCGACGCCGTTGACCTTGATGCGCTTCTGGGTGATCCAGGCTTCGACGTCGCGGCGCGAGCCCACGCCGATACGGGCCAGCACCTTTTGCAGTTTTTCGCCTGCTGGGCCGATTTCCTGGCTGTCGTTCTGGTCTTGGTCGTTCATCTTAAGCACCTCCCGGTGGGTCGATTCAGGCGTGGCCTGAAGAGTGTTGAAAGCGTGGCGTTTGGCGAATACGTCGCCAAAGGGTCGCGAATCATACGCGCATGCCGCGCGTTGCGCATCAGAGACTAGTCGATTAATAGCGGCTCATTTGCTTTTCCGCCGACCGGTGGCGCCCAGGGCCAGCAGGCGCAGTTCGGCTTCGGCCAGGACAGTGCGTTTGTCGGCTTTGTCGAGTTTCTTCCACGCACGGATTTCGCGCTTGCTGCGGCCACAGCCCACGCAGATGTCATCGGTGAATTTGCAGATGCTGATGCAGGGGTCTTTGGTTGAACTCATATTTTCTCCCTGACAATAGAGATCAAAATGGATCGAGTTAATCATCAAGCTGGTGGCGCTCGGCCTCGATGGCCTCGGCCAGCGCGCGGGCTTCGTCTTCTTCGTCGCTCAGCGGCGGCTGTTCGAGGGCGGCGACGGCGGCCAGGAGTTTTTCGCGGGCTTGTGCAACGCCAAGAATGTCTTCTTCGGGCTCCGGCTCCACTTCGACGTCTGCCTCAACCTCAACGTTCACCCCGATTTCAGGTTCAACTGCACCCTCACGCAGCAAATCATCAAAGTCGGTCTTGATGCCCTGCTCCATATCGTCCAGTTCAAGCAGCAAGGTATGGAAGCTGGTTTCGTCCTTCGGTTCTTCCGGCTCGGCGCTGGCGTCGGCCAGTTCCTGCAGGCCTTGCGGCACCGGCGCGTCGTCGAAATCCAGCACCGGCTCGGCTTCCATCTCGCGCAACTCGGCAAGCGGCGGCAGGTCGTCGAGGTTTTTCAGGTTGAAGTGGTCGAGAAACACCTTGGTGGTGGCAAACATCGCCGGTTTGCCGGGCACGTCGCGGTAGCCGACGATGCGGATCCACTCGCGCTCCAGCAGGGTTTTGACGATATGGCTGTTGACCGCCACGCCCCGCACGTCCTCGATTTCGCCCCGGGTGATCGGCTGGCGATAAGCGATCAGCGCCATCGTTTCCAGCATCGCCCGTGAATAGCGCTGCGGGCGTTCTTCCCACAGGCGGCCGACCCACGGGGAAAATTTCTCACGGATCTGCAGGCGATAACCCGACGCCACTTCGCGCAATTCAAAGGCGCGGCCCTCGCAGGACTTGCGCAGAATCTCCAGCGCCTTCTTGAACACCGGCGGCTCGGGGCGCTCGGCCTCTTCAAACAGTTCGAACAGGCGCTCCAACGATTGCGGTTTACCCGAGGCCAGGAGAAAGGCTTCCAGCAACGGCGCCAGTTCGCGGGGTTCAGTCAAATTCATCGATTCAGCTCTTTATTCGGCTCGCGCCCGCACGTGGATAGCCGCAAAAGGCTCATTCTGGACCAGCTCGACCAAGGATTCCTTGACCAGCTCAAGGATCGCCATAAAGGTCACCACCACTCCCAACCGCCCTTCTTCGGCGGTGAACAGTTCGACAAACGGCACAAAACCGCCGCCCTTGAGGCGTTCGAGCACATCGCTCATGCGCTCGCGGGTCGACAGCGCCTCGCGGCTGACCTGGTGGCTTTCAAACATGTCGCCACGGCGCAGCACCTCAGCCATGGACATCAGCAATTCTTCCAGGCTCACGTCCGGCAGCAGCTTGCGCGCCCGGGCTTCCGGCGCGTCGAGCTTGGGCACCACCACATCACGGCCCACGCGGCTCAAGCCGTCGATGCCCTCGGCGGCGGCCTTGAAGCGTTCGTATTCCTGCAGCCGGCGGATCAGTTCGGCACGTGGGTCGTCTTCTTCGGCTTCCACCGTCTCCGAGCGTGGCAGCAGCATGCGCGACTTGATCTCGGCGAGCATGGCCGCCATCACCAGGTACTCGGCGGCGAGCTCCAGGCGCACCGACTGCATCAACTCGACATAACCCATGTACTGGCGGGTGATTTCCGCCACCGGAATGTCGAGGATGTTGATGTTCTGTTTGCGGATCAGGTACAGCAGCAAGTCCAGGGGGCCTTCGAAGGCCTCAAGGAAGACTTCCAGCGCGTCCGGCGGGATGTACAAATCCAGGGGCATTTCCATGACCGCCTGGCCGTACACCATGGCAAACGGCAGTTCCTGCTGGGCGCCCGCCTGGGGATCAGCGGTTTCCACGGCCGACATTCAGGCCTCGACCATGAAGGGCGTCGGGTCGCCGCAGCCCACGCGCACCACTTCCGGTTCGCCGTCGGCGAGGTTGATCACGGTAGAAGCCTTGTTGCCGCCGTAGCCGCCGTCGATGATCAGATCCACCTGCTTTTCCAGCAGTTGGCGCATTTCGTAAGGGTCGTACAGCGGCTCGGTTTCGCCCGGCAGAATCAGCGACACGCTCATCAGCGGCTCACCCAGCTCGGCCAGCAACGCCAGGGCAATCGGATGCTCCGGCACGCGCAGGCCGATGGTGCGTTTTTTCGGGTGCAGCAACAGGCGCGGCACTTCGCGGGTGGCGTTGAGAATAAAGGTGTAGGGCCCCGGCGTGTGGGCCTTGAGCAGGCGGAAGGTGCCTGTGTCGACCTTGGCGAACAACCCCAGTTGGGACAGGTCGCTGCAGATCAGGGCAAAGTTGTGCTTGTCGTCCAGTTGGCGCAGGCGTCTTACACGCTCTACCGCGCCCTTGTCGCCGATCTGGCAACCGATGGCGTAGGACGAATCAGTCGGGTAGATCACCACGCCGCCGGCGCGAATGATTTCCACGGCCTGTTTGATCAGGCGCGCTTGAGGGTTTTCCGGATGAATCTGGAAGAATTGACTCACGTGTTCTACCTGTTCAGACGGTGGCGATAATGGGGTCATGCTTGAAACGCCCCCACAAAAGCGGCAAATCTTCCGGGACCTGGCGGTACTCGCCGATCTCGGACCAGCCGCCCGGACCATGAAAATCACTGCCGGCGCTGACCAGCAGACCAAATTCGCGGGCAAGAATCGCCAGGCTGCCGACCTGTTCGGCGGGTTGATGCCCATTGACCACTTCGATCGCGTGGCCACCCGCTCCAATATAGTCGCTGATCAGCTTGCGACGCTTGCTGCGGGTGAAATCGTAATGCCAGGGGTGCGCCAGGCTGACCCAGGCCCCGGAGGCCCGCAGGGTCTCGACGGTGTCTTCCAGGGTCGGCCAGTGCAGCTTCACATCCCCCAACTTGCCGGCGCCGAGCCATTTGCGAAACGCCTCGGCGCGGTCTTTAACAAAACCTTCACGCACCATCCAGTCGGCAAAGTGCGGCCGGGCCGGTGCGTTGCCGCTGTCACCCAGCTCCTGCTGGATCGCGCGGGCGCCTTCCAGTCCACCCGGCATGCCTTTAAGGCTGAGCTTGCGGCTTATTTCTTCGGACCGCAGCCAGCGGCCATCGTGCAGATTGGCGATGGCTTTGACCAGCGGCGGGGCCTGCTGGTCGAAACCGTAGCCGAGCACATGAATGGTGGCGCCGCCCCAGGTGCAAGACAATTCCACACCGGTGACCAACTGCATGCCCAGCGCCTGCGCGGCTTCACGGGCTTCGTCGAGGCCTTCGAGGGTGTCGTGGTCGGTCAACGCCAAGACTCGCACGCCTTTTTCAAACGCACGCGCAACCAGTACCGCGGGCGCCAGGGCGCCGTCGGAGGCCGTGCTGTGGCAGTGCAAATCAACATTCACGGGAGTGTGTAACCTCAAGTCAGCTGGCGCTTTCGCTACCAAGGATGTTTGTTATTATGCCGCCACATCCAGCTTCTGGCTCTTACTGTGAAACAATTCATCGACTTCATCCCGCTGTTGCTGTTTTTCATCGTTACCAAACTCGACCCCAGGGTCATCGACATTGCCGGTCAGTCGTTCTCGTTCGGGGGCATCTACAGCGCCACCGCCGTGCTGATCATCAGCTCTATCGTGGTCTACGGCGCCATCTTCATCTCCCAGCGCAAGCTGGAAAAAAGCCAATGGCTGACCCTGATCGCCTGCCTGGTGTTCGGCGGCCTGACCCTGGCCTTCCACAGCGAAACCTTCCTTAAGTGGAAAGCCCCGGTGGTGAACTGGTTGTTTGCCCTGGTGTTCATCGGCAGCCACTTCATTGGTGATCGCCTGCTGATCAAGCGGATCATGGGCCATGCGCTGACCCTGCCGGAGCCGGTCTGGACGCGCCTTAACGTGGCCTGGATCGTGTTTTTCCTGTTTTGCGGCGCGGCCAACCTGTTCGTGGCCTTTACCTTCCAGGATTACTGGGTCGACTTCAAAGTCTTCGGCAGCCTGGGCATGACCGTATTGTTTCTGATCGGCCAGGGTATCTACCTGTCGCGTCACCTGCATGACACCGCCCCTACCACGCCGAAAATCGAGGACTGACATGCTCTACGCCATCGTTGCCACCGACGTCGCCAATTCCCTGGAAAAGCGCCTTTCCGTACGCCCGGCCCACCTCGATCGCCTTAAAGCGCTGCAAGCCGCAGGTCGCCTGGTACTGGCCGGCCCCAACCCGGCAGTGGACAGCAATGACCCGGGCGACGCCGGTTTCAGCGGCAGCCTGATCGTCGCCGAATTCGCCTCCCTGGCCGACGCACAGGCCTGGGCCAAGGCTGACCCCTACATTGCTGCCGGGGTCTACGCCGATGTCTCGATCAAGCCGTTCAAGCAAGTCCTGCCTTGATTCACGGAGCGCCGAACCTATTGCGTTCGGCAAACGCCTGAAGGCTCATCATTCCCGGTAACCTGCCGACAACGTTCTGAATATTCGTGTGGACTCAGGAGTTCCGATGCGCTTACGTCAGTTGTGTCTGTTGGCAGTGTTAACGATCGGGGCCACGGCCCACGCTGAGGAAGCCTCGAACACCGGCAGCGCCACGCCGCAGCCCGTGAGCGCTGGCGACCAAGTGGCCCAGTTGCAGCAACGCCTGAAAGATAGCGAGCGGCTGCGCGAAGAACTGAACAAGCAATTGCAAAGCGCCGACGCCACGCGCGACAGCGCTCAAGTGAGTCGCTTGCGCCAGGAGAACCAACGCCTGGCCCAGCAACTCAAAGAAGCACAGGGTGGCGCCTTGAACCGCTGGCTGACCGAGCAACAACAATGGTTTGTCACCGGTGGCGCCGTCGCATTGATCGCCCTGCTGTGTGGCATTTTCGCCAGCGGTGGGCACCGTCGCCGTCGACAATGGCTAAATTGAGTAAGTCATGAGCGAGCTGTTACTGATAGATGATGACCAGGAGCTCTGTGAGCTGCTGACCAGTTGGTTGAGCCAGGAAGGGTTCCAGGTGCGCGCCTGCCACGACGGCCTGAGTGCGCGTAAAGCCTTGGCCGACAACGCCCCCGCGGCGGTCGTGCTCGACGTGATGCTGCCCGATGGCAGCGGTCTTGAGCTGCTCAAGCAATTGCGCAACGACCACCCGGAGTTGCCGGTGTTGATGCTGTCGGCCCGTGGCGAGCCGCTGGACCGCATCCTCGGCCTGGAACTGGGCGCCGACGATTACCTGGCCAAGCCTTGCGACCCTCGCGAACTCACCGCCCGCCTGCGCGCCGTGTTGCGCCGCAGTCACCCGGCGGCGGTGTCGACGCAGCTTGAACTGGGGGATTTGTGCTTCAGCCCGGTGCGCGGGGTGGTCAGCATCGACGAACAGGAATTTGCCCTCACCGTGTCCGAAAGCCGCCTGCTCGAAGCCCTGCTGCGCCAGCCCGGCGAGCCGCTGGACAAGCAGGAACTGGCGCAGATCGCCCTGGGCCGCAAACTGACCCTTTACGATCGCAGCCTGGACATGCACGTGAGCAACCTGCGCAAGAAGATCGGCCCGCACCCGGACGGGCGGCCGCGGATCGTGGCGTTGCGCAGCCGCGGCTACTACTACAGCCTCTGAACCCTCTGGGGGAGCTGGCTTGCCTGCGATGGCATCCCCAGGGTTCAACTGACAGACCGATCTGCCTGCATCGCAGCGGTGCGACGATTCGACAAGCCAGCTCCCACACTTGATCTCCTTGGTCTCAAGGGTTTTGTCAGCCTCGATATAAACCCTCTTTACCCAAGCTTTACCCTCCCCTGACCGCCGCTGACCTCCATCTCCCTAATCTACTCACATCCGGACTCACCGGAATAGAGACAGGAGAATCACCATGCGCAAGACCCTTATCGCTCTGATGTTCGCCGCTGCCCTGCCGACCGTTGCCATGGCCGCAGCCCCAGACGGCCCAGGCCCGATGGGCGGCCCGGAAGGCCACATGATGGGTGGCCCCGGCTTCGGCGGTGAACATGGTCCACGTGGCCACGGCGGCCCATTTCGCCAGCTGGACTTGACCAAGGAACAGCGCCAGCAAATCGGCAAACTGATGGGTGATCAGTGGCACGGCCGCAAGGACATCGTCCGCAAGTACCTGGACAAACTGCCCGCCGCCGACCAGAAAGCCATGCAGGATGAGTTCGCTGCCGCCAAACAGAAAACCCAGGCCGACATCCGTGCCGTACTGAAACCCGATCAACAGAAGAAATTCGACGAGATCGTGAAAAAGCAAGCCGAGCGCCGCGCCGAATGGAAGGAATTCCAGGCCTGGAAAGCCCAGCAGCCGCAAAAAGCGCAATAATGATCTAGCGTTCCCCCAGCCCAGTGGCCACCGCCGCTGGGCTTTTCCTGTTTGAGGGTTTCCTGTGCGTTCATTGTTCTGGCGAATCCTGGCCAGTTTCTGGCTGGCCATCGCCCTGGTTGCCGGGTTGTCGATTCTGCTTGGGCACATGCTCAACCAGGACGCCTGGATTCTCAGCCGCCACCCCGGCCTCAACAACCTGGCCCAAGAGTGGACCCAGCTCTACGAAGCCCAGGGCGAGGACGCCGCCCAGGAGTTGCTGCAACAGCGCAAACGCCAGTACCACATCGACGTGCAAGTGCTGAATGAAACCGGTGACCCGGTGGTGCGCGGCACCTTCCCGCGCCGCGCCGCCGCTTTTGAAGCCCGCCAGAATGACAGCCAGGACGGCCACCTGCCCTGGCGGCGCCTGACTGCCGAGTACACCAGCGAAAAAACCGGCGACACTTACCTGCTGATCTACCGCATCCCCCACCCCGAACTCGACGCCTGGCATCGCAGCAGCCTGATGTGGCCACTCAGCGCGCTGGCGATTGCACTGGTGGTGCTGACCCTGTTCAGCTTGCTCGTCACGCTGTCCATCACCCGCCCCCTGAGCCGCCTGCGCGGCGCGGTGCATGACCTCGGCCAGACCACCTACCAGCAAAACAGCCTGGCGCAATTGGCCAACCGCCGCGACGAATTCGGCGTGCTGGCCACCGACTTCAACCGCATGGGCGCACGCCTGCAAAGCCTGATCGGCAGTCAGCGCCAGTTGTTGCGCGACGTGTCCCACGAACTGCGCTCGCCCCTGGCGCGCCTGCGCATCGCCCTGGCCCTGGCCGAACGCGCCAGCCCCGAGGAACGCGAGCGCCTGTGGCCGCGCCTGACCCGCGAGTGCGATCGCCTGGAAGCGCTGATCAGCGAAATTCTGGTGCTGGCCCGCGTAGACGCCGATAACGCCAGCGCCGAAGACATGGACCTCACCCCCCTGCTCAAAACCCTGCAAAAGGATGCGCAGCTCAGCGCACCCGAGCAGCTTGTACACCTGACAGCCGACCCCGAACTGCTGATCAAAGGCTGGCCGACCATGATCGAACGCGCGGTGGATAACCTGCTGCGCAACGCCCAGCGTTTCAACCCGCAAGGCCAACCCATCGAGCTGCAGGCCCAGCGCCACGGCGAGCGCATTCTGATCAGCGTGCGCGACCATGGCCCCGGCGTGGACGCTGAACATTTGAGCCAGTTGGGCGAGCCGTTCTTCCGTGCGCCCGGCCAGGTCGCCCAAGGTCACGGCCTGGGCCTGGCCATCGCCCGTCGCGCAGCAGAACGCCATGGCGGCACGCTGACCCTGGCCAATCACCCGGACGGCGGGTTTATCGCCAGCATCGACTTGCCGTTGGAACCGGGAGTTGTCACAGCGGTGTGATGATCTTCTATAGTGGCCCTTCTCTTACGGAGGGCCTTTGATGACTGACCTGCTGACACCCATCCAAGCCGCACTCGATTTACCCCACACCCCGCCCACCTTTACCGAAGCGGGCGCCCTGCCCTCGACCTTCGCCGTGACCGACCTGGCCGGCGCCAGCATCGGTGCGGCCGGCCAGGCGGTTGCGCAGTTGATCCGACAACAGACCGGGCGCCTGCCGGCGGTCAGCGTGGACCGGCGCCTGGCCTCCTTCTGGTTTTCGTCTTCGATTCGCCCCGTGGGCTGGCAAGTGCCGCCACTGTGGGACCCGGTGGCCGGCGACTACGCCAGCGCCGATGGCTGGATTCGCCTGCACACCAACGCGCCCCACCACCGCGAGGCCGCCGAGCGCGTGCTGGGCAAGGTCGCCGACCGCGCACAAATGGCCAGCAACGTCGCCACCTGGCAGGCCGCAGAACTGGAGCAGGCAATCGTCGATGCCGGTGGTTGCGCAGCGCAGATGCGCACGTGGCAGGCCTGGCAAAGCCATCCGCAAGGCCGGGCGGTCAATGCCGAACCTCTGGTGCAACGCGAGACGTTTGCCGCGCTGACGGACAAACCCTGGCTCGGCTCGGTGGCGCGCCCCCTGGCCGGCATCAAAGTGCTCGACCTGACCCGCGTATTGGCCGGTCCCGTGGCCAGCCGCTTCCTCGCCGGGCTGGGTGCCGACGTGCTGCGCATCGACTCGCCGACCTGGAACGAGCCAGGCGTGGTGCCGGAAATGACCCTGGGTAAACGCTGCGCCCGACTCGACCTGAAAAGCGTCGAAGGCCGGCAGATTTTCGAAGGTTTGCTCAAGGACGCCGACATCCTGTTCCACGGCTACCGCGCCGATGCCCTGGAGCAATTGGGCTACACCTCGGCCGAGCTGCAAACCCTCGCCCCCGGCCTGATTGACGTCAGCCTCAACGCCTACGGCTGGAGCGGCCCGTGGCGCAACCGGCGCGGTTTCGACAGCCTGGTGCAGATGAGCAGCGGGATTGCCAACGCGGGCATGGCCTGGAAAGACTCGGACAAACCGGTGCCGCTGCCCTTGCAGGCACTCGATCACGCCACCGGGTATTTGATGGCGGCGGCGGCGATTCAGGCGCTGAGTGAGCGGTTAAGCAGCGGGCGCGGTGGTTCGGCACGGTTATCGCTGGCGCGCACGGCGAAGTTGCTGGTAGAGGCGGGGCAAGTGCCGGAACAAGTAGCGTTGCGGGCGGAGGAGCCTGCCGACCAGGGGTTGGTGGTGGAGCAAACGCCATGGGGCCAGGCGCATCGGTTGCTGGCGCCTTTGAACATCAGCGGCACGCCGCTGCAATGGGATTTGGCCGCTGGGGAATTGGGCTCACACCGGGCCCAGTGGTGACCTGACAACCGCCATCGCAGGCAAGCCAGCTCCCACATTTGACCGTGTTCACACATCAAGCCCGGGGACCGGCATGCCTGCAATGAGGCCAGTCCCGCTACCTCACATTTACCGGTGTTCAAACATCCACTGTGGGAGCTGGCTTGCCTGCGATGAGGCCAGTCCCGCTACCTCAATCCCCCCGGCTCAACGACGTCCACAAATGCTGCGCCGCATAAGCCCTCACTGGCCGCCACGCCTCGGCCCGGGCCAGCAGTTGGCGCGCCGAGACCGGTCCGCCTTCCAGCGCCGCCAAGGCATTGATCAAGCCGATATCCCCCGACGCAAACGCATCCGCCTCGCGCATTTGGCGCATGGCGATGTACTGCGCCGTCCAGTCGCCGATTCCCGGCAGCGCCACCAGACGCGCCACGCCTTCCTTCAAGCTTGCCTTGGGCGCAAACAATTCCGGATCATCCAGTAACGCCTGGGCCACGCCCGACAGCGTACGGCCACGTGCCTTGGGCATGCCCAGCGTGGCGAGGTCTGCCGCCGCCAACACTTGCGGTTCGGGAAATACGTGGGTGATGCCGGGGTGCGGCGTCTGCAGCGGCGCGCCATAGCGCGCCACCAGCTTGCCCGCCAGACGAATCGCCGCCGCCACGGTGATCTGCTGGCCGAGCACCGCGCGAATGGCCAATTCCAGACCATCCCAGGAGCCCGGCACGCGCAAGCCCGGCCGGGCAGCCACGAGTTTCGCCATCAAAGGGTCGCGGGACAATTGCGCGTTTATCTCCTGAGGCCGAGCATCCAGATCAAACTGAGTGCGCAGGCGTCGCTCAATCTCGGGAAAGGCTGCCTTGTCAGGAAAATCGACATCCACCTCCAACCAATCCCCCGCCCCCGGCGCAACGCTGAGCCAACCATGCAGGCCGCCCACGCTGATGCTGCGCCGGTACACACCATCGGCCACCGTTTCCAGGCCAGTAATGGCGCGCATCGACAAAAAGCCCAACATCGCCGCCCAGTCGTACGGCGGCTTATACGCCAGTCTCACAACGACAACACCCCGCTATACAGCCCATAGGCCGCCAGCCCGGCGCCGGCGACCACGCAGCTGAAAATGCCTTTTTCCATGGGTGTAAACAAGGGCAAACCCTGCTCGCGCTTGGCCAGGGCAAACAGGATCACGCCCGGCGCGTAGAGCAGCGCCGACAGCAGCAGGTATTTCAGGCCACCGGCATACAACAGCCACAGCGCATACATCAGGGCGATCAGCCCCACCAGCAAATCCTTCAGGCGCCGGCGTTGTGCGCCTTCGTAGGTTTCGCCGCGCCCGCTGAGCAGCACGGCATAGGCCGCCGACCACAGGTAGGGCACCAGAATCATCGACGACGCGAGGTAAATCAGCGTGGTGTAGGTGCTTTGGGAAAACAGCGTGATCACCAGGAATACCTGAATCATCACGTTGGTGAGCCACAGCGCATTGACCGGCACCTGGTTGGCGTTTTCCTTTTTCAGGAACGTCGGCATGGTGTTGTCCTGGGCGGTGGCGTAGAGAATTTCCGCACACAACAGGGCCCAGGACAGCAACGCGCCGAGCAGTGACACAGCCAGGCCCATGCTGATCAGCAGCGCGCCCCACGGCCCGACGATATGTTCCAGCACCCCGGCCAGCGACGGGTTCTGCAAATGCGCGAGTTCCGGCTGGCTCATGACGCCCAGTGACAGCACGTTCACCAACACCAACAGCGCCAGCACACCCAGAAACCCGATCACCGTGGCGCGGCCCACGTCCGAGCGTTTTTCGGCACGCGCCGAATACACGCTGGCCCCCTCGATACCGATAAACACAAACACGGTGACCAGCATCATGTGGCGTACCTGATCCACCACACCTCCCATGCCCGGGTTGCCCCGCCCCCAGATGTCGCGGGTGAAAATATCGGCCTTGAATGCCACGGCGGCGATCACGATAAACATCAGCAGCGGCACGATCTTCGCCACGGTGGTGACCTGGTTGATAAACGCCGCCTCCTTGATGCCGCGCATCACCAGAAAATGCACGGCCCACAACAGCAGCGACGCGCAGGCGATCGCAATGGGCGTGTTGCCCTGACCGAACACCGGGAAGAAGTAACCGAGGGTGCTGAACAGCAACACGAAGTAACCAACGTTGCCCATCCACGCGCTGATCCAGTAGCCCCAGGCGGACGAAAACCCCATGTAATCGCCGAAACCGGCCTTGGCGTAGGCATACACCCCGGAGTCCAGTTCGGGTTTGCGGTTGGCCAGGGTCTGGAACACGAACGCCAGCGTCAGCATGCCGACGGCCGTGATCGCCCAACCGATCAACACCGCCCCCACTTCGGCGCGCGCGGCCATGTTCTGGGGCAGGGAAAAAATGCCGCCGCCAATCATCGAACCCACCACCAGGGCGATCAGCGCGCTGAGGCGAAGTTTCTGGGCCGGTTGGGACATGGATACTCCTGAACAAATAACAACTTGAGCTGACAATTGTGCACTCAACCATTAACTCAGCGAGTGTAGCGGCTATTAACCATCACACTAATACGCCAACGCGTCATAACAAAATCGCCTATCAATTATTAAAGTTTAGGCCTATTTAGAATTTAAATACTGCGACCTTTGACACATTACGAAACAACGCTGAAAAAGTTTGCAGATTCAAAAATACGGGCTAGCTTCAAACGTCCACATACCTGACTAAATGATTAACCCAAAACGAAGAAAGCGCTCTGGAAAGCGCCTTTTCGAGGACATCTATCGCCCAAGAACTTCCACCCCAAGTCATTAATTCACAATGGAATGTGCCAATGAAGTGATCTGAGTCAGCTGTTTGATTAGCGCACGGAATTATTCTGTGGTCTCTCTTCTCCTGCATTGGAGTCATGCAATGTCTGACACGCCTGGAAAACTTCGGTTGGGTGCACTGGTTGCACTTGTCGTGGGTTCGATGATTGGCGGCGGGATCTTCTCACTGCCGCAAAACATGGCCGCCAGCGCCGACGTAGGTGCCGTGCTGATTGGTTGGGTGATCACTGCCATCGGCATGCTGACCCTCGCTTTCGTGTTCCAGACCCTCGCCAACCGCAAGCCCGACCTCGACGGCGGGGTGTACGCCTACGCCAAGGCCGGTTTCGGCGACTACATGGGTTTCTCATCCGCCTGGGGTTACTGGATCAGCGCCTGGCTGGGCAACGTCGGGTACTTCGTACTTTTGTTCAGCACACTCGGTTACTTTTTCCCCCTCTTCGGCGAAGGCAACACCCCGGCTGCGGTGATCGGCGCCTCGGTGTTGCTGTGGGCCGTGCACTTTCTGGTGCTGCGCGGGATCAAGGAAGCGGCGTTCATCAACCTGGTGACCACCGTCGCCAAGGTGGTGCCGCTGGTGCTGTTCGTGTTGATCGCCCTGTTCGCGTTCAAGCTGGACATCTTCACCGCTGACATCTGGGGCGTGAAAAACCCGGACCTGGGCAGCGTGATGAACCAGGTGCGCAACATGATGCTGGTCACCGTGTGGGTGTTCATCGGCATCGAAGGCGCAAGCATCTTCTCGTCCCGTGCGGAAAAACGCAGCGACGTGGGCAAGGCCACCGTGATCGGTTTTATCACCGTGCTGTTGTTCCTGATGCTGGTGAACGTGCTGTCCCTGGGGATCATGACCCAACCGGAACTGGCCAAGCTGCAAAACCCGTCGATGGCCGCCGTGCTGGAGCATGTGGTGGGCCACTGGGGCGCGGTGCTGATCAGCGTCGGCTTGATCATCTCGCTACTGGGGGCGCTGCTGTCATGGGTGCTGCTGTGTGCGGAGATCATGTTCGCCGCCGCCAAGGACCACACCATGCCGGAGTTCTTGCGTAAGGAAAACGCCAACCACGTGCCGGTCAACGCCCTGTGGCTGACCAACGCCATGGTGCAGCTGTTCCTGGTGATCACGCTGTTTTCGGCCAGCACCTACCTGTCGCTGATCTACCTCGCCACCTCGATGATTCTGGTGCCTTACCTGTGGTCGGCGGCCTACGCCCTGCTGCTGGCGGTGCGCGGCGAAACCTACGAAAACGCCCTGCGCGAGCGCAGGAAAGACCTGTTCATCGGCGCCATCGCCCTGGTCTACGCGATCTGGCTGCTCTACGCGGGCGGCACCAAATACCTGCTGCTTTCCGCCCTGCTCTACGCCCCCGGCGCAATCCTGTTCGCCAAGGCCAAGCGTGAGCTGGGCAAACCGATTTTCACCAACGTCGAGAAGCTGATTTTCGCCGCAGTGGTCATTGGCGCCCTGGTGGCTGCCTACGGCCTCTACGACGGCTTCCTGACTCTGTAACTTTTGTTCACTGGAGGATCTGTAATGACCACGGAAAAAGTGAAGTACGGCGTACATTCCGAAGCCGGCAAACTGCGTAAAGTCATGGTGTGCTCCCCAGGCTTGGCCCACCAGCGGCTGACCCCCAACAACTGCGATGAACTGCTGTTCGATGACGTGCTGTGGGTGGCCCAGGCCAAGCGCGACCACTTCGACTTCGTGACCAAGATGCGCGAGCGGGATATTGATGTGCTGGAAATGCACAACCTGCTCACTGACATCGTCGCCCTCCCCGAAGCGCTGGACTGGATTCTGGAGCGCAAGATCACCGCCAACACGGTCGGCCTGGGGCTGGTCGGTGAAGTCGGCTCGTGGCTGCGCAGCCTGGAGCCGCGCAAGGTCGCCGAATACCTGATCGGCGGCGTCTCGGCCGATGACCTTCCGAGCAGTTTCGGCGGCAAGGCCATCGAGATGTTCCGCGACTTCCTCGGCCATTCAAGCTTCATCCTGCCGCCGCTGCCCAACACCCAGTTCACCCGCGACACCACCTGCTGGATCTACGGCGGCGTGACGCTCAACCCCATGTACTGGCCGGCGCGACGCCAGGAAACCCTGCTCGCCAGCGCCATCTACAAATTCCACCCCGAGTTCACCAACGCGGACTTCCAGATCTGGTACGGCGACCCCGACCAGGAACACGGCGCTTCCACATTGGAAGGCGGTGACGTGATGCCCATCGGCAACGGCGTGGTGTTGATCGGCATGGGCGAGCGCTCGTCCCATCAGGCCATCGGCCAACTGGCGCGTAACCTGTTCAAGAACAAGGCGGTGGAACGCGTGATCGTCGCCGGCCTGCCGAAATCCCGCGCGGCGATGCACCTGGACACCGTGTTCAGCTTCTGCGACCGCGACCTGGTGACCATCTTCCCCGAAGTGGTCAACCAGATCGTGCCGTTCACCCTGCGCCCGGACGAAAGCAAGCCCCACGGCATCGACATCCAGCGCGAAAAAACCAACTTCCTCGAAACCGTCGCCGCCGCCCTCAACCTCAAGGCCCTGCGCGTGGTGGAAACCGGCGGCAACAGCTTCGCCGCCGAACGCGAGCAGTGGGACGACGGCAACAACGTAGTGGCCGTGGAGCCGGGCGTGGTGATCGGCTACGACCGCAACACCTACACCAACACCCTGCTGCGCAAGGCCGGGGTGGAAGTCATCACCATCAGTGCCGGTGAACTGGGCCGTGGCCGTGGCGGCGGCCACTGCATGACCTGCCCGATCATCCGCGACCCTATCGACTATTAAGGAGATTCCATCATGGCGTTCAATATGCGCAACCGCAGCCTGCTGTCGCTGATGCACCACACGACTCGCGAGCTCCATTACCTGCTGGACCTGTCCCGCGACCTCAAACGCGCCAAATACACCGGCACCGAGCGTCCGCACCTCAAGGGCAAAAACATCGCGCTGATCTTCGAAAAAACCTCGACCCGCACCCGCTGCGCCTTCGAAGTGGCGGCCCATGACCAGGGCGCTCACGTCACCTATATCGACCCGGTGTCGTCGCAGATCGGCCACAAGGAAAGCATGAAAGACACTGCCCGCGTGCTCGGCCGCATGTTCGACGCCATTGAGTACCGAGGCTTCGAACAGGAAATCGTCGAGGAGCTGGCCAAGTTCGCCGGTGTGCCGGTGTTCAACGGCCTGACCGCCGAATTCCACCCCACGCAAATGATCGCCGACACCCTGACCATGCGCGAACACAGCGACAAGCCGCTGCATGACATCAGCTACGCCTACCTGGGCGACGCGCGCTACAACATGGGCAACTCGCTGCTGATGATCGGCGCCAAGCTGGGCATGGACGTGCGCATCGGCGCGCCGAAAGCCCTGTGGCCCCACGAAGATTTCATCAAGCAGTGCCAGGCCTTTGCCGAGGAAAGCGGCGCGCGCATCACCATCACTGAAGACCCGAAAGAAGCGGTCAAAGGCGTGGATTTCATCCACACCGATATCTGGGTGTCCATGGGTGAGCCGGTGGAAGCGTGGGACGAGCGTATCGAGCAACTGCTGCCGTACCAGGTCAACGCCAAGATGATGAAAGCCTCGGGCAACCCGCGCGTGAAATTCATGCACTGCCTGCCGGCGTTTCATAACAGCGAAACCAAAGTGGGCAAGGACATTGCGGCGCGCTATCCGAACCTGGCCAATGGCGTGGAGGTAACGGAGGACGTGTTTGAGTCGCCGGCCAACATCGCGTTCGAGCAGGCGGAAAACCGCATGCATACCATCAAGGCGATTCTGGTGTCGGCGTTGGCGGATATCTAGACCCACACACTGATCGTCCCCACGCTCTGCGTGGGAATGCAGCCAGTGACGCTCCGCGTCACAAGAGCGGACGCAGAGCGTCCAGTAAGGCATTCCCACGCAGAGCGTGGGAACGATCCTTCTAGAAGGAATGCATTATGCGTATCGTCGTAGCCCTGGGCGGTAACGCCCTGCTCCGCCGGGGTGAACCCATGACCGCGGACAACCAGCGCGCCAATATCCGCATCGCCACCGAACAGATCGCCAAGATCCACTCCGGCAACGAGTTGGTGATCGCCCACGGCAATGGCCCGCAGGTCGGCCTGCTGTCGTTGCAGGCGGCGGCCTACACCCAGGTTTCGCCTTACCCGCTGGATGTGTTGGGCGCGGAAACCGAAGGCATGATCGGCTACATCATCGAACAGGAACTGGGCAATCTGCTGGACTTTGAGGTGCCGTTCGCCACCTTGCTCACCCAGGTGGAAGTGGACGCCAAAGACCCGGCCTTCAAGAATCCGACCAAGCCTATCGGCCCGGTCTACTCCAAGGCTGAAGCAGAAAAACTCGCCGCTGAAAAAGGCTGGGCGATTGCGCCCGATGGCGACAAATACCGCCGCGTGGTCGCCAGCCCGCGCCCCAAACGCATCTTTGAGATCCGCCCGATCAAGTGGCTGCTGGAAAAAAGCGCCATCGTGATTTGCGCCGGCGGTGGCGGCATTCCGACGATGTATGGCGAAGACGGCAAGCTGCGCGGCATCGAAGCGGTGATCGACAAAGACCTGTGTTCCTCGCTGCTGGCCTCGCAGCTGGACGCCGATTTGCTGGTGATCGCCACCGACGTCAACGCGGCCTTCATTGACTACGGCAAGCCCGGCCAAAAGGCCATTGGCCAGGCTCACCCTGACGAAATCGAAAAGCTCGGCTTCGCCGCCGGTTCCATGGGGCCCAAGGTACAAGCCGCCTGCGAGTTCGCCCGCCAGACTGGAAAAACCGCGGTCATCGGTTCACTCTCGGACATCGAAGCGATTGTCCAGGGCAACGCCGGCACCCGTATCAGCACGGCAAAACCTGGCATCACCTACCTGTGAAGTAGAGGAGAAACGCCTATGGCCACCTTTGAACCGGGTCACCTGCACGTCGAACGCCACGCACTCAACAAGGATGACTACAGCTACAACCTGTGCATCGACTATGAAGTCAGCCAGGACCCCAAGGAAGGCAAGGGGATGCTGTTCAAGCTCCATGGCTCGGTACAGGGCAAGGACCTCAAGGAAGAGTTTTTCCTACCGAAGGACCAGGCGTTCGACTTTGCCCGGCATGCGATGAACATCGCGCAGAAATACGGCATGCCGAAGATCGCCGTGCTCAATGGTGCGATGCACAAGCAGTACGACCTGATGTTCGAGGATGTGCGGCATCAACTGGATGTGAAGTCGGGCGACCCGATCAAGCCCGAGCACCTGGAGTAGTAACACCGCAAATCCCCTGTGGGAGCTGGCTTGCCTGCGATAGCGGTGTATCAGTGACAGAAATGTTGCCTGACCCACTGCTATCGCAGCGATGCGGCGACCCGACAAGCCAGCTCCCACATTTTGATCTCCATCGTCTGCAAGGCATACTGGCGACCCTCCGCATCCCAGAACCAAACGCCACCCCATGCGTATCCACGTCAGCTTCATCGACCGCGTCGGCATCACCCAGGAAGTCCTGGCCCTGCTCGGTGGGCGCAATCTCAACCTGGATGCGGTGGAGATGGTGCCGCCCAACGTCTACATCGACGCGCCGACCCTGAGCGCCAAGGTGCTTGAAGAGCTGCGCGACGCCCTGTTCAGCGTGCAAGGCGTGCAGGCAGTCACCGTGGTCGACATCCTCCCCGGCCAGCGCCGCCACCTGCAACTCGACGCCTTGCTGGCCGCCATGACCGACCCGGTGCTGGCACTGGACAGCGCGGGCAAGATTCTGTTGGCCAACCCGGCGCTGATCGCCCTTTACGGGCGTGAGCCGGCCGGGGAAAGCATCAGCGAGTTATTCAACGACCCGGCATTGCTCGACACCCTGCTGGAACACGGCTTTCGCCTGGCCTTGCGCGAGATCAGCGTCAACGGCCAGACCTTGCTGCTCGACGCCACGCCCATTACCGACGCCGGCGCCCTGCTCACTCTCTACCAACCCAACCGCATCGGCGAACAGTTGTCGGCGCTGCACCACGACCATGCCGAAGGGTTTGATGCGCTGCTGGGCGAGTCACCGGTGATCCGTACCCTCAAGGCACGCGCTCAACGGGTGGCCGCGCTGGATGCGCCGTTGCTGATCCAGGGCGAAACCGGCACCGGCAAGGAGCTGGTGGCTCGCGCTTGCCATGCGATCAGTGCGCGGCACAGTGCGCCGTTTCTGGCACTCAATTGTGCGGCGCTGCCGGAGAACCTCGCCGAGAGCGAGCTGTTCGGTTATGCCCCCGGCGCCTTCACCGGCGCGCAACGTGGCGGCAAACCGGGGTTGATGGAGCTGGCCAACCAGGGCACGGTATTTCTGGATGAGATCGGCGAGATGTCGCCTTACTTGCAGGCCAAGCTGCTGCGTTTTTTGAATGACGGCAGCTTTCGCCGGGTGGGCGGCGACCGCGAGGTGAAGGTCAATGTGCGCATCCTCAGCGCCACTCACCGCAATCTGGAAAAAATGGTCAGCGAAGGTACCTTCCGCGAGGACCTGTTCTACCGCCTCAACGTGCTCAACGTCGAAGTACCGCCGTTGCGCCAGCGCGGCCAGGACATTCTGCTGCTTGCGCGCTACTTCATGCAGCAAGCGTGTGCCCAGATCCAGCGCCCGGTATGCCGCCTGGCGCCCGGCACGTACCCGGCCCTGCTGGGCAACTCATGGCCGGGCAATGTGCGCCAGTTGCAGAACGTGATCTTCCGCGCGGCAGCCATCTGTGAAAGCAGTCTGGTGGACATCGGCGATCTGGACATCGCCGGCACCTCGGTGGCGCGCCAAAGCGACGGCGAAATCGACAGCCTGGAACATGCGGTGGAAGACTTCGAGCGCAACCTGCTGGAAAAGCTGTACGCCAGCTACCCCTCGACCCGCCAATTGGCCAGCCGTTTGCAAACCTCCCACACCGCCATTGCCCATCGCTTGCGCAAATACGGCATCCCCAACAAGCCCTGACTGTACACCGACCCATGTGGGAGCTGGCTTGCCTGCGATAGCGGTTTACCTGACCCACCGCTGTCGCAGGCAAGCCAGCTCCCACAGGGATCGCATTGCAAATATTAGTCTGAGAACGACATCCAGTGTACTGAAAGCGCTACAGCGTAACGATATCGCTACAACCCTGCTTTTTGCGTGCCATGCAAGGCTTTGATCCACATAGGCTTTTTTTGACAGGTCCAGCCGTAGCGAAATCGTTACAGCCTGATTTCGTATACTTACAGGAATAATCGCTAACCTGTTGATTAAAAAGGATTAATTTATATTGGCCGCAATTTTGCTTTGTAACTCCCCATTATTCCCATCCCGTCCACCAGACGAATCTGGCCCCGAGGAGTTTCCATGAGCGAGTTGCGTTTTACTGAAGACCACGAATGGCTGCGCGCCGAAGCTGACGGCAGCGTCACTGTGGGTATCACCGCTTTCGCGCAGAACGCGCTGGGTGATGTGGTTTTCGTGCAACTGCCGGAGTTGCAGGCCTACGAGAAAGGCGCCGAAGCTTCCACCGTGGAATCGGTCAAGGCCGCGAGCGGCGTGTACATGCCCCTGACCGGTGAAGTGCTTGAGGTGAACGACGCCCTCAGCGACAGCCCGGAACTGGTCAACGAAGACCCGATGGGCGAAGGCTGGTTCTTCCGCTTTAAACCGGCCGATGCCGGCGCAGTGGCTAAGCTGTTGGATCAGGATGCGTACGACCGCCTGATCAAAGCCAACGCTGAAGCCTGAGGAGCGCGCCATGACCGTTCAACTGACCACCGCCAATGAATTCATCGCTCGCCACATCGGCCCGCGCGCGGAAGACGAGCAGCAAATGCTTGCCAGCCTGGGCTTTGATTCCCTCGAAGCCCTGAGCGCCAGCGTGATCCCGGAAAGCATCAAGGGCACCAGCGTACTCGGCCTGGAAGATGGCCTGAGCGAAGCCCAGGCCCTGGCCAAGATCAAGGCCATTGCCGGCAAGAACCAACTGTTCAAGACTTACATCGGCCAGGGCTACTACAGCTGCCACACGCCGTCGCCGATCCTGCGCAACCTGCTGGAAAACCCGGCCTGGTACACCGCCTACACCCCGTACCAGCCCGAGATTTCCCAGGGCCGCCTGGAAGCGCTGCTGAACTTCCAGACCCTGATCAGCGACCTCACCGGCCTGCCGATAGCCAACGCCTCCCTGCTCGACGAAGCCACCGCCGCCGCCGAAGCCATGACCTTCTGCAAGCGCCTGAGCAAGAACAAGGGCAGCAATGCCTTCTTCGCCTCGATCCACAGCCACCCGCAAACCCTCGATGTGCTGCGCACCCGTGCCGAGCCGCTGGGTATCGACGTGGTGGTGGGCGATGAGCGCGAACTGACCGACGTCAGCCCGTTTTTCGGCGCCCTGCTGCAATACCCGGCGAGCAACGGTGACGTGTTTGACTACCGCGAACTGACCGAGCGTTTCCACGCCGCCAACGCCTTGGTGGCGGTGGCCGCCGACCTGCTGGCCCTGACGCTGCTGACCCCGCCGGGTGAGTTCGGCGCCGACGTGGCCATCGGCAGCGCACAACGCTTCGGCGTGCCGCTGGGCTTTGGTGGCCCGCACGCGGCGTATTTCTCCACCAGGGATGCGTTCAAGCGCGACATGCCGGGCCGTCTGGTCGGCGTGTCCGTGGACCGTTTCGGCAAGCCGGCCCTGCGCCTGGCCATGCAAACCCGCGAGCAACATATTCGCCGCGAGAAAGCCACGTCGAACATCTGCACCGCCCAAGTGCTGCTGGCCAACATCGCCAGCATGTACGCCGTGTACCACGGCCCCAAAGGCCTGACCCAGATTGCTCAGCGTGTGCACCAGCTGACCGCGATCCTGGCCAAGGGCTTGACTGCGCTGGGCCAGAAAGTCGAACAAGCCAACTTCTTCGACACCATCACCCTCAACACCGGCGCCAATACCGCCGCCCTGCACGACAAGGCCCGCGCCCAGCGCATCAACCTGCGTGTTGTGGATAGTGAGCGTCTTGGTGTGTCGGTGGACGAAACCACCACCCAGGCCGACATTGAAACCCTGTGGTCGATCTTTGCCGATGGCAAGGCCCTGCCCGCTTTCGCCGCTCTTGCCAAAAGCGTCGAAAGCACCCTGCCAGCCGGCCTGCTGCGCCAGTCGCCCGTGCTCAGCCACCCGGTGTTCAACCGTTATCACTCCGAAACCGAGCTGATGCGCTACCTGCGCAAGCTGGCCGACAAGGACCTGGCGCTGGACCGCACCATGATCCCGCTGGGCTCGTGCACCATGAAGCTCAACGCCGCCAGCGAAATGATCCCGGTGACCTGGGCCGAGTTCGGCGCCCTGCACCCGTTCGCCCCGGCCGAGCAAAGCGCCGGCTACCTGGAGCTGACCTCCGACCTGGAAGCCATGCTCTGCGCGGCCACCGGTTACGACGCGATCTCCCTGCAACCGAACGCCGGTTCCCAGGGTGAATACGCAGGCTTTTTGGCCATCCGTGCCTACCATCAGAGCCGTGGCGATGAGCGCCGCGACATCTGCCTGATCCCGTCGTCCGCCCACGGCACCAACCCGGCCACCGCCAACATGGCCGGCATGCGCGTGGTGGTCACCGCCTGCGACGCCCGTGGCAACGTCGACATCGAAGACCTGCGCGCCAAGGCCATCGAGCACCGCGATCATCTGGCGGCGCTGATGATCACCTACCCGTCCACCCACGGCGTGTTCGAGGAAGGCATCCGCGAAATCTGCGGCATCATTCACGACAACGGCGGCCAGGTGTACATCGACGGCGCCAACATGAATGCCATGGTCGGCCTGTGCGCACCGGGCAAGTTCGGCGGCGACGTGTCCCACCTGAACCTGCACAAGACCTTCTGCATTCCTCACGGTGGCGGTGGCCCGGGCGTTGGCCCGATTGGCGTCAAGTCGCATCTCACGCCGTTCCTGCCAGGCCACGCGGCCATGGAACGCAAGGAAGGCGCGGTGTGCGCAGCGCCATTCGGCAGCGCGAGCATTCTGCCGATCACCTGGATGTACATCAGCATGATGGGCGGCGCGGGCCTCAAGCGCGCTTCGCAGTTGGCGATTTTGAATGCCAACTACATTTCCCGTCGCCTCGAAGAGCACTACCCGGTGCTCTACACCGGCAGCAACGGCCTGGTCGCGCATGAATGCATCCTGGACCTGCGCCCGTTGAAAGACAGCAGCGGCATCAGCGTGGACGACGTGGCCAAGCGCCTGATCGACTTCGGCTTCCATGCGCCGACCATGTCGTTCCCGGTGGCCGGCACCTTGATGATCGAGCCGACCGAAAGTGAATCCAGGGAAGAGCTGGACCGCTTCTGCAACGCCATGATCGCCATCCGCGAAGAAATCCGCGCGGTGGAAAACGGCACCCTGGACAAGGACGACAACCCGCTGAAAAACGCGCCGCACACCGCCGCGGAGCTGGTGGGCGAGTGGAGCCATCCGTACAGCCGTGAACAAGCGGTGTACCCAGTGGCCTCGTTGATCGAAGCCAAGTACTGGCCGCCGGTTGGGCGTGTGGACAACGTGTTTGGTGATCGCAACCTGGTGTGCGCTTGCCCGTCGATCGAGAGCTACGCGTAACACGGCCAATGTGGGAGCTGGCTTTTGTGGGAGCTGGCTTGCCTGCGATGCAGGCACCTCGGTCTATCAGGTAGACCAAGGTGATGCTATCGCAGGCAAGCCAGCTCCCACATGGACCGCCTCCACAGTTGGACCGATTACCTTCAAAAAATAATAAGAAACCGGAGAACAACTCATGTCTTTAAGCGTGTTCGACCTGTTCAAGATTGGCATCGGCCCCTCCAGCTCACACACCGTCGGCCCGATGCGTGCCGCAGCCCGGTTTGTCGAAGGCCTCAAGCGCGACAACCTGCTGAGCGCCACCACCGGCATCAAGGTGGAACTCTACGGCTCGCTGGGCGCCACCGGCAAAGGCCACGGCAGCGACAAGGCGGTGTTGCTGGGCCTGGAAGGCGAACACCCGGACACCGTGAACACTGAAACCGTGGCCACTCGCCTGACGCAGATGCGTCAAGACGGCCGCTTGAACCTGCTCGGCGAACACAGCATTACGTTCAACGAGAAAGAACACCTGGCGATGATTCGCAAACCCCTCGCCTACCACCCCAACGGCATGATTTTTCGCGCCTTCGACGCCGCCAATATCCAGATCCGCAGCCGCGAGTATTACTCGGTGGGCGGCGGGTTTGTGGTGGATGAAGACGCTGCCGGCGCTGACCGAATCGTTGAAGACGCCACACCGCTGACCTTTCCGTTCAAGCACGGCAAGGATTTGCTGAACCACTGCACCACCTACGGGCTGTCCATCAGCCAGGTCATGCTGACCAACGAAAGTGCGTGGCGCCCCGAAGCGGAAACCCGTGCCGGGTTGCTGAAGATCTGGCAGGTGATGCAAGACTGCGTAGACGCGGGCTGTCGCAACGAAGGGATCCTGCCGGGCGGCTTGAAGGTCAAGCGTCGTGCAGCGGCGTTGCATCGCCAGCTGTGCAAGAACCCGGAATCGTCACTGCGCGATCCGTTGTCGGTACTCGACTGGGTCAACCTCTACGCGCTGGCGGTCAACGAAGAAAACGCCAACGGCGGGCGCGTGGTCACGGCGCCCACCAACGGCGCGGCCGGGATTGTGCCGGCGGTGCTGCATTACTACATGCGCTTCATTCCTGGCGCGAACGAAGACGGCGTGGTGCGCTTTCTGCTCACCGCTGCCGCCATCGGCATTTTGTACAAGGAAAACGCGTCGATCTCCGGGGCCGAAGTCGGCTGCCAGGGCGAAGTCGGCGTGGCCTGCTCGATGGCGGCCGGCGCGCTGTGTGAAGTGTTGGGCGGCACGGTTTCCCAGGTGGAAAACGCCGCCGAGATCGGCATGGAACACAACCTCGGCCTGACCTGCGACCCGATTGGCGGGCTGGTGCAGGTGCCCTGCATCGAGCGCAATGCCATGGGCTCAGTCAAAGCAATCAACGCGGTGCGCATGGCGTTGCGCGGGGATGGGCAGCATTTTGTGTCCCTCGACAAAGTCATCCGCACCATGCGCCAGACCGGCGCCGACATGAAAAGCAAATACAAGGAAACCGCCCGTGGCGGTTTGGCGGTCAACATTATCGAGTGCTGATGCCCAAGGCGCGCCAGCACGTTTTTCAGGAGCTGAATATGTCCACCGAAACCCTGTTGAAAACCCCATTGCACGCGCTGCACATTGAGCTGGGCGCCCGCATGGTGCCCTTCGCCGGCTACGACATGCCGGTGCAATACCCGCTGGGCGTGATGAAAGAACACTTGCATACCCGCGATCAGGCCGGGCTGTTTGATGTGTCGCACATGGGCCAGATTCGCCTGACCGGCGCCAATGCCGCCAAGGCTCTGGAGACTCTGGTGCCCGTCGACATTATCGACCTGCCCGTGGGCATGCAGCGATACGCCATGTTCACAGACGAACAGGGCGGCATTCTCGACGACCTGATGGTGGCCAACCTGGGCAACGACGAGTTGTTCCTGGTGGTCAACGCCGCCTGCAAAGACCAGGATCTGGCCCACCTGCGCAAGCACATCGGTGACCAGTGCACCATTGAGCCGCTGTTTGAAGAACGCGCCCTGCTCGCCCTGCAAGGCCCGGCAGCCGTGAAAGTGCTGGCGCGCCTGGCGCCGGAAGTCACCAAAATGACGTTTATGCAATTTGCCACCCTGCGCCTGCTGGGCGTGGACTGCTACGTCAGCCGCTCGGGCTACACCGGTGAAGACGGTTTCGAAATTTCCGTACCCGCTGCCAACGCCGAGAGCCTGGCGCGCAGCCTGCTGGCCGAGACCGAAGTGCAGGCCATCGGCCTGGGGGCCCGTGACTCGCTGCGCCTGGAGGCCGGCCTGTGCCTGTACGGCCACGACATGAACACCGACACCACGCCGATTGAAGCCAGCCTGCTGTGGGCGATCTCCAAGGCTCGTCGTGCCGAGGGCGTGCGTGCCGGCGGTTTCCCGGGCGCCGACCGCATCTTCACTCAGCAGCAAGCCGGCGTGAGCCGCAAGCGCGTAGGCCTGCTGCCACAAGAGCGCACACCGGTGCGCGAAGGCGCAGAAATCGTCGACGAGAAGGGCACGGTGATCGGCCGCGTGTGCAGCGGCGGCTTTGGCCCCACGTTGGGCGGCCCGCTGGCCATGGGTTATCTGGACAGCGCTTTCATCGCTCTGGATACCGAAGTGTCTGCATTGGTACGTGGGAAAAAGGTGCCTCTGCGTGTAAGTAAAATGCCATTTGTACCGCAACGTTACTATCGCGGCTGATGGACTGTTCCTATAAGTAACGCTGTTGCGTCGGCGTGCACTAAACTGTCACGCAACCGCCATAAAACAGTGCATTGACGATAGTCAATACAATAGGAACTAACCTATAACAAGTGACCAACTCTATCGAATAAAAGGGATCCACATTGTGGATAAAAGTATCATCAAGCCAAGCAAAACCAAGGCTTTTGCCAGGGCTTGTTTTTTCTCTATTAGTTGGCGTAGAGTTTGGTCACTGTGTTTGCATGGGTCGCTTGGAACCTGGACCTGGGCAGTAGCTTAAGAAGTTTGCTACAACCCGTTCGATGTCTCTTACTTTCCTGCAACTCAGCCCAGTACTCTTTCATGTGAAAGGGGCTGTCATTAATTTTTAGCGTCAAAGGAAAGAAGAAAATGGCTGAACGTCAGAGCGGTACCGTCAAGTGGTTTAACGACGAGAAAGGGTTTGGTTTTATCACTCCAGAAAGCGGTCCGGATCTGTTCGTCCATTTCCGCGCTATCCAGGGCAACGGCTTCAAGAGCCTGAAAGAAGGCCAGAAAGTGACCTTCGTTGCTGTGCAAGGCCAGAAAGGCATGCAGGCTGACGAAGTACAAGCAGAAGGCTGATCCTTCCTGCTACAAAAAGCCCCTGATGGTGACATCAGGGGCTTTTTTATGCGCGTTTGTTCGTAGAATGGCTGTTTTATTCCGAGAGCCCTGCCATGTCCAAACCCTTGCTGAACCCTCAGGGCGAGTTTCCCCCCGTCGGCCTTGGACGGCGCCTGGCAGCGATGTTCTATGACTTCCTGCTGTGCACCGCCCTGTTGATCGTCACCGCATTCCTCTACAAGCTGGTGTGGATCGCATTTGTGGGCGAAGCCAAAATGCGCACGCTGACCGAGTCCGGCGCGCTGGACGGTGACCCCTTGCTGTCGACGATTTTGTTGTTTGTGCTGTTCGGCTTCTTTGCCAAATTCTGGACCCATTCCGGGCAGACGCTGGGCATGCAGGTGTGGGGCGTACGCGTGCAAAACGCCGACGGCTCGCGCATCAGCCTGTGGCAGGCGCTGCTGCGGTTTGTGGTGTCGATTGCGTCGTGGTTGTGTGTGGGGCTGGGGTTTGTCTGGTCGCTGTTTGATAAGCGCAAACGCAGCTGGCATGACATCTACTCGGACACGCAGTTGGTGCGGATTCCGAAGCAGAAGAAGTAGCCCAAGAACACCGTAGAACAACTGTGGGAGCTGGCTTGCCTGCGAGAGCGTCAGTGCAGTCACTGCAATATTGACTGATAGACCGCTATCGCAGGCAAGCCAGCTCCCACATTTCAGGCGTTACCGGCAAGTTTGAGGCGTGCAGCCTGGGTGAAATCCAGCATGCGCTTGAGCGGGCGCACGGCGTGGGGGATGACCGACGGCTCGACGAAAATCTCGTTGCTGCCCTCGCGCAGGCACTGCAGCGTACGCTCCAGCGTGTTCATCGCCATCCACGGGCAATGTGCGCAACTGCGGCACGCAGCGCCGTTGCCGGCGGTGGGCGCTTCGACGAAGACCTTGTCCGGGCACAGCTGCTGCATCTTGTAGAAGATGCCGCGGTCGGTGGCCACGATGAAGGTTTTGTTCGGCAAGCGCTGTGCTGCGGCGATCAACTGGCTGGTGGACCCCACCGCATCGGCCAGCTCGATCACCGACGTCGGCGACTCCGGGTGCACCAGGATCGCGGCGTCCGGGTACAGCGCCTTCATGTCTTCAAGCTGCTTGGACTTGAATTCCTCATGGACGATGCACGCGCCGTCCCACAGCAGCATGTCGGCACCGGTCTGGCGCTGAATGTAGGTGCCCAGGTGCTTGTCCGGGCCCCAGATGATCGTCTCGCCGTTATCCATCAGGCTTTCGACGATTTCCAGCGCGCAACTGGAGGTCACCACCCAATCGGCACGGGCTTTGACCGCCGCCGAGGTGTTGGCGTAGACCACCACCGTGCGCTCGGGATGCTGGTCGCAGAATGCCGAAAACTCATCCACCGGGCAGCCCAGGTCCAGCGAGCACGTGGCTTCCAGGGTCGGCATGAGGATGCGTTTTTCGGGGGTAAGAATTTTGGCGGTCTCGCCCATGAAACGCACACCGGCCACCAGTACGGTCTTGGCCGGGTGAGCCGCGCCGAAGCGGGCCATTTCCAGGGAGTCGGACACGCAACCGCCGGTTTCTTCGGCCAGGGCCTGAATCACCGGGTCACAATAGAAGTGGGCAACCAGCACCGCGTCTTGAGCTTTCAGCTCGGCGGCGATGGCGGCGCGCAGGCTCGCCTCTTCATCGGCGCTCAAGGCCTTGGGCTGCTTGGCGTCGAGGTGGGCTTGAACCAGAAGGCGTTCGGAAATTTGCGTCATGTTCGCAAGACCTGCAGGCGCAGTTGCGCGAAAGTCGAGTGTACCACCGGCTCTGGAGCCCTTCGGGCGCCGCCGGACGAAGTGATTGTGTTCATCAAGCACGGGTGAAGCTGCGCAAGGCTACAGAATATCGAATCGATTCAAAAGCCTAATCTGGCATCCAGGCGCACGCCTGTCGGGCAAAAAAAACGGGAAGGCCCAGTGATGAGCCTTCCCGCTTTCGTGGCGCGCAACCTCAGTACATCAGTACAGCGGGATAGTCATGTAGCAGCACCGAATCCTGCATGGCCGCCAGGGCGTCTTTCAAGGTTGATTGCTCCCGCGCGTCCTTGGACTTTTCAACTGCCTGGGCTGCGTGCTCCAGCAACGCCAGGTAGTCGCGTTTGGATGAGCCATCTTTGGGCACCACCGTGTCTGACACCAACTGGGCCATCTCGTACTTCTGGGTCCGGGTGTTCTGCACCGCCGACTGCGACACAGAAGCACTCGCCAGTTGGCCATCCTTATAGGAGAAGCTCGCGGTGCTGCTGGCCTTGTCCTGCACGTGCACATACAGGTAGTTCTGCGATTCGCGGGTGCCATCCAACACCGGTGGCTCGCCACCGCTGAGGCTTTTGTGGAAGTTTGCCGACAGCACCGACTGCTGGTTCTGGGTCACGCTGCGGTCCGCGCTGCTGCGGCCATTGACCTGGGTGTTCTGCGACACGGTGTAGGAGAAGCTGTCGACTTCCTTAGGACGCATTGCGTTGGACGCACCGACGGCCTGCTTGATCGAAGCCTTGAAGTCCGCCAGCCCTGTCAGCAAACCTTTGTCGTTCGGGTTGTTGCTCAATGCATTCGTTGCGCCAGGGCGTTGGGGATAGTTGCTGTTCATGGCGCTGAACGCATCCTTGAACATCGCCATCAAATCAGCATTGGCGCTACCGCGCTCTTGCACCCGGTCGAACTGGGCGAGGTAGGTTTTCAGCGCGTTGGCTTGCTGTTTGGCGTCACCCTGTATTGCGGTGTTTTTCAGGTCTACGGCCAGGTCGATGTCACCAGCCGGGCCACTCATACGTGTGGTGCGGGTTTGGCTGTCGGCGTGGAACGCCAGGCTCAGGTCCTCGTCCGCCTGGTTTTTGAGCTTGGCGGCGAGGTCCACCGACTTCAGCACGTGGGTGTCGAACTGAGTCAGTTTGCTCAGGTCGAGTTTCGGCGGTACGGCGGTCAACCCATCGACCGACGCCTGGAACGCCGCCCCCAATTGGCCGACGGCCTTGAGTTCATCCGCGGTCAAATCGCCGCCGTCGACGGTGGCCTGCACGCCCAAGCCGTGTTTCTGACTGAACAGGCTGAACGTCACCGTCTTGCCGCTGGCGGTCTTGATGCTGAGGCTGATTTGGTTGTCGGCCTTGCTGTGCAACACCGCATGGTCGGCCTTGATCCCGCCCGTATCAACGGCACGCTCTGCCGTGGTGTTGAGCACCGATTGTGAAATCCCCGCCCCGCCGCCCCCGGTGAACTGATCCACCAACGCAGCACCGAGGCCGCTGTAACGGCTGGCCGTGGAGATTGAACCGAAGCGTTGGCTGATCACCTGGGTGACTGCGTCCTGAATATCGTTTTCCCAGGCCCACACGGTTTCGCGGCCGGGGAGCTGCCCGTTTTTGGAATAGAGATCGATAACGTCGGCCACGGGATTTCCAAGGCTGACCACGGAAGACGGCCGGGCCGGTGAGACGTCGAGGGTGTTCGCAAGCGCTGCCGGCGGTGAGGTCGTGGCGGCGCGAAGAATGAGGGGATTGGTCGCGATGATCGGCGTTAGCGTAGTCATGACAGTCCGTGTCCTAAAAGCTGATTAGTCTTCAATCTAACCAAGACATGCCGCGATTGACAGCATTGAGGTCAAAACTTACGACAAAGGACCCCGCCAAAAAACTGGCCCTTTGCCGTTATCCACAGATCAGAAGCGGTAAGTCACCGAACCACCAAAACCATTGGCACTGTTTTCATACTTGGCGTCGTAGGTCAGCGCCAACTGAGGATTGTTGTCGTGCACCTTGATTGGCTCTTCCTTCAGGTAGGAATAGGCCACGTCAAAGGTCAGGTTATCCACAGGCGTCCACCCGGCACCGAGGCTGAATACGGTGCGATCGCCCGTAGGAATACGTACGGATCGATCAGTGTTGTTGGTCGGTGTCTGGTCAACGGAGAAGCCCGTGCGCAGAACCAGTTGCTTGTTGAGCTGATACGACAGGCCGATAGCGTGGGACCACGTGTCGTGCCAGTGCTGCTCTTCGGTAATCGAATCCAGGCCTGCCAACTCAGCGGTAATGTCGGACACGCCGGAGTTGTTGACCGTGATCTTTTTCAACTGACTCCAGCGGGTGTAAGTGCTGCCCACATAGAGGGTCAGGGCATCGCTCAACTGATGCGTCACCGAGAAGTCCACGGAAGATGGCGTGGTGACGTTGAGCTTGGCGTCGTACTTCTGCGGCCCGCCGTCGAGGAGGTCGGTCAGCACGCCAGAGGCATTGGTGTGACCGGTCAGGTGATAGACCACTTGCGAATGGTAGGTGACGCCGATGCGCGTCGTGTCCAGGGCCTGCACCAGGATACCGGCGTTGAAACCCGTGGCGGTGTCGTCGCCCTTGATCTTGGCGGTTTCAGTGCCGAGGCCGAAGGCCGGCACTTTGGAATCCAGCTCGCCGCTGATCTTGTTGAACGTCGGGCCGAAACCTACCGAAACCTTGTCGTTGAAGGCATAGCTGACCGTTGGCTGCACGGTGATGACCTGAACCTTGCTCTTGTTGCCAAAGCCGTTGCCCTGGAAGCTGTGCTCATAGTCCGTGATCAAGCCAAACGGCGCGTAGACCCCAAGGCCAAACGCCCAGTGTTCGTCGATTGGCGTGACCAGATAGCCCATCGGCACGGCAATGCCGGGGACCATGTCACCCTTGTTGGTGCCAGGGTTATCCTGGCCGCCTTGTGAGGAACTGGCGTCTTTGATGTGCGAAGAGGCATCAAGGTAGGTCGCCCCGATGCTCACTTCATTCTGTTTAATGCGGGACATGCCCGCCGGGTTGCCGAACACCGTGCTGGCGTCATCGGCGGAAGAAGAACGACCGGCGTAGCCAGTACCCATTGAACTGACGCTTTGTTCATTGAGTGAAAAACCACCGGCAAACAGTTGTGTGGAGGCGAGCGAAATGGAGAGCGCCAAGGCGCCTTTTAGAGTTTTTTTATTCATTATTAGGACTCGAATTATTGGGCAGCGATGCGAAAACTACCAACGTTCGAGCGGGCCGATTATGAAGAGTTTTTCATGCGCAGGATTGTCCGACAATCCCATGTATTTCAACGACTTTGGCGGTTATCCCGTTACTCGTTATGACTTTTTAACCGGTTTGTGACTGACTGGTTTTATCTCAAAGATACTGTCAATTTCAACGGGAATACCCATCGGTAAAGAGTAAACGCCCAAGGCACTTCGAGCAGGCAGTTGGTCGGCACCAAACACGTCCAGCAGCAGGTCGCTGGCGCCGTTGGCAATGCTCGGGTGCTGGGTGAAGGATTGGGTGGCGCGCACATAAACCGTCAGACGCACGCAGCGCTGGATGTTGTCCAGGCCGAAGGTCTGTTCGATACACGCCAGAATCATCAGCAGGGTCAGGCGCGCGGCATGCTGGCCCTGTTCAATCGACAGGTTGTCGCCGACGATGCCGGTCAGTGGCTTGCCGTTTTCAAACGGCCCGAGGCCGGATACGTGCAATTGGTTACCCGTCAGACTGAGCGTTTTGTAGGAGCCCAACGGGTTGATTGGCTCTGGCAAAACGATGCCCAGTTGCTGCAAACGCTGGATCACGCTCATCGGAATATCCCCTGCTGAAAATGAAGTGGTGACCAATCTCCCATAGAGTCACCCCCCTTGCACGCAACATATTTTTCAACCTGCAGGGAATAAAACCGCGTCTGGACAACCACTCTGGGGGTGGCTAAACCCGTCAGTTAAAAAGCCTGAAGGCATCGCATCCCTGTGGCGAGGGAGCTTGCTCCCTCGCCACAAGTATTTTGCCAACCCTTAATTGATCGGCGTCCAGCGGTGGCTGCCTTTTTTGCGTTACGGGTTCCAGTACTTGTTGGCCGCCGCAATGGTTGCAAACTCGGTCGCAACCACCTGGCCGATGCTGATCAGCATCGCCGCATCATTGGCATACACATCGCGCAGCCGACCGCGCACCGCTTCGTCGGGCTGCGTGGCCTTGATCACCAGCCGCGCCATTTTGATCGCCAGTTCGCGCCCCTCTTCCGGGGTGGCGGTGATCAGTGAATTGTTCGGTATCAGACTCATCAGGGTTTCCTCGTTCTTATAGGCAGGACGAAGGCTTATTGCCGACGGCCGAATGAAACAGGATAGGCGGCGGAACGCGCGTTGATCATCGGATCTTGCGGCTCGATGCCGGCCGGTACGTTATTGGGCAGGAACATCAGGCTTTTTTGCGCGGCGACGTTGTCGGCCACGGCACGGGTGATTTCCAGGGTGCCCAGCTCTACCACCGGGCGGCTGGCCGGCCAGGCGATCGACGGGTCGTCAAGCTTGTCACCCGGCGCGGCTTCCTGGACCACCAGTTTGAAGCGCACGGGACCTTTGCCGACGCGCTGCTGGATCTCGGCGCTGAGGTAATCCGGTTTGGCCTTGACGGTTTGCGCCTCGGTCAGGAAGTGGCTGCCACTGACCGGCAGGAATTGGTAACGGCCAAAGGTGACGTTGCCTGCCGCGTTGGTGAACTTGAAGGTGTTCACGCCGTAGTACGGCAGCGTGGCGAAGCTCTGCGGCGCAGGCTTGGGCGCGGTGAGGAAGGCCTTGGCCACCGGGTGGGTACCGAGGTAGGCGTCCAGCGGCGTGGGTTTGGCCACGTCCGGGCCGCTGGTGCCGAGGGCGATCAGCAGGTCACGGAAGTCATCGGCCGTCGGCGACGGGAAGCCATTGAACGAGTGAGCGACGATATCGGTGCTGCCGCCGTCCGGCAGGGCGAAGCGCACCGCCAGACCGCGCGGGCTGGCCAGGCCGTGGTTGTCCGGAATGTCCGGAATCCCGGCAAAGTTGGAAAAACGCACGGTGACCGGCACTGACGTGGCCTGCAAATGGGCGGCCTTGCTGATGGACGCCGCAGACGGGCTCGGAGTGAAACGCCCTTCCAGCACGATGCCTTTGGCGTGCACCGCCCGAGCGCCGGCGTGCTGGCCGAACACGCCGTTGAGCGCATCCACCAACTGAGTTGGAGTGGATTGCTGCGGCGCGTCTTGCGCCATCGCGCTGCCGAACAAGGTAAAGGCGAATGGAAGTGCAATCAGTAAACGCTGGGCTTTTTTCATGGTTATGTCCTGCGGGTGGGTGATTTCGGCGAATTCTAATCACCTAACAACAATAATGACAATATAATTTGTCATTATTGTTTTTTATCCTCGCCAGCCGATTTATGGCGGTATACTCAGCCCTCCAATCTGCCAGTGAACCGTGCCGCTCGTGAGTACCAAAAGTGACATCCTGCAGCTCCTCCAGCGCGAGCCCCTGACCGTGGTGCAGCTGTGCGAACACCTGGCCGTGACGCGCAACGCGGTGATCGTGCAGCTCAAGCAGCTGGAGTCCGAAGGCCTGGTGCGCCGCAGCAAAATCCGCCCACCGAATACGGTCGGCAAACCGCCGGTGGTGTTTGAGGCCGCGCCGGGCAGCGAAGACGTCACCTCAACGGCTTACCAAGTGCTGCTGACGCAACTGCTGGCAACCCTCAAGGATCGCTACAACGCTGACGAACTGGGCGAAGTGCTGGAACAGACCGGCCGCCAATTGGCCCAGCGCGCGGGCTTGGCCAACCCTGCCACTTTCGACAGCGGCCTGCGTTCCGCCATGGCTGCAGCCGACGCCCTGGGCGCCAGCACCGAGGCCGTGGCGCAGGAAGGCGGTGTGATGGTGCGCAACTTCACCTGCCCGGTCGGCAGCGTGGTACGCGAGGAACAATGCGTGTGCCGGGCAATGGCGGCGTTCTTTTCAGAAGCCACAGGTATGCCCGCAAGCGAACAGTGTTTGCGCGAGGATCGGTTGATCTGCCAGTACTTCATCGAGAAAAGTGAAACGCCCAAGGGTTGAAGGCGCCTCGGCCATCAGTCGCAAACATTTCTAAATGTTTCTTCATAAAGCCAAACCGTCATTAAACAGACATATATCAGGAATTAAATCGTCACGTCTTAGACAGGTGGACCCTTCCACTTACCCCTTCCCTTGAGGTGTTGTCGTGATGTTGCCGAGCAAAAAAAGTCTGTCTGTGCTGTTGACCGCCCTGTGCCTGAGTGGCGTAGCCCACGCCACCGACGTCACCGGTGCCGGCTCCAGCTTCGTCTACCCTGTGCTCTCCAAGTGGTCACAGGACTACAGCAAAAACTCCAGCAACCGCATCAACTATCAGTCGATTGGTTCCGGTGGCGGTATTGCCCAGATCAAAGCGGCCACTGTGGATTTCGGCGCCTCCGACGCCCCGCTGTCAGCCGAAGAGCTCAAAGCCGGCGGCCTGGGCCAGTTCCCCAGCGTGATTGGCGGCATCGTGCCAGTGATGAACGTCGAAGGCGTGGCCGCAGGCCAACTGAAACTCGACGGCGACGTACTGGCAAAAATCTTCCTCGGTGACATCAAGGCCTGGAACGACCCGGCCATCGCCGCTCTCAACCCGGGCTTGAACCTGCCGGTGGCGAACATCACCGTGGTGCACCGCTCTGACGGTTCGGGCACCTCCTACAACTTCACCAACTACCTGGCCAAGGTCAACGACAGTTGGAAGACCAAAGTCGGTTTTGGCACCACCGTGCCATGGCCAGTGGGTGTGGGCGGCAAAGGCAACGAAGGCGTTTCGGCCTACGTGAAGCAGATCAAGAACTCCATCGGTTTCGTGGAATATGCCTACGCCCTCCAGAACAAAATGACCTACGCCCAGTTGAAAAACGCTGCGGGCAAATTCGTCGCACCTAATGCCAAGGCCTTCCAGGCCGCCGCCGACACTGCCGATTGGGCCAACGCCAAGGACTTCAACCTGATCATGACCAACGCGCCGGGCGAAGGCGCTTGGCCGATCACCGCCACTACCTGGATCATCATGTACAAGCAGCCGAAGAACGCCGAGCAAAGCCAGGCCGCCTTCAGCTTCTTCAAGTGGTCGCTGGAAAAAGGCCAACAACAGGCGGCGGCCCTGGACTACGTAGCGCTGCCGGACTCCCTGGTGTCGCGAATCGAAGGTTACTGGAAGTCTGACTTCACTAACTGATTCGCCCTACGACCGCCTTCCTCATAAACGGGGAAGGCGGTGAGCACATCTGATATGAATGACACCGTCCAACCCCTGGTTATGACTACTCACGCCAGCGACACAGCCGGCGACCACCGCGCTGCGCGCGACCAACGCCACGACCTGTGGTTCAAACGCTCGATGTTCGGGGCCGCGATGCTGGTGCTGCTATTGCTCGCCAGCATCGCGGCCTCGACGCTTTGGGGCGGGAGCCAGGCATTCCGCACCTTCGGCTTTGGCTTTATCACCAGCACCGAATGGGATGCGGTCAACAATCACTTTGGCGCCGTGGTGCCGATCTACGGCACCCTGGTGACCTCGTTCCTGGCACTGCTGATTGCGGTGCCGGTGAGTTTCGGCATTGCGATTTTTCTCACGGAGGTTGCGCCACCCTGGCTGAAAATGCCGGTGGCGTCGGCCATCGAATTGCTCGCCGGCATTCCCTCGATCATCTACGGCATGTGGGGCCTGTTTGTGTTCGGGCCGTTCATGGCCGAGTACCTGTCGCCTTACATCAACGATTACCTGGGCGCCCTGCCCTTTGTCGGCTCGCTGTTTCAGGGGCCGCCGCTGGGCATCGGCATGCTCACTGCCGGCATCGTGCTGGCGGTGATGATCATGCCGTTTATCACGTCAGTGATGCATGAGGTGTTTCGCAGCGTGCCCACGCAACTGAAAGAATCCGCCTACGCACTGGGCAGCACGACCTGGGAAGTGGTGTGGGACATCGTCCTGCCCTACACCCGCTCGGCGGTGGTCGGCGGCATCTTTCTCGGCCTGGGCCGTGCCCTCGGCGAGACCATGGCGGTGACCTTCGTGCTGGGGAACGCGCAGCAGTTTTCCGCCTCGCTGCTGATGCCGAGCAGTTCCATCGCTTCGGTCATCGCCAACGAGTTCAGCGAGGCTTACACCGACCTGCATCGCTCCGCGCTGATCGCGTTGGGTTTCCTGCTGTTTATCGTGACTTTTGTGGTGCTGGCGCTGGCGCGGCTGCTGCTGATGCGCCTGTCTCGCAAGGAAGGCCTATGAACGCCAACGAACGTCTGTATCGCAAACGCGCGCTGAAAAACGGCGTGGCGATGTTCCTCAGTTGCGGCGCCACCGCCTTCGGCCTGCTGTGGCTGGCGTGGATTCTGCTGACGACCATCATCAATGGCTTCCAGGCGCTGAACTTGCGCCTGTTCAGCCAGATGACCCCGCCGCCCGGCACCGAAGGCGGGCTGGCCAACGCGTTTTACGGCAGTGCACTGATGTCAGTCATCGCCCTGGTGATCGGTACTCCCATCGGGCTGATGGCTGGCATCTGGCTGGCCGAATTCGCGCGGCATTCACGCCTGGGGACTACGGTGCGCTTCATCAACGACATCCTGCTGTCGGCACCGTCGATCGTGCTAGGGCTGTTCGTCTACACCGCCGTGATACTGCCACTGAACCTGCTGACCAATCACCAGGTGGGCTTTTCCGCCCTCGCCGGCGCGCTGGCCCTGGCCTTGCTGGTGATTCCGGTGGTAGTGCGCACCACCGACGAAATGCTCCAACTGCAACCCTCGACCATGCGCGAGGCCGCACTGGCCCTGGGCGTGCCGCAGTGGAAGCTGACCCTGCAAATCGTGCTCAGGGCAGCCAAGGCCGGTGTCGTCACCGGCATTTTGCTGGCCCTCGCCCGCATCACCGGGGAAACCGCGCCCCTGCTGTTCACCGCGTTCGGCAACCAGTTCTGGAGCAGCAACCTGCTCAAGCCGATCGCCAGCGTGCCCGTGGTGATTTTCCAGTACGCCATGAGCCCGTTCGACGACTGGCATGCCTTGGCCTGGGCCGGCGCGCTGGTCCTGACGTTGTTCGTGCTGATACTCAGCCTGGCATCTCGCCTGATCCTTTTACGCAATAGGTCTCACTGATGGACGCCATTGGCATTGATCCCGAAAAAACCAAAATTCGTGTGCGCGGGCTGGAGTTTTTCTACAACAACCAGCGCTCCTTGAAGTCCATCGACATCGATATTCCGGAAAAACGCATCACCGCCATCATCGGCCCTTCCGGCTGTGGCAAATCCACCTTGCTGCGTGTGTTCAACCGCATTTACTCGATGTACCCGAAACAGGAAGCCAGGGGCGAAGTACTGCTCAATGGCGAAAACATCCTGGCGCCGGGCTATTCGATGAACCGCCTGCGCAGCCATGTGGGCATGGTGTTCCAAAAACCGGTGCCGTTCCCGATGTCGATCTACAACAACATCGCGTACGCCGTGCGCCACCACGAAAAGTTGTCCCGCAGAGAAATGAACGACCGCGTGGAGCAAGCCTTGCGCGGCGGCGCGTTGTGGGACGAAGTCAAAGACAAACTCAACCAGAGTGCACAAAGCCTCTCCGGCGGCCAGCAACAACGGCTGTGCATTGCACGCACCATTGCGCTGCGCCCACAGGTGTTGCTGCTGGATGAGCCGACATCGGCCCTTGACCCGATTTCGACCGGGCGCATCGAACAACTGATTACCGAGTTGAAGGCGCAGTACACGGTCATCATCGTGACCCACAACATGCAGCAAGCCGCGCGGGTGTCGGACAGCACCGCGTTTATGTTCATGGGGGAATTGATTGAGCATGGCAAGACGGACCAGATCTTTACCACGCCGAAAATGAAGCAGACGGAAGATTACATTACGGGACGATTTGGCTAAGCGCCCTGACGCCAGGACATGAGCCGCCCCTTGCAGGCGGCTTTTTTACAAGGCAAAAAAAAACCCGGAAATCCTCACTTGCGTGGGCCTTCCGGATTTTCTAAACCGCCAAATATGGTGGGTCGTGTGGGATTCGAACCTACGACCAATTGGTTAAAAGCCAACTGCTCTACCAACTGAGCTAACGACCCGCTGTGTGGTGGCGCGTATAATACTGATTTCTAAGGATTATTCAACACCTTATTTGAAATAAATCAGAAATAACGCGTTGGGTCCGCAATTGCGGCGTTTTTGAAGCCTTCGGCTCGCAGCCTGCAGGCGTCACATTTCCCACACGCACGGCCGGAATCGTCTGCCTGATAGCAGGAAACTGTCAGCGCGTAGTCGACGCCAAGTCCTACGCCAGTCTTCACGATATCCGCCTTGCTCATGTTCTGCAGCGGCGCCCTGATACGGAAGCCTTGCCCTTCCACACCGGCCTTGGTCGCCAGGTTGGCCATGCGCTCGAAGGACGCGATGTACTCCGGGCGGCAGTCCGGGTAACCGTTGTAGTCCAGCGCATTGACGCCGATGAAGATATCGCGGGCGTTCAGCACTTCCGCCCAGCCGAGGGCCAGGGACAGAAACACAGTGTTGCGCGCCGGCACATACGTCAGCGGAATGCCTTCACTTGGCGCCTCGGGTACCTCAATGCTGCTGTCGGTCAGCGCCGAGCCGCCGATGCCATTGAGGTTGAGGCCGATCACCTTGTGCTCGACCACACCCAGGTCATGGGCGACCCGTGCGGCGGCAGCCAGCTCGGCACGGTGACGCTGGCCGTAATCAAAGCCCAGGGTGTAGCAGCTATAGCCTTCGGCACGAACCATGGCCACCAGGGTGGCGGAATCGAGGCCGCCGGACAGCAGGATGACCGCTCGCTTCTGGTCAACCATGTCACCGCCCCGGCTCGTCGTTCCACAGGTATTTGTGCAGCTGCAACTGCAGGCGCACCGGCAGGTTGTCCGCCACTACCCAGTCAGCCAGTTCACGGGCGTTCAGGTCATGGTGGCTGGGCGAGAACAGTACCTCGCCTGCGCGACGGTCGAGGCCGTACTGGATCAGCTTGGAAGCCGCCCAGTCGTAGTCGTCACGGGAACAGATCACGAACTTGACCTGATCATTGGCCGTCAACAGGTCCATGTTGTCGTACAGGTTGCGATGCGCCTCTTTGGAACCTGGCGTCTTGAGGTCGACCACGCGGCTTACTCGCGGGTCTACCGCCGAGATGTCCAGGGCGCCGCTGGTTTCCAGGGAGACTTCGTAACCGGCGTCACACAGCTGCTTGAGCAACGGGATGGCGTTGGGCTGGGCCAGAGGCTCGCCACCGGTCACACAGACGTAGCGCGGCTTGAAGCCAGCAACCTGCTCAAGGATGTCGTCGAGGGTGCGCACGGTGCCGCCACTGAAGGCGTAGGCGCTGTCGCAGTATTGGCAGCGCAACGGGCAGCCGGTCAACCGCACAAATACAGTGGGCAGGCCAGCCGTTCGCGTTTCACCCTGCAACGAGTAAAAAACTTCGGTAATACGTAATGTGTCTTGCATAGTCGCCACGGGCGTAACAGCTAAACAGGCTGTCCGCCTCCGTCAGGCACTTCAAGGGACCCCGCCAACGCGCAGGCCCCAAAAAGCGTGTTTCATAAAAGGGCGTGGATTCTAACGAAAAAACCCGCGCCAGGCGCGGGTTTCTTCTAAACGGGCAAGCTGCGCTTACAAGCGCTGCAAGTCCCGCTGAGCCAACTGGGCAGCGGAGGTACCCGGATATTGGGCAACCACCTGCTGCAGAATGCCTTTGACCTTGTCGGTATGACCCAGGCGGCGCTCCACGTCAGCGAGTTTGTACAGCGAATCAGGTACTTTGGCGTGCTTTGGGTAAAGCTGGCTGACCTTGGCAAAAGCCTGGCCGGCACCTTGCAGATCGCCCTTGGCCAGGTTGACCTCACCCAGCCAGTACTGGGCATTGCCCGCGTATTGGCTGTTCGGGTACTTGCGCAGGAATGCGGTGAAGGCCTGGCTGGCCTTGTCGAAATCCTTGGCTTTGATCAGGTCGAAAGCTGCGTCGTAGTACAGCTTTTCCTTCGCCGGATCACCCGGTTCGCTGCTGGCGGCAGGGGCTTGGCTTGCGGCTGCAGCCCCCGCTGCTGCGCCACCGGCGGCGGCACTTGGCGCGCCACCGGCAGAAGAATTATCAGGAGTTGCGGCAGGTGTAACGCCGGCTCCAATGCGTCGATCAAGATCCTGGTAACGCTCCAGGCCTTCTTGCTTCAGCTGATTAACCTGGTTCTGCAAGATCTCAATGGTGCCTTGTTGCTGCGACAATTGATCCTGCATGCGTTGCAGCTGGTTGAACAGTTCGCCCTGTGCCGAGGGAGCGGACGTTGCCGCTCCCCCCGCATAGGCGCCGTTCGTGCCATAACCTGCCGGGGGATAGCTGCTCCCGCTATTGTTATAGCCAGAGTTGCTATCTTCCACGGGAACCGCAGCCCACACCGCAAGCGGTGCGAGGCTGAGAGCCAATACAGTCAGAGCACGACGGCACGTTCGCATGACGAATTACTTACGCAGTTCGACGCGACGGTTTTGAGCCCAGGACTGCTCGTCGTGGCCAGTAGCAACTGGACGCTCTTTACCGTAGGAAACCAGTTCCAGTTGGCCTGGAGCAACACCTTGCAGTACCAGGTAGCGTTGAACGGCTTTCGCACGACGCTCGCCCAGAGCCATGTTGTACTCGCGAGTACCACGTTCGTCAGTGTTACCTTCCAGAACAACGCGAGCGCCGTTAGCTTTCAGGTCCTTGGCGTGAACGTCCAGAGCGCGCATGGCTTCTGGCTTCAGGTCAGAACTGTCGTATTCGAAGTAGAAAGTGGTGATAGCGCGCAGAGCAGCTTCTTCGCTCAGGGAGCCGTCAACTGCACCAGTGTTAGCGCCGTAACCAGCGTTTGGATCAACAGCTGCGCCTTCACCGGCATTGTCGCCGCCTTTAGACGAGCAACCAACGGCTACGGACAGAGCCAGAGCCAGAGCAGCAAACTTACCAAACTTCAGCATTTCCATCGTGAAACTCCTAATGAACCCCAGTGTGTTAAGCAAATCTTTTTGTAGCGCCGCGTCAGTTCAGGTAAGGGGACCAGGACGGTTCTCTGACTTCGCCTTGTGCGGTAGGAAGCGGGAGCCTTACGCGTCCATTAATGGACACGAGCATCAAGACTCCCCGGCCCTGCTGGCGGGTGGCGTAGATTACCATGGTGCCGTTGGGCGCAACAGTAGCTGACTCATCAAGGTTAGTATCTGTGAGGATTTTTACCGTTCCACGCTGCAAATCCTGGGCCGCAACCCGGAAATTAGTGAAACCATCCTGACGGTGAATCATTACCAACGTCTTTTCATCAGCCGAAAGCTTGGGGTTGGCGTTGTAGTTACCGATAAAGGTCACGCGTTCCGCACCCCCACCGCCAACGCTCGTTTTATAGATTTGTGGCTTGCCGCCGCGGTCGGAGGTGAAATAGATGGTCGAGCCATCCTTACCCCAGAACGGTTCGGTATTGATGCCCGGGCCGCTGGTAACGCGGGTGATCTGGCGCGAAGCCATGTTCATCACGTAGATATCCGGGTTGCCATCCTTGGACAGCACGAACGCCAGGCGCGAACCATCCGGCGACCAGGCTGGCGCGCCATTGAGGCCTTCAAAGTTGGTGATCTGCTCACGACGGCCAGTGTCGATGTGCTGAACGAAAATGCGCGGGCGCTTCTGTTCAAACGACACATAGGCAATACGCTTGCCGTCCGGCGCAAAGCGCGGCGACAGGATCGGCTCACGCGATTGCAGCAGGGTCACCGCACGCGCACCGTCGTAGTCCGAACGCTGCAGGGTGTAACGAGTGTTGTCTACGGAGAAACGCTCAGCCGTTACATACAGCAGGCGAGTCGAGAACGCACCCTTGATACCGGTGAGTTTTTCAAACGACTGGTCCGAAATGTAGTGAGCCATGTCGCGCAGTTGCTCGGCGGTGCCCGAAACGCTGCCGGTCAGAACCTGCTGCTCGGTGGCCACGTTGAACAACGCGTACTGGATCTGCAGGCGACCACCGGCCGGCGTGATGCTGCCGACCATCAGGTACTGGGCGCCCACGGCCTTCCAGTCACGGAAGATGACTTCGCTGGCCTGGGTCGGCTGGCTGATCATGTTGCCTTTCGGAATCGGCGCGTAGTAACCGGAGTTGCGCAGGTCGTCGCTGACGATCTGGGCCATGTCGTCCGGCAGCACGCTGCCGCCCTGCCAGCCAAACGGTACTACCGCGATCGGGGTGGCCCGATCACTACCGCTGGTGACCAGGATGTTCTTTTCATCCGCCGCCGCTATCCCTGCCATACAGCAAATAACGACAAGCATTCCTCGAAGAAGGTTTCTCACAAGGCTAGATCCTCAGGTGTGAATGTCATCTTGAATGAACGATAGGGAGCGAAGTCGCTTGGTTTCATTCCCTGCATCTCGGTCAACCGGCCAATGTTCTTGACCGCGGCAACCGCCGAACTGTCGAACGAACCGTCACCACTGGACTTGGCCACGCTGACCGAAGTCACCGTACCGTCCGGCAACATGCCGATCTGCAGCACTACTGTCATGCCTTTACGCGCCGAAGGTGGACGTGTCCAACCCTCTGCTGCCCGCGCCCGAATCAGGTCGTCGAAACTGCCCGCGACTTCATCACCACGCTCATCGGCCAGGGCCTGCTGACGTTGAGGCGTGTCGGAAAGCAAGTCTGCCAGGGCCTGGGCCTTTTTCTCTTCGGCGGATTTGCGCGCTGCTTCCTGGGCCTTTTTCTTCTGGGCGTCGGCGGCAGCTTTCTTCTTCGCGTCATCGGCGATTTTTTTCTTCGCCTCGTCTGCTTCAGCTTTTTTCTTGGCGTCTTCGGCGGCTTTCTTCTTCGCGTCTTCGACTATCTTTTTCTTGGCTTCTTCAGCGGCCTTTTTCTTGGCCTCTTCTTCGGCAGCCTTTTTGGCTTCTTCTTCAGACTTCTTCTTGGCTATATCAGCCAATTGTTTCTCTTCGGCCTTTTTGGCTTCGGCAGCTTTCTCGGCTTTCTTGGCTTCATCCGCCTTTTTCGCCTCGTCAGCTTTCTTGGCCTCGTCAGCCTTTTTCGATTCCTCGGCCTTTTGAGCCGCCTCTTCTTTCTTTTGTTCCGCAGCAGCCTTCACCGCTTCCTGCTCGACCTTCTTCTGTTCCATCTGCTCGACTTCAGTCTGGCGCGCAGCCGACTTCTGGGCCTCACCCGCAATCTTCTGATTGGTCTGGGTAGTGGCCTGACTTTTCGATTTCAGCTGATACAGGGTCGCCTGCACGATCGGCTTGGCTGGCGGCAGCTCCGGCGTCATGGCAAAGCTGACGAACAGCATGCCAAACACCAGCACGTGCAGGGCAATTGCCCAGACGCTAGGCCAGAAGTAGCTTTCCGAGGCGGACGGCTCTCGCTGTTGCTGCATCAGGGCGCCTCGGTAATCAAGCCAACGTTACCCACGCCGGCCTTCTGCAGCCCGCCCATGGCGCCCATGACGGAGCCGTAGTCGACCGCCTTGTCACCGCGGATGAAGACCTGGGTGTGCTTGCCGCCTTCGTTGCCGGAACGGATGATCTTGGTCACCGCATCGGTCATGGCCGGCAGGGTCAACGCCTTGTCCTGTTGCTTCTGAGTGTCGACTTCGCTGCCAAGGTTCCAGTAATAGGTCTTGTCGGACTTGATCGAAATGGTCAGCACCTGGGTGTTGTTGTCCTGGGGCAAGGCTTCGCTGGAAACCTTGGGCAGGTCAACCTTCACACCCTGGTTGAGCATCGGCGCGGTCACCATGAAGATCACCAGCAGCACCAGCATCACGTCGATGTAAGGCACCACGTTCATCTCGGCGACCGGCTTGCGCTTGGTGCGTGCTCGAGTGATTAAAGCCATCGGGAAATACCTGCTTATTCTTCGCTGGTGTGCACTTTACGGTGCAGGATCGCCTGGAATTCATCGGCGAAGGTGTAGTAACGGCCAATCAGGTTTTCGCCGCGCGCGGCAAAACGGTTGTAGGCGATTACTGCGGGAATGGCAGCGAACAGGCCGATCGCGGTGGCGATCAACGCTTCGGCGATGCCCGGGGCGACGGTGGCCAGGGTCGCTTGCTGCGCCTGGGCCAGGCCACGGAAGGAGTTCATGATCCCCCACACGGTACCGAACAGGCCGATGTACGGGCTCACGGAACCGACGGTGGCGAGGAACGGCAGGCTTTGCTCAAGCTTTTCTTCTTCGCGGGAGATGGCAACACGCATTGCACGGGCCACACCTTCCATAACCGCTTCCGGGTCAACGCCCGGTTGCTGGCGCAGACGGGAGAACTCCTTGAAGCCGGCGCGGAAGATTTGCTCGACGCCCGAGTCCGGGTCCGGGTTGCTGCCGGCCTGGCGGTACAGCTTGGACAGGTCGATACCCGACCAGAAGCGCTCTTCAAAGCTCTCCAGGGCACGTCGACCGGCGCGCAGCAGGTTGCTGCGCTGGAAAATCATGACCCAAGAGGTAACCGATGCGGCTACCAGGGTCAGCATGACCAGTTGAACCACAACACTGGCATTGCTGACCAGGCTCCACATGGAGGAATGGTCGACGACGGTAGGTTCCACGCTAAATCTCCTGCTTTGATTGTTTACCCGCGCCGCTTACGTCGGCAAAGGCCGCACGTAAAGCTTCGGGAATGGCCCGGGGTTTCAAACTATGGGTGCGCACACAGGCCACCAGGAACTGCCCCTCGCAGAGCAGCGTTGCATCCGTTGCCCGCCTGACCTGCTGCTTGAAACGCAGGCTGACACGGTTCAATTCGATTACTTCTGCGCTGACCAGCAATTCGTCGTCCAGCCGCGCCGGCGCGTGGTAGCGCGCCTCGCTGGAATGCACGACAAACAACAGGTCCTCCCCCGCAAGCTGGGACTGGGCAAAGCCCAGCTCCCGTAGCCGCTCGGTTCGAGCCCGCTCCATGAACTTGAGGTAGTTGACGTAATACACGATGCCGCCTGCATCGGTGTCCTCGTAATAAACGCGACAGCGATGTGCGAACGACTGATCCCCGTTTTGCGCGCGCATACTCTAGTGCTTACTCCTCAGGTTGCCAATCCGGCTGGGCAACTGTTTTTTCATCCATCGAAACATTTGCAGTGACTGAATGACGACGCCAGCCACTAGGACAGCACAAACTTAAGATAAATCGACTGGCGTGACCTTTTTAATCGTCCACTGCATCGAGGAATTCGTCTACCACGGGCATCTCGCCCAATCGTGACGGAATGTTTAACCCGAAGTGCAAATAGGCATGCCGCGTCACTACCCGCCCTCTCGGGGTACGCATGATGTAGCCCTGCTGGATCAGATACGGCTCCAGCACATCCTCAATGGTGTGGCGCTCTTCACTGATAGCTGCCGCCAGGCTGTCCACGCCCACCGGGCCACCGTCAAACTTCTCGATCATGGTCAACAACAAGCGTCGGTCCTGGTGATCGAAGCCGTGTTCGTCCACATCCAGCAGGTTCAAGGCCAGATCCGCCACCGACTTGGTGATGTGCCCTTTGGCCCGCACTTCGGCAAAATCCCTCACGCGACGCAACAACCGGTTGGCAATTCGCGGCGTGCCACGGGCCCGGCGGGCGATTTCAAACGCGCCTTCAGGATCCAGCGGCAGGCCGAGAATGCTCGCCGAGCGGCTGACGATAGTCGCCAGATCCGCCGTGCTATAGAACTCTAGACGTTGAACAATGCCGAAACGGTCTCGCAACGGGTTGGTCAGCATGCCGGCGCGGGTCGTGGCGCCAACCAGGGTGAACGGTGGCAGGTCGAGCTTGATCGAGCGCGCCGCCGGGCCTTCGCCAATCATGATGTCGAGCTGGAAGTCTTCCATGGCTGGGTACAGCACTTCTTCGACGATCGGCGACAACCGGTGAATCTCGTCAATAAACAGCACGTCGTGGGGCTCAAGATTGGTCAGCAACGCCGCCAGATCACCCGGACGCTCCAGCACCGGGCCGGAGGTGGACTTGATCGACACGCCCATTTCCTGGGCGATGATGTTGGCCAGTGTGGTTTTCCCCAGCCCCGGCGGGCCGAAGATCAGCGTGTGGTCCAGGGACTCGCTGCGCCCGCGCGCAGCCTGGATGAACAACTCCATCTGTTCGCGCACGGTGGGCTGGCCAATGTATTCGGCCAGGCTCAGGGGGCGAATGGCGCGGTCCTGGATTTCTTCGCGGTCGCGCGGGCCGGTGGCCGCGATCAGACGATCAGCTTCAATCACTTAAATCATTCCCTTCAGGGCTCGGCGGATCATGTCTTCGCTGCTCAGGTTCTTGTCCTTGATGGCCGACACGGCCTTGCTGGCTTCCTGCGGCTTGTAGCCCAGGGAAATCAGCGCGCTGACCGCATCACTTTCGGCGCTGGCGACCTGCGCCGCCGGCATGTCCGGCTGGTTCGGCACCAGGGCAAACATGCTCGGCACCACCTCCCACGCCTTGAAACGATCCTTGAGTTCCACCAACAGGCGCTCGGCGGTTTTCTTGCCCACCCCCGGCACCTTGGTCAGTGCCGACGTGTCCTGGGCGGAGACCGCACGCACCAACTCGTCCACTTCCAGGCTCGACATCAATGCCAGTGCCAGCTTGGGCCCCACGCCATTGAGGCGGATCAGCTCGCGGAAAAAGTCCCGGTCACGCTTGCCAATGAAACCATAGAGCAATTGCGCATCTTCGCGCACCACCAGATGGGTGTGCAGCGTCAGCGGCTCGCCGACCGACGGCAGGCGATACAGGGTGGTCATGGGCACTTCCAGCTCATACCCCAGCCCGTTTACATCGAGAATCAGGTGCGGCGGCTGTTTTTCAGCCAGGGTGCCGCGCAAGCGTCCAATCACGGTTCGATCCTTAAAGCTTGGGGGTCAGATCAAGGCCTGACCGGAAATAACGATTGCGCTGATGCTATCAGAGACGCAGCCGCCCGCCACGACTGCGTGCGGTGCCCAAGCCATGCGGCAGCAGGCTGGAACGCGTATGCGCATGGCAAATGGCGATGGCCAGGGCGTCGGAGGCGTCGATTTGCGGTTTGGCGGTGAGCTTGAGCATGTGCATGACCATCATCTGCACCTGCTCTTTATTGGCCGCGCCGGTACCGACCACCGCCTGCTTGACTTGAGTGGCGGTGTATTCGGCGATTTCCAGACTTTCTTCCGCGCCCGCAACAATGGCCGCACCGCGAGCCTGGCCAAGCTTCAAGGCGGAATCGGCGTTTTTGGCCATAAAGACTTTTTCGATGCCCATGGTTACAGGACCGTAGGTCTGGATCACTTCACGTACGCCGCGATAGACGATCTGTAAGCGCTCGGCCAGCTCACCCGAGCCGGTGCGAATGCACCCCGATGCGACGTAGATGCAGCCGCGCGGCGTCTGCTGCACCACGCCAAAACCGGTGATGCGCGAACCGGGGTCGATACCTAGGATTAAAGTCATAACGCCTGCGGGTTGGGTGAACACAATTTCTGCTACAAAGGAGATCCAATGTGGGAGCGGGCTTGCCCGCGAAAGCGGTGGATCAGCCAACATTGTCAGCGACTGGTACACCGTATTCGCGGGCAAGCCCGCTCCCACATACCTCAGACTAGCTGTGCAGCCACGTCCTCCGGGATATCGGCATTCGAATACACGTTCTGCACATCATCCAGGTCTTCCAGCATATCCAGCATCTTCAATACCTTCTGTGCACCGTCCAGGTCCAGTTCGGCGCTGGTGGTCGGCAACATGACGATTTCCGCGTCGGTGCCTTTAAAACCGGCGGCTTCAAGGGCGTTGCGCACGGCGTAGAAGCTGGCAAACGAGGTGAACACGTCAATGGAACCGTCTTCGTTGGTCACCACGTCGTCGGCATCCGCCTCCATGGCGGCTTCCATCAGCGCCTCTTCGTCGGTGCCCGGCGCGAACGTGATCTGCCCCTTGCGCTCGAACAGGTAAGCCACCGAGCCGTCGGTGCCGAGGTTGCCACCACACTTGCTGAACGCATGGCGAACGGCTGCTGCAGTGCGGTTGCGGTTGTCGGTCATGCACTCGACCATCACCGCCACGCCACCCGGGCCGTAGCCTTCGTAGCTCAATTCGACCATGTCGTCGGTGTCGGCGGCGCCGGCACCTCGGGCCACGGCGCGGTCGATAATGTCGCGGCTCATGTTGGCGCCAAGGGCCTTGTCCAGCGCCAGGCGCAGACGCGGGTTGGAACCCGGGTCGCCACCACCCTGACGGGCCGCGACGGTCAGCTCACGGATCCACTTGGTGAAGATCTTGCCCTTCTTGGCATCCTGACGCTCTTTGCGGTGCTTGATGTTCGCCCACTTGGAATGGCCAGCCATAACACAACTCCGAAATTCTGTAGAAACCTGATCAATCCCGCCCCAGGCAGGAATTCCCTCTTTTAAACGCAAAGGCGCATCCGAAGATGCGCCTTTTAGACTGCGTACAACCTCAGCGCGCTTTCACGCAGCAGCCTTACTCAGCCTTTGGCGTCTCGCGCAGGCGAATGTGCAGTTCACGCAAGGCCTTGGCATCCACCACGCCCGGAGCCTGGGTCATGACGTCCGCAGCACTCTGGGTTTTCGGGAAGGCGATCACTTCACGGATCGACTGGGCACCGGTCATCAGCATCACCAGACGGTCCAGACCGAACGCCAGGCCACCGTGCGGCGGCGCGCCGTATTTCAGGGCGTCGAGCAGGAAGCCGAACTTCTCTTCCTGTTCCGCTTCGTTGATGCCCAACAGGCGGAACACCGCTTGCTGCATCTCTTTGCGGTGGATACGGATCGAACCGCCACCCAATTCAGTGCCGTTGAGCACCATGTCGTAGGCGCGGGACAATGCGCCCGCCGGGTTGGCTTCCAGCTCGGCCGGGGAGCACTTCGGCGCGGTGAACGGGTGGTGCAAGGCGCTGAAGCTGCCGTCGTCGTTCTCTTCGAACATCGGGAAGTCAACGACCCACATCGGGGCCCACTCGCAGGTCAGCAGGTTCAGGTCGTGACCCAGCTTGATCCGCAGCGCGCCGAGGGCTTCGCTGACGATCTTGGCTTTGTCGGCGCCGAAGAACACGATGTCGCCGTCGACGGCACCCACGCGGTCGAGGATCGCGTTCAGGTTGTCCAGCGGGATGTTTTTCACGATCGGCGATTGCAGGCCGTCAATGCCGTTGGCGCGCTCGTTGACCTTGATGTACGCCAGGCCCTTGGCACCGTAGATACCGACGAACTTGGTGTAGTCGTCGATCTGCTTGCGCGGCATGCTCGCGCCGCCAGGCACGCGCAGGGCGGCAATGCGGCATTTAGGGTCGTTGGCCGGGCCACTGAACACCTTGAAGTCGACTTCCTTGAGCTGGTCGGCCACGTCCACCAGTTCCAGCGGGTTACGCAGGTCTGGCTTGTCGGAACCGTAGCGGCGCATGGCTTCTTCGAAGGTCATGTGCGGGAAATCGCCGAACTCCAGGTTCAGCACTTCCTTGAACAGGTTGCGGATCATCTGCTCGGTCAGGCCCATGATCTCTTTTTCATCGAGGAAGCTGGTCTCGATGTCGATCTGGGTGAATTCCGGCTGGCGGTCGGCGCGCAGGTCTTCGTCACGGAAGCACTTGGCGATCTGGTAGTAACGGTCGAAGCCGGCCACCATCAGCAGTTGCTTGAACAGCTGCGGCGATTGCGGCAGGGCGAAGAACGAACCGGCATGGGTACGGCTCGGCACCAGGTAGTCACGCGCGCCTTCAGGGGTGGCCCGGGTCAGGATCGGCGTTTCCACGTCAAGGAAGCCGTTTTCGTCGAGGAAGCGGCGGATGCTGGTGGTCATGCGCGAACGCAGGCGCAGCTTCTCGGCCATTTCAGGACGGCGCAGGTCGAGGAAGCGGTAGCGCAGGCGGGTTTCTTCGCCCACGTCGGAGTATTCGTTGAGTGGGAACGGCGGGGTTTCCGACTCGTTCAGCACTTCCAGCTCGTAGCCCAGCACTTCAATGCCGCCGGACGCCATGTTCTTGTTCACGGCACCGGCCGGACGCAGGCGAACCTTGCCGGTGATTTTCACCACGTATTCGCTGCGCACGCGGTCGGCGGCGGCGAAGCTTTCGGCGCGGTCCGGGTCGAACACCACCTGGGCCAGACCATCACGATCACGGATATCGAGGAAGATCACCCCGCCGTGGTCGCGGCGACGGTGAACCCATCCGCAAAGGGTGATTTCCTGACCTTCCAGGGTCTCGTTCAGTTGGCCGCAATAGTGGCTGCGCATCATGGTCGTGGTTTCACTTCTCGTAATTCGAAATTCGGTGGAGGCCTGCCTCGTCACCGTACATTAAAGCAGGGGACGGATAATGCAGGAGCCTGCGCGTAGAGTTCAACTCAGTCTGCTTTGTCGCCGCCCGCCAGGTTCTTCTTCGAGCCGGTCTTGAAGTCGGTCTCGTACCAGCCGCTGCCGCTGAGGCGGAAGCCCGGCATGGACAACATCTTCTTCAGCTCAGGCGCCTGGCAGGCAGGGCAATCGACCAGCGGCGCTGCGCTGATCTTCTGAATGGCTTCCAACTGATGACCACAGGAAGCACATTGATAATCGTACATGGGCATGGAGATGTCTCGGCGATCAGGTCGTTACTGCGCTGTACCCTGCCGGTATTGCCCCGGCATGCATAGCAAAGCGCGGGATTATATCTGGTAAATCGAGGCAGCGCAGCCGGCTTTCTGCCCGAAAACCGGCCAGCCTTGACGGCCGGCCGGCTCCGGAACGGCGTTATCAACCGGGCTTCTCGCGGTCTTTGAGCAGATGAACCACACACACCACCCTGACCAACCCACTGAAGTTCTTCACGCCGCCATAGCGCAAATGCACCTCCCGGTCGACATAAGACAGCAATGCACTGACCGAGCACGCATTGATCCGGGCAATCTCCGTAAGGATATTCCAGTAGATCTGTTCAAGCCGCAGACAAGTGGAAAACCCATTGAGCCGGACCGAGCGGGATAATGGCCTGGCCAGCCCCATATCGAAACCTTTCGCAAAGGGATCGACCCTTGCCCCATGAAAACCGCCGGTTTCCATGACCCCATTACCTGTTGCGCGTGACATACACCTGACACTCCATTGCCAAACGGCAGCCCATGGGCGTCTCCCATCGGGCAGTAGCGCTATAAAACAGCAGGGCGTGCGGAGCGGCCAGAAGACGGGGATTTGAAACGCGTAGGACAAGGCAGGCAAGCGCAGGGAAACAAGCGAGCGGCGCCAGAACGGCGCCGCCCGGCAGGTGTTTTTACTGGTTTTCCAGCAGGGAGCGCAGCATCCACGCGGTTTTCTCGTGGACCTGCATACGCTGGGTCAGCAGGTCGGCGGTCGGTTCATCGCTGACCTTGTCGAGCAACGGAAAGATGCCACGCGCGGTGCGGGTGACCGCTTCCTGGCCGGCGACCAGTTGCTTGATCATTTCTTCGGCGCTCGGCACACCTTCTTCTTCCTTGATGGAAGACAAACGGGCGTAGATCGAATACGCGCCCGGCGCCGGGAAGCCCAGGGCACGGATACGTTCGGCGATGGAGTCCACAGCCAGCGCCAGTTCGTTGTACTGCTCTTCAAACATCAAGTGCAGCGTGCGAAACATGGGGCCCGTGACGTTCCAGTGAAAGTTGTGGGTTTTCAGGTACAACACATAGGTATCGGACAGTAACCGTGAAAGCCCATCGACGATGGATTTACGGTCTTCTTCACTGATACCAATATCGATTGCCATGTTTTTCCCCTTCAATTGACGAACATTCATTGATCAGGTGCAGGCCCACTCTAGCAAGAGTGCCTGCGCCGTGCAGCCGGGCAGGCTTGCGTTACGTGCGGCAAATCGTCCGTGCGCCGCTTGCTGTCGCCGACAGACAAGCCTTTGCACAAGGTAGGAGCCGTCTGAAAATCTCGCCCGAAATACCTGCACCTGTCTAGGACAAGTGTTTGCCCCAGAAATGCCATGGCGCTTGCAACCCCCTGAAATGCTTGATTTGAGTAGGCACAGCCTTTGCTGTTAAATAGACGCGGTGTGGCTCCCGTTTATTTCTGCGGCACGCCACATAGGCTGATACCCGCGCACGTGCTCAACGCCTCCCATAGTTCAGAAGCGAACCGTGCCAGTCAGCTCTTCCTCGTGATCCGTCTTAACGTGAGTTAATCAAAATGTTGAAAATCGTCCACCTGCTAACGGGCGTTGCAGCTTTGCTGCTGTCCTTTATCCCGAGCCTGCAGCCTGAAAGCCTGCCGTATCTGGAACAACACGACGCCCTGTACCTGGCCTTGTTCGGCCTTCTTAACCTGACGCTCGCACCGGTGATCCCTTACTGGAACAAAGGCACGCGTCATCAACTGCAAAATCTGGTCAGCGCGCTGTTGGTACTGACCGTCGTCGTTCAAACCCTCACCCTCCTGGCACCTATGCCTGAAGTGGGCGGCCACCCGGCCATCCTGCTCAGCCTGGTGATTGCTGTGGTCGCCATTGTTCTCCACCTGGCCATCAGCTTCTACCGTTCGTCTCCAGCGGCCGCGTCGCAAAACTACGACATGACCAACCGGGATACCGGTACCGTCAAGTGGTTCAACACCTCAAAAGGCTTCGGCTTTATTTCCCGCGATTCGGGCGACGATATCTTCGTCCACTTCCGGGCCATCCGTGGCGAAGGTCACCGCGTTCTGGTCGAAGGCCAGCGCGTGGAGTTCTCCGTCATGAACCGCGACAAGGGCCTGCAGGCAGAAGACGTGATCGCGGCACTGCCGCGTCGCTGATTCCCGCTCAGGCACAAAAAAACCGCGACCTGGTTATACCGGGTCGCGGTTTTTTTATGCGCGCCTGTTAATAGTGCGGCGGCGGCGCTTCTTCTTCGGAGGTCTCGAACTGGCCGCCCATTTCTTCCTGACGCTTGAGCAAGGCCGTCATCTGGAGCTGCAGACGTTCAACAGCCCGTTGCTGGGTGACCAGAATATCGTTGAGGGTCTCGATGGTGTCGTCCTGAAAAGCCAGTCGGGTCTCCAGGTCGGTAACGCGGTCTTGCAAATCCATGGCTCAGTCCTGGAAAAAGATGAAGTCGGCGGGCAAGAGCTCGCGCAAACGTGCACGAATCGCCGCCACTTGCTCCTGCGTATAAGGTTGCGCCGGATGCTTGCCCCACACCGGCGCCGGCCAGGCAGCGTCATCGCGCTTGCGCACGATCACGTGCACGTGCAACTGGCTGACGACGTTACCCAAGGCACCAATGTTCATCTTGTCGGCGCCCAGCCCTGCATTCAGCAGCTCGGCCAGGGCAGTGGTTTCATGCCACAGCGTGTGTTGATCGGCGACATCCAGTTGAAACACTTCGCTGATACCGTCCTTGCGCGGCACCAGGATGAACCACGGATAATTCGAATCATTGGACAGCAGCAGGCGGCAGAGCGGGAAGTCCCCAATGGCCAGGGTGTCTTGTTGCAGGCGTTGATCTAGGGCGAACACGTGGCACTCCGTTCGGCAGTTCGGTTTCAGGCGCCCAGCATACCGTTGAAAGGCGGCCGCTTCACGGCGAATGCGGGAATCGCGCCAGCCACCCGACAAAAAACATGCACCTTTTCGAGGCAAGTCGATATTTGAGCTACGCTAATCCGGGCCTCAACGGGACGCACCAAAATGACCCACCTGTGCCTCAAAGGGATCCGCCGATTACCCACTTGTGAGGGTGAACCGGTAACGTTTTGCCCAGGTGCAGGTTTTGTGTACCACCGAACAGGCGAAACCACCGGGCGTCAAGCCCAAACCAAACGACGCAAAAAGCCCGTGCTTATGCGGTTTTTACACCGCCGTAACGTTTTTCACGAAAAAATGACATTCGGTTACCGCTTTGTGCACGCTTGTTGCATTGACACCCATATCGTCGGCAACGACACCTGTATGGAAACCGGTGTTTCGCGATAAAAAAACAGTAGCGTTTCAATGTGAGCCAAGGAAGATTTCAAACTTTTAAAACGGTTTGGAAACACTATTGAAGTTGTCAGCCCGACTGTAGTTGGGCTGTGAATTTGCGACATGGATCTAGCAATTTACGACAGCCTCGTAAAGAAGCTGAAAGGAAAGATGGGCAAGTATCGTCAATAGAGTCTGCGTGATATAACTTTGCGCCGACACAAAAAAGAAAGAGCCGCCCAGATAAAAATACAGGTGGGACGGCAGTACTCTTCCTAAAACCAAAGGAGCAAATCACGATGCGCGTGATGAAGTGGAGCATGATCGCACTGGCTGTATCAGCCGGTACCTCGCAGTTCGCAATGGCGTCCGCCCAGGACGATTCCAAGGGCTTTGTTGAAGACAGCACTTTCAGCATCAACACTCGCCTCCTGAACTTCGGTCGCGACTTCCGTAACAACGACACCGGCAAAAGCCGCGTCAACGAAACCGGCCTGGGCTTCAACGGCCTGTTCCAGTCGGGCTACACCCAAGGCACCATCGGTGTGGGTGTTGACGTGATCGGCCTGCTGGGCGTGAAACTGGACAGCGGCAAGGGTCGCTCGGGCACCGGCCTGTTCCCTACCGGCGCCGATGGTCGCGCACAAGACGACTACTCCAAAGGCGGCGGCGCGGTTAAGTTCCGCATCTCCGACACCGTGCTGAAAATCGGTGACCAATACACCACCGCACCGGTATTCGCTTCCGATGACAGCCGTTTGCTGCCAGAGCTGCCACAGGGTATCTCGATCACCAGCAACGAGATCAAAGGCCTGAAACTGGAAGGCGGTCACTTCACCTCCAGCGTTGCACAAGCACAGACCTACCGTGACAGCCTGGGCCTGACCAAAACCGACTTCATCGGTGGCGTGTATGCCCTGACGCCGGAAGTCAGCGCCAGCCTGTACTACGCGAAGACTGAAGACTACTGGAAGAAAACCTACGCCAACCTGAACTGGACTCACGCGCTGAGCAACGACCAGTCCCTGGCCGTTGACTTCAACATCTACAGCACCAAGAGCGATGGCGCCGGCCTGCAACGCGCAGAAAAAGACGGCACCACCAAACTGGACAACCGTGCCTACAGCTTGCAAGGCGCGTACACCATCCAGGCTCACACCTTTACCCTGGCCTACCAGAAAGTCAGCGGCGACGGCGACTATGGCTACGGCGTAGACGGCGGCGGCACTGTGTTCCTGGCCAACTCCATTGCCCGTTCCGACTTCAACGCTGAAGACGAGAAATCCTGGCAAGCTCGCTACGACCTGAACATGGCCACCTTCGGCGTGCCAGGCCTGAGCTTCATGACCCGTTACGTCAGCGGCAGCGGCGCCAACACCGCCACCACCTCGAACGGCAAAGAGTGGGAACGCGACATCGAAGCCAAGTACGTGATCCAGAGCGGCCCGGCCAAAGACCTGAGCCTGCGCGTGCGTCAAGCCACCTATCGTTCGTCTGACGGCGTGTACTACGGTTCGGCGTCCATCGACGAACTGCGTCTGATCGCGCAATACCCGCTGAACATCTTGTAATTGGCTATTTGATTACAACGATGGCTTAAGGCCTCGGCCTTAAATAAAAAGCCGCTCCCCTGTTCACAAGGGAGCGGCTTTTTTATTGCTGAATTATTTCATTGAACAAATAACTAGCAAGCTAACTATCGAGTTTAAACATTTACCCTCGAACCTGACCTTTCAGCCAAGTTCGAGCGCCGCTCACTTAGTTACTTCGTAACACTTTCCTGCATCACTCGAATAACGCGCTGGGGAAATGGAATATCAATCCCAGCCGCTTTCAAACGATCGCGCGCCAGTTCATTGAGCATAAACATCACATCCCAATAATCCGGGGTTTTAGTCCAGCAACGCAGGGAAACCGTAATAGAGCTGTCACCCAATGTCGAAACCACGGCAACGGCGGCAGGATCAGTCAATACGCGCGGGTCTTTGGCCAGTTCCAGCAACACCTCACGGGCCTTCTGCAGGTCCGCCTCGTAGTCCACACCCACATCAAACACCACCTTGCGGGTCGGCTGACGGTTGGTGTTGGTGATCAGGCCGTTGGACAGGCTGCCGTTGGGGATGATCACGGTTTTGTTGTCGCCGGTGCGCAGCACGGTGTGGAAGATCTGGATGCTGTCCACGGTACCGGAAGTGCCCTGGGCTTCGATCCAGTCACCGATGCGGAACGGGCGGAACAGCAGAATCAGCACACCGCCGGCGAAATTCGCCAGGCTGCCCTGCAACGCCAGGCCGATAGCCAGGGTGGCGGCACCGATCGCGGCAACGAACGAGGTGGTGGCCACACCGATCATGGAGGCCACGTTGACCACCAGCATGACTTTGAGCGCAATGTTCGCCAGGCTGGTGATGAAGTGCTGCAACGCCAGGTCGGCATTACGCATCGCCAGCAAGCGCCCTACCCGGTGGGTCAGAACGTTGATCAGCCACCAACCGATGGCCAGGGTGATTATCGCCAGCAGAAACCGGCTGCCGTATTCCATGATCATCGGGATCCAGGACTCTGAGGTCTTGATCAAGTGATCCACTTCAGCATTCAAATCCATCTATCTTCTCCTGTTACGCGGATGTGCGGCTTTATTGACTGCCTGAAAACGCAAATGAGCCCCGAAGGGCTCAAGTGTAGGCTCAGACACTGGGGCGTGGGACGCCAAAAACGTCGACGGGTTCCCCAAAGTGCCATCAGTCGCGAAAGTTATTGAACTGCAGCGGCATATCGAAGGTCTTGGCGCGCAGGGCAGCAATCGCTTCCTGCAAATCGTCACGTTTCTTGCCGGTGACGCGAACCTGCTCACCCTGGATGGCCGCCTGGACTTTCAGCTTGGCATCCTTGATGTGAGCGACGATTTTCTTCGCCAGCTCCTTGTCGATGCCTTCCTTGAGGACAGCCTCTTGCTTCATCAGCTTGCCGGAAGCGTACGCGTCCTTGATTTCGAGGCACTGCGCGTCGATTTTGCGCTTGACCAGGGACAGTTTGAGGATCTCGATCATCGCTTCCAGCTGGAAATCGGCTTCTGCAGTCAGGTTGACGGTCAGTTCCTTTTCCTTGAATTCGAAGCTGCCCTTGCCTTTCAAGTCATAGCGACGGTCCAGTTCCTTGACGGCGTTCTCGACGGCGTTGGTGACTTCGTGTTTGTCCAGTTCGGATACCACGTCGAACGAAGGCATGTCATTTCTCCAATATAAGGGGCGGGCTCAGTAGAGATGGAGCGCGCCCGAGCTAAAATGCCGGGGCATTATAGCGGTTCTTTCGCCCCATTCACTGTGAGCGGCCCTACGGAGCACAAACTGATGTCGACCACCTGGCACATTCTCGGCGCTGGCAGCCTGGGCACACTCTGGGCCACACGCCTGGCCCGCGCCGGCGTGCCCGTGCGATTGATTCTGCGCGACGCCGCTCGCCTGGCGAATTACCAAGCCGGTGCCGGGCTGACGCTGGTGGAACAGGGCCTGGAGCAGACCTACCCCGTGATCGGCGAAACACCTGACAGCCCCGAGCCAATTCGTCGCCTGTTAGTGGCGTGCAAAGCCTACGACGCTCAAAGCGCCGTCGCACAACTGCAACACCGGCTGGCGCCGGACGCCGAACTGGTCCTGCTGCAAAACGGCCTCGGCAGCCAGGACGCGGTCGCCGTGCAATTGCCTCAGGCGCGCTGCCTGTTTGCCTCCAGTACCGAAGGCGCGTTTCGCGACGGCGACTGGCGCGTGGTGTTCGCCGGACATGGTTACACCTGGCTGGGCGACGCCGCCCACCCGACTCCACCGCCGTGGCTGGAAGACCTGCACGCCGCCGGCATCCCCCACGCCTGGAGCACCGACATCCTCACGCGCCTGTGGCGCAAGCTGGCGCTCAACTGCGCGATCAACCCGCTGACCGTGCTGTACCAGTGCCGCAACGGCGGCCTGCAAGCGCATCAATGTGAAGTCGCCACCCTGTGTGCCGAGCTGGCCGAACTCCTCGAATGCTGTGGCCAGCCTGCAGCCGCCGAAGGTTTGCACAGCGAAGTGGAGCGCGTGATCCAGACCACGGCCGCCAACTACTCCTCCATGTACCAGGACGTGGCCAACGCCCGGCGCACCGAAATCAGCTACCTGCTCGGTTATGCATGCCAGGCGGCTGCCCGCCATCAATTGGTTTTGCCACACCTGCAACAATTGCAAGCGCGGCTGGTCGGCTACCTGGTTGCACGCGGATTGGCCAGCGACTGAGGCACGCGCTACCCTGCCTACCTGTCTATCACCTGGGAAAACCCTGATGCCACTGCGCCAGCGTCTTGAAAATCTACCGGTAGGGCAGAAGCTGCTGGCCGCCCTGCTGGTGTTGTTGACCACTGTATTGTTGGTGGCCAACCTGACGTTCATCAGCGCGGCCTACTGGATTTCCCAGGAAAGCATGGCGCCGCAGGCGTTGCAGGCCATTGGCCGCCTGGTGTCCAACCCGTCGCTGGCCGCCGAAGCCATCGAGTCACCCGCCAAAGCCGAGGCCTTGCTCAATGAATTGACCAGCTATTCGCCGTTGCGCGCCGCGGCGCTGTACGACGGCGACGGCAACCGCCTGGCGCAGATGCAGCACGGCAACCGCCTGCATCTGCCGGATAACTACCGGCACATCGAAGCGTGGCGCGTGACCGAGTTTCGCAGCAACCAGGTCATCACCCTGCCCCGCGCCGGCCAGCCTTCCGGGCACTTGCTGCTGGTGGCGAGCAGCGAACTGCCGGTGGCCTTCTATACGGGGACGCTGACCGCCAGCCTCGGCATCCTGATTTTCAGCGTGTTGCTCTGGCTGGTGATCGCCCGGCAGATCAAGCGCCTGATCACCCGGCCGATCCACGAACTTGAAGAGCTGTCACGCCAGGTCACCCGCGAAGAGAACTACGCCCTGCGCGCCGGGCGCGGCAACCACGATGAAATCGGCAGCCTGGCCGAGGCCTTCAACACCATGTTGTCGCGCATCGAAGCCCGGGAGCAGCAACTCAAACGCGCGCGCGACGACTCCCAGGCCGCTTACGACCAGGCTCAGGGCCTGGCCGAAGAAACCCGCCACACCAACCGCAAGCTGGAACTGGAAGTGCAGGTTCGCAGCAAGATCGAGAAAAAACTCACGGGTTTTCAGAACTATCTGAACAGCATCATCGACTCGATGCCCTCGGCGCTGATCGCCCTCGACGAGCAGCTTTACGTCACCCAGTGGAATCAGGAAGCCAGCGCGCTTTCCGGTACGCGCCTGGATGAAGCGCTGAACCAGCCGATTTTCCTGGCCTTCCAGCCGCTCAAACCCTACCTGCCGCAGATCAAGGCCACGGTTGAACAACACACGGTTGAACGCATCGAGCGCGTCACTTGGGTCAAAGACGACGAACCCAAGCACTACGCCCTCACCTTCTACCCGTTGATGGGCGGCGCCGGGCGCGGTGTGGTCATCCGCATTGACGACATTACCCAGCGCCTTTCCCTGGAAGAAATGATGGTGCAGTCGGAGAAAATGCTCTCCGTCGGCGGCCTTGCTGCGGGCATGGCCCATGAAATCAACAACCCGCTGGGGGCCATCCTGCACAACGTGCAGAACATCCGCCGCCGCCTGTCTCCCGACCTGCCGAAAAACCTGGAACACGCCGAACAAGCCGGCATTGAACTGGAGACCGTCAACCGTTACCTGCAAAGCCGTGAAGTGCCGCAGTTGCTCGACGGCATTCAACAGGCCGGCGCGCGGGCGGCGAAAATCGTCACCCATATGCTCAGCTTCAGCCGCCGCAGCAATCGCCAGATGGCGCCGTGTGATTTGCCGGCGCTGATCGATCAAGCCGTGGACATTGCCGGTAACGACTTCGACCTAACCATCGGCTTCGACTTCAAGGGCCAGGCGATAATCCGCCAGTTCGACCCGCAACTCGGCCCGGTCCCCGGCACAGCCAACGAACTGGAACAGGTGCTGCTCAACCTGCTGAAAAACGCCGCCCAGGCCATTCACCTGCGTGAAGACGACAGTGAACCGGGGCGCATCATTTTGCGCACCCGGCTGAATCCGCCCTGGGCGGAAATCCAGGTGGAGGACAACGGCATCGGCATGAGCGAAAGCGTACGCAAGCGCACCTTCGAGCCGTTCTTCACCACCAAGGAAATCGGACAGGGCACCGGGCTTGGGCTGTCGGTGTCGTATTTCATCATCACCAACAACCACAAGGGCCAGATGGAAGTGCACTCCACGCCGGGCCAGGGCACCTGTTTCACCCTGCGCCTGCCGTTGGCCGGCAGCCAACTGCCACCCCACGAACTCACCCGACTGGAGCAATGACCATGGGCTTTCGCCTGTCGAAGATCTACACCCGTACCGGCGACAAAGGCGAAACCGGCCTGGGCGACGGCCGCCGTGTAGCCAAGGACCACCCGCGCATAGAGGCCATTGGTGAAGTCGATACGCTGAATAGCCAGTTGGGTTTGTTGCTGGCCAACCTTGAAGAGCAAAGCGGCAAGCACCCGGAATTGAAGGATGTGATCGAAGTGCTTTCGCCTTGCCAGCATCGCTTGTTTGACCTGGGCGGTGAGCTGGCGATGCCGGTGTACAAGGCCTTGAACGCGGCGGAAGTGGACCGGCTGGAAGCGGCGATTGATCGCTGGAACGAGGAAGTCGGGCCGTTGGAAAATTTCATTTTGCCCGGTGGCTCGGCGTTGATTGCCCAGGCCCATGTGTGTCGCAGCCTGGCGCGCAGTGCGGAGAGGCGGTGTCAGCAGTTGAATGCGGTGGAGCCGCTGGAAGGCGTGGGGCTTTCGTATATCAATCGTTTGTCGGATGTGTTGTTTGTGGCGGCACGGGTGATTGCCAAACGCCAAGGGGTCGCGGAGGTGCTGTGGCAGGCGGCGGCCAGGCCCCACTGATAATTTGGTGGTGACTGATTTGGCCCCATCGCAGGCGAGCCAGCTCCCACACTTGATCTGTGAACACATTCAAATGTGGGAGCTGGCTCGCCTGCGATGGGGCCCGTCAGAACGGCATCAAACTTCCGGCCAGAACGCCCGAATGCCAGCAACGCCTTGGGCCCCGGCAGCCCAAGCCTGTTGCCGCTCAGTTGGCCCAACCCCGCCCAACAGAAACACCGGCTTGTTGAACCCACGGATCAACTGAGCCGCCATGTCCCAACCGAGCGGCTGGCCATCAGGATGCGTCTGGGTCGGCTGCACCGGCGACAGCGTGACAAAATCCACGTCCATCATGTGCGCCAGCGCGAGTTCTTCAGCGTTGTGGCACGACGCCGCCAGCCAACGATCCTTCGGCAGCGGTCGGCCCTTGCTCGCATATTTGCGCAACTGCGCCGAGGTCATGTGCCAGCCGGCCGAAGGAAAATCCCCCAGCCATTCAAATGGGCCCTTGAGCATCAACTGCGCCTTGCCGGCACACAGGCCCACGGCGTCCACCGCAAGGTCGCGGTATTTCGGGTCGTAGCCGTTGGGCGCGCGCAATTGAATCAGCTTGATGCCACCGGCAATGGCTTTCTGGATACCACGCAACAGGGTCGGGGTTTCCAGTTCGCCAGGCGTGATCAGGTACTCGGCAGGCAAACGCGCCGCCGCCACGATCGGCGCATTCGCCGCCGGGAACTCATAATTGATCAAGTCTCGGGGCGCCACCCATTCCAGCGGCTGCCCTTCGGCACCATGGGGTTCGCCGCCAAAGGCCGAGACTTCCCACACATCCAGCAGCACCTGCTTGTCCGGGTAGTCATGTTGCACTTTGATCAACGGGCGTGCCGTGGTGACCTGAATGCCCAACTCTTCCTGCAACTCGCGGGACAGTGCGGCGGCCACCGATTCGTCGGCCTCCACCTTGCCCCCGGGAAACTCCCACAGGCCGCCCTGATGCTGGGTATCGGCGCGGCGTGCCAGCAGGATCCTGCCGTCGACACCGCGGATCACCGCTGCTGCTACATGCACTCGTTTCACCGCGCTTATCCTCTCTGCAATCAGGTACGGTATTCCGCGTTGATTTTCACGTACTCGTGGGACAGGTCGGTGGTCCAGATGGTTTCGCTGCAATCGCCGCGGCCCAGCTCAATGCGGATGGTGATTTCTTCCTGTTGCATCACCGCCGAGCCCTGGGCTTCGGTGTAGGTCTCTGCGCGGGCGCCACGGCTGGCGATGCACACACCGCTCAGGAACACGTCGATCTTGCTCACGTCCAGGTCCGGCACGCCGGCACGGCCGACGGCGGCGAGGATACGCCCCCAGTTCGGGTCGGAGGCGAACAGCGCGGTCTTGATCAGCGGCGAGTGCGCCACGGTGTAACCCACGTCCAGGCACTCTTGATGATTGCCGCCGCCGTTGACTTCCACGGTGACGAATTTGGTGGCGCCTTCGCCATCACGCACGATGGCCTGAGCCACGTCCATGCAGACTTCGAACACAGCCTGCTTCAACGCCGCGAACAACGGACCGCTCGCCTCGGTGATTTCCGGCAGGTTGGCCTGGCCGGTGGCAATCAGCATGCAGCAGTCGTTGGTCGAGGTGTCGCCGTCGATGGTGATGCGGTTGAACGACTTGTTGGCACCGTCCAGGATCAACTTGTGCAGCACCTCGCGGGAGACTTTGGCGTCGGTGGCGATGTAACCGAGCATGGTGGCCATGTTCGGGCGAATCATGCCTGCGCCCTTGCTGATGCCGGTCACGGTAACCGTGACGCCTTCGTGTACAAATTGACGGCTAGCACCTTTTGGCAGGGTGTCGGTGGTCATGATGCCGGTGGCGGCGGCAGCCCAGTTATCCACAGACAGGTCGTCCAGCGCAGCTTGCAGGGCGCCTTCGATTTTTTCGACGGGCAACGGCTCGCCGATCACGCCGGTGGAGTACGGCAACACCTGGCTGGCATCCACGCCGGTCAATTGGGCCAGCTTGGCGCAGGTGCGCGCAGCCGCCACCAGGCCAAGTTCGCCGGTGCCGGCGTTGGCATTGCCGGTGTTGGTCAGCAGGTAGCGGATGTTACCGGCGACACGCTGCTTGGCCAGGATCACCGGCGCTGCGCAGAACGCATTGAGGGTGAACACACCGGCGACAGTCGAACCTTCGGCACAGCGCATCACCACCACATCTTTACGCCCCGGGCGCTTGATGCCGGCCGACGCGATACCGAGTTCAAAACCGGCGACTGGGTGCAAAGTGGGCAAAGGACCAAGACCAACAGCCATGAATGCGCTCCTTAAAAATGAGGTGATGTCTGTGCCGTCGTGAGCGACGGTGAAATTAATGGCAAAACGCCGCGACGGCAAAGGCCGGTCGCGGCGCAGGGTGTTGCAGCGTCAGGCAAAAATCCTAGTTGATTTCGCCGTGGCAGTGTTTGAACTTCTTGCCCGAACCGCACCAGCACAGTTCGTTGCGGCCCAGCTTCTGGTCATTGCGAACCGGCGTCTGAGCCAGGGCCACATCGACCTCTTCGCCCAGCACTTCAGGTTGCTCAAGACCCGGCGCTTCGTCGTGCTGGAACTGCATGCGCGCGGCCAGTGCCTCGGCTTCCTGACGCAGGCGGGCTTCTTCCTCGATCGGGTCTTCGCGACGCACCTGAACGTGGGACAGCACGCGAATCGAATCGCGCTTGATCGAATCCAGCAGCTCGGAGAACAGCGTGAACGACTCGCGCTTGTACTCCTGCTTCGGGTTCTTCTGGGCATAGCCACGCAGGTGGATACCGTGACGCAGGTGGTCCATGGTCGACAGGTGGTCTTTCCACAGGTCGTCCAGCACGCGCAGTACGATTTGCTTCTCGAAGGTGCGCAGCGCTTCGGCGCTCGCCTGCTCTTCTTTCTCGTTGTACGCGGCCAGCAGCTCGGTCATCAGCTTCTCGCGCAGCGTCTCTTCGTACAGGTGGTCGTCTTCGTCCAGCCATTGCTGAACCGGCAAGTCCACACCGAAGTCGCTCTTCAAGGCCGCTTCCAGACCGGCAACATCCCACTGCTCAGGCAGGGATTGTGGCGGAATGTGTGCGCTGACGGTGGCGTTGAGCACGTCCTGACGGAAGTCAGCGATGGTCTCGCCAATGTTGTCGGCGGCCAGCAACGTGTTACGCATGTGATAGATCACTTTACGCTGTTCGTTGTTGACGTCATCGAACTCGAGCAGTTGCTTGCGGATGTCGAAGTTGCGGCCTTCAACCTTGCGCTGAGCCTTTTCGATGGCGTTGGTGACCATGCGGTGCTCGATCGCTTCACCGGACTGCATCCCTAAGGCCTTCATGAAGTTCTTCACGCGGTCCGAGGCGAAGATGCGCATCAGGCTGTCTTCCAGGGACAGGTAGAAGCGGCTGGAACCGGCGTCACCCTGACGGCCGGCACGACCACGCAACTGGTTGTCGATACGGCGCGATTCGTGGCGCTCGGACGCGATCACCTGCAGGCCACCGGATTCCAGCACCGCCTGGTGGCGTTTCTGCCAGTCGGCCTTGATCTGGGCAATCTGCTCGGGGCTCGGGTTTTCCAGCGCCGCGACTTCAACCTCCCAGTTGCCGCCCAACAGAATGTCGGTACCACGACCGGCCATGTTGGTGGCGATGGTCAGTGCGCCAGGGCGACCGGCCTGGGCGATGATCTCGGCTTCTTTTTCGTGGAACTTGGCGTTCAGTACCTTGTGCTCGATGCCTTCCTTGTTGAGCAGGTTCGATACGTGCTCGGAAGTTTCGATGGTGGCGGTACCCACCAGGATCGGGCGGCCCTTGGCCATGCCGTCCTTGATGTCATTGATGATTGCCGCGTATTTCTCTTCGGCCGTCAGGAACACCAGGTCGTTGAAGTCTTTACGTGCCAGCGGCTTGTTCGGTGGAATCACCATCACGGCCAGGCTGTAGATCTGGTGGAATTCGAACGCTTCGGTGTCGGCCGTACCGGTCATGCCGGACAGTTTGTTGTACAGACGGAAGTAGTTCTGGAAGGTGGTGGAGGCCAACGTCTGGCTTTCGGCCTGGATGTTGAGCCCTTCCTTGGCTTCGATGGCCTGGTGCAGGCCTTCGGACAGGCGACGGCCCGGCATGGTACGACCGGTGTGCTCGTCGACCAGTACAACCTGGCCGTCCTGCACGATGTATTCAACGTTGCGGTGGAACAGCTTGTGGGCACGCAGGCCGGCATAGACGTGGGTCAGCAGGCCCAGGTTGTGGGCCGAGTACAGGCTTTCACCTTCGGCCAGTTCGCCGATCTGGGTCAGCATTTCTTCGACGAACTGGTGACCGGCCTCGTTGAACTCGACCTGACGGGTCTTCTCGTCGATAGTGAAGTGACCTTCTTTGGTCACCACGCCTTCCACTTCTTCAATGTGCTGGGTCAGACGCGGAATCAGCTTGTTGATTTCGGTGTACAGGCGCGAGCTGTCTTCGGCCTGGCCGGAGATGATCAGCGGGGTACGGGCTTCGTCGATGAGGATGGAGTCGACTTCGTCGATCACGGCAAAGTTGAGTTCACGCTGGAATTTTTCTTCCATGCTGAACGCCATGTTGTCGCGCAGGTAGTCGAAACCGAATTCGTTGTTGGTGCCGTAGGTGATGTCGGCGGCGTAGGCGGCGCGCTTCTCTTCCGGCGGCTGGAACGGCGTTACCACGCCGACGGTCAGGCCGAGGAATTCGTAGAGCGGGCGCATCCAGTTGGCGTCCCGGCGGGCCAGGTAGTCGTTCACCGTCACAACGTGCACGCCCTTGCCGGACAGTGCGTTGAGGTAAACGCCCAGGGTGGCCACCAGGGTCTTGCCTTCACCGGTGCGCATTTCGGCAATCATGCCTTCATGCAAGGTCATGCCGCCGATCAACTGAACGTCGAAGTGGCGCATGCCCATGACGCGCTTGCCGGCTTCACGGGCGACCGCGAAGGCTTCGGGAAGCAGCTTGTCGAGGGTTTCACCTTTGGCTATGCGGGCCTTGAACTCTTGGGTCTTGGCGCGCAATTGGTCATCCGACAGGGCAACCATCTGCTCTTCGAAAGCATTGACCAGCTGCACCGTCTTGAGCATGCGTTTAACTTCGCGCTCATTCTTGCTTCCAAAAAGTTTCTTTAACAAAGGCGCAAACATATCGGCAGGTTCTTCCACACATAGGGATGGAGGGCGCACCGTGAGTGGCCCGAGCAGCCCTCACGGCCGCATGCGAACGCGCATTCTACCCGGATTCGTGGGTGAGGAAAGTGGCGTTATTCCCCGATGCTGGCATGGCGCTGTGAGAGGGCCTGTTTAAAATAAGGGCTTTTGCCGGAACTTCAACCCATCAAACGCAGAAGTTACCTATTGATTTCTAGGGCAAAGCCCGGCCGGCGCTTTGTCCGGGGGCACACGGGTGCTTTCTGCTAAGATGGCGGCTCTGTTACTTAAGGTGTCTAAACATGGCATTTCGCCCACATACAGCCCGCGCCCCAGGCGTGTTGCTTCGCGAAGCCAAGCCGTTAAAAGCCATCTTCGGCCACGCGCAACGCCTGGGCCATTTGCAACGCCTGCTCGAAAGCCAGTTGCAACCCGCCGCGCGGGAACATTGCCATGTAGCGTCCTGGCGGGAGGGCAATTTGCTGTTAATTGTCACCGACGGCCACTGGGCAACCCGTTTGCGCTATCAGCAAAAACGCCTGCAGCGTCAATTAATGCTGTTTGATGAATTCGCCAGCCTCATGCGTATCCAGTTCAAGGTCCAGCCGCCCACCGTGCAGCAAGGCGCGGCGGGCCACACCATGGACCTCTCGGAGAACGCGGCCGAAACCATTCAGGCCACGGCCGACGGCATCAGCGACCCGGGTTTGCGCGCAGCCCTTGAACGGTTGGCCGCCCACGCCCGCCCCAAACCCTGACGCATTACTTGCGCTTGCTGCCACCGAGCAACGAGCCCAACAAGCCGCGCACCAACTGGCGGCCCATCTGATTGGCCGCCTGCTGCATCGCCGATTTAAGCGCCTTGCCTGCCGTCGTCCCCAAAAACGCCCCAGCCTTATCGGTGAAGCTCGGTTCCTCGGCGGCGGGCTTGGCTTCCTCGGTGGTGCCCAGGTCCTTGCGGGCCATCAGCACTTCATAGGCCGACTCGCGGTCAATCGGCTTGTCATAACGCCCCAGCAACGGCGAACGGGCGATCAATGCCGCGCGCTCGGCTTCGCTGAGTGGCCCGATCCGCGATTGCGGTGGTGCCACCAGTACGCGCTGGACCACTTCCGGCGTGCCCTTTTCCTGCAAGGTACCGACCAACGCCTCACCCGTGCCCAGCTCGGTCAGCACCGACAACGTATCGAAGGTCGGGTTGGGCCGGAAACCGTCCGCCACCGCACGCAAGGATTTCTGCTCTTTAGCCGTAAACGCCCGCAGACCGTGCTGAATCCGTAGGCCCAGTTGCGCGAGCACCGTGTCCGGCAAGTCGCTCGGCGATTGAGTGACGAAATACACGCCCACGCCTTTGGAACGGATCAGGCGCACCACCTGCTCCAAACGCTCCTGCAAGGCTTTGGGCGTGTCCGCGAACAACAAGTGGGCCTCGTCGAAAAACAACGCCAGCAAGGGTTTGTCAGCATCGCCACGTTCCGGCAATTGCTCGAACAACTCCGCCAGCAGCCACAACAGAAACGTCGCGTAAACCTTGGGCGCCTCATGCACCAGGCGGCTGGCGTCCAGCAAGTGAATGCGCCCGTGACCGTCGGACGTTGGCTGCAAAATGTCTTCAAGCTGCAGCGCCGGCTCGCCAAACAGGGCTTCGGCGCCCTGCTGCTCCAGCACGGCCAGACGCCTGAGCAAGGCCTGGCTGGAACCGGTGGTCATCAGCGCGGCATCGTCGCCCAGTAACTCCGGGTGGTAACGCAGGTGGTTGAGCAAGGCCTTGAGATCTTTGAGGTCGAGCAGCAACAGGCCCTCGCGGTCTGCCACCTTGAACGTCGCATAAAGTGCTGATTGCTGGCTGTCGGTAAGTTCGAGCAACGCGCCGAGCAATAAAGGCCCCATCTCGCTGATGGTGGTGCGCAACGGATGACCGGACTGCCCGTGGATATCCCACAACGTGACCGGATACGCCTTCGCTTTGTAATTAAGGAAAGGCATGCCCGCAATGCGCTCGGCCACCTTGCCTTGAGGGTTGGCGGCAGCGCCCAGGCCGCACAGGTCGCCCTTGATGTCAGCGGCGAACACGGCCACGCCCGCATCACTGAAGGCTTCCGCCAGGCGCTGCAACGTGACGGTTTTGCCTGTGCCGGTGGCGCCGGCAATCAACCCGTGACGGTTGGCCAGGCGCATGGCCTGCGCGATGGGTTGGCCATCCAGGCCCGCGCCGATAAGGAGTTGCGAAGAGTCAGGCATTTCGTCACCTATGGTTAATCTTTAATGTCGCCGAGTCGATATAGACACATGTGAGACCCACAAAGTCTAAAAATAGGTCAGATAGCTCCTACAGGGACTAACGAGAAATATCACGCCTTTTTTGACGCTGCCATATTGCGCCTCCCACAAGGACGCGCCCCGGATATTAAGACCTTAGCGGACCCTACAAGCCATGAATAAAAATCTGCGCTTCAGCCACAAAATCCTGCTTGCAGCCTCCCTTATCGTCATCGCCGCCTTCGCCCTGTTTACCCTCTACAACGACTACCTGCAACGCAACGCGATCCGCGACGACCTCAATAACTACCTGCATGAAATGGGTGATGTCACCGCCAGCAACATTCAAACCTGGCTCAACGGGCGCATAGCCCTGGTGGAAAACGCCGCACAAAATATCGCCACCAACCCCGAACCGGCGGCGGTTGCCACCCTGCTGGAACAGAAAACCCTGACGTCCTCGTTCATGGCAACCTACGTGGGCGACAGCAAAGGCGCCTTCACCATTCGCCCCGACACCAGGATGCCCGACGGTTTCGACCCCAGGGTCCGCCCCTGGTACACCGGCGCCCAGAGCAGCAATGGTTCAACGCTGACCGAACCCTATATCGACGCCGCCACTGGGCAATTGATCATTTCCGTCGCCACGCCCAGCGTGACCAAAGCCGGGCAAAGCATCGGCGTAGTGGGCGGCGACCTGAGCCTGCAAACCCTGGTGGACAATATCGGCGCGCTGAACTTCGGCGGCATGGGCTATGCCTTTTTGGTCAGCGCAGATGGCAAAGTGCTGGTACACCCGGACAAAACTCTGGTGATGAAGACCCTGGCGGACGTGTACCCGAAAAACACGCCCAGGATCAGCGGCGACTTCAGCGAAGTCCAAGCCAATGGCAAAGACAACATCGTGACCTTTACCCCGATCAAAGGCTTGCCGTCCGTGAACTGGTACCTGGGTATTTCGGTGGATAAAGACCAGTCCTTCGCCATGCTCAGCAAGTTTCGCACCTCGGCGGTGATCGCCACGGTCATTGCCGTGGTCATCATCATCGCGCTGCTGGGCATGTTGATCCGCGTGCTGTTGCAGCCCCTGCACCTGATGACCCGCGCCATGCAGGACATCGCTGACGGCGAAGGCGACCTGACCCGCCGTCTGACCATTCAGAACCACGACGAATTCGGCACCCTGGGGAATGCTTTCAACCGTTTCGTAGAGCGAATTCATACATCGATTCGCGAAGTCTCCTCGGCTACCCAACAGGTCAACGAAGTGGCGCTGCGCGTGGTCAGCGCCTCCAACTCATCGATGGTCAATTCCGACGAGCAAGCCAACCGTACCAACAGCGTTGCCGCCGCGATCAACGAACTGGGCGCCGCCGCCCAGGAAATCGCGCGCAATGCCGCGCAAGCCTCGCATCAGGCCAGTGACGCACGGCAATTGGCTGAAGACGGCCAGCACGTGGTCGAACGCAATATCAAGGCGATGAACCAGCTGTCGGGGATGATCAGCGCCTCCAGCAGCAATATAGAGGCGCTCAACAGCAAGACCGTGAATATCGGGCAGATTCTGGAAGTGATCACCAGCATCTCTCAGCAGACCAACCTGTTGGCGCTGAACGCTGCGATTGAAGCCGCGCGTGCCGGTGAAGCCGGGCGCGGGTTTGCGGTGGTGGCCGATGAAGTGCGCAACCTGGCCCATCGCACCCAGGAATCGGCGCAACAAGTGCAAAAGATGATCGAAGAACTGCAAGTCGGCGCCCGCGACTCGGTCAGCACCATGAGTGAAAGCCAGCGCCACAGCCTGGACAGCGTGGAGATTGCCAACCTGGCCGGTGAACGCTTGAACAGCGTGACCCAGCGCATTGGCGAGATTGACGGCATGAACCAGTCGGTCGCCACGGCCACCGAGGAACAGACTTCCGTGGTGGAGTCGATCAACATGGACATCACCGAGATCAACACCCTCAATCAGGAAGGCGTGGAAAACCTGCAATCGACCCTGCGGGCCTGCACCGACCTTGAACAGCAGGCGTCGCGCCTCAAGCAATTGGTGGGCAGTTTCCGGATCTGACCCGGCACCTCTTCACTCGGGCTCGGGCGTGCCCTTCTCTTGCTCCCACAACTCGGCGGCACCGGGAAATTCGGTGCCGTCCTCGGCGTCAAGGTCATCCGGGTCAAACCGGCTCAAACAACCCTCCCCCAGCGTCGCGGGGGCTTTTGACGTGGCTTTGTCCAGCGGGTCGCTCATGTATCTCTCCTCAAGGGAAGACAACGAAAAAGGGCCTGGGACGATTTAACGCCCAGGCCCTTTTTTGATCAATCAAAAGCCGCGGGTGTCAGAACACCACGGTTTTGTTGCCGTGGACCAGCACGCGATCTTCCAGGTGATAGCGCAGGCCACGGGCCAGCACCATTTTCTCGACGTCACGGCCGAAACGCACCATGTCTTCGATGCTGTCACTGTGGCTGACACGCACCACGTCCTGCTCGATGATCGGGCCGGCGTCCAGCTCTTCAGTGACGTAGTGGCAGGTTGCGCCGATCAGCTTCACGCCCCGCAGCGACGCCTGGTGGTAAGGCTTGGCGCCGACGAACGATGGCAGGAAGCTGTGGTGAATGTTGATCACCTTGCCGGCGTACTCGCGGCACAGTTCCGGCGGCAGGATCTGCATGTAGCGCGCCAGCACCACAACATCAGCCTCATGCTGCTTGACCAGGCGGGAGACCTCTGCGAATGCCGGTTCCTTGTCCTGCGGGTTGACCGGAACGTGGTAGTACGGGATGCCATGCCATTCGACCATGCTGCGCAGGTCGTCGTGGTTGGAAATCACGCAGGCGATCTCGCAGTCCAGCTCATCACTGTGCCAGCGGTGCAGCAAGTCGGCCAGGCAATGGGACTCGCGACTGGCCATCAGCACCACGCGTTTTTTCTGCTCGGTGTCGGTGATGTGCCAGGTCATTGAAAACTCTTCCGCGATCGGCGCAAACGCCTCGCGAAACGCTTCCAGACCAAAGGGCAGCGTGTCGGCACGAATTTCGTGACGCATGAAAAACCAACCGCTGAGATCATCCGAGTGATGGCTCGCCTCGGTGATCCAGCCGTTATGGGAGGCCAGAAAGTTACTGACTTTGGCAACGATGCCAACCCGGTCCGGGCAAGCAATCACCAGCCGAAAAGTGCGCATTGGGGGAAAACTCCAGAACTTCGCAAAGGCCGCCATTCTAGCGATTGCGAAGAAAAACTGCAGTATTCATTACGGTTTAATCTGCTGCCCACCCCGGACGACACCCTTAAATAGCGTAAGGTTTTATCGCGACGGGTAATGACCGTAAACGGAACGTTTGGTCAGACATCCAAATAAGCCAGACGATCTTTAGGCATACCACCTATTAATTAACTCGATTGCATAGCGTTGCCACAAACATTCAAAGTAATTCACATAAATGCTTCCTTAAATGTTTACTTGGTGAAATTGCCTGACTATTATTGGGCCACTCCCTCTGTCAATCAGCGCTCTACATAAGGTAGTCCACATGTCTCTGATCAACGAATACCGTGCCACCGAAGAAGCTATCAAAGAGCTGCAAGCCCGTTTGAAGAACCTGTCTCAAGACGACAAGCTGCAAACCGAGCTGGAATTCGAAGGCAAACTGCGCGCCCTGATGGGTGAATACTCCAAATCCCTGCGTGACATCATCGCACTGCTGGATCCGGAGTCGAAAGTTAAAGCTCCACGTGGCGCCGTGAAAACTACCGGCACCAAGCGTGCTCGCAAGGTTAAGCAATACAAGAACCCGCATAACGGCGAAGTGATTGAAACCAAAGGTGGCAACCACAAGACGCTGAAAGAGTGGAAAGCCAAGTGGGGCGGTGACGTGGTTGAAGGCTGGGCTACCCTGCTGGGCTAAGCCATGCCAGGCATTGCCTGACACGCCATCGATAAAAAACGCCAGCTTGCTGGCGTTTTTTATTGTTCGAATGTCCTGTAACTACTAACCCGATTAGAGCCCCAGACGAGCCGCTAAAGAGTCGGCATATTCCTGCCATTGATCCAGCACCCCACACTGAAACGATGTAGCACTAACAGCCAACTCCTCACGCGCCAGCTTAAATGCCTCAAGGGTATTCGGTGCTCCCCACTCAGCATTTGACAAACGCTGCTGACAGAAAAGTTTCCAGCGTTCTTGCTCCTCGCTGTTCAAGGTGTGGAGAAAGTTCCGGGCGCGGTAGCGAAACAATAATTCGGGCAACCGATGATCATCAAATGGCCACTGCTGACGCGCAAGATCTTCAGGTTCAGCGGCACGTACTTGTTCACACAAGCGACGGTCACGGTCGCCGATAAAACCGTCATAGAGCTGCTGCTCCGGATCATTGTTCGGCGCGAAGTCTTCGTCGGCGTAAATGGCCGCCAACTTGTCACGCCAAACTTCCTGTGCGTCAGTTAGTCGCAGCGCCCGAGCCTGACAAGCGTCCATATCCAACTGAAGCCGCTCACCATCTTGCGCCCGCAGCACGTTCAATGGCGCAACGACCGGGCACCGGTTGATATGCAGCAACTTGAGCGGCACCGGCAGTTCACCTTCGGCGAGGTCCTCACGGCGCGTGTAGAGACGTCGGCGCAGCGTATCGGCATCCAGATCCAGCAACCCCTGGGGATCTAGCCCAAGGTCACACACAATCAGCGCATTGCGATTACGTGGGTGCCAGGCCAGTGGCAACACCACCCCCAGGTAATGGCGCTCGGCAGAAAAACGCCCGGAAATATGTACCATCGGCTGCAAAAGACGCACCTGATCCATCACCCGTTGCTTGCTGCGCAGTTGAAACAGCCACTCATACAGCTTGGGCTGTTTCTCGCGAACCAACCGTGCCAGCGCAATCGTTGCCCGCACGTCCGACAAAGCGTCGTGAGCCTGGCCGTGATCGATGCCATTCGCTTCGGTCAGGCGCTCAAGCTTGAGCGTGACGCGCCCGTCCTGCTCGGGCCACACAATGCCTTCGGGGCGCAGCGCGTACGCGGTGCGAACCACATCGATCAAGTCCCAGCGGCTGTTGCCGCCCTGCCACTCACGGGCATAAGGGTCAAAGAAGTTGCGGTACAGGCTGTAGCGCGTCATTTCATCATCGAAGCGCAAAGTGTTGTACCCGGCACCGCACGTTCCCGGAGCAGCCAACTCGGCATGCACCCGGGTCATGAAATCGGCTTCGGCCAGCCCCTTTTCGGCGAGAATGGAAGGCGTGATGCCGGTAATCGCGCAGGCGGCCGGATGAGGCAGGATATCGTCCCCAGGCCGGCAATACAGGTTGACCGGCGCACCGACCTCGTTGAGTTCAAGATCAGTACGAATACCGGCAACCTGCAACGGACGATCACTGCGCGGGTTGATGCCGGTGGTTTCATAGTCGTACCAGAAAATAGTGGTCACGGGCTGTTCCTGTGCTGAAGACCGACAAAGTCTAGGCGCTGGGAGCCGCTCGGGGCCAGCAATACCTTTACTGTACAAATATCCAGTAAAACCTTGGATGGTTGCTTCCCACGTTGACACTGCTAGCATCCGTGTCTCTCAACCGCTTCGCACTGCCAGGGACCGCAATGCCAACAGCCCTTTTGGATACCCGTTACCAGATCGAGACCCCGGAGGGCATCGACCTGCCTTTGCGCCCCGCCGGCTTGCTGCCGCGCGCGCTCGCCTTTGCGTTCGACCTGGGTGCGCGCGGCCTGATCATGGGGATTCTGCTGGTGCCGCTGGCACTGCTCGGCAACATTGGCATCGGCTTGGGCTCATTGCTGCTGTTCCTGATCAGTTGGTGGTACATGGTGCTGTTTGAAGTGCTCAATCAGGGTTGCTCACCCGGCAAACAGGTGATGGGCCTGCGCGTGATCCAGGACGACGGCACACCGGTTGGCTGGTCCGCGTCGCTGATCCGGAACCTGCTGCGCTTCGTCGACATGCTGCCCTTCGGCTACTTCACCGGCGCCATCAGTTGCCTGCAACACCCTCACTTCAAACGCCTGGGCGATCTGGCCGCCGGCACCCTGGTGGTTTACCGCGAGCGGCCCCTGCCCCGCCCACAGATACCTCAGGCAAGTGCCCTGCGGCTGCCCTTCGCGCTGGACCTGAGTGAACAGCGCGCCATCCTCGGATTTGCTGAACGCCAAGGCGAATTATCTGCCGAGCGGGTACACGAACTGGCCGCCATTCTCGCCACACCCTTGCAGGTCCCACCAGCGCGGGCGGCGGAACAGCTCAACGGCGTTGCTCGCGGTTTGCTGGGGCCCACATGAAACAGAGCCTGTTCGAAAGCCGCTACCAACCGGAATGGCAAGCCTTTGAAGCGCAGCTTAAACAGCTGGAGCAAGGTAAAGCCGAGGCCGGTGACATGGCCCGGTTCCCTTATCATTATCGACGTTTGTGCCAACATCTCGCCCTGGCCGAGGAGCGCGGCTACAGCAGTTATCTGGTGGACCCGCTGCAACAGCTGGCCCTGCGTGGCCACCAACAACTGTATCGCCATCGCAGCCGATTGGGCGCGAATGTGCTGGGCTTCGTACTGGCCGGTTTTCCTCGTCTCGTGCGTGAGCAATGGCGCTTCGTGTTGATCGCGAGCATCCTGTTCTTTGGCAGCCTGGCGAGCATCGCTCTTCTGGTTTATCTGTTTCCGGACCTCGTCTACAGCATCATCAGCCCTCAGCAAGTCGCCGAAATGCAAAGCATGTACGACCCCGACGCGAGCCAACTGGGTCGCGCCGCCGAGCGTGCGTCCAGCGAAGACTGGATGATGTTTGGCTACTACGTGATGCATAACATCGGCATTGCCTTCCAGACCTTTGCCGCCGGGTTGCTGTTCGGCCTTGGCAGCGTGTTCTTCCTGGTGTTCAACGGCTTGATCATCGGCGCAGTCTCCGGCCACTTGACCGAAATCGGCTATGGCCAGACCTTCTGGTCATTTGTGATCGGCCACGGGGCCTTCGAACTAAGCGCCATCGCCCTGGCGGGGGCGGCGGGTTTGCAACTGGGCTGGGCATTGATTGCCCCGGGGGCACTGACCCGAAGCGAATCCCTGCGACTGGCCGCCCGCAAAAGCGTGCAAATGCTCTGCGGCGTGATGATATTCCTGCTGATTGCCGCATTTATCGAAGCTTACTGGTCATCCACGACAAGCCTTGCTCCCTGGGTCAAATACCTCGTGGGGACCGCACTTTGGTTGCTGGTAGCCGCCTACCTGATTTTCGCCGGCAGGACTTCTCATGCGCCTGAGTGACGCGAGCGTAGTGATTCGGCCCCGCACAACCTGGGAGGCCATGGACCTTGGCGTGCTCATGGCTCGGGAGCACCGCCTGCTGTTGATGAGCACCTGGGCGCTGGTCAGCCTGCCGATTTTTGCCGTGTTGACCGTTTTGCTTTGGGATTACCCGTCAACCGCAGTGTTTCTGTTCTGGTGGTTAAAGCCTGCCTTCGACCGCTTGCCGCTCTACATTCTGTCCAAGGCCCTCTTTGGCGAGGTACCCAGCGCCAGGCAGGCGGTGAAGCATTGGCCACGCCTGTTGAAAAGCCAACTGTTCGCCAGCCTGACCTGGCGGCGGCTCAGCCTGAGCCGCAGTTTTGTGCTGCCGGTCAGCCAGCTCGAAGGGCTTGACGGGCAGGCCCGCCAACAACGCCTGGGCGTGCTGCTGCAGCGCAACGCCGGTGCCGCGCGCTGGTTGACCGTCTTGGGTATGCACATGGAAATCGGTTTGTGGTTTGGCTGCATGGCACTGTTCTATCTGTTCATTCCTGAACAGCTTGAACTGGATTGGGACTGGCAGAGGCTCGCGCTCGCTTCCGGCGCGGAAGGGCTATGGCTTGAGCATCTGGGCAACGCCTTTTACGCAGTGGTCCTGGTGTTCTGGGAACCCATCTACGTGGCCTGCGGCTTCAGCCTCTACCTCAACCGGCGCACGGTGCTGGAGGCCTGGGATCTTGAACTGGCGTTCCGCCGGTTGCGCCAGCGCTTGAGCAACGTTAAGGCGCTATTGCTGCTCGCGATCGGGCTGATGCTGGTGCAGACCAGTCCTAAAGCGTTCGCCGAGGAACCCGGCGCTACCAGGCCACTAAGCACTCAGGCTGCCCGCGAATCGATCAAGACACAGCTGGAACACCCCCCTTTCAAAAATCCGGAAACCGTTACCCGTTACCGTTTCGGCGAAGAAAAAACGCCCCCTGCAAGCAAAACCCACGGAGAAGGAAAATTACCGGCGTGGCTGCAGGCACTGCTCGACAACCTGAACAGCAACACCTTCAAACAGGTTGCCCAAGGGTTGGAAATACTGCTGTGGAGCCTCCTCATCGGTGTTATCACCCTGTTCGCATGGCACTACCGCGGTTGGCTGCAAGCGTTTGTCAGCCGTCGTGGAGGGCGCAAACCGAAGGAAGCCAACCCTGCGCCCAAACAAATGTTCGGCCTGGAACTGGGTATCGAAACGTTGCCGGAGGACATCGCCACCACAGCCGAAAAACTCTGGGACACCCAACCCCGGGAGGCCCTGGGTCTGTTGTACCGCGGCCTGCTCAGCCGGTTATTGCACGATTTCAATCTGCCACTAAGCAACGCAGATACCGAAGGCCAGATACTGGAGCGTGTGCACCGCCTGCAGCAACCGCAGTTGCTGGCATTCAGCGACGACCTGACCCATCACTGGCAACGCCTTGCCTATGGCCATCACCTCCCCCCGGCCTCGGCCCAGCAACAACTGTGCAGTGATTGGCGGGCCTTGTTTGCGTCGGAGGCCTCCTGATGAATCGGCCCCTGCTCTGGGCAGGATTATTGCTCGCGTGCCTGCTGGGGGCAGGCGCCCTCTATGCCTGGAAAAAAGCAATTCCATATGACGAAGTCGTGGATCGCGGCCCCTCGCCGCAAGCCCTGGCGAACCCGTATCTGGCAGCTGAGTACTTTCTGCGCCAGCAAGGCATGAGCGTTGAACATGCCAATGGGCTTGAACGACTTGATGATCTTTCCGCCACGGCCAACAGCCTGCTATTGCTGGGTGAACGCAGCAACATGACTCCACCTCAGGTGGAGCAGCTGTTGAGCTGGGCGAAATCCGGCGGCCATCTGCTGTTGGTCGCCGAAGCGTTATGGGATGAAGAAACCGGCCACAGTGGCGACCTCTTGCTTGATGGTGTGGGCATCCACCAGACATTGAGCGAGGCCACGGATGTACCCGCCTCCCCGCGCAAAAAGAAAGCGCCAGACCTGACCAAACTGTACATCGACAACGAAACCGCACCGGCCTATTTCAGTTTCGATACCGACTTCAATCTTGCCGACCCCACGCACGTGGCGCAGTTCTCTGCCAACAGCGCAAGATCCAGCCACCTGATGCAACGCAATTTCGGACGCGGGACCGTAACGGTCATTACCGACAGCGACCTGTGGAAAAACGCAAACATCGGCAAACACGACAATGCCTGGCTGCTCTGGTACCTCAACCAGGGGACGGACGTGACCCTGTTGTTCAACAGTGACACAGATGATCTGCTGACATTGCTGATGCGCTACTTCCCCGAGGCGCTGACAGCCCTTATCGCGCTGATTGCCCTCGCCTTGTGGCATGCAGGCATGCGCCAGGGGCCGATCCAGGCCCCAACGCCAAAGGCACGCCGGCAATTGCGGGAACACTTGCAAGCCAGCGCAGATTTTCTGCTGCGACGCAGCGGCCAATGCACCCTGCTGCAAGCCCTGCAACGTGACATCCAGCGCGCTGCCCGGCGTCGCCACCCAGGCTTTGAACATTTGGATACCGCTCAACAGTGGCAGGTACTCGAACGCCTGACGCGCCAACCTTCTCACGTCATCAGTCAGGCCCTTGGCCCACTTCCGGAAAAACGGCTCAACAGCGCCGATTTCAGCCGTCAGGTGGCGTGCCTGCAAACCCTCAGGAATGCCCTATGAGCGATTTTCCAGCAGCCGCAGCCCCCACCCGCGAAGCCATTCAACAGGCCAGCCAGCAAGCACAAGCCCTGCGCATTGAACTGCGCAAGGCGGTCATCGGCCAGGACCCGGTGATTGAAGATGTGCTCACCGCGCTGATCGCCGGCGGGCATGTTCTGTTGGAGGGGGTACCGGGCCTTGGCAAGACGCTTTTGGTGCGCGCCCTGGCCAGGTGTTTCGCAGGGGACTTTGCACGTATCCAGTTCACACCCGACCTCATGCCCAGTGACGTTACCGGCCATGCCGTGTACGACTTGCACACCGAGCAATTCAAGCTGCGCAAGGGCCCGCTGTTCACGCACCTGTTGCTCGCCGACGAAATCAACCGCGCGCCCGCCAAGACACAGGCCGCGCTGCTTGAAGCCATGCAGGAACGCCAGGTCACCCTTGAGGGGGAGGCGCTGCCCATCGGCCAGCCCTTCATGGTGCTGGCAACCCAGAACCCCATCGAACAGGAAGGCACTTATCCCCTGCCAGAGGCCGAACTGGACCGTTTCATGCTCAAGGTGCGCATGGATTACCCCGACGCGCAGCAGGAGCTGGACATGGTGCGCGAAGTCACGCGTTCCTCTCGCGCCGACATGCTGGATGTGCAACCACTGCGCACCGTGCTGCAGGCGCAGGACGTGCTTCACCTGCAACAGATCGCCAGTGAACTGACGCTGGATGAGCAGGTTCTCGACTACGCCGTGCGCGTGGCCCGCGCCACGCGCACCTGGCCAGGACTGGCCATCGGTGCCGGCCCGCGTGCTTCCATCGCCCTGGTTCGGGGTGCCCGCGCCCGAGCGTTGTTGCGGGGTGGCGAATTCGTCATCCCCGATGACATAAAGGGCTGTGCACTGGCGGTATTGCGTCATCGGGTGCGCATTGCACCGGAACTGGACATTGACGGCCTTGAGGTCGATCAGGTGCTCAAGCAAATGCTCGACCAGATACCGGCACCCCGCCAGTGAACCGCCCATGAAACCCACACGATTGCTGTTGAGCTGGCTGGGCGTGTTGCTGGGCCTCAATACCCTGCTCGGCGTGGCGACAGCCCTGCAGTTCAAGGTGCCCGATACCTTGCACTCGATAGCCTGGGGCCTGCTGCTGGCCCTGTCATTGCTGGCATTTTTGGACGCCGTGCGCTTGCGTCGACGGCCCACTGTAGACGTGCACCGGCAAATGCCCGGCAGCCTGGCACTCGGTCGCTGGAGCGAGGTACGCCTGCGCCTCACCCATGGCTACCCTCAACAGGTGACGGTTCAGGTTTTCGATCATGTCCCGGACGGCCTCAGTGTGGAAAACCTGCCCCAAACCATCGAACTGCGCCCCGGCGAACACGGCGAGCTAGGCTATCGCGTGCGCCCGCTGCGCCGTGGGCACTTCACGTTTGCCCGCTGTGAAATCTACCTGCCAAGCCCCTTTGGGCTGTGGTCGGCGCGGCGGTTTGTCGAGGCCAACGATGCCACGCGTGTCTACCCGGATTTTGCAAAACTATACGGTGCGCAACTTCTGGCCGTGGATAACTGGCTGAGCCAACTCGGCGTGCAGCAGCGCCAGCGCAGGGGGCTGGGCCTGGAATTCCATCAACTGCGTGAATTTCGCGAAGGCGACAGCCTGCGCCAGATTGACTGGAAAGCCACCGCTCGCCAGCGCACGCCCATCGCAAGGGAATATCAGGACGAGCGTGATCAACAGATCGTGTTCATGCTCGATTGTGGTCGCCGCATGCGCAGCCAGGACGGCGAACTCTCGCACTTCGACCACGCACTCAACGCCTGCCTGCTGCTCAGCTATGTTGCACTGCGCCAGGGCGATGCCGTGGGTTTGTGCACGTTCGCCAGTGACAAGCCACGCTATCTGGCGCCGATCAAGGGCAGCGGGCAATTGAACCTGTTGCTCAATGCCGTTTACGACCTCGACACCACGCGCCGCACGGCCGACTACCAAGCCGCCGCCAGCCAACTGCTGGCGCGGCAAAAACGTCGGGCATTGGTGATCGTAGTCACTAACCTGCGGGATGAGGACGATGAAGCGCTGACGACGGCAGTCAACCGCATCGGCCGCCAGCACCGAGTGCTGGTCGCCAGCCTGCGAGAAGAGGTTCTGGATCAGCTGCGTCAGGTTTCGGTGCAAACATTGCCCGAAGCATTGGCCTACAGTGGCGCGGTCGATTACCTCAATACCCGCGACGAGTTGCATGAACGACTGAAGGCCCATGGCTTGTCAGTACTGGATACGGCACCTTCGCAACTGGGGGCTGCGCTGGTTAACCGTTATCTGGGTTGGAAAAAAGCCGGGGTGTTCTAAAAGTTGACATCGGATCTGCGTCGAGGCGAAAGCCCCGCACAGGTCCGAAAACGCAGGATTGCTAGGCGGATGCCTGCAAGGGATCAAAACTGAAGTAATTCAACAAGGCAGCGATCAATTGCCTGTATTCATCAGGCACCTGAACCATGCTGAACCCGGAATCATAGTGCTGGGGATTGACGTCCTCATGGCTCCACAAGCAGGTAGCCGTCAGGTCAATGGTCTGGACTTCGCCGTCCGGGCCCGGAATTTTTAAACACAACTCAAACTCCGCGTCGACCATCATCGGCAACTGGCTGATCAACATCAGCCCGTTCTCCGAAACATTCCCCAAAAAACCGATGGGCTTGTCGGTGAGGCGATTGAATACCTGCAGAAAACAGGGTAATTGGTGCCGCTCAATTCGTCGGTGGTTAAACATGTGAGTTCGCCATCCAATGGCCATGTTTGGCCGGGCCAGTGATTCGGAACGAGCCGAAGCCCGCTCTCCCTGGATCTCGGTGTGACGACACACTGCGTTGAGTCACGACACTGCTGCCGAATCCGGGCCTCGCATTCGCTCGAACAGAAACTTGTACAAACGAACATTCAAAGCATAGCCCAAGACTGGCAACGAGCCAGTTATAGGATGACAAACATCATCACAACGACGCCGGGCGCGGCTGTGCAACGCTGGCGCCGGGGTAATGACCCAGTTGCTGCAGGGTGTCCAGCCTGGCGCGGGCGCGGTAGGCGTACTCACTGGAAGGGTATTGGCTGATGATGAACTGATAGGTTTGCACGGCATCGACGAACAATTTTTGCCGTTCCAGGCATTGCCCGCGCAGCATTGAGACCTCAGGCTGCACATAACGGCGGCTGCGGCTCTCGCGGTCTACCTGGGACAATTCCAGGGTGACGCGCTCGCAATCACCCACCCCGTAGGCACGGTAAGCGTTGTTCAAATGGTGGTCCATCGACCATCGGGTGCAGCCGACAACACTGACGGCCAGGGCAGCAACGAGCAAAATTCGCATGAGGGTTCTCCTGTCTTGTGCAGTGTATCGACCCCTCGTCAAAAATCTTCAAGGATGTTCATCGATTCATCCGCAGCAAAAACAAGCCGATCGTCGATAAGTAGTGCAAACGAACAATGACTACAACGAAAGAGCATAGTAGCCTTCCCCAGCGCTTGAACTCAGGAGTCTGTGCATGTCCGTCCGTCGTACCAAAATCGTCGCCACCCTTGGCCCGGCCAGTAACTCGCCGGAAGTCCTCGAACAGCTGATTCTGGCTGGTTTGGACGTTGCCCGTCTGAACTTCTCCCACGGCACCCCGGACGAGCACAAGGCTCGCGCCAAGCTGGTGCGTGACCTGGCCGCCAAGCACGGCCGCTTCGTGGCGCTGCTGGGTGACCTGCAAGGCCCGAAAATCCGTATCGCCAAATTCGCCAACAAGCGGATCGAGCTGAAGATCGGTGACAAGTTCACCTTCTCCACCAGCCACCCGCTGACCGAAGGCAACCAGCAAGTCGTGGGTATTGACTACCCGGACCTGGTCAAGGACTGCGGCGTCGGCGACGAACTGCTGCTGGACGATGGCCGTGTGGTAATGCGCGTCGAGACCGCGACCGATACCGAACTGAACTGCGTCGTGATCATCGGCGGTCCGCTGTCGGACCATAAAGGCATCAACCGTCGTGGCGGCGGCCTGACGGCACCGGCCCTGACTGACAAAGACAAGGCCGATATCAAGCTCGCTGCCGAAATGGAAGTGGACTACCTCGCGGTGTCCTTCCCGCGCGACGCCGCTGACATGAAATATGCCCGTCAGTTGCGCGACAAAGCCGGCGGCACCGCCTGGCTGGTCGCCAAGATCGAACGCGCCGAAGCCGTGGCCGACGACGAAACCCTCGACGACCTGATCGAGGCTTCCGACGCCGTGATGGTTGCCCGTGGCGACCTGGGCGTGGAAATCGGTGACGCCGAACTGATCGGCATCCAGAAAAAGATCATCCTGCACGCACGCCGTCACAACAAAGCGGTGATCGTGGCGACCCAGATGATGGAGTCGATGATCCAGAACCCGATGCCGACCCGCGCCGAAGTGTCCGACGTGGCCAACGCCGTGCTCGACTACACCGACGCCGTGATGCTCTCGGCTGAAAGCGCTGCCGGCCCTTACCCGCTGGAAGCGGTGCAGGCCATGGCGCGTATCTGTGTCGGCGCCGAAAAGCACCCGACCAGCAAGACCTCCAGCCATCGCATCGGCAAAGTGTTCGAAAGCTGCGACCAGAGCATCGCCCTGGCCGCCATGTACACCGCCAACCACTTCCCGGGCGTTAAAGCGATCATCGCCTTGACCGAAAGTGGCTACACGCCGTTGATCATGTCGCGTATCCGTTCGTCGGTGCCGATCTACGCGTTCACCCCGCACCGCGAAGCCCAGGCCCGCGCGGCGATGTTCCGTGGCGTGTACACCGTACCGTTCGACCCGGCTTCGTTGCCGCCGCATGAAGTCAGCCAGGCGGCCATCGACGAACTGGTCAAGCGCGGCGTTGTGGAAAAAGGCGACTGGGTCATCCTGACCAAGGGTGACAGCTACCACACCACCGGCGGCACCAATGGCATGAAGATCCTGCACGTGGGCGACCCGCAGGTTTGACTGAGCGTTGAATGAGAAAGCCCCGACTGGTTCGGGGCTTTTTTATGCCTTGGAGTTTTATGTTGCCGGTTCGGGCCTCATCGCGGGCAAGCCCGGCTCCCACAGTTAACTGCATTCCAATGTGGGAGCTGGCTTGCCTGCGATAGCGTCATCAGCGTCGAGCGATAAACCCCGACAACGCCGCAATCGCCTCGGGTGATTTCAGCCGCTGGACAAACAGCGCGCCCTCCTCCTCGATCACCTGCCGCAACTGCTGGCGGTCCACGCTTTTCATCAATTGCTTGGTCACCTGCACCGCACCGGGTGCCAGGGTTTCAAAGCGCCCCGCCATTTCCCGCGCCTTAGCCAACGCGGCCTCGCCGCTGCCCAACGCCTCGGTGGCAATTCCCCACTCGGCCGCCTGCTCTCCGGTAAACCCTTCACCCAGCAGCAACAACTCAGCCGCCTTCGCGTGCCCCAGCAGTCGCGGCAGAATCAGGCTTGAACCAAATTCCGGGCACAGCCCCAGATTGACGAACGGCATACGCAGCCGCGCATCGCGGCTGATGTACACCAGGTCGCAATGCAGCAGCAGTGTCGTGCCGATACCCACTGCCGAACCCGCCACACCGGCAACCACCGGTTTGCGACAGTTAATCAGGCTTGTCATGAAGTGAAACGGCGGGCTGTCGAGATCACTGGGCGGCTGCTCGAGGAAGTCGCCGATGTCATTACCGGCGGTGAAACAGTCACTGCTGCCTTGAATCAGCACCGCACGGACATCTGCATCCGCATCCGCCACGTCCAGCGCCTCGGCCAGTTGCGTGTACATGGCGCGGGTCAGGGCGTTTTTCTTGTCGGGACGGTTGAGCTGCAAGGTCAGCAGCCCGCGTTCGCGGTGCAGCAGGATGGCGTCGGTCATGGCGAATCTCGCGGCTGTAAAGTTCAGCGCTCAACCACGGGGCAGGAACACATCAGCCAGCAGTTGATTGCGCGGCAGTCCCGCCAGAAACAGGCGCTTGGAAAACGCCTCGACATGGGCGGGGTGCCCGCAGAGTAAAGCCAGAGTTTGCCGCGAAACAAGCCGCAGTTGTGCCAATGCCTGAGACAACTGCGCCGCCGTCCACAGCTCCACCGTGAGGTTCGGATGCTGCGCGGCGAGCGCCGCCAGGGGTTCGGCCAAATAATGCCCTTGCGCATCATGGGCCAGATGAATCAGGCGGATGGCGCCCTGATGATCCTGGCGCAACGCCTCGCGCAACACGCCCCACAACGGCCCGAGGCCGGTGCCCGAGGCCAGCAGCCAGAGCGGGCGTAACTGCCAGTCAGGGTCGTATTGCAGCGCGCCGCCACGCAGCTCGCCCAACCGCAGGTGATCGCCTACGGCCAACTGCCGCGCGGCGTTGCTGAACTCGCCGGGCAGGCGACAATCGAGGTGAAACTCTAAAAACGGCTCTTCCTGGGGCAAACTGGCCAGGGAATAAGGCCGCGCGACCTGCCCCGCCCACAACACCAGATGCTGCCCGGCGCGGTAGCGCAGGCCACGTTCCGGCTGCAAACGCAGGCGCAGTACTGTCGAACTCAGCCAATCGATGCCGATAACTTGCGCGGGCAAGCCGTCACGCTGCGGGTCAAAGGCTTCAATTTTCAAATCCCCGGCAACTGCGCACTGGCAAGCCAAACGCCAGCCGTCCTGACGCTGCGCCGGGCTCAAGGCGTCGGACTGCTTGTCCTCAACCGCCCCCTCGCAGCGCACCAGGCACGCATGGCAACTGCCCGCGCGGCAGCTATAAGGCACGGCAACGCCCGCCTGATTCAAGGCGTCCAGCAAATTGCTGCCGGTGGAGACCGACCAGTGGCGTTCGCCGACGTGCAGTTCAGGCATATAACTCTCAAACAACGCGAATGTTCGCCAACGATAACGCCGGCAGCTTTTTTGTGGGAGCGGGCTTGCCCGCGAGAGCAGACTATCAGGTCCCCCACGCTGGCTGACACACCGCCTTCGCGGGCAAGCCCGCTCCCACATCGGCCCTGTGTTCACACTCATCAGAGTTTGACCATAGTCGGGTGTATCGGCCACCGAGCCGGGTTATACTGCCGCGCCTTTTTAGCGTCGCGCCTGCACCACTTTGGCGTGCCTTGGAAAGGTGGCTCCAGCCGACCGATGCAACACTGGCGCCACCTTTATTGAATGTTCCCTTATAGAGGAGCGCGACTCATGACCGTGATCAAGCAAGACGACCTGATTCAGAGCGTTGCCGACGCCCTGCAATTCATTTCCTACTACCACCCCGTGGATTTCATCCAGGCCATGCACGAAGCCTACCTGCGCGAAGAATCGCCAGCGGCCCGTGATTCCATCGCCCAGATCCTGATCAACTCGCGCATGTGCGCCACCGGCCACCGCCCGATCTGCCAGGACACCGGTATCGTCACCGTGTTCGTGCGCGTAGGCATGGACGTGCGTTGGGATGGCGCCACCATGGGCCTGGACGACATGATCAACGAGGGCGTGCGTCGCGCCTACAACCTGCCGGAAAACGTCCTGCGTGCATCGATCCTGGCCGACCCGGCAGGCGCGCGTAAAAACACCAAGGACAACACCCCTGCAGTCATCCACTACTCCATCGTCCCGGGCAACACCGTGGAAGTGGACGTAGCGGCCAAGGGCGGTGGTTCCGAGAACAAGTCGAAAATGGCCATGCTCAACCCGTCCGACTCGATCGTCGACTGGGTATTGAAGACCGTTCCGACCATGGGCGCCGGCTGGTGCCCACCGGGCATGCTCGGCATCGGCATCGGCGGCACCGCCGAGAAAGCCGCGGTGATGGCCAAGGAAGTATTGATGGAGTCCATCGACATTCACGAGCTGAAAAAGCGCGGCCCGCAGAACCGTATCGAAGAGATGCGCCTGGAGCTGTTCGAGAAGGTCAACCAGCTGGGCATCGGCGCCCAGGGCCTGGGTGGCCTGACCACCGTGCTCGACGTGAAGATCATGGACTACCCGACCCACGCCGCCTCCCTGCCGGTGTGCATGATCCCCAACTGCGCCGCCACCCGTCACGCGCACTTCGTGCTCGACGGCTCGGGCCCGGCGTCGCTGGAAGCGCCACCGCTGGACGCCTACCCGGAAATCGTCTGGGAAGCCGGCCCGTCGGCCCGCCGCGTCAACCTCGACACCCTGACCCCGGAAGAAGTGCAGAGCTGGCAGCCGGGCGAAACCGTGTTGCTCAACGGCAAGATGCTCACCGGCCGCGACGCCGCGCACAAGCGCATGGTCGAAATGCTGAACAAGGGCGAAACCCTGCCGGTGGACCTCAAGGGTCGCTTCATCTACTACGTCGGCCCGGTTGATCCGGTGCGCGAAGAGGTGGTTGGCCCGGCTGGCCCGACCACCGCAACGCGGATGGACAAGTTCACCCGTCAGATCCTGGAGCAAACCGGCCTGCTGGGCATGATCGGCAAATCCGAGCGCGGCCCGACCGCCATCGAAGCGATCAAGGACCACAAGGCCGTGTACCTGATGGCCGTGGGCGGCGCCGCTTACCTGGTGGCGCAAGCCATCAAGAAGTCGCGCGTTGTCGCTTTCGCCGAACTGGGCATGGAAGCGATCTACGAGTTCGACGTGAAAGACATGCCGGTCACCGTTGCTGTCGACAGCAAAGGCGAATCCGTGCACATCACCGGTCCTGCCATCTGGCAGAAAAAGATCAGTGAAAGCCTGGCGGTAGAAGTGCAGTAAGCACCTCCCTGCAAGAATAAAGGCGACTGCGGCCCCATGGCCCAGTCGCCTTTTTTATGGCAGCAGCTATTGTCATGATGAACTCGGACATGTGGGAGCTGGCTTGCCTGCGATGGCATCACCTCGGTTTTCAAGTGATACCGAGGTGATGCCATCGCAGGCAAGCCAGCTCCCACAAAAGCGGGCTGACCACAAGATCCCGGCAGTGCATGGTATGGTGCACTCCCTTACCGTGCCTGCCCCTCACCGTATGATCGTGATCCCTCGCCCCCTGCGCCTGACCTTCTATTCCCTGTTGATCATCGCCGGTGCGGTGCTGGCCGCGGCCCTGGCCACGCGGCATGCCGAGCGCCAGGCGCTGGTGGACGACGCCGCCCGTGCCAATCAACAACTGGCGTTGTACGCCAATTCGCTGCACACCTTGATCGAACGTTACCGCGCCCTGCCCGCCGTGCTGGCGCTGGACTCGGAAATGATCAGCGCCCTGAAAAACCCGGTGGATGCCAGGACTCAAGACGTGCTCAACCGCAAGCTTGAGCGCATCAACGGCGCAGCGCAGTCGTCCACCCTGGAATTGATGGACCGTACCGGCCTGGCCGTGGCCGCGAGCAACTGGAACCTGCCAAGCAGTTATGTGGGGCACAACTACGCGTTTCGCCCCTACTTCAGCCAGACGCTGAGCCAGGGCACCGGGCGCTTTTACGCCGTGGGCGTGACCACCGGCATCCCCGGCTACTTTCTCTCAAGCGCAGTGGTGGATGAACACGAGCAGTTCCTCGGCGCAATGGTGGTGAAACTGGAGTTTCCCGAGCTGGAACGCGAATGGGCACAGGGCAACGACCTGCTGCTGGTCAGCGATGCACGGGGCATCGTGTTTATCGCCAACCAGCCCGGCTGGCGCTACCGCAACCTGCGCCCGCTGTCGGCCGGCGACCTTGCCGAACTCAAGGCCACCCGCCAGTACGACAAGAAACACCTGCAACCGCTGGACAGCCAGACGCTGCAACGTTTCGACGAAAACAGCCATTTGATGCGCGTCAACGGCCCCGACGGCAACGCCAATTACATCTGGGAATCCCTGCCGCTAAAAGCCGAGGGCTGGACCCTGCACCTGTTGCGCAAGCCGCAGTTCGCTTTTGAAGACCAACGCAATGCAGGGCTTGCGGCTGCAGGGTCCTGGCTGGCACTGGTGTTTCTGCTGCTGTTTTTGACCCAACGCTGGCGCCTCGCCCGCTTGCGCCAGCGCAGCCGCGAAGAACTCGAACAACTCGTGGAAGAACGCACCCAGGCCCTGCGCACCGCTCAGGACGGCCTGGTGCAATCGGCGAAGCTGGCGGCGCTGGGGCAGATGTCGGCCGCCCTTGCCCATGAAATCAACCAGCCGCTGACCGCCCAGCGCATGCAATTGGCGACCTTGCGCCTGCTGCTCGACCATGGCCGCGTGGACGACGCCTACAAGGCGCTCACGCCGCTGGACGACATGCTCACGCGCATGGCCGCGCTCACCGGCCACCTCAAGACGTTCGCACGTAAAAGCCCGAGTGGCCTGCGCGAGAAGCTCGACCTGGCCACGGTGGTCGACCAGTCCCTGCACTTGCTCGACGCACGTTTGCGTGACGAGGCCATCGGCGTGGTGCTCGACCTGACTCGTCCGGCCCTCGTGCGCGGCGACGCCATTCGCCTGGAGCAAGTGCTGATCAACCTGCTGCGCAACGCCCTCGACGCCATGGCCGACACGCCGCGCAAACGTCTGGAAATTCGTCTGCACGCCGACCAGCAGCTGTGGCGCCTGACCGTCAGCGACAGCGGCGGCGGAATTGCCGAAGAGCACCTCAACAGCGTGTTCGACCCCTTCTTCACCACCAAACCGGTGGGCGACGGGCTCGGCTTGGGGCTGGCGGTGTCCTACGCTATCGTGCACGAATTGGGCGGCCGCCTGATCGCGGGCAACCGCGGCGACGGCGCGGTGTTTACCCTGACCTTGCCTATCGCGCTGGAGACGCCCGACCTATGTTGAACGCGGTGATTGTGGTCGATGATGAAGCCAGTATTCGCACGGCCGTTGAGCAATGGCTGAGCCTGTCGGGGTTTGAGGTGCAGTTGTTCAGCCGCGCCGAGGAATGCCTGGCGCAACTGCCCAGGGATTTCCCCGGCGTGATCCTGAGCGACGTGCGCATGCCCGGCCTCAGCGGCCTGGAGCTGCTCGCCGAGGTGCAGCGCCGGGATGCCGACTTGCCGGTGATCCTGCTCACCGGCCACGGCGACGTACCGATGGCCGTGGAGGCCATGCGCGACGGAGCCTACGACTTTCTGGAAAAACCCTTCAGCCCCGACGCCCTGCTCAACGGCTTGCGCCGTGCACTGGATAAACGCGGGCTGATTCTGGAAAACCGTCGCCTGCACCAACAGGCCGACCAGCGTGCACAGCTGGAATCAACCTTGCTCGGCGTGTCGCGGGGTTTGCAAACCTTGCGCCGCCAAGTGCTGGACCTGGCGAACTTGCCGGTCAACGTGTTGATCCGTGGCGAGACCGGCAGCGGCAAAGAGCTGGTCGCGCGCTGCCTGCATGATTTCGGGCCGCGCGCGAAGAAACCCTTTGTCGCACTCAACTGCGCCGCCATCCCCGAGCAGCTGTTCGAAGCCGAGTTGTTCGGCCACGAAAGCGGCGCGTTCACCGGCGCTCAGGGCAAGCGCATCGGCAAGCTGGAATATGCCCATGGCGGCACGCTGTTTCTCGACGAAATCGAAAGCATGCCGCTGGCTCAGCAGGTGAAATTGCTGCGGGTGTTGCAGGAACAGAAGCTGGAGCGACTGGGCTCCAACCAAAGCATTCATGTGGATTTGCGCATCATCGCCGCCACCAAGCCGGATCTGCTGGACGAGGCCCGCGCCGGGCGGTTTCGCGAAGACCTGGCGTATCGACTGAACGTTGCGCAGTTGCGCCTGCCGCCTTTGCGCGAGCGCCGCGAAGACATTCCGTTGCTCTACGAGCACTTTGCCCACAGTGCCGCCGAGCGTCTGGGCCGCAGTGCCACCCCCTTGAGCGGCCCGCAACTGGGGCGCCTGCTCAGCCATGACTGGCCGGGCAATGTGCGTGAATTGGCCAACGCCGCCGAACGCCAGGTACTGGGCCTGGGCGAACCGGAGCCGGAAGGCGTCGAGGCCGGGCAATCCCTGGCGGCGCAGCAGGAGGCTTTCGAAGCCCATTGCCTGAAGGCTGCGCTGATGCGGCACAAGGGCGATATCAAGGCGGTGCTGGCGGAGTTGCAACTGCCGCGGCGTACGTTCAATGAGAAGATGCAGCGGCATGGGTTGGTGCGGGATTCGTTCCTCTAGGTCGAATCTCGCGTTGTCTGTAAGACGCTATCGCGGGCAAGCCCGCTCCCACATTTTTGATCTGTGAATAAGCTGGCTTGCCTGCGATAGGGTCAGCCGCCATAAGCGGATTTCCGCTCACCACCTGAAAATCATCAGCAACTTTCCGCTCAAAAAAATCCGCCAACCCTTCTAAACCGGGCCTTCATCTACCTGGCACAGCTTCTGCTATAGCCCGAACCAGGCTGCGCTGACGCGGCTCCACAAAAACAATTAGATGAAGGATCCTTCAATGGATAACTCCAACGCCTTGCCTCTGGGGTCGGCGGCCGCGCCGGCGAAAGAACGCACCACGTCCAGCCGGATCAAGTCGATCTTCAGCGGATCGGTCGGCAACATGGTCGAGTGGTACGACTGGTACGTCTACGCTGCCTTCTCGCTGTACTTCGCCAAAACCTTTTTCCCCGCCGGTTCCTCCACCGCCCAGTTGATGAACACCGCCGCCATCTTCGCCGTGGGCTTCATCATGCGCCCGATCGGCGGCTGGCTGATGGGCCTCTACGCCGACTACAAAGGCCGCAAGGCCGCGCTGATGGCCTCGGTATTGCTGATGTGCTTCGGCTCGCTGCTGATTGCCCTCACACCAGGCTATGACACCATCGGCATCGGTGCGCCGATCCTGCTGGTATTCGCCCGTTTGCTGCAGGGGCTGTCGGTTGGCGGCGAGTACGGCACATCGGCCACCTACCTGAGTGAAATGGCGACCAAGGAACGTCGCGGTTTCTTCTCCAGCTTCCAGTACGTGACGCTGATCTCCGGCCAGCTCATCGCCCTGGCGGTGCTGATTGTGTTGCAACAAGTGCTGACCACCGAGCAGCTGTACGCCTGGGGCTGGCGCATCCCGTTCGCCATCGGCGCACTCTGCGCGGTGGTCGCGCTGTTCCTGCGTCGCGGCATGGAAGAAACCGAGTCGTTCACGAAAAAGGAAAAAGCCAAGGAAAGCGCGATGCGCACCTTGATGCGTCACCCCAAGGAAGTACTCACCGTGGTCGGCCTGACCATGGGCGGCACGCTGGCGTTCTACACCTACACCACCTACATGCAGAAGTACCTGGTGAACACGGTCGGCATGAGCATCTCCGACTCCACCACCATCTCGGCGGCGACGCTGTTTCTGTTCATGTGCCTGCAGCCGCTGGTTGGAGGCTTGTCGGATAAAGTCGGCCGCCGGCCAATCCTGATCGCCTTCGGTATCCTCGGCACCCTGTTCACCGTGCCGATCCTCAGTACCCTGCACACCATCCAGACCTGGTGGGGCGCGTTCTTCCTGATCATGGCGGCGCTGATCATCGTCAGCGGCTACACCTCGATCAACGCGGTGGTGAAGGCCGAGCTGTTCCCGACGGAAATCCGCGCTCTGGGCGTAGGCCTGCCGTATGCCCTGACCGTGTCGATCTTCGGCGGTACCGCCGAATACATCGCGCTGTGGTTCAAGAGCATCGGCATGGAGACGGGGTATTACTGGTATGTGACGGCGTGCATTGCGATTTCGCTGGCGGTTTATGCGACCATGAAGGACACCCGTAAACACTCGCGCATCACCACTGACTAAAAAATGTGGGAGCTGGCTTGCCTGCGATGGCGGTTTATCAGCACTGAACCCAGTGACTGACACTCCGCTTTCGCGGGCAAGCCCGCTCCCACATTTCGTTCTATAGCGTGTTCCAAACAGTGTCACGGCTCACATACCGGCGCTGCGCATACAACGCTCCCGCAATCATCACCACCAGCACCGCCGCCAACACGTCAGATGAACCCATGGTGGTTGCGCGGACTTTCATCACCCGGAACACCAGGGTATCTGAGGCAGTTTATTCATAGGGAGGAAGGCTCCAAAGCTCAGTCTCTCAATGGGTCGACTTGACCTCCGGCGCAGACTGAAGGCAGCGCTGTGAAAAATAGGTGGGCGATGAATGAAAATTCCATAGTATGGCCACTTCATCGACGCTAGCAGCAGGAACCCCGGCCATGCCTGACGATATCCACTTCTATGAACCTGCCAACGGCCACGGCCTGCCTCACGATCCGTTCAATGCCATCGTCGGCCCACGGCCCATTGGCTGGATTTCTTCCCACGACACGGAAGGCCGCCTGAACCTGGCGCCCTACAGCTTTTTCAACGCGTTCAATTACATTCCGCCGATCATTGGTTTTTCCAGCGTCGGGCGTAAAGACAGCCTGAACAACATCGAACAGACCGGCGAGTTTGTGTGGAACCTGGCCACCCGCCCGTTGGCCGAGCAGATGAATCAGAGTTGTGCGGCGGTATCGCCCGAGGTGAACGAATTCGAATTGTCCGGGCTGACGCCGGTGGCTTCGAAAATTGTGGGCGTGCCACGAGTGGGCGAGAGTCCGGTGGCGTTCGAGTGTAAGGTCACGCAAATCATTCAGTTGCAGCGCGCCGACAAGGCACTGGTGCCGAGCTGGCTGGTGTTGGGCGAGGTGGTTGCGGTGCACATTGCCAAGTGGCTGCTCAAGGATGGCATTTACGACACCGCCGCTGCCGAGCCGATCCTGCGCGGGGGTGGGCCGGCGGATTACTTCCAGCTGGGGCCGGAGGCGTTGTTCAAGATGTATCGGCCTCGTTGATTGGAATACTGATCAACAAACTGCTCAGACCAATGTGGGAGCCGGGCTTGCCCGCGATGAGGGTGGGTCAGCCAACTTATGCATTAGCTGACACTCCGCTATCGCGGGCAAGCCCGGCTCCCACATTTGATGTGTGTTGATCATTCAGTTAGCGGCAGTTGCCCACGTCAGTTGACCGTCCTGGTCCACATCGACCAGGCACTCAAGCTGCAACGTCGCGGCATCATCGGCATCGGAAGCCGTCTTGAACTTCTGCCCATCAAGGATCTTGTGAAACTGCGGTGCGCCCATGCCATCCAGTGCCTTGACGGCGACGGCGGCACTGTAGCCACCTTCTCCCGGCACTACGGCGGAAACGGCTTCGTGGTGGGCAAATTGTTTACGTGCCATGTTGCGGGTCCTGGCCAATGGAAAGTCGGCCATTGTAACCCTCAACCGGCGAGTTGCAGGTACTCGCCGTAGGCGTGTGCAGCGGATGCATCGGTGAAGGTCTGGAAGTCCATGCTGCGGACCACCATGTCGTTCAGCAGCTCGGTAAAGATCATCAGGGCCGGAGAATTGAAGTAGGCGCTCATCGCCTGCTCGCTGCTCCAGAAACCCGAGATCAGCCATACATCGGGGTCGACCTGGGAATGCTGCAACGAGAATTGCAGGCAACCCTGAGCCTGACGGCCCGGTTCGATCAAACTGCTCAAGCGTGCACCCAGTTCGGTGCTGCACCCGGTGCGGGCGCGGATAAAGGCCATATGGCTCGCGGGAATGGGGGTGGACATGTTCGACTCTCCCGTTGAGAAGTGATGCTCGGCAAGCACTGTGAGGGCGTGTTGCCACAGGATCAAAGATAACGGCGCGTGCGTGGCCGCGGTTAGTCAATTCCTGCAGGCTTATTGCACAATCCTGCGAGATGCATAGAGACGACGTTTGGCCCGCCAGGTTTATTCCAGGCCCATGTTCAGTGTTTCAGGCAGATGACAGGCCCTGCCCTTGCCTGATTCACGACCTGTCGCAGGATCAGGCAAGGATTGTGCAGAATCGACGTAACACTTTTTGAAAAGCCGCCGCTAAGCTGAACCCATCAAAGAAGCCTGCAGAGGTCGCCCCATGTCGTCGCCTGAACATAAATCCCTGCCGCTGGATGCCGAGATGGAAAAGCAGCGCGCCGAACTGGCCAGCATCGTGCACCGCCACACCTGGGAAGACGGTTCCTACGGCACTGCGATCACTTCGTTGTACCTGAACCGCCACAACACCCCACGTGATTTCATGCCGGTGCTGGTGGAGCCCGCGCTGTGCATCCTGGCCAGTGGCAGCAAGGAAGTGCGCCTGGCGGACGAAATCTTCGCCTACGACCCGCTCAACTACCTGGTGTTTTCGGTGGCGATGCCGGTGGCCGGGCGCATCCTGGAGGCCACGCCCGAAGACCCCAACCTGTCGGTGCGCATCAATATCGACCCGGCGCAGCTGACGGCGTTGATCGCCGAAGCCGGCCCGATGGGCGTGCCCTCGCGCCCGACGTCGCGCGGCATGTACGTGGACCGCATTGACGCGCAGTTGCTCGACGCCGTACTGCGCCTGGCACGCCTGCTGGACACGCCCAAAGACATCGCCATGCTCGCACCGTTGATCAACCGCGAGATCCTTTACCGGCTGCTGCGTGGGCCGCAGGGTTATCGGTTGTACGAAATTGCCGTGGCCAACAGCCAGAGCCATCGCGTCAGCCAAGCGATCAAGTGGCTCAACGGCAACTATGAGCAACCGCTGCGCATTGATGATTTGGCCAAGGAAGTGAACCTCAGTGTCTCGACCTTGCATCACCGCTTCAAGGCGATAACGGCGATGAGCCCGTTGCAGTATCAGAAGCAGTTGCGCTTGCAGGAAGCACGGCGGTTGATGATTGCCGAAGGGCTGGAAGCCTCGGCGGCGGGGTATCGGGTGGGGTATGAAAGCCCGTCGCAGTTCAGCCGGGAATACAGCCGGTTGTTTGGCGCACCGCCTTTGCGCGACCTGGCCCGGATGCGCCAGAGCGTATGACACACCGATGATCAAACTGTGGGAGCTGGCTTGCCAGCTCCCACATGGGTTCTGTGTGAAGTCAGTCCAGAGTGCGGGGTAGCTGCAAGGTCACTCGCAACCCACCCTCACGCAGATTCTGCAAACTCACTTCCCCGCCATGGCTGTGGGCAATATTGCGCGCAATGCCCAGCCCCAAGCCGTAACCCTGCTGCTGCCCGGCCAGCCGGAAGTGCGGTTCAAACACCTGCTCCAACCGCTGCTCCGGCACGCCCGGGCCTTCATCATCCACATGCAGGATAAATTCAGCGCCATCGTCTTCGATGTGCAGGTGCGCGTTCTGCCCGTACTTCAACGCATTGTCGATCAGATTGCCGATGCAGCGCTTGAGCGCCAGCGGCTTGCCCGGGTAAGTCGTCAGCGCGCGACCGTCCTGGGTGATGCGGCCATTGCCGTTGGGCGCCAGGTAGGGCTCCACCAGGCAATCGAGTACATGGTTCAAATCCACCGGCTCGATGTTTTCGTGGATGTCGGTGTCTTTTACGCACTGCAGCGCGCCTTTTACCAGCAGCTCCAGTTCGTCCAGGTCGCGGCCGAACTTGGTTTGCAGGTTGTCGTCTTCCAGCAGTTCAACCCGCAGTCGCAGGCGGGTGATGGGGGTGCGCAAATCGTGGGAAATGGCGCTGAACAGCTGGCTGCGCTCGGTCAGGTAGCGACTGATGCGCTCGCGCATGGCATTGAACGCACGGCCCACTTCCACCACTTCGCTGCCGCCGCCCTCGGCCACCGGTTCCACGTCGGCGCCCAACGACATGTCCCGGGCGGCCCGCGCCAGGCGCTTGAGCGGCCGGCTCTGCCAATGCACCAACAGGCCGATGAACAGCAGCAAAAAGCCGCTGGTCAGCACGATAAACCACACCTGCTGGGACGGCAGCCCCTGTTCTTCGAGGCTGGTGTAGGGCTCAGGCAACAACGAGGCGATGTACAGCCATTCGCCCGGCGCCAGCTGGATCTGGGTCACCAGCACCGGCGGGTTCACCGGCTCCAGGGTCAGCGCGTAATGCGCCCAGGAGCGTGGCAACTCATCGAGTTTCAAACCGGCATTGAAGATGCGCAGGTCTTCGGCGCTGACGAACTCCACCGAAATGTGCACGTCGCTGCCCAGGGTCTGGCGCAGCACTTCGTCCACCGTTTGCAGCACCGCCTGTTTGCGCGGGGTTTGCGGCAGAATCTGCATGTCCAGCGGGCGGTCGTTGAGGGTCACCACAAAGCGGGTGCCGCCCATGCTGCGCAGTTGATCAAGGACCAGCGGGCGATAGGCCACCGGCAACGAACGGAAATAACTCACGCTGGCAGTCATCGAATGCGCCAGGCTGCGGGCGCTGGTGACCAGGCCTTCGAGCTGGGTGGCGCGCAGTTGCGACACCCAGATCACGCTGGACAGCGCTTGGGCGAACAGCACCGCGAGCAAGGTCAGCAGCAGCATCCGCCCGAGCAGCGAACGCGGCACCGGAAAACGGCGGCGCTCGGTCAAATGCTCAGTGGGCATTGCCGGCAACCACGCTGGCTGCCAGTTGATAGCCGCTGCCGCGCACGGTGCGGATCAGCCTCGGGGGTTTTTCCGTGTCGCGCAGGCGTTGGCGCAAGCGGCTGACGGCCATGTCGACAATGCGGTCCAGCGGCATCAAGTCGCGGCCACGGGTGGCGTTGCCGATGGTGTCGCGGTCGAGAATCTGTTGGGGGTGGTCTAGAAACAACTTGAGCAGGGCGAAGTCGGCGCCGGAAAGAATCACTTCTTCGCCGTCGATATGAAACAAGCGGTGGCTGATCATGTCCAGGCGCCACTCGTCAAACACCCACACATCGCCGCCGCTGCGTTCCTGGCCGAATTGGGCGCGGCGCAACAAGGCCTTGATCCGCGCCTGCAACTCGCGGGGGCTGAAGGGTTTGCCGATGTAGTCGTCGGCGCCCAGTTCCAGGCCGATCACGCGGTCGGTTTCATCGGAGCTGGCGGTGAGCATGATGATCGGCACCTGCGCCTGGCGCGGGTGCTGGCGGATCCAGCGGCAGAGGCTGAAACCGTCTTCGTCGGGCAACATCACATCAAGGATGACCAGGTCGCACGGCGCCTCGTTCATGGCCTGGCGAAACCCCGCGCCGTCCGACACACCCCGCACCTGGAAACCGGCGCGGCTGAGGTAGGTTTGCAGCAATTCGCGGATTTCCTGGTCGTCGTCGACGAGGAGAATGGATTTACTGGTTACGCTCACGGGGGCCTCCTTGTTGTTATGGCCAAGCTTAAGACATTTGTTGCTCTTGAGGTCCTATCGCAGGCAAGCCAGCTCCCACACTTGACTGCATTCCAGGGCTTGAACCCGGTCAACTGTGGGAGCTGGCTTGCCTGCGATGAGGCCATCAGCCCCTACGCAAAAGCTTGTTCGAGTGCGACTCCCGCCCCGGTCAACCCGGAATACGGCGCGGTCACCAGCCACACCGGAATGCCCTTGAAGTAGTCGCTCATGCAACCCTTGTCGCTGAAACTCTTGGCAAAGCCGCTGTTGATAAAGAAGTCGGCAAACCGCGGAATCACTCCGCCCACGATATACACGCCACCGCGTCCACCGGTGGTCAGCACGTTATTACCCGCCACACGGCCCAGCCAGATACTGAACTGGTTCAACACCTCCATGGCCACCGGGTCGCCGGCCAGGCCCGCGGCCGTGATGGCTTCGGGCGTGTCCAATACCGGTTCGTGGCCATCGACCGCGCAGATCGCGCGGTACACCCGCGGCAAGCCGCCGCCACTCAAGGCAGTCTCGGCGCTGACGTGGCCGATCTCAGTGTAGATGTGTTGCCACAGTTGGGTTTCACGCGGGCTGCTCAGCGGCAGGTCAACGTGGCCGCCCTCGCCCGGCAGCGACGCATAACGGCCTTCACCCAGATGCAGCAAGGTGCCGACGCCAAGGCCGGTGCCCGGCCCGATCACTACGGCCGGGCGCCATGGTTCCGGCGTGCCTTCGCAGACCACACGAAACTCATCGGGCTTGAGGCGGGTCATGCCCAGGGCCATGGCCGTGAAGTCATTGACCAGCAGCAGCTCATCGACCTGCAGGGTTTTGCAGAACGCAGTTTTGCTCAGGCGCCAGTGATTGTTGGTGAATTTAAATTCATCCCCGCTCACCGGCCCGGCGACGGAAAGGCACACCGCGCCGATGTCCCCGATTTCCAGGCCTTCTTCCTTGAGGTAGACCTTGATGGCCTCCTCAGGGCTGCTGTGATCCGCCGTGGCGTGCACGCGGATCGAATGCAGTTCCTGATCGCGCCACAACGCGAAACGGGCATTGGTGCCCCCGATATCACCGACCAGCGCAAGCTTCACTTAAGCGTCTCCAAGGCAGAGGTAAAGGCGCTGGCGCCCTGCTCTGCGGAGCTTGCGGCCAAGCGCATAAATGCAAACAGCTCGCGACCGGCCCCCACGTTATTGCCCAACAGGCCCGTGGCAGGCGTGCGCGCTGCAAATTCTTCGGCGTCCACCTTAAGCTCCAGGGTGCCTTTCACGCCATCGACGCGAATGATATCGCCATCTTGCACTCGCGCCAGCGGCCCGCCGCTCTGGGCTTCGGGGTTGACGTGAATCGCGGCGGGGATCTTACCCGAGGCGCCGGACATTCGCCCGTCTGTTACCAACGCGACTTTAAAGCCGCGGTCCTGCAACACGCCGAGGAACGGGGTCATTTTGTGCAATTCGGGCATGCCGTTGGAGCGCGGGCCCTGGAAGCGCATCACCGCAACGAAATCCTTTTCCAGCTGGCCGGCCTTGAACGCATCGGCCAGGTCCTGCTGGTCCTGGAACACCACCGCCGGTGCTTCGACGATCTGGTGCTCGAGGGCCACGGCCGAGACCTTCATCACGCCACGGCCAAGGTTGCCTTCCATCACGCGCAGGCCACCTTCCGGCGAGAACGCACGCGCTACCGGGCGCAGGATGGTTTCGTCGAGGCTCTCGATCGGGCCGTCGCGCCAGATCAGTTCGCCGTCCACCAGGAACGGCTCCTGGGTGTAGCGGCTCAGGCCCTTGCCGGCCACGGTGTTGACGTCTTCGTGCAGCAGGCCCGCTTCGAGCAGTTCGCGAATCAGGAACGACATGCCGCCCGCCGCCTGGAAGTGGTTGATGTCGGCCTTACCGTTCGGATACACGTGGGACAGGGTCGGCACCACCTCGGAGAGGTCGGCCATGTCCTGCCAGGTCAGAATGATGCCCGCCGACATGGCGATCGCCGGCATGTGCAGGGTGTGGTTGGTGGAACCGCCGGTGGCGTTGAGGGCCACGATGGAGTTGACGATGGACTTCTCGTCGACGATCTCGCCGATCGGCGTGAAGCTGCCGTTGGCTTTGGTCAGGCGTGTGACCTGGTGCGCGGCTTCGCGGGTCAGCGCGTCACGCAGCGGCGTGTAGGGGTTGACGAACGAGGCGCCCGGCAAGTGCAGGCCCATCACTTCCATCAGCAACTGGTTGGTGTTGGCGGTGCCGTAGAAGGTGCAGGTGCCGGGGCTGTGGTAGGACTTCATCTCCGATTCCAGCAGCTCTTCGCGGGTGGCCTTGCCTTCGGCGTAGCGCTGGCGCACGTCGGCCTTCTGCTTGTTGGAGATACCCGACGGCATTGGCCCGCCCGGTACGAAGATCATCGGCAGATGACCGTAGCGCAGCGCGCCCATCATCAAGCCGGGCACGATCTTGTCGCAAATGCCCAACATCAGCGCGGCGTCGAACATGTTGTGGGACAGCGCTACCGCCGTGGACATGGCAATGACCTCACGGCTGAGCAGGCTCAACTCCATGCCGGGCTCGCCCTGGGTCACGCCGTCGCACATGGCCGGGGTGCCGCCGGCGAACTGGCCGACCGAGCCGACTTCACGCAGGGCTTTCTTGATTTGTTCAGGGAAATGTTCGTACGGCTGGTGCGCCGAGAGCATGTCGTTATATGACGAAACAATTGCCACGTTGGCGGCATTCATCATGCGCAGACTATTTTTATCTTCAGTGCCGCAACCGGCCACGCCGTGGGCAAAGTTGGCGCATTGCAGCTTACCGCGCATCGGACCGTCGCTGGCAGCGCCGCGAATGAGCGCAAGGTAAGCCTCGCGGGTTGCACGACTGCGGGCGATAAGCCGTTCGGTGACCTCAATAACGCGGGGATGCATGTGTAGAACTCCAGGCTAACGGATGTGGCGACCTGAGTGTCTATGCTGATCAAACGCCCGCAGCGCATGGGATGGCAGGGTGTCGTTTGCATCATCGGACCAGTTGATTCAGGTCACTCGTTGTAGATTGAACAAAATATTGCCACTAAAAAGGCTTGTTTTCTATTTTTATGCGAATAATCTTGTAATTCTTACAACAAATCGACGACAGGCACTTTCCAATGACTCTTCGTATCGCAATCAATGGTTTTGGCCGTATCGGCCGTAATGTCCTGCGCGCACTGTATACCCAAGGCTACCGCCAGGATCTGCAGATCGTCGCCATCAACGATCTGGGCGACAGTTCGATCAACGCCCATCTGCTCAAATACGACACCGTACACGGCACTTTCGAAGCAGAGGTCGCCCACGATCAGGAAAGCCTGACCGTCAATGGTGACCGGATCGCCGTCAGTGCCATTCGCAACCCCGCCGACCTGCCGTGGGCTGCGCACAAGATCGACGTGGTGTTCGAATGCACCGGCCTGTTCACCGATCGCGACAAGGCTGCCGCCCATATTACCGCCGGCGCCCGCAAGGTGATCATCTCCGCCCCGGCCAAGGGCGCGGACGCCACTGTGGTTTATGGCGTGAACCATGACATCTTGCGTCAATCCCATCAGATCATCTCCAACGCTTCCTGCACCACCAACTGCCTGGCACCCGTGGCTCAGGTGCTGCACCGCGAGCTGGGCATCGAAAGCGGCCTGATGACCACGATTCACGCCTACACCAACGACCAGAACCTCACCGACGTCTACCACACCGACCCGTACCGCGCGCGCTCGGCCACCCAGAACATGATCCCGAGCAAGACCGGCGCCGCCGAAGCGGTGGGCCTGGTGCTGCCGGAACTGGCAGGCAAGCTGACCGGCATGGCCGTGCGTGTACCGGTGATCAATGTGTCGCTGGTGGACCTCACCGTCACACTGAAGAAAGACGCCACGGCCGAGCAAGTCAACGCCTTGCTTAAAGAAGCCAGCCAGCACTCGAAAATCCTTGGCTACAACACCCTGCCGCTGGTTTCCAGTGACTTCAACCACAACCCGCTGTCGTCGATTTTTGACGCCAATCACACCAAAGTCAGTGGCAAATTGCTGAAAGTGCTGGCGTGGTACGACAACGAGTGGGGCTTCTCCAACCGCATGCTGGATAACTGCCTGGCGCTCTGCAACGCGGAGTAATTTCCTGCCGCCGCTGGCTTGTGTGGGAGCTGGCTTGCCTGCGATAGCATCACCTGGGTGTCACTGAACAACCGAGGTGCCTGTATCGCAGGCAAGCCAGCTCCCACATGAGCCAGGCCCCCAAAAGGATCTTCGCGCCATCTCAAAGTGCCACTTGCCATTTCAGTTGATGATAAGCATTATCATTAACTGCATCTCGGTCTGGTATCACTGTGAGCCAATCTCGCTTCAACCACGTCTTTCTCACCCAACGGGTGATTCTGCTTCGCACCTTGCAGCGGATGGTGAATAACCACAGCACCGCCGAGGACCTGTTGCAGGAGACCTACCTGCGCGTGACCCGGGCCCTCAGCGAGCGGCCGATCGATCACCTCGAACCTTTCGTCTATCAAACCGCACGCAACCTGGCGCTGGATCACCTGCGTTCGCGCAGGATTCAAGCGCGCACGCTGCAGGAAGATGTCCCGCTGGACGTCCTGCAAAGCGTTGCCGCCCCCATCAGCACGCCCGAAGACGCCACCCAGGCCGAGCAATTGCTTGAGCACCTGAGCGTCAGCCTCGGCCAGTTGAGCGCCCGCCAGCAGCAGATTTTCATCCTCAGCCGCCTGCACGGGTGCAGCTATCAGGAGATCGCCGATCAGTTACAGGTGTCGTTGAGCACCGTGCAAAAGGAACTGAAATTGATCATGGCCATCTGTGTAGGTGTGGCCGAGCGGCTGGATCAGCCTTAAGCTTCCCCGACAGAAGCGTCGATCCAGGCTGCAGGAACAATGAATAAAACGTGGCGAAGACCCGAGGAACACCGTGACGGACCCGAATAAACTGCGCCCCCATGAGCTGGCTCGTGAGGTGCTGCAAGACACGGCGATGGACCAGGCCCTGGACTGGCTGATCGTCTTGCAGTGCCCGCAGCCCGGGCAGCAGGCCGAGTTTGACGCCTGGCTGGCCAGCGACCCGGCACACGCGCACGCCTTCAGCAAAGCCCAGGCCGCCTGGGGTGGCGCGCCGGTGCACAGTGCCGCCGTGGCCCTCGCCGCGCCGCGCAAACCAACGTTTTTGCGCCGCATCAAACCGCACTGGAAACCCTTGGCCACCGCCGCCGTGCTGTTGATCGGCCTGTTCAGCTTCAGCAACCTGCCCGTGCGCCTGCAAGCGGACCACCTCACCGTGGTCGGCGAACGTCAGCGCCTGCAACTGGACGACGGCTCAAAAGTGCTGTTGAACACCAACTCGGCGTTTTCCAGCAGCATCAAGGACCACCAACGCGTGGCTCGCCTGTATCAGGGCGAGGCGTTTTTCGAAGTGGCGCCCAGTCGTGGCCTGCCGCTGGAAATCGACGCCGGGCCAGTGCGCGCCAGCGTACGCGACACCGACTTCGCCGTGCGCTACCTCAACGGCGAAGCCCAGGTGCAAGTGCAGCGCGGCGACGTGGACCTGAGCAACACGTTCGACGACGCCCGCGTGCGCTTGAGCGCCGGTGAAAGTATCCGCATCGGCCCCAAAGGCTTCGGCCAGCCCGCCCGGCTCGACGCGAGCAAAGACCTGGCGTGGGTCCAGGGCCGGCTGGTATTCGAAAACTGCCCGATGAGCGAAGTGCTCGCCGAGCTGCGCCGCTACTACCCGGGCTGGATCGTCAACAACAACGACAAACTCGCCAGCACCGCCGTCACCGGCAACTACCGCTTAGACCAGCCGCTGGACGTGGTGCGCTCGCTGGCGCACATCACCTCGGCCAAGCTCTCGGAATACCCGGCGCTGGTGATCCTGAACTAAATGAGAATTATTTTTACTCGATAGCGACCGATGGTACGTCTCGTCTTAGCCAATGCAACTGATTCCTATTTGGTTCGGTTCGCAACTATAAGATTCGTACCTCCGGAGCGCTCTCGATGTCCTCTCGTTTCAACCGCCGGTCTTCTTCGCCCGTTCTGTCCCTGCTGACCGCCGCCATCCTGCTGGCCAGCGCGCCCGCCATGGCCGCCACCGCCGCCGAGCCGGTCGCGCGCAGCCACGGCAATTACACGTTCAGCATCGAGCAACAGCCGCTGGTTTCGGCGCTGAATGCCTTCACGTCCGTCACCGGCTGGCAAGTCGGCCTGCCGGCCGAGCTGGGCCAGGGTGTGTCGTCCCCTGGCGTACGCGGCGCGCTGACGCCGGAAAAAGCCCTGGACCGGCTGTTGGTGGGGACCAACCTGAGCTACCGCAAACTGGGCAATAACAACATCGTGCTGGAGAAGCGTGCGGCGGGCAGCACCGTCAACCTGCAGCAGGTCACCATCAGCGCCACCCGCACCGAGCAGGACGTGAACAGCGTGCCGAGCACCGTCACCGTGCATGATCGCCAGGAGCTGGACCGCGACAACGTGAACACGATCCGCGAACTGGTGCGCTACGAGCCCAACGTTTCCGTGGGCGGCGCCGGTACCCGCGCCAGCAACGCCGGCTACAACATTCGCGGCATCGACGGCGACCGCATTCTGACCCAGGTCGACGGTGTGGAAGTACCGGACAACTTCTTCAACGGCCCCTACGCCAAAACCCGCCGTAATTACGTCGACCCGGAAATCGTCAAGCGCGTGGAAATCCTCCGCGGCCCGGCGTCGGCCCTGTACGGCAGCAGCGCCATCGGCGGCGCCGTGAGCTATTTCACCCTCGACCCCGACGACATCATCAAGCCCGGCCAGGACTACGGCGCCCGCCTGAAAACCGGCTACAGCTCGGCCGATGACAGCTGGCTGACCTCCGGCACCGTGGCCGGCCGCGTGCAGGACTTCGACGGCTTGCTGCACCTGAGCCAGCGCAACGGCCATGAAATGGAATCCTACGACGGCAACAACGCCACCGGCCTGGCCCGCACCGGCGCCAACCCGGAGGATGCGCGCACCACCAACGTGCTGGCCAAACTGGGCTGGAACTACGGCGACGACAACCGCCTGGGTCTGACCTACGAGAAGTTCAAGGACGACCGCGACGTCGACCTGAAAAACGCCGTCGGCGGCCCGTTCACCGGCGGCCGCGGCTTTAACTTCTACCGCGCGCGCTCGGGCAACGACACCATCACCCGCGAACGCTTCGCCATTGAAAACCGCTTTGCCCTCGACTCGCCGATTGCCGATCACATCAAGACCAGCCTCAACTACCAGATCGCCAAGACCGACCAGACCACTGCCGAGATCTACCAACCATCGCGTCGCGTATTGCGTACCCGAAACACCCTGTATGAAGAAAAACAGTGGGTTTTCGACGCGCAATTGGACAAGGCCTTCAGCCTCGGCGAGACCGATCATCAGGTCACCTACGGCACCACCCTGAAACAGCAAAAAGTCACCGGCTCCCGCGAAGGCGCCGCCACTTGCCTGGCCGTCGGCAGTGGTTGCACGGCCATCGGCGCACCAAGCCCGTCAGCGGCCGACAGCGTGAAAAAAGCCAGCGACTTCCCGGACCCGACCATCAACACCTATTCGCTGTTCGCCCAGGACCAGATCGCCTGGGGCAAATGGACCTTCCTGCCAGCGGTGCGCTACGACTACACCCAGCTCAAGCCCAAGCTGACCGACGAGTTCCTCAACACGGTTGACCCGACACGGATCTACGACCACAGCGACTCGGATAAAACCTGGCACCGCGTCACGCCAAAATTCGGCCTGACCTACGCGCTGACCGATAACTACACCTGGTTCGGCCAATACGCCGAAGGTTTCCGCACCCCATCGGCCAAGGCCTTGTACGGCCGTTTTGAGAACCTGCAACAGGGCTACACCGTCGAGCCGAACCCCGACCTCAAGCCGGAAACCAGCAAAGGCGTGGAAACCGGAATTCGCGGCAACTTCGACGAAGGCTCGTTCGATATCGCCGTGTTCTACAACAAATACCGCGATTTCATCGACGAAGACGCCTCCGTCGCCGGCGGCACCGTGCAGCAGTTCGAAGCCAACAACATCAAGCACGCCACCATCAAGGGCATCGAGGCCAAGGGCCGCTTGAATCTGGATGCGTTCGGCGCCCCGCAAGGCCTGTATACCCAGGGTTCGGTGGGCTACACCTATGGCCGTAACGACGACAACGGCGAGCCGCTCAACAGCGTCAACCCGCTGAAGGGCGTGTTCGGCCTGGGCTACGACCAGGACAACTACGGCGGCCTGCTGAGCTGGACCCTGGTGAAAAAGCAAAACCGTGTGGACAGCACCACCTTCCACGCCCCCGACGGCAGCACCAGCGCGCCGTTCAAGACCCCGGGCTTTGGCGTGCTCGACCTGACCGCCTTCTACAAGGTCACAAACGACGTGACCATCAACGGCGGCGTCTACAACCTGACCGACAAGAAGTACTGGAACTGGGATGACGTGCGCAGCTACGACGGCGTCGGCGAAGCCGGTGTGACCGCACCTGCCAACCTCGACCGCCTGACCCAGCCGGGCCGCAACTTTGCGATCAACCTGATCTGGGACATCTGATAACGCCCGCCTCACCCTGCCGGCCTTTCACCGGCGGGGTGAGGATTTTTTACTGTGCCACGTCTTCTTAAACGTCTTGTTGATAACGGCTCTCTGTAGAGCCACAAGGCGCTTCCCTTCTCAAGGACTTTACCGATGACCGCTTCCCCCACCGCAGAACGCCCGAGCCTGCGCTCCCAGCGCCTGAACCAGATCACTCACTCGCCACACACCAAGCTCGACGCACTGGTCAAAGCCCACGCCCCGTTCGAAACCCGGGCCAACTTTGCCCGCTTCGTGGTGGCGCAATACCTGTTCCAGTCGGAACTGGTGGCCCTGTACAACGACCCCGAGCTGATAGCGATCGTCCCCGATCTGGCCGCCCGCTGCCGCGCCGAAGCCGCCAAACTGGACCTGGGCGACCTGGACACTGAAGTACCGGCACCGGTCGCCGGCGCCGTGAAAAACCCGAGCAAGGCAGAAGCACTGGGCTGGCTGTTCGTGTCCGAAGGTTCCAAGCTCGGCGCCGCGTTCCTGATCAAACGCGCCGTGGGCCTGGGCCTGAGCGAAACCTTCGGCGCCCGCCACCTGGGCGAGCCGGCCGGTGGTCGCGCCGAAGGCTGGAAGAGCTTCACCCGCACCCTCGACGGCCTGGAATTCAGCGCCGAAGAAGAAGCCGCCGCGGAGAAAGGTGCGATCGATGCGTTCGTGCGCTTCACCGTGCTGCTGGAACAGGCGTACGCTAACGCCCCTGAACTGGCGTAACCCCCTGTAAAAAGGGATTCCTGTGGGAGCTGGCTTGCCTGCGATGCGGTCACCTCGGTCTGCCTGCCAAACCGAGCCGATGCAATCGCAGGCAAGCCAGCTCCCACAGGTTGACCCCGTTCTGATCTGACTTTTTGCAGTTCTTCATGTACACGAAGCCATGACCCGCAAACCCCAACCCCCCTCGAAAATCGCGCAGCTCCTCTTCGGCCTGCTGGCCTACGTCAGCCTGGGTATCGGGTTGGTGGCGATTGTCATCCCGGGTTTGCCCACCACCGAATTCATCCTGCTCGCCGCCTGGGCGGCGACCAAAAGCTCGCCGCGCCTCAGCGCCTGGCTGGAAAACCACCGCCTCTTCGGGCCGATCCTGTTCAACTGGCGCAACGGCAAGATCATCGCGCGCCGTGCCAAGGTCAGCGCCACCGTGAGCATGCTGGTGTGCGCCGGTTTGATGCTGGTGATGCTCGACCACGGCTGGCCGATCTACCTGGCCATCGCGGGAATGGGTTTGGGCAACCTGTGGATCTGGTCACGCCCGGAACGCCTCGCAGCCCCCGTGTAACGCTGCCTGCAGGGATTTGTCTACCGCTCATCGCCTGCCCCTCATGAAACAACCTCCTACGCCGATGTTCCGGACATAGCGCCGAATGGATTTGGCTCGCCCTGCGTGCATTCAAACAAGTCCAATCGCGAGTGAACCTATGTTCGACACCCTCTCCATCCGCCTGAAAATCGTGCTGTTGTCCGGCCTTTGCCTCCTGGGAGTGATTGCGCTGGTGGTTGGCATCAACTTGTACGAGGCCGACCAGAACAACCACCTGGTCAGCGATTCAAGCTCGAGAATGCTCACCCATAGCGTGCAGAACCTGCTGCAAGCCAAGGCTGCCGAGCAGGCGGTGCACCTGCAGAAAACCTTTGGCGAAGAACTCACCGTGGTCACGGCACTGGCCGATCAGATCAAAGGGCTGCGCGCCATGGCAGCCAAACGCGGGCTCGACGCCGGGGCGCTGCGTGAAGAACTCAACCAGAGCCTCAAGACCACCTTCGAGCGCAACAGCAACGTGCTGGGCCTGTGGCTGTCGTTCGAGCCCAACGGGCTGGACGGCAAGGACAGTGAGTTCATCGACGACAAGGCTCGCGTTTCCAATGAAAAGGGCCGCTTCTCCAGCTACTGGAGCCGCGCCGGTGGCGAAGGCCTGAACACCATCATGGTCGAAGATGACCTGACCAAAACCACCCCGAATCTCAGCGGTACGCCCTACAACATTTGGTACACCTGCCCACGGGATACCCGCAACGTTTGCCTGCTCGACCCGTACGCCGATGATGTGGCCGGCAAATCCGTGCTGATGACCACCATCGCCCTGCCACTGCTGGTGGACGGCAAAGTGATTGGTGTGGTCGGCATCGACATCGCCCTCAACACGCTGCAGGCCGTGACCGACGCCGCGCAAAAAGAACTGTTCGACGGCGCCGCGCACCTGGAGATCCTGTCGAGCACCGGCTTGATTGCCGCCTACAGCGGCCAGCCCGACAAGGTCGGCAAGAACCTGATCGACACAATTGGCGCCGAGGGCAAAGAGATCGTACAGATGCTGAGCGGCGACACATCGATGATCCGCGAACAGGACGACACCATTCGCGAGGTCTACCCGGTCAAGCCGATTGCCGACGCCAAGTCGTGGGGCATCGTGATCAAGCTGCCCAAGGACGTCATGCTGGCCGACACCCTGAAACTGCAAGGCGTACTCGACAAGGCCCAGGCGAGCGGCACCCTCAAGGCCTTGCTGGTCGGCGCCGCTGCCGCCCTGCTCGGCTTGCTGCTGATCTGGCTGACCGCCACCGGTGTCACCCGCCCCATCAACAGCGTGGCCGCCATGCTCAAAAATATCGCCAGCGGCGAAGGCGACCTGACCCAGCGTCTGGCCTACAGCAAAAAAGATGAGCTGGGCGAACTGGTGAACTGGTTCAACCGTTTCCTCGACAAGCTGCAACCGACCATCGCACAGATCAAGCAAAGCATCACCGAAGCGCGTGGCACGGCGGATCAGTCCTCGGCCATCGCGCGCCAAACCAGCGAAGGCATGCAAGTGCAGTTCCGCGAAATCGACCAGGTGGCCACCGCGTCCAATGAAATGAGCGCCACCGCCCATGACGTCGCCAACAGTGCCTCCAACGCCGCCAGCGCGGCGCGCGGGGCGGATCAATCGGCGCGTGAAGGCCTGTCGATCATCGAGCAAAGCACCCGCGACATCACCACCCTCGCCGAAGAAGTCAGCAAGGCAGTAACCGAAGTGGAAGCGTTGGCGGTGAACAGCGAGCAGATCGGCTCGGTGCTGGAAGTGATCCGCAGCATCGCCGAGCAAACCAACCTGCTGGCGCTTAACGCGGCCATTGAAGCGGCACGCGCCGGTGAAAGCGGGCGCGGGTTTGCGGTGGTGGCCGACGAGGTTCGCAACCTGGCCAAGCGCACTCAGGATTCAGTGGAAGAAATTCGCCTGGTGATCGAACGCATCCAGAGCGGCACGCGCGGCGTGGTGGCGACGATGCATTCGAGCCAGCATCAGGCACAAAGCAATGCCGGGCAGATCCATCAGGCCGTGCAAGCGCTGGGCAAGATCAGTGAGGCGGTGACGGTGATCAGCGACATGAACCTGCAAATCGCCAGCGCCGCCGAACAACAGAGCGCCGTGGCCGAAGAGGTCAACCGCAACGTCTCGGCGATCCGTACCGTGACTGAAACCCTGACGGGCCAGGCCACCGAATCGGCGGCAATCAGCAGCCAGTTGAATGCCCTGGCGACCCAGCAGATGACGCTGATGGATCAGTTCAAGGTGTAAACCCAATGAAGATCCCTGTGGGAGCGGGCTTGCCCGCGATGGCGGTGATTCAGTTACACATTCATTGACTGACAGACCGCCATCGCAGGCAAGCCAGCTCCCACACAAAGCAGGATTGTGCCGGGATTACAGCCCCGGCCAGGCCTGCACAAACGCCGCCACATCTTCTTTGGCCGCCACACGCGGCGGGTTCTGCGGCGTGCCCAAATAGAGGAAGCCAATCACTTCTTCATCCGCCGTCAGCCCCAGACCTTTGGCGACGTGTGCCGAGTAGGACAACTCCCCCGTTCGCCACACCGCACCAATGCCCTGGGCGTACGCTGCCAGCAGGATGCCGTGCGCCGCGCAGGCGGCGGCCAGCAGTTGCTCGGACTTCGGCACTTTGAAGTGCTCCTGCAAGCGGGCAATCACCACCACCACCAGCGGTGCACGCAACGGGCCGTTCTGAGCCTTGTCGATGGCGGCTTGCGGTGCGTCGGCGTCCTGCAAGCGGGCGGCTTCAGCCAGCAACGTGCCCATTTGCTCACGGGCAGCGCCTTCCACGGTGAGGAAACGCCACGGGCGCAACTGGCCGTGGTCGGGCGCGCGCATGGCGGCGGCGAACAGCACGTCGCGCTGCTCCTGGGTCGGTGCCGGCTCCAGCAAACGCGGCACGGAAACACGGTTGAGCAAAGCGTCGAGAGCCTGCATTGGCCACCTCCAGAGAAAAATGTGCGGCCATTCTAGCGGGAATGGATCGGATTGGACCAAACGATAATTGCTCTTATTCAATCCGCCCTGCCCTGTTAGACTTTGCGACCTTATTTTCAGCCCCCGTCCAGGAAACTCGATGTTCCGTTCGCCATTTCGCCTGTGCGCAGCAGTGCTGGCCTTGAGCCTGACCGCCTGCGACGACGCCCCGCGTTTCACCAAGGCCGAGCCGGGTGAATCACGCGCGGGCGGCGCGACGACTGTGAACAAGCGTGACCAGAACGCATTCTCCCTGCCCTCGGCCAACCTCGCGCCCACCCGCCGCCTGGACTTCAGCGTCGGCAACAGTTTCTTTCGCAGCCCCTGGGTGATCGCACCGTCCACCACCACCGCGCGTGATGGCCTGGGCCCGCTGTTCAACACCAACGCCTGCCAGAACTGCCACATCAAGGACGGCCGTGGCCACCCGCCTCTGCCCGACGCGCCGAATGCGGTGTCGATGCTGGTGCGCCTGTCGATTCCGGCGACGCCCGTGGATACCCGGCTGATCGAGCAGGTCGGCGTGGTGCCCGAGCCGGTCTACGGCGGGCAACTGCAAGACATGGCCGTGCCGGGTGTGACCCCCGAAGGCAAGGTGCGGGTCGATTACACGCCCGTCCATGTGACCTTCAAGGACGGCACGGTGGTGGAGTTGCGCAAGCCGGACCTGCAAATCACCCAGCTCGGCTATGGCCCGATGCATCCGAATACACTTTTTTCCGCGCGCATCGCGCCACCGATGATCGGCCTGGGTCTGCTCGAAGCCATCAGCGACGCCGATATCCTGCGCAACACCGACCCGAAAACCGCCGACGAGGAAGCTCTGGTCGGCCGCGCCAATTGGGTCTGGGATGACGCCCGACAACAAACCGTGCTCGGACGTTTCGGCTGGAAAGCCGGGCAACCCACGCTCAATCAACAAAATGTTCACGCGTTTTCTGGTGATATGGGCCTCACCACGTCCCTGAGACCCTTTGATGACTGCACCGACGCTCAAGTCGCCTGCAAACAGGCGCCCAACGGCAACGGCCCCGACGGCGAGCCGGAGGTCAGCGATAACATCCTGCGCCTGGTGCTGTTCTACACCCGCAACCTCGCCGTGCCGGCCCGCCGTGACGTCAACACGCCGCAGGTGCTGGCCGGGAAAAACCTGTTCTATCAGGCCGGTTGCCAGGGTTGCCACAAGCCCTCGTTCACCACGGCGGCGACAGCCTCCGAACCTGAGCTGGCCAACCAGGTGATTCGCCCCTACAGCGATTTGCTGTTGCACGACATGGGCGAAGGCCTGGCCGACAACCGCAATGAATTCAAGGCCGGTGGCCGCGACTGGCGCACGCCGCCGCTGTGGGGCATCGGGCTCACGCAAACCGTGAGTGGCCACACCCAGTTTTTGCATGACGGCCGCGCCCGCAACTTGCTCGAAGCCGTGCTGTGGCATGGCGGCGAAGCCCAAGCGGCGCAGCAGCATGTGTTGTCCTTCAATGCCGAGCAGCGCGCTGCGTTGCTGGCGTTCCTGAACTCTTTATAAGCGTTGCCACAATTACAGAAGGGAGCTCGACATGTTCCGTCCCAAGTTGTTGTTCACCAGCCTGGCCGCCCTCGCCCTCGGCGCGTGCTCGCCCCAGGACCCGCAAGCGGTCACCTCGGCGGCCATCGCCAAGCAAGTGATCCTGCCGACCTACAGCCGCTGGGTTGAAGCCGACCGCCAGTTGGCCGTGAGTGCATTGGCCTACTGCCAGGGCAAGGAGAGCCTGGACACCGCCCGCGCCGACTTCCTCCACGCGCAAAAAGCCTGGGCCGAGTTGCAACCGCTGCTCATCGGGCCGCTGGCCGAGGGCAACCGTTCGTGGCAAGTGCAGTTCTGGCCGGACAAGAAAAACCTGGTCGGTCGCCAGGTTGAGCAACTGGTTACCGCGCAGCCGCAGATCGACGGCGCCGCCCTGGCCAAATCCAGCGTGGTGGTGCAAGGCCTGTCGGCCTACGAATACATCCTCTACGACGCCAAGACCGACGTCGCCGACGACGCCCAGAAAGCCCGCTACTGCCCGCTGCTGGTGGCGATTGGCGAGCGCCAGAAAGCCCTGGCCGAAGAGATCCTGGCGAGCTGGAACAGCACCGACGGCATGCTCGCGCAGATGACCAAGTTTCCGAACCAGCGCTACGCTGATTCCCACGAAGCCATCGCCGACCTCCTGCGCGTTCAGGTCACGGCGCTGGATACCCTGAAGAAAAAACTCGGCACACCGATGGGCCGCCAGACCAAGGGCATCCCGCAGCCGTTCCAGGCCGATGCGTGGCGCAGCCAGTCGTCCCTGCAAAGCCTGGAGGCCAGCCTCGCCGCGGCCCAGACCGTGTGGGTGGGCGTTGACAACAAAGGCCTGCGCGGCCTGTTGCCGGCCGAGCAAAAGCCCTTGGCCGACAAGATCGACGCCGCCTACGCCGCGTCCCTCAAACTGTTTGCCAGCAACCAGCGCACGCTGAATGAATTGCTGGCCGACGACGCCGGGCGCCAACAGCTCAACGACCTCTACGACAGCCTCAACGTGGTCCACCGCCTGCACGAAGGCGAACTGGCCAAAGCGCTGGGCATCCAACTGGGCTTTAACGCCAACGACGGTGACTGATGATGCTCAGGCGACAGGCTTTGGCGGTTGGCAGCGCGTTACTCAGCGCGCTCACTTTGGGTGGCTGGACGCTGTTTAAAAGCAAGGACAGGGGCCCGCTGCTGCTGTCGGCGCGCGATGATGCCGATGGCAAACACTACGCTGTGGGCTTTCGCCTGGACGGCAAGCAGGTGTTTGCCACCCAGGTCGGCCAGCGCTGCCACGACATCATCAACCACCCGACGCTGCCGATTGCGCTGTTTGTCGCCCGTCGCCCGGGCACCGAGAGCTACTTGATCGACCTGCGCGATGGCGCGCTGTTGCAAACCATCACCTCCCACGCCAATCGCCATTTCTATGGCCACGCGGTGATCCACAAGAGCGGTGACTGGTTGTACACCACCGAAAACGACACCTCCGACCCCGGCCGTGGCTTGCTCGGTGTGTATCGGTTCGAAGGCGAGAGGCTGGTGCACAGCGGGGAGATTTCCACCCACGGCATCGGCCCGCATCAGGTGTCGTGGATGCCCGACGGCGAAACCCTGGTGGTGGCCAACGGCGGCATTCGCACCGAAGCCGAAAGCCGGGTGGAAATGAACCTCAACGCCATGGAGCCGAGCCTCGTCTTGATGCACCGCGACGGTACCCTGATCAGCAAGGAAACCCTCGGCCAGCAGATGAACAGCGTGCGGCATATGGGGATCGCCAGCGATGGCACGATCCTCACCGGGCAGCAGTTCATGGGGCCGTCCCAGGAGCGTTCCGAGCTGCTTGCGATCAAGCGACCGGGGCAGCCGTTCGTGGCATTTCCCGTCGCCGATGAGCAGTTGCAGGCGATGGGGCATTACACCGCCAGTGTTGCGGTGCACAGTGAATTACGCCTGGTGGCGTTGACGGCGCCACGTGGGAACCGGTTTTTTATCTGGGACATGGACAGTGGCGAGTTGCGCCTGGATGGCCCGCTGCCGGATTGCGCCGGCGTGGGCGCGGTGGCGGACGGGTTTGTGGTCACTTCGGGCCAGGGCCGCTGCCGGTACTACGATTGCCGCCAGAAGCCGTTGATGGCCAAGCCGCTGGAGTTGCCGGCAGGGTTTTGGGACAACCACCTGCACCTGGTTTAAAACGGACCCGCTTGTCTGTGGGAGCTGGCTTGTGTGGGAGCTGGCTTGCCTGCGATGCATTCACCTCGGTGTATCAGTTGCACTGCCGCGACGCCATCGCAGGCAAGCCAGCTCCCACCTTTAACCGGTTAGGATGCACACGCAAAATCAGGGCAAAAAAAAGGGCCTCGCATCGCAAGGCCCTTCTCGGGGGGTTTGAATCTGTTCAACTCTGCGGCCTCATGCCTTGCGACATCCCAAACATGAACAGCAACAGTTCATGATCGGGTTTGACCGCCACACTCGCCTTGGCAACGCGCGGCAGCGGGCATTGCCCACCGCCTTGCGCCGCCTGCAGCACTTGTGTGCGAGGCAGTTCCCACGCAGCCAGGGCGAGGGCTGAAATGCCCAACGCCGCGACCAGGAACAAACCTCGTGCTATTTCTAGCTTCATCTGGTTAAACCCTTGATAGCGCTGCCAAACGCCGTCTCGTAAAAGTAGCTGAGTTTTTTCCAGTCAGTGTCGTTCCACGACGAATGGCGGCGCAATTGCAGCATATCGTGGGAAGCGGCCCGATAAGCGGTCAGGCGCTGGCGGCACTTTTCAAAATCCAGCAGCGCCACTTCCACATTGGCCGAGTCGCCCTCGCCCGTCACCCGTACAAAGATGTGCTTGATGTACAGGCAACCGTGCTGCCAGCGGCCTTTGTGCATACGCGCCAGGGTGCCGGCCAATTCCTTGAGCACACGCTCATGCACCAACTCGCCGTATTGCTCACGGCCACCTGCGGCGTACCAGTTTTCGATCTCGTCGAAACCGTCCAGCGACGCAGTCACCAGCAAGGCTTTCCACTGGTGTTCAGGGTCGGGGCGCGCGCCGCAGAACACCAGTTCCGGAACACGCACATCCAACGACCGCAAACCCTTGAGGGCATCGCGCTCGCGCAACACCGTCGGGCGCCCGAACGGGTGAAGCCAACTGCGGTAGATATGCCCGGTCTGACGCTTGCTGTAGAGCAATCGACCATTTGGGCTGGTTACCCGCTGTACACCGCTTTCGCCACCGCGCCGACGGTTGGGCTCCTCGACCCAATCGCCTTGAAGGCGCCAGAAAAAATCAAATCGTTCTTCGGGAGCTACATGACTGCCTACTACGCACTCAACTGCCATCCTGTTACCTCTTACGCAATACATAGACTCGCCACATGGCGTAGAGCGGCATGAAGTCCAGGGATTCCTGAACACGGAAACCGGCCTGCTCAAACTCTGCCTCGACAGTAGCAGCCGGTAACACAAACCGGTTTTGGTAACCTTCCTGCTCACCTTTCTTGCGACGTTTTACTTCGGCACGCTTGCGTTTCCAGGCTTTGAAATTGCCATCGACCCACAACGAAATGATCACACTGTCACGGGTAACGCGCTGGAACTCCCCCAGTATCGCCAGTCTGTGCTCAGGATTACCAATGTGGTGCATCAAGCGCATGCAGAAAATGCTGTCGACCGAGTTATCTGGCAAATCGATATCAAATGCAGAAGTCTGCAAAGGACGTACCCGTTTGACCACGTCCGCAGGCTGGGCGGCAGTTGCCACCTTCAGCATCGACGCCGAATTGTCCGCGCCGATGATCACCCGGTTGGGTTTCTCGGCCAACAATGGCCAGAAACGACCGGCGCCGCAAGGCAGGTCCAGTACCAGGCCCGGCTCACCCGCCATGGCCAGTGCGCCACGTGCCAATTGCTCGTCGCGTTTGTGGGACAGCCGGCGAGCCAGATTGTCCTGATGCTTGAGCAAATAATTCTGCGCGTGCTGATCGTCGTACTTGTCAGAAAATTCGAGCTTGGTCGGGGTAGACATCAACGGATCTCCAGTTGCTGATGCCTACAACCTTAAGCAGCGAACTGTGATCAACAGGTCAACTCGTTGTGAAAAACTTGTCCTGTCCAATCGTATACATTTCAAGACTTTACAGATACAAGCAATAGCATGGGGCCATCTTCGCCGAATTGCGGTGATTTCTGGCAGGATAACGGCAGGCCTCCCGGTCAGGGTTTGATCTGGCTCAACTCCACGTGGAAGCGGCAGCCATTGGGTTCCATGGTGCTCAAACTGACGCTCCAGCCCTGGCTTTCACAGATCCGTTGCACCAGCGACAACCCTAACCCCAATCCGTCACCGCGCTTTTCGCTGCCACGCACGAAGGGCTCGAACATCGCTTCACGCTTGTCTTCCGGAATGCCGACGCCGGAGTCTTCCACCACGAAACCACTGGGTTCCAGGGTCAGGCGGATAAAGCCCTGTTCGGTGTAGTGCAAGGCATTGCGCAGCAGGTTACCCATTACCGCGTGCAGGAAGGTGGTGTTGTAGCGTGTATCCAGAGGGTTCCCCGGCAGATAAATCAGCTCGAGGCCCTTTTGCTCGATGGGATCGCGCCAGATCCCGAGCAAATCTTCAGCCACCTGGGTCAGGCTCACTTGCGGCGACATGGCCGCGTCATCGTGCTTGGCGCGGGCCAGCATGAGGAAGGTTTGCACCAGTTCGCGCATTTCCTCGCACGCACGGGCGATGCGCTGCACCTGGTTGCGGCCCCGCTGGTCGATGGCCGGGTTTTCCAGCAACAACTCGCAGGAGCTGGCCAGCACCATCAACGGGGTGCGCAACTCGTGGCTCACATCGCTGGTGAACATCTGCTCACGATTCAACGCCTGGCGCAGGCGGCCCAGGGTGGCGTCGAAGGCCACGGCCAGTTCACCGACTTCATCCGCGGCATAATCCGGCGCCAAGGGCGGGGCCAGGCCGAGCAATTGGTCGCGATGCCGCACCTGGCGGGCCAGACGCACCACCGGCGCCATCACCTTGCGCGCCAGCACCCAGCCGAGGAACACCGCCAGCGCCAGGCTCAGTACAAAACCCACCAGCACCACGGCAAACAGCACGCGCTCGCGCTCTTCGAAATCACTTTGGTCTTGCAGCAGCACATACCGCCGGCCGTCCACCACTTCAACCATGGCGTGGTACGACAGCGCTTCGCGAAACACCTCATGGAAGCCCGGTTCCAGATGCCGCAAATCCTTGGGCAACTCGAAATCGCCGGGGCCACCGCTGAAATAGAACAGTTGGTCCGGCTCGGGCCGGTGGTTCCAGTCCTCGACACTGTCCATCAACAGCAGGCGTTGCAAGTCACCGCCAAGGCCTGCCGAAATCAACTTTTCTTCTACAAGGTGCACCGTCGCGACAATGCCCATGGCGAACGCCCCTGCCACCAGCGCACTCATCAACGCGAAGGCGATGATGATCCGCTGGGCAAGGCTTTGCTTAAACTCCATCACGACCCTCGGCCAGGCGATACCCTACGCCGTGCACGGTTTGCAGCAGTGGCTTGGCGAACGGTTTATCGATGACCTGGCGCAATTGGTGGACGTGGCTGCGCAGGCTGTCGCTGTCCGGGCAATCGTCGCCCCACAGCGCTTCTTCAAGAATTTCCCGGCGTAATACGTGCGGGCTTTTTTGCATCAACACCGCCAGCAGCTTCAGGCCGACCGGGTTGAGCTTGAGCAGGCGCCCTTCGCGGGTGACTTCGAGGGTATCCAGGTCATAGCTCAGATCACCGACTTGCAGCGCGCGGCGCCCGCCACCCTGGGCCCGGCGCAGCACGGCTTCGATGCGTGCGGCCAGCTCCGACAGGGCGAAGGGTTTGAGCAGGTAGTCATCGGCGCCGGACTTGAAGCCCTGCAGCCGGTCATCCAGTTGGTCGCGGGCGGTGAGCATGATCACCGGCGTGTCGCGACGGGCGTCTTCGCGCAGGCGTTTGCACAGCGTGTAGCCATCAATGCCCGGCAGCATGATGTCGAGCACGATCAAGTCATAATGCTCGGTGGCGGCCAGGTGCAGGCCCGACAAACCGTCCTGCGCACAGTCCACGGTATAACCCTTTAACCCCAGGTAATCGGCCAGGTTGGCCAGAATATCGCGGTTGTCTTCAACCAATAGAATTCGCATGGGCAGTGTCTCCGTACGCGGTAACGGCCGTGTTGGCTCGCGCAGCTTAAGGCCAAGTGTGGCTCAGGGATAGACCTTGAGGAGGCATCGATAAGGGTTTTCAACCGATTTTTGGGTTGAACGAGATTTTCACTATAGCTTCACAAACTGACGACAGTGTCAGGGCGAAAATCGCCGACCTCACCCTTGCCTGCGCGAGGCTCAGGGCGTAACACTTGCGCCCATCCTCCGGCGACGGCTTTACTGTTCATGTCCGACACCCTGCTGCTGATTGAAGATGACCGCCCTCTCGCCGCACTGACGGCCGAGTTTCTGCGCGCCGAAGGCTTTACCGTCGCGGTGGAGCATCGGGGCGACCGCGCCGCCCAGCGCATCCTCGATGAAAAACCGGCACTGCTGATTCTGGATGTGATGCTGCCGGGCATCGACGGCTTCACCCTGTGCCGGCAGATTCGCGACCGTTACCCCGGCCTGATCCTGATGATGACCGCGCTGGATGAAAACGCCGAGCAACTCACCGGGTTCAACCTCGGGGCGGACGATTACGTGGTCAAGCCCGTCGACCCGCTGCTGTTGCTGGCGCGGATCCGCTCGTTGCTGCGCCGCCACCCGCAAGCCCCGCGCGTTTATTACCAATGGGGCGGGTTTCGACTGGACCTGAACAGCCATTTCGCCTGGCTCAATGACACGCCCTTACAGTTTTCGGTGGCCGAGTTCGAGTTGCTGGCGATCTTCGCCCGCCATTGCGGCGTACTGCTGACCCGGGAAAGACTCCTGCAAAGTTTGCGCGGTCTGGAATATGACGGCCTCAACCGTTCCGTGGATATGCGCGTCTCGCGCCTGCGCAAAAAGCTGATGAGCCTGGAATGCCCGGTGACCATCCAGACCATCACGGCTCAGGGCTATTTATTTGTCGAGATCCCGCAGGAGGCGCCGAATGCTGTCTAAGGTGCGCCCCTGGATGGTCGCCGTCGCAGCCACGGGCTGGGCGGGCCTGACCCTGTATCTGCTGTGGCTGTGTGCCAATGCGTCGGTGTTCGTCGGCCAGGACAGTTTTTTGCGTTTGATGGCCGGGCCCGGCTACCTGGTGGCCGAGCAGCTCAAGGGCGTGCCTGCCGACCAGCGCGAAGCGCGCATGCGCACGCTGCGTGCGCACTTCCAGTACCCGGTGCATCTGGTGACGCTGGATGAAGTGGTGTTGCCGCCGGAAGCGCTGGTCATGCTGGAACATCGGCAACCGGCCCTGAACAGCGACGAGGATGTTTCCTACTTCCCGCTCGACGACAAAACCCTGATCCAGTTCGGCCCGATGTGGGGCACGGCCGAGGTCAAGGACCTGCTGAAATTCCCGGTTTACTGGCTTACCGCCGCCGTCGCGGGCCTGCCGGTACTGCTGCTGATCGGGCTGGGCATTCGCACGCACCGCCGTCGCCGACGCGACCTGAACACCCTCAATGGCTGCCTCGCGACACTGGCGCGCACACCCAACGCCATGCTGCCCGCCATGGGCAAGGAATGGACGCCGTTGCTGCTGACCCTGCAGCAGCACGCCCAGGACATCAGCGCCATGAACGACCGCCATCGCGAAGTCTCCCAGGCGGTCTCCCACGAACTGCGCACGCCGCTGGCACGCATGCGCTTTGCCCTGACGCTGTTGGGAAAAAGCGAAGACCCGCTCACCCGCACCCGGCTGCAAGAGCGCTTGCAAACCGACGTCGAAGAACTCGAGGCGCTGGTGCGCGCCAGCCTCGCATTCGCCCGCCTGGCCAGCGCGCCCACCGACCTGCAGTACGAACCGATAGACCTGCGCGACTGGCTTCATCACGAATTCGCCTTGCTGGACGACCACCACCGGCGGTTGAGCCTTGATACCGAGCCGGCGAACCTTGAGTTGGTCGGCGACCGCGCGTTGCTGCACCTGATCGTGCGCAACCTGCTGAGCAATGCCATTACTTACGCCCGCGACCAGGTGTCCGTGAGCGCTACCTATCACGGAGAGCACCATGTGGTGCTGCATGTGGACGACGACGGCCCCGGCGTGCTCGCGGAAAACCGCGAGAAAATCTTCGAGCCGTTTGTGCGGCTCTCGATGGGTGGCGATGAGCCCGGCGGCTTCGGCCTCGGGTTGGCCCTGGCCAAACGCGCGACCCAATGGCACCGCGGTGAGCTGTCGGTTACCCGCAGCCCGCTTGGCGGCGCGCGAATGAGCCTGGTCCTGCCCCTACGGCCTCGATAATCAGCCTTTTATACGAGAAACTTGTGGCGAGCGGGCTTGCCCCGCGTTGGGCTGCGCAGCAGCCCCAATAAAGGTCACCGCGTATCGTCAGGTAAACCTGCACAGATGGTTTTAGGGCCGCTGCGCAGCCCAACGCGGGGCAAGCCCGCTCACCACAGTGATCAGACCTTACAAAGGCCTGTGTTACAGCCTGTGACAGTGAGGCATTCCCATCTCTCGTAACCTGCGCACCAGAATTTCAGGTTGGAGAGCCCGTTCATGCGTCCCCCAAAAAAGCCTTGGCCACGGCTGATGGTGCCACTGCGCATCGCCGTCATTTCGCTGCTGGCAAACAACGCATTCGCCTTCAGCCAGGCGGTGCCCTACCTGTCCGCCGGGTGCGGCAGCCGTTATTCCGCCAAGCTCAACGCCCAGGACTATTACGCCGGCACCCTGCAACGGCTGGGTATCGTGGTGTACCGCAATTGGGAGCGTCCCAGGCGTGCCTGCTCTGAAAAACTCGCGCACCTGCCTGTCCCTCGCCCACTCGACCAAGCTGTTGCACCGCAACCCCTGGCATTTGTGCCGCATGCCCGACTGACGCTGGCGCGCGGCATGACCTTCAAGAAGCTGCTGAGGCGTCGTTCGATCGGCTGAATCATTAAAAGCCCATAAAAAAACCCCGCCTGCATCACTGCAGGCGGGGTTTTTTATTCGCCGGGTAAGGCTGGCTTACATCATGCCGCCCATGCCACCCATGCCGCCCATGTCTGGCATACCGCCACCGCCAGCCGAGCCTTCTTTCTTCGGTGCTTCAGCGATCGCCGCTTCAGTGGTCAGGATCAGACCGCCGATGGAGGATGCTGCTTGCAGCGCGGAACGGGTTACCTTGGTTGGGTCCAGGATGCCCATTTCGATCATGTCGCCGTACTCGCCAGTCGCAGCGTTGTAACCGAAGTTACCTTTGCCGTTCTTGACTTCGTTGACCACAACGCTTGGCTCGTCGCCGGAGTTGGCAGCGATCTGACGCAGCGGTGCTTCAACAGCGCGACGCAGAACAGCGATACCCACGTCCTGGTCGGCGTTGTCGCCTTTCAGGCCGGTGATGGCTTCCAGAGCACGGATCAGCGCTACGCCACCGCCAGGTACCACGCCTTCTTCAACGGCTGCACGGGTTGCGTGCAGGGCGTCTTCAACGCGGGCTTTCTTCTCTTTCATTTCAACTTCGGAACCGGCGCCAACCTTGATCACTGCAACGCCGCCGGACAGTTTGGCCAGACGCTCTTGCAGTTTTTCACGGTCGTAGTCGGACGAAGTTTCGGCAACCTGGGCACGGATCTGGGTGATGCGAGCCTGGATGTCCTGCTCAACGCCAGCACCGTCAACGATGATGGTGTTTTCTTTGGAGATGGTCACGCGCTTGGCGCTACCCAGGTTTTCCAGGGTGGCGCTTTCCAGGCTCAGGCCGATCTCTTCGGAGATAACGGTACCGCCAGTCAGCACGGCGATGTCCTGCAGCATAGCCTTGCGACGGTCGCCGAAGCCTGGAGCCTTGACGGCTGCGACTTTAACGATGCCACGCATGTTGTTCACAACCAGCGTTGCCAGGGCTTCGCCTTCAACGTCTTCGGAAACGATCAACAGTGGGCGGCCGGCTTTGGCAACGGCTTCCAGTACTGGCAGCATTTCGCGGATGTTGGAGATCTTTTTGTCGACCAGCAGGATCAGCGGGCTGTCCAGCTCGGCAACCATGGTGTCCGGCTTGTTGACGAAGTACGGGGACAGGTAGCCACGGTCGAACTGCATGCCTTCAACAACCGACAGTTCGTTTTCCAGGCCAGTGCCTTCTTCAACGGTGATCACGCCTTCTTTACCGACTTTTTCCATGGCTTCGGCAATGATGTCGCCGATGGAGTTGTCGGAGTTGGCGGAGATGGTGCCTACCTGAGCGATGGCCTTGGTGTCGGCGCATGGCTTGGACAGGCTCTTCAGCTCTTTGACGATGGCGATGGTCGCCTTGTCGATGCCGCGTTTCAGGTCCATCGGGTTCATGCCGGCAGCGACGGCTTTCAGGCCTTCGTTGACGATCGACTGAGCCAGAACGGTAGCGGTGGTAGTACCGTCGCCTGCGTCATCGTTGGCACGGGAGGCAACGTCTTTGACCAGCTGCGCGCCCATGTTTTCGAAACGGTCTTCCAGTTCGATTTCTTTGGCTACGGAAACGCCGTCCTTGGTGATGGTCGGAGCGCCGAAGCTCTTCTCGATGATCACGTTACGGCCTTTCGGGCCCAGGGTCGCTTTTACTGCGTCAGCCAGCACGTTGACACCGGTGAGCATTTTCTTGCGGGCGGAATCGCCGAATTTAACTTCTTTAGCAGCCATGATCGATAATCCTTAAATACTTTGGAGTAACGGAAAAATGAGCGGGAAAATCAGCCTTCCAGTACGGCGAGAATCTCGTTCTCAGCCATCACCAGCAGGTCTTCGCCGTCAACTTTCACAGTGTTGCTGCCGGAGTAAGGGCCGAATACAACCTTGTCACCGACTTTAACGGCCAGAGCACGTACTTCACCGTTTTCCAGGGTCTTGCCCGGGCCTGCAGCGACGATCACACCGTGGTTGGCTTTTTCAGCAGCCGAACCTGGCAGAACTATACCGCCAGCGGTTTTCTTTTCTTCTTCGCTGCGCTTGATAACGACGCGGTCGTGCAGAGGACGAAGCTTGCTCATTGTCGATCTCTCCTAATTGTGTTTTTCATCGGCCGGTGTCAGTACCGGCAGGTTGTATTCCGGCTGTGCCGGTCGCGTCTCGTCAGGCAAGACGCTGAAGTCTGTCCGGTGTCGCCACCAGAAACCTTGCGGTGACCGTTACATAAGGGCGCATAAGCTTATTACAAGGGGCCGAGACGGAAATTTTTTGTGCCCGCCGGGCGGTAAATGCAGCACGGCACCCGAAGGTGCCGTGCCGGTGCAGCGGTTATTTGCTGTCGCGGTGTTCGAATTCGCCCTCGATCACGTCGCCTTCACGCCCCAGCGGCTGGCGCGGAGCCGGACCGCCACGGGGTTGCAGGTCGTCGGCGAACGCGCGCTGGCGAATGGCGGCCTCTTCGGCACGCTGGCGCATCTTGCCCGCCAGCAGCTTGCGGGTGACCGGCAGCAGCATGACCAAACCCACCACGTCGCTGATAAAGCCCGGCAAAATCAGCAAGCCCCCGGCCAGGGCCATCATCAGGCCTTCGAGCATGGTCTGGGCGGGCAATTCGCCGCGATTCAGGCTTTCACGGGCACGCAGTGCCGTGGCCAGGCCGGCGACACGCAGCACCAGAACGCCGAGCATCGAGCCGAGAATGATCAACAGCAGCGCCGGGAAAAACCCGATCGCACTGCTGACTTGTACGAATACGAACAGCTCCAACACCGGAAACAGCAGAAAGAGCAATAAAAAAGGGCGCATCAAAAGGTTCCTCAACGCAAGAATGCCTTGCCAGTCCACCTTAGATGACGTCGCCATTTCGTGAATTCAAGCGCTGGCAGGCTCTTTTTTCGGCCAGACCTCGGCGTGAGCCAATGAAACCAGGGCTTCGCGGACTTGTGTCGGCGTGTTGCAAGACTCTGCAAACGGCAACCAATATAAGGATTGTCCGATACGCAAGTGCATGCCTTCGCTGTCGATACCGGCCAGTTGTGCCGGCTCGGTGGTCGGCAAACCGGTGAGTTCGACGTAGTGGGCGATGGCCTTGGCGTGGTCGCTGTTCATGTGTTCGATCATGCTGCGTTCGGCCTTGCCCGCGAATGGGTTGGCCAGGGTCAGCTGATCCACCCAGTGGATCGCACCAAAACCGCCGATGTAGCGGTGGCGTACCGGTTTGAGCACCCAGAAATCGAAGTCGTGGGCCTTGTGGTAGTTGGCGGAATCGGGGAAATAGCGGTAATAACGCTCGGCGGCGGCTTCAATCGCGGCTTCGCCCCCGATCTTTTCGGCTTCGGCCAGGTAAGTCAGGCGCCCTACCGCTTGCACGTCATCGGCCTCGCGCTCGCCGACCAGCAATGAACACTTGGGGTCTTTTTGCAGGTTATGAGTGTGCTGGGCGATGCGGCTGATCAGGATGACCGGGCGGCCCTGCTCGTCGAGGCAATAAGGCACGACCGAGCCGAAAGGAAAGCCGGGCATGGCTTTGGACAGTGTGGAGAGAGCCCCACGGTATTCCTTGAGCAACAGCTCTCGGGCGTTCTTGGCAACGTGCGCGCTCAACGTATGACTCCTCGGGTATCCGGCCGCCCACACCATATGGGAATGGATCTCAACACAAGGTAATCAATATCTGCGCAGGTTGCCAGAGGCCGCCCGGCAGGTTTTGCCGGGCGTTGTTGCAGAGGGGTTACCAGGCCACGCCAAAGCCTGCGGTGTAGCGGGTCTTGTTCAAGCTGCTTTGAGATTCGCCATTAATGATGTCGCGCTCGGCCTTGAGGTTGAGCGAGGCCCATTCGGTGACTTTGTAGCGCAGGCCCATTTCCGCATCCAGGGAATAGTCGGCCGGGCCGGCAAGCGGTTTACCCAATTCACCATTAGTGAAAAACTCCACGGTCTTACCCACCAGATAGCGGTTGTAGCTCCATTTCATGGCCAGGGAGTAGAAGTTGGATTTGCGGTCGTCGGAATACTGGTAATCGGTGCGGTTCAGCAGCGAACCGAGGGAGAACGCGCCCAGCTCATCGTCCCAGAACTGATAGCCCGGGCCGGTACCGACCGTGCGCTGGCGCGACAGGTCTTCAACCTTGTCACGCTTGTAAGTCAGGCGACCCTGCCAGAACCAGTGTTCGGTGATGAAGCGGTCCAGGTCATATTCCAGCGCCCAGTTGTCGGTGGTGGTGACGTCGTCCTGGAATTCGCGGTTGTACTCACCTTGAGCCGTGTGGCGCCACTGGCCGTGGCGGGCGGTGGTCTTGAAGTCGATGTCGTAATCGTTGGTGTCTTTGTCGGCGCGCTTGTAGTCCAGCGCCAGGTCGACATTGCCCTTCCACACCAGGTCTTCGATCACAGGCTTGGGCTTGATGATCTGCTGAATACTCGCCAACTCCACGGTCTTGGGCGCTTCGCCGTTGGCCAGCACCACTTTGCCATCATCCGCCGCCTTGAGGGATTTGGCCTTTTCGCCCGTGTAGGCATCCTGCTTGACCAGCAACTCCTGATCGCTTTCCAGGGTCTTGACCTGCTTCCAGTCCACCGGAATGGCGCCGGCGTAATCGGTCTGGATCAACAGCTTGCCGCCGTCGAAGAGCTTGATCTTGCCGGTCAGGCGGTCGCCGTTCTTCAACCAGACGGTATCGGCCAGCAAGGGCGTGGAGGCGCTGAAAACAGCAAGGCACAGCAGGGTTCTGGACAACATAAGCAGATCGGGGCTCAAGTTTTGACAAAAAAGGCGCCATTATCGTGTTAGATAACGTCTGAGCAAGGACTGACTCAGGGATTTGTATTGAGTTCAGTGCCGTCTGCGATATTTACAGACGTTTCTCACAAAAATGCCGACGATCTCAACGGATGTGCCCACAGTGAATCAACCCGCCGAAACCCCGCAAACGCCCGCCGAAATGCGCCGCACGGCGCTGTACCTGACCTTGGCGCAGGTACCCGAAGGCTGCGTGGTGAGTTACGGCGAGCTGGCGCACCTGGCCGGGCTGGGCCGCGCGGCGCGCTGGGTGGGGCGCATTCTGAGCCAGCTTCCGGAGGATACCCGGCTGCCGTGGCACCGCGTACTGGGTGCCGGTGGTCGGATAAGTCTGCCGGTGGGCAGCGCCTCGGGGGACGAGCAACGTGCGCGTTTACGCAGCGAAGGTGTCAGTATCCTGAACAATCGCGTTGATATTCAGCGTCATGGCTGGCGCCCGGTAGAGCACAGCGGTTAGAGTGCGCGCTTTGTTTCCGCAAATCTGAGGCAGACTCCAGCCCATGCCCCGTAAAACCTGGCGCGCCGCGCTCGCCGCCTATGCCAGCCCTTCGACGTTAGTCTTGTTGTTGCTTGGTTTCGCCGCTGGCTTGCCTTACATGTTGGTGTTCTCGACGCTTTCCGTATGGTTGCGCGAGGCCGGTGTGGCTCGCGAGACCATTGGTTATGCAAGCCTTATCGGCCTCGCTTATGCCTTTAAATGGGTCTGGTCACCGCTGCTCGACCAATGGCGCCTGCCATTGCTCGGCAAACTGGGGCGGCGTCGTTCGTGGCTGGTGCTCGCCCAGACGCTGGTGATCCTCGGGCTGATCGGCATGGGCTTCTGCGACCCGCAAAAGCACCTGTCCTGGCTGATCGCGATTGCCGTCATCGTCGCCTTCGCGTCTGCCACTCAAGACATCGCGGTGGACGCCTACCGCCTGGAAATTGCCGATGACAGCCGCCAGGCCGCCCTCGCCGCCAGCTATATGTCCGGTTATCGCATTGCCGCACTGCTCGCCACGGCCGGCGCGCTGTTCTTTGCCGAAGGTTTCGGCTCGACCGGTTTCAACTATAAACACTCGGCGTGGACCGGCACTTACGTGCTGTTCGGCGTGCTGATGATTCCGGCGCTGCTGACCACTCTGTTCATGCGCGAACCCAACGTGCCACTGCGCACGCAGTTGCAGGCCGGGCGTTACAGCTTTGCCCATCAGTTGGTCTCGGTCTTTGTACTGATCGTGTTGCTGGTGTCGGTACCGGCCATGTTCACCCAGTTGTACAACACCGATTTCGCCAGCGTGTTGTTCCACGGCGTGAGCTTGTGGGAACTGCTGATGGAAGACCGCGCCTTTCTGCGCGCCATTCTCTATATCCTCCTGACCACGCTGTGCCTGTCGACCATGGGCCGCCGCGGCCTGGCGCCGGTGCTGACGCCGGTCAACGACTTTATCGTGCGCTACCGCTGGCAGGCCCTGCTGCTGCTCGGGCTGATTGCCACCTACCGCATGTCCGACACGGTAATGGGCGTGATGGCCAACGTGTTCTACATCGACCAGGGCTTCACCAAGGACCAGATCGCCGGGGTCAGCAAGATCTTCGGCCTGATCATGACCCTGCTCGGCGCGGGCATGGGCGGCCTGCTGATCGTGCGTTTCGGCATCTTGCCGATCCTGTTTATCGGCGGTGTGGCGTCGGCGGCAACCAACCTGTTGTTCGTGATGCTGGCCGACATGGGCCCCGACCTGCAGATGCTGATCTTCACCATTTCCCTGGACAACTTCAGCTCGGGCCTGGCCACGTCAGCGTTCGTCGCCTACCTGTCGAGCCTGACCAACCTCAAGTTCTCCGCCACCCAATACGCGCTGCTCAGCTCCATCATGCTGCTGCTGCCACGCCTGATCGGCGGCTATTCGGGGGTGATGGTCGAGAAGTTCGGCTATCACAACTTCTTCCTGATCACCTGCCTGCTGGGTGTACCGACGCTGTTCCTGATTGCATTGCACTGGTTCCAGGAAAGCCGCCGGATTCGGTTGAATCCTCCACAAGAAGACTGACACGACTCGATCAATGTGGGAGCTGGCTTGCCTGCGATGCAGACGACGGGGTGTATCTGATACACCACGGTGATCCCATCGCAGGCAAGCCAGCTCCCACAAAAGCCCTGCGCCAACAAAAACACCCCACAACCTCACGCCTGTACTCCAGCGGCAACCGCCCGTACAATCCAGAGTCATTTCAAGTCCAAGCAACCGACAACGGCCTACCATGCGTACCAGTCAATATTTGCTCGCCACACAGAAAGAAACGCCTTCCGACGCGGTTGTGATCAGCCATCAGCTGATGCTGCGCGCCGGCATGATCCGCAAACTGGCCTCGGGCCTGTACACCTGGTTGCCCATGGGCTTGAAGGTGATGCGCAAGGTCGAAGCCATCGTGCGTGAAGAAATGAACGCCGCCGGCTCTCTGGAAGTGTTGATGCCGAGCACCCAACCGGCTGAGCTGTGGCAGGAATCCGGGCGCTGGGAAGAGTACGGCCCTGAGCTGCTGCGCTTCAAGGACCGTCATGGCCGCGATTTCTGCGCCGGCCCGACCCATGAAGAAGTGATCACCGACCTGATGCGCAACGAGCTGAGCAGCTACAAGCAGCTGCCGCTGAACCTGTATCAGATCCAGACCAAGTTCCGTGACGAAATCCGCCCGCGTTTCGGCCTGATGCGCGGCCGCGAATTCATCATGAAGGACGCGTATTCGTTCCACGCGGACCAGCCGTCCTTGCAGGTCACCTACGACCGCATGCACACCGCCTACTGCAACGTGTTCACGCGCCTGGGCCTGAAATTCCGCCCGGTTGAAGCCGACAACGGTTCCATCGGCGGTGCCGGTTCCCACGAGTTCCACGTGCTGGCCGAGTCCGGTGAAGACGATATCGTGTTCAGCAACGGTTCCGACTACGCGGCGAACATCGAGAAAGCCGAAGCCGTGCCACGGGAAACCTCCCGCGCCGCACCGGCTGAAGAGCTGCGCCTGGTCGATACCCCAGACACCAAAACCATCGCGGCCCTGGTGGAGAAATTCAATCTGCCGATTGAAAAGACCATCAAGACCCTGATCGTGCGCGCCGAAGAAGAAGGCAAGCTGATCGCGCTGGTGATCCGTGGCGACCATGAGCTCAACGAAATCAAGGCTGCCCAGCAACCTGGCGTGGCCAGCCCGCTGGTCATGGCCACCGATGCCGAACTGCGCGACGCCATTGGCGCCGGTGCAGGGTCCCTCGGCCCGCTGAACCTGCCGCTGCCGATCATCATCGACCGCTCGGTCGAGCTGATGAGCGACTTCGGTATCGGCGCAAACATCGACGACAAGCACTACTTCGGCGTGAACTGGGAGCGTGACCTGCCGGTTCCGACCGTGGCTGACCTGCGCAACGTGGTCGCCGGTGACCCAAGCCCGGATGGCAAGGGAACCCTGGAAATCAAGCGCGGCATCGAAGTCGGGCACATCTTCCAGCTGGGCAACAAGTACAGCAAGGCGATGAAGTGCGAAGTGCTGGGCGAGAACGGCAAGCCGATCACCCTGGAAATGGGTTGCTACGGTATTGGCGTATCCCGCGTGGTGGCCGCAGCCATTGAGCAGAACAACGACGAGAAAGGCATTATCTGGAGTGACGCCCTGGCCCCGTTCCAGATTGCACTGGTACCGCTGCGTTATGAAACCGAACTGGTACGCGAAGCCACCGACAAACTGTATGCCGAACTGACGGCTGCCGGCTTTGAAGTGCTGCTCGATGACCGGGACAAGAAAACCAGCCCGGGCATCAAGTTCGCCGACATGGAACTGATTGGCATCCCGCACCGGATCGTGGTCAGTGACCGCGGCCTGGCGGATGGCAATCTGGAATACAAGAGCCGGACCGAAGCCGAAGCCCAACCGCTGCCGGTGGCTGACGTGCTGTCTTTCCTTCAGGCGCGTATTCGTCGCTGAAAACCAGATCAAGAGAAGTCATGTTCAAGCGAAACACCAGAGCCCTGGGGGGCGCCGCCTTGTGCGGCGCCCTGCTGGTCAGCGGCTGCGCCAACCAGATGTCGCAACGCAGTGAGCACGAGGAACGGGTCGAGCGCAAATTGCTCGACCACAGCCTGCAGATCGATGTAGGTGAACCCAAAGTGCTGGAATTGCCGCAACGCCGGGTTCGCATTCACGAGCAGAAGACCTTTGAGGTCACTGAGTTCGAAGTCACCCGCCGTTACGATCGTTACACCCCTTACCAACCCTGGCGCAAACTCTATGAGATGCCCCTGGGTGCGGTCGCCCTGGTGGCGGGCGCGGGGGCTAACGTGGCGAACATCTTTGCCCTCGGCAACCTGCCCACCAGCATGACCCGCGACTGGCTGAGCTACGGCGTGGACGGCATCAACCCGTTCATGAACGTGCAATCCCACGGCCGTGCGCAGCAGAACCTGGCGGGCATCGATGAAGTCCAGCGCGACAAGCGCACGGAGTATTCGAGCCTGCCCTGGAGCGAACGCCCGGTACAGGTTACCGCCGGCAAACAAACCTTCGACCTGACCACCGACCGCGACGGCGTGCTGCGCCTGAACCTGCTGGACAGCCCCTTTGCCGAGCACGACCTGAACCGCATCACCACCTTGAAAATCAGCGTGGAAGACGGCCAGGACGATGTGCATTCGGATTCGACCCTGGCCATCAGCAACACCCTGCGCGGCAAGTTGCTGGAAGCCCACGGCCTGATCTACGACGACCTGGAAGACGACGAAGTCAACCAGTGGGTGCACCGGGTCAAGCGTCTGTCTGAGCTGGGTCTGGAAGAGGAAGCCAGCGAGCTTGAGCAAAGCCTGATCGAACTGACCCGCAATGATCCGGAATTGCAGCAGGAGTTTCTGCAGGCGCTGACCAAGGATGCGGGGCGACTGGTGGCGGACCCCGGCGCTCGCTGAGGTTTTGGCAACACCGTAATACAACGGTGGGAGCTGGCTTGCCTGCGATAGCTGAATGTCAGTCACTGATACTTTGACTGTTACACCGCTATCGCAGGCAAGCCAGCTCCCACAGTTTTATCTGCGGTTTTTACCAGGGAAACTGGAGTTGTTCGTTGCCGGCGCTCAGATCAAGTAACCTCACCCCAATCCCCAACAACCGTACCGGTTTGCCACCCCGGTTAAACGCCTGCGTCAACAGCTGTTGATAACTCTCCAAGTCCCGCCCTGCCCCGGCCTGCTCCAGCGTCGTCTGGGTAAAATCATGAAACTTCACCTTCACAAACGGCTTGCCCGCACGGTAACTGCTGTCGATGCGCGCCATGCGTCCGGCCAGGGTTTCCATCAGCTCGGGCAGTTTTGCCAGGCAACTTGAGAGATCCGGCAGGTCCGCATCGTAGGTATTTTCCACACTGATGGACTGCCGACGGCTGTCGTTCTGCACCACACGGTCATCAATCCCACGAGCCAGGCTCCAGAGTCGTTCGCCAAAACTGCCGAATTCGCGCACCAGCGCCAGCTTGTTCCACTCGCGCAGTTGCAGGCAGTCTTCAATTCCCAGGCGCGCCAGCTTGTCCGCAGTAACCTTGCCAACGCCGTGCAGCTTGCTCACGCGCAACTGGGACACAAAATCCTCGACCTGATCGGGGGTGATCACAAACAGGCCGTTGGGTTTTTTCCAGTCACTGGCGATCTTGGCCAAAAACTTGTTTGGCGCCACACCGGCAGACACGGTGATGTGCAGCTGGTTGGAAACGCGGCGGCGAATATCCTGGGCGATGCGCGTGGCGCTGCCGCCGAAATGCGGGCTGTCGGACACGTCCAGGTAGGCTTCATCCAGCGACAACGGCTCGATCAGGTCGGTGTAGTCGCGAAAGATCGTCTGGATTTCCTTCGACGCTTCTTTATAGGCATCCATGCGCGGTTTGACGATGGTCAGGTCCGGGCACAGTTTCAGGGCATGACGCGACGACATTGCCGAGCGCACGCCATAAGCCCGCGCCTCGTAGTTGCAGGTCGCAATCACCCCGCGCCGATCCGCCGAGCCGCCAACCGCCAGCGGCTTTTGCGCCAGGCTCGGGTCATCACGCATCTCGATGGCGGCGTAGAAGCAATCACAGTCGACGTGGATGATTTTGCGCTGCGTCATATAAACAGAGGGTGTAAACCAACGGATGGTCAGTATCGCATTCACCCCTGTATATAGCACCAGTAGTTTGAATCTTCCGTTCGAGCGGTAGGAAATTTTACGGATGAATTTATTTTCTCAATTGAACTCACCGTCCCGATAGAGCTGAAACCCTTGTCCAGACTGGCCCCGCGCCAGATCAACAGCGTCTTTGGAGCGCTAACCGATTGAACCACAAGCGCTTTTCTTCGATTCACAGGTTGACACACCTGCGTTCCTCTGTAGAATGCCGACACACAGACGCGGGATGGAGCAGTCTGGTAGCTCGTCGGGCTCATAACCCGAAGGTCGTCGGTTCAAATCCGGCTCCCGCAACCAAACATCAAAAAAGGCTACTCGAAAGAGTGGCCTTTTTTGTGCGCGCCTGTTTTTGCTCTGTACAAAAATTGTAAGACAAAAAAATCTTTGCCCAGCCTGCACTTAGCGTCAACGCTTCGCATTCGGCCGCCGATTCAGACTAATTTGCCCCACCCCCCCATTAACGGTTGACACCTCGCCGCTGGACTGTAGAATGCCGCCCACAGACGCGGGATGGAGCAGTCTGGTAGCTCGTCGGGCTCATAACCCGAAGGTCGTCGGTTCAAATCCGGCTCCCGCAACCAAACATCAAAAAAGGCTACTCGAAAGAGTGGCCTTTTTTGTATCCGGCTAAAAAGTTCTTCTGAAACAATGGCATGGCATCTTTCATGAAACCCCACACGGTTTGTAGAGTCCATCTCATTGCAAGCTATGCTCAATGCTCAAGCGCTACCCTCTACGACCAATGGCCGCTGTCGCCGCCCCCGGCGATACGCGTTAATATTTGTAATTATTTTGTCCATAGGGATTGGTAACTTGGCTGGATACCTCCATCCTGTCGCGCACAATCCACGAGGTGATTGATGCGCGCCAACTCGTCTGAACCACAAGACACCGTCACAGCAGAACAACCGATCGCTCCCACCCGTTTGCGCTGGCTGGATCTGTTGAGCAAGTACCGTCAGCCGATCGGGCTGGCCGTTACTCTGTTGCTGTTCGCAATCGCCCTGATCGCCTGCCGGCATTTATTGCTGGAGCTTGACCTTTACGCCCTCCATGACTCGATCCTGGAAGTGCCCAAGCCGGCCTTGCTCGGCGCATTCGCCGCAGCCGTCGCCGGTTTCATCATTTTGTTGGGCTATGAATTTTCCGGCGCGCGCTACGCCGGGGTGAAATTGCCGGCCAAGACCCTGGCCATGGGCGGCTTCACCGCCTTCGCCATCGGCAATGCCATTGGTTTGTCGATGCTCTCGGGTGGCTCGGTGCGTTACCGCCTCTATGCACGCCACGGTATCGGGGCTGCAGAAGTGGCGCACATGACGGTATTCGCCAGCCTGGCGCTGGGCACCGCCCTGCCGCCGCTGGCCGCCTTGGCGACATTGAGCAACCTGCCTGCCGCGTCTACTTATCTGCATGTGTCCCAAGGCCTGCTCGGCAGCATCGCCGGCGCCGTGCTGTTATTGTCGGCCGCGCTGTGCATCGGCATTTATCGCCGCCGCCTGCCGGAACAGCCTTACCCGGACAACCTGCTGGTCAAGGCCGGGCGCCGCACCTTGCGCCTGCCGGGTCGCCGCCTGACCTTTCTGCAATTGATCATCACCGCGCTGGATGTGGCCGCTGCTGCCACCGTCCTTTATATGCTGTTGCCGGAAGCGCCGCCGTTCGGCCCGTTCCTGCTGGTGTATCTGCTGGCACTGGCGGCCGGTGTGCTCAGCCATGTGCCAGGCGGCGTAGGCGTCTTTGAAGCGATCCTGCTGGCCGCTTTTGCCGACAAGCTCGGTGCCGCGCCACTGGCCGCCGCGTTGTTGCTGTACCGGATGATCTACGTGGTGTTGCCACTGTTGATCGCCTGCATCTTCCTGCTGGTCAACGAAGCACAGCGTCTGTTCCAGACCCAGCAGAGCCTGCGGGTAGCCTCGGGCTTCGCGGCCCCGGTGCTGGCCGTACTGGTTTTTTTGTCCGGCGTGGTCCTGCTGTTTTCCGGCGCCACGCCGGAAATCGACTCACGCCTGGAAAACATCGGCTTCCTGATTCCCCACCGCCTGATTGACGCCTCGCACTTCGGTGCCAGCCTGATCGGCGTGCTGTGCCTGCTGCTGGCTCAGGGCCTGCGTCGGCGCTTGTCCGCCGCCTGGATGCTGACCATGGTGCTGCTGCTGGCCGGCGCCCTGCTCTCCCTGCTCAAAGGTTTTGACTGGGAAGAAGCCAGCCTGATGATCATGACGGCAGTGCTGCTGGCCATCTTCCGCCGCTCGTTCTACCGCGCCAGCCGCCTGACCGAGCTGCCATTCTCGCCGCTGTACCTGGTGGCCAGCGTGTGCGTACTCGGGGCCTCGATCTGGCTGCTGCTGTTTGCCTATCAGGACGTGCCGTACAGCCATCAACTGTGGTGGCAGTTCACCCTAGACGCCAACGCCCCCCGTGGCTTGCGTTCGTTGCTGGGTGCGGCCGTGCTGCTGGTGATCGTCTCGCTGACCTGGCTGCTGCGCACCGCACGCCCGGTGATTCACCTGCCGACTCCGGATGAACTGGAGCGCGCCACCAGGATCCTGATGGCCTCCTCCCAACCCGACGGCGGCCTGGCACTGACCGGTGACAAGGCGCTGCTGTTTCATCCCAACGACGAAGCCTTCCTGATGTACGCCCGCCGTGGGCGCAGCCTGGTGGCCCTGTACGACCCGATCGGCCCGACCCAGCCGCGCGCCGAGATGATCTGGCAGTTCCGTGACCTGTGCGACATCCATCACGCTCGCCCGGTGTTCTATCAGGTACGCGCCGAGAACCTGCCGTACTACATGGACATCGGCCTGACCGCGATCAAGCTGGGCGAAGAAGCCCGAGTGGACCTGAAACGCTTTGACCTGGAAGCCAAGGGCAAAGAGATGAAGGACCTGCGCTACACCTGGAACCGTGGCACCCGGGACGGCCTGTCGCTGGAGATCTTCGATCAAGGCCAGGCGCCCATGGATGAGCTGAAAGTCATCTCCGACGCCTGGCTGACCGGCAAGAACGTGCGGGAAAAAGGCTTCTCGCTCGGGCGTTTCAGCGACGACTACCTCAAGCACTTTCGTATTGCGATCATTCGTTTCGAAGGGCGCCCGGTGGCCTTCGCCAACCTGCTCGAAACCTACAACCACGACCTGGCCAGCCTCGACCTGATGCGCGCCCACCCCGACGCGCCGAAGCTGACCATGGAATTCATGATGGTTGGCCTGATTCAACATTATAAGAACCATGATTACGCCCGCTTCAGCCTCGGCATGGTGCCGTTGTCGGGCCTGCAGCCCCGTCGTGGCGCGCCGTTGACCCAGCGTTTGGGCTCAATGGTGTTCCGTCGCGGCGAGCAGTTGTATAACTTCCAAGGTTTGCGCCGCTTCAAAGACAAGTTCCAGCCCGACTGGGAACCCCGTTATATGGCCGTGCCCGCAGGACTTGATCCGCTGGTGGCACTGGCCGACACCGCCGCCCTGATCGCAGGCGGCTTGACTGGATTGGTGAAACGCTGATGATTCGACGCTCCTGGCGGTATGTATTGGCCTTTGTAGTGCTGCTCGCGCTGATCGCGGCGGGTGGCTTCTGGTACTGGAACCGCCCCGCCCCACAGCCGACCCTGGAGCAACTGCCCCAGGCAGACGGCTCGGTGATGACCCGTGTAACGCCCAACGGTTCGGCAAAAGCCCGTGTGGCAGTGGCCGTGATGGCCGATGAAACCCTGACCGATAGCCAACTGATTGCCTTGAGCCAGGGCGGCTCGGCGCAAATCGTTCAAGTCATCCTGCCAAAAGACGACTGCAAGCTGCAGGAGCAGGCACTGCAAAGCGCCCTGGCCCAGCTTAAAGGCCCGGCCACCCTGGTCAGCGGTATTGGCCCTGGTGCAAGCCTGGCCTGGCGCTGGCTGGCGGCACAGAGCGACGACAAGGCCAACGCCATCTCTGTCGGCTTCGCCATGACGCAGGAAGGCTGCAAGGATCCTCTGCCGAAAACCGCTGCACATGGCAGTTGGCTGGTGGCCTGGAACGATAACCCTGACGATGATGCCGCCAGTTTCGTACGCGACACCCCGCGCGCAACCACCAGCATCAGCGACTACGACATCCATTACCCGCAGGTGCTGAACAACGAACTGCGCAAGCAACTGGTCGGCTCGGACAACGGCGGCCTGGCGATTCCGGTGGTTGAAGTACCGGCCGGCCAAGCCAAAGACACCGTCACCCTGTTCCTTTCCGGTGATGGCGGCTGGCGTGACCTGGACCGTGACGTCGCCGGTGAAATGGCCAAGATCGGTTACCCGGTGGTCGGCATCGATACCCTGCGCTACTACTGGCAGCACAAAACCCCGGAGCAAAGCGCCAAGGACCTCACCGAGCTGATGCAGCACTATCGGCAGAAATGGGGCACCAAACGCTTTGTGCTGACGGGCTATTCGTTCGGCGCAGACGTACTGCCGGCCATCTACAACCGCCTGCCGGAAAACGAGCAGCAGCGTGTGGACGCAATCATCCTGCTGGCCTTCGCCCGCACCGGCAGCTTTGAGATCGAAGTGGAAGGCTGGCTGGGCAACGCCGGCAAAGAAGCGGCGACCGGCCCGGAAATGGCCAAGCTGCCGGCGGACAAGGTGGTGTGCATCTACGGTGCCGAAGAGGTCGACGAGAGTGGCTGCACCGACAAGACCGCCGTGGGTGAAACCGTGAAACTGCCAGGCGGTCACCACTTTGACGAGAACTACCCGGCGCTGGCCAAGCGGTTGGTGGACATCATCGTGAAGCATCAGGCCAAGGACAAAGCCGAGTAAGTCCAGGCTGCACACACCAAACTGTGGGAGCTGGCTTGCCTGCGATGGCATCGCCGCGGTGTAACTGACGCACCAGGGTGACGCTATCGCAGGCAAGCCAGCTCCCACATTTGTTTTGTGGTGTTGTTGAGATCTAGCGCGGTTCGATGTGCGCAATCATCAACTGCACGGTTTCGTTGCCACGAAACTCGTTCACATCCAGCTTGTAGGCCAACTCCACCCACTTCACGGTCGGATTCGGCCATACATCGCGATCCACGCCAAACGCAATGCCATCGAGCTTCACGGAGCCGCATTCGCTCTTGAGCACCACTTTCAGGTGACGCTCGCCCACTACGCGCTGCTCCACCAGCTGAAACACGCCATGAAACAACGGCTCGGGAAAGTGCTGCCCCCACGGCCCGGCGTGTCGCAGCGCACGCGCCAGTTCCAGGTGAAACTCTTCCACCGCCAGCGTGCCATCGGACAGCAACCGCCCAGTGAGGTCTTCCTCACGCAATTGCCTGCGCACCTCGGCATCAAAGGCTTCGGCGAAGAGTGGGAAATTTTCCTCGGGCAACGTCAGACCGGCCGCCATGGCGTGGCCGCCGTATTTGGCGATCAGGTTGGGATGCTGGCTGGCAACCACTGCCAGGGCATCACGGATGTGAAAACCTTGCACAGAGCGCCCTGAGCCCTTGAGCAGGCCATCACCGGCGTCGGCGAAGGCGATGGTCGGGCGGAAGTAACGCTCTTTCATGCGCGACGCCAGAATGCCGATCACGCCCTGGTGCCATTCCGGGTCGAACAGGCACAAACCGTAGGGCATCGACTCCACCGGCAAATCCTTGAGCTGGGCCAGCGCCTCGCGCTGCATGCCTTGCTCAATGGATTTGCGGTCCTGGTTCATGCCGTCCAGTTGCGCCGCCATTTCCCGCGCGGCAGCGACGTCGCTGGTGAGCAGGCATTCGATGCCCAGGCTCATGTCATCCAGGCGCCCGGCGGCATTGAGCCGAGGCCCGAGAATAAAACCCAGGTCGGTGGAGGTAATACGCGACGCATCGCGCTTGGCCACTTCAAGAATCGCCTTGATCCCCGGCCGCGCACGCCCGGCGCGAATACGCTCCAGCCCCTGGTGCACGAGGATGCGGTTGTTGGCGTCCAGCGGCACCACGTCGGCAACGCTGCCCAAGGCAACGAGGTCGAGCAACTCACCGATGTTCGGCTGCGGCGTGTTGTCGTACCAGCCGAGGCTGCGCAAGCGCGCGCGCAGGGCCATCAGCACATAAAAGATTACGCCGACACCGGCCAGGGCCTTGCTCGGGAATTCACAGCCCGGCTGGTTCGGGTTGACGATGGCGTCAGCCGCCGGCAACGCGTCACCCGGCAAGTGGTGGTCGGTGACCAGCACCTGCAAGCCAGCCGCTTTCGCCGCCGCCACGCCTTCGACGCTGGAGATGCCGTTGTCCACGGTGATCAGCAACTGCGGCTCGCGCTGCAGGGCCACGGCGACGATTTCCGGGGTCAGGCCGTAGCCGTACTCGAAGCGGTTCGGCACCAGGTAATCGACGTGGGCCGCACCGAGCAAACGCAGGCCCAGAGTGCCCACAGCGCTGGCCGTGGCGCCATCAGCATCGAAGTCGCCCACAATCAGAATGCGCTGGCGTTTTTCCAGGGCCGTCACCAGCAAATCCACCGCCGCGTCGATGCCCTTGAGCTGTTGATAAGGAATCAGGCGCGCCAGGCTTTTGTCCAGCTCGGCTTCGGACTGCACCCCGCGTGCAGCATAGAGGCGAGTCAACAGCGGCGGCAATTCACCGAGAAACGGCAGGACATCGGGCAACGGGCGGGGATCGATACGCATGGGGTGACGAAAGCTTCTCTTCTGGTGGGACGGTTAAACAGCAATTCTGAATACAACACAGATGAACTGTGGGAGCTGGCTTGCCTGCGATAGCGGTGGGTCAGTTGGAGCATCTGCTGCTGATACACCGCTATCGCAGGCAAGCCAGCTCCCACATAAACCTGCTCAGTCAGGTTCAGCCGCGCTCGCCAGCCAGCCACTGCAGTTGCACTTCGTGCTGGCCGCGATCATCGGTCACGAACATCGTGCCTTCACTGATCATCACATCCCACTTGATCACGCGAGGCATGTCCTTGGCCAACGTCTCCAAAACTTCCTGCGGTACCGCAGCGATGTGCACGTTTTTCAGGTTATTGGCCACCGGCACCACCTTGCCTTCCCACACACGCAGGCTGCCGTAGGCCAGCAGGCTGGTGCGCTCCGTGCGACGCGAGCACCAGGTCAGGCGGTCGGCGTCAGGCTGGCCGACTTCGATCCAGTGCAAAACCCGGTCATCCAGGCTTTTTTCCCACAGGGCGGGTTCGTCTACATCTGACAGGCCACGGCCGAACGACAGCTGCTCGTTGTACCAAAGGGCGTAGGCCAACAGGCGTACGGTCATGCGCTCTTCGGTTTCCGAAGGGTGGCGGGCGATGGTCTGTTTAACGCTCTCGTACACCGAACGGTCGAGGTCGGTGAGGTTGAGTTCGAATTTGTAGGTCGTGGACGGCTGGGCCATGAACGGGCTTCTAGAGACTGGGAAAGGCGGCCAGTCTAACCGATGGCGGGGTCATTCAACGAATACTGCGCTGCATCATCCTTATCCCTGGGCCACTCGCCTATGTTAAAAGGCATCACAACCACCGCCCCCGCTCGCTAAGGATCCTCATGTCGTTTAATGCCAAACCACTTGCCGGCCTGAAAGTCATCGAACTGGGCACCCTGATCGCCGGCCCGTTTGCGTCACGCATCTGTGCCGAATTCGGCGCCGAGGTGGTCAAGGTCGAATCCCCGGACGGCGGCGACCCCTTGCGCAAATGGCGCAAGCTGTATGAAGGCACCTCGCTGTGGTGGTTCGTGCAGGCGCGCAACAAAAAGTCGCTGACCCTGAACCTTAAACACCCGGACGGCCTGGCGATTCTCAAACAACTGTTGGCGGACGCCGACATTCTGATCGAGAACTTTCGCCCCGGCGTGCTGGAAAAACTCGGCCTGAGCTGGGAAACCTTGCACGCGTTGAACCCAAGGCTGGTGATGGTGCGTCTTTCGGGCTTTGGCCAGACCGGGCCGATGAAGGACCAGCCAGGTTTTGGTGCCGTCGGTGAGTCCATGGGCGGCTTGCGCTACATCACCGGTTTTGAGGACCGTCCGCCGGTGCGCACCGGGATTTCCATCGGTGACTCGATTGCCGCCTTGTGGGCCGTGATCGGTGCGCTGATGGCGCTGCGTCATCGTGAGGTCAACGGCGGGCTTGGCCAGGTGGTGGACGTAGCACTGTACGAAGCCATTTTCGCGATGATGGAAAGCATGATCCCGGAATTCGACGTGTTCGGTTTCATCCGCGAGCGTACCGGCAACATCATGCCCGGCATCACGCCCTCTTCGATCCATACCAGTGCCGACGGCAAACACGTGCAGATCGGCGCGAATGGCGATGCAATCTTCAAGCGTTTCATGTCGGCCATCGGGCGTGAGGATTTGGCCAGCGATCCACAATTGGCCAGCAATGATGGGCGTGACAACCGCCGCGATGAGCTGTACGGCGTGATCGACCGCTGGGTTAACTCGCTGCCGCTGGAGCAGGTGGTCGAGGTTCTGAACAAAGCCGAAGTGCCCGCCAGCCGCATCTACAGCGCCGAAGACATGCTGGGCGACCCGCAATTTCTGGCGCGGGAGATGTTCCTCAAAGCCCAACTGCCGGGCGGCAAGGACTTCAAGATGCCAGGCATCGTGCCCAAATTGTCGGACACGCCCGGCAGCTGCGAATGGGTCGGGCCGCAACTGGGTGAACATAACAGCAATGTGCTCAGTGGCTTGGGTTACGACACCGCTGCCATCACCCGATTGCGCGAGGATGGCGCGATTTGATGGTACGCCGTGCCCAACGCTGGCTGATTCGACTTTGCCTGGGCGCCGCGATGACCGCTGCCGGGTCACTCCCGGCCAGCGCCGCCGACACACTGACCTGGCTTCTGCGCGACTTGCCGCCGCTGACCATCTTCGACGGCCCGCAAAAAGGCCAGGGGGCGCTGGATCAACTGTTGCCGATACTCAGCCAGCGCCTGCCGGAGTACCGCCACCAGGTGATGCACGTCAATCGCGCCCGTGGCATTCAAATGCTGCGGGGGGACGCTCTTACCTGCGATCCTTCGCTGCTGTGGACGCCCGAACGTGCGCAGTACATCGTGTTTTCCGCCGAAGCGTTCGTGGTGGTCAGCAATGGGGTGACCCTGCGACGCAGCCAGCAGGAAGCCATGGCCTCGTTTATTGCCGAAGGCCAGTTCGACCTGCAAGCCTTTCTCGACGCTCATCGGCCCCGGATCGGCGCCACCGCCGAGCGCAGTTACGGCCCACTGATTGACGAACAGATCAAACGCGCGGCGCCGCAGACGGTAGCGCTGCATTACGGTAATGATGCGCTTGGCAGCCTGTTGCAGATGCAGCGTCTGGGTCGGCTGGAAGCGGTGTTGGGCTACCCGCCGGAAATCCGCTATCACGCCATGCAACAGGGCATTGCTGCCCAGGACCTGATGTTCTACCCCATCAAAGGCGCCGCGCCTTACCAGCACACCCACGTGGGTTGCTCGGACACACCCGCAGGTCGCCAGGCCATACAGCGCATTAATCAGGCGTTGCGTGAGATACCACCGGAACAGGTTCAACAATCCTACGCTGCATGGCTGGACCCGGCGGTGCGCGAGCGCTACCTCAGGGATAACCCGAGTTTTTTCCAGGAGGCACCGGAACCCTGAGCAATCACGGGCAAATTTCAGGCAAAAAGAAACCCCGAAGAGTGGGGAGACACTTCGGGGTTAAACGTGGCCTACAAAGACCAGTACAACAAGCCACAAACACCGGAGCACAATGTTTGCTCTTGCCGTTAAAAAATCTGACCGGCCATGCTGTAGGAAGTTTCCTCAAATAAACTTTTCTTCATGCGCGGGCGTCGCCGCGAGTCTGGGCGGCATTGCGCAGGGCCGCGATGACAGAAGGTTCCAGGCGCCCTTCGGCGATTTTAATATCGCGCAGCAGGCAATCCACGACATCCACCAGCACGCGCTTGTCCGTCAGTTGCGCCCGGTCAACCTCACGTTCGACGACAATGGCGCCAGCAGGGTTCTTCACGGTCACCAGGCACTCGCCCTGCACACCGGAGGTGGTCAGCGTAACCTGATAAGGGCTCAGTGCTTCTTCGAGCAATAGGCTGATACTTTCCATCTCGATCACCACTCAATAGTTCGGGAACAATCGTTTCAACGGGAGCTGCATCTATCCTAAGTGACTGTTTGTGACGTAGGAAAGTTCGCTTTATCGTCTTTATGGGGCCGTCAGGGGGTGACGGGTTCCAGCATGCACTTGCAACATGACAACGAAAAAACGGCGCACATACCTGCTTACGCAATGGGCGGCTGTTTTGGGGTTGGCCGAGGGCTGAGGCTGAAGGTGAAACCTATACTCGGTGGGCGCTGTTAAGTAGAGAGAAAGCGCATGTCAAAAGGCCCTTATTGCGAAGGATGAATACGATGGCAGAACAAAATGAACAGCAGACGTCGACAGACAGAATGCACGCGGAGGTTTCACGGATTTTTGCTGAAATAGCACGTATGAATGCAGAGCAAAACAAACTCAACAAAGAGTCTCTGAAAATTACCTGTGAGACGTTCTGGTACCCCGTGGGTATAGCCACTGGTTTCTACGCGGCGGTGGGCACCGTAATAGTGGTTGCACAAAAACTATTCTCGTAACGCTCGACCGGGCCTGCCAAAAAAAACGCCGCTGACCCAAGGAAGGGAAAGCGGCGTTTTTGTCGACGCGGGTTGCCTTACAACGGCTTGCCCCGGTTGCCATGCTGGCTCACAAACGCCTGCACTGCCTTGAGGTCATTGGCCAATACGGTGCAACGCTCTTCACGCTCGAACAGATCCGCCAAATGCACCGGCAGCTCCAGCGCCTTGCCCACACCGGCCTTTTCTACCGCTTCCGGGAATTTGACCGGGTGGGCGGTGCCGAGAATGACCATCGGAATGTCCAGGCTGCGACGGCATTCGCGCGCGGCCTTCACGCCGATAGCGGTGTGCGGGTCAAGCAACTCGCCGGTCTGGGCATAGACCTCGGCGATGGTTTCGCAGGTCTGCGCGTCGTCCACGGCCAGGGAATCGAACAGCTTGCGGGTTTCGGTCCAGCGCTCTTCATCCACGCTGAAACCGCCGCCGCTCCTGAAGGTGTCCATCAAGCCGGCAATCGCCGCGCCATTGCGACCGTGCATGTCGAACAGCAGGCGTTCGAAGTTCGACGACACCATGATATCCATCGACGGCGACAGCGTGGCGTGCAGGGTTTCCTTGACGTACTGATTGCCGCTCATGAAGCGGTGCAGGATGTCATTACGGTTGGTAGCAACGATCAACTGGTTGATCGGCAAGCCCATGTTTCGCGCCAGGTAACCGGCAAAAATGTCGCCGAAGTTGCCGGTGGGCACCGAGAACGACACCGAACGCGACGGGCCGCCCAGCTGCAGGGAGGCGTGGAAGTAGTAGACGATCTGGGCCATGATCCGCGCCCAGTTGATCGAGTTCACCGCCACCAGGCGCGTGCCCTTCAGGAAGCTCTGGTCAGCAAAGCTGTTCTTGACCATTTCCTGGCAGTCATCGAAGTTGCCTTCGATGGCGATGTTGTGAATGTTCTCGCCAAAGATGGTGGTCATCTGGCGACGCTGCACTTCCGACACGCGCTTGTGCGGGTGCAGGATGAAGATGTCGACGTTTTCGCAGTGCTTGCAACCTTCGATGGCCGCGGAGCCGGTGTCACCCGAGGTGGCACCGATGATCACCACGCGCTCGCCGCGCTTTTCCAGCACGTAATCAAGCAGGCGACCCAGCAGTTGCAGGGCGAAATCCTTGAACGCCAGGGTCGGGCCGTGGAACAGCTCCAGTACCCACTCATTGCCGTTCAGCTGGCGCAGTGGCGCGATGGCGTTGTGGGAAAACACGCCATAGGTCTCTTCCAGAATCTTTTTGAAATCCGCATCCGGAATGCTGCCGGTGACAAACGGGCGCATCACGCGGAAGGCCAGCTCGTGGTACGGCAGGCCGGCCCAGGACGCGATTTCCTCCTGGGTGAAGCGTGGCAGGTTTTCCGGCACGTACAGGCCGCCGTCAGTGGCAAGGCCTGCCAGCAGGACGTCTTCGAAATTCAGGGCCGGTGCCTGGCCGCGGGTGCTGATGTAACGCATGACTGGCTCCTCTAGAGCATTTTCGAACAAGGGCCGCCGAACCTGCGGGGCCCTTGCAGCAAAACCATTAGTTCAGGTGTTCGACACGGATCCGCACCACCGGGCCGACCACGCCTTGCAGGGCTTCCAGGGCGGCGATGGCGTCGTTGATGTGCTGCTCGCGCACGCGGTGGGTCAGCAGGATCATCGGCACCTGGCCGTTTTGCTCCTCGACTTCCTTCTGCATGATCGATTCGATGTTGATGCCACGCTCCGACAGGATGCTGGCCACCTGGGCCAACACGCCCGGGTGGTCCTGGGCCTGAATGCGCAGGTAGTAGGCACTTTCGCAGGCTTCGATCGGCAGGATCGGGTGGGCCGACAGCGAATCCGGCTGGAAGGCCAGGTGCGGCACACGGTTTTCCGGGTCGCTGGTCATGGCGCGAACCACGTCCACCAGGTCGGCGATCACGGAAGATGCGGTCGGCTCCATGCCGGCACCGGCGCCATAGAACAGGGTCGAACCGGCAGCGTCACCGTTGACCATTACCGCGTTCATCACGCCATTGACATTGGCGATCAGGCGGTCGGCCGGGATCAGCGTCGGGTGCACTCGCAGCTCGATACCGGCCGGTGTGCTGCGCGCCACGCCCAGGTGCTTGATGCGGTAACCCAAGGCTTCGGCGTAGTTCACGTCGGCAGTGGTCAGCTGGGTGATGCCTTCGGTGTAGGCCTTGTCGAACTGCAGCGGGATACCGAAAGCGATGGACGCCAGGATGGTCAGCTTGTGGGCGGCGTCGATGCCTTCCACGTCGAAGGTCGGGTCGGCTTCGGCGTAGCCCAGGGCCTGTGCTTCGGCCAGCACGTCTTCGAAGGTACGGCCCTTCTCGCGCATTTCGGTGAGGATGAAGTTACCAGTGCCATTGATGATGCCGGCGACCCAGTTGATGCGGTTGGCAGACAGGCCTTCACGGATCGCCTTGATCACCGGGATACCACCGGCTACAGCAGCTTCGAACGCTACGATCACGCCCTTTTCGCGGGCCCTGGCGAAAATTTCATTGCCGTGCACGGCGATCAGCGCCTTGTTGGCGGTGACGACGTGTTTGCCGTTCTCGATGGCCTTGAGTACCAGCTCACGGGCCACGGTGTAGCCGCCGACCAGCTCGATGACGATATCGATTTCAGGGTTGGTCGCGACGTCGAATACATCGTTGGTAATCGCAATACCGGTCGTTTGGAACTGAGGCTTTGGCGAACGCGTGGCAATTTGCGCCACTTCAATCCCGCGACCTGCACGGCGGGAAATTTCCTCAGCATTACGCTGAAGTACGTTAAAGGTGCCGCCACCGACGGTCCCTAACCCACAGATGCCTACTTTGACCGGTTTCACTGAAGAACTCCCCATGAAACGGCCGACGCGAGGTCGGCCGTGGAAAACAGCCGCACAACTGCGGCTTTCAATTAATGACCCGCTGACTGATCAACGGGCCATGATCGTCAAAGGTTCGACGATGCTGGTTTATTTGGCACTTAACGCCAGTTTGGCAACTTGTGGGGCCGGCTGGTAGCCCGGAATTACCTGACCATCCGCCAAAACGATGGCCGGTGTACCGTTCACACCGATTGACTGGCCCAGCGCAAACTGCTTGGAAACCGGATTGGCACATTTGGCCGCCTTGATTTCCTTGCCATCGACCATCTTGTCCATGGCGGCTTTCTTGTCGGCCGAGCACCAAACGGCTTGCAGTTGCTCGTCACCCGGCGAGCCCAGGCCCTGACGCGGGAAAGCTACGTAGCGCACTTCCACACCCATCTTGTTCAGCGCAGGCACTTCGGCGTGCAGCTTGTGGCAATACGGGCAGGTGGTGTCGGTGAACACAGTGATATGGGTCTTGGTTTCGCCGATGGCCGGATACACCACGGTTTCAGCTACCGGGATGCCGTTGATCAGCTTCGACACGCCCAGGCGCTCGGCTTTTTCGGTCAGGTTGACCGGCTTGCCGTCTTTCAACTGGAACAGGTAACCCTGAACGATGTACTGGCCGTCGGCACTGGCGTACAGCACGCGGCTGCCCTTGAGCTTGACTTCATACAGGCCGGCCATGGGGCTTGCGCCGATGCTCTCGATCGGGGTATCGAGTTGCAGGCTGGCCAGGCTCTTGCGGATGGTCTGCTCGGCGGCGTCATCGGCGAAGGCAAAGGTGGAAACCAACGCAATGGCTGCGGCGGCAATAATCTGGGTCAAGCGCATGGGAACTCCTGAAGGCAGATGCAGGGACGGGAAGGAACACCGCCTGGAAACGCGGCGCTGTAAACACAAGGTTGACCGTCCCCTTTGCTAACCGGCAAAGCCTACCACAGTTGGGCGCAACGGCAGCCCGCAGCGGGATAAATTGGCTTTTTACCGAATGTTTTCAGCCTCGCGGATGATGCTTGGCGTGCATGTCCTGCAAGCGGGCACGCGCGACGTGGGTATAGATCTGGGTGGTGGATAAATCGCTGTGGCCCAGCAGCATCTGGACCACACGCAAATCCGCACCATGGTTGAGCAAATGGGTGGCAAACGCATGGCGCAACGTGTGGGGCGACAGTGCCTTGCCGATCCCGGCAACCCTGGCCTGGTGCTTGATGCGGTGCCAGAAGGTCTGGCGCGTCATCTGCTCGCCACGCAGGCTGGGAAACAAAACATCGCTGGGCCGCCCGCCGAGCAGTTCACTACGGGCATCACGCATGTAGCGCTCCACCCACACAATCGCTTCTTCCCCCATCGGCACCAGCCGCTCCTTGCTGCCCTTGCCCATCACGCGCAACACGCCCTGGCGCAGGTTGACCTGTTCGAGCGTCAGGCTGATCAGTTCAGTCACGCGCAGACCGCAGGCGTACAACACCTCGAGCATGGCGCGATCACGCTGACCGATGGCTTCGCTCAGGTCGGGAGCGGCGAGCAAGGCGTCGACGTCGGCTTCCGACAGGGATTTGGGTAGCGGCCTGCCGAGTTGCGGCATATCGACTTGCAGGGTGGGGTCTACAGCAATCAGTTTTTCCCGTAGCAAGTAGCGATAAAAGCCACGTGCGCCCGAAAGAAAGCGCGCCGTGGAGCGCGGTTTGTAGTTGTGCTCCAGGCGCCAGGCCAGATGATCAAGGATCAGCTCGCGGCCGGCATTGGCCAGTTCGAGGTTTTTTTCCTGTAGCCAGCCGTTGAACAGCGCCAGGTCGCTGCGGTAGGCCTGGCGGGTGTTGTCTGACAGGCCTTTTTCCAGCCAGAGGGCGTCGAGGAAGCGGTCGATCAAGGGGTGGTCAATGGCGGGCATGGGGGCTCAGGCTGGTTACTTTAATGACGGGTAGATCCTATCGCAGGCAAGCCGGCTCCCACACTGGATTGTTGTCGATCCCATGTGGGAGCTGGCTTGCCTGCGACGGCCGCAACTCGGTTTTGGATCAGTCAACAAACCCTGGCAGCACCGGTACCGGACGCTTGTCAGCATCAATGGCCACGAAGCTGAACACACCCTGGATCGCCTTCTCCCGACCATCGGCGCCCATGCTCTCGACGAACACTTCCACTTCCACCTTGAGGCTGGTGTTGCCGACCTTGATCACACGGCCGATGAGCTCAACGATCGAACCGGCCGGGATCGCATGGTTGAAGTCGATACGGTCAGTCGACACCGTCACCAACGGCAGGCGGCAAAAACGTGTGGCGGTGATAAACGAGACTTCATCCATCCAGGCCAACGCAGTACCACCGAACAGCGTGTTGTGGTGGTTGGTGGTCGGCGGGAACACAGCCTTGGTCACGTGGGTAACAGACAAGTCAGTGCGGCGCTGGATTTCTTCAAGGCGGGTGGTCATAAACAAATACCGGAAGTGGACAAATTTCAGGCACAAAAAAGCAGCCCGTAGGCTGCTTTTTTCTGCATCGGGAAGCTGGACTTAAGCCAGTTTTTCCTTGATGCGAGCTGCTTTACCGGACAGGTCACGCAGGTAGTACAGCTTGGCTTTACGTACGTCACCGCGACGCTTGACGGCCATGCTGTCGATTTGCGGGCTGTAGGTCTGGAAAGTACGCTCTACGCCAACACCGTTGGAGATTTTACGAACAGTGAAAGCACTGTTCACACCACGGTTACGCTTGGCGATTACCACGCCTTCGAACGCTTGCAGACGCGAACGGTCGCCTTCCTTCACTTTCACCTGAACGACAATGGTGTCGCCCGGGGCAAAGGTAGGGATCTCTTTGGTCATCTGCTCTGCTTCGAGTGCAAGGATGATTTTGTTAGTCATGCTGTGCTCCTAAGGTAAGTCAATGGACCTACCATCGATACGTTGTTAACTATCGTCCCGCGCGAGGATGTATTCCTCGAGCAGCTTCTTCTCTTCTCCAGAAAGCGAGCGGCTTTCCAGAAGATCGGCGCGTCGTTCATAGGTCCGACCAAGGGACTGCTGTAAACGCCAACGCCGGATGTGTGCGTGATTGCCACTTAGCAATACGTCGGGAACACGCTGATCCGCATACACCTCCGGTCGGGTGTAGTGCGGGCAATCCAGCAAACCATCCGTGAAGGAATCTTCCTCCGCGGAGTCCACATGCCCTAAAGCTCCAGGCAGCAGTCGTGTAACCGCATCTATCAGGACCATCGCCGGCAGCTCACCGCCAGACAGGACATAGTCCCCAATCGACCACTCTTCATCGACATGAGCTTCAATAAACCGCTCGTCAATGCCTTCATAGCGACCGGCAATCAGGATTAATGCTTCCTCATTCGCCAGTTCGCGGACCCCAGCCTGTTTCAGCTGACGGCCTTGAGGGGACAGGTAAATTACCTTCGCCTTCTCCCCGGCGGCGGCCTTGGCCTGAACCAACGCATCTTCCAGGGGCTTGATCTTCATCACCATGCCCGGGCCACCGCCAAATGGGCGATCGTCCACAGTGTGATGTCGATCCGTCGTGTAGTCTCGCGGGTTCCAACAGGTGAGCTGCAACAGCCCCTGTTTCACCGCCCGACTGGTGATGCCGTACTCGCTGATGGCGGAAAACATCTCGGGAAACAAACTGATCACTTCAATGCGCAAATTAGCCACGCTTAGAAGTCCGCGTCCCATTCCACCTTCATCTCGCCCGCCGCCAGGTCGACGGCCAACACGCATTGCTCCGTATAGGGCAACAAGCGTTCGCGATCATCCAGGCTGCCAGCGCAAGGCTTGACCACCATTACATCATTGGCGCCGGTTTCCAGAAGATGATCGATTTTCCCGAGCAATTGCCCCAGTCCATCAATAACCTTCAGACCTTCCAGCTGGTACCAGTAGTACTCGCCGTCGGTCAATTCAGGGAACAGGTCTCGCGGCACGCAGATCTCATAACCAGCCAGAAGACGAGCTTCTTCACGATCATCAAGACCCTTGAGCTTTGCGACCAGGAACTTGTCGCTCCCGCGTCCACTGACCAGCTCGACCTGTTTCACGCTGCCTTCGCGCTTGAGCGTCCAGGTTTTGTACTGCAACAGGTTTTCAGTCGGATCAGTAAAGGAATACACCTTCACTTCGCCGCGAACGCCATGAACCGAGTAAATCTTGCCGATAACGATCAAATCATCAGCAACAGCTGGCGTCGCGTTCATATTGCTCAGGCTGCGGCCTTAGCCGAGTCCTTCAACAACTTGGCAACACGCTCAGAAGGCTGTGCACCAACGCTCAGCCAGTAGGCTACGCGCTCTTGGTTCACGGACAGGCGGACTTCTTGACCACGAGCGATCGGGTTGTAGAAGCCAACTTGTTCCTTGTGAGAGCCGTCACGCGGGTTGCGGCTGTCAGTTACGGTCAAGTGGTAAAACGGGCGCTTTTTGGAGCCGCCAAGGGCAAGACGGATTGTTAGCATGTGAACATCGTTCCTGTAGTCGGTGCTGCAAATCTAAATGCACAGCGGGCATAGGTGCCCGAAAGGCCGCATATTCTAAGGAATATCCGGACTTTTGCAAATGTCTTTTTCTGGCGCCTATAGGCGTGCCACTCAGATCTGCCATAGAGCCGTCGGTTAAAACGGCGAGTCAGCGCCCGCCAGATGGCGGGTTTGCTGGAGATCCCACATCCCTGTGGGTCGGAGCAGGAGCGAGGCCCCCGCTCGAATTCTTTACATTTTGGGCATGCCGCCGCCGGGCAACATCCCACCCATGCCGCGCATCATCTTGGCCATACCGCCTTTGGCGGAGAATTTCTTCATCATCTTCTGCATCTGCTTGTGCTGCTTGATCAAGCGACCGATGTCCTGCACCTGGGTGCCGGACCCCAGGGCGATCCGGCGTTTGCGCGAACCGCTGATCAGCTCAGGGTCGCGGCGCTCGGCCGGGGTCATGGAGTTGATGATGGCTTCCATCTGCTTGAACTGCTTCTCTGCCGCGCCCTGGGCGTTGCCCATTTGCGCCAGGTTCACACCGCCGATGTTCGGCAGCTTGTCCATCAGGCCGCCGAGGCCGCCCATGTTCTTCATTTGTTGCAACTGGTCGCGGAAGTCTTCGAGGTCGAAGCCCTTGCCCTTCTTCAGTTTCTTGGCGAGTTTGTCCGCCTTGTCCTTGTCGAGGGTGGCTTCGGCCTGCTCGATCAGGCTGAGCACGTCGCCCATGCCAAGGATGCGCGAGGCAATACGCTCAGGGTGGAACGGCTCGAGCGCTTCGCTCTTCTCGCCCATACCGATGAACTTGATCGGCTTGCCGGTGATGGCCCGCACCGACAGCGCGGCACCGCCACGGGCGTCGCCGTCGACCTTGGTGAGGATCACGCCAGTCAGCGGCAGTGCGTCACCAAAGGCCTTGGCAGTGTTGGCGGCGTCCTGGCCGGTCATGGCATCGACCACGAACAACGTCTCGACCGGGTTGATCGCGGCATGCAGCGCCTTGATCTCGCCCATCATTTCTTCGTCGACGTGCAGGCGACCGGCGGTATCGACGATGACCACGTCGATGAACTTGAGCCTGGCTTCTTTAATGGCTGCATTGGCGATGTCGACCGGCTTCTGGCTCAGGTCGGACGGGAAGAAGGTCACGCCCACTTCGCCTGCAAGCATTTCCAGCTGCTTGATGGCCGCTGGACGGTACACGTCGGCCGATACCACCATCACGGATTTTTTCTTGCGCTCTTTAAGGAAGCGCGCCAGCTTGCCGGCGGTGGTCGTTTTACCCGCGCCCTGCAGACCGGCCATCAATACGACGGCCGGCGGCACGGCGCTGAGGTTCAAATCTTCGTTGGCCGCCCCCATCAGGCTTTCGAGTTCGGCCTGGACGACCTTCACAAACGCCTGGCCCGGAGTGAGGCTGCGGGACACTTCGGTGCCCACCGCGCGCTCTTTGACCGAGTTGACGAAATCCTTGACCACAGGCAAGGCCACGTCGGCTTCCAGCAGCGCCATGCGCACTTCGCGCAGGGTGTCTTTAATATTGTCCTCGGTCAGCTTGGCCTTGCCGGTTACGTGGCGCAGCGTCTGCGAGAGACGGTCAGTCAAGTTTTCAAACATGCGCGATCCTTTCAGGCCCCCATTCAGCGAAGTGCAGTGGTAGACCGAGGTAATGGCGGCCCAGGCTGTGGTAAATCGCTGTTAAAAACAGCGCTCGGCGAGCCTGTGGCGTGGGCAGGTCGCGGATTATAGCGAAGACTGCGCCGGTGCACACCCGCTGTCTGGCCCGGGAGTCTTTCGTGGAACGCAGGGGTATGCCAAACTCAGCGCCTTTCGGGCTTGTCTATCAGGATTTATGGTCCCCTTGTCACCCAGTTTGCTACCCAGCCTCGCCGCCGCCATTTTGTATGCCGCTGCGACCCTCTATCAAGGCACTCGTCTTGCCCAAGGCACCAAGGCGGACAAACGCCTGCTGGTCGGCCTTGGCGTACTGGCCCTGCTGGCCCATGCCGCGAGCCTGTTTACCCATTTGATGACGCCGGTCGGCCTGGGCCTGGATTTCTTCAGCGCCGCCAGCCTGATCGCCGCCGCTGTCATCGCGCTGACCCTGCTGGCCTGCTACCGGATTCCCGTCGAAAACCTGCTGGTACTGCTGTTCCCGCTGGGGATGCTGACGGTGCTGCTGGCGCAATTCGCACCGACCGGCACCGTACAGGTCATTGATGAGGAGCCGGGCATCCTCGCCCACATTCTGCTGTCGATCCTCGCCTACGGCATGTTCACCATCGCGGTATTCCAGGCGCTGCTCCTGTTGCTGCAGGACCACCAGCTGAAAAACAAGCACCCGTCCGGCCTGATCAAGAACTTCCCGCCGCTGCAAACCATGGAAAGCCTGCTGTTCGGCTTCCTGTGGGCCGGCTGGACGCTCCTGTCGCTGTCGCTGATCTCCGGCTGGCTGTTCGTCGAAAACCTGTTCGCCCAGCACCTGGTGCACAAAACCCTGCTGGCGTGCCTGGCCTGGGTGGTGTTCAGCGTGTTGCTGTGGGGGCGTAACCGCCTCGGCTGGCGCGGGCACAAGGCGATCCGCTGGACCCTGGCCGGTTTCTGCCTGCTGATGCTGGCCTATTTCGGCAGCAAGCTGGTTCGCGAATACATCCTGCATATCTGACGGGCAGCGATCATGGACAACTTGCCCCTTGGGCCGATGCTCGCGGTAATCGCCTTGCTGGTTTTGTGGGCGGCGCTGTTTACCGCCATCGAAGCCGCGCAACAACACTTGCTGGCCCTGCGCCCCGGTACACGTCAGGGTGACAAGGCCGCCGCCCGCCTGAGCTTTCCACGCAACAGCCTGATCCTGTGCAACAGCCTGTGCCGCGCTGCCGTGGTTATTTTGTGCACACTGCTGGCCATCTACGCCTGGGCGCAGAATGGGCCATGGCTGGGCTGGCTGATCTCCTGCGCCATTTTGCTGATCCTGGCCGATTACCTGCCGCGCACCCTGGCCATTCGCTACCCGCAAGCGGTGCTGGGCTTCGGCAACTCCCTGCTGGGCGTGCCGCTGAAAATTCTCTACCCGCTGGCCTGGCTGCTCAACGGCATCAGCCTGTTGCTGCTGCGCCCGTTCGCGCGCAAATCCGGCGTGGTGAAGAAGAGTGACGAGCCCCAGCCCGACCATGACGACGAGCCCGAGCCCGAAGCCAATGAAGGCCGCACCCCCGGCATGCCCGGCATTCATGCCCTGGACAACATTACGGTGAACGACATCCTGGTGCCGCGCAGCGAAGTGGACGGCATCAACCTGGATGACCCGGTGGAAGACATCATCGAGCAGCTGCGCACTTCCCAGCGCACACGCCTGCCGGTGTTTCACAGTGATATCAATCAGGTTCAGGCCGTACTCAACACCCGGCAGATCCAGCACCTGCTGCCCGATGCCAGCCTGACCAAAGAAGCCCTGCTCGCCGCCTGCCACGAACCCTATTTCGTCCCGGAAAGCACGCCCCTGCAGCTGCAATTGCTGAATTTCCACAAGCAGCAGCGCCGCCTGGGCATGGTGGTGGACGAGTACGGCGAAGTGCTGGGCATCGTCACCTTGGAAGACATCCTCGAAGAAATCGTCGGCGAATTCGAAAGCGATCAGACTGTGGATAACCCGCACATCGAGGCCCAGCCCGACGGGCGCTACATCATTGACGGTGCCGCCTCGATCCGCGAGCTCAACAAAACCCTGGGCTGGCACTTGCCCAGCGACGGCCCCAAGACCCTCAACGGCCTGGTCACCGAAGCACTGGAAACCATTCCTGACTGCGCCGTGTGCCTGAAAATCGGCCGCTACCGCCTGGAAATCCTCGAGACCGAAGACAACCGCGTCAGCAAGGTGCTGATCTGGCACACCAGCCGAGTGCCTGTCGCCGCCTGACCCCTGCGTAGGCGCTGGCTTGTGTGGGAGCTAGCTTGCCTGCGATGCAGGCACCTCGGTGTATCAGTGATACTGAGGTGGTGCCATCGCAGGCAAGCCAGCTCCTACATTTTGATTTGCAGCGCTTGAGCTACTTGTTGGATCCGCAAACCCCTTCCTATAATCGCCACGGCTTACCAGAGCCCCGCCCGACCGCGTGCTACCCGCACCCAGCGCGTCGGCGCACCGCATTAATGTCTGACCGGCGTTTGCTCCCATCCCGAGCCGCTCCGCGCACACCCCGACCCCAGGGTGTTCGACCAATAAAAAACCGCGACCACACGTGCAATGACCGTCAGGGATACCTCAATGAGCACCACCTATAACGAGGCCGCCACCGCCGCCCCGAGCAACTCCACCGCACGGGTCGCGACCGCGAGCATCGTCGGCACCGCGATCGAGTTCTACGACTTCTACATTTACGCCACAGCCGCCGCGCTGGTCATCGGCCCGGTGTTTTTCCCGCAGACGTCCGGCACCGCGCAGATGCTGGCGTCGTTCCTGACCTTCGGCATTGCCTTTATCGCCCGCCCACTGGGCTCGGCGCTGTTCGGCCACTTTGGTGACCGCATCGGGCGTAAATCCACGCTGGTCGCCTCGCTGCTGCTGATGGGCGTGTGCACCACGCTGATCGGCTTGCTGCCCGGTTATGACAGCATCGGGGCCTGGGCGCCGATCCTGCTCTGCGTGCTGCGTTTCGGCCAGGGCCTGGGCCTTGGCGGGGAATGGGGCGGCGCGGCGTTGCTGGCCACCGAGAACGCACCGAAGGGCAAACGGGCGTGGTTCGGCATGTTCCCGCAATTGGGCCCGTCGATTGGCTTTCTGGCGGCCAACGGTTTGTTCCTGATTCTGGCCATGAGCCTGAACGATGAACAGTTCCGCAGCTGGGGCTGGCGTATTCCGTTCATCCTCAGCGCTGCGTTGGTGATGGTCGGCCTGTATGCACGCTTGAAGCTGCATGAAACGCCGGTGTTCGCCAACGCCGTGGCCAAACAGGCGCCGGTGAAGGTGCCGCTGGTTGAGCTGTTCAGCCAACACTGGGCCCCGGTTTTGCTGGGCGCCGCATCGATGGTGGTGTGCTACGCGCTGTTCTACATCACCACGGCGTTTTCCCTGAGCTACGGCGTGTCGACCCTGGGCTACAGCCGCGAAACCTTCCTCGGCCTGCTGTGCTTTGCCGTGCTGTTCATGGGCCTGGCAACGCCGATTGCCGCCTGGGCCAGTGACCGTTTCGGGCGCAAGCCGGTGCTGATTGCGGGTGCGATTCTTACCATCCTTTCGGGCTTCACCATGGAGCCACTGCTGACCCACGGTTCGACCTGGGCGGTTGCGCTGTTCCTGAGCCTGGAGCTGTTCCTGATGGGCGTGACCTTTGCCCCGATGGGCGCAATGTTGCCGGAGCTGTTTCCGACCCGTGTGCGTTATACCGGTGCTTCGGCGGCGTATAACCTGGGCGGGATTGTGGGCGCTTCGGCGGCACCGTTCTTCGCGACCAAGCTGGTAGCGATGGGCGGGCTGAGTTATGTGGGCGGGTATGTGTCGGCGGCAGCGGTGCTCAGTTTGATCGCTGTGCTGTGCCTGAAAGAAACGCGGGATAACGATTTGAACAAGGTCGCCTGATAGATGATCGTTCCCACGCGGAGCGTGGGAACGATCAGCGGGTGGTTACAGCTCTACGACGACAGCCTTCGAAGCACGGGTCGCCTTGGCTCGGGCCGCTTCAATCGACTCATCCCGCGCCAACGCCACACCCATGCGGCGCTGGCCGTTCACTTCCGGTTTGCCAAACAGACGCAACGCCGTGTCCGGCTCGCTCAAGGCTGCGCCGAGGTTGGCGAATGCGGTTTGGGTCGACTGCCCTTCCACCAGAATCACCGCTGAAGCCGAAGGCCCGAACTGACGGATCAACGGAATCGGCAGGCCCAGAATGGCGCGGGCGTGCAGCGCGAACTGCGACAAATCCTGAGAAATCAGGGTCACCAAACCCGTGTCATGCGGGCGCGGCGAGACTTCGCTGAACCACACCTGGTCACCCTTGATGAACAACTCCACGCCGAACAGGCCACGGCCGCCCAGGGCTTCGGTCACGGCTTTGGCAACGCGCTCGGATTCAGCCAGCGCAACCGGGCTCATGGCCTGCGGCTGCCAGGACTCCTGATAGTCGCCCTTCTCCTGACGGTGGCCCACCGGCGCACAGAAGGTGGTGCCGCCAATGTGGCGCACGGTCAGCAGGGTGATTTCGTAGTCGAAATCGATAAAACCTTCGATGATCACGCGGCCTTTACCGGCACGCCCGCCTTCCTGGGCGTAGTCCCAGGCTTTCTGCACGTCATCCGCGCTGCGCAGCAGGCTCTGGCCCTTGCCCGACGAACTCATCACCGGCTTGACCACACACGGGAAGCCCAGGTCCTGCACGGCCTTGCTGTAGTCTTCGAAGGTGTCGGCGAAGTGGTACGGCGAGGTCGGCAGGTCCAGCTCTTCGGCGGCCAGGCGGCGGATGCCTTCGCGGTTCATGGTCAGCGACGTGGCGCGCGCGGTCGGAATCACGGTGAAGCCTTCGGCTTCCAGTTCCACCAGAGTGGCGGTAGCAATGGCTTCGATTTCCGGCACGATGAAGTGCGGTTTCTCGGCTTCGATCACGGCACGCAGGGCGGCGCCGTCGAGCATGTTGATCACATGGCTACGGTGCGCAACCTGCATGGCCGGCGCGTTGGCGTAGCGATCCACGGCAATCACTTCAACGCCCAGGCGTTGCAGTTCGATTACCACTTCCTTGCCCAGCTCACCGCAGCCACACAGCAAAACGCGGGTCGCGGTTGGCGACAATGGAGTTCCGATTCGGGTCATCTCAGGTCCTCAGGGGAGCGGATCATGGGGAGAAAGGCCGGCATTTTACATGAACTGTAAAAATTGGCCTCAGTTGGCGACGGCCCGTTTGCGCAGGCGCCACGCCATGATCAACCACACCACCGTGACCCCGGCGAATTTGGACACCAGCGCGGTGCCCGCCACGGCAGGCGTGAGCGCGCCGATCAGGCCGAAGAAGATAAACGTGTCGAGGGGAATGCTCAGCGCCGAACTGATCCACAGGCGGTCATGCAATGGGCGCTTGGTGATGCTGAACACCAGCCAGTCGATGCATTCGGACACCGCGAACGCCGTGGCGCTGGCAAGAGCGATGGCCGGGTCGGAGGTGACGTAGGACAGCACCAGCGCCGCCAGCATGGCGATGATTGCGCCATGGCCAAAACGGGTTTGCACCATGTCGCGCAGGATGAAGACCAGGCCGCCCCAGGCGGACCAGATGACGTCCAGGTGCGGGGCGGTGGAGAAGGCGAAATTGATCAGCACGACGCTGCTGATGTAGGCGATCAGGAAGAGCATGGAGGATGGACCTGTGGGTAATGCCGCACAGGGTACACAATTACAGGGATGTCGTCTGGCAGGGCCTCATCGCAGGCAAGCCAGCTCCCACATTTGAAGGTATTCACAATTAAAACTGTGGGAGCTGGCTTGCCTGCGATAGCGATCTATCAGTTGGCCGACTTCCCGGGCATCATCCACACCAACCCGCTCGCCTTCGCCCGCTCATGGCACAACCCCAACACCACCCGGCGCTCGGCGTTGTCCATGCGGCTCCAGCGCGTGATCTCGTCCACGGTGCGCTGGCAGCCAGTACAAATATCGTCATCATCCAGCGCGCAAATGCTCACACACGGCGAGGCGACGGGGCGTTCAATCGGGCTCATTCTTCCTGCTCAGCCAGATCACGCGCGTAGCGCTGCGCGTTATGCACATAGTGCGCGGCGCTGGCCTCAAGCATTTTTTTCTGCGCCTCGGTCAGCTCACGCACGACCTTGCCCGGCGAGCCCATCACCAGCGAACCGTCCGGAATTTCCTTACCCTCACCGATCAGCGAATTGGCGCCGATGATGCAATGCTTGCCGATTTTCGCGCCGTTGAGGATCACCGCGTTGATGCCGATCAGGCTGTAATCGTCCACCGTGCAACCGTGCAGCATGGCGTTATGGCCGATGGTCACGCCGGTGCCCAGGGTCAGCGGGAAGCCCATGTCGGTGTGCATCACGCTGCCGTCCTGCACGTTGCTGTTTTTGCCGATCAGGATCAGTTCGTTGTCGCCACGCAGTACCGCGTTGAACCAGACGTTGGCGCCCTCCTCCAGCTTGACCTTGCCGACCAGTGTGGCGTTCGGCGCCACCCAGCTTTTCGGATGCGTCTCGACGCGGGCGTCGCCCAGGCGGTATTTCATGGTGTTTCCTCACGGCTGGCCATTCAAGCGATGGCTTAGATATTGATGAAGCTCTTGGGCGGCTGGTGCAGGCTGATCTTGGCGTCGTCATAGAGCAGGTTGATCAACTCGACGATCATGATCGCCGTCAGCCCCCAGATCTTGTATTCGCCGAACCGGTAACTGGGCACATACCAACTGCGGCCCTGGTAATCGATTCTGTGGGTATGTTCGCGCGGGTCCTGTCGGAAAAAGTCCAGAGGCACGCTGAAAACGGCGGCTATCTCGGCATCGTTCGCCAGGTATTCGACGTAATCGGGAATCACGCCGACATAGGGCGTGACCCGAATGCCATGCAGCGAAATCAACGGGCTCAACGGGCCGATGACTTCAACCAGACCGGGCGGCAGGCCGATTTCCTCTTCGGCCTCACGCAGGGCCGTGAAGATCAGGTCGGGGTCTTCAGGGTCGCGGCGCCCGCCGGGGAACGCCACTTCGCCGCCGTGGGTCGACAGGCCGCTGGCGCGCAGGGTCAGGATCAGCTCGGGTTCGTCACTGCGGGTAATCGGCACCAGCACCGCGGCCTCGGGGAAACGCCCGTCGGTTTCCAGCGTGTGGGGGGTGTGGTTGCTTACCCGGCGAAGTAGCTCGTCCAGCATGAGTCATCTCGGTCTGTTGGCTACCTTGCATCATGCACCAAAGCTGGCGGGCGCCCAACCCCAAAACCCGGCGCATGTCGCGAAACGACAACTTGCAGGGCCCTGCCCGCCACGCCAAGATAGGCCCACTCTCCAGGAACCCCAGCATGAACTTCTGCAGCCAGTGCGGTAAACCGGTTACCCAACGCATTCCCGAAGGCGACGGCCGCCTGCGCTACGTGTGCGACCACTGCTCGACCATCCACTACCAGAACCCCAATATCGTCGCCGGCACCGTGCCCGTGTGGGGCGACAAAGTGCTGCTGTGCCGCCGCGCCATCGAGCCGCGCCTGGGCTACTGGACCCTGCCCGCAGGCTTTATGGAAAACGGCGAAACCGTGGAACAGGCCGCCGCCCGCGAAACCCTGGAAGAAGCCTGCGCCCGCGTGCGCAACCTGAACATCTATACCTTGATCGACGTGCCGCACATCAGCCAGGTGCATATTTTCTACCGCGCCGAGCTGGTGGACCTGGACTTCGCCGCCGGCCCCGAAAGCCTCGAAGTGAAGCTGTTCGATGAAGCTGACATCCCTTGGTCCGAGCTGGCTTTCCGCACGGTCGGGCGTACTCTAGAATACTTTTTCGCCGACCGCCGCCAGCAAGCGTTCCCGGTGCGCAGCGAAGCTGTACCGCCCATGGGCAAACCCACCGAATAAAAACCGGCCGATCGCCGCCAAGGGAAAATGTGTCAATGCGTCTGTTGCTCGCTCTGATCTGCCTGTCATTCGCGGCCTTTTCTTCTGCCTCCACGGTGCAAATTCTCGGCGGCAAACCTGTCGAAAAAATTCTGGTGCTCAAGTCCGCCCACCAATTGCAGTTGATCAATGACGGCAAGCCGCTCAAGACCTACCGCATTTCCCTGGGCCGCAACCCCAAAGGCACCAAGCTGGTCGAGGGCGACCGCCGCACGCCGGAAGGCTTCTACTGGATCGACTGGCGCAAGACCAGCGACCGCTTCAACCTGGCCATGCACATCTCCTACCCCAATATCAGCGACGCTGCCCGCGCGCGCCGCGAAGGGGTGAAACCGGGCAGCATGATCATGATCCACGGTACGCCCGACTCCGAGGAATACCCCGAGCAGTGGTTTCACACCCTGGACTGGACCGACGGCTGCATCGGCATGCGCAATGTGGACATGCGTGAAGTCTGGAACCTGGTCAAAGACGGCACCATGATCGAGATCCGGCCGTAATTCGCGACCGTTCGTAAAATAATTCGAAAATAATTCCTGCCTTGCCCGGCGCCTGCCGGTGAATACCAGTTCACCGCACCGGGCTGCGCTGTTCTGCGCGCAACAAAGACCTCTCTAATACCACTTGATGGCACGCCCCATCGCAGCGCCCTGAAACGTTGTTTTGCACGGTTTTGGCTGCATTGACATGGTATTTAAGTGGTATTAATTTCCGGCCAATACCGGGCGACAACACTTCAATAACGCATCGGAAAACGACACATGAACCCCATCCTGGGCCTGCGCCCCGACGACAAACAATCCACGCCGCTGTACCTGCAATTGGCGCGCAAACTGGAAGCGGCGATCCACGCCGGCCAGTGGACGTCCGAACAGGCGCTGCCCTCGGAGCGTGTACTCAGTGAACAACTGAGCATTTCACGGGTAACCGCGCGCAAAGCGCTGGAAGTGTTGTTTGCCCAAGGCCTGATCCGCCGCAGCCAGGGCTCCGGCACCTTTATTACGCCACGCCTTGAGCAACCGCTGTCGCGCCTTTCCGGGTTCAGCGAGATGCTGCGCCTCAAGGGCTTCGTGCCCAGCTCCCAATGGCTGGAACGTGATATCACCCCGCCAACCCACGAAGAACTGATCCGCCTGTGCCTGTCGACCAGCGACAAAGTGGCGCGCATGAAGCGTTTGCGCAAAGCCGATGACACCGTGATGGCGATTGAAATGACCGTCGTCCCCGCGTCGGTATTGCCACAGCCGCAGGCGCTGGGCAGTTCGCTGTACGAATACTTCGAAAGCATCGGCAAGCCCATCGTCCGCGCCCTGCAACATGTGCAGGCCATCAACGCCTCGGACGAATTCGCCGCACTGGTCGGCATCGCCCCCGGCACCGCCATGCTGCTGATGACCCGCGTGGGCTACACCGCCGACAACACGCCGATTGAAATCACCGACACCTACTGCCGCAACGACTACTACGACTTCGTCGCAGAGCTGCGCCGCCACGACTATTCCGCTGAACTGCGAATTTAGAGAACTGCCCATGTCCGAAGACAACATCCTCACGCCCAGCGGCTGGGTTCGTGGCCGCCTGGTGCACGAGCACGGCAAGGTGACTGCCATCGAAGGCGTGCCTTGCGACCCGGCTGAAAACGACCTGCCTTACGTGCTGCCAGGCTTTATCGACCTGCACGTACACGGCGGTGGCGGCAAAGACATCATGGAAGGCACCGCCGCGTTCGAAACCATCACCCGCACCCACGTGCGGTTTGGTACTACGTCGCTGCTGGCCACCACCATGACAGCGCCGGTGGACGAAATCTCCCGCGTGCTCGGCGAGCTGGGTACCTTCTGCGAGAAACGTCCTGCCGCCAGCGCGCGTGTACTCGGCGTGCACCTGGAAGGCCCCTACATCAATCCGGGAAAACTCGGCGCCCAGCCCAACTTCGCCCACACCGCGCTGATGGCCGAGGTGGAGGCCTACCTGCGTCTGGCGCCGATTCGCGTGATCACCATCGCCCCGGAAATTGCCGGCCACGACGGCCTGATCCGCGCCCTCAGCGAACGCGGGATCCGCATGCAAATCGGCCACACCCTGGGCAGCTATGAAGAAGGCGTGGCCGCCCTCGCTGCCGGCGCCACCAGCTTCACCCATTTGTACAACGCCATGAGCCCGCTGCATCACCGCGAACCGGGCATCGTCGGCGCCGCGCTGGCCCACGCCAAGTACGCCGAATTGATTCCGGATTTGCTGCACGTACACCCCGGCGCCATGCGCGTGGCCTTGCGCTCGATCCCGTGCCTGTATTGCGTCACCGATTCCACCGCCGCCGCCGGCATGCCCGACGGCGAATACAAGCTGGGCAGCCACACCGTGACCAAATGCCTGGGCGGTGTGCGCCTGCCCGATGGCACGCTGGCCGGCAGCACGCTGACCATGGACCAGGCGCTGCGCAATCTGGTGAAAATCGGCCTGCCGATCAGCGAAGCCTCACAACGCCTGTCGCAATTTCCTGCGGACTACCTGGGCCTGGAAGAACGCGGCCGCCTGCAACCCGGCAGTTTTGCCGACTGCGTGCGCCTGGACCGCTCCCTGACACTCACCGACGTAATGGTCGAAGGAGACACCATTGACTTCAAAAATGCTTGAAGAGGCCCTGGCCTCCTCTGACGCCGTCGCGGCGCAACTGCAACGCCTGGGCCCGATGCTGGAAGAAGTCGCCGGCCGCCTGCGCCGCCAGCCGCCGCAAGTAGCGATGACCATCGCCCGAGGCAGCTCGGACCACGCCGCCAGTTACTTCGCTTACCTCGCCATGCAGCACGTGGGCATTCCGGTGGCGTCGCTGCCGATGTCGGTGGTGACCTTGTTGCAAGCGCCGTTGAAGGTCAGCGGCCAAGTGGCCTTTGGTTTCTCCCAGTCGGGGCAAAGCCCGGACCTGGTCAACAGCCTGCGCCTGCTGCGCAAACGCGGGGCCCTGAGCATTTCTATGGTCAACGCCGAAGACTCGCCGCTGGAAGCCGCCTGTGAATTCCACGTGCCGCTGTGTGCCGGGCCGGAACACAGCGTGGCCGCGACCAAAAGCTTTATCGCCACCCTCAGCGCCAGCGCGCAGTTGATCGGCCACTGGAACCAGGACCTGTTGCTGCTGCAAGCCTGCCAGGCGTTGCCCGAAGGTTTGCGTGAAGCCGCCACGCAGGACTGGTCTGCTGCCATCGAGGCTTTGCGCGACAGCCAACGCCTGATCGTGATCGGCCGTGGCGCCGGTTTCGGCATCGCCCAGGAAGCCGCGCTCAAGCTCAAGGAAACCTCGGCGATCCAGGCCGAAGCCTTCAGCAGCGCCGAAGTGCGCCACGGGCCGATGGCCCTGATTGGCGAAAACTACCCGCTGCTGGTGTTCGCCCCACGCGGTGCCGAACAGGCTGGCTTGTTAAGCCTGGCCGCCGACATGCGCCAGCGCGGCGCCCGTGTATTGCTGGCCGCGCCCGACGATGTCGCCGAACGCGACTTGACCCTGAGCCGCGCCGAACACCCGAGCCTGGACCCGATCCTGGCGATTCAAAGCTTTTACGTCATGGCTGCAGGCCTGGCGGTTGCCCGGGGCATGGACCCGGACCAGCCGCGTCACCTGAGCAAAGTTACCCGCACTCACTGAGTCGCGTTTTCCTGATGAGTACCGTGCCCATGTCCTACAACAATAATGAATTGACCCTCAGCGCCCCGCTCAGCGGCCCGGTGCTGACCCTGGGCGACGTTCCCGACGAAGTGTTCGCCAGTGGCGCCATGGGCGACGGCCTTGCCATCGACCCGCTGAACGACTGCCTGCACGCACCGTGTGACGGGGTGATCATCCATGTCGCGCGCACCGGGCATGCCCTGACCATCCGTGCTGAAAACGGCGCCGAACTCTTGATGCATGTGGGCATCGACACGGTGGAACTCAACGGCGAAGGCTTTGCATTGCTGGTGAAGGAAGGCGCGCGGGTAACGCAAGGCCAGGCGCTGGTGCAGTTTGATCTGGACCGCATTGCGCGCCAGTGCAAAAGCCTGGTCAGCCTGATCATCCTGACCAATGGCGATGGCTATGAGCTGCTGCCGATCGCCGCCAACAGCGTCAAGGTCGGCGAGCCGTTGTTGCGAATTGTGACGCGTTCGAGCGCCACGAAACCGGCGCTTGTGGATAACTCGGTGACCGAAGTGCGCGCCAGCGTGCGCATTACCCACCGTGGCGGCCTGCATGCGCGCCCCGCCGCATTGATCCGCAAGACCGCGCAAGGTTTCAGCAGCCAGGCCCATCTGCACTACGCCGGCAAATCCGCCGCATGCGACAGCCTGATTGGCTTGCTGGGGTTGGGGATTGGCGAGGGCGACGAGGTGCGCGTGAGCTGTCGCGGCAAAGATGCCGAGGCTGCGTTGCAGGCATTGGTGGCGGCCTTGTCTGCTGCCATTCAGGAAGAACACCACGCGCCGGTGGCCGTGGCTGCGCGCCAACTGAATACCGAAGCCGGTGTGCTGCAAGGGGTGTGCGCGGCACCGGGCCTGGTCTGCGGGCCGTTGTTGCGCCTGACCGGCATCGAACTGCCGGAAGACCCCGGCCACCACGCTGCTGATGAACAACTGCAACGCCTGGACACGGCCCTGGAACATGTGCGCGGTGAAATCCGCAACACTCTGGAGCACGCCCGCCAGCGCAGGAACGTCGAGGAAGAAGAGATCTTCGCGGCGCATCTGTCCCTGCTCGAAGACCCGACCCTGCTGGAAGCCGCCACCGGCGCCATCGAAAATGGCAGCGCGGCCACCCACGCCTGGCGCGATGCGATCCAGGCTCAATGCGCCGTGTTGCTGGCGCTGGGTAAACCGTTGTTTGCCGAGCGCGCCAATGACCTGCGCGACCTGCAACAAAGAGTGTTGCGCGCGCTGCTGGGTGAGGCCTGGCATTTCGAATTGCCACCGGGCGCAATCGTCAGCGCCCATGAACTGACCCCGTCGGACCTGCTGCAACTGAGTGCCCAGGACGCGGCCGGCATCTGCATGGCCGAAGGCGGCGCGACGTCTCACGTGGCAATCCTCGCCCGTGGCAAAGGCTTGCCGTGTGTAGTCGCCTTGGGCAGCGAAGTGCTCGACATTCCTCAAGGCCAGCGCGTGGTGCTGGACGCCGCCAACGGTCGACTGGAACTGTCGCCCAGTGAGGCGCGTCACGCCGAAGTGCACCAGATTCGCGATGCGCAAAAGCTGCGCCGCCAACAGCAACAGGCTCAGGCCCAACAACCGGCGCGCACCACCGACGGCGTAACCATCGAAGTGGCCGCCAATGTGGCGTCCAGCGCCGAAGCTCAGGTGGCGTTGGAAAACGGCGCCGATGGCGTTGGCCTGCTGCGCACCGAATTTCTGTTCGTCGACCGCCGCACCGCGCCGGATGAGCAGGAACAGCGCCAGGCCTATCAGGCCGTGCTGGACGCCATGGGCGACAAGTCGGTGATCATCCGCACCATTGACGTGGGCGGCGACAAACAGCTCGACTACCTGCCACTCCCTGTTGAAGCCAACCCGGTGCTGGGCTTGCGCGGGATTCGCCTGGCGCAAGTACGCCCTGATGTGCTCGACCAGCAACTGCGCGCACTGCTGCAAGTGTCGCCACTGGAGCGTTGCCGCATCCTGCTGCCGATGGTCAGCGAAGTGGATGAGCTGCTGCAGATCCGTCAGCGCCTGGATGAACTGTGCACCGAGCTGGAACTGACCCAGCGCCCGGAACTGGGCGTGATGATCGAAGTGCCCGCCGCCGCGCTGATGGCCGAGCAACTCGCCAGGCACGCAGACTTTTTGTCCATCGGCACCAATGACCTGTCCCAGTACACCCTGGCCATGGACCGCGACCACGCCGGCCTTGCCGCGCGTGTCGATGCGCTGCACCCGGCGCTGCTGCGGCTGATCGCCCAGACCTGTGCCGGCGCTGCAAAACACGGGCGCTGGGTCGGCGTGTGTGGCGCCCTCGCCTCCGACCCGTTGGCCACGCCCGTGCTGGTGGGGCTGGGGGTCAGCGAGCTGTCGGTGAGCCCGTTGCAAATCGGTGAAATCAAGGACCGCGTCCGCCACCTGGACGCGGCGCAATGCCGGCAATTGAGCCAGGGCCTGCTCGACCTGAGCAGCGCCAAGGCCGTTCGCCAAGCCTGTCAACACCACTGGCCGCTGAGCTGACAACAACAAGAAAAGGAGACTCGCCATGTACCAACATTTCATCGAAGGCCTGCAACGCCTGGGCCGTGCACTGATGCTGCCGATCGCAATCCTGCCGATCGCCGGCCTCTTGCTGCGCCTGGGTGACACTGACCTTTTGAACATCGCGGTGATGCACGACGCCGGGCAGGCGATCTTCGCCAACCTAGCGCTGATCTTCGCCATCGGCATTGCCGTGGGTTTCGCCCGCGACAACAACGGCACAGCGGGCCTGGCTGGCGCCATCGGGTATCTGGTGATGATCTCCACGCTCAAGGTGATGGACACCTCCATCAACATGGGCATGCTCGCCGGTATCGCCAGCGGCCTGATGGCGGGCGGGCTGTATAACCGCTTCAAGGACATCAAGCTGCCGGAGTACCTGGCCTTCTTTGGCGGGCGACGGTTTGTGCCGATTGTCACCGGGTTTTCGGCAGTTGCGCTGGGCGTGATCTTCGGCCTGATCTGGCCGCCGATCCAGCACGGCATCAACAGCTTCGGCGTGCTGCTGATGGAAAGCGGCAGCTTCGGTGCGTTCGTGTTTGGCGTGTTCAACCGCCTGCTGATCGTCACAGGCCTGCACCACATTCTCAACAATATGGCGTGGTTTGTGTTCGGCAGCTTCACCGACCCGGCCACTGGCGCCGTGGTGACCGGCGACCTGACCCGCTACTTCGCCGGCGACCCCAAAGGCGGCCAGTTCATGACCGGTATGTTCCCGGTGATGCTGTTCGGTCTGCCGGCTGCGTGCCTGGCGATGTACCGCAATGCACTGCCGGAACGCCGCAAGGTCATGGGCGGGATTTTCCTGTCGATGGCACTGACCTCGTTCCTGACCGGGGTGACTGAGCCGATTGAATTTGCGTTCATGTTCCTCGCGCCATTTTTGTACCTGATTCACGCGGTGCTGACAGGCCTGTCGATGGCGGTCACCAACCTGCTGAACATCCACCTGGGCTTTACCTTCTCCGGCGGGTTTATCGACATGGTGCTGGGTTGGGGTAAGTCCACCAACGGCTGGCTGGTGTTCCCGGTCGGGTTGGCGTACGCGGTGATTTACTACAGCGTGTTCAACTACTGCATTCGCCGGTTCAACCTGAAGACGCCTGGGCGTGAAGATATCCAGGTGGTGCAGGCTGAGGTGATGAGTGATAACCAGCGAGCTACGGCGTACATCCAGGCCTTGGGTGGCGCAGAGAATTTGCTGAGCGTCGGTGCCTGCACCACGCGTCTGCGTCTGGACATGGTGGATCGCAACAAAGCCGTGGATGCCGAACTGAAAGCGCTGGGCGCCATGGCCGTGGTTCGGCCCGGTAATGGCGGCAGTTTGCAGGTGGTGGTCGGGCCGATGGCCGATAGCATTGCCGATGAGATTCGCCTGGCCATGCCGTCGTTTGTTGCCACTGCACCTGTGAGCGTTGCGCCTGTGGATAAGCCGGTTGCGGTAAATGTGCAAGAAGCCGAGAAATGGCTGAACGCACTGGGCGGCCGAGGGAATGTGCGCCAGCTGGAAGCCGTGGCGATGACCCGGTTGCGGGTGGAATTGGGGGATGATTCGGTGCTGTCAGAAACCGATCTGACCGCGCTGGGCTGCCAAGGGGTCAGCCAGATGGAAAGCGGCGTTTGGCACCTGTTGATCGGTGACAAAGCGTTGGGATTGGGTGAGGCGTTGGAGCGGTTGGTCAGTGGCCGTGAGGTCGGGGCCAGGGTTTAAATCATCCCTGTCTGAGCTGCCCCCACCGCAGGCAAGCCGGCTCCTACAGTTGACCGCGCTCTCTCTGTAGGAGCCGGCTTGCCAGCGATGGGATTTCACAGCCAACAAAAAACCCGCTGACCAAACTGGCCCAGCGGGTTTCGCGCTTTACACTCAGGCTCTTCTTGCTTTTTCCGCCTAGGCAGACGCCCCACGCTGCTTCGCTTCGTAATGGCGAGTCTGAAACGGCATCAGTGCTTGAACCTTCAAACCAAGCCCCTCACTCAGTCCCCAGGACACCGCCAGTTCATCACGGCGGCTGCGCAGTGCAACTACGCCCAAAGGCTTCACATCCTGCTTGGAAGCAGTCGCTGCAAACAGCTCAATAGCGTGCAAGGCTTCCAAAACCCGGCTATCCGTTACACACGAAAAGCGTGTGAAGCGCTCCAGCAGATACCCCGCGCGACGAAGCTCCAATTCACTGGAGTGAGCCTCTAGAAAGCTCTTCACTTCACCGACAAGGTTCGCGTCAGAGTACCAGACAGCTTTCGCTGCACTTACCAGCGCCTCATCATCGGCCTGATTCAAAGGGCTTTTAACCAGCGTGTCCAACGCGGACGAGAGGACGGGAGCGTTAAAAGGCTTCGCCATCTGCTGTCTCCAGATAATCATGCAAAATATTGGTCAGAATGGACCTGGGTGGTTCTTTGTTTCCAACATACATATCAATCGCCTGCGATGCCAGCCGACGGAGCTCAGTGGTCACAATGAAGCCCGCCCTGAGCAGCGCCATGATATCGCTTACATCCTGATCGGTAGCTCTAGCCAATTTTGAGATGGCAATGTCGATAGGTGCCGCTATATGCAAGTGCAGTGCGGATTGTGCAGGAAACTCATCCAGGGGAAGACTTCGTTCCCAGTAGTCTTCGTGCAGCGGGCCAAAGCTAGTGTTGTATTGGAGGTCGTAGTTCAGCTCCATGACGCGCCCAGATCGTTCATCGAAAAACTGCTCTGGAAATTCCGCCAACAGTGTCTGAAGGCGCAGCTTATTTCTAAAGCTCGCGCAATAAATCTCCGCATCAACATCCGTGGAAATACGGTGGTGCGTGTATAAATGAACAGCACAACCGCCGAAGACAATGACCTTGACCGAGCCAGCTTCAGCCCCTTCAAGCATCAATTCCACTTCGATGGATTTGAACATTGAAACCAGGGCTTTCCCTAGGGGACTACTTGTATTTACGCGTGGAGCGACGGTATCTGGCAATTCCATCATTGAATATCAAACCCGAGAGCGTTGTTGCTGGACGGGCCTTGAAATTAGATCCCGATCACTGAGTCGACAGCGACCGAAGAAGGCTATTGAGCGAGGTTCCGAGGGACAACCTGAAAGGTTTATCGGAAAGGTCTGCGGCGCCTGTACGGACGCCATCGCCGGCAAGCCGGCTCCTACAGTTGATCGCGTCTCACTGTAGGAGCCGGCTTGCCGGCGATGAGGCACTGGCAGGCAACAAAAAACCCGCTGACCAAACTGGCCCAGCGGGTTTCTTGTTTTTGCAGCGTGCGAATCAGAAATCCGCCAACTGCCACACCTCATACGCCGGTGTCTCGTACGGGTGGCTCAGTTTGAGCGCAGCCACGACAGCCACGATCAATTCATCCGCCACCACCAGCTCAACCTTCCATTCCTCAACCACTTCAACCTGGCCAATCTGCCCGATAAACGGCTGGCTGCCGTCCATCGCGCGGAATTGGCCCTGGCCCAGCACTTGCCAGGCGCAGCTGTCGTAGTTGCCGATGCGCCCGCCGCCCGCTGCGAAGACGGCGGTTTTCACCGTCTCCACATGGCTTGCGGGCACAAAGAAGGCGAGCTTGTACACCGTCTTAGTTCACCCACACGCGGGCGTTGCGGAACATGCGCATCCAGGCGCCGTCTTCGTTCCACTCTTCCGGGCGCCACGAGTTTTGCACGGCGCGGAATACGCGCTCCGGGTGCGGCATCATGATGGTGACGCGACCGTCGCGGCTGGTGAGGCCGGTGATCCCGCGCGGCGAGCCGTTCGGGTTGGCCGGGTAGGTCTCGGTGACCTTGCCGTGGTTGTCGACGAAACGCATGGCCACACAACCGGACAGGTCGGCTTCCAGCAACGCTTCTTCGCTGGAGAATTCAGCGTGACCTTCACCGTGGGCGATGGCGATTGGCATGCGCGAACCGGCCATGCCTTGCAGGAAGATCGAGTTGGACTCCTGCACCTGCACCATGGCGACACGGGCTTCGAACTGCTCGGAACGGTTGCGCACGAAGTGCGGCCAGAACTCGCTGCCCGGGATCAGTTCGCTGAGGTTGGACATCATCTGGCAACCGTTGCACACACCCAGGGTGAAGCTGTCGTTGCGTTCGAAGAAGCCCTGGAACGCGTCGCGGGCACGGCTGTTGAACAGCGCCGATTTGGCCCAGCCTTCACCGGCACCCAGCACGTCGCCGTAGGAGAAACCGCCGCAGGCGACGAGGCCTTTGAACTCGTTGAGGTCAACGCGACCGGCGAGGATGTCGCTCATGTGCACGTCGATCGCGTTGAAGCCGGCACGGTCGAACGCGGCCGCCATTTCCACCTGGCCGTTGACGCCCTGCTCACGCAGCACGGCAACCTGTGGGCGGATGCCTTTCTTGATGTAAGGCGCGGCGATGTCCTGGTTGACGTCGAAGCTGAGCTTGGTGCTCAGGCCCGGGTTGTCTTCTTCCAGGATCACGTCGAATTCCTGCTCGGCGCAGTCGGCGTTATCGCGCAGGCGTTGGATCTGGTAGCTGGTCTCGGCCCACTGGCGTTGCAGCAGGCGGCGCTGGCCGGCAAATACCGTATCGCCGTTAAACGAGATGTTGATTTCGCCGTTGTTGATCGGCTGGCCGATCACCGCCACGCAGTCGTCCAGGCCAGCGGCGCTGAATTGGGCGAGTACGTCTGGCGTTGCGTCCTGGCGAACCTGGATCACCGCACCCAACTCTTCGTTGAACAGGATGCCGTTGATTTCGGACGCATCCTCGGCAACGCTGTCGAGCACGATGTTCAGGCCGCAGTGACCGGCGAAGGCCATTTCCACCACGCTGGTCAGCAAGCCGCCATCGGAACGGTCGTGGTAAGCCAGCAGGTGGCCGTCGGCGTTGAGGCCCTGGATCACCGCGAAGAAGGCTTTGAGGTCTTCGGCGTCATCGACGTCCGGTGCCTGCTTGCCCAACTTGCCATGGGTTTGCGCGAGGATCGAGGCGCCCATGCGGTTCTGGCCACGGCCGAGGTCGATCAGGATCAGGTCGGTGGTGCCCTTGTCCATGCGCAGTTGCGGCGTCAGGGTCTGGCGCACGTCGGTGACCGGCGCAAAACCGGTGACGATCAGTGACAGCGGCGAGGTGACGCTCTTGTCCGAACCGTCTTCGTTCCAGCGGGTGGCCATGGACATGGAGTCCTTGCCCACCGGAATGGTCAGGCCCAGCTCAGGGCACAACTCCATGCCGACAGCTTTAACGGTGTCGTACAGGCGCGCGTCTTCACCGGGGTGGCCGGCAGCGGACATCCAGTTGGCCGACAGTTTGATGTCGGACAATTTACCGATGCGCGACGCGGCGATGTTGGTGAGGGTTTCACCAATGGCCATGCGGCCCGACGCCGGGGCGTCCAGCAGGGCCAGCGGGGTACGCTCGCCCATGGCCATGGCTTCACCGGTGTAGACGTCGAAGCTGGTAGCGGTGACGGCAACGTCAGCCACCGGAACCTGCCACGGGCCGACCATTTGGTCACGGGCAACGAGGCCGGTGATGGTGCGGTCGCCGATGGTGATCAGGAAGCTTTTGCTCGCCACGGCGGGGTGGTGCAGCACGCGTTCAATGCTGTCGGTGAGGTCCAGTTTGCTCGGGTCGAAATCATCGCCCAGCTCGGTTTCACGCACGGCCGAACGGTGCATGCGCGGGGCCTTGCCCAGCAGCACTTCCAGCGGCATGTCCACCGGGCTGTTGCCGAAGTGGCTGTCGGTCACGGTCAACTGTGGCTCGGCAGTGGCTTCGCCGACCACGGCAAACGGGCAGCGCTCGCGTTCGCAGATGGCCTGGAAGCGCGCGAAGTCTTCAGGGCCAACGGCCAGTACGTAGCGTTCCTGGGATTCGTTACTCCAGATTTCGTGCGGGGCCATGCCCGGCTCGTCGTTTGGAATGTTGCGCAGTTCGAAACGGCCACCACGGTCGCCGTCGTTGACCAGTTCCGGGAAGGCGTTGGACAAACCACCGGCGCCGACGTCGTGGATGAAGCTGATCGGGTTCTTGTCACCCAACTGCCAGCAACGGTCGATGACTTCCTGGCAGCGACGCTCCATTTCCGGGTTTTCGCGCTGTACGGAAGCGAAGTCCAGGTCTGCCGAGCTGGTGCCGGTGGCCATGGAGGAAGCCGCGCCGCCGCCCAGGCCGATCAACATGGCCGGGCCGCCGAGCACGATCAGCTTGGAGCCGACCAGGATCTCGCCTTTTTTGACGTGTTCTTCACGGATGTTGCCCATGCCGCCGGCCAGCATGATCGGCTTGTGGTAGCCGCGCACTTCATCGCCACGCGGAGTGGTGATGGACTGTTCGAAGGTACGGAAATAACCGGTGAGGGCCGGACGGCCGAATTCGTTGTTGAACGCGGCGCCGCCCAGCGGGCCTTCGATCATGATGTCCAGCGCGGTCACGATGCGCTCAGGCTTGCCGTACGGCACTTCCCACGGCTGTTCGAAGCCCGGGATCTGCAGATTGGACACGGTGAAACCGGTCAGGCCTGCCTTTGGCTTGGCGCCACGGCCGGTCGCACCTTCGTCACGGATTTCGCCGCCGGAACCGGTGGCTGCGCCCGGGAACGGGGCAATCGCGGTCGGGTGGTTGTGGGTCTCAACCTTCATCAGGATGTGCACCGGCTCCTGCACCGCGCCGTACTGGCGGGTTTCAGGGTCCGGGAAGAAACGGCCGGCGACGGAGCCGACGATCACCGAAGCGTTGTCCTTATAAGCCGACAGAACGCCTTCGCTGTGCATCACGTAAGTGTTCTTGATCATGCCGAACAGGCTTTTTTCCTGGCTTTCGCCGTCGATGTCCCAACTGGCGTTGAAGATCTTGTGACGGCAGTGCTCGGAGTTGGCCTGCGCGAACATCATAAGTTCGATGTCGTGCGGGTTGCGCTTCAAACCGTTGAAGGCGTTGACCAGGTAGTCGATCTCGTCTTCGGCGAGCGCCAGGCCCAGCTCGGTGTTGGCCTTCTCGAGGGCGGCGCGGCCACCGCCGAGCACATCAATTGCGGTAAGCGGCTTGGGTTCGGCATGGCTGAACAGGCCGGCAGCCTGTTCCAGCTGGCTGACGATGATCTGGGTCATGCGGTCGTGCAGGCTGCTGGCGATCAGCTCGGCTTCGGCATCGCTGAACTGGCCGGCGACGTAGAAGGCGATGCCGCGCTCCAGGCGCTGGATTTTTTCCAGGCCACAGTTGCGGGCGATGTCGCTGGCCTTGCTCGACCAGGGCGAGATGGTGCCGAACCGCGGCAGAACCAGGAACAAGCGGCCGGTCGGCTCTTGAACGGGAACGCTTGGGCCGTACTTCAGAAGGCGTGCCAGCACTTGCTGTTCGTCGGCGGTCAACACGCCGGTAACGTCGGCGAAGTGAGCAAATTCAGCGTACAGGCCTGTAACAGCTGGAACCTTTTGGCTCAGTTGCTCAAGGAGTTTGCTGTGGCGAAAGGCAGAAAGGGCAGGAGCGCCGCGCAGGATCAACATCTTCGGGACAGCCTCGGGAAGGGGGTGTGCTTTGAGGCCGTGCATTCTAGCGTAAACCGCCGCCAACGGCACCCGAAACGGCACCGCTGGCCGTTGCCGAACGTCAGTTGGCACGGTTTGCACGCTATCGGGGCATTTTACGGGGGCAGGCGCGCAGTTATTTTAACCGTCACAAACCCGCGCCAACCCGCATTTCTGCGGGCTGCAGCCCGGTTTTGCGGGCGCTAGCAGACAAGTCCCCTGCTGTCGAGATATGGCGCGGGGGGGCGTTTGCGTATACTGCGCAGATGTTCTCCCCTACTGCTTTGCGCCCGCGATGCGCCAAATGGCTCCTCGCAACCGGACTCTTCCTGATGCTCAGCGCCTGTGTTGATAAACCCAGCACGCTCGAGCGAATCAAGGAGGATGGCGTATTGCGGGTGATAACCCGGAACAGCCCCGCCACGTATTTCCAGGACCGCAACGGTGAGACCGGTTTCGAGTACGAACTGGTCAAGCGCTTTGCCGACGATCTGGGTGTAAAGCTGGAAATCGAGACCGCCGACAACCTCGACGACCTGTTCGGCCAGCTGGGCAAACCCAACGGTCCGGTATTGGCTGCCGCCGGTCTGGTGAGCAGCGAGCAACGTGAGCAACAGGTGCGTTTCTCCCACCCTTACCTGGAAGTGACCCCGCAGATCATCTATCGCAACGGCCAGTCCCGCCCGACCAACGCGGCGGATTTGGTGGGCAAGAAGATCATGGTGCTCAAGGGCAGCACCCACGCCGAGCAATTGGCGGCGCTTAAAAAGCAGAATCCCGCAATTGAATACGAAGAGTCCGACGCCGTTGAGGTTGTCGACTTACTGCGCATGGTCGACGAAGGGCAAATCGACCTGACCCTGGTGGATTCCAACGAAGTCGCGATGAACCAGGTGTACTTCCCCAACGTGCGTGTGGCGTTCGACCTCGGCAACGCCAGCAACCAGAGCTGGGCCGTGGCGGCGGGCGAAGACAACAGCTTGCTCAACGAGATCAACAGCTACCTGGACAAGGTCGAGAAAAACGGCACCCTGCAGCGCTTGAAAGACCGCTATTACGGGCACGTTGATGTACTCGGCTATGTGGGCGCCTACACCTTCGCCCAGCATTTGCAGCAGCGCCTGCCCAAATACGAAAAGCATTTCCGCACCTACGCCAAGGAAGAAAAGGTCGATTGGCGGTTGTTGGCGGCCATCGGCTATCAGGAATCGCTGTGGCAACCGGCCGTCACCTCCAAGACCGGCGTGCGCGGCCTGATGATGCTGACCCAGAACACCGCCCAGGCGATGGGCGTGTCCAACCGCCTGGATGCCAAGCAAAGCATCATGGGGGGCGCCAAGTACCTGGCGAAGATCAAGGATGAATTGGACGACAGCATCGCCGAACCGGATCGTACGTGGTTCGCGCTCGCGGCCTACAACGTCGGCACCGGGCACCTGGACGATGCACGCACACTGGCCAAACGCGAAGGGCTGAACCCGAACAAGTGGCTGGACGTGAAGAAAATGCTGCCACGCCTGTCGCAGAAGCAGTGGTACAGCAAGACGCGGTATGGCTACGCACGCGGCGGGGAACCGGTGCACTTTGTGGCGAACATCCGGCGTTACTACGACATTCTGACCTGGGTGACCCAGCCGCAGCTGGAAGGCAACCAGGTGGTGGAAGGCAACCTGCATGTGCCGGGTGTGGATAAAACCAAGCCGCCGGAAGATAACCCACAGCTCTAGAACGCTGATCGTTCCCACGCTCTGCGTGGGAACGCCGCCTGTGACGCTCCGCGTCACGACTTTAAAAGCGGACGCAGAGCGCCCAAAGATGCATTCCCACGCAGAGCGTGGGAACGATCAAACGATCAATCGCGGGCAAGCCCGCTCCCACATTGGATTGTTGTTGCCTTAGAGGCCGGTGATCAGGTGTACAACACCGCCGGTCAACACCATCACGCCCGGCACACCCGCCGCTTTAAGCGCCGCGCCATCCAGCCGCGCAACGTCCTGCAACTGCACGCGCACCCGCGTCAGCGCCACAGGCTGCTGCGATTTGAGGTTATCCGCCCCGCCCAACGCCGCCAGCACATCCGCCGGCAATGCGCTCTGCTGCGGCGCTGCCACGGTTTCGGCGATCAAATCCGGTGTCAGGGCTTTCCAGAACGCCCGCTGCAATTTATCGAACATGCTCAGTGCTCCAGAACAGGTGAGGATTCAACGGTGGCCGCGTGGTATTGGCTCAAGGCCTCGCGCACCTGGGCGGCTTCTTCCAGGCCCAGCACCTGGCGGGCGATGATCTGGCAGTCGGCCAGGTCCAGCTCGCGTACGGTGGCCTTGATAGTCGGGATCAACGGCACGCTGACCGACAATTCATCCACACCCAGCCCGATCAGCACCGGCACCGCCAAGGCTTCGGACGCCAGCGCGCCGCACACGCCCACCCACTTGCCATGGGCGTGCGCCGCCTTGACCGTGGTGGCGATCAGACGCAGCACGGCCGGGTGAAAGCTGTCAGCCTGGCTGGCGAGCCGTGGGTGGTCGCGGTCCATGGCCAGGGTGTACTGGGTCAGGTCATTGGTGCCGATGGAGAAAAAATCCACGTGAGGTGCAAACACATCCGCCATCAACGCGGCGGATGGCACTTCGATCATGATGCCCAGTTTCGGCAGCTCGGTAAGCCCAAGCGCCAGCGCTTCCTCTTCCAGAATCTGCCGCGCCAGGCGCAGTTCGGACAGCAGGCTGACCATCGGCAACATGATGTGCAGGCGCGCAAAACCGGCGCTGGCGAGAATCGCGCGAAATTGTTCGCGCAACAGCTCAGGGCGCTCCAGGCACAGACGAATGCCGCGCAAACCGAGGAACGGGTTGGTTTCGGCCTCCATCGGCACATAAGCCAACGGTTTGTCGCCGCCGACATCCAGGGTGCGCACGACGAGGTTGCGCTCAGCCCCCAGCGCGCGGGCGATAGCGGTGTAAGTACCGGCCTGTTCCTCGGGGCTTGGCGCGCGGTTGCGGTCCAGGTACAGAAACTCCGAACGCAGTAGGCCGACGCCTTCGCCGCCGAGGGTCAGGGATTGCTCCACCTCTTGCAACGAAGCAACGTTGGCCGAGACGTCAACATGATGCCCGTCGCGAGTGGTGGCCGGCAGAGACGCCTGCGCCACTTCACGCTGACGGCGCAGAATCTGCTGTTGTCGCGTGGCTTCCAGCTGTTCGATTTCCGCCAGGTTCGGGTCCAGGTGCAGTTCGCCCTTGTCGGCATCCAGCAACACTTGTTTACCGTTGGCCAGCGTCAGCACGTTCAAGGGCACGCCGCAAATGGCCGGCAGCCCCAGGGCCCGGGCGAGGATCGCGACGTGGCTGGTCGCGCCGCCGCCGACGGTAACGAAACCCAGCACTTTGCGCGTATCGAGGCTGGCGGTTTGCGAAGGGGTCAGTTGCTCGGCAATCAGGATCGCGCGGTCCGGCAAATCCCAGGCGCTGTCTTGAATACCCAGGATCAGTTTCAGCACACGCTGGCCGACATCGGCCAGGTCCGCCGCGCGCTCGGCGAGCAACGCATTGCCCAATGCCTGGAACTGCCTGGCCGTGGCCAGTGTGGCGCTGTTCCAGGCAAACGCGGCGCTTTTGCCTTCGGCGAGCAGGCTGTGGGCTTGCTCCAATAAGGTCGGGTCTTCGAGCAGTTCCTGATGGGCGCGGAAGATTTCGGCCTGAGCGCTGCCGGCCGCCTTGGCCTGCAAGGCTTGCAGCGCCTCGGTAGCCGCCAGCAGGCCGCGCTCCAGCGCAGCGCGCTCGGCGGGCTCACCGGCGCCTTGTTCAGTGATGGTCAGCTCGGGTTCCGCTACCTGAACCACTTGGCCAAAGGCCGAGCCCGGCGAAGCACAAACGCCACGCAGCAAGGTCGCCGACGACACGGGTGTCACGGGCTCAACCACTTCTGCCACCGCCGCAACCGTCTCGCCGCAGCCCTCGGCCAGCAAGGTCACCAGCGCCTTGATCGCGGCGTCGGCATCCTCACCGGCCGCGCTCACCTGCAAGGTATCGCCCTGCACGGTTTGCAGGGCCATGATCGCCACCAGGGATTTGGCGTTGGCGCTCTGGGTTTGCTTGTGCAGGTAAATGCTCGCGTTAAAACCCTTGGCCGCCTGGGCAAATACCGCCGCCGGGCGGGCGTGCAGGCCGTTGGCGTTGGGCAAGGTCAGCGGCTTGGAGAACAGGGCGTCGCCCTCCTCTTCAGTGGCTTCTTCTACCGCATTACCCGGCGAGACTTGCAGTAATGGCTGACCCAGTTCCACCAGCTCGTTATCCTGCGCCAGCAGCACAAACGGCTCGCCGCTGACCACCAGCATCAAGGTCAGCAAACTGCGGGCATTGAGCGCCACGTAGTCGGCATCGAATTCAATCAGCGGCTGCCCGGCCTCCACGCGCTGGCCTTCCTGCACCAGCCGCGTGAAGCCCTGGCCTGCCAGGTTCACCGTGTCCAGGCCAATGTGCAGGAGCACCTGCACACCGTTGTCGTCGGTGATGCTCACGGCATGACCGCTGTCCTGAATATTGCTGATCACACCGGCCAACGGCGCGCAGAGGGTCTGCGTGGTCGGGTCGATGCACAGGCCGTCGCCGATCAGGCGGCTGGCGAATACCGGGTCGGGCACCTTGCCCAGCGCCAGCAGCACCCCGGACAGGGGCGCCAGCAATTCCAGGGGTTGCGTTGTGGTCATGACTTCACCTGCTGTTTTGTTCTGTAAAAATCATAGGGCGAACGGCGATCCAGTGTGGGAGCTGGCTTGCCTGCAATGGCATCACCTCGGTCCTGATGAAAAACCGAGTCGCCTGCATCGCAGGCAAGCCAGCTCCCACATTAGTCCGCGTACACCCACATTCTTATTTCCACCAGTATTCGACTTGCACACCAAAGTTGGACCCATGCCGCGCCGTGCCGTAGGCACCGGTGTCGGACAACGCCGAACCCGCCGCCAGCTCATTCGCCGCGCGCTTGGCGGCTTCGTTCCAGCTGGCGTAGGTGTAATACAAACGCACTTCAGGTCGCGCCCAGAAATCCGGGCCGTTGGGCGACCAGGTCGGGGCGAAGGTAAATTTGCTCAGCTTGCGCGTGCCACCGGTGGCCTCGACCTGATCGTGCCCAAGTTCGGTCACCAGCTTGAACTGCTCAGTGATCGCATAGGTCGGGCGCACGCCGACGGACATCCAGGTTTGGTCCGACGAGCCCGGGCGAATGTCTTTCTGATACACCGCCTCAACCTGCCCGCCGAAACGCGGGGTCACCTGCCAGTCGAAAAATTCCACGGCACGGTAGCTTTTGCTGCTCTTGTCCAGGGTCGTGTCGCCGGTGTAACCCAAGCCGGTGCCGGGGCCTTCACCGTACTGCAAGGCGAACTTGTTCCTGCCGCCCAGGAAAGGTTTTTGCACGTGCTGCGCCGTAATCGCCCAGCCGCTGTTGGCGTCACGACCGCCCGCTTTGTCGATGTAGCTCAAACCGAATTCCAGCTCGCCGCCGGGGTTGGTCTTGAAACCTGCCACGTTGAAGTCGTGACGGGTCGCGTATTCCTTCTGGTACAGGTTGTCCTTGCGGGAGATGGCGTAGCTGTATTTGAGGTCGCCGATTTTCACGTCCTCCACGCCGCCGCCCGTGGCACTCTGGTTCCAGTAGTAGAAGTCGGAAATGTGGATGTCATTTCGTTTGTAGTAACGCCGACCGGCCCACACCGAACCACCGTTGAGGCTCGGCAGGTTGGACCACTGCGCATACATCTGCGGCATGCGCGCCGAGCCGTTGTCTTCGCCCTGAAACCTCAGGTCGCGATCGTATTTGTTGTACAGCGAGGCCATGGCATCCACGCTGAGAACCGAGCCGTCGTCGAGGGTCAGCAGGTCCTGGCGCAATTCCAGCTCCGCATACTGCTCGCATTCGTTACCCAGCCGGTATTTGGATTGTGCCCCCGGCAACTGGAAGCACTGCTGCTTGCCGCTGCCCGTTGAAGTGCCGGCGCCGCTGCGCAGGTAACCGGCAAATTCCAGGGCTTGGGCGGCGAAAGGTGCGGTGAGACAAGACGCAATGAGGCCCAGCTTTATTGTTGTTCTCATGAAGCACTCCGATATTTTTATTATGTTTTGGGTCAAGCCCCCTGCACTCCCGGGCAGGGGTTGAAGCGGGTCTCAGTCCTTGAGGTGCAGCACAAACGATTCGTAAGGGCGCAGCAGCAGCGTGCCGGTAAGCGGCGGGCTGTCGGGGTAGTTGCTGATCAGCAGGCGCGGCGTCTGCGACGGGTTGATCACGTGATCGGGCAGCTGGATTTCGCACGGCGTGCCGTAGAAGTTGTTGAGCACCAGCAAGCGCTCGCCATGGCCTTCGCGCAGGTAAGCCCAGACGTGCAGATGGTCCTGCAGCAACTGGCGGTACACGCCTTCCTGAATCAGCGGCTCGTGGCGGCGCAAAGCGATCAGCGCGCGGTAGTGATGCAGCACCGAATCCGGGTCATCCAGTTGGCTGGCGACGTTGATCTGCGCCGCGTTGGCCGGAATACCGATCCACGGTTCGCCCGTGCTGAAGCCGGCGTTCGCCTCGGCGCTCCATTGCATCGGCGTGCGACCGTTGTCGCGAGACTTCTGCATGATCGCCGCCATGCTCGACGCCTCGGATTCACCGGCATCGCGTTTGAGGCGAAAGATGTTCAGCGTCTCCACGTCGCGGTATTGCTCAATCGTGTTGAACCCCGGATTGGTCATGCCCAGCTCTTCGCCCTGGTACACATACGGCGTACCCTGGAGGAAGTGCAGCGCCGTGGCGAGCATCTTCGCCGAGACCACACGGTGCTCGCCGTCGTCACCAAAGCGCGAGACCACGCGCGGCTGGTCGTGGTTACACCAGAACAGCGCGTTCCAGCCGCCACCGGCCTGCATGCCCAGTTGCCAGTCGGAGAAAATCTGCTTGAGTTGCAGGAAATCGAAGTCGGCCTTCACCCACTTCTGCAGGTTCGGGTAATCGACTTTCAGGTGATGAAAGTTGAAGGTCATCGACAGCTCTTTCGACTCCGGCCGCGAGTAGCGGATGCAGTGCTCGAGGCTGGTGGACGACATCTCGCCGACGTTGATCAGGTCATGCCCTTCAAAGACTTCGCGGTGCATTTCCTGCAGGTATTCGTGCACGTTCGGGCCGTCGGTGTAGAAGCGCCGGCCGTCGGTGTTGTCTTCGGGGAAATCGGCAGGCTTGGAGATCAGGTTGATCACGTCCAGGCGGAAACCGCCCACGCCTTTGTCGCGCCAGAAGCGCATCAGCTTGAACACCTCGGCGCGTACCTTGGGGTTGTCCCAATTCAGGTCGGCCTGGGTGTGGTCGAACAGGTGCAGGAAGTACTGGCCGGTTTGCGCCTCGTATTCCCAGGCAGAGCCGCCGAACTTGGACTCCCAGTTGTTCGGCTGGTCGCGCCAGATATAGAAGTCGCGGTACGGGTTGTCGAGGCTGCTGCGCGCCTGCTGAAACCATTCGTGCTCGATGGAGGTGTGGTTGACCACGATATCCAACATCAACTTGATGCCGCGCTTGGCCGCTTCGGCAATGAGCAAATCGCAATCGGCCATGGTCCCGTAGCTGGGGTCGATGGCGTAGTAATCGCTGATGTCATAACCATTGTCGCGCTGCGGCGAGCGCAGGAACGGAGTGATCCACAGGCAGTCAACGCCCAGCCATTTGAGGTAGTCGAGCTTGTCCACGATACCCAGCAGGTCACCGGTGGCGTTACCCGCGTGGCTGTGAAAGCTTTTTGGGTAGATCTGGTAGATCACCGAGTGTTGCCAGTCTTGCATGGTGGGTTCCTTCAGTTATTGGTGTGCTGGCTTTCAGGGCCTCATCGCAGGCAAGCCAGCTCCCACCGTTGAATGTGTTCACAAATCCAGGTGGGAGCGGGCTTGCTCGCGAAAGCGGTCGATCAGGCGACCCGGTATCCAGGCCGAACGATCTTCATGCTCAACGCACAGGTCAAAACAAACGGCACGACCATCGCGATGACCATCCCGATCACAAACACCGGGATGTACTGCGGAAGGATCGAGATAAACGCCGGCAAGCCACCGACCCCGATGGCCGACGCCTGTACCTTGTTCATCGACAGGAAGATGCTGCCCAGCGCCGAGCCCAGCAGCGCGGAGTAGAACGGGAACTTGAAGCGCAGGTTGACGCCGAACATGGCCGGTTCCGTGATGCCGAAATACGCGGAAATCGCCGAGGTCGAGGCCATGCTTTTGTCCCGCGCGTTGCGGGTGGTGTAGAACACCGCGAGGGCGGCGCTGCCCTGGGCCAGGTTGGACATCACAATCATCGGCCAGATAAAGGTACCGCCCTGGGTGGAGATCAACTGCAGGTCCACGGCGAGGAACATGTGGTGCATGCCGGTGATCACCAGCGGGGCATACAACAGGCCGAAAATCGCACCGCCGAGCATCGGCGCCAGGTCGAACAGGGTGACCACGCCCTCAGTGATCAGGATGCCGAGGTGACGGGTCACCGGGCCGATGACCGCCAGCGCCAGCACGCCGGTGACAACAATGGTGGTGATCGGCACGACCAGCAGTTGAATTGCATTCGGCACGCGGGCCCGCAGCCATTTTTCGATCACGCTCATCACATAAGCCGCCATCAGAATCGGCAGGATCTGCCCCTGATAGCCGACTTTCTCGATCTTGAACCAACCGAAAATATCGAAGTACGGCAGGCTCTGGCCGTCCAGCCCGGCCACGGCCTTGCCGTAGTTCCAGGCATTGAGCAGGTCCGGGTGCACCAGCATCAGGCCCAGCACGATGCCGAGGATTTCACTGCCGCCGAATCGCTTAGCCGCCGACCAGCCCACCAGCGCCGGCAGGAACACGAACGAGGTGTTGGCCATCAGGTTGATCAGGCTCCACAGGCCATCCAGGTTCGGATAGGCCTCCAGCAGCGTCTTGCCCTCGATGAACATGCCCTTGGCGCCCATCAGGTTGTTCACGCCCATCAACAGGCCGGCGATGATCAGCGCGGGCAGGATCGGCATGAACACATCGGAAAACACGCGCACCAGACGCTGCATGGCGTTGGTTTTGTCGGCGCCCTTCTGCTTGACGTCGGCGATGGTGGAGACCGCAAGGCCGGTGGCTTCGCGCAGGGCGGCGTAGACTTTCTCCACCTCGCCCGGACCGATCACGACCTGGAACAGGCCGCCGGTGAAAAACGATCCCTTGACCAGGTCGACCTGGTTCAGCGCACTGCTGTTGACCCGGCTCGGGTCCTTGAGCGCCAGGCGCAGGCGGGTCACGCAATGGGCAGCTTGCTCAAGGTTGTCGCTGCCTCCGAGGTTCTCGAGAATCTCGTGGGCAATGGTTGAATAGTCGTGGCTCATGCTTGGTTTCCACTTGGTTTTTTTTATTGGGGGCAGTCATTGGCAGCACGCCGAAAGCAAAAGTACTCGTACAGACGAGTTAAAGCAACAACTCGTCTGTACGAGTTACAAATTGTTTATTTTAGGTAGGCATACTTATCCAAGGGTTGAATGGACAAACCCCACCTCTGCCACTAAGGTTCCTGCCTTGAATGCAAATACGGCACAGAGCCACCACCATGAGTAAATACAACCAGATCTACACGGATCTGCTTGCCAGCATCACCACCGAACGCCTGCAACGCGGTACGCGCCTTCCCTCCGAGACCGAATTGATGGACGCCTACCAGGCGAGCCGTGGCACCGTTCGTCGCGCCATAGAGCAATTGCAGGAGCGTGGTTTCGCGCAAAAAATCCACGGCAAGGGCACCTTCGTGCTGTCGCCGAACCCGATTGAGTTCCAACTGGGCGGCATCGTCAGCTTCCACGAAACCCACGCCGACCTGGGCGATGACATCCGCACCGAAGTGGTCGAATTCAGCCAGATCCCGCTGGGTGGCTCATTGCTGCAACATATCGAAGCCGAGCCCGGCACGCTGATCACCCGCATCAAACGCATACGCCACATCGGCGGCAAACGCGTGATCCTCGACATCAACCACTTCGTCGCCGACGTGATCCCGGGCCTCGACCGCTCGATTGCCGAGCAGTCGATCTACGCGTTTATCGAACAGACGCTGCAGCTGCAAATCGCCTATGCCCAACGCACCATCGAAGCCCTGCCCCGCAGCAAAGACGACCAGGCACACCTGGACCTTGACGGGCAAAGCCATGTGATCGTGGTGAGTAACCAGACGTTTTTGCAGGACGGTCGGCAGTTCGAGTACACCGAGTCGCGGCATACGTTGGATAAGTTTTACTTTTCGGATATTGCACGGCGCTAGTCTCAAACAGAGATCAAAATGTGGGAGCTGGCTTGCCTGCGATGCAGACGCCTGGGTATCAAGCCTTACCGAGGTGAGGCCATCGCAGGCAAGCCAGCTCCCACATCGGGTTAGTGGTGTTTGACTCATCGCGCACCAGAAACACAAAACCCCGGCACATGGCCGGGGTTTTGTTATTCAGCGCTCACCTGCTACCGCAGGATCACTCCCACTCAATCGTCGCCGGCGGCTTGCTCGACACGTCATACGTCACGCGCGAGATGCCTTCGATCTCATTGATGATACGGCCGCTGACAGTTTCCAGCAGTTCGTACGGCAGGTGTGCCCAGCGCGCGGTCATGAAGTCGATGGTTTCTACGGCGCGCAGTGCAACAACCCACGCATAACGACGGCCATCGCCGACCACGCCAACCGATTTAACCGGCTGGAACACCACGAACGCCTGGCTGACCTTGTGGTACCAGTCGGCCTTGCGCAGCTCTTCGATGAAGATGTGGTCGGCGCGACGCAGCAGGTCGGCGTATTCCTTCTTCACTTCACCCAGGATACGCACGCCCAGGCCCGGGCCCGGGAATGGGTGGCGGTAGACCATGTCGTACGGCAGGCCGAGTTCCAGGCCCAGACGGCGGACTTCGTCCTTGAACAGTTCGCGCAGCGGTTCTACCAGCTTGAGGTTCATTTCCTCCGGCAGGCCACCCACGTTGTGGTGGGATTTGATCACGTGGGCCTTGCCGCTCTTGGCGCCGGCCGACTCGATCACGTCAGGGTAGATGGTGCCCTGGGCGAGGTACTTGATGTTGTCCAGTTTGCTCGACTGGGCATCGAACACGTCGATAAAGGTGCGGCCGATGATCTTGCGCTTCTTCTCCGGGTCGGACTCGCCGGCCAGGTTGTTGAGGAACTGGTCCTCGGCGTTGGCGCGGATCACCTTGACGCCCATGTTCTCGGCGAACATGGCCATCACTTGCTCACCTTCGTGCAGGCGCAGCAGGCCGTTGTCGACGAAGACGCAGGTCAGCTGGTCGCCGATGGCCTTGTGCAGCAGTGCAGCCACCACGGAGGAGTCAACGCCGCCGGACAGGCCCAGCAGCACGTTGTCGGTGCCGACTTGGGCACGAACTTGGGCAATGGCGTCTTCAGCGATTTTCGACGGGGTCCACAGGGCTTCACACTCGCAGATGTCGAGGATGAAGCGCGACAGGATGCGGCCGCCCTGCTTGGTGTGGGTCACTTCCGGGTGGAACTGCACGCCGTAGTAACGACGCTCGTCGCTGAACATGCCGGCGATCGGGCAGCTCGGGGTGCTGGCCAGGATGTGGAAGTCTTCCGGCATCCGGGTGACCTTGTCACCGTGGCTCATCCACACGTCGAGGCCGAACAGGCCATCGGCGTCGACGTGGTCTTCGATGCCGTCCAGCAGGCGGCTCTTGCCGACCACGTCCACACGGGCATAACCGAATTCACGCAATTCGGAACCTTCAACCTTGCCGCCCAGTTGCTCGGCCATGGTCTGCATGCCGTAGCAGATACCGAAGACGGGCACGCCCAGGTCGAATACGGCTTGCGGGCAACGCGGGCTGTTGGCTTCGTGCACGGACTCCGGGCCACCGGCGAGGATGACGCCTTTGGGTGCGAATTCGCGGATCGCTTCGTCGTCCATGTCGAACGGATGCAGTTCGCAGTACACGCCGATTTCACGCACGCGGCGGGCGATCAGCTGGGTGTACTGGGAACCGAAATCGAGGATCAGGATGCGGTGGGCGTGAATGTCGAGGGCCATGAAGTCAGTCTCGTCTAATGAATCAGAAACAACTCGGGGCTGAAGAACAGCCCCGGTTACTTAACGTTTTGCTGGAAGCCTCAACCTACGCGGTAGTTTGGCGCTTCCTTGGTGATCTGCACGTCGTGTACATGGGATTCAGCCATGCCGGCGCCGGTGATCCGCACGAACTCTGGCTGGGTGCGCATTTCTTCGATGTTGGCGCTACCGGTGTAGCCCATCGAGGAACGCAAGCCGCCCATCAGTTGATGGATGATGGCGCTCAGGGTGCCCTTGTAAGGAACACGGCCTTCGATGCCTTCCGGTACGAGCTTCTCGGCGCCTGCCGAGGAGTCCTGGAAGTAACGATCGGAAGAGCCTTGCGCCTGGGACATGGCGCCCAGCGAACCCATGCCGCGGTAAGCCTTGTACGAACGGCCCTGGAACAGCTCGATCTCGCCCGGCGCTTCTTCGGTACCGGCGAACATCGAGCCCATCATCACGCAGGAAGCACCGGCGACGATGGCCTTGGACAGGTCACCGGAGAAACGGATGCCGCCGTCGGCGATCAACGGCACGCCGGTGCCTTCAAGGGCAGCGGCGACGTTGGCGATGGCGCTGATTTGCGGCACGCCCACGCCGGCAACGATACGGGTGGTGCAGATCGAGCCAGGGCCGATACCGACCTTGACCGCATCCGCGCCCGCTTCGGCCAGAGCCTTGGCGGCAGCGCCGGTGGCGATGTTGCCGCCGATCACTTGTACATCAGGGAAATTCTGTTTGACCCAACGCACGCGGTCGATCACGCCTTTGGAGTGACCGTGGGCGGTGTCGACCACCACCACGTCAACACCCGCAGCCACCAGGGCCGAAACGCGGTCACCGGTATCTTTACCGGTACCGACCGCCGCGCCAACGCGCAGACGACCCTGGTCATCCTTGCTGGCCAACGGGTAAGCCTTGGCTTTTTCGATGTCGTTGACGGTCATCATGCCCTTGAGGGTGAATTTGTCGTCGACGATCAGCACGCGCTCGATGCGGTGCTTGTGCAACAGTTCGCGCACGTCGTTCTTGTCGGCGCCTTCCTTGACAGTGACCAGACGCTCTTTGGGCGTCATCACTTCACGGACGGTGACTTCAAGACGGTTTTCGAAACGCACGTCACGGGAAGTGACGATGCCGACCAGGTCGCCATCGTGCAGCACGGGAACACCGGAGATGTTGTGCAGGCGGGTCAGGTCGAACAGGTCACGCACGGTGGCGTCGGCCTCGATGGTGATGGGATCTTTCACCACACCGGCTTCGTAACGCTTGACCTTGCGCACTTCGGCAGCTTGCTGCTCGATGGTCATGTTCTTGTGGATGATGCCGATGCCGCCTTCCTGAGCCATGGCGATGGCCAGACGGGCTTCAGTGACGGTATCCATGGCAGCGGAAACAAGGGGAATATTCAGCTCGATGCCACGGGTTAGGCGGGTCTTGAGACTGACTTCGTTAGGAAGCACCTCGGAATAACCGGGCACTAGGAGAATGTCGTCGAATGTCAGAGCTTCTTGGCTGATACGCAGCATCGCGGGGGCTCCCGAGCGGGAAAATGGAAGCGCGCCATTATATACATGCACCCAGTCCGGCTCAATGTAAAACTCTGACAAACTTGGTAATACTGATAGATGGATATTTTTTAAACACTGATCGTTCCCACGCTCTGCGTGGGAATGCCGCCGTGGACGCTCTGCGTCCGCTCTTAAGGTCGTGACGCGGAGCGTCACAGGATGCATTCCCACGCGGAGCGTGGGAACGATCACAGATGGGTTAAAGCTCGACTTTGACCCAACTCATCTTCTGGTCCAGCCAATCGGCAAATTCGTCGATAAAGCTCTGCTTGAACCCCGCTTCCGCCCAGTTATTGAAGATAAAGCCCAGGTTGGAAAACCCGCATTCCTGCAGGAACAGAAAGCCGTTGATGTCATCTTCATGCCCACACAGCGGGCAGGTGAAGTTGTCGGTGTGGCCGGGCATCCAGTCTTCCAGGCTTTCGAACAGGGCTTCGCCGACTTCTTTAAGGCATTCCGGGCAGCCAGCCTCCTCGAGAAAGCCTTTGGCCGGCGTGTAGATGCAGCGTTTGTAGATGATCTCCAGGCCGTTGATCGGCTCGCTGAACGGCAACGCCTCGGGATGCAGCACCACGGCGCGGGCGCCATCGGCCAGGGCATAGCCCATGCGGTTGCCGGTGCGGCCACAGGTGGTCAGCTCTTCCTTGATAATGTTCTTGCGCACCAGCCAGCGCACGATTGCCCGGGCGCGGGGTTCGTGGACGGGCAAGGTGGAGATTTTCGGGACAAGGATGCTTTGGGAGTTCATGAGAGTCCTGCGGTGTGGCGGCTTGCCCGCGAAGGGGCCCTAAAGGCTGGCAGCTTAATCCCTACCCCACACAGGTCAAGTACTCAAGTAACGCCCGATCAAGGCAACCCCGCTGGCCAACACCAGCCACGTCACCCACCGCACAAACGCCTCGCGGGACATGCGCATCGCCAGCCTGCGTCCCCACCACACCCCCAATGCCATCGCCGGCAACAGGCACAGCGCCAGCATCAGCAGCGGCAAGTCTGCATACACTCCAGCCATCAGGAACAGGCTCAGGCGCACCACCGTGCTGCAACTGATCAACGCACTCTGGGTGGCGCGCGCCGCGTCCTTGGGCAGACGACTGTTCAGGTAGATCGCGTATAAAAAGCCGCCACTGCCAAACAATGCACCAAACAAGCCGCCGACCGTGCCCATGGGAATCGACCAACCTTTTGACAGCTGCGCGGGCCGAGCCCTCACCGCCAGGGTATAAATCGCATAAGCGCTGATAAACAGCCCCATCAACAGCAACAACAGATCCGAATGCAGGGTGAGCAAAAACACCACGCCCAGCGTGCAACCAATGGCCATGCATGGCAGCAGCCGCAACAGCTCCGGCTTATCCACATCCCGTCGCGATTGCAACAGGTTGCCAAACGCCGCCACGAAATCCAGCAGCACCAGCAGCGGGATAATCTTCGACAGCGGCATGAACAGGATGAGGATCGGTCCCGCCACCAATGCCGTGCCGAAGCCGGCAATGCCGAACACAACGTAAGCCGCCACGATGCCGGCGCCGATCGCCAACCATTGCCCGCCGCCGAACGACCACTGGCTCATCAGTTCAACCAGGCCCATGGATTTTTCCTTGAAAGAGATGCCCCTGACTTTAGCCATCCTCGAGTGTTGCGACTAATATCTTCAAAGCCCTCCACCCATCTCGAAAAGGCATGACGCGTGATCTCCACCCGCCAACTGCGCTACTTCGTCGAAATCGCCGACAGCGGCAGCTTCAGCGCCGCCGCCGAGCGTCTGTTTATCGCGCAATCGGCCCTGAGCCGGCAGATCAAGGAGCTTGAAACCCGCTTGCAAACCCCGCTGTTCGAACGCACGGCCCGCCAGCCCCGGCTGACGGCAGCCGGTGAGGCGTTCTACCCGAGGGCGCGTAACCTTTTGACTGAGCTGCTCAAGGCCAGCGAATTGGCCACGCAGGTCGGCAATGGCCAGTTGGGCACTTTGCGCTTGAGCCATTCGAGCACTGTGCCGATGAGCGGGGCCTTGTTGCGGGGGATTGGCGCGTGGCTGGAGCGCTGCCCGGGGGCGTCGCTGGACATCGCCAAACTCTCCTCCGAAGCGCAACTGGAGGAAATCGCCGACGGTCGCCTGGAGGTCGGGCTGTTGCGCCTGCCGGTGTTGCGCCAACGTGAAGGGGTGCGTGTGGTGCCTTTATACAGTGAGCAAGTGTTACTCGCTGTGCCGCCGAATCACCCGCTGGCGCACAGCAACTCACCGGTCGAACTGGCGCAACTCAAGGACGAAGCGTTTATCTCGATACCCCACCCCCAGCGCGGCGGCCTGAGTTACCTGTCAGCCGAGTTGTGCATGCGTGCAGGATTTTTCCCCAAGGCGGCGCGGGTGATGTCACGCAAGACCACCCAGTTGCAGCTGATCCAGGCAGGCTTCGGTATTGCCTTGTTACCAAAATCCATGCAGGACATCGCCCCTGCCAACGTGCGCTTTTTACCCCTGGCCGACCCGGACTGCCTCAGCACCGTGGCTCTGGCCTGTGCCCAGGCACCCAGCGCGCTGGTCGAGCAATTCTGCCAAACCCTGCGCGAATGCCTATAAACTGCCGCCCATGACTAAAGATCGTTTCTCATGATTAAAGACCCGTTTGCCCGTTTGGGCCTGGACCGTGAAGTCCTGACTGTCAGCCAGCTCAACGGCCGTGCGCGGGTGTTGCTGGAGGACGTGTTTACCAATATCTGGGTCGAAGGCGAGATCTCCAACCTAGCCCGTCCGGCCTCCGGCCACGTGTATTTCACCCTCAAGGACAGCGGCGCCCAAGTGCGTTGCGCGCTGTTTCGCAACAACGCCGCGCGGGTGCGCCAGGCGTTGAAGGATGGCCTGGCGGTGAAAGTGCGCGGCAAGGTCTCACTGTTCGAAGGGCGCGGCGACTACCAATTGATCCTCGATACGGTGGAGCCGGCCGGTGACGGCGCGCTGCGCCTGGCCTTCGATGCGTTGAAGGAAAAGCTCAGCGCCGAAGGCCTGTTCAGTGCCGAGCGCAAGGTGCCGCTGCCGGCGCACCCTCGCCGCATTGGGATTATCAGCTCGCCGACCGGCGCGGTGATCCGCGACATCATCAGCGTATTCCGCCGCCGCGCCCCCAACGTTGAACTGACCCTGATCCCGACCGCCGTGCAGGGCCGCGAAGCCATTTCCCAGATTGTGCGCGCGTTGAAACTGGCGGATGCACGGGGCTTTGATGCACTGATCCTGGCCCGTGGCGGCGGTTCGCTGGAAGACCTTTGGTGTTTTAACGAAGAAGCCGTGGCCCGTGCGATTGACGCGTGCGTCACGCCCATCGTCAGCGCCGTTGGCCATGAAACCGATGTGTCCATCAGCGACTTCGTGGCGGACGTGCGCGCCCCGACGCCCTCCGCCGCCGCCGAACTGCTCGCGCCAGACGCCAGCCACCTCGTGCGCCAGGTTGAAAACCTGCACCGGCGTCTGGTGATGCTGATGCGCAACCGTCTCGCCCACGACCGCCTGCGCCTGGAAGGCATGGCCCGCCGCCTGCGCCACCCCGGCGAACGCCTGCGCCAGCAGGCCCAGCGCCTGGATGACCTGGACATGCGCCTGCGTCGTGCATTCGAGCGCAGCCTTAATACCCGTCGCGAGCGCCTGATCCGCCTGGAAACCCGCCTCGCCGGCCAACACCCCGGCCGTCAGTTGGCCCTGCTGCGCCAACGCCTGGACAGCCTCGCCGAACGCCTGCCCCGGGCCATGCGCGAAGGCCTCAAGGCGCGCCGCCTGCAACTGCAAAGCCAGGTGCAGACGCTGCAGGTGGTCAGCCCGCTGGCAACCCTGGGCCGTGGTTACAGCATCTTGCTGGACGAACGCGGCCAAGCCATTCGCAACGCTGCGCAAACCCATACCGGCCAGCGCCTGACCGCGCGACTGGGCGAAGGCCAATTGCAGGTGCGGGTGGAAGACAACCACCTGACGCCCGTCACCCTTTCGTTACTGGACTGACTGATGCCACGTTTTCTCAGCTTGTTGATGCTCGTTTGCCTGTCCCTCAACGCCCACGCCGACAGCTACATCACGCGCCTGCTGAACAAGCCGGTGCCCGGCGGCGTGGCGGTGGTCGACCTCGGCACGTCGGCCACGGCCCCCAAGGCCACGTACCTGAATCGGCCAGTGCTGGTGGTGAAGGAACAGAACAATTGGCTGGCGATCGTGGGGATTCCGCTGACCGTCAAACCCGGCACCGAACGCATCACCAGCGCCGGGAAAAACCTGCCGTTCGTGGTGGGTTTCAAAAAATACCCCGAGCAGCACATCACCCTGAAGAACAAAAGCCAGGTGAACCCCGACCCGGCGCAACTCAAGCGCATCGAGGGCGAACTGGCCGTGCAGCTCAAGGCCTACCGCAGCTTCAGCCCGAACACGCCAAGCAACCTTTTGCTGGACAAACCGGTGAACGGGCCATTGTCGAGCAAGTTTGGCGTGCGTCGTTTCTTTAATGGCGAAGAACGCAACCCGCATTCGGGTCTGGACTTCGCGGTCGGTGCCGGTACGCCGATCAAGACGCCGGCGGCGGGCAAGGTTATTTTGACCGGCAACTACTTCTTCAATGGCAATACGGTGTTTGTCGACCACGGCCAGGGGTTTATCAGCATGTTCTGTCATATGTCGAAGATCGACGTGAAAGTCGGCGAGCAACTGCCGCGCGGCGCGGTGGTGGGCAAGGTGGGTTCGACAGGCCGCGCGACCGGGCCACACATGCACTGGAACATCAGCCTCAATGACGCACGGGTTGACCCGGCGATCTTTATCGGCGCGTTCCAACCTTGATATGAAGGGTGAGGCCACTGGCCTCATCGCGGGCAAGCCCGGCTCCCACAGGGGGAATACCTTTACTGTGGGAGCTGGCTTGCCTGCGATGGCGCCAGGCCAGTCGACACTATTGCGCAGCTGACAAATGCCACGCAAACAAAACACGACTAATCCACAAATAAAGCAACAAAATCTCGTTTCCTACGCATACAGCAGAACTTCTCTCAATTTTTCTCGACTGCTTGCCATCTTTCACCCCGGCGGTTAGGGTTGGGCTTATGAAAACCTCTCACACCCTCATTCAGCTCCGCCAGCACCGCAGCCTGTGCCTTGTCAGCGCACGACTGCCAGGCTGAATCGATCTGCCTCGTCTTCTGCTTTATCCCTAATAAACGCTTATGGCAGGCCGCCTCTTCTCGGCCCCTAAACAAAGGATTTCCCGATGAGCATGCTCAAAGACCCGTCTTCGAAGTACCGCGCGTTCCCGACTATCGATATCCCAGACCGCACCTGGCCGTCGAAGACCATCACCCAAGCGCCGATCTGGTGCAGTTCCGACCTGCGTGATGGCAACCAGTCGCTGATCGAGCCGATGGACGCGGTGAAAAAGCTGCGTTTCTGGAAGACTCTGGTAGCGGTCGGCGTGAAGGAAATCGAAGCATCGTTCCCATCCGCCTCGCAAACCGACTTTGACTTCGTGCGTACCCTGATCGAAGAAGGCCATATCCCGGACGACACCACCATCCAGGTGCTGACCCAGGCCCGTGAAGACCTGATCGCGCGCACTTTCGAGTCGCTGCGCGGTGCGAAAAAAGCCATCGTTCACCTGTACAACGCCACGTCGCCATCCTTCCGTCGCATTGTGTTCAACCAGGACAAGGACGGCGTCAAAGCCATCGCGGTCAACGCGGCCAAGCTGTTCGTCAAATACGCCGCCCAACAGCCGGAAACCCAGTGGACGTTCCAGTACTCGCCGGAAACCTTCAGCGCCACTGAACTGGAGATCGCCAAAGAAGTGTGCGATGCGGTCATTGAGGTATGGAACCCGACGCCTGAACACAAGGTGATCCTCAACCTGCCGGCCACCGTGGAGTGCGCCACGCCGAACATCTATGCCGACCAGATCGAATGGTTCGGCCGCCATATCAACCGTCGTGACAGCGTGATCATCAGCCTGCACACCCACAACGACCGTGGCACCGGTGTGGCCGCCACCGAGCTTGGCCTGATGGCCGGCGCCGACCGTGTCGAAGGCTGCCTGTTCGGCAACGGCGAGCGCACCGGTAACGTCGACCTCGTGACCGTGGCACTGAACATGTACACCCAGGGCCTGGACCCGCAGCTGGACTTCTCCGACATCGACGGCGTGCGCAAAGTCGTCGAAGAGTGCAACCAGATTCAGGTGCACCCACGTCACCCGTATGTCGGCGACCTGGTACACACCGCGTTCTCCGGCTCCCACCAGGACGCAATCCGTAAGGGCTTCGCCCAGCAGAAAGACGACGCCCTGTGGGAAGTGCCGTACTTGCCGATCGACCCGGCCGATATCGGTCGCAGCTACGAAGCGGTGATCCGTGTGAACAGCCAGTCGGGCAAGGGTGGCATCGCCTACCTGCTGGAGCAGGAGTACGACATCAGCTTGCCGCGCCGCATGCAGATCGAATTCAGCCAAGTGGTACAGGCTGAAACCGACCGCGTGGGCCTGGAGATGACCGCACCGCAGATCTACGCCTTGCTGCAGCGTGAATACCTGCAAGCCAACACGCCGTATGCGCTGGTCAGCCATCGCCTGCAGGAAGAGAACGGCAACAGCTTTGTCGAGGTGGAAGTCTCGGGCAAAGGCCAGGGCGAAACCAACCTGCACTGGAAAGGCAAAGGCAACGGCGCCCTGGAAGCACTGGTGGCTGGCCTGCCGATTGGCGTGGAGATCATGGATTACAACGAACACGCCATCGGTGCGGGTACCAATGCCAAGGCCGCGGCGTACATCGAACTGCGTGTAAATGGCGAGCGCCCAGTGCATGGCGTGGGCATTGATGAAAACATCACCACCGCCAGCTTCAAGGCGCTGTTCAGCGCACTGAACCGCTCGCTGAGCCAGCAGGAAGCCAAGGCGGCGTAAGCTGACTGCTGAAATGCGAAAGGCCCCTGGATGCGAATCCCGGGGCCTTTTTTTGGACTGTTAGTTTTGTGGTGTTTGTGAGGGCCGCATCGCGGGCAAGCCCGCTCCCACAGTTGGCATGCATTCCCCTGTGGGAGCGGGCTTGCCCGCGATGGCGGCCCGTCAGGCAAACCAAAAACTGTCGACAGTCAGATCACGCATAGTTTCTCCGCTGCCTGTTGCAGCGTCTCCTCGCGTTTGGCAAAGCACAGGCGCACCAGGCGCTGGCCCTGAGGCGGGTGCTGATAGAACACCGAGACCGGAATCGTCGCCACGCCATGTTCGCGGGTCATCCACAACGACATGGCGACGTCATCCAGATCCGGACGGATCTTGGAATAATCCACCAGTTGGAAGTAAGTGCCGGCCACTCGAGTAAAGCTGAAGCGCGACGGCGCCAGCAAGTCGCAGAACAGGTCGCGCTTGGCCTGGTAGAACGCCGGCAGCGCTTCGACGTGTTCCGGGTGCTCGGCCATGAAATCGGCCAATGCGTATTGCAGAGGCGTCACACCGCAGAAGTTAACGTATTGATGCACCTTGCGCAGCTCGGCCGTGAGGGCCGGTGGCGCGACGACGTAGCCGGTTTTCCAGCCCGTGACGTGGTAGGTTTTGCCGAAGGAACTGACCACAAACGCGCGCTGATACAACTCTTCATGGGCGAGCACGCTGACATGGGACACGCCATCGAACACCAGATGTTCGTACACCTCATCGCTGACCAGATAAATATCACGGTCGCGAATCAGCTCAGCCAACCGGTCCAGCTCGGCGCGACTGATCAGGGCGCCGGTGGGGTTATGCGGGGAATTGAGGATGATCATGCGTGTACGCGGTGACAGCGCGGCTTCAAGGGTTTCAAAGTCCAGCGCGAAGCCGTTCAGGCTCAGTTGCACATGCACGCAGCGGCCACCGGCCAGCTCGACCGACGGCTCATAGCTGTCGTAGCTGGGGTCAAACACAATCACTTCATCGCCATTGCGAATCACCGCCTGAATGGCACAGAAAATCGCCTCGGTGGCACCAGGTGTGATCGTCACTTCGCTGTCGACATTGACAGTGGCGCCATAGCTGCGGGCGATCTTGGCGGCCACCTGCTCCCGCAACACCGGCAGGCCGGTCATCGGTGCGTATTGGTTATGGCCGAGGGCGATATGCTTGCCTACCGCATCGAGCAAGCCCTGGGGGCCATTGAAGTCGGGGAAGCCCTGGGACAGGTTGAGCGCGCCCGTTTCGGCGGCGAGTTGCGACATGGTGGTGAAAATGGTCGTGCCGACATTCGGCAGCTTGCTGGTGATCATCGGTGGCCCCTGCAGGTGAGCCCCACGTTTTAAGCTGCGCGCTTCACCGGGTCAAGGCACAAACCGTCGCCCACAAAAAAAGGGCTCATCAAGAGCCCTTTTTGCGAGGTCGAAATCAGCGTTTGTCGCGACGCTTTTTGTCAGCCTTCTTGTGGTGAGTCATCAAACGGCGCTTCTTGTTCACCTGACGGTCGGTCAGAGTGTTCTTGTTGCCTTCGTACGGGTTCTCGCCACCTTTGAACTCGATACGGATCGGCGTGCCGACCAGTTTCAAGACACGGCGGTAAGTGTTTTCCAGGTAACGTACGTAGGATTTGGGCACCTTCTCGATCTGGTTACCGTGAATCACGATAATCGGCGGGTTGGCACCACCCAAGTGGGCGTAACGCAGTTTGATCCGGCGGTTGTTGACCATCGGCGGCGCGTGCTCGCCCACGGCGTCTTCCAGAATCTGGGTCAGACGGTTGGTCGGCCAGCGGGTAACCGCAGACTTGAACGAGTTCTGTACGGAGGCATAGAGGTTACCCACGCCAGTGCCGTGCAAGGCCGAGATGAAGTGGATATCGGCGAATTCAACGAAGAACAGGCGGCGTTGCAGCTCGATCTTGACGAAATCGCGCTCGCTTGGCGTCATGCCGTCCCACTTGTTGATCGCGATCACCAGTGCCCGACCGGCTTCCAGGGCAAAGCCCAGCAAGTTGAGGTCGTGGTCCACCACGCCTTCGCGGGCGTCCATCACGAAGATCACCACGTTGGCGTCTTTGATCGCCTGCAGGGTTTTGACCACCGAGAACTTTTCAACTTCCTCGTGGATCTTGCCGCGCTTGCGCACACCGGCGGTGTCGATCAGCGTGTACTTTTCCTCGTTGCGTTCGAACGGGATGTAAATGCTGTCGCGGGTAGTGCCGGGCTGGTCGTAGACGATCACCCGTTCTTCACCGAGCATGCGGTTGACCAGCGTCGACTTGCCGACGTTCGGGCGACCGATGATGGCGATCTTGATACCGTCTTTTTCGCTTGGGCCAGGAATGCGCTTGGCTTCCTCACCTTCGGCGACGATTTCTTCTTCACCCTCTTCTTCCTCGGCGTCATCCTTCGGGAAGCTGCTCAGGGCAATTTCCAGCATCTGGCTGATACCACGACCGTGGGCACCGGCGATAGGGATCGCATCACCCAGGCCCATCGGGCTGAACTCGGCGCGGGCCAGCTCAGCGTCGATGTTGTCGATCTTGTTGGCGACTACGTAGGAGCGTTTGTTGCGCTTGCGCAGGTGCTCGCCAATCATCTGGTCGGCAGCGGTGTAGCCCGCACGGGCATCCACCAGGAACAGCACGACATCGGCTTCTTCAATGGCCAGCAGCGACTGCTCGGCCATCTTTTCGTCCATGCCATGCTCGTCACCGGAAATACCGCCGGTGTCGATAATGATGTAGGAGCGCCCTTGCCACTTAGCCTCACCGTATTGGCGATCACGGGTCAGACCGGACAAGTCGCCGACGATGGCGTCACGAGTCCTGGTCAGGCGGTTGAACAAGGTGGACTTGCCGACGTTAGGTCGGCCCACCAGGGCGATTACGGGAACCATGCGGCTCTCCACTTCGTTATTTCAGAAAATACAAAAGCCGCTGCAAGGCAGCGGCTGGTGCTCGGGGCAGCATAATCAAATGCCGCATGCCCCGCCGAAGCGGGGCCGCCTGGGTGTTACCCCAAGCATAGTTCTTACTTGATGGTCAGGGCTTCCAGCTTGCCGCTGTTGCCAAACACATAAAGCATGTTACCCACGACCAGCGGACGAGCACGCAGGCCATCGCTGTCGATACGCTCGCGACCGACAAAGCGACCGTCCACCTGGCTCAGCAGATGCAGGTAACCTTCAAAGTCACCAACCGCTACGTAGCTGGAGAACACTTCCGGGGCCGACAGTTGGCGACGGGCCAAGGAGTCGTTGCTCCACAGTGCAGTGGTGGAACGCTCGTCGACACTTTCAACTGTGCCGGAAGCAAGGCTTACGTAGACGCTGCCAAACCCTTGGGCGACACCGGCATAGCTGGAAGCATCACGCTGCCAGTTGATGCGGCCGCTTTGCAGGTCCAGCGCGGCAACGCGGCCCTGGTAGGTGGCGACATAAATGGTTTCGCCCGACAGCAGCAAGCCGCCATCGATGTCCACTACGCGGTCCAGTTCGGAGCGACCTTGCGGGATCGCCACACGGGTTTCCCAGGCCGGCACGCCGTTCTGGGTGTCCAGGGCGACCACTTTACCGGTCGACAGGCCCGCAACGGCCAGGTTATTGGTCACAATCGGACCACTGGTGCCGCGCAGCGTCAGTACCGCCGGGGTGCTGTCGTACAACCAGCGCTGGTTGCCCGTGGCGGCATCCAGGCCAATTACACGGTCATCCTGGGTTTGCACAACGACAACATCGCCGTTGGTGGCCGGTGCAGCCAACACTTCACTGGTCACGCGAGCGCGCCATTTCTCTTCACCGGTCGCCGAATCCAGAGCAACAACGTCGCCCTTGAGCGTACCGACCAGCACCATGCCGTAGCCGACGCCCACACCACCGGAAACCGGCAGTTCGAGATCTTTCTTCCACTTCACGTCGCCGTTCATGCGATCCATGGCGATAACAACGCCGGTGGAGTCAGTGGCCACGATGTTGTCGCCGTCGATTGCCGGCTGCAACAGGTTGTAGAGATCGCCCTGACCGTCACCGACGGAGCGGCTCCATTGCTTTTGCAGGACCACTTCTTCCTTGAAGCTGGTCAGCTCGGCCGGAGGCAGTTCTTTTTTACTGTTGCTGCTGCAACCCGCGGCCAGAACGGCCAGAGCCAGCAATGCTGCATGTTTCCAACGGATCACGTCACGCATCCCCTTTGGCCAAGTCGTCCAGCTTGATTTGTAAGCCACCGACTGCCGCTTCATCAGACAGCGCCGCCTTGGCTTTTTGGTACGCAGCATGGGCTTCGTCGGTACGACCCAATTGGACCAACAGGTCGCCCTTGAGCTCTTCACGAGTGGCCACAAATGCCTTGTCAGCATCGCCGTCGAGCAGTTTGAGTGCTTCGTCAGCCTTGTTCTGTGCCGCCAGCACCTGCGCCAGGCGCTGCCGTGCGATTTCACCCAGGGTCGGGTTGGCCGGCTTGTCAGCGATGGCTTTCAGCTCGGTGGCTGCGTCATCCAGCTTGCCGGTATCGACCGCGACTTTTGCGACGAACAGGCTGCCATACTGGGCGTAAGTGCTACCGCCAAATTCGTTTTTCAGCTTGCCGGCCAGGTCCGCCACTTGGGCAGGGTCAGGCTTGCCGTCGGGCGTCAGCGTGGTTTCCAGCAATTGCTGATAGAGAATCGAGGCACCCTGGGATTGGTTGGCCTGATATTTGTGCCAGGCTTGCCAGCCGAACACCACCACCAACGCCAGCAGACCGCCGGTCACCAGTGGCTTGCCGTTACGCTGCCACCAGTCCTTCAGCTCGGCCAGTTGCTCATCATCAGTACTCGACACCCCAATACTCCTTAATCGCTAAATTCGGCTGTTCGACAGCTTCAACCCTGCACGACGCAGGTGGCCAAGTGCGCGGCGAGCGCATCAAAGGCAATGTTCTGTTGCTCACCCTGGCCACGCAGGGGTTTGAAACCTATCACCTGCCGGGCCAGCTCGTCATCGCCGAGGATCAGCGCATACAGCGCGCCGCTCTTGTCGGCCTTCTTGAACTGGCTCTTGAAGCTGCCGGCGCCGGCATTGATCTGCAGCCGCAGGTTTGGCAGCTGATCGCGCACTTTTTCGCTCAAGGCCAGGGCAGCCAGCTCGGCGGCCTCGCCAAAGGCGCACAGGTACACATCCACCTGACGGGAGATTTCTTCCGGGACTTGTTCCAGGGTTTCCAGCAGCAAAATCAACCGCTCGATCCCCATGGCAAAACCCACACCCGTGGTTGGTTTGCCACCCATCTGCTCAACCAGGCCGTCGTAGCGACCACCGGCACACACGGTGCCCTGGGCACCCAGTTTGTCGGTGACCCACTCGAACACGGTCTTGCTGTAGTAATCGAGGCCACGCACCAGCTTGGTGTTGATCACGAACGGAATACCGGCGGCATCCAGGCGAGCCTTGAGGCCCTCAAAATGCGCGCGGGATTCGTCGTCCAGGTAGTCGGCCATTTTCGGCGCGTCGACCAGTACGGCTTGAGTGTCGGCGTTTTTGGTGTCCAGGACGCGCAACGGGTTGGTCTTCAGACGGCGCTGGCTGTCTTCGTCCAGCTTGTCCAGGTGACCCGTCAGGTACTCGACCAGCGCCACCTTGTAGCGACCACGAGATTCGCTGGTGCCCAGGCTGTTGAGTTCAAGCTTGACCGCGTCGCGGATGCCCAGCAGGCCCCACAGGCGCCAGGTCAGGACGATCAGCTCGGCGTCGATATCCGGGCCGTCGATGTTGAAGACTTCCAGGCCAATCTGGTGGAACTGGCGATAACGTCCCTTTTGTGGGCGCTCGTGACGGAACATCGGGCCGATGTACCACAGTTTCTGCGGCTGGCCCGCGCCGGTGAGGCCATGCTCAAGCACGGCACGCACACACGCGGCAGTGCCTTCCGGACGCAGGGTCAGGGAGTCGCCGTTGCGGTCTTCAAAGGTGTACATCTCTTTTTCGACGATGTCGGTCACTTCACCGATGGAGCGCTTGAACAGCTCGGTGAATTCGACGATCGGCATGCGGATTTGCTTGTAACCGTAGGTATCCAGCAGACGCGCGACCGTGTTCTCGAAGTAGCGCCACAGTGGCGTCTGCTCCGGCAGGATATCGTTCATGCCACGAATGGCTTGCAGAGACTTGCTCACATCTGATCCTTAAATTCGTTCAATCAGCCGCGCGCGATCAGCGCTGCGTCAGCCGCGACCTTTTCGGCCGCTTTCTCGCGGATCAGCTTTTCGAGCTCATCCACCAGATTGTCATTCGTCAACTTTTGCGACGGCTTGCCGTCGATGTAAATCAGGTTCGGCGTGCCACCAGTCAGGCCTACGTGCGCTTCTTTGGCTTCACCCGGGCCGTTGACCACGCAACCGATCACTGCAACATCCAGCGGCACCAGCAGGTCTTCAAGGCGCCCTTCCAGATCGTTCATGGTTTTCACCACGTCGAAGTTCTGCCGCGAACAGCTCGGGCAGGCGATGAAATTGATGCCGCGGGAACGCAAACGCAGGGACTTGAGAATGTCGTAACCGACTTTCACTTCCTCTACCGGGTCTGCCGCCAGGGAGATGCGGATGGTATCGCCTATCCCTTCGGCGAGCAGCATACCGAGACCCACCGCAGATTTCACTGTGCCTGAGCGCAAACCGCCCGCTTCTGTGATGCCCAGGTGCAGCGGCTGCACGATTTCCTTGGCCAGCAGGCGGTACGCTTCTACCGCCATGAACACGTCGGAAGCCTTTACGCTGACCTTGAAGTCCTGGAAATTCAGGCGTTCGAGGTGCTCAACATGGCGCAGTGCGGACTCGACCAAAGCTGCCGGGGTCGGCTCGCCGTATTTCTTTTGCAGGTCTTTTTCCAGGGAACCGGCGTTCACGCCGATGCGGATGGGAATGCCACGGTCACGGGCAGCGTCAACCACTGCGCGCACGCGGTCTTCGCGACCGATGTTGCCCGGGTTGATGCGCAGGCAATCCACACCCAGTTCGGCTACGCGCAACGCGATCTTGTAGTCGAAGTGAATGTCGGCAACCAGCGGCACCTTGACCAGTTGCTTGATGCGGCCGAACGCTTCGGCCGCGTCCATGTCCGGCACGGAAACCCGCACGATGTCGACACCGGCAGCTTCCAGACGGTTGATCTGGGCAACGGTGGCCGCCACATCATTGGTGTCGCTATTGGTCATGCTTTGTACGGCGATGGGGGCATCGCCACCCACCGGCACCGAGCCGACCCAGATCTTGCGCGATACGCGACGTTTGATTGGAGATTCGCCGTGCATGACTATTGTCCCAACTTCAGGCGAGCAGTCTCGCCACTGGTGAACGGCGCCACGTCCACAGGCTGGCCGTTGTAGGCCACTTGCGCGCCACGGGCAAAGCCCAGACGCAGCGTCAAAGGAGGCTTGCCGCCTTGATCCAGCGTATCTCCCTTACGCTTCAGACCGCTAAACAGCACTTTGCCATTGCCATCGGTGACTTGCGTCCAGCAGTCAGCGATGAAGGTAATCTGGATATGGCCGTCACCAGCGATCAACGCAGGTGTGGTGGGCGCGGAAACAACCGGCGCTGCCGGAGCGGCCGGCGCTGGGGTCTGCACAGGAGCAGCCGGCGCGTGAGCCACTGGCGCTGCCGGAGTCGCGGGGGCCGCCGGAGCCGGCACCGCAGCAGGTGCCGGGTTCGCTTCGGTCGCCGGCTGTTCGGCGGTTGCCGGGGCTTGCGGCGCAGCCTGGCCTTCAGCAACGGCCTGGTCTTCCGGCTCGTCCAGCGGATGAATCTGCGTGGTGCCGTCGGCGCTTTCGACTTCGACGTGCTCCATGGCGTTGCTGGTCAGGTCTTTGGCGCGCTGGGTGGTCTGGTCCTGCCACCACACGAAACCGCCGCCGATCACCGCAATCAACAGCAACAGGCTGACAATTCGCAAAATTGTGTGGGAAACCCGCACCGGCTCTTCGATACGCCCCAAACCGTGCACATTGCTGCCCTGAGAGTCGGTACCGGTGAACTGGTCGAATTCCTGGACCAATACGGCCTGGTCGATGCCCAGCAACTTGGCATAGGCGCGGATATAGCCGCGGGCGAAAGTATGCCCAGGCAGCTTGTCGAACGCGCCAGCTTCCAGATTAGCCAGGGACGTGGCGGTCAAATTGAGCTTGAGGGCCACTTCCGCCAGCGACCAACCATTGCTTTCGCGGGCCTGACGCAAGGTCTCGCCTGGGTTTACGCGATTAGCTGCTACAACTTCCGGGTGCGCCGCTTTCATCATTGCTCCGACAGGTATTGCTGATATTCCGGCGTACCGGGATAGAGTCGTTCGAGTTGCTGGCCAAAACGTGCGGCCGTGTCGCGTTCTTCATGAACCGTCGCCAGGCGCACACCGAGCAATAGACTACGTGCATTTTGCCCGCTGAGCAGGCTAAAACGCTCGTAATAGTCACGTGCCGGCACATAATGCCTGTCTTCGTAAGACATCTCAGCCATTTCGAGCAGCGCGCGTGGCTGGCGACCATTCAAATGCAGGGCTTTTTCCAGTTGCTGGCGCGCGCTTTCACGCTGGCCGAGGCGCATCGAGGTCACCCCAAGGTTTTCGAACACCCGCGACCGCTCCGGGTAGAGGGTATCGGTGGAGGCCTGCTGGAAATAACGGGAAGCCTGGTCATAACGTTTCTGTGAAAACAGGAAGCTACCGTAGTTGTTCAGCAGCCGCGAGTCAGCAGGACGTGAAGCCAGGGCTTTGAGAAAATACTGATCAGCCAGTTCAGGTTCGGCCTGAGCCTGGAACACCAAGGCGAGCGCCGCATTGGCATCGGCGTCGTCGCCATCCAGTTCAAGGGCCTTTTTCAACGGCACCTTGGCCTGTTCACTCATGCCCTGGCGCAGATAACCCAAACCCAGTTGCACATAGGCAACTCGCGCCTCGTCACGGCCTTTACCGGTCTGCAAAGGGCGGTCATCGCCCGATGAAACACAACCGGCCACCAGACCGGTAACAAGCAAAAGCAGCGCAAGGCGCAAGGGCATAGAGATCCTCTCTCAGATTCGATTCACAGCAATCAGCGGTAAATCGCCGGCGGCATTCACTTCGCGTCCGGCGATATAACGCTCGCTGCGGCGGGTGCGGTCCATCACCTGCCCTACCAATTGGCCACAGGCGGCGTCGATGTCCTCACCACGGGTGGTGCGGACGGTGACGTTGTAACCTGCCTGGTGCAGTTGATCCTGGAAACGGCGAATGGCGTTGTTGCTCGGCCGCTCGTAGCCAGAATGGGGAAACGGGTTAAACGGAATCAGGTTGATCTTGCACGGGGTGTCCTTGAGCAACTCGATCATCTCGATCGCGTGCTCGACCTTGTCATTGATGTCCTTGAGCAAGGTGTACTCGATGGTCAACACACGCTTTTCGCCCAAGGTCGCCATGTAGCGCTGGCAAGACTCGAGCAGCATCTTAAGCGGATACTTCTTGTTGATCGGCACCAATTGGTTACGCAATGCGTCATTGGGTGCGTGCAGCGACAACGCCAGGGAGACGTCGATGTGCTTGGCCAGCTCATCGATCATCGGCACCACGCCGGAGGTCGACAGGGTCACGCGGCGCTTGGAGATGCCGTAGCCCAGGTCGTCCATCATCAGGTGCATGGCGGAGATGACGTTGTCGAAGTTCAGCAGCGGCTCACCCATGCCCATCATCACCACGTTGGTGATGGCACGGTCGACGGTCGCCGGGACGCTGCCAAAGGATTTGTTGGCAATCCACACCTGGCCGATCACTTCGGCGGCCGTGAGGTTGCTATTGAAGCCTTGCTTGCCGGTGGAGCAGAAACTGCAATCCAGGGCACAGCCTGCCTGGGACGAAACGCACAAGGTGCCACGTTTGCCCTGGGGAATGTAAACGGTCTCGACGCAGCTGCCGGACGCCACGCGCACCACCCACTTACGGGTGCCGTCGCTGGAGATGTCCTCGCTGACCACTTCAGGACCACGAACTTCGGCAATGGCCTTGAGCTTGTCGCGCAGGGCCTTGCTGACGTTCGTCATGGCGTCGAAATCGTCGACGCCAAAGTGGTGAATCCACTTCATTACCTGACCGGCACGGAAACGCTTCTCCCCGATTGAGTCGAAGAATTTCTCCATTTCCGGCTGAGTCAGACCCAGCAGGTTGGTTTTAACAGTCGATGTAGTCATGGATTCACCCTCACTCTTTAAGCCGATGCTTAGCGAGCGGTTACTTCAGTAGCAGCGAAAAAGTAAGCGATTTCGCGAGCAGCAGCAGCTTCGGAGTCCGAGCCGTGAACAGCGTTGGCGTCGATGGACTCGGCGAAGTCAGCACGGATGGTGCCGGCAGCCGCTTCTTTAGGGTTGGTAGCGCCCATCAGCTCACGGTTCAGAGCGATAGCGTTTTCGCCTTCCAGAACCTGAACAACCACAGGACCGGAGATCATGAAGGAGACCAGGTCGCCGAAGAAGCCACGAGCGCTGTGCTCAGCGTAGAAGCCTTCAGCTTCAGCCTTGGACAGTTGCTTGAGTTTCGAAGCTACAACCTTCAGGCCGGCTTTTTCGAAACGAGTGGTGATCTCGCCGATGACGTTTTTTGCAACAGCGTCAGGCTTGATGATGGAGAAAGTACGTTGAACAGCCATGGTGTAACTCCAGAAACGGTAATTTACGAAAAATTAAACCCGCGAATTATACGCGGGTTATCGGGTATTGCCTAACTGCGTAAAAAGACAGGTCAGTCGTCTGCTTCTTCGATCCACAGACCCTGAATCGCCTCCAGGACTTTTTCGCCACCCCGGTTCGGGATGTCGTCGAACTCCGGCAGCGCCATTACGAGGTCGCGCAGCTTGACGAAGTTCACGGTAAGAGGATTGACCTCAGGATGAGCTTCAGCAAGTTGTATAGCGATTTCTTGTACATCAACCCATTTCAGGCTCATGACATTTCCTTGAATCAATGCGGCGCTTCGGCGGCATGGTTGAGGGAATATTTCGGAATTTCGACGGTGATGTCTTCCGTTCCGACCTTTGCCTGACAGCTTAGGCGAGAAGTCGCCTCCAGCCCCCACGCGCGGTCCAGGAAGTCCTCTTCCAGCTCGTCAGCTTCTTCCAGGGTGTTGAACCCCTCACGGATGATGCAGTGACAGGTGGTGCAGGCGCAGACACCGCCGCAGGCGCTTTCAATCTCGATGTGGTTGTCATGGGCAACTTCGAGGATGGACTTGCCGGTCTCAGCCTCCACGACCATACCGTCCGGGCAGTGCTCGGCGTGTGGCAGAAAAATGACCTGCGGCATTAATTATTCCTCGATTTCATTCAGGTTGCGTCCCGCCAGGGCGGCTTTTACCGTCTGGTCCATACGACGGGCGGCAAAAGCATCGGTCACTTGCGACAGGCGCTTGGTCTGTTGTTCGATGGCATAACCATCGTTGCCTTTCATCAGTTCGGCCAGCTCCTGCATCTGCAGGTCGATGACCATGCGCTCTTCGGCATCCAACAGCCGCTCGCCGTCAGCCTCAAGGGCGCCCTGCACCGCTTCGAGCAGGCGCTGGGCGTCGACTTGCTGCTCGCGCAATACACGGGCGACCTTGTCATCACCGGCGTACTGGAACGAATCCTTGAGCATCTTGGCGATTTCGCCGTCGGTCAGGCCATAGGACGGCTTGACCTGGATACTGGCTTCGACGCCCGAGCCCAGCTCGCGCGCGGCTACATTCAACAGGCCGTCAGCGTCGACTTGGAACGTCACGCGAATCTTCGCCGCACCCGCGACCATCGCCGGGATACCGCGCAACTCGAAACGCGCCAGGGAACGGCAGTCGCTGATCAGCTCGCGCTCGCCTTGCAGCACATGAATCATCATGGCCGTCTGGCCATCTTTGTAAGTGGTGAAGTCCTGAGCGCGGGCGACGGGGATGGTGGTGTTGCGCGGAATCACCTTCTCCATCAGGCCACCCATGGTTTCCAGCCCCAGGGACAACGGAATCACGTCAAGCAGCAGCAGTTCGCCACCCTCGCGCTTGTTGCCGGCCAGTGTGTCGGCCTGGATCGCAGCACCAATGGCAACCACCTGGTCCGGGTCGATTTCAGTCAGCGGCTGGCGACCAAAGGCCTCAGCAACTGCCTCGCGAACGCGCGGCACGCGCGTGGAACCACCGACCATGACCACGGCGCCGACGTCTTCCAACTCGATACCGGAATCACGCACGGCGCGACGGCAAGCCTTAAGGCTGCGCGCGACCATCGGCTCGATCAAGGCATCGAAGGCTTGGCGGGTCAGTTGAGCCGACCAGTCACCGTAGGACACTTCGACAGAAGCCGCATCGGTCAGCGCTTCCTTGGCGGCGCAGGCGGTTTGCAGCAGATTACGCTGTGCGCCCGGATCCAGATCGGCGGACAAGCCAGCACCACTGATAATCCAGCCCGCGATGGCGTGATCAAAGTCATCGCCGCCCAAGGCACTGTCGCCGCCAGTGGCCAGCACTTCGAAGACACCGCCGGTCAGGCGCAGGATCGAAATATCAAAGGTGCCGCCGCCCAGGTCGTAAATAGCGATAAGGCCTTCGGCATGCTGGTCCAGGCCATAAGCCACGGCAGCCGCAGTCGGCTCGTTGAGCAGACGCAGCACATTCAGGCCGGCGAGTTTTGCCGCGTCCTTGGTGGCCTGGCGTTGAGCGTCATCGAAATACGCCGGAACAGTAATAACCGCACCGACCAGCTCGCCACCCAAGGTCTTTTCGGCACGCTGGCGCAGCACCTTGAGGATATCGGCCGACACTTCCACGGGGCTTTTCGGGCCCTGGACGGTGTCGATGAACGGCATGTGGGATTCGCCACCGACAAAGCGGTACGGCAGCTGGTCGCCCAGTTGCTTGACGTCGGACAGACCACGCCCCATCAAACGCTTGACCGACAGCACGGTATTCAAAGGGTCGGTAGAGGCGGCCAGCTTGGCCGACTCCCCCACTTCCGTGCGATCAGCGTGGTAGCGCACGGCAGACGGCAGGATCACCTGGCCATCAGCGTCGGGCAAAGGCTCGGACAGGCCGCTGCGCAAGGCAGCAACCAGGGAATTGGTGGTGCCCAGGTCAATCCCGACCGCCAGGCGACGCTGGTGCGGTTGAGGGCTTTGGCCGGGTTCGGCGATTTGCAGTAGGGCCATGGTAATCAGGTCTTATCTGTCTATCAGGCGTGCATCACGGGCAGCACACGGGGTTAATCGTCGAGGCGCTCTTCTAGCTGGCGCACTTCGTAGGAGAGCTTGTCGAGGAACTGCATGCGCCGCATCAGGCGTTCGGCCTGCTCGCGTTGCGCCGCGTCATCCCAACAGGCCGCAAAGCTTTCGTTGAGCTCGTCCTGGGCCGTTTTCAGGCGACGCTTGAAGACCGCAACACCCGCCAGATCGGCTTCGTCCTGCAACTCTTCGAGTTCTTCACGCCATTGCATCTGCTGCATCAGGAAGTCCGGGTCGTGCACCGTGACTTCGATCGGCAACTCGCCACCGTTCAGCGCAAGCAGGTAGCGCGCGCGTTTGGGCGGGTTTTTCAGCGTCTGATAGGCTTCGTTGAGGCTGGCGGATTTCTCCAGCGCCACGCGTTGCTCACGCTCGGAAGCGTCGGCAAAGCGGTCCGGATGCACGCCACGCGCCAGTTCTCGATAGCGCGCAGCAAGCTGCTCAAGGTCCAGCCGAAAGCTCGGCTGCAGCTCGAATAAAGCGAAATGACAAGGAGTACCCACGAATAGCCTCAGATGTTGAAGCTTTCGCCGCAGCCACATTCACCGCGCACGTTGGGGTTGTTGAACTTGAAGCCTTCGTTCAACCCTTCCTTGACGAAATCGAGTTCGGTGCCGTCCAGGTAGGTCAGGCTTTTAGGGTCGATGATCACTTTCTCGCCGTGACTTTCGAACACCTGGTCTTCCGCGACCACCTCGTCGACAAACTCCAGCACGTAGGCAAGGCCGGAACAGCCCGTGGTGCGAACACCCAGACGAATCCCCTCACCTTTACCGCGCCCATTCAGGGAGCGGCGAATGTGCTGCGCAGCCGCTTCTGTCATGCTGATAGCCATCGTTGACTCCTTACTCGTCGCCAAATTGCTTAGATCAAGCCTTTCTTCTGCTTGTAGTCGCGAACGGCCGCCTTGATGGCGTCTTCGGCGAGTACGGAGCAGTGGATTTTCACTGGCGGCAGGGCCAGCTCTTCGGCCAGCTGGGTGTTGCTGATAGTCACAGCCTCATCCAGAGTTTTGCCTTTCATCCACTCGGTGGCGAGGGAGCTGGAGGCGATGGCCGAACCGCAGCCATAGGTCTTGAACTTGGCGTCTTCGATAACGCCAGCGTCGTTGACCTTGATCTGCAGGCGCATAACGTCGCCGCATGCCGGAGCGCCGACCATGCCGGTGCCGACATCAGGGTCTTCCGCGTTCATCTTGCCGACGTTGCGCGGGTTTTCGTAGTGGTCGATGACCTTTTCGCTGTAAGCCATGGTACTGAATCCTCACTCATCAGGGCCGCTCTGGAACCCTGTAAAAACGCCTGCGTTTTCCGCCACGTTCCTACAGAGCTGGGGTGGCGGCTTCTATAGTTAGTGTGCCGCCCACTCGATCTTGGAAATGTCGACGCCGTCTTTGTACATGTCCCACAGCGGCGACAGAACGCGCAGCTTGTTGACGGCTTCGCAGACTTTCTGCGCGGCGTAGTCGACTTGTTCTTCGGTGGTGAAGCGGCCGAACGTAAAGCGGATCGAGCTGTGTGCCAGTTCGTCGTTGCGGCCCAGGGCGCGCAGCACGTACGAAGGCTCAAGGGACGCCGAGGTGCAGGCCGAACCGGACGAAACCGCCAGGTCCTTGAGCGCCATGATCAGCGACTCGCCTTCGACGTAGTTGAAGCTCAAATTCAGGTTGTGCGGTACACGGGCGGTCATGCTGCCGTTGATGTACAGCTCTTCAAGGCCTTCGACCTGCTTGTAGAAGCGGTCGCTGAGGGCTTTGATACGAATGTTTTCGGCAGCCATGTCTTCCTTGGCTACACGGAAGGCTTCGCCCATGCCGACGATCTGGTGGGTCGCCAGGGTGCCCGAACGCATGCCGCGCTCGTGACCGCCGCCGTGCATGGTGGCTTCGATACGCACACGCGGCTTGCGGCTCACGTACAGCGCGCCGATGCCTTTAGGGCCGTAGGTCTTGTGGGCGGAGAACGACATCAGGTCGACTTTCAGCTTCGACAGGTCGATATCCACCTTGCCGGTGGACTGAGCCGCGTCGACGTGCAGCAGAATGCCCTTGGAGCGTGTCAGTTCGCCGATGGCTGCGATGTCGTTGATGGTGCCGATTTCGTTGTTTACGTGGATCACGGAAACCAGGATGGTGTCTTCACGCAGGGCCGCTTCGATCATGGCCGGGGTGACGATACCGTCAGTGGTGGGTTCAAGGTAGGTGACCTCGAAACCTTCACGCTCCAGTTGGCGCATGGTGTCGAGGACAGCCTTGTGCTCAATCTTGGTGGTGATCAGGTGCTTGCCTTTGGTCGCATAGAAATGCGCCGCGCCCTTGATTGCCAGGTTGTCGGACTCGGTGGCACCGGAGGTCCAGACGATTTCGCGCGGGTCAGCGCCAACCAGGTCAGCCACCTGGCGACGAGCGTTCTCGACCGCTTCCTCGGCTTTCCAGCCGAACACATGGGAACGGGAGGCCGGGTTGCCGAAGTTTCCGTCAACCAGCAGGCATTCGCTCATCTTTTGCGCGACACGCGGATCAACCGGGGTGGTCGCAGAGTAATCAAGGTAAATCGGCAATTTCATGGACTTTCTCCTAAATCAGGCTGGCTGGCGTGCCGTTAGCTCTTCGGCTGTCACTCGACGGCGGACGCTTCAATCTTGTCCAGACGCGGCGCCTTGGTGTTGCAACGGCGCTGGTCCTGACGCTGGGCTACTTCTTGCACCTCACGGCGGGTTACAAGATCAGCCAAGCTGATACCACTCAAAAACTCATGGATCTGCAGGCTCAAGTCGCACCACAAGTGGTGCGTCAGGCAGGTGTCGCCGGCATGGCAATCACCCAAACCCTGGCATTTGGTGGCATCGACGGATTCATTCACCGCATCGATCACCTGGGCTACCTGAATGCCCTGCATGTCGCGGGACAATTGATAGCCGCCACCCGGCCCACGCACGCTGGAAACCAGATTGCTGCGGCGCAATTTGGCGAACAGTTGCTCGAGGTAGGACAGGGAAATGCCTTGGCGCTCGGAGATATCGGCCAGGGACACCGGCCCAGTTTGCGCGTGCAAGGCCAGGTCAAGCATGGCGGTCACCGCGTATCGGCCTTTTGTAGTCAGTCTCATGGACAAGTACCAAGGTGTTTCAGAATGGGAGCAAGTATGCGATTCCCGAGTATTTAAGTCAACTATAAGACCTAGTACTTTAGTCAGGATTACCCGTAAAAAGGGCGCGCGAATCATAGCAGGATGGGGTGGGGACGAACAGCAGGAACAGGGCCGGAGTCAGGATTGTGAGACCAATGGAGAGTAAATTTGGGAGCTGGCTTGCCTGCGATAGCATTCTGCCAGGCAGCCTATGGGTTGCCGACCCACCGCTATCGCAGGCAAGCCAGCTCCCACAGAAGACCGTATTCAGCCAGCCTTGGTAGTGGCGGCCTCATCCTTGATCTCGGCGAAGTCCTCTTCACGCAGCTCAGGCAGATCTTTCGCACAGTAAGGGCTGCCCAAGTCTTTCAGCGCGCCGCACATACCGTCCAGCTTGCCATCGACTGCCTGCAGGTGATCCAACAACTGGCCAATGGCTCGCGCCACCGGATCAGGCATGTCTTCACTGACCCCGTAAGCATCAAAACCGATCTTCTCGGCCATGGCCTTGCGCTTGGCTTCTTGCTCGTCGCCAGCCTCAGGCTTGACGATGATGCGCCCCGGAATGCCGACGACAGTCGCACCAGGCGGCACGGCTTTGGTCACAACCGCATTGGAACCGACCTTGGCGCCCGCACCGACCGTGAACGGGCCCAATACCTTGGCGCCCGCCCCTACCACGACGCCATCGCCGAGCGTCGGATGGCGCTTGCCCTTGTTCCAGCTGGTGCCGCCCAGGGTCACACCCTGGTAGAGGGTCACGTCGTCGCCAATTTCGGCGGTCTCGCCAATCACGATGCCCATGCCGTGATCGATAAAGAAGCGACGACCCACCTTTGCGCCGGGATGAATCTCGATCCCGGTCAACCAACGACCGAAGTTCGACACCAGCCGCGCCAGCCACTTCCAGCCCATGCCCCACAGGGCGCCGGACAGACGGTGAATCCAGATCGCGTGCATGCCCGGGTAGCAGGTCAGCACTTCAAAGGCGTTGCGCGCCGCCGGGTCACGGTGGAAAACACTCTGGATATCTTCTCGCAAACGCTCGAACATTTTTAATCCTTCCGCTTAAGCAGCTCACCACGGGCCGCTTTCTGGGTTTCCGTGAGGATGCCACGCAATATATTCATTTCTGCCCGGCTGACCGAGCTGCGCCCGTAAAGGCGACGCAGGCGTGCCATCAAGTGGCGTGGTTTTTCAGGATCGAGGAATTCGATGGCCACCAGGGTTTGCTCCAGGTGCTCATAGAACCGCTCCAGCTCGTCCATGGTGGCCAACTCGCCACTTTTGGTCGAAGCAACCTCTTCCTTCTCTACCTTGCTTGGCTGGCCGGCAGCGGCCAGCCAGGCCATGCGCACTTCATAACTCAACACCTGCACCGCCGCCCCGAGGTTCAGCGAACTGAAATCAGGGTCTGATGGAATGTGCACGTGGTAATGACATCGCTGCAGCTCTTCATTGGTCAGGCCGGAGTCTTCACGGCCAAAGACCAAGGCGATTTCAGCACCGCCGGCCGCCTCTTCCACCACTTTGGTCCCGCACTCACGCGGATCCAGCAATGGCCAGGGGATGCGACGATCACGGGCGCTGGTACCCAGCACCAGATTGCAGCCGACCAAGGCGTCTTCCAAAGTGGCGACGACCTGAGCTTTTTCAAGCAGGTCATTGGCGCCGGAGGCACGGGCATCCGCTTCGTGATGCGGGAACACGCGCGGGTCAACCAGCACCAGGCGCGTCAACCCCATGTTTTTCATGGCTCGCGCCACCCCGCCGATATTGCCGGGATGACTGGTATTGACCAAGACGACACGAATGTTTTGCAGCAAGGGAGGCGCTCTCGGACACGGGAAAGGGGAGCAAATCTTACAGAACAGCCTAAGGTTATGCCATGAAAGCTAACGTCGTCCTTCACCTGAAGAAAGTTTCTGCTAGAATGCCCGGCTTTCTTTAACAACCTTAGGTGACACATCCATGCAGCCCATGCTGAATATCGCGCTGCGCGCCGCCCGCAGCGCCAGTGAATTGATCTTCCGCTCCATCGAGCGCCTGGATACCATCAAGGTCGACGAAAAAGACGCCAAGGATTACGTATCCGAGGTGGATCGCGCCGCCGAACAGAAAATCATCGACGCCCTGCGCAAGGCCTATCCTACCCACGGCATCCTCGGTGAAGAAACCGGTTTGCACAAAGGCAGCGGCGAAGGCGAAGACTACCTGTGGATCATCGACCCACTGGACGGCACCACCAACTTCCTGCGCGGTATCCCGCATTTTGCCGTGAGCATTGCCTGCAAATACCGTGGCCGCCTGGAGCACGCTGTTGTTCTGGACCCGGTTCGCCAGGAAGAATTCACCGCCAGCCGTGGCCGTGGCGCCCAGTTGAACGGTCGTCGCCTGCGCGTCAGCGGCCGCACCAGCCTCGACGGCGCCCTGCTGGGTACCGGCTTCCCGTTCCGTGACGACCAGATGGACAACCTGGAAAACTACCTGGGCATGTTCCGCGCCCTGGTTGGCCAGACCGCCGGCATCCGTCGCGCGGGCGCTGCGAGCCTGGACCTGGCCTATGTGGCCGCTGGCCGTTTCGATGCGTTCTGGGAGTCAGGCCTGTCCGAGTGGGACATGGCTGCAGGCGCCCTGCTGATCCAGGAAGCTGGCGGCCTGGTGAGCGACTTCACCGGCGGTCACGATTTCCTGGAAAAAGGCCATGTGGTGGCCGGCAACACCAAATGCTTCAAGGCAGTATTGACGGCTATCCAGCCACACCTGCCGGCTTCGCTGAAGCGTTAAGCGAGCGAGCACAAAAAAGCACCCCGAGGGGTGCTTTTTTATGCCTGGAGTTTGATATCCCAACAGCAAACACAATCCAATGTGGGAGCTGGCTTGCCTGCGATGAGGGCTTGCCTGCCAGCTGAAGAAGTGCAGACCCACCGCTATCGCAGGCAAGCCAGCTCCCACCCTTGAATTGATGCCAGCTTTACTGCTGGTTCTGACCCAGAATCAAACGACCTTCTTTATCCACTGGAATCTGGCCACCCGGATCACGATCCATACGCACCGAGCCTTCCTTGCCATCGAGGTTGTAGCGCACGTCATAACCGACAACCTTGTCACTGATGTCGTTGACGGTGCTGCAACGCTGTTGCGTCGTGGTGTAGGTATCGCGGTTCTGCATGCCTTCCTGAACCTTGTTACCCGCATAACCACCACCGACCGCGCCAGCCACGGTAGCTAGCTTTTTGCCGTTACCGCCACCGACCTGGTTGCCCAACAGGCCACCCGCCAGCGCACCGACCACGGTACCGACGATTTGATGCTGATCCTGCACCGGCTTCTGCCGGGTCACGGTGACGTCTCTGCAGACCTCACGCGGGGTTTTGATCTGGGTTTTCACCGGCTGCACCGCCAGCACTTGCGCATACTCAGGGCCGCTTTTTACCAGGCTGTAGGTGGCAACAGCACCCCCGGCAGTCACACCGACAGCACCCAATACCGCACCAACCAGTAACGACTTGTTCACGTGAACCTCCTGACCATCACAAACGGACCGAAACGTCCGCGCTATACCCAGCCTTGGAGCAAAAAAAAAGGCGCGAGTTCAATACTCGCGCCTTCTTTGTAACAGCAGATCAACAAACACCCATCAAGGGCGGTCGTCGACCTCCTTGCCGGTAGCGGCAGGAGGAATCAGGTCTTCGCTGTTGAGGTTCAGCCAGATCAGTACCACGTTGGCGATGTAGATCGACGAATAGGTACCCGCCAACACGCCGATGAACAGCGCCAGGGAGAAGCCCCACAGGTTGTCGCCACCGAAGATCATCAGCGCGGCAATCGCCAGCAAGGTGGAGATCGACGTCGCCATGGTCCGCAGCAGCGTCTGGGTGGTGGAGATATTGATGTTCTCGATCAGCGAAGCCTTGCGCAATACACGGAAGTTCTCGCGAACCCGGTCGAATACCACGATTGTGTCGTTGAGGGAGTAACCAATGATCGCCAATACGGCCGCCAGCACAGTGAGGTCGAAGGTCACCTGGAAGTACGCCAGGATACCCACGGTCACGATGACGTCGTGGATCAGCGACACGATGGCGCCGACACCGAACTTCCACTGAAAGCGGAAAGCCAGGTAGATCATGATGCCAACCAGCGCCATCAGCATGCCGAGGCCGCCCTGGTCGCGCAGCTCTTCACCCACTTGCGGGCCCACGAACTCGACGCGCTTGACCGACGCCGGGTTATCGCCGCCGACCTTCTGCAAGGCGTCCGCGACCTGGTGACCCAGTTGCGGATCTTCGCCCGGCATACGCACCAGCAGGTCGGTGGTCGCACCGAAGCTCTGCACGATGGCTTCGTGATAGCCGGCCTTGACCAGCTCGCTGCGTACCAGGGTAACGTCGGCCGGCTTCTCGTAGGTCAGCTCGATGAGCGTACCGCCGGTGAAGTCCAGACCGTAGTTCAGACCCTTATGGAACCAGCTGAACAGCGCCAGAACGGTAAGGAGCACAGTGACGCCGAACGCAACGTTGCGAACGCCCATGAAGTTGATTGTACGTAACATGGCAGCCCCTTAAATCCACAACTTCTTGAAGTCACGCCCGCCAAAGATCAGGTTGACCATTGCGCGGGTCACCATGATGGCCGTGAACATCGAGGTAAAGATACCGAGGGACATGGTTACCGCAAAGCCTTTGACCGGGCCGGTGCCCATGGCAAAGAGAATCCCGCCGACCAGCAACGTAGTCAGGTTGGAGTCGAGAATCGCGGTAAATGCCCGGCCGAAGCCTTCGTTGATTGCACGCTGTACGGTCATGCCCGCGGCAATCTCTTCACGAATCCGCGAGAAGATCAGCACGTTGGCGTCTACCGCCATACCCATGGTGAGTACGATACCGGCGATACCCGGCAAGGTCAGCGTAGCGCCCAGCAGCGACATCAGGGCCAGCAGCATCACCATGTTGCCCGCCAGGGCCACGGTGGCAATGATGCCGAAGAAGCGGTAGATGGCGATGATGAACAGGGAAACGAACAGCATGCCCCACAAGGCTGCATCGATACCCTTGGTGATGTTGTCGGCACCCAGGCTCGGGCCGATGGTACGTTCTTCAGCGAAGTACATCGGGGCAGCCAGGCCACCGGCACGCAGCAGCAGCGCCAGCTCGGACGACTCGCCCTGACCGTTCAAGCCGGTGATGCGGAATTGAGCACCCAGCGGCGACTGAATGGTCGCCAGGCTGATGATCTTCTTCTCTTCCTTGAAGGTCTGCACCGGTACGTCTTTCTCGACGCCATCCACCACTTGCTTGGTGTAAGTGGTGACAGGGCGCTGCTCAATGAAGATCACCGCCATGCTGCGACCGACGTTGCTGCGCGTGGCGCGGCTCATCAACTCGCCGCCATGGCCATCCAGACGGATGTTCACTTCAGGGGTACCGTGCTCGCCGAAACCGGCCTTGGCGTCGGTTACCTGGTCACCGGTGATGATCAAGCCACGCTCAATCAGCGCCGGAGGACGGTTGCCTTCGCGGAACTCGAATTCCTCGGCAGTGGCACGGGTAGCACCCGGCTCGGCCGCCAGACGGAATTCCAGGTTGGCGGTTTTACCCAGGATACGCTTGGCTTCAGCGGTGTCCTGTACGCCCGGCAGTTCAACCACGATGCGGTTGGCACCCTGACGCTGAACGATCGGCTCGGCCACACCCAGCTCGTTGACGCGGTTACGCACCGTGGTCAAGTTCTGCTTGATGGAGTACTCGCGGATTTCCGCAATCTTCGCCGGGCTCATCGCCAGACGCAGTACGGCCTGGCCATTCAGGTCAGCCGGTACGATGTCGAAATCATTGAAATTCTTGCGGATCAGGGCGCGGGCCTGTTCGCGGGACGCTTCGTCAGAGAAGCCCAGCTGGATGGCACCGTTGAGCTGCGGCAGGCTGCGATAGCGCAGTTTCTCTTTGCGCAGCAGGCTCTTCACGTCGCCTTCGTAGACTTTCAGGCGGGCATCGAGGGCCTTGTCCATGTCGACTTCCAGCAGGAAGTGCACACCACCGGACAAGTCCAGACCCAGCTTCATCGGGTGCGCGCCAATGCTGCGCAGCCATTTTGGCGTGGTCTGTGCCAGGTTGAGCGCGACCACGTAGTCGTCACCCATGGCCTTGCGCACGACGTCTTTGGCCGGCAATTGGTCTTCTGCCTTGGTCAGGCGCAACAAGCCGCCCTTCGCATCAGCCGCCAATGTTGCCGCTTTAACCTGGATGCCCGCGTCAGTGAGCGCTTTGCTCGCGCGGTCCAGGTCAGCCTGATTGACTTGCAGCGAAGTGCTGGCGCCAGTGATCTGGATCGCCGGGTCATCAGGATAAAGATTGGGAGCGGAATAAATAAAACCGATCGCCAGCACCGCCAGGATCAGTACGTATTTCCACAGAGGGTATTTGTTCAGCATCACGCCGCCCGCTTATAACGCGGGGCGCCTTGCGCGCCCCGTCGATTGGTAAAGGTTGTTACTTAGATCGCTTTGAGCGTGCCTTTTGGCAGCGTGGCGGCGATGGCGCCCTTCTGGAACTTCATTTCTACGGTGTCGGAGACTTCCAGAACCACGAAAGCATCGGAAACCTTGGTGATCTTGCCGGCGATGCCGCCAGTGGTCACAACTTCGTCGCCTTTTTGCAGGCTGCCCAGCAGGTTTTTCTGCTCTTTGGCGCGCTTGGCCTGTGGACGCCAGATCATCAGGTAGAAGATGACCAGGAAGCCGACCAGGAAAATCCACTCAAAACCACCGCCCATTGGGCCGGCAGCGGCAGGCGCAGCGGCGTCAGCCATGGCATTAGAGATAAAAAAGCTCATTTAGCACTCCAGTTGCAAATAGTGAATCTTAGGGTCGCAAATCTCAGTCCAAGGGCGGCACAGGGAGCCCGCGCTTGGCATAGAAGGCATCGACGAAGGCGGCCAATGTACCCTGTTGAATAGCCTCGCGCAAACCAGCCATCAGGACTTGGTAATGGCGCAAATTGTGGATGGTATTCAACATGCTACCCAGCATTTCCCCGCACTTGTCCAGATGGTGCAGATAAGCACGGGAGAAGTTCTGGCAGGTGTAGCAGTCACAGGTGGGATCCAGCGGCGAATCATCATGGCGATGGAACGCGTTACGGATCTTCAGCACGCCTGTATCGATGAACAGATGCCCATTGCGGGCATTACGGGTTGGCATCACGCAATCGAACATGTCCACACCGCGGCGCACACCCTCTACGAGATCTTCCGGTTTGCCAACGCCCATAAGGTAACGAGGTTTGTCAGCCGGCATCAGGCCCGGCAGGTAATCCAGCACCTTGATCATCTCGTGTTTGGGCTCGCCCACCGACAAACCGCCGATGGCCAGGCCGTCAAAGCCGATCTTGTCCAAGCCTTCCAGCGAGCGTTTGCGCAGGCTTTCGTGCATGCCGCCCTGGACGATACCGAACAGCGCCGCCGTGTTGTCGCCGTGGGCATTCTTCGAGCGCTGGGCCCAACGCAGCGACAGCTCCATGGAGATCCGCGCCACGTCTTCGTCCGCCGGGTACGGGGTGCACTCGTCGAAAATCATCACGATGTCGGAGCCCAGGTCGCGCTGAACCTGCATCGACTCTTCCGGCCCCATGAACACTTTGGAACCGTCCACCGGCGAGGCGAAGGTCACGCCCTCTTCCTTGATCTTGCGCATGGCGCCCAGGCTGAACACCTGGAAACCACCCGAGTCGGTCAGGATCGGTCCCTGCCACTTCATGAAGTCATGCAGGTCACCGTGCTTCTTGATCACTTCCGTGCCCGGGCGCAGCCAGAGGTGGAAGGTATTGCCGAGGATGATTTCGGCGCCGGTGGCGACGATGTCGCGCGGCAGCATGCCTTTTACGGTGCCGTAAGTGCCCACCGGCATGAAGGCCGGGGTCTCCACTGTGCCGCGCGGGAACGTGAGGCGACCACGACGAGCCTTGCCATCCGTGGCCAACAATTCAAACGACATACGACTCATAAGGTTTCCTCTGGGCCGCGCGGCGCCGGGTTACGGGTGATAAACATCGCATCACCGTAGCTGAAAAAACGGTACTCGTTGGCGATGGCGGCTTGATAAGCGGCCATGGTTTCCGGGTAACCGGCAAATGCCGACACCAGCATCAACAGCGTGGATTCGGGCAAATGGAAGTTGGTCACCAGGCAATCGACCACATGAAACGGCCGGCCCGGGAAAATAAAGATATCGGTGTCGCCACTGAAAGGCTTGAGCACGCCATCGCGCGCCGCGCTTTCCAGGGAACGCACGCTGGTGGTGCCCACGGCAACCACCCGACCGCCGCGCGCCTTGCACGCCGCCACCGCATCCACCACTTCCTGGCTGACTTCGAGCCACTCGCTGTGCATATGGTGGTCTTCGATCTTATCCACACGCACCGGCTGAAACGTGCCGGCCCCCACGTGCAGGGTCACATAGGCGGTTTCGACGCCCTTGGCGGCAATCGCGTCCAGCAGCGGCTGATCAAAATGCAGCCCGGCGGTCGGCGCGGCCACGGCACCGAGGCGCTGGGAGTAAACGGTTTGATAGCGCTCGCGGTCCGCGTCTTCGTCGGGGCGGTCTATATAAGGAGGCAACGGCATATGGCCGACGCGCTCAAGCAGCGGCAACACTTCCTCGGCGAACTTGAGTTCGAACAACGCATCATGGCGCGCGACCATCTCGGCCTCGCCACCGCCATCAATGAGGATGCTCGAACCCGGTTTCGGCGACTTGCTGGAGCGCACATGGGCCAGCACGCGATGGCTGTCCAGCACCCGCTCCACCAGAATTTCCAGCTTGCCGCCGGACGCTTTCTGGCCAAACAGCCGTGCCGGAATCACCCGGGTATTGTTGAACACCATCAGATCGCCTGGGCGCAAATGCTCAAGCAAATCAGTGAATTGACGGTGTGCGAGGGCACCGCTCACCCCGTCCAGGGTCAGCAGTCGACTGGCGCGACGCTCGGCCAAAGGGTGGCGAGCGATCAGCGAATCAGGGAGCTCAAAAGTAAAGTCAGCAACGCGCATGATGGGGTTCGTCTAGCAGGGCCGGGAAGTCTAGCGGAAATAGTGAAAATTGACCATGAAACGTGATTGACCAACGGTAATCACCTCTCTATACTTCGCCGCCATTGAGCCCTGATGGCGGAATTGGTAGACGCGGCGGATTCAAAATCCGTTTTCGAAAGGAGTGGGAGTTCGAGTCTCCCTCGGGGCACCATCTTAAAAAAAGACCTTGAAATTCAAGGTCTTTTTTTTCGCCTGTCGAAAAGTGACCGGCGCGGCTGTGGAGGTAGCGGGACCATGGAATTGTTGCTCGAAGCGGTTGCGTTGTTTGCCTTGAAACTGGCGTATGAGACGGACGAAGGCAGCCCGATTTTGCGCGATGACCCGGTGATGGAAGGGCATGACCGCGAGGTGTTTGGGTTGCTGGTGCGCCAGGGGAATCTGGCCGAAATACATGTGAAGCTGGATCAGTGCCTGGCATTGGCGCTCGATGCGTTGGGCGGCGCCACGACCGTGATGGGCCGCGAGCTGCAACGGCTTGCGGTGGATGCGCACCAGGCGTCGACGCTCGAAGAACTCAACGCCCCACTCAACGCACTCAAGGATTACTTGAAAGCCATCCTTTAACGCCGCCCCTCCACCGCCATCCGCACCGCCAGCCCCATCAACACCGAGCCCATCAGCCAGCGCTGCACCACTTGCCATTTCGGCCGAGTCACGAAAAACACCGCGATGGAGCCCGCCATGATGGCAATCACTGAGTTAACGCTCACGCTGATTGCGATCTGCGTGAAGCCCAATATCAACGATTGCGTCAGCACACTGCCATGGCCGTTCGGGTCGATGAACTGTGGCAGCAACGACAAATACATCACCGCCACTTTAGGGTTCAGCAGGTTGGTCACAAAGCCCATCATGAACAGCTTGCGCGGGCTGTCCTGGGGCAAATCCCGCACGTGAAAAGGTGAACGGCCACCCGGTTTGAGGGCCTGCCACGCCAGATAAATCAGATACAACGCGCCGCCGATTCGCAACGCATCGTAGGCAAAAGGCACTGCCATCACCAACGCAGTGATCCCCAACGCCGCACACAGCATGTAAACCACAAACCCCAACGCCACGCCGCCCAGCGAAATCAAACCCGCCGTGCGCCCCTGGCAGATTGAGCGCGAAATGAGGTAAATCATGTTCGGACCGGGCGTCAGCACCATGCCGAGAGAGATCAGGCCGTAGGCGAGCAAGCTGGACAGTTCGGGCATGGGAGGCGCTCCTGATTTGTTGTGCCGGCGGCCATGGTAGGGTGTTGAAAAGCAGGCCGTTAGATACAGATTCACCCGCAAAACGGCATACACCCACGAGGCAGGCCCATGATCGACTTCAACAACAAAGGCTTCTTCAAGCTCAAGCAAAACAACGAATATGCCGAACGCGTCTCGGCGCTGTTGCTCGACGGCGAAGAAGTGATCGACGCCTACAAGGCCATGCGTGACGGCGTGGTCTTCACCACCAAGCGCATCATCGCGGTGAACGTGCAGGGGATCACCGGCAGCAAGAAGGATTTCACCTCGCTGCCGTACAAAAATATCGTGGCGTACTCGGTGGAAACGTCCGGCACGTTTGACCTGGACTCGGAGCTGGAAATTTACTTTTCGTCACTGGGCAAAGTGAAGTTCGAATTCACCGGCAAGACCTCAATCGTCGAAATCTCCCGGATCATTTCCAGCCACCTGCTGAGCTAACCAACAGGCAAAAAAAAAAGACCTTGGCGTCCCAAGGTCTCTTTCACTGCCAAGGCTGATTCAACGGGTGTACACCATCAAATGTGGGAGCTGGCTTGCCTGCGAAGACGCCAGCCGCCACACCCTCAAACCATCAGCCTAAACACCAACAGCATCCCCCTCCTCCATCACCCCATTCGGCAACATCCCATTCGCCAAATCATCCACCACCGCCTTCGCCATCTCCCCCAAATAATGGGCGGCCCAGGCATAACGATCCGCGCTCGTGTCCATGGCAGCGTCCAGCGCGAGCATTTTGGAACAGTGCAGTAGCTCGGAGGCATGCTCCAAGGCTTCGCGAATAGGCACACCAGCGTTGACGCGGAAAAGGCGGTGCAGGTTGGGTTGATTGCCGCAGGTGGAGAAAGTGATGATGCCGAGGGTTTTGTTGAGGGGTGGGTTGATCATTGGGCACCTCCGGATTCAGCCGGAGTGCCGGTTGCAGTGTTACGAAGGTATGACCTGTCAGAAACGCTCATGGATTTAGCTCCTAATGTAGAGAAGAGCCGCCACGTTCGTTTCCAGGCGAATGGGTGGCAGCTATGCGCAGGCTGGAAAACCGGGACAATAGGAACCCGGCAGACCCGAGAGTCTCCCGCGCACAACCGCCATAACACGGATATGCTGGCACAAAAACACCAACAATCGCGATAAAGATAGTGGCACCTGTGCGCTATTGTTCCACGGGTTTCCAGGCCCGGTCGCTGCTAGGCAGCGACATGCGAAAACTAGCCCCAAAATATCCGACAAGAAAAGTGAAGCCTTGTGACAAGAAATTTCTCGCGACCAGCATCAGCTCGCGAAGCATTTCCCCCCCAAGCATTTCCGCCCGCCCGTCGAAACGTGCGTTCGTCACTCGTGCAAATCTCTGGTTACGGCTATTCTTGAGCGGTGCTAATTAACCACGAACGAGAAAAACCCATCCAGGCGGTGAAGTTTTTTCCCTTAATACTCGAAAGCTAGGAAAAACGAAGCTTTATAAGCTTCTGTATTTCCTAGACTTTACTCATCATAGATGATACTGGGCTGTCCGTCACAGGCTTGGATTATTTAGTGTGGCCTATGGGCCCGGTACCAGTAAAGCTTCATAATGAGCTGGAGAATCCCGACTATGATTGGCTAGGAAATTGCGAGTTCCACTTGGTACATGCTCGCAAAAAAAAAAAAAATGTTAACAGCAAATGCGCTCATTGTTTTCGATTATGCCGATTTTTCTAAGCGCAAACTAAAGATACTGATTGCCCTCGCAAAAGAATTCCGAAAAAGCTCCGCCGACGAAATGGTTGAGTGTACATAATTAGAAAATCTGCCATGGCATCAGATCTATGAAATCGAAAAACGCAAACAAAAACTCATTCCATATTCAATGTCATTACGCAAACAAGATTTTGAGCACTTGATCGACTCGATAAGAGACCGAGAGGAACTTATAGCGACCATGAGAACCTGAATTGAAGCCTGGAACTATTTTAGCTCATAACAATTTTATGTTCGCAGACGGCTCAACCAGAAATAAATATCTGGTGATTCTTGGCTCAAGCGAAACAAGAGTTATTGCAGTGAAGACCACATCAAAAGGTCATAGATATCGCAACGATCACGGTTGTCAGAGCGGAAATACTTACCCGGTACTTCGACTAACGTTAGGCCGTTGCTAGTGCTTAAGCCTGAATACTTGGTTTTGCCTCAGTGAGCTTTATGAAATAGACTCCATAAAATTAACTCGCGGAATACTAGATGGAGAGATATTCAAATACGGGCATCTAGAGATGCACAATTACCCGAGACCTACAATTTTGTGCAAAAGGATGCGACGATATATCTTCCACACATGAAACAGTCATAACCTCATGTCTTGCCCCTACATAGAATCTCAAATGCAAGGTCAAGATCAAGATCAAGATCAAGATCAAGATCAAGATCAAGATCAACCTGCCTAACTGTTTCACAAGTATTATAATCCTCGCATTTCGAAAAACCAAACTTCTAAATTCACTTTACTCTGTTGCTTTTAAATCTAAAGCCTCGCGAAGCTTTTGTACAAATCGCAAAGCATTGGTATGCATCCCAAAAATCTCCTCTGAGGTTTTTTCAATTGTATAACTTCCAAAATTTTGATGAACCAATCTATTTCTTTCAGCTCCAACTTCAATAAAAGACTTTACAGCCCCCTCTAACGCCTGATCTTGGTTTACCAAATCGCTAAAATAAGCCTTAAACTCCTCACCAAACAAAGCGTAAAATGCATTACAGTTTTTTGCCTCCCAACTAAACAAACTATGATACTGCCTTGTCAATCCTTTCTTGTGAACAAATGAAACAAGCCGACTATCATTATTTGTAATTTTCTTTGTGTAATCCAGAACCAAGTCAGTAACTTCTTTTTCAAAAAAACTAGCAGAAGCAAGAAGTATAGATTTTCGAAAATTAGAATCAGCCACAGACTTCAGCGATACTTCACCATTTCCAAGTAGGAAATCATCCAGCTCTCTGACCTGAGAATAAAGCATATGAACCACATCCATTGTCCTACACTCCAAGATATCGCTCGACCACTTCGAAACGCTTCCGCACGTTCGTAGTTTTCATCGTACCAGCGATACACGCAGCAGCAAACTCTTCATCCTCAAATATATGCCGGACAGTTTCTCCATTCACAACCGCGGTAATTTTCGTTTCACCATGACCTAATCTATTGAAAAGAACGGAGAATAACGACTCAAATATGAAAATATTGAATCTTCCCGACTTTGTAACAAACAGTTCTGCCTTCACATCATCAACCGCTTCCAGAAAGCTTTCGAAAACCGACTCCAACCACAGAACGTGGTCGTCATCAAACTGCTTAGCTTTTTTTGAAAAGATATTTAGAAATGCTGCAAGAGAAGGTTTGTACTCTGTATACGCATCGGCCATTGCGAAGCAGCGAAGAAGTAACTCGTTATCCTTCATATGAATGTCAAGATTCTCCATACCTAAGACTCGTCTCCAACTCAAATTATAGTTAAGTCTAGACACCATCGAAAAGAACTTGGAATGGTATAAGCATGCTCGAATTTCTTGAGGTTTGAGATTCACACCACCTGAGTTCAAGCGGTTAAAAATTTCATAGATAGCCGAATCACCGTCCTTTGGTGAGTTTTGCTTAACAATAATATTTCGAATTGGCCGAAGATCAAACTGAGCTCTATAATCGCCAAGTGTAGAATAATTCAGTCCGTGAAATTTATTTTTAACCGCATCAGCCGACTTTGACAGCACCAACCTAAAAGGCTGAAAGTATTCATCGCTTTCCAAAATCTCTTCTGGAATGCCATTATACTCAGTAAATATCTTCCTGATTTCCGCCCTCTTTTCTTTCTTCGGAAACCTCTTTTTTATAAAATAAAATATGGACATCATTCGCTGCTGCCCATCAATAACAAGAAATTTATTTCTAGCACTTTCATACAAAAAAAGTTGAGGAACTGGCAACCCCAACAACAGTGACTCAATTAACTTTGACGCCTTTTTAATATCCCAAACAAAATTCCTTTGAAATCCAGGTATAATAATAGAACCTGACTCAATAAAGCTATTTATAGTCATCACATTAAAGTCATTAGGTGTTGCGGTAAGATCATACTCATCTATTTGAAAATCGTCATCACCTGAGTCTGACTCTTCGTCAATTATTAACACATCCATATCCTCATTAGAGGGAGCGCCTTCAAATTCCAAATCAACCATATCAACCATATCAAAAAGTCCTGAAGTATTGACACAACTTATTAAAGATTCTAACAAGCTATTGAAGTACAAACAGCCTAAGCCTTTCACTCTTGCGCACATCGGCCGAGGAAGAGAATAGCAAATAGCCATCAAAATACCACTTCGAGCTTTAAGATGAGCAGGAAAAGCTTGAGAATTGGACAAACGCCTTTTATGAGAATACGTTGCACGCCCTCTCTCGGTTCGGCTAGCTCGTCCTTCGCACTCGAAAACAGCCTCCATCACCTGGCCACCCAAGAAGGACGTCTGATGCCATGAAAAAGCCCCTCCTCTACCGCTCCGTCAACACCCGAACCCATGGAGTGCACCACGGCAGCTGCTTCGCTTATCGCTATGAACGACACACCAAAAGACAAAAGCGCTCACTGCCCACCCGGGGCTCAATGCACAGCCACCAGCGCCACGGTTTTGATTACACGCCGCTCTACCGATTTCTACTGTCCAAAGTCGGCCAGCCGTGGGGCAAGGTTTTCAGCGAAGCCAACGCCCGCCTGGACCGCCCGGAGCCGGTGTTCTGGATGGTTGCGTTACATGCACACGACAAGAAGGAGTACGTGCGAACGGATGAGTCCACCTACTACAGCGGCCTATGGGTCGATGAAGAAGGTGTGCTGCAAAAGGTTAACCCGCAGTTGACGCCCGAAAAGATGAAGCCATTTTGCGATTGCTGCACCCACACCTTCAACGGTGTGGTGTTACTACAAAAAGGGTGAAAGCGATCACTTGGCCTGAAAGGTTTCAAGGTAAGCCAGAATATTCTCAATCTTCTCCTGATCACTGATCCCCCAAAAAATCATCCGCGTGCCGCTCACCACGCTTTTCGGCGCTTCGATATACGCCGCAAGTTTGTCCCGCGTCCACACCACGCCCGAGTTCTTCATCGCGTCGGAATATTGATAGTCGGTGGTGGTCCCGGCAGGCCGGCCGATGATCCCATTCAGTTCCGGCCCGAACCCGCCGCGCGCGCCTTCGCCGATGCTGTGGCAGCCGCCGCAGGTCTTGCTGAAGAGTTTGCCGCCCGCCTCGGCATCGCCGGCCGCAAAAGCCGGGGCGGTGTTGAAGATCAGGGCGAGTGTCAGCAAGGCGTACTTCATGAAGGGCTCCACAGCAGGCAACAGTGAGCCGATTATGCCTGTATCAACCCCACTGCGCTGCACCGAGCAGGCGACCTTGCCGGGAGGGGGCGTCCCACCAGATCACGCGCAACAGAGGCGCTTGCTGGGCAATCAGAATCGCCTGCACCGGGTCGCTTTCCACGAAGTGGGTGCAGGCCAGCGCCAGGGTCGCGCTGGCTTTGTGGGCAGCGACGTGTGCGGGGGTGTCGCTGTAGCGCGTGGTGTCGCGCATGATCAACAGTTTGTCGCCGTGGCCATGGCGGTCGAGCCAGGCTTGCGTGCGGGCGCGGTCCATTTCCGGGCGGCCGGTGACGATGGCTTTGACCTGGCCCAGCGCGGGCAGGTGTTCGAAAGGCGCCAACCGGTCACGTTGCAACAGCGCGCCTTGCAGGTCGGCGGCGTACTGCGCTTCGGGGATGTCGGGCAACAGGATGCCGTCGAGGTCGATGGCATAGGCATCGTATTCGTGGTCCTGGGCCAACTCGCCGGTGCGCCCGCCACGGGTTTCCTGCCAGTGGTCGCGGTAGGCGGTGGTGCGCGCCTGACGCTCCCAGGGGAACTGCAGAAAATAGCCGCGCCCGTCGATGCCGTAATCAGGTCGTGTGGCGCTCAGGTCGTCGAACCCGGCGGTAAGAATTTTTACCCTCAGGCCCTGGCGTTGCAGGAAATTGGAGCAGTCTTTGAGGGTATTGCCGCTGCCGGCAATGTCTTCGCACAACAACACTTTGCTGCCAGGCGGCGGAATCGGGATTGACGAGTCCCAGGCCACGCTGCGGTCGGCGCGCTGGTAGCGCAGAAACGCCGGGGCGACGCCGGTGACGTGAGACACCATCAACGCCAGTGGCCCGCCGCCTCGCAGGATGCCGATCACGCAGGTGAACGCTTCGTCCAGCAACGCCGGTTGCAAGGACGCAATCCAGCGGTCCAGATGTTCGTAGGAAATGGGCAGCACGGGTCGGTTCAAAGGCGCGGTCTTTTTGGGCTAGGGTCAGAAATTTCAGCGCCGGTGGCAGGCACTTGTTGATGAACAACGCCTGAAGGCCGCCATTTATTCCTGATGAAACGCAAAACCACCGCCGCACGACAGCCCGGATTACCGGGACAACTGAACGTCAAACACGTCTATATGACCATCCATCGGCAAAAATTCCTGGTCACCGAAACTCTTGCAATGCCGCCCCACTCCACCTTTATGAACCCTGATGGTGGAGTAAGAATCATGGCTCAGCCATCGATTTTAGTGCTGGAAGACGACGAAATCATTCGCTCGTTAATGGTGGACGTACTGGAGGATTTTGGTGCGCATGTCACCTCGTTCCCTTCGGCCGACGAAGGCATGATTTTTCTCGAACGGGCAGACGACCCGGTGGACTTGATTGTCAGCGATATCCAGATGCCGGGTTTGCTCAATGGTTATGACTTAAGCCGGGTGGTGGCCCATCGTTGGCCGTCGGTGCCGGTGGTGTTGACGTCGGGCAATACCAAGCTGGCGGCGCAGTTGGGCGGCAGTGTGCGGTTCCTGCCCAAACCGTGGAGTGCCGAGCATTTGCTGGAGTGTGTACAAACCGCGTTGACCCAACAAGGATCGTTGCACTGATGTCGCTGCGATATCACTTAAACCGAACTTGAAGCGGTGCCCTGCGGTCATTAGTGATGCAAGGAGCGACTTTTCTGATCCGCCGGTCAGCCTTTTCGCCCTGTGCGTTCAGCTGACGGCCATGAGTTGTGTAGAATCGTCGCCCATTTCCACGCGTCATTCATGGCCGGAAGGCCCACAGTTCGAGCTCATTGAATGCATTCACAGGCCCATGACGTTGGTGCGCCCTCATTGCTGGAAGCGTTGCGCACAGGCACCGGCTTGCTGCATGTAGCGCTGGAAAAGCGCCTGCCGTTTTTCTCCGAGCGCCTGGATGCCGGCTGGTACCAGCGTTTGGTCGAGGCGTACTACGGGTTTTATCGGCCCATGGAAGCGGCGCTGTACGACAGTGGCTTGATACCCGACGGCTTTGACCAGACGCTGCGTGTGAAAACCCCGACGCTGGTGAGCGACCTGCACGCCCTCGGCCTGAACGATGACGCCATCAGCGCCCTGCCCGCCTGTTCCGACCTGCCCGTCTTTGATACCCCCGCCGCCTGCCTTGGCGCCCTGTATGTGCTGGAAGGCGCAACGCTGGGCGGCCAGGTACTGCGTCGCGAAATGGCCCAGCGCCTGGGCATCGACGCGGACAACGGCGGTGCGTTTTTGAATGTGTATGGCGCCGACACGGGCCGACGCTGGAAAGATTTTCTCGATTACCTGGGCCGCCTGCCGCTGGACGCGCACGCCAAACAGCGCGCGGTGGACGCGGCCCGTTCGACATTCAGCGGCTTTGAGCAATGGCTCGACCGCCAGGAGGTACTGCTATGAAACCCGAAGATTTTGAAGAGCTGCTTGCCAACTGCGCCGACGAGCCCATTCGCTTTCCCGGGGCGATTCAGCCTCACGGTGTGCTGCTGACCTTGTCGGAACCCGAGCTGAACATCGTGCAGATCAGCGCCAACGTCGGCGCCTTGTTCGGCCACGCGCCGGAGGCGTTGCTGGGCCAGCCGTTGCAAACGCTGCTCGGCGCCGAACATGCCCGGGCCGTGCAGGCCATGGCTGAAAACAACACGTTTTTCGACGCGCCGCCGCTACACGTCACGCTCAACGGCGCCGAGTTCGAGGGCCTGTTGCATCGCCATCAGAACGTGCTGGTGCTGGAATTCGAACCGCGCCTTGAAGATTTCAAACCGCGCGCGCTGAACGGTCGCACCAGTGACCTGGGGAAAATGCTGCAACGTTTGCAGTCGGCGAAAACCCTGCAGGCGCTGTACGAAATCAGCGTGAATGAAATCCAGGCCATGACCGGTTACGACCGGGTGCTGATCTATCGCTTTGAAGACGAAGGCCATGGCCAGGTGATTGCCGAAGCGTCGGCACCGTCCATGGAGCTGTTCAACGGGCTGTTTTTCCCGGCGTCCGACATCCCGGAGCAAGCCCGCGAGCTGTATCGCACCAACTGGCTGCGCATCATTCCGAACGCGGCCTACGAACCAGTACCGCTGCTGCCCAAACTGCGCCCGGACAACGACCAGCCGCTGGACTTGAGTTTTGCCACCCTGCGCAGCGTGTCGCCGATTCACTGCCAGTACATGCAAAACATGGGCGTGCTGTCGTCCATGAGCATCTCGCTGATGAAGGGCGACAAGCTGTGGGGCCTGATCAGCTGCGGCAACCGCGAGCCCTTGATGGTGCCGAACGACTTGCGCACTGCGTGCCAGACCATCGGCCAGGTGCTGTCGCTGCAGATCAGCGCCATGGAAGCCCTGGACTTGAGCCGCCAGCGCGAAGAAAAAGTCGAGACCCTGGCCTCTCTCACGCAGGCCATGAAAGCGTCCGACGAAAACGTATTTGATGGCCTGGCCCAGCAACCCCAATGGCTGATGGACCTGACCCTGTCCGGCGGCGTGGCGATCATCGAAGACAAGCAACTGCACCGCTACGGCAATTGCCCGGAGCCGGCGCAGATTCGGGCGTTGCACAAATGGTTGATCGAAACCGGCGAGCCGGTGTTTTCCAGCCACAATCTGGCTTCGGTGTACCCGCCTGCAGTCGACTTCCAGCAGGTGGCCAGCGGCGTGTTGGCCATGAGCCTGCCCAAGCCGGTGGACAACGGTGTGATGTGGTTCCGCCCGGAAGTCAAAGAAAACATCAATTGGAGCGGCGACCCGAACAAGCCGCTCGACCTGGAAAATTCCGACGCTGGCCTGCGCCTCCGCCCACGGACTTCGTTTGAAATCTGGAAGGTGGAAATGGCCGGCATCTCCACCAAGTGGAGCCACGGCGACCTGTTTGCCGCCAACGACCTGCGCCGTTCGGCCCTGGAAAACGACCTGGCGCGCCAGGTGCTGCGCGAACAACAAGCCGTGCGTGCGCGTGACGAGCTGGTGGCGGTGGTGTCCCACGACCTGCGCAACCCGATGACCGTCATTTCGATGCTCTGCGGCATGATGCAAAAAGCCTTCAGCTCCGACGGCCCACACACGTCGCGGCGGATTTCCTCGGCCATCGACACCATGCAGCAAGCCGCCGGGCGCATGAACGTGCTGCTGGAGGACTTGCTCGACACCTCGAAAATCGAAGCCGGGCGCTATGTGGTCAAGCCGGTGCCGCTGGACGTCAGCCAGATTTTCGAAGAGGCCTATTCGCTGCTCGCGCCGTTGGCGATGGAAAAAGGCATCGACCTGTCGTTCAACACCGAACCCGGCCTGCAGATCCACGCCGACCCGGAGCGCCTGTTCCAGGTGCTGTCGAACCTGATCGGTAACGCCATCAAGTTCACCCCGCGCCAGGGCAATATCGGCATCAGTGCCATGAGCAATGGCGAAGAGATTGTGTTCTCGGTGCGCGACTCCGGCGAAGGCATTGCGCCGGAACAATTGCCGCATGTGTTTGATCGCTACTGGACCCAGACCGAAAACAACCCCACCGGTAGCGGACTGGGGCTGTACATCACGCAGGGCATCGTCCAGGCCCACGGCGGCAAGATTGTGGCTGAAAGTGAGGTGGGCCGTGGCAGCGAGTTCCGCTTTACGGTGCCCAAGGTGGCCGGGGATTCACACACCTGACGCTTTGGCAAGCAAGCCTGCTCTGGTTGTGGCGAGCGGGCTTGCCCCGCTCGCCACAACAAGCCTGTTTGCCCTACAAATCTTGCGGGTCACACGGGCAACACAATCACCGCCACCAACCCGCCGCCCTGGCGTTCTGCCAGGGTCAGCGTGCCGCCATGTTCCAGCACAATCGCCCGCGCCGTGGAGAGCCCCAACCCTACGCCGCCCGTGCTTTTGTTGCGCGAGCCTTCCAGGCGATAGAACGGCAGGAACACCTGTTCCCGGTGCTCGGCAGGGATGCCGGGGCCGCGATCCAGCACGTGAATGACCACTTCGCCCGGGATGTACAGCAGCTCAATTTCCGGGGCCGTGCCGTAGTGGATGGCATTTTCCACCAGGTTGGTGATGACACGCTTGAGGCCCAATGGCCGGCCGCAATACACCAGACGTGGCGGGCCACGAAAGCTGATTTCGATGTTCTGGTCGCGGTAGTCGTCGATCAGGGTTTGCAGCAGTTCCGCCAGATCCAGCTGGGTCGCTTGCTCCAGGCGCGCGTCATCGCGGAAGAATTCCAGGGCGGTGTTGATCATTGCCTGCATTTCATCCACATCACGAAACAGCCGTTGCTGCTGGTCGATGTCCTCAATGAATTCGCCACGCAACCGCAACCGTGTGAGGGGCGCACGCAGGTCGTGGGAAATCGCCGCGAGCATTTGCGTGCGGTCCTGAATGAAGTGCTGCAACTGCGCCTGCATGCCATTGAAGGCGAGGATCGCCTGGCGGATTTCATGGGGCCCGACCGGCTCGATGGGCGGCGCACGAAAGTCCGAGCCAAAGCGCCGTGCGCCCTGTGCAAACTGCTGCAGCGGCCGCGCCAGGCGCCGGGTCGCCACCAGCGTCACCAGGGCGGTGGAAATCAAGACCAGCAGCAGCACGATCAGGCTGCGCTGGCCCTCCCCCAGCCCCCAACTGCGCGACTGCGCGCTGAACATCAACCAGGAATGGTCGACCAACCGCACGACCAACGCATAGTGGCCCTTGCCATCCGGCCAGTCGGACGGTTCGTAGCCGGCCATCAACCGCGGCGGGCCGGGCAGCAGATGCTTGAAGACTTCATCGCCGGAGTGAAAGTCCGGCTCGAGCTGCTCGGGCAAACCAAAGGTTTCACGCTCGGTGGCCCACGTCACGCTGAACTGCTCATCACCCACCGCTTGAGTCAGGTGCTCACGCCTGGCGGGCTCGGACGCTTCCACCGCCCGCACCACCACGGCGATTTTTTCCAGCAAGCCGATTTCCGTCAGGGGCGGCCGCGCCCACACACCGGCCAATTGCACAAACAAGGCGTTGAATGCGAGCGCGGTGAACATGGCGAGCAAAATGGTCAGGGCGATCCAGCGCGCCACGGTGTCGCGGGGCAGGCGCTTCATGAGCGGGTCACGTTGGCGGTGAATTGGTAGCCGCCGTTGCGCACGGTGCGGATCATCGCCGGGCGCTTGGTATCGAATTCCAGCTTGCGCCGCAGGCGGCTGACCTGCACGTCGATGCTGCGGTCGAACGCATCGTGGCTGTGACCGCGTGACAGGTTCAGCAATTGCTCGCGGGTGAGCACGCGCTGGGGGTGTTCGGCGAACACCAGCAGCAAGTCGAACTCGCCGGAGGACAGCGGGATCATCACTTGGTCAGGCGAGCGCAATTCGCGGCGCGTCAGGTCCAGTTGCCAACCGGCGAAGCGGATCAACGGGCGAGCGACCTCGCCCACCGGCGCCCGGCTCTCGCCGGCGCGGCGCAACACCGCGCGCACCCGGGCCAGCAACTCACGGGCGTCGAAGGGTTTGCTCAGGTAATCGTCGGCGCCCATTTCCAGGCCGACCACGCGGTCGCTGAGTTCGCCCATGGCGGTCAGCATGATCACCGGGGTCGCGTATTCCTGGCGCAAGCGCTGGCACAGCAGCAGGCCGTTGTCGCCGGGCAGCATCAGGTCGAGGATGATCAAGTCTGCCGGCTCACGCTCCATGGCCGCCCACAAGCCCGCGCCACTGGCGGCGGTCTCGACCGTATAGCCGTGTTGCAGGAAAAATTTCTTCAGCAGCGCGAGGACTTCAAGGTCATCGTCCACGATCAAAAGGTTGCTCACCGGAACACATCACATGGGTTGGTCGAGGGGCTATCTAAAACCATTCGGCGTGGCGCGTCATATATTTCAACCGTGCAATAAAACGTCAACGGCGCAATAAACCAGACATCTTTGCGCAAGAAGCGGCTGCCAGCATCGGCCTCCCTTTTGCGGAGACTGACCATGCGCTCGCTCACCTACCCCCAGCACCTGGCTCGCCAGGCCGTGCTGCTGTTGACCGTGTCTTACCTCACAGGCTGCGCCAGCCCGGCCAACGTGCAAACCACCACGCATTGCGCGCAGGTGAGTTACCCGGTGTATGACCCGGCCGAGTCGGTCAACCGCGGAGTCTTCGCGTTTAACCGCGTGGTGGATGATTACGCACTGGCGCCGGTGGCACGCGGCTACCGCTACTTGCCGGATTTTTTCCAGCAGGGTGTGCATAACTTCGCCACCAACTTCAGTGAGCCGAAGGTCTTTATCAATGACCTGTTGCAAGGCAACCCGCGCCGCTCGATCAATACCCTGGGACGGTTTGCCGTGAACACCACCGTAGGGGTGGTGGGTTTGTTTGATGTGTCCGACCGCTTGGGCATCCCGCGCCATACCGCCGACTTTGGCCAGACGTTTGGCGTGTGGGGCATGGGCAACGGGCCGATCGTCGAGTTGCCGCTGCTGGGCACGGGCAACAGCCGCGATGCCGCCGGCAAGGTCTTGAGTTTCCTGGTATCGCCGCTGGGCGACAGCGACACCGTGCAAACCCTCGGCACCGTCAGCATGGTGGGTGGCACCGTGGACACGCGGGCGTCGTTGTTGCCGCTCACCGACAGCCTGCAAAAACTGCCGGATTACTACAGCGCATTACGTAACGTGGTGGCCGAACATCGCGCAGCGTTTGTGCTGGAGGGCAAGGAAGGCGCCACGAACCCTGCGCCAAACGACTGCGCCAAGGGCAATGACGATTTTTGATACAGATGCGGCGCTGTCGCTTAACAAAATGCCGACATCCCGTACGCTAACCTCGCCGGCTAGATCCTGAGTGGAGCCTTTGCCTGCATGCCAAACGCCGACACATTGCCCGACGTCCTCGCCGGGCCGATGCTGCGCCGCCTCGAACCCCGGCGCCTGGTGCTGTGGCTGGCCGGCAGCCGTGAACTGGCGTTGACACTCAGGTTGTACGTCGAAGGCCTGCCGGTTGATATCACCCTGGACCAAAACCAGTGCCAGGTCGTAGCCGTGGGGCATCATGCCGTCCTCCACCTGATCGATGTGGCGCTGGATGATGCGCTGCCTCAGGACGCGTTCATCGGCTATGACCTGCTGATCGAAGGCCGCGGAATCGCCGAATGGGCACCTCATCTATTGCACACGGGCACTCGTTACCCGAATTTCGTGCTGCACCGCCGAATTCATCAGTTGGTGCACGGCTCGTGCCGCAAACCCCATCACCGCGCCGAAGAAGGTTTGCTGTGCGTCGACAAGCTGTTGGCCGATGCACATACCACTGCCGAACGCCCGGCCCTGCTGATGATGAGCGGCGACCAGATCTACGCCGATGATGTTGCAGGCCCCATGCTGCGGGCGATTCATGCGTTGATCGCGCGCCTGGGCCTGTTTGACGAATACCTGGAAGGCGCCGTGGTAAACGACAGCACCAGCCTCTACGGGCACCGCGCCAGCTATTACCATCGCGCCGACCTGTTGCCGGCGCTGGACAGCAACGAGACGCTGCGCGAGCGTTTTTTCGGCGGCGTGAAGAAGCCGATCTTCACCAGCAGCACCGCAGACAATCACCTGGTGACCTTTGCTGAAGTCATTGCCATGTATTTGCTGGCGTGGTCGCCCGCCCCCTGGACGCTGATCGCCCCGCAACCGCCACAGTTGAGTGGCGAGGAACGGGCACGTTATGCCCGTGAACAGGTGCAGGTTGAGCGCTTTCGCGACGGGCTGCCGGGTGTCGCGCGCGTCTTCGCCCACCTGTCCACGCTGATGATCTTCGACGACCACGACATCACCGACGACTGGAATCTCAGCGCCCAGTGGGAACAAACCGCGTATGGCCACCCGTTTTCCAAACGCATCATCGGCAACGCCCTGCTCGCTTACCTGCTGTGTCAGGGCTGGGGTAACCAGCCGGATGTGTTTGGCGAGTTGATCAGTCAAACCCGGACGCTGACAACCGGCGTGCAAAACGCCCCTCTCGCCGCAACCGCACAGGATGAGTTGATCGAATCACTGTTGAAGTTCCAGCATTGGCACTACGTGTTGCCCACCACCCCGGCGCTGGTGGTACTCGACACCCGCACCCGGCGCTGGCGCAGCGAGTTCACCCTCAAACAACCCTCCGGGCTGCTCGATTGGGAAGCTTTGAGCGAACTGCAACAGGCGTTGCTGGACCACCCCTCGGCCATCATCGTGTCGCCGGCGCCGGTGTTTGGCGTCAAGCTGATCGAGACCGTGCAAAAAATCTTCAGCTGGTGCGGTCACCCGTTGTTGGTGGACGCCGAAAACTGGATGGCTCATCGCGGCGCGGCACAGGTGATCCTCAATATTTTCCGCCACTCGCGCACGCCGGGGAACTACGTGATTCTGTCGGGCGACGTGCATTACTCATTCGTTTATGAAGTACTGGTCCGCCACCGCAACGCCGGCCCCAGGATCTGGCAAATCACCAGCAGCGGCATCAAGAATAAATTCCCGCCCCGCCTGCTGGTATGGTTCGACCGCCTCAACCGCTGGCTTTATTCACCCCGTTCGCCGCTTAACGGGTTCACCCGTCGCCGCGCCATGGAGGTAGTGCCGCATATTCCCGAACATGCCGAGGCAGGAGAGCGGCTGTGGAATTCGGCAGGAATCGGCCAGGTGTTTTTCAATGAAAAGGGCCAGCCGGAGGCGATTTACCAGCACAACGCAGATGGAAGGCCGAGGACGAGGATGGTTGCGCCCAACTAAGTTTCCTACATCAGCAAAACCCTTCTCTCATCAAGATTTCAGAAACATCACAAGGCATTGTTTTTATGGAAACTTCTTGAATATTTTCAATACTCCTGCGCCTTGAAGAAAGTGTCAGGTTCCGGCTGGTCTTTGCAAAAAGCCCTTCAATCGCCGATTGCCACATGAACCTATTTTGGTGCACTCTCTGTGAACGATCTACCTGTTGTGCTTAGCGTTGTTTTTTACCGAACGCAGGCGGGAAACGAACCCGTGCGGGAATGGCTGATGGAACTGCCCAGGGAAGCCAGGAGATTCATAGGCACCGATATCAAGTCGGTTCAATTCGGTTGGCCGCTGGGAATGCCACTCGTAAGAAAGCTGGAGCCTCGGCTTTGGGAAATTCGGACCGAGTTGGGTGTAAACATCGCACGTGTCGTCTTTACGCTGGTGAATAGCGACAGGGTGTTACTGCACGGTCTCATCAAAAAAAGTCAAAAAACTCCGTTAGTCGACCTGAACACTGCAAGACATAGAAAGAACAAGCTATGAGGCCTCTCATGAACAAACATATCGGCTCCAGCCTCGATGACTTTCTCAGCGAAGAAGGGCTTCTGGAAGAAGTGACTGCCGCCGCGTTGAAGCGCGTTATCGCATGGCAATTGGCAGAAGTGATGAAAGCGCAAAAAGTCAGTAAGAAAGCGTTGGCAGAGCGCATGCACACCAGTCGCACAGCAGTGGATAGAGCGCTGGATCAAAACGACGCAGGCATGACGTTGGCCACTCTTGCAAGCGCGGCCAGGGCATTGGGTCAACGGGTAGAAGTGCGCCTTGTGCCTGATAGTGATGCAAGACTCTCGGTGATTTAGTGCATCGAGGGCGTTGATCGCGACGACCTTGCGCCATCGAACAACGGATCAGTTCACCGGTCCCCCACTAAAGCAGTACATCCACCCTATTCAAACCCCGCCGCCCCCGTTGTACAGTAGCGTCAGCCACGGAGTCTGGGCGTCAATGAAGACCGGTCTCAAAGCCGGCGCACGCAGGGAAGCAAGAGGATGGACGATACATCTGATAACAACCCATTGAGGAATGACTTCTCCGACCTCAATTCCGACATGCTCCACGCCGTCATGGAGCTGGTGAGCGACGGTATCTGGGACTGGAACGCCAACACCGGCTTTGTGTATCGCAACCCCGGCTGGTACGAAATGCTCGGCTATCCCCGCCACTCCCTCGATAACAATGTGCACACCTGGGAAAGCGTGATTCACCCCGAGGACTACCCTCATGTCATGCGGGTATTTGATGATTACATCAGCCAGCGCGCGCCCCACTACCGAACCGAATACCGCTGTCGCAAAGAAGATGGCACCTACCTGTGGATCGAAGACCGTGGCTACGTGATTGCGCGTAACCCCGACGGTTCGGTGGCTCGCATGGTCGGTGCCCACCGTGATATTCACTTGCGCAAAAGCTCCATCGAACAGCTTGAACAGCGCAACCAATCCCTTGAAGCACTGGTGGCCGAACGCACGCGCGAGCTGTCTCGGGTCAACCAGCAACTGCAAGCACAACTCGATGAAAACCGTTCCCTGGCCGAGCGCGACCCCCTGACCCTTGTCGCCAACCGCTATCGTCTGGAAAAAGTGCTGTTGGCAGAATGTGACCGCGCCGAACGTTTCCGGATACCGGTGGCGCTGGTCGCCATGGACATCGACGACTTCAAGCCGATCAATGACAAGCATGGCCACGCCGTGGGTGATCAAACCCTGATCAGCGTAGTGAAAAGACTCGAAGGCTGCATGCGCCCGGGTGACTTGCTGGCGCGCTGGGGCGGCGACGAATTCATGGTGGTGCTGCCCGACAGCAGCCTGGACGAGGCGAAAACCGTTGCAGAGCGTATTCGCCAACACCTCTCACAGATGCCCGCCGTGGGTGACTTCAACGTCACCCTGAGCCTGGGTGTGGCACAGTTGCGCAGCGGTGAACCCCCTGCCGCCTTGATGGCACGCGCCGATCAGGCGCTGTACCGCGCCAAGGCGGCAGGAAAGGACACCGTGTCGGAGTGATCAGCGCACCGGTGGCGCGTACTGGATGCCGCCATTGCTCCACAACGCATTGAGCCCGCGCTTGATCTTCAGCACGCTGCCCTGGCCGATATTGCGCTCGAACACCTCGTCATAGTTGCCCACTTGCTTGACGATCTGCACCACCCAATCCTTGCGCAACTTCAAATCCTTGCCGTACTCGCCATCGGCGCCCAACAACCGCGCAATGTCGGGATTTTTGGTGGTTTTGGCCTGCTCTTCGACGTTCGTGGAATTGATGCCCATTTCCTCGGCATTGAGCATGGCAAACAGCGTCCATTTGACGATGCTGAACCACTCGTCATCGCCTTTGCGCACCAGCGGCCCCAGCGGTTCCTTGGAAATCACTTCCGGCAACACCACGAACTCATCGGGGTGGGCCATTTTGATGCGTTGCGCGTAGAGGCCGGACTGGTCGGTGGTCAGCACGTCGCAACGTCCGGACTCCAGGCCCTTGGCGCTTTCGTCAGCGGTGTCGAAGGTGATCGGCGTGTATTTCATGCCGTGGGTGCGGAAATAGTCCGACACATTGAGCTCGGTGGTCGTACCGGCCTGCAGGCATACGGTGGCGCCGTCCAGCTGTTTGGCGGCGGTGACGCCCAGCTTGTTGTTCACCAGAAAACCGATGCCGTCGTAGTAGGTCACGCCGGTGAACACCAGGCCCATGCCGGCGTCGCGCGAACTGGTCCAGGTGGTGTTGCGCGAGATCACATCGACCTCGCCCGACTGCAGCGCCGTGAAACGCTCCTTGGCGGTCAGCTGGCTGAATTTTACTTTGGAGGCATCGCCGAACACCGCCGCGGCCACGGCGTGGCACACGTCCACATCGATGCCGGTCATCTTGCCGGTGCTGTCCGGCACACCGAAGCCGGGCAGGCCGTCACTGACGCCACACTGGATAAAGCCTTTCTTCTGGATTGCATCCAGGGTCGCACCGGCGTGGGCACTGGCCGCCAGGCCCAGGGATGCGGCTGCAATAATCGCGGCCAAAGTGGTCTTGAGGTTTTTCATGCGAGGCACTCCCTGTCATTCCTTATTATTCGGCGCCGCACAGCCCGCGCCGGTTTATAGTGTTGCCGGGCAGTATCGACGGCTTTACCCACCTGCCACAAACGACCTTTAGGCAAAGGCTCCTTCCTGTTTGGAATGAACTGCATGATTTCAAAACGTTTGACCCCTTCGATGACCGCCTTGCAGTGCTTCGAAGCCGCCGCCCGCCATCTGAGCTTCACCCGCGCCGCCGAAGAGCTGCACTTGACCCAGAGCGCCGTGAGCAAACAGGTGGCGCAGCTCGAAGAAATGCTCTGTCACAACCTGTTCGAGCGGGTGCGTCAGCGTTTGTACCTGTCCCCCGCGGGTGCGTTGTACCTGGACGAAGTGCGCAAAATTCTCAACCAGGTCGACATTTCCAGCCGTTACATCCTCACCTACGGCGGCGAAACCGAAGTGCTGCGCATCGCCACCCAACCCACTTTCGGCGACCGCTGGCTGGTGCCCAAGCTCAAGGATTTCGCGGCCCGCCACCCGAATATCCACCTGGACGTGCGCAACGAACTGGAACCCTTCGACGTGCTGCAGGCCAAGGCCGATATCGCGTTTTTTTTCGGCCAGGGTTCGTGGCCGGGGGCGACGTGCATCGAACTGTTTCGCGAAGCCGTAGTGCCGGTATGCGCGCCGGGGTTTGTCGCCGAGGGCAGTGATGCTTCTTCACGCCACACCTTGTTGCAATGCACCTCGCGCCCGGAGGCCTGGCACGAATGGTTCCTGGAGCAGGGCCTGCATTCGCAGAACAGCTACCACGGCCCGCGCTTCGACACGTTCTACATGTGCATTCGCGCCGCGCAGTCGGGCTATGGCGTGGCATTGGTGCCGCAGTATCTGGTGGCCGAAGAATTGGCCAGCGGCAGCCTGACCATCCCGTGGAACTACGCAATGCCCAGCGCCGGCGCGCACTTTATCGCCCACGCCGAACACGCCGGCGACATCCCGAAAGTCAAAGCCTTCCTGAACTGGATGGTGAGCTACATCAAGGCACATCCCGACTTTTAATAATGACCCGGCGACTTTATTTCGTTTGCGGCCCTACCCGCGGCGCAGCTTAGATAAAAAGACGCCCGTCATTGCCGAGTCCGAGATTCATGAGCCGCGAAACCATCAGCCAGTCGATTTCCATCGTTCACCCCATCAGCCTCAGCCACGGCAGCAATGCCGAGGTCTGGGACACCACGGGCAAACGCTATATCGATTTCGTCGGCGGCATCGGCGTGCTCAACCTGGGTCATTGCCACCCCGGCGTGGTGAAGGCGATTCAGGAGCAAGCGACGAAACTGACTCACTACGCGTTCAACGCCGTGCCTCACGCGCCTTACATCGAATTGATGGAGCGTCTGACTGACTTCATTCCGGTGGACTACGCCGTCAGCGGCATGCTCACCAACAGCGGCGCGGAGGCGGCGGAAAACGCCTTGAAGATCGTGCGCGGCGCCACCGGCCGTACCGCCGTGATCGCCTTCGACGGCGCCTTCCACGGGCGCACCCTGGCCACCCTCAACCTCAACGGCAAGGTGGCGCCCTACAAGCAAAAGGTCGGCGTACTACCCGGCCCGGTGTATCACCTGCCCTACCCCAGCGCCGATAACGGCGTAACCTGCGCTGAAGCACTCAAGGCGATGGAGCGCCTGTTCAGCGTAGAAATCGACGTCGAAGATGTAGCCTGTTTCATCATCGAACCGGTGCAGGGCGAAGGCGGCTTTCTGGCGCTGGATAGTGAATTTGCCCAAGCCCTGCGGCGCTTTTGCGACGAGAAAAACATTGTGCTGATCGCCGATGAAATCCAGTCCGGCTTCGGCCGTACCGGCCAACGCTTTGCCTTCTCGCGCCTGGGCATCGAGCCGGACCTGATCCTGCTCGGCAAAAGCATCGCCGGCGGCGTGCCATTGGGCGCGGTGGTCGGACGCAAAACCCTGCTCGACAACCTGCCCAAAGGCGGCCTGGGCGGCACCTATTCCGGCAACCCGATTGCCTGCGCGGCGGCCCTGGCCACGCTGGACGCCATGACCGACGAGCACCTGAGCACCTGGGGTGCGCAACAGGAAGAAGCTATCGTCAGCCGTTATCAGGCCTGGCGTGCACAAGGTTTGTCGCCGTACCTGGGGCGGCTGACCGGCGTCGGCGCCATGCGTGGTATCGAACTGGCCAATGCCGATGGCACGCCCGCACCCAAACAACTCACCCAATTACTGAGCCTGGCGCGCGAGGCCGGCTTGCTGCTGATGCCCAGCGGCAAGTCGCGGCACATCATCCGCCTGCTGGCACCGCTGACCATTGAGCCTGCAGTGTTGGAGGAAGGGCTGGATATTCTTGAGTCGTGCTTGCGGCAGCTTGAATAGTGATCCGTATCCGTCGTGGTTAATGCCACTCAGCGACCGTTCATAAGCTGCGCCTTGAAGATATGTACGTATTTCTGTACGTTTCAACCACTACACGAGGACAGCAGCATGGAAACCATCAACTACACCAACGCACGCGCTCATCTGGCTGAAACGATGGACCGCGTCAACGAAGATCGCATCCCACTGTTACTTACGCGCCAAAAAGGTGAGCCCGTGGTGATGATCTCATTATCAGAATTCAACGCTCTTGAAGAGACAGCCTACCTGCTGCGCTCACCTAAAAATGCCGAACGCCTGATCAACTCCGTCAATAGCTTGCGGGCCGGCAAAGCCAAACCCAGGGGGCTGATTGAGGAATGAAAATACTCTTTACCCCTGAAGGCTGGGACGACTATCTCTGGTTTCAACAGAATGACAAGACAGGGTTAAAGCGTATAAACCTGCTGATCAAAGCCATCCAGAGAGACCCTTTTGAAGGCGTTGGGAAACCGGAACCGCTCAAGCACAACCTGAGCGGTTTCTGGTCACGGCGTATCACCGCAGAACATCGCCTCGTTTATGGCATCGAGGACGATGAAGTACAGATCCTGATGTGTCGCTATCACTACTGACCCGACACCCTACCCGGCAATCAACGACACATTTGCGCCAGGCAATGCGCCCGCTGCTGTTTGAGCACGCCCGACATGCTGATCGCAGTAGGCGGCGTTTCGGGATAACGGCATTGTGCTGCCTTGACCTGACACCCCTCCCCCCTGAAAATGCGCGACGCTTTTTTGTCTCCCGTTTACTGAAGTAGTGAAATTTCAATGTCCGATTCTTACACCGAAACATCCCTCGAAGAATCCGTGGTCGCCTTGCAATCCAAGGCTGAATACGAAAACGCCATCAATCTTTCACAGCATGTGCCAGCGGCCAAGATTATCAGCGAGATGGTGCTGGACGCCTTCCACACCTCCAAGGAAAGCGACCAGATCCGTGAGCTGCGCGTGGCCATCCGCCAGGCCCACGACGCCTTTGACGACGACAAGGCTTACGACTTGATGGGCCAGCTCAAGCAATTGAAGGATGCCGAAGCGGCCGACAACGCGGCCCTGGAAAACCTCAGCAGCCAGTTTTCGATCAGCCGCATCCTGTCCAGCTTCAAGGACGACCCCGAGTTTCAGGAACTGGTCTACGGCCTGGCCCTCAAGGTGCTGAACCAGAGCCATCAGGCCATCAGCAACCCAAGCGCCGGCAAAGGCAAGGCCTCGCGCCCTAAGAAAGAAGCCGAAGTGTTTGTGATCAGCAAGGATGGCATCAGCGTCACCCTGCCGCTGCGCACGCCGCGCTCCAGGCTGAACGTTGACCGCGAGGCGCTGGAGTTCCTCGGCTTCACCTTCGTGGGCGAAGGCAGCGAAGCCGAGCTGGAAAGCGAAACCTTCGTCGACAACAGCGGCGTCGAGCAGGCGGTATCGCGCAAGAGCATCGTCACCGCCCTGCAACAGCAGAGCGCGTTTGACGGCTACACCATCGCAGCGCAGTAAGCGCCCCGGCGATCACGGCGCGCACGCAGTGCGGCGCGCCCTGTAGCCTTTACGCCTCTCTGTTCCATAACACCGCCGAGCTTTTCATCACCCCAACGGCGATGGCGAACACCAGCAACACACACCCCGCCAGCCACCACGGCGACGGCAACGCAGGCCGGGACATCAACATGAACGCCAGCGATGGCGCGAGCATCACGCCGATATTCACACCCGCCGAGTAATAACCCAGGTTGCGGTCCACCGTGGCGCGGCTGGAAATGCTGCTGACGTAGTGGGTGATGCCCGGGAAAATAATCATCTCACCCAGGCTCCACAACACCGTGGCCAGCATCAACAACGCCCCCACCTCACCGAATCCCATCAGGAAGAATCCCACACCGGCCAACAGGAAGCCGGCGACCAGCGAGCGGCTGCTCGACAGGTGGGCCATGCGCAGGTTGATCGGCACCTCGAACAGGATCACCAGCGCCGCGTTGATGAAAAACAACACGCCCACGTAATACGCCGGCAGCTCGGTGTAGTTGATGATGTAGGCCGACAGAATGGTCGGTGGCAACGCGTACGCCACGTGCACCGGCAAGGCCGCCAGCAGGATCACCAGCAGCCGCGAACGCTCGTGGGGCGCGATATCCGGCAAGCCGGCGCCTTGGCTGGCAGCGGGCACGTCTTGTGTCTGTGCCGATGAGCGCTCGCATCCCAGGCACGCGCCGAAGGCCAGCAGCGACAGTGCCGCATTGATGTAGAACACCGCATCGGCATGATGCAGGAACACCAGGCTGCCCAGCAGCGGCCCGATGGCCATGCCGATATTGATCGCCAGCCGGTTGCAGGAAAACGCCACTTTGCGCGTTTCCAGCGTGCTGTTCGCCACCGTCTCGGAAAACGTCGCCGGAGTAAACGCTTCGTAGCAGGCGCCCCACAAGAACGACAACACGAAGAGCACCGCAACCTCGTCCACCGAAGGGATGAGCAGCAACAGCAAAGCGTTGAACAGCAGGGAACCGAGAATGACGCGGTTGGCCGTGAACCGCTTGATCACCGCGCCGATAATCAGGTCCGTACACAACGCACCCGCGCCATACACGCCCACCAGCAAGCCGGCGGTGCCCGGTGAGATGGCGTGCTGATGAATCAGATAGGCCGCGTAAAAAGGAAACGCCAGCGTGCCCATGCGGAACACCAGCGTGATCATGAACAGCGATCGCAGCCGGGCATTCAGGCTGCGCAATGCGTGGAAAGTGCCCATCAGCGGGGCACACGGTAGCGGTGATGTGTCATGGGGAATCCCTTCGCAATGGCGGCGCCGGCGTCTGCGGCGTCGAGCCCGATAGCTGCGCAACCTAAAGCAGCACCGCCGCGCCAACAAGCTGCCCGAAAGGACAGGTAGCCCTATGACGGGTGGCGGATATAGCCCAGTTGCAAGGCCTTGCGAATCGCCGACTTACCGTTGCTGACCTCCAGCTTGGCGAAGATGTTTTTCATGTGAAACTTCACCGTGTGCGAGGTCATGGCGGTTAACTGCGCCACTTCGTTGTAGGTTTTGCCCAGGCTGGCCCAGGACAACACTTCGGTTTCCCGCGGCGTCAAAACGCTCGGCGATTCGACGGCCGCGCGGGTCTCCAGGGCCTCGTCATACACCGACACCAGCAGCATCTGCAGCTCGCTCTGATGGGCCAGCACCGTCTGGCGAAACTGTTCCTCGTCGCCGAAGCTGCACAGGTTGAGTACCGAATAAAACCCCTGGTTGCCATGCACGATGAAACTCGCCCCCTCGCCCACCGGCTTGCACGGGCCCGGCACCGGCGCGGCCTCGTCGGCCAGCAGGTTTTCGTCACTCCAGAAAAACGGCTTGATGCGCTTGCGGGTCAGCGACACCAGCTCGCCGCGCCGGTAGAAATCATCGGCCGTGTCGGACGGTTCCAGGGCCTCGGGGTAGTTGGAAATGATCTCGGCTTGATCCAGTGTCGGCCCGCACTGGTAAACCTCGAAATGCCCCAGCCCGCGGCGGCTCAGCTCGGTATCGAGGAGTGTGTGCACCTCGTCGGGCAACAGGGAGGTGTTGGTGTCGGGTGGGCCCTTGCGGCGCATGGGTATCGTCCTTGATGCGTGATCAGACGCGAGAATGAAGCATGCCCGGCCGGGCTGTCCAGAGCGTTCAAACGTTCACCACCTGAGCGGCGAACACCTCGCGAAAGCGCGCCATCTCCTGCCGGCTGCCCACCGTCACCCGCACCCACTGCGGCCATTCTTTCCAGACCCGCCCGACCATCACATTGTGCGCCGCCAGTTGCTCAACAACCTGCTCGGCAGGCTGCTTCACATCGATCATGAAACAATTGCTCTGTGACGTCGTGCAGGTAAACCCGCGGCGTTTGAGCCACGCCAGCGTTTCCGTGCGCACCTGTGTGTTGAGTGCCTTGCGCTGTGGCAAAAGATTGAGGTCTTCCAGGCTCGCCCTCGCGCCAAGCAACGTTGAGGCCGCGGGCACATTGTCGCCGCCAAATTCGGCGAGGCGTTCCAGCAACGCCGGGTGACCGATCGCCAGGCCCAGTCGGGCGCCGGCCATGCCGTAGATTTTTGAAAAGGTGCGCAGCACGAGCAGGTCGTCGTGATCCTTGATCCAACTCACGCAGCTCGGGCTGTCGGCGAAATCGATATAGGCTTCATCCACCACCAGCACACAGCCTTCCGGCTTGTTCGCCAGCGCGTGGCGGATCGCCTCGGTTGGCGTCAGGGTGCCGGTCGGATTATTGGGGTTGCACAGGTAGAGCATGCCCGCCTGAGGGTCAGCGGCGAGCATTGCAGAAACGTCATGGGCGTGCCGGGTATCCAGGTTCACTTCATGCACCCTGGCGCGGTGAGACTCGGCCGCCTGGCGCGGCACCTCGTAGGAGGGCGTGGCCATGACCAGGCTACGCGACGCGTTGGTGAATGCCAGCACCGCGTAGCGCAATGCCGCCATGGAGCCGGCAAACACGGCCACTTGCTCTTCGTGGATACCTTGCTGTGCGGCAAACAAGGCGGCCAACGCGTACATGTCCGGATAGGGGTAACGACCAGACCGCGCAATGCCTCGCTGCATCGCCTCACGAGCGGCCTTTGAGGGGCCGTAGGGGCTTTCGTTGTAGTTGAGCAACACCGGGTCAGATGCGTTCGACTGCGGGCTGGCAGACGCCCAATCGAGGTGCCCCAGCACGGGAAGCGCAGCGCCGAGGGCGAGGATCGAACGACGACTGACGCTGACCATGGTGACAACTCCTGGCAGGCGGGAAATGAATTCGCACGGTTCGTACACAGAAGTATGACGAGGCAAGCCCCGGCATATTTAACCGCGTGCCCGAGCGTCAGCCCTCCAGATAGTCAGCAAAAGGGTAGCGCGCGCACAGGTCTTCCACCTCGGCCCGCAGTTGCTCGCGCACCGCAGGTTCCAGGTGGTAATCCTGCTCGCCCAGCGGCGTCACGCTGTCGAGCACCAGGCACACCAGCTCGACCACCTGGCGGCAGTCGTCGCGATCGAGCATGCGCTGGGCCATGGACCCGCTGCCCATGCACAAGCCACTGGCGACCGCCGTCGGGCGCATTTCTCCCGGCACACAGTGCCTGTTCACCATGATGCCGCAGCTTGCGAGCGCTGATTCGGCGATGGCACCGGTCATGGCGCCCTGCAGGCGAATCAACACCGTGTGATTGTCGCTGCACCCGCCCACCACCGCATAACCCTGGGTTTGAAACCCGTCAGCCAATTCATCAGCCAGTGCACGAACCCGCCCCATGCTGGCATCGAAGCCGGCTGATTTCGCGTAGCCCAGCGCCGCCGCCTTGGCCGCGATCACGTTCATCGCCGGCGCGCCCTGCATGCGCGGGAATACGGCTTGATCGAGGACGCGGCTGAAGGTCGAGCGCAGGCCGGGCACTTTGGTGTCGGCGTCGCGTCCGGAGAGAATCAACCCGCCACGGGGCCCGCCCAATTGCTTGTGGGTGCAAGTAACGGTGACGTGGGCAGCATTGATCGGGTTCGGGTGCCGACCCGTCGCGACCAACCCGGCGATGTGGGAAATATCCGCGAGCAGGATGGCGCCCGCCTCATCGGCAATTGCGCGAAACCGCTCGAAATCCACCACCCGCGAATAGGCCGATGCGCCGCACAGAATGATGCGCGGTCGATGGGCCAGCGCCAGGCTTCGCACCTGCTCATAATCGATCAGGCCTTCTGGCGTGGTGCCGTAGCGCAGGGCTTTGTAATAGGCGCCGGTGAACACCGCCGGGCTGCCGAGGGCGAGGTCGCCGCCGTGGTCGTGGGCCATGCCGAGCAAGGTGTCGCCGGGCTCAAGCAGCGCCGAAAGCACTTGGGCGATTGCGCTGGAGGCCGAGTGTGATTGCACGCTGGCGTAGTGCGCGTCGAACAGCTCCCGCGCGCGACGAATGGCCAGGGCTTCGACCCGGTCAACGTTCTCGCAGCCGGGGCTGTGGCGTTTGCCTGGCATGCCTTCGACCGTCACATTGACCAAGGCCGACGCGCAGGCGACCAACGTCCCCGGTTTGACGGCACTGGAAGAAGCAATCAGGGAGAGCGTGCGGTGCTGCCGCGCGACTTCGGCGTCCAGCAGGCTGGCGAGCTCAGCGTCTTCGGCGTGCAGATCGGCGATGCCACGACGCAACAGGCCGGCCTGATCGTTAAGTGGTGCGGTGTTGACTGCCATCGGTGCGGTTCCCCTCCTTGGTGTTGCGGGCCGATTCGTCCTGAACCGGGCTGATCAATTAAACAGTAAATTAAACATTTTCCAAATGAAATGTTCATTTTTGCGATTCCCCGCCCCTGCCGAAGCCGCATCGCAGAGCATCCAGGCCTTTATTCTTGTGGCCGACGCGTGCAACACTCCCGCCGCCGTGACGCCTGACGGTGTGAATGGACGTTTATAACTAAAGGGAAGTGGTGAGTACGTGATACACAAACGGGAAAAAACCGAGCACTTGAAGAGCAACATCAAGTACTTGATCAAAAGCCGTGGCGAAACGCAGCTGTCGTTGAGCAGCGCTGCCGGCCTGACCAGGACCACCATCTACAACATCCTGGAAGGCAAGGTCGTGAACGTACAGCAGTCGACCATCCGCAAAATTTCCGATTTCTTTGGCATCTCTTACGATGAAATCGAGACGGTGGATTTTGAAGCCAAGGAAACCATTGAGAGCAGCGTGTCGCCCCAGGGCAACATGAACCCGGCGGCGGTGCCGATTCTCAAGGAAAGCCTGGTGCTCCAGAACCTCGACAAGCGCATTGGCGAACTGGCCACGCTGTACCCCCTGACCTACTACTTCGGTACGTCCCACAACCTGATCGGCGTGCGCCTTGAGCGCGCCATTCCCGGCGCCAACGAGCCCGGCGATTTGCTCATCGTGCAAAAAGGCGTGTCGAGCCCCGGCAAGGAAAAGCTGGTGTACGACCGGGCAACCAAAAAGATGTTCATCACCCTCGAACCCTGCGCCAGCTCAGAACGCTTGTGTGTGGTCGGCGACATCATCGAGGAGCGCTTCAATGACCACGTATGAAGCGGGCCTGGAAAACAGCAAATACAAACTGCTGGGCTTTGAGAATGAAAAAAGCCTGGCGGTGATCATGGTGATTGCCACCGGCAAGGTCATCAAGATCAAGCTGAGCGAAGTGATCAACAGCGAAATCATGGACAACCTCAACAAAATGGAAGTGAAGAGCATGTACAAGAAGTTTTATTCGCAGGGCGGTTCGCTCACGGCCTACGACATAAACGATCGCAACGAAAACTCCTGGATGATCTACATCATCCTGAACCTGTTGCTGTTCACGTTTTATATCTTCACCAGTATTGCCGCGACCAAGCCGATTTATCTTGAGTCGATGGGCATCATCGTCACGCCGGGCACCTTTCTTTACCCGCTGACCTTTTTGATTGTGGACCTGCTCAACGAGCAGTTCGGCCTGCGCCTGGCCAGAAGGGCCATTCTGTTTGCGTTTGCCAGCAACGCGATGATCATCATCCTGCTCTACGGCTCGACCTTCCTGCCGGGGCTGCCGGGCTGGAAACTCGATGGGCCTTACAACGACGTGATCATTCAAGTGTCGTCGGTACTGGTGGCGTCTTCGGTGTCGTTTTTGGTGTCCGAGAACATCAACTCGTACTTGCTGTGCAAGATCAAAGAGCTGACCAATTCCAAATACCTGTACCTGCGTATTTTCCTCAGCACGTTCTTCGCGGTGATTATCGACAGCTTCCTGTTCTGCTTTATCGCCTTCTACGGCGCCATGCAGACCAGCGATATCCTGAGCATGATCTATGTGCAGATCGCGATCAAAGTCGGCTTTGCGTTCTTCAACATCCTGCCCGCCTATGGCGCGCGCGCGTTGTTCAAGCGCTGGATCAGCGGTACTGCTGCCTGATGTGATTCGCGCTAAATGTGGGAGCTGGCTTGCCTGCGATACAGACACCTCGGTGTTTCAGATTTACCGGGGTGATGCTATCGCAGGCAAGCCAGCTCCCACTTTTGATCGAGTACGGCCCTTACACGCTAGCTCAGCTGCAACTTCTGCTTCAGGCTTTGCATCACTGCCGCCTTGTCTTGCAAATACTCATTCAAACCCCGTGCACGCAGGTTGCACGCGTCGCAGTTGCCGCAGCCGGTGCCGAGGATGCCGTTGTAGCAAGTCAGGGTCTGTTCGCGCACCAGGTCCAGCTTGCCGTGGTAGTCGGCCAGTGCCCAGGTCTCGGCCTTGTTCAGCCACATCAGCGGGGTATCCAGGCGCAGCGTGTATTCCATGCCCAGTTCCAGCGCCTTGTTCAGGGCTTTGACGAATTCGTCGCGGCAGTCGGGGTAGCCCGAGAAGTCGGTTTCGCACACGCCGGTAATCACGGTTTCGGCCTTCACCTGGTAGGCATAGATCGATGCCAGCGTGAGAAACAGGATATTGCGCCCCGGCACGAAGGTGCTCGGCAGGCTGCCGCCCGAACTGTCCACGGTCGGCACGGGGATGTTGTCGCGGGTCAGGCTGCTGATGGCCAGTTCGTTGAGCAGGGACACGTCCATGACTTTGTGGACGGTGGCGCCCAACTGCCTGGCGAGCTTCTGCGCGACTTCGATTTCCGCCACATGGCGCTGGCCATAGTCGAAGGTGATGCAGTGCACTTCGTCATACAACGGCAGTGCCTGGATCAGGCAAGTTGTCGAGTCTTGCCCGCCACTGAACACCATCACGGCTTTTTTGGTCATTGCGTTGCTTCCTGCAGGTTGAAAAAAGTGGGAACAGTTTAAATGCCCGGCCATAAAAAACCCCGCGGTTCTTTCGAAGGCGGGGTTTTTACGACTCATTGACTCAGTGTGCGTAGGTCAGCAACAGCTCTTTGGGTACCTGGAAATCCAGAGACATCATCACGCTCAGCGCGGTGATGGTGAAGATCGAGAACACGAACAGCTTGCGTGCCCAGACGGTGTCATCCACCGCCTTGTAGCCGGTCCAGGCCATGTACAACCAGTACATGCCCATGGCCGCTGCGACGGCGAGGTAGCTCATGCCGGCGTAGCCACTGAAGGTCAGCATCAAGGTCGCCACGAGGAAGGCCAGGATGTAGAGCAGGATGTGTTTCTTGGCCACCTGGATGCCACGCTTCACCGGCAGAACCGGAATAGACGCAGCCAGGTAGTCATTAAAGCGGAAGATCGCGATGGCATAGGAATGCGGCATCTGCCACAGGCTGAACATCACCAGCAGCACCAGCGCGGCCATGTCGAAGCTATTGGTTACAGCCACATAACCAATCACCGGCGGCATCGCCCCCGACAGACTGCCCACCAGCGTGCCGTGAACCGACTTGCGCTTGAGGTACAGGCTGTAAAGGCCGACGTAGATGACAAAACCGATCACGGCAAACAGCGCCGCCAACGGGTTGGCCACCTTGTACAACAGGGCCACACCGGCAACACCCAGGACGGTCGCGAACAGCAGTGCCAGCTTCAGGGAGATAAGGCCCTGTACCAGCACGCGGTTCTTGGTGCGTTCCATCTTGATGTCGATGTCGCGGTCGATGCAGTTGTTGAAGACACAACCGGAAGCTACCACCAGGGACGTGCCGATCATTGCAGCCAGGAAAATGGCCAGATCGACATGCCCCTTGGAGGCCAGGAAGAAACCGCCTGCCACAGAAAGCACGTTACCGAAAATGATCCCCGGTTTGGTGATTTGGATAAAGTGCTTAAGCGACATCGGGTCTTACCTCACTTCGCCATCATGAACGTATGGATGCTGAACATGATCCATATCGACAGGCCAACCAGCAGCAGGATCACAAGACCTGCGAACACGAACGCGATCACGTTATCGCGCTGCTCTTTGGAACGATCCAGGTGCAGGAAGTACACCAGGTGAACCAGCACCTGAATCACCGCGAATGCCAGCACGATCATCAAGGTGATCGACTTCGGCAGGGTCGGGTACATCACCAGACCGAACGGGATGAGCGTCAGGATTACCGACAGGATGAAGCCGATCGCGTAGGACTTAACGCTGCCGTGGCTCGCATCATGGCTGTCATGGTCATGGGAGTGTGCATTAGCCATTACAGAGTCCCCATCAGGTAAACAACGGTGAAGACGCAGATCCAGACCACGTCCAGGAAGTGCCAGAACAGGCTCAGGCAGCTCAGGCGAGTCTTGTTGGTGTTGGTCAGGCCGTGTTTATTGACCTGATACATCATCACCGCCATCCACAGCAGGCCGGCGGATACGTGCAGACCGTGGGTGCCTACCAGCGTGAAGAACGCGGACAGGAAGCCGGAACGGTGCGGACCGTAGCCTTCGGAGATCAGCAGGTGGAACTCGTTGACCTCCATGCCGATAAAGCCCAGGCCGAACAGGAAGGTCAGTGCCAACCAGCTCAGTACGCCCTTCTTGCTGCCCTTGTAGAAGGCCAGCATGGCGAAGCCGTAGGTGATCGAACTGAACAACAGCAAGGCGGTTTCGCCGAGCACGTAAGGCAGTTCGAAGATGTCGTGGCCCGACGGGCCACCCGCTACGTTGTTTACCAGTACCGCGTACACCGCGAAGATCGACGCAAACAAGATGCAGTCGGTCATCAGGTAGAGCCAGAAACCGAAGACGGTCATTGGCCCCGAGTCGTGGTGATGGTCATCGTGCCCATGGTCATCGACATGGGCGTGTCCAGCATTGGTCACTAAGTTCGACATGGTTTAAGCCTGTTCCAACGAGGTTTCTACACGGTTGGCCGGAATCTTCTTCTCGGCTACCAGGCGAGCGTGCTGCTCGGCTTCGATGCGCTCGATCGTCTCGACCGGCACCATGTAGCCTTGATCATCACGGGCAGCGTGAATGATGAAGTAACCGATAGTGCCCACCAGGCTCACGATTGCCAGCCACCAGATGTGCCAGATCATCGCGAAACCGAATACGGTCAGCAGGCCGCCCATCACCACGCCAGTGGCGGTGTTGTTTGGCATGTGGATCGGTTCGTAGTGCTTCGGCTTCTGGTACGCAGTACCGTCTTCCTTGGCTTCGGTGAACGCATCAATGGTGTTCGCGGTAGGGATCACGGCGAAGTTGTAGAACGGCGGTGGCGAGGAAGTCGACCATTCCAGGGTGTGGCCATTCCATGGGTCGCCGGATTCGCACAGGTTTTGCTTGCGGTCACGCACGCTGACGTACAGCTGGATCAGCTGGCAGGCGATACCCACAGCGATCATCACCGCACCGAACATGGCGACGTACAGGTACGGCACCCACTCAGGGTTGGTGGTAGCGTTCAGACGACGGGTCATGCCCATGAAGCCCAGTGCATAGAGCGGCATGAATGCGACGAAGAAGCCCGAGATCCAGAACCAGAATGCAGCCTTGCCCCAACCTTCGTGCAGCTTGAAGCCGAACGCTTTCGGGAAGTAGAAGCTGAAACCGGCGATGTAACCGAATACAGCACCACCGATGATCACGTTGTGGAAGTGAGCGATCACGAACAGGCTGTTGTGCAGGACGAAGTCAGCACCCGGGATGGCCAGCAGTACGCCAGTCATACCGCCGATGGCGAAGGTCACCATGAAGCCCAGGGTCCACAGAACCTGGCTGGTGATGCGCAAACGGCCGTGGTAGATGGTGAACAACCAGTTGAATAGCTTCACCCCCGTCGGGATGGAAATCAGCATCGTCGCCAGACCGAAGAAGGCGTTGACGCTCGCACCCGAGCCCATGGTGAAGAAGTGGTGCAGCCATACCATGAAGCCCAGTACGGAAATTGCGCCCGATGCGTAAACCATCGAGTGGTGACCGAACAGGCGCTTGCCGGTAAAGGTCGAGATTACTTCGGAGAAGATACCGAACGCCGGCAGGATCAGGATGTACACCTCAGGGTGACCCCATGCCCAGAACAGGTTCACGTACATCATTGGATTGCCACCAAGTTCATTGGTGAAAATGTGGAAATCCAGGTAACGGTCAAGCGACAGCAGCGCCATGGTAGCGGCCAGGATCGGGAACGAAGCCACGATCAGGACGTTGGCCCAGGTGCAGGTCCAGGTGAAGATCGGCATGTCCATCAGTTTCATGCCAGGGGCGCGCATTTTCAGGACGGTGGCCAGGAAGTTGACCCCCGTCAATGTCGTCCCGAGCCCTGATAACTGTAGCGCCCAGATGTAGTAGTCCACACCCACACCCGGACTGTACTGAATGCCCGACAGTGGCGGATACGCAACCCAACCGGTCTTGGCGAATTCGCCGACGCCCAGGGACACGTTGATCAGCACCACGCCGGAAACCAGCAGCCAGAAGCTCAGGGAGTTCAGGAACGGATAGGCAACGTCACGCGCACCAATCTGCAGCGGCAAGGCAAGGTTCATCAGGCCGGTGAAGAATGGCATCGCCATGAAGATGATCATGATCACACCGTGAGCGGTGAAGATCTGGTCATAGTGTTCAGGTGGCAGGTAGCCAGGCGAACCCTCGGTGGCCATGGCCAACTGGGTACGCATCATGATGGCGTCGGCAAAACCACGCAGCAGCATGACCATGGCAACGATGACGTACATGACGCCGATTTTCTTGTGGTCGACCGACGTCAGCCACTCGGTCCACAGGTAGGACCATTTCTTGAAATAGGTGATACCTGCTACGAGTGCCAGACCACCCAGCGCGATCATGGCGATGGTCACCATCACGATCGGCTCGTGGAACGGGATCGCATCCCAACTTAATTTACCAAACATCGTTTACTCCTCTGCCCCAGCAGTTGAATGCGAGCCCATGTCGGAACCTTCAACCGCGGCCACTTCTTTCTTCTCGTGCTTGACCGGCTTGCCTGGCTTCATACCTTCGTACTTGTCGACGATTTTCTGAAACAGGTTCGGCTCGTACGCGGAGTACAGGGCGGCAGGGTTGTTCTGGCTTGGTTTGGCCAGGGCGTCGTATTCAGCTTGATCAAGCTGTTTAGGTGCGGCCTTGACTTTGGCTACCCAGGCGTCGAAATCTTCCTGGCTAGTCGAGATCGCTTTGAATTTCATGCCGGTAAAGCCAGCGCCGCTGTAGTTGGCGGAGATGCCTTCCATTTCAGCTTTCTGGTTGGCGATCAGGTGCAGCTTGGTCTGCATGCCTGCCATCGCGTAGATCTGGCCGCCCAGGGCTGGGATGAAGAACGAGTTCATCACGGCATCGGAGGTGATCTTGAAGTTCAGCGGAGTGTGTTCCGGGAACTGGATTTCGTTAACGGTGGCGATACCCAGGTCCGGGTAGATGAACAGCCACTTCCAGTCCAGCGCGACCACTTCGATGTTGATCGGCTTGACGTCGGATTCCAGCGGACGGTACGGATCCAGCGCGTGGGTGGACTTGTAGGTCACATACCCCAGGGCAATGATGATCAGGATCGGCACCAGCCACACGGCGATTTCGATCTTGGTGGAGTGCGACCACTTCGGCGCGTAAGTGGCGCTGGTGTTCGACGCGCGGTATTTCCAGGCGAAGGCGAAGGTCATGATGATCACAGGGACCACGACCAGCAGCATCAGCAGGGTAGCGGTGATGATCAGGTTTCGTTCATCCAGGCCGACCTGTCCTTTTGGGTCGAGCAAGGTCCACTTGCAGCCTCCCAGCATTAACAGCATGCCAATCAGCGGCAAAAAGCCTAGTAATCGGGGGTACCTGTTTTTACTCATCTCACGACCTCTAAAGCAGCTTGCGCAATGCAGTTGGGTTTTGATCGCCAACACTTCACCCTGCCAAGGGTTGGCATTTCTCTTCGATTGAATAAGAGCCTGCCCGTCACGTCATAACTGTACGTTTCACGGACCTGCGGTGAGTTCTTATTCGATTTCGTGGTTAAAGGCCTTGTTACAGACCAATTCCATTTGGTGCGGAAAGTTGAAAGGCTGCCGGAACCTGGGGTCGCACAGAGCCATCCATCTGCCCCTCGACCGCTCCAATGCTCAAATATTGAACAGCACCGGACATTCAGTGCGGGCGATTGTAGTTAGCTAGCGATGTATAAACCATGTCTTATAAAGAAATAATTTTTATCGATTCCAGCAATAATCCTTCACCATTCCTGCAAAGGTTCGCGATCTTATCGCGTTGGATTCGCAACAAAAACCACAAAAAATGCCGTGTTATTAGCGGCAAGGCCTCTTCCCTTACAGCCTGTAAGGGCATGGCAAACGGATCCAAGTCCCCATAAAACAAGGCATTCAGACATCAGCCAAGGGCTGGAACCCCAAGCGGTTTGTGCTGTCCCTGAAACCATGAACTGACAGCACAAATTGGCTGATGGATGCAAATTTATGCGCCAATTCGGCGCGTCAGAAACGTCCTGCGACAACGTCCGTGTGACAACATGTCGCACGCTGCGCGCACCTGAAGTTGCCCCTCGTCACAGCCCTTTCACAAATCCCCACAACGCAAAACGCCCCGGCCTACCTTGAAGAAGGACCGGGGCGTTTTGCTGAATGTGTCAGACGTTGCGTTGGCGATTGCGGTAAATGCCCAGCGGCACCAGGATCACCGTCAGTACGAAGGCCACCAGTGCCCATTGCGCCAGGGACAGGCCCAGGATCGGCGGGTACGGCGTGCTGCAGAAGCCATCGACCTGGAAGCCCAGCGGGAAGACCTTGGCCAGCGGCAGCTCGTCCACAATCGGCTGCAACACATCGACGCCGCAGCTGACCTCGGGGAAGAGCTGCGTGTACACATGATGACCGGCCGCCGCCACGCCACCCAATGCACTGAGCACCACCAACCCTTCGAACAGGGTCACCGCGCCCTTTTTGCGCATGGCCGCGCCGATAAACGCGAAGATCGCGATCAAGAGCAGCGCGTAACGCTGCAGGATGCACAGCGGGCACGGCGCCTCGCCCAACACCACCTGCATGTACAGCGCCCCACCGATCAACGCCAGGCAGATGATGCCCAGCAACACCAGAAAGCGCCGCTCCCTGCCCAAACGCAATTCGTCACTCATCCCCGTATCCCTTTGTCGTTATGCCAATGCCGGCAAGTTTACACACAGAGCATGGTTAAAACAGAAGGGGGTTAAATGAGGATTATCTGCCGGAAATAGTGTGGCTGTACGGGCGCCATCGCGGGCAAGCCCGGCTCCCACATTGGAATGCGATTCCCTGTGGGAGCCGGGCTTGCCCGCGATGGCGCCGACTCGGTATGCCGGTTAAACCTTATTCCAGAGCCGCCGCAGGGCCAAAGAACTCATAACGGCTTTGTTTCTCCGGCACACCCAACGCCTTGAGGTGCCGCTTGACCGCCGCCATGAAGCCTTTAGGCCCCAGGAAGTAAGCATCCAGGTCCCGATCCTGCGGCAACCACGCCGCCAGTTGCTCCTGGCTCAACATGCCCACCTTGTCTGCCGCCGGGCTCACGCCGTCATCTTCGGCATAGCAGTAAAAACGTTTGAGTTGCGGATGCCTGGCCGCCAAACCATCCACCCAGTCGCGGAACGCATGCACCCCGCCATTACGCGCGCAGTGGATAAAGTGCACCGGCCGCTCGGTGGCCAGCGCCGCCTCGAGCATCGGCAGTGTCGGCGTGATGCCCACCCCGCCGCTGATCAGCACGAGCGGTTTGTCGCTGGCAGCCAGGGTGAACTCACCCGACGGCGGGAACAGGTCGATCGTCGCGCCGACGTGCATCTGGTCATGCAGGTAACTGGACACCCGCCCACCCGCTTCGCGCTTGACGCTGATACGGTACAGCCCGGCATCGCTCAGGGCCGAGAGCGAATAGTTGCGGCGCACTTCTTCGCCATCGAGCACCAGCTTCAAGCCGATGTACTGGCCCGGTGCGGCGGCCAGAATCGGGCCGTTATCCACCGGGGCAAAGTAGAAGGAGATGATCTCGTCGCTTTCTTCCACGCGCTTGACCAGCACAAACGGCCGCGCCCCGCGCCAGCCGCCCGGTGCCTGGGCTTTCTCGTCGTAGATGGCGGCTTCAGCGCCAATCAATATGTCCGCCAGTTGGCCGTAGGCGGCACCCCAGGCGCTCATGACCTCGGGGGTGGCGATCTCTTCCCCGAGCACTTCGGAAATGGCGCGCAGCAGGCAAGCACCCACGATCGGGTAATGCTCCGGCAGAATCTGCAGGGCAACGTGCTTGTTGATGATCTTGGCCACCAGGTCGCCCAACTGGTCGAGCTGGTCAATGTGCCGCGCGTACATCAGCACCCCATTGGCCAGGGCGCGGGGCTGGTCGCCGCTGGCCTGGTGGGCCTGGTTGAACAGCGGGCGAACTTCCGGGTACTCGGAGAGCATCATCCGGTAGAAATGAGTGATCAGCGCTTCACCACCGCTTTCCAGCAGGGGCACGGTGGATTTGACGATGGCACGGTCTTGGGCACTCAGCATGGCAGACTCCTGGGTCTCTTCACGGATTGCCTTGAGTGAGTCAGTATTCATGCCAACTTATTAATCGTTATATTTCAATGACTTAAATATATTGTAGTCAATATGACTTCCTACACCTTATAGTCATAAGGACTACAAGGAGTCATTATGACTGCGCAATCACTGCTCACTACTCTGCTGCCTCTGGTCGCCGACCTCTCCCGCGAACTGCCGGAAGGCGAACGCTACCGCCGCCTGTTGCAAGCCATGCGCGCCCTGCTGCCGTGCGACGCCGCCGCGTTATTGCGCCTGGACGGCGAGTGGCTGGTGCCGCTGGCAGTGGACGGCTTAAGCCCCGACACCCTCGGCCGGCGCTTCAAGGTCAGCGAACACCCGCGCTTTGACATCCTGCTGAGCAGCCCCGGCCCTACCCGCTTCGACAGCGACAGCGAATTGCCCGACCCCTACGACGGCCTCGTCGATGGCCTGCACGGGCATCTGGAAGTGCACGACTGCATGGGCTGCCCGCTGTTTATCGACGACAAGCCCTGGGGCCTGTTGACGCTGGACGCCCTCGACACCGAGCGGTTCGAGCGCGTCGAGTTGGACGCCCTGCAAGCCTTCGCCAGCCTCGCCGCCGCCACGGTCAATGTGGCCGAGCGTATCGAACGCCTGGCGCTGCGTGCCGAAGACGAACACCAGCGCGCCGAGATTTACCGCCAGGCCAGCGGCCAGCAGCACAAGGAAATGATCGGCCAGAGCAAGGCGCACAAACGCCTGGTGGAAGAAATCAAACTGGTGGGCGGCAGCGACCTGACCGTGCTGATCACCGGCGAAACCGGGGTGGGCAAGGAACTGGTCGCCCAGGCCATCCACGCCGCGTCATCACGCGCCGACAAACCGCTGATCAGCCTCAACTGCGCCGCCCTCCCGGAAACCCTGGTGGAAAGCGAGCTGTTCGGCCATGTGCGCGGCGCGTTTACCGGCGCACTGAACGAGCGGCGCGGCAAGTTCGAGCTGGCCAATGGCGGCACCTTGTTTCTGGACGAGGTGGGCGAGCTGTCGCTGACCGTGCAGGCCAAGCTGTTGCGCGTGCTGCAAAGCGGCCAGCTGCAACGCCTGGGTTCGGACAAGGAACACCAGGTGGACGTACGCCTGATCGCCGCCACCAACCGCGACCTTGCAGAGGAAGTGCGCAATGGCCGCTACCGCGCCGACTTCTACCACCGCCTCAGCGTGTACCCGCTGCAAGTACCCGCGCTGCGTGAACGCGGGCGCGATGTGTTGCTGCTGGCGGGGTTTTTCCTCGAACAGAACCGCTCACGCATGGGCCTGGGCAGCCTGCGCCTGACCAGCGATGCCCAAGCCGCGCTGCTCGCCTACAACTGGCCGGGCAATGTGCGCGAGCTGGAACACTTGATCGGCCGCAGCGCGCTCAAAGCCTTGGGCAACTGTCGCGAACGCCCGAAGATTTTGAGCCTGAGCGCCCAGGACCTGGAGTTGCCCGACATCAGCGCGCCGCCGGTGATCGAAGCGCAGGCCGAGCCCCTCCCCGCCGTCAGCGGCGACCTGCGCCAGGCCACCGAGCACTATCAGCGCCAGCTCATCAGCGCCTGCCTGGAGCGCCACCAGCACAACTGGGCCAGCGCCGCCCGCGAACTCGGCCTGGACCGCGCCAACCTCGGGCGCATGGCCAAGCGCCTGGGCCTCAAATAAGCCCGCCAAATGTGGGAGGAACTCAGTCAACTGTGGGAGCTGGCTTGCCTGCGATAGCGGTGCTTCATTAAGAGATGAGTTGGCTGACACACTGCAATCGCAGGCAAGCCAGCTCCCACATTAGATTGCCTTCGCCTTGAAGACCGGGTTCAAAGGCTTGGGCTTACGAAACACCAGCACATTGCCCAGCATCACCAGCACCAACCCCACCAGCGCCGGTGCGGTCCACTGATAGCCCTCGGCAAACGCCGACACATTCAGCGCCACCACCGGGAACAGCACCGTGCAATACGCCGCACGCTCCGGCCCCATGCGGCCGACCAGCGTGAGGTAGGCGGTAAAGCCAATCACCGAGCCCGGAATCACCAGGTACCACAGCGCGCCGAGGTAGCGCGGGCTCCAGTCCATCTCAAATGGAATACCGCGCACCGCGCAATAGGTCGCCAGCATCGCCGAGCCGTACGCCATGCCCCAGGCATTGGTGGTCAGTGGCTTGAGCCCCGCCTTCTGTTGCAGGCTCGACAGCATGTTGCCCGCCGAAAAGCACATGGTTCCCAGCAGCGCCAGGCCCAGCCCCATCAGGGTCTCAGGGCTTGCGGTGTGCCCCGCCAGTTCCGGCCAGAACAGAAAGCCCAGCCCCAGCAGGCCCAGTGCGCCGCCCATCAGCACATTGCGCGCCACGCGCTGGCCGAAGAACACCCGCGCATTCAACGCGTTCCACAGCGTGGCCGTGGAAAACACCACCGCCACCAGACCACTTGGAATCCACTGGCTGGCCGTGAGAAAGCACATGAAGTTCACGCAAAACAGGCACAGGCCCTGGGCCAGGCAAATCAAATGCCCGCGCCGGTTCATCACCTGCAATTTGCGGCTGAGCAACAACAGCGCAAACAGCACCAGCGCCGCAAGCCCGAAGCGATAGACGATCGACACCGGGATCGCCACCACGCCCAGTTGCCATTTCAACGCAATCCAGGTGGTGCCCCAGATCAGCACGGTGAGTAAATACAGGAAAAGGTTCATAGCGGGCTCCGTCGATTGAGCCACAGTGTCCCCCGCCAGCGCGGCTGATCTCTTGCACATTCTTGCGCTTTTGTCGGCTGGCGGGATCACAGCAGCCGTAACCGGGAGTAGGATGCAAGGTGTCGGAGAACACACACCATGCCTGATCTGCACTCCCTGCAAGTCTTTCAAGCCCTTAACCGCTCGCCCCATGCACGCCTCGAAGCGTGCGCCGAGCTGGGTGACGGCTTGTCTGCGGCTTTGTGGAGCAACCACCACGATTCCCAGGATTACCAGGCGCCCGGCCATCACACCTTGTCGTGCTACATCGGCGGCGGCACCGGCACGTTTCGTCGGGATCGACCGGGCACCAAGGGCGGGCCCGACAAGCTGTGCATCCTGCCCGCAGAACATCAGTCGGCCTGGGTGATCAACGGTGAAATCCGCCTGGCCCACGTGTATTTCAGCCCGGAGCAATTTGCCCTTGGCTGCGTCACGTTGCTCGACCGCGAGCCCCGCGAATTGCAGTTGCGCGAAAGCACCTTTCTGGAAGACGCCGCCCAGGCGCGGCGTTTTCACCAATTGATCGCCCTCAACTGGCACGAGCCCGCCGAGCGCTTGCTGACCAGCAGCCTGGCCCATGAAATGCTCAGCCACACCCTGCTCAGCCAGGTCGGCGCGCGTGAAGGTTTACGCCTTAAAGGCGGCTTGGCGGCGCACCAGCGGCGGCTGTTGGTGGAGTACATCGACCATCATTTGCAAGACCCGATCAGCCTCGGCCAATTGGCCGGGCTGTGTGCGCTGTCGGAATACCACTTCGCACGGATGTTTCGCCAAAGCTTCGGCTTGCCGCCCCATCAATACCTGCTGGCACGCCGCCTGACACGCGCGCAACACCTGTTGCGTGGCGGAACACTGCCCTTGGGCGAGATTGCGTGGCTGTGCGGTTTCTCCAGCGCCAGCCACTTTACCCATCGTTTTCGCCAGGCCATGGGCGCCACACCCGGGGAGTATCGCCAGGCCTTTTGCGGCTGACCCACTTGAGAAAGGCACGGCCGCCTTTGTGGCGAGCGAGCTTGCTCGCTCGCCACAGAAGCCCTCACTGCCACAATAAGCTAGGCCATCAGGCCGAGGGTTTTGGCCTTGGCCACCGCCTGGGTTCTTCGCTCCACGCCCAGCTTGCTGTGGATGCGCCGCGCGTGGGTCTTCACGGTGTGCAGGGAGATAAACAACCGGTCGGCGATCTCCAGGTTGGAATTGCCCAGGGCGATCAATTGCAGCACTTCGAGCTCGCGTTGGCTCAAGGGGTTTTCGGCAGCGCCGGTGGGGGATGCCTGGGTTTCCAGGCCCAGCTCACTCAACAGCCCCGGCGAGCGCAACCGCAGCTCGCGAACGGCCTGCTGCACCTGGCAACGCGCCGCCAGGTTCAGGCCTGTCTGCAGGGAAAGGCGCGCCAAACCCGAATCCCCCACCTGCCAGGCGACTTCTCCCAGCACCAGTTGCAATTCGGTTTCCAGGCACAACATGCCGCGCAGTTGTGCAGTTTCAAGCAAGGCCTTGAGACGTGCGACGGGCTGGTCGGCGCAACCCAGTTTCACCTCGGCGAGCACCAGCAGATATTCCAGGCGCGGGATCAGTTCCAGCGTGGCCGGCGGCGCTTGCCGGGCTTGCGGGCCGCGAAAGTGGCGCAGCACGCGGCGCACGGCTTCCACGGTCAATTCGGCGCGTCCCTGCTGCAGCCAGAAATGCCCGCTGACCAGCAGCAACACCGCGCGGTACACCGTGTCCGGCACGTGGCGCTGTTGCATCAGCCGCTCGGCTTCACGCAGGTGAGCAAAGGCCTGGGCGTAATCACCATGGTTGGCAGCCAGCAGCGCCAGGCCGAGAAAACCGTAGAGCACGCGCTTGTCCTGGCTGTACAGGCACAGCTTCAGGCCCGCCTGAAAACACTCGGTGGCCAGTGCGTCGTGCCCTTGTCGCAACGCCACGTGGCCGCGCCGCAAGGCAATCCGCCCCACCAGGGGCCCGGCCTTGAGCCGCTGCCGGTCAAGCATCGCCTGCACGTTTTCCAACAGGCTTTGCGCGCGATACGGTGCACCGCGCTGCTCCAGCAGTTGGGCGTGGTCCAGTTCAAGCAAGGCTTCCAGCACCAGCGAGCCATGGGCACGGGCCAGGCACAGCGCCTCGCGATTCAGGGCCTGGGCCACTTCCAGCTCGCCGCGCAACAAGGCTTGCTGGGTCAGGCCCGACAGGCACATCAGGCGTGACGTCCAGGCGCTGTCGGGCAGGGCCTGCAACGCTTCGAGAAAGTGCGCGCGGGCGCGTTCGGCGTCGCCATTCAAATGCAGCAACCAGCCCCATTGCGCCTGCCAGCGCGCCAGCAAATGCTGCTGTTGCGCCGCCGTCGGCTGCGGGGCGAAGCGGGCCAGTTGGTCGATGCAGCGACCCGCCTGCTCAAAGCGCCCGGCAAACAACAAGGCTGCCGTCACCAACCCCACTAACTGCGCCGAGCCGAGCATCAACTCATCGCCGTGTTCTTCATGCAGGCGCAGCAACAGCACGGCGTTTTGCTGGCGGAACAGGTCTTCAAAACTGAAGTGCTGCAACAGGCTCACCGCCACTTCGTATTCTTCGGCCTGCAGCGCCTGTTCGAACGCCGCCTGCCAATCCCGCTCGGCGGTGAACCACTGGCACGCGCGCCGGTGCCACGATCGCTTGGCCGGCCAGGGCTCATCGCGCAGCAACCGCGCCAGGGGCGGGAAGACCTGCAGCCAATCGCTGGTGTCTTCCCATGGCTGGATAAATGCACCGAGCGCCTGCAGATCCCGTAGGTAGTGATCACCGTCGCCCGCGCCAAACAAGTGCTCACACAGGCTCGCGTTAAAGCGCGGCAAATAGGCCAGCACGCGCCAGGCCTCGGCCAACTCGGCGGGCAAGGTGCTGAACAGTTCGTGCTGCAGGTAGTCGAGCAGAGTTTTGTCGGGGTGGCCGTCGCCCAGTAACGCGATGCGCACGCCAGCGCACCAGCCGGCGCTGAACCCCATGACCGTGTCGACGTTTTGCCCGGCGCTCAGCAGTTGTTGAATTTCGACCGGGCGAAATGACAACTCGCCACACTCGAACAACTCGTCATCGAGCAACAGGCGCGGCCAATTACACACCGGCCGTCGCCGCGCGCCCAGCCACCAGGTCAGCGCCGGGCTGCTGGCGCTGAGCAAGCGGTCGAGCAAGGCGTCCAGCTCGGGGGCCGGTTGGCGGCAGAAGTCATCGAGGAAAACCCACCCGGTGTTTTGCCAGCGCCCCAGGTCCATCAGCAAGGTCGCTTCATCCACAAAGGCCAGACCGAGGTTTTGTGCCAGCCGCGAACAGAAATCCCCGGCGCCCAGCATGCCGCCATTGAGCGGCAGCCAATACACCTGGCACCCCGCCGGCGCCTGCAGGGCACACTCGGCCAGCAGCGCACTCTTGCCACTGCCACCCGGCGCGCACAACAGCTTCACCCTCGCGGGCGCGGCGAGCAAAGGCTCGGCGAGACGGGGGCGCAACAGGTGATGGGCGGACAGCCGGGGCATGAACCCAGGACGGTCCAGGAGGCGTGTCATGGCGGTCATTGCTGCATCCTGCTTTTTATTGTTATGCAACCTGCCGCCTACCCTAGTCCTGTGGTTGGCGGTTGTTGAAGAAGTATTCAGCGGGGTGATTGAAGGCTATGCACGAAAGCCAATGTGGGAGCTGGCTTGTGTGGGAGCTGGCTTGCCTGCGATGCAGACGACTCGGTATTTCATGTGAACCGAGGTGATGCTATCGCAGGCAAGCCAGCTCCCACCAAGCCCGGCTCCCGCCGGTTGGCTGAATGTCAGATGAAGATCAGCGAACGCCCTCGGACCTCAACGCCGCCGGGGTGTAATCCGCCGCCTTGGCGGCAAAGCCGAACACGAAGCTGCTCTTCTCTTCGTTTTTCATGCCCAGGGCGATGTAGCGTCCGGCGATGATGTCGTACAGGGTTTCCACGGTGTAGGCCGGCACCTGATGGTCGTAGTAGAACTGCGCATGGCCTTCGGCAACGCGCCACAGTTGGCCACGGCCGTCGTAGTGGTCCACCAGCGCGACCTGCCAGCTGTCTTCGTCGATGTACATGTGGCGCTTGGCGTAGATGTGCCGCTCGCTCGGCTTGACGGTGCCGACCACTTCCCACACCCGATGCAGTTCATAGCGGGTGAGGTCCTGGTTGATATGACCGGCCTTGATGATGTCGTCGTACTTGAGCGTCGGCGAGTCGAGCTTGTAGCTGTTGTAAGGGATGTACATTTCTTTTTTGCCGACGAGTTTCCAGTCATAGCGGTCGGGAGCGCCGGAGAACATGTCGAAGTTGTCGGTGGTGCGCAGGCCGTCGGAGGCGGTGCCCGGCCCGTCATACGACACTTGCGGCGCGCGGCGCACACGGCGCTGGCCGGCGTTGTAGATCCACGCCAGGCGCGGCTCCTTCACCTGGTCGAGGGTTTCGTGCACCAGCAACACGTTGCCCGCCAGGCGCGCCGGGGCGGTGACCGACTGCTTGAAATAGCTCAGCACGTTGGCGGCCTTGGCCTGGTCGATATCCGGAATGGCCTGGGGCACCGCCACTTCTTCCTCGAAGCGAATCGGCGTGTAGCTGCCGTTGGTTTGCGGGGTGGCCTGGGTGATGATGCGGCGCAGGTTGCCGCCGTGGTAGCGGGTGATGTGGTTCCACAACACTTCCACGCCATTTTTCGGAATCGGGAAGGCGTAGTAACGGTTGCCGGTGAAGTTTTCCAGGCCGTTGCCGTCGTTGATGGTGTGCACGTTCAGGGCGCTGCGCTTATTCGATTCGTAAATGTCCGGCGGCAGGTTGACCGTACGGTGCGTCGGGTACACCGGGATTTTGTAGGTCTCGGGGTAGCGCTTGAACATCGCCACCTGGCCGTCGGAGAGCTTGTCTTTGTACTTGTCCACCGTAGCGGCGGTGATCACGAACAGTGGTTTTTCGTTGGCGAACGGGTCGGCGAGGAAGCCTTTGCTGTCGACCGCACCGGCGTTTTTTGGAATGCCGCCGGTCCAGGCCGGGATCGAGCCGTCGGCGTTGCCGGCTTTTTCGGCACCGACCGGCGTCAAGGTAGTACCGAGCTTGGCGGCCTCTTCCGGCGACACCGCCGCCATGACATTGGCGGCCAGCACGCTCAGGGCCATCACTGCAATCATCTTGCGCATAGGTTGTTGTCCTTCTTTAAACCAGGTCAGAAGTTCACGCCGAAGCTGAGGGCGATAAAGTCGCGGTCGGTCAGGGTGTTGTAGTCACCGCCGAAAAAGTCGGTGTAACTCAGGCTTGCGGTGTAGGTGTTGCGGTAGTCCGCATCCACGCCGACGCTGATGGCCTTGGCGCCTTCGTTGAAGATGCCGTTGGGGCCGTAGCCGCTCACGTCATGGGACCAGGACAGGTTGGGCTTGAGGTTCACCCCGGCGAACACGTTGTTGTAGTCCAGGATTGCCCGCGCGCGATAACCCCAGGAGTTGGCGGTGACGAAACCGTCGGTATCGCCCTGGAACCCGTAGGCGCCGTATACCGAGTCGCGGCCGTAACGCAGTTTGGTTTTGGCTTCCAGGCCACCGACGTGCACAAAGGCGGCTTCGCCGACCAGGGTCAGGCGTTCGGCGCCCAGCACCTGGTCGAAGAACTGGGTCATGGTGCTCTGGATCTGGGTGATTTCCTTGCGGCGGTAGCCCGCGTTGTCCGAGCCGAACGAGCTGCGGATCGGCGAGGCGGTGTTGCCGGCAATCGGGTTGACCAGCGCCAGGGTCAGGTCGGTGGTGTTGAGTTGCACCGGCGCGTTGGGCCGGTAACTGATCTCGCCGGTCCACGCCGTGCCGGTGGGCAAGGTGGTGGAGAAGCTGGCGCCGTACAGGCGGATATCTTCCGGATAATCGAGGTAGTACTGGCCACGGCCAAGCATGGTGCTTTGGGCCAGGCCCGCGCCGGAACCGGGCGCGATGGCGTTGGCGGTGGCGGCGATACGCCCGATGGTCGCCAGGTTGGTGTTGGCGGTGATGGTGCCCACGGTGGGCGTGCGGCTGTGGTAGTTCATGAAGTACAGGCCGTACTCGGTGTCATCGCCGAGCCAGCGCAAGGCCGCGCCGAACTGGCCGCCGTCGCGGGCCTCGCGATCATTGGCACGCTGCACCACCACGCCTTCGCGGGTGACCTGAAAGCCCTGGCCAAACCGCGCCGCCACCGGTTGCAACGGCGCAATCGCCGGGCTGCCGACGGTGTAGTTGTTGTTGCAGCCGTGGGCCACCACGTCATTGCCGAAGAAGGTGCCGCAGTTATCCACCACGGTGTTTTCCCAGTTCAATTGGTAGAAACCTTCCACCGACAGCTGATTGGTCAGGCTCTGGGAGGCGAACAGCATGTTGACCGGAATCAGGCCCTCCTTGATTTCGGCACCCGGACGGCGGAACGCCGAGACGTCAATCGGGTTGATGCTGTTGATCGAGTTACCGATAAACGTGCTCTCGCCCCAGCTCACCACCTGCTTGCCCACGCGAACGTTGCCCGGCAGGTCGCCGATGGAATAGTTGTGATAGACGAAGGCATCGAGCAGCTCATAGCCGGATGAACGCGCGCCTTCGTCGCGGTGGTGGTTGCTGATCTGTTTGAACTCGCGGTCTTCGTCCTGCAGCTCGAAGTCGTACCAATACTTGCCGCGCACGAAGACACCGCTGTCGCCGTACTTGAGTTCCAGGTCGTGAATGCCCTTGAAGATCTTGGAGAAAGTTTCGCCCTTCTTGAAGTTGAGCCGTCCGTCATCACCGGTGGAGGCCTGCCCCGTGCCGCCGTTGGGAGTGCCCACCAGCTTTTTGTCGGCATCGCGCATGCCCCAGCTGGCGCCGACCGACAGCGATGAATCGAATTGCCCTTCGATCTCGCCAATGTTGAACGAAACAGCCTGCGCCTGGGCGCAGCAGCCCAGTGCAACCGCCGCCGCGAGCGCCTGTGGCGTGAAGATGGCGCGCATTGTTGTTTTTGTCATGCGTCTTCCCCGGTGAGTGACAGAAGGCCCCACCCTACTGCCGCCTGTCGGGAGGGATAAGCGCACCAAGGAGGTATTCGCGTTGTCGCCCGAAAGGATTAACAGCCCCTTTGGACGGGGTTTGGGCGAAGCCATGGATCAGGTAGATGGGCAGCTATCAGGAGAATGGATAGCGCTCGTTCCCGCGCTCTGCGTGGGAATGCCGCCCGTGACGCTCTGCGTCACCCTTTCACAGACCTGGGACGTTATGTGGCCACGGACGCGGAGCGTCCGAAGAGGCATTCCCACGCGGAGCATGGGAACGATCATTACGTTTTGTGTAACAGTCCTTGTCCTGAATGGCTATTACTCATTTTGTTACAACCGTCTATTCTTGACGCACTTTCAGGGCAAATGGCCCGCTTGCTCCATCGCAGGAAAAGTCCGATTCCAATGGATTGATCCAATGTTTCAATCTATTACCGCTGTTCACTGACGTTGATTTGTCGCTCCTTGATCCAACGTCTTACTTCGGCCGCTGCCTTTGCAGCGGCCTTTTTTATGCGCGCAATAAAACGGGGCGCCACTGGCGCCCCGCGATATTCAGTGAAGTTCAAGCAACGATCAGAGGCTGAACTTCTGCAAGTTGGCCATCATCTCCTTCAAGGCCTCGATATTGTCCCTGGGGTGCGCGGCGCCTTCAAAGTCGCAGATCTGCGCCCAGTGCGCGGCCACGTCGTCCGGTGAAAAACCGGCTTCGGGGTCGAAACCCACACCGAGGCTGCGCTCCCAACGGGTCTTGCCGATCCAACCGCCGCCCACTTCAAACAACCCCGAGGTTTCCTGGCAGGCTTCGCTGCCCAGGTACACCACCAGCGGGCTGACCAGCTCCGGCTTGAGGCGCTCAAACACCTGCGGCGGGATCAAGCCCTCGGTCATGCGCGTGCCGCCGGTGGGGGCGATGGCATTCACCAGAATGTTGTTCTTGCGTCCTTCCAGCGCCAGGGTGCGGGTCAAACCATACAGCCCGAGCTTGGCCATGCCGTAGTTGGACTGGCCGAAATTGCCGTAGATGCCCGAAGTGGACGCGGTGAAGATCACCCGGCCATAACCCTGCTCGCGCAAATGCGGCCACGCAGCGCGGGTGACTTTGTAGGCACCTTCGACATGCACCTGGTAAACCAGGTCCCAGTCGCTGTCGTCCATTTTGTGGAACGTCTTGTCGCGCAGAATGCCGGCATTGTTGACCACCACATCGACTCGTCCGAACGCGTCGAGGGCGTTTTGCACAATTTTGTCGCCGCTGGTCACGGAGTCGTGGTTGGCTTCGGCAATGCCGCCCGCCTCGCGGATCTCGGCCACCACGCGGTCGGCAGCGGAGGCATTGGCGCCCTCGCCCTGGGTCGAGCCGCCCAGGTCGTTGACCAGCACTTTGGCGCCGTGTCTGGCGAACAGCAGCGCATGCGCCCGGCCCAATCCACCGCCGGCACCGGTGACGATCACGACCTTATCCTGGAACTGCACTGACTCACTCATACCGAACTCCGCTGGCAACAATGGGAATGGGTTGAGTGTCAGGCACACAGCTCCGGGTCACAATAAAGTCGGCCGGGGCTGAATAGTGCTCGATAAGGCAGAGGGATGATGTGACAAGGGCCGGGCCCATGTGGGAGCTGGCTTGCCTGCGATGCAAGCAACGCGGTCTTTGCGGATACCGCGGCGAGGCTATCGCTGGCAAGCCAGTTCCCATACGGGCCCGGCGATCCGTTCGCGAAACGCCAGGTAATGCTTGAGCACCAGCACCGGCGCCTCGATCTGTGGGTAATGGCCGATGTTAGCCAGCAGCACCGTGTCGGCGTGGGGCACCAGTTGGTGATAACGCTCCACCATGTGCGCGCCGGAAATCGGGTCGACTTCGCCGTCGATCACCCGCAAGGGCACGTCATCACGCTGCATCGCGGCCACCCAACGTTCGCGCAGGCGCCGGCGCTGGGGGATGTAGGCGATGAGTTTATGCAGGATCCGTGTGCCGTCATTGCAATTGATCAGGCTCCAGAAGTCATCCAGCGCGCTTTCGCTGGGGCGGGTGTTCGGCCCGAAAATCTGACTGAAACTGTTGGACAGCGCGTTGCGCCCGAAGGCCCGCCCGATCATCCAGCCCAGCGGGCTAAGCAGGAGTTTTTGCACCAGTGCCGGGCGATGGGTTTCCGGAAACAGGCCGCCATTGAGGAACACGCAACTGGCGACGTTGAGGTGCCCTTCGTAATGACGGGCCAGCAATTCCTGGGCAACGCTGTCGCCATAATCATGGGCGAGGAGGTGCACCGGTTGCTCAACACGCAGGTGGTCGAGCAACGCCTGCTGCAAATCGGCCTGTTCCAGCAGGCAATAGTCGTGGTCCACCGGTTTGTCCGACTCGCCAAACCCGAGCATGTCGCAGGCGATCACCAGGTTGCGCTGGGCCAGGGGTTGCCACAGGTAATGCCAGTCCCAGCTGGCCGTGGGGAAACCATGGATCAACAGCAACGGCTCGCCCTGCCCGGCCACCCAGTAGCGGATGCTGCGGCCACGAAAGACGAACACCTGACTGCGTTTACGCCAGGCTCTGAGCGGGATCTCGGCGAGTGGCATCAGCTTTTATACCCGGGGTCTTGGCTGTCGAGTTTACGCAGCAGCGCCGGCCAGGCCAGCGCGCCTCCCATACCTTGAGCGCTCTTTGTGACAGCTGCCACCATCGCCTTCGCCCCGGCGAGAATCTGCGGCCCGATGGCAATCAGCTCGGCCCCGCCGTTTTGCGCCAGCACCTGAATTTCGCAGGCACGCTGGAAGGTGAACATCATCAGGAAGGTGTCGGCAATGGTACTGCCACAGGTGAGCAAACCGTGGTTGTGCAGCATCAGAAAGCTGTTTTCACCCAGGTCGGCCTGCAACCGCGCCTTCTCTTCGTGGTTCAGCGCCACACCTTCGTAAGCGTGATAGGCCAGGCTCGACAGCACGAAAATCGATTGCTGGCTGATAGGCAGCACACCTTGCTTCTGCGCGGCTACCGCCACACCGGCGGCGGTGTGGGTGTGCAACACGCAGGTGACGTCGTGGCGCACTTCATGGATGGCGCTGTGGATGGTGTAGCCGGCGGGGTTGATCTCGTAGGGGCTGTCCATCAGCTTGTTGCCGGCCTGGTCGACCTTGACCAGGCTCGACGCCGTGATTTCGTGAAACATCAGCCCGTAGGGGTTGATCAGAAAATCTTCGGTGCCCGGCACTTTGGCCGAGATGTGGGTGAAGATCAGGTCGTCCCAGCCGTGCAGCGCCACGAGGCGATAGCAAGCGGCGAGGTCGACACGGGCTTGCCACTCGGCAGCGCTGACCTGGTCTTTGACACTCTGTGACGATTGAACAGGGGCTAGGCTCACGACAATGACCTCCTTGGTGCACGTTCTTATTGTTTTTTTGAGTGAAGGGCCAGTCTAGTCAGACCGCGTGGCCCAAGGAGTCGCCTTGGCAGCCAGCTTGATGACTGAGCGAGTCAGAGAGAAGAATAGACCCGCTCGCGTCAGAGAAGCGCCGCCAATAAAGGCACGGCGAACAGGTTGAGCAAGCCCGTCAACACCATCACCAGGCCCGCCACCGAGCCCTCTTCACCGCCCACTTCCCGTGCGCGGCTGACCCCCGCGCCGTGTGCGCCCACACCAAACAGGGCGCCGCGCGCCAGAGGTGTGCGCAGCGGCAGCCACTTGAGCAACACGCCACCGAGCATGGCGCCGAACACGCCGGTGAACATCACAAATACCGCGGTAAGCTCCGGTACGCCGCCGAGGTCGGAGGACACCGGCATGGCGAACGGCGTGGTAATTGAGCGCGGCACCAACGACATCGTCACCGAACTGTCCAGCGCCAGCGCCTTGGCCAGCCCGAACGAGGTGGCGATGGACGCCGCGCTGCCCGCCACCATGCCCAGCAACAATGCCGACCAATGGCGCGCCAGCAACCGCCGCTGTTGCCAGATCGGCACCGCGAAGGCCACAGTCACCGGGCCCAGCACCAGCATCAGCCAATGGGTGTCGGCGGAATATTCGGCGTAGGCGGTTTTCATCGGCACGGCGACCGCCAGCAGCAGCGCGGGCACCAGAATCAGCGGGGACAGCACATAACGCCCGGTGCGCCGGTAAATCCAGCGGCTGAAAGCGTAGGCGCCCAGCGTCAGGGCGAGCCAGAACACCGGCATCAGCTCAAGCTTCACGGCGCAGCCTCCAGCGGCAGACCATTTCCACGGTAAACGCGGTCACCAGCATCACCGACAAGGTACTGAAGCCGATCACCAACAGGATGCGCCAGCCGTCATTGCGCAGCAGGCCACCGTAGTCGAGCAGGCTCATCAGCGCCGGGATAAAAAACAGCAGCATCTCGGCCATCAACACGCCCGCGCCCAACTCCAGCGCGGCGGGCTTGACCAACCCGCTGGCGAAGGTGGCCAACAACAGGCCCAGCCCCACCACGCCGCCAGGAATCGGCCAGGCGAACCACACCGACAACTCGCAGCCCAGCAGGTAGATGGCGAGCAAAATGAGCAGTTCGGTCAGCAAACGGGTGAAACGTTTCATGGGCTTTGGGTCCTCGCAGACGCTCATTTTAAAGACGCCACTCCCATCCCCACAGCGAATTGTTAGACTGCCAGCTATTCCAAACTGGAATTGGGCCCATGGAATTCAAACAGCTGCGCAGTTTTGTCGAAGTCATTCATCGCGGTGGGTTTACTCAAGCGGGTAAAACCCTGCACATCAGCCAGTCCGCCGTCAGCAAACAAGTGGCGCAGCTGGAGCAAAGCCTCGGCACACCGTTGCTGGAGCGCACGGGCTCGCAGATCCGCCTGACCGCCGCCGGCGAAGTGGTGCTGCAACGCGCCGAAGCCATGTTGCGTTTGCAGTCGGAATTGCTCAGCGAGCTGGATGACATGCAGCAACTGACCCGTGGCGAACTGCGCCTGGGCCTGCCGTTGCTGGCGGGCGACACCTTGTTTGCCGGCCTGTACGCCGAATACCGCCGGCGCTACCCCAATGTGACCATCCAACTGCTGGAAGACGGCAGCCGCAACATCGAGCGAGCGATTTTGAACGGTGAACTGGATGTGGGCGGCAGCCTGATGCCCAGCGATCCGGCCTTCGCCTGGCAGGCCTTTTGCGATGAGCCTTTGGATGCGTTGCTGCCGATGGATCACCCGCTGGCGCAAAACGCCCAGGTGCGCCTGGAAGAACTGGCGGACACACCGTTCCTGATGTACCAGCGCAGCTTTGTACTCAATGATCGCCTGATGCAGGCCTGTCAGCAGTTGGGCTTCACGCCCAGGGAAATCGGGCGCAGCGGTCAAGCGGACTTTTTGGCCGCGCTGGTCGCCGCCGGCCAAGGCGTGGTGCTGCTGCCCAGCGTGGTCGCCCGCGGGCTGGTGCGACCTGGCCTGGTGCGCCTGACCCTCAAGGCACCCGACTACCTGCGCTGGGACATTGCCTTTATCTGGCGTGAAGGCGCTTATCTGTCGAAAGCCGCCCAGGCCTGGCTGGCGTTGCTGCGCGAGTTTCCGGTCAGCCGCGCAGTGCAGTGACCAGTTCGGCCAGCCACGGCTCGGCGTCGGCTTCCGGGGTAACGCTTTCGCTGGCGTCCAGGCGCAGCATCGGCAGCACTTCGCGCACGCCCAGCTCGCCGAACAATTCACGCATTTGCTCACCGCCGCCGCAGAAGGTGTCGCCGTAGCTCGCATCGCCCAGGCCGATCACGGCACCCGGCAGGCCGCGCCAGGCGGCGGGCAATTGGTCACGGATAGTCGAATACAGGGGTTGCAGGTTGTCGGGCAATTCGCCCATGCCGGTGGTCGAGGTCACCGCCAGAAACGCCTCGGGGGCAAAGGCCTGCACGTCGGCCAGGGTGGCGCGCGGGTTGTGCCAGGCCTCGAAACCGGCGGCGTTGAGGATACCGGCGGCGTGGCGGGCGACTTCTTCAGCCGTGCCGTAGACCGAGCCGGAAAGGATGGCGACTTTCATCAATCTGATCCTGTCGTTGAGCGAAAGCGTGGGATATTAGCAGCTGGGGTAAATATTTCAGCGTGATCGGCGCAACATTTACCCCATGCCATACACTCAAACCTCCTCCAAACAAGCCATGGACCGCTCGATGATCAACGCCAACCTCATGCAAATGGTGGTCAACGCCTCCAACGACGGGATCACCATCGCCGAACGGGAGGGCCGCGACAAGCCGCTGATTTACGCCAACCCCGCCTTTGAGCGCATGACCGGCTACCACCTGGACGACATCCTGTATCAGGATTGCCGCTTTCTGCAGTCCGGTGACCGCGACCAGCCGGGGCTGATGGCCATTCGCGAGGCCCTCGACAGCGGCGGTTCGTGCCGTGAAATCCTGCGCAACTACCGCAAGGACGGCACGCCGTTCTGGAATGAGCTGTCGATTTCCACGGTGTACAACGAGGCTGACCGGCAGACGTATTTCGTCGGTGTTCAGAAAGACGTCACCCCTCAGGTGAAGGCCCAGCAACGGGTTGCACAGCTGGAAGCCGAAGTCGCCGCCCTGAAAGACGAATTGGCGGCGCTCAAGGCGACGAGCGGAGTTAACAAACTGTAAAAAATGCCGCCTTTAGAGCGATAATGGCATTTCAATGTCTCACCCTTGAGCCAGATCAATGCACCGTGATGCTCTTTTGACGCAGGACGAACTGGATTTCATCCAGGACATGCAGCACAACCCGCAACTCAACGTGCGGGATGCATGGTCGAGCCTGACGGTCAACGGCGGAGCACAGATTCGCGATTTGCTCACGCGGCTCGCCGCTCACGAGAACGTTACCATCCAGGCGCAATTCGATAACCAGCAACTCACCTTTCCCCTGCAATTGGTGGAAGACGAGTTTCACGCGGTGCATCTGCGTCTGGGCGTGCCGAGCATTTTCGAGGACGGCCCGATGATTCGGCCATGGCGCCTGGCGCTGGAATCACCGGTGGCGCTGGAAAACGTACGCGGCAACCCGGCCGCGTTATGGGTGCATGAAGTGTCGTTCAAAGGTGTGCTGATCGAGATTCGTGGCCGGATCAAGGCGCCGAAAACCTTTTCGCTGTGGTTCAGCCCTTCCGGTTACGAGCGCATTGCCCTGCGCGGCACGCTGGAGCGCGAAACCGCCCGCGGCTTGTTCGCCTACCGCCTGAACCAGAGCGATGCGGATGAAATCGAGCGCCTGCGCCAGTTCATTCTGCACCAGCATCGGCTGGTTCACCCCCACGTTCACGCCTGAAGTCAGGTATCCAGCTGCCCGCTCAGGTATTGCTGCAAGCGGCGCTGCATCCAGCGGGCGTCGTTGCCCAGGCAACCGACGGGCGAACCTGTAAGGTTGGGTTCGGCCAGATCCGACGCATCACCGGCCAGCAGCAACGGGCAGTCGAGCGTCAGTGCCAGCCGATTGAGTTTTGATGGCAGCTCGCTGCCAGGCGCGCGATTGGAAAACAGTACGAGGGCGTGCGGCCGGGTCTTTTCACAGACCAGTGTCAATTCATCGAACGGTTGCCCCATCCCCAATACCTTTACCGCCAGTTTTTCGCTGGACATCAACAGGCCCGCCACCAGCAGTTCCAGCTCCCGGCACTCGCCGGCAATCGCCGACAGCAATACGCGGGGCGCGGCACACGCACAGATCATTTGCAGGCGCTGGGCCGTGCGGCCGCGCAGGAAATTATCGAAGAACAGCCACTCGCTGGCCTGGCCAAAGCTGCCATGGTGACGCAACAACTGCTGCCACAGCGGCATGAGGATGTCTTGAAATACCACGGCCGTTGAATAGGTGGCGAGAATCTGGCCGTACAAGCGGTCCAGCTGGCGGTCATCAAAGGCGCCGACGGCCTGGCGCAACTGCGCTTGCCACTGGTGCCATTCCAGTTCGGTATCGACTCGAGAGGTCGCGGCCGGCGTGCTGCGCAGCTCATCGCGCGCGAGGATCTTGCCCACTTTGCTGACCGCCACGCCCCGCTCGATCCAGTCGAGAATGCGGTGCACGGTGTCGATATCGGTGCCCGAATACAATCGGTGCCCGCTTTCGGTGCGCGTGGGCTGAATCAAACCGTAGCGACGCTCCCAGGCACGCAAGGTGACCGGGTTGACGCCCGTCAGACGTGCCACTTCGCGAATCGGAAACAGCGCTTCGGAATCAGCGTGACTGTCGGTTGCGGCCCTACGCTGAGGAGCAATGATTTCAGGCATTGGAGGTAGGAAATATCTGCTTGAACTTGGATCCCATTTAACGCCGATTGGGTTAACCGATACAAGGGCTGCGGCGATCCGTCCGAAGTCTCTGGCGTATTCAGCCAAAACAGGAATAATCCTTGCCTGTTTTTGCCACGTCGCTGCACCACCCCGCAGCTTCGTTCGTGCGCCACCTACCCGGTTCTGCGCACCCGTTTATTTGGAGATACACAATGTCTACCTCTCCCGTCACCTTGATGGTTGCGCGCCGCGTGGCCAAAGGGCGCTACGAAGAACTGATGGCCTGGCTGCGCGAAGGCGAGCAATTGGCCACCGACTTCCCCGGTTACCTGGGTTCCGGCGTGCTGGCACCGCCGCCCCATGACGATGAATTCCAGATCATCTTCCGTTTCGCCGATGAAAAAACCCTGCATGCCTGGGAGTTTTCCGCCTCGCGCAGTGCGTGGCTGAGCCGTGGCAGCGAGTTGTTTGCCGACCCGTCCGAACATCGCGTGAGTGGCATCGACGGCTGGTTTGGCGCCGTGGGCGCAAGGCCGCCGCGCTGGAAACAGGCGGTGGCGATCTGGCTGGCGTTTTTCCCGGTGTCGCTGCTGTTCAATTTCGGCCTGGGCCCGCTGCTGGGCGAACTGGACCTGTTCACCCGCGTGCTGGTCAGCACCCTGGCAGTCACGCCGCTGATGGTTTATTTCTTCATCCCGCTGTCGACCCACCTGCTGGCGAGCTGGCTGCATCCCGCGCCGCCACGCGCCAAGGCCACCGAAGCCGCCGCTTGAGTACAGGGGTGGCCGGTCGCTGGTATAGTTTCCACCTGCCAGCGACTTGAGCCTCCCATGACAGCAACAGACGCCCCGATCCTGATCACCGGTGCCGGCCAGCGCGTCGGCCTGCATTGCGCCGAGCGCTTGCTGGACGAAGGCCAGCCGGTGATTTTCAGCTACCGCAGCGAACGCCCGGGCGTCGACGCCTTGCGCAAGCGTGGCGCGGTCGGCGTGTTTGCCGACTTCTCCAGCGAGGCGGGGATTCTCGCCTTCATCACCGAACTGCACACCCACACCGACAGCCTGCGTGCGATCATCCACAACGCTTCGGCCTGGGTCGCAGAAACGCCCGGCGACGAAAGCCGCGCATTCGGCGACATGTTCAGCGTGCACATGCTTGCGCCGTACTTGATCAACCTGCATTGTTCAGCCTTGCTGCGACGCTCGACACCGGCCGACATCGTGCACATCAGCGACGACGTGGTGCGCAAGGGCAGCCGCCAGCACATCGCCTATTGCGCCACCAAGGCCGGGCTCGACAGCCTCACCTTGTCGTTTGCCGCCCAGTTCGCGCCGTTGATCAAGGTCAACGGCATCGCCCCGGCGATGGTGATGTTCAACGACGGCGACGACGCGACCTACCGCGCCAAGGTGCTGGCCAAGGCGGCGCTGGGCATTGAGCCCGGGCCCGAGGTGATCTACCAGAGCGTGCGTTACCTGCTGGACAACCCCTATGTCACCGGTACCACCCTGACCGTCAACGGCGGGCGGCATATCAAGTAAGCCGTTTGTGAGGATGTTGTATGACCTTGTCCCTGCCACAACACTACCGCGAAATTCTCAAGAGCCTGGGCGAAGACCCGGAGCGCGAAGGCTTGCTCGACACGCCCAAGCGCGCCGCCAAGGCCATGCAATACCTGTGTCACGGCTACGAGCAAGACCTGGACACCATCGTCAACGGCGCGCTGTTCGCCTCTGACAATGACGAGATGGTGATCCTCAAGGACATCGAGTTGTACTCGTTGTGCGAGCATCATTTGTTGCCGTTTATCGGCAAGGCCCACGTGGCCTACATTCCGACCGGCAAGGTACTGGGCCTGTCGAAGCTGGCGCGCATTGTGGATATGTACGCGCGGCGCCTGCAGATACAGGAAAACCTCACGCGGCAAATTGCCGACGCCATCCAGCAGGTGACCCAGGCGGCCGGCGTGGCCGTGGTGATCGAAGCCCAGCACATGTGCATGATGATGCGCGGCGTGGAAAAACAGAATTCAACCATGAACACCTCGGTGATGCTCGGCGCGTTCCGCGAGTCGAACACCACGCGCATGGAGTTCCTGCAACTGATCGGACGGAGCAAGTAGCAATGCCACAACTTCAACCAGGCATGGCGCGCATCCGGGTCAAGGACCTGTGCCTGCGCACTTTTATCGGCATCAACGAGGACGAGATCCTCAACAAGCAGGACGTGCTGATCAACCTGACCATCCTGTATGCCGCCCAGGAAGCCGTGCGCGACAATGACATCGACCACGCGCTGAACTACCGCACCATCACCAAGGCGATCATCGCCCACGTCGAAGGCAACCGCTTTGCCTTGCTGGAGCGCCTGACCCAGGAATTGCTGGACCTGGTGATGAGCAATGAGTCGGTGCTGTACGCCGAAGTCGAAGTGGACAAACCCCACGCGCTGCGGTTTGCCGAGTCGGTTTCGATTACCCTGGCGGCCAGCCGCTAACCCTCCGGATTTTCAGTGAGCCTTATGAACGATCAACAACGCCTCGAACTCGAAGCCGCCGCCTTCCGCCGGCTGGTGGCGCACCTGGACAGCCGCAAGGATGTGCAGAACATTGACCTGATGAACCTCTCGGGCTTCTGCCGCAACTGCTTGTCCAAGTGGTACAAGGCCGAGGCCGACGAGCGCCACATCGAGCTGAGCCTCGATGACGCCCGCGAAGTGGTGTACGGCATGCCGTACGCCGAGTGGAAAGCCCAATACCAGAAAGAAGCCAGCGCCGATCAACAAGCGGCGTTCGCCAAAGGAAAACCCCATGACTGATTTGAACACCCTGCGTGCCAGCCTCAACAGCGGCGAACATGTTTTTGCCGACACCCTGGCGTTTGTTGCCGCCGGTTACGACTACCAGCCCCAAGCCTTTACCAACGGCGACGTGGAAAATGCCGCCGGCCAGAACGAAGGCTCGTGCAAGACCCTGGGCCTGGCGCTGCTGGAAGGCCTGAGCGACCAGGAAGCGCTGCTGGCGTTTGGCGAGCATTACCGTTCAGTGGTGGCGACGCCTGAGGGCAGCGATCACGGTAATATTCGTGCGTTGATTGCCCATGGTTTGGCCGGTGTGAAGTTCAGCGCACAGCCCCTGACCCGCCGCTGATTCGACCTCTGTGGGAGCTGGCTTGCCTGCGATGGCGGTGGTGACTGATACACCGCTATCGCAGGCAAGCCAGCTCCCACATTTGATTTGTGTTGTTGATCAAATTGCGGGCATAAAAAAACCGGCCTCTCAGCCGGTTTTTTTGTTTCTACGGTTTAGAACGAAGCGTCCTTCAACCCGTCGAGGTAACGCTCGGCATCCAGGGCCGCCATGCAACCGGCGCCGGCCGAGGTGATGGCCTGGCGGTACACGTGGTCAGCCACGTCACCGGCGGCGAAGATGCCTTCGATGTTGGTGGCGGTGGCGTTGCCTTCACGGCCTCCCTGCACCACCAGGTAGCCGTCTTTGGCTTCCAGCACGCCCTCGAACAGCGAGGTGTTCGGGGTGTGGCCGATGGCGATGAACACGCCATCGACTTTCAGCTCGTCGAAGCTGCCGTCGTTGTTTTTCAGGCGGGCACCGGTCACGCCCATGTTGTCGCCCAGGACTTCGTCCAGGGTGGCGTTGAGCTTGAGGATGATTTTGCCTTCAGCGACACGGGCGTGCAGCTTGTCGATCAGGATCTTCTCGGCGCGGAAGGTCTCGCGGCGGTGAACCAGGGTCACGGTGCTGGCGATGTTGGCCAGGTACAGCGCCTCTTCCACGGCCGTGTTACCGCCACCGACCACAGCCACCGGCTTGTTGCGGTAGAAGAAACCGTCGCAGGTCGCGCAGGCCGAAACGCCTTTGCCCATGAACGCTTCTTCCGATGGCAGGCCCAGGTAACGGGCGCTGGCGCCGGTGGCGATGATCAGCGCGTCACAGGTGTAGACGCCGCTGTCGCCGGTCAGGCTGTAAGGCTTTTTCGAGAAGTCGACTTTGTTGATGTGGTCGAAAACGATCTCGGTCTCAAAGCGCTCGGCGTGTTCTTTCATGCGTTCCATCAGCACCGGACCGGTCAGGCCGTGAACGTCGCCCGGCCAGTTGTCGACTTCGGTGGTGGTGGTCAACTGACCGCCCGCCTGCATGCCGGTGATCAGCAGCGGCTTGAGGTTGGCCCGGGCAGCGTAGACGGCAGCGCTGTAACCGGCAGGGCCGGAACCGAGAATAATCACTCGCGAATGACGGGTATCAGACATGACTCACTCCTGTCGACCGCCCGGACCACAAGGCGGCTGGAATAAAAAAGGACTGCGAAGCACTTGGGGAAGGCTTGAACTCGCACGTCCTGAAAATAATGGGTGCAGCGTATAGAGGGGGGCAAGATTAAGGAAATACGGAATGACAATCCAGCTCATAGGCGATCTCTATGCAATTGAACCGGTTGATCGACACCTTTGTTACCGTTGATGTCGCAGCTTTCGCCGCTGGCACAAAGTCGGTAAGGTCGGCGCGTTCGTCATCCTGCTCGGAGTTCTCCATGCCCGCCCCTGCTCTTTCCGGCCCGCAATACCTGCGTGAAGGCCTCAAACTGGTGCTGAGCCCCGGCCTGCGGCTGTTTGTGCTGCTGCCGCTGGCGATCAACCTGGTGCTGTTCGTCGGTTTGATCTACTTCGCTGGCCATCAATTCAGCCTGTGGGTCGACCACTTGATGCCGACGCTGCCGAGCTGGCTGAGTTTCTTCAGCTATATCCTCTGGCCCTTGTTCGTGGTGCTGGTGGTGCTGATGGTGTTTTTCACCTTCACCATGCTGGCCAATATCATCGCGGCGCCGTTCAACGGCTTTCTTTCGGAGAAAGTCGAAGTGGTGGTGCGCGGCACCGATGACTTCCCGGCATTCAGCTGGGGCGAACTGGTGGCCATGGTCCCGCGCACCCTGGCGCGGGAAATGCGCAAGCTGGGTTACTTCCTGCCCCGGGCCATCGGCCTGTTTATCCTGTCGTTCATTCCGGTGGTCAACCTGGTTGCTGCGCCGCTGTGGCTGCTGTTCGGCGTGTGGATGATGGCGATCCAGTACATCGACTACCCGGCCGACAACCACAAGCTGGGCTGGAACGAAATGCTCGCCTGGCTGCGCCAGAAACGCTGGCAGAGCATGAGCTTCGGCGGGATTGTATACCTGGTGTTGCTGGTGCCAGTGGTCAACCTGCTGATGATGCCGGCGGCAGTGGCCGGGGCAACCTTGTTCTGGGTGCGCGAACAAGGCGCCGAGGCGATGGCACAGCAACAAAAAGTGACCAAGTCATAAATCCATCATCCCGATGACACAATGACGACATGGCCCACGGTGACACTGTGGGTCATGACGACAGCCTCGCTTCACATCACCCTCATCACCGAAACCTTCCCGCCGGAGATCAACGGGGTGGCCAATACCCTTGGCCGCCTGTGTGACGGTTTGCGCGCGCGGGGCCATCAAGTCGAGCTGGTGCGCCCCCGCCAGGGCGCCGACCAGACCCGCCCCAGCGATGATGAATTGCTGCTGTGCCGCGGCTGGCCGCTGCCGGGTTACCCTGGGTTGCAATGGGGGCAGTCGTCGATGCACAAGCTGTTGCGCCGCTGGACCCGTCAGCGCCCGGACGTGCTGTACATCGCCACCGAAGGGCCGCTGGGGTTGTCTGCGTTGCGTGCGGCGCGGCGTCTGGGAATCAGTGTGGTCAGCGGGTTTCATACCAACTTCCAGCAATATTCGAATCAATATGGCTTGAGCCTGCTGAGCCGTGTGGTCACCCATTACCTGCGCTGGTTTCACAACCGTTCGACCCTGACCCTGGTGCCGAGCGCCAGCCAGCGCCTGGAGCTGGAGCGTCGCAGTTTCGAACGCCTGGGCATGCTGGCCCGCGGCGTGGACAGCCAATTGTTTCACCCGGCCAAGCGCGACAGCGCGCTGCGCACAAGCTGGGCGTTGAACGACGAGCAGACCGCCGTGCTGTATGTGGGCCGGCTGGCCCAGGAAAAAAACCTGGGGCTGCTCAAGCGTTGCTTCGAAACCCTGCAGGACACCTACCCGCTGCGCCAGATGAAACTGATCATCGTCGGCGACGGCCCGCAACGTGCCGTGCTGGAAAAGGAACTGCCGGAAGCGGTTTTCTGCGGCACTTTGCGCGGTGAGGAACTGGCGCGGCATTACGCCTCGGGGGATGTGTTCCTGTTCCCCAGCCTGACCGAAACCTTTGGCAACGTGGTGCTCGAAGCCATGGCGTCAGGGTTGGGTGTGGTGGCTTACGACCAGGCGGCCGCGACCCAGCATATTCGCCATGGCTACAACGGCGTGCTGGCGATGCCGGGGGATGAGGATGCGTTTTGCGATGCAGCCAATTGGTTGCTGGAAGACGCGGAAAGTTTGCGTCGCATGCGCCTGAACGCCCGCCAACACGCGAGTCGCCAGGGCTGGCCGGCGATTATCGAGCAGTTTGAACGGCAGTTGCGTGGGGTATGCGGCGAGCAGCCGGTGATTGCAGGGCAGTCGCGCTTGATCTGACGCAGGTGTTGGCCGTCAGATCGCCATCGCGGGCAAGCCCGGCGCCCACAGGGAAATGCGTTCCACTGTGGGAGCCGGGCTTGCCCGCGATGGCGTCAAACCTGTCTCTGCTTACACCAGGCTCGTCAACGCCTCACGACTGAACGGCAGAATGTCGCCTTCACGACCTTCGCGCACCTTCACGGCCCAATCCGGGTCCACCAGCAGCGCACGGCCCACGGCCACCAGGTCGAACTCGTCGTTGTTCAGGCGCTCCAGCAGTTTTTCCAGGCTCGCCGGTTGCGCCACCTTGTCGGTGTTGACCATGAACTGCAGGAACTCGCCATCGAGGCCGACGCTGCCCACGGTGATGGTCGGCTTGCCGGTGAGTTTGCGCGTCCAGCCGGCCAGGTTGAGGTCGGAGCCTTCGAATTCCGGCTCCCAGAAACGACGGGTGGAGCAATGGAAAATATCCACACCGGCGTCGGCCAACGGTTTGAGGAATTCCCCCAAGGCCTCCGGGGTTTGCACCAGGCGCGCGGTGTAGTCCTGCTGCTTCCACTGGGAGAAGCGCAGGATGATCGGAAAGTCCGGGCCGACGGCGGCGCGGGTGGCCTGGATCAGCTCAATGGCGAAACGCGAACGGTTGGCCAGGCTGCCGCCGTATTCGTCGGTGCGCTGGTTGCTGCCTTCCCAAAAGAACTGGTCGATCAGATAGCCGTGGGCGCCGTGGATCTCCACGCCGTCCATGCCGATGCTTTGTGCATCCTTGGCGGCCTGGGCGAAGGCGTTGATCACGTCCTTGATGTCCTGGGTGGTCATGCCGTGCACCACGACATTACCGTCCTTGAGCTTTTCCATCGGGCCATAGGCGGGAACACTGGCATCCGGCTCGGTGCCGATGCGGCGCACGCTGCCCACATGCCACAGTTGCGGAACGATCTTGCCGCCTTCGGCGTGTACCGCGTCGACCACTTTCTTCCAGCCCGCCAACGCGGCCTCGCCATAGAAATGCGGCACGTTCGGGTAGCCGTTGGACGCTGGATGACCGACCACCGTGCCTTCGGTGACGATCAGGCCCACGCCCGCAGCCGCACGGCGACGGTAGTACTCGATGACCTTGGAATTGGGCACGCCACCCGGGGAGAACGAGCGGGTCATCGGCGCCATGACCACGCGGGTGGACAGTTGCAGAGCGCCGAGCTGGAAAGGTTTGAACAAGGCTTGGACAGGCATGGAACACTCCACGGAAGGGGGGATTTATGATGTGGATAATATGGCGAGTGCGCCGCGTGCGGAAGCACTATTGATTTGGGTGATTAAGGGGTAAAAGCGCGGGAGGCGAAGAAGCGCTGACTTGTATGTGGCGAGCGGGCTTGCCCCGCGTTGGGGCGCGAAGCGGCCCCAAAACCATGCACCTCCGAGTGTCTGAAAAACCGCAGTGAGTTTATTGGGGCTGCTGCGCAGCCCAACGCGGGGCAAGCCCGCTCGCCACAACAAGCCTGCTTGCCACAACAATCCCGCTATTCAGGCCAGGGCTTTTTCGATGGCCTGCACGATCGCTGGATCATCCGGTGCGGTGCGCGGCGAGAAGCGCGCCAGTACACGCCCGTCCTTGCCCAGCAGGAATTTCTCGAAGTTCCAGGTGATGTCCCCGGGAAACTCGGCGCCCTCGCCCGCCAGCAAACGGTACAACTGGTGGCGGTCGGGCCCGTTCACGTCGAGCTTGCTGCCCAGCGGAAAGTTGACGCCATAGTTCAGGCTGCAGAACTCGCGGATTTCTTCCTCAGTGCCCGGCTCCTGGCCTGCAAACTGGTTGCACGGCAGGCCCAGCACGGTGAAACCCTGGTCCTTGTACTGCTGATAGAGGTTTTCCAACGCCGCGTATTGCGGGGTCAAGCCACATTTGGAGGCCACGTTGACCACCAGCACAACTTGCCCCTTGAAGGGCGCCAGCGGCAGCTCATGACCGTCTAAAGCTTTGAGTTTCAGGTCGTGGAAAGCACTCATGACGAACTCCAGATATCCCATGTTTTTCGCGTTGCAGCTTTTGAGATTACAGGCCACAAGCCTGCAATCATAGACACCGATTGAAAAACTCGCCCGCCGGTTATTGCGCAGTCGGCCAGGGCAGAATCGGGATGGCCGTGACCGCATTTTGCGGGCTGCCTTCGATCAAACGGTCGCTGTAAACCAGGTAAACCAGGGTGTTGCGCTTCTTGTCGAGGAAGCGCACGACCTGCATGGTTTTGAACACCAGCGAGGTGCGTTCCTTGAACACTTCATCGCCGTCCTTGAGCTCGCCCTTGAAGTGGATCGGGCCCACCTGACGGCAGGCGATCGAGGCTTCGGCGCGGTCTTCGGCCAGGCCCAGGCCGCCTTTGACGCCACCGGTCTTGGCACGCGACAGGTAGCAGGTCACGCCGTCAACCTTGGGGTCATCAAACGCTTCGACCACAATGCGGTCGTTGGGGCCGACAAACTTGAACACGGTCGACACCTGGCCGATTTCCTCGGCCGAGGCCAGCAGCGGCAGCGCCAGCAGCAAGCCGAGCAATCCCTTCATGACACGCATCGTTTATTCCTTTTGTTTAGACCAGGATCAGGTTATCGCGGTGAACCAGCTCCGGCTCTGCCATGTAACCCAATAATCCGACAATGGCGTCAGACGATTGTCCAATAATCTTCTGCGCTTCCAGGGCGCTGTAGTTGGCCAGGCCACGGGCGATTTCACGACCGTCCGGCGCCACGCACACCACCATCTCGCCACGGCGGAAGCTGCCCTGCACCAGTTTGACGCCCACCGGCAGCAAGCTCTTGTTGCCCTGGGACAAGGCTGACACAGCACCGTCGTCCAGAACCAGCGTGCCGCGGGTTTGCAGATGACCGGCCAGCCATTGTTTGCGCGCTGCGAGCATGCCGCGTTCCGGCGACAACAGCGTGCCGATGCGTTCACCCGCCTTGAGGCGGTCCAGCACACGTTCCAGGCGCCCGCCGACGATGATGGTGTGGGCACCGGAACGCGCGGCCAGGCGCGCAGCGCGCAACTTGGTCTGCATGCCGCCACGGCCAAGGGCGCCGCCGACGCTGCCGGCCACGGCGTCCAGCGCCGGGTCATCGGCACGGGCTTCGTAGATAAGCTGGGCGTCGGGGTTGTTGCGCGGGTCGGCGTCGAACATGCCGTCGCGGTCGGTGAGGATCACCAGCAGGTCGGCTTCCACCAGGTTGGCGACCAGCGCGGCCAGGGTGTCGTTGTCGCCGAAACGGATTTCGTCGGTCACCACGGTGTCGTTTTCGTTGATCACCGGGATGACTTTCAGCTCCACCAAGGCGCGCAAGGTGCTGCGGGCGTTGAGGTAGCGCTTGCGGTCGGACAGGTCGTCGTGGGTCAGCAGGATCTGCGCGGTGTGGCGGCCGTGCTCGGCAAAGCTGGATTCCCAGGCTTGCACCAGGCCCATCTGGCCGATGGCGGCGGCGGCTTGCAGTTCGTGCATCGCGCTGGGTCGCACGGTCCAGCCGAGGCGGCTCATCCCGGCGGCAACGGCCCCGGACGATACCAGCACCAATTCCACGCCCGCTTCATGCAAGGCCACCATCTGTTCGACCCAAACGCTCATCGCTGCGCGATCCAGGCCTTTGCCGTCCGCCGTCAGCAGCGCACTTCCGATCTTTACGACCCAGCGCTGCGCACCTGTCACTTTGCTCCGCATCATCTTCAACCTTAGAGTGAGGGCTGTACGCGACCCAGCGTCGCCCAAAACGTTATACCCGGATACCAAAACGCCGCTCCAGAGAGCGGCGTTTGAGTTTATCGCAACCGGTCAGTCGCGCACGTAAATGATTTCAGGACCGTCTTCATCATCCACGTCTTCTTCGTCCCAATCATCGTCGCCGATGTCATGGACCGACTTCACGCCGCTGCGGCGCAGGGCACGCTGGTCGTCCAGAGCCTGCAACTGGGCGCGGGCTTCGTCTTCGATCTGCTGGTCAAGCTCGGCCAGCTCGGCCTTGAACACCGGGTCGGCCGCCAGGCGGTCGGCGCGGTCTTCCAGGTAGCGCATGATGTCGCGGGTCAGGCGCTCGGTGCCTTCTTTGGCGATGGCCGAGATCACGTAGACCGGGCCTTCCCACTCCAGGCGGTCAACGATTTCCTTGACGCGTGCTTCGTGCTCTTCTTCGAGGATCTGGTCGCACTTGTTCAGCACCAGCCAGCGATCACGCTCGGCCAGGGCCGGGCTGAACTTGGTCAGTTCGCTGACGATCACTTCGGCGGCATCCGGTGCGCTGGTGTCATCCAGCGGTGCCATGTCGACGAGGTGCAGCAGCAAACGGGTACGGGCCAAATGTTTGAGGAAGCGAATCCCCAGGCCGGCGCCATCGGAAGCGCCTTCGATCAGGCCGGGAATGTCGGCGATTACGAAGCTTTTCCAGCGATCGACGCTGACCACACCCAGGTTCGGCACCAGGGTGGTGAACGGGTAGTCGGCGACTTTCGGCTTGGCGGCCGAAACCGAGCGGATGAAGGTACTTTTGCCGGCATTCGGCAGGCCCAGCAGGCCCACGTCTGCGAGTACTTTCATTTCCAGCTTGAGGTCACGCTGCTCACCCGGCTTGCCCGGCGTGGTCTGGCGCGGCGCACGGTTGGTACTGGACTTGAATCGGGTGTTACCCAGACCGTGCCAGCCGCCCTGCACAACCATCAACTTCTGGCCGGCCTTGGTCAGGTCGCCGATGACTTCCTGGGTGGCGGAGTCGATGATCGTGGTGCCGACCGGTACGCGCAGTACCAGGTCTTCGCCTTTTTTACCGGTGCAGTCGGTGCTGCCGCCGTTGGAGCCACGCTCGGCATCGAAATGCCGGGTGTAACGGTAGTCGACCAGGGTGTTGAGGTTTTCGTCGGCCATCATGTAGATGGAACCGCCGTCACCACCATCGCCGCCGTTGGGGCCACCGTTTTCGATGAATTTTTCGCGACGGAAACTCATGCAACCGTTACCGCCGTCGCCTGCTTTTACTCGGATGGAAACTTCATCAACGAACTTCATAACAAAACGCCTCTCGTCGCATGGACGAGCTTAAGAAACCAAGACATAAGACTCTTGCAAAAATGAGCGCAGCGACCTCAAGCAACCATCGCAAATCCTGCTGCTTTCGCCCATCACAAACAGCTTTGCAAGAGACTCACCCCACAAACGAAAAAGCCCCGTCGCGAGACAGGGCTTTTCCAGCGATCGCGCAATTAAGCGGCGACAACGCTCACGTAACGGCGGTTGAAAGCGCCTTTTACTTCAAACTTGATCACGCCTTCGATTTTAGCGAAGAGGGTGTGATCTTTACCCATGCCAACACCGTAACCGGCGTGGAATTGGGTGCCGCGCTGACGCACGATGATGTTGCCCGGAATGATTTTCTGGCCGCCATACATCTTCACGCCAAGGCGTTTGGCTTCTGAGTCGCGACCGTTACGGGTACTACCACCAGCTTTTTTGTGTGCCATGAGTCAATTCTCCTAGTGAGGAATTAGGCTGAAATTAAGCCTGAATACCGGTGATTTTGATCTCGGTGTACCACTGGCGGTGGCCCATACGTTTCATGTGGTGCTTACGACGACGGAACTTGATGATGCGGACTTTATCGTGACGACCTTGGGAGATCACTTCAGCCACAACGGTAGCGCCAGCAACAACTGGAGCGCCGATGTTCACGTCATCGCCATTGGCGACCAACAGAACGCGATCAAAGGTAACGGATTCGCCAGTAGCGACTTCCAGTTTTTCGATCTTCAGGTATTCACCTGGGGCGACCTTGTATTGCTTGCCACCAGTAACAATTACTGCGTACGACATGGTATTTCTCCGATAATCCTGCTCACCCAGCGCTTTATAAGAAAAGGTATTGGCTGGCATGGCTGCATGGGATGGACGTCCCGAATGCAATTGCGTAAGGCAGGTGCTGCCCAGGAAGTTCAGGGTGCGCGATTGTACGCAAGGTAAATGGGTGTTGCAAGGGGCCGTCTAACGCGCCTTGACACTGCGGGGTCAGGGTCCTAGCATGCCGCGCAACCCTTCTGGAGCGACTGTCGCTGATGCAACCCCAAGCCTTCTACCGCGCGGTCGCGGACGATTTTAGCGCCGTCGACGGCATCATCAAGAAGCAGCTGACTTCTAAAGTGCCGCTGGTCTCCAAAATTGGCGACTACATTACGTCGGCCGGCGGCAAACGCCTGCGTCCTTTATTAGTGTTGCTGTGCGGCAAGGCCCTGGGCCGCGAAGGCGACGACCTGCGCCTGCTGGCCGCCACTATCGAATTCCTGCACACCGCCACCCTGCTGCATGACGACGTGGTCGACATGTCCGGCATGCGCCGTGGCCGCGAGACCGCCAATGCAATGTGGGGCAATGCCCCGAGCGTCCTGGTGGGCGATTTCCTGTATTCGCGCTCGTTCGAAATGATGGTCGAACTGGGCTCGATGCCGGTGATGAAGATTCTTTCACAAGCCACACGCATCATTGCCGAAGGTGAAGTGTTGCAGCTGTCGAAGGTTCGCGACGCCAGCACCACCGAAGAAACCTATATGGAAGTGATTCGCGGCAAAACCGCGATGCTCTTCGAAGCGTCCACCCACAGCGCCGCAGCCCTGTGCGGTGCTACGGCTGAACAGGCCGAAGCCCTGCGCACCTTTGGCGACCACCTGGGCGTGGCGTTCCAACTGGTCGACGACCTGCTCGACTACAAGGGCGACGCCGAAACCCTGGGCAAGAACGTCGGTGACGATCTGGCCGAAGGCAAGCCGACCCTGCCGTTGATCTACACCATGCGCGAAGGCACGCCGGAACAGGCTGCTCTGGTGCGCAAGGCGATCCAGAAAGGCGGGATCGAGGATCTGGAAGCCATCCGCGCCGCCGTGGAAGCGTCCGGCTCGCTGGAATACACCGCCCAACTGGCACGCGATTATGTCGCCCGTGCCATCCAGTGCCTGGAAGCCCTGCCGGCCAGCGAATACCGGGATGCCCTGGTTGAGCTGAGCGAGTTTGCGGTAGCCCGCACTCACTGATACGGCCCCGCTTCCTGTGGGAGCTGGCTTGCCTGCGATGACTTTAGTGAATTCACTGTCGCTATCGCGGGCAAGCCCGGCTCCCACAAGGTCCTGAGGCGCCCCCAACGGGCAATAAACCCTATATAATGTGCGACTTTTAGCCATCCTGACTCTATAGGAGCTTTAGTGAGCACGTTGCCACCCTGCCCGAAATGCAATTCCGAATACACCTACGAAGACGGCGCCCAGCTGATCTGCCCGGAATGCGCCCATGAGTGGTCCGCCAGCGGCGAGGCCGAAGCAGCCGGCGATGAAACCGTGAAAAAAGACTCTGTCGGCAACGTCCTGCAGGACGGCGACACCATCACCGTGATCAAAGACCTCAAGGTCAAAGGCACTTCGCTGGTTGTAAAGGTCGGCACCAAGGTCAAGAACATCCGCCTGTGCGACGGCGACCACGATATCGATTGCAAGATCGACGGTATCGGACCGATGAAGCTCAAGTCCGAGTTCGTGCGCAAAGTCTGATTCTGCTGCCTCCATCCCGCGCCCGTCGCGGGATGGCGTTTCGCCCTCCCCGTTGATCCCGCGCAATATCCACACAGAAAAATCCAGAATCCGCCAATAGGCACTTGCTATTCCACGAATAAGAATTATTCTCATTGGAAACTTATCAAGGAGAATGACTCATGACGTATTTGATTGATGCCTGGCTGGACCGCCCACACCCTTATCTGCGGATCCTGCATCGGGAAACCGGTGAAGTCTGTGCGGTGCTGGAAGAAGAAGCGCTGAATGAGCTGCAGGACCAGGGTGACCTGGACGTGAATGGCCTGAGTTCCAGTGAGCCTGGGGTGCTGAAGGAGGTCGTGCGTAACCTGTTTCTATTCTGCTATGCCCGAGCGTTGCGCCCGGCCACTGAGTTGAATGGCAAGTTTCATCCATGAGCCCAGCCTGCGGGATTGAGCTTTTTGTGGGAGCGGGCTTGCCCGCGATGCAGACGACTCGGTCTGACGTCTCACCGAGGTGATGCTATCGCAGGCAAGCCCGCCCCCACCTACAGCGGGGAAGCAGGTCTTACAGAACGTCGAGCAGCTCGACGTCGAACACCAGAACGCTGTGCGGCGGGATGCTGCCCACGCCTTGAGCGCCGTAAGCCAGTTCGCTCGGCACGTACAGGCGCCATTTGCTGCCGGCATTCATCAGTTGCAGGGCTTCGGTCCAGCCGGCGATCACGCCGCCCACCGGGAATTCTGCAGGCTGGCCGCGCTCGTAGGAGCTGTCGAACACAGTGCCGTCGATCAGGGTGCCGTGGTAGTGGGTACGCACTTGGTCTTCACGGGTTGGCTTGGCGCCATCACCGGCAGTCAGCACTTCAAATTGCAGGCCGGAAGCCAGGGTGGTGATGCCTTCACGCTTGGCGTTTTCAGCCAGAAAGGCCAGGCCTTCGCCAGCAGCCGCTTCAGCCTTGGCAGCCGCTTCGGCTTGCATGATTTCGCGGATAACCTTGAAGCTGGCCGCCATTTGCTCCTGGTCAACACGGCTTGGCTTGCCGGCGAAAGCGTCGGTCAGGCCGGCCAGGATGGCGTCAATGCTCACGCCCGGTGGCGGGTTGTCGCGCAGTTGGTCGCCCAGTTGGCGGCCAATACCGTAGCTGACGCGGGTTTCGTCGGTGGACAGATTAACTTCGGACATGAAGGTGCTCCGCTGTAGGAGGGCACGATTTTCCGCGCCCTCCAGATCTAAAAGGGCCAGCAGACTAGCACACAACACCCAACCTTGATGAGCGCCACGGCATAGCTATCTACAGCCGGGCACATGCCGCCGCCCCCCATGCTGATGATTCCATTCATCACCCTGGGACCCTACCGATGAGTACGCCGAATCACTCCCCTGCCCTGCAACATATCCATAACCATCTACTGGAAATCGATCCGACGCTGCGCCCTTACAGCAGACGCCCCGCCACCCTGCCAGCCGAGCGGCTGGCCCTGGACACCCTCAACACCACCCTAAAGCGCATCAACGAGGCCTACATGACTCAGGCCAGCGCCTTTTACCAGGCGCTGGACCTGGCTGACCCCAGCCAACTGAGCCAGTTGAAAACCCGCCTCGACACCCAACTGCAAGATCTGGATGACACCAGTACTGTCAATGGCCAGAGCCGCAAGACCTATCTGACCGACACCGCCGGCATCAAAGCGCTGGAACAGGAAACACGGCTAAACGTCAGTGATGCGCTGCTATCGCCCCTCGACCTGCAAATGCTCGAAGACTGCTCCCGGCCTCCGACTTTTCGTCCCGGACTGTACGCCTTGACCTTCGATTACCAGGACGAGCGCATCGAGTTCGCCGGGGCGTTCGTGCTGACACGCCAGGCCAACCCGACGGTTGACAGCCTGAGCGGCAACACGAGCGTCGGTCCGGTGCTGCTCTTCACGCCCTCGCGGGGGTTGGAAGCCTTCGCCACCTTGCAAGACCTCGACCGGGGCCTGCTGCAAGCCATGACCCTGCGCAGCGGCCACGCTGAATTCAGCCGTCATTTGCCGGTGCGGTATCAACACTTGACCGTCACCGATATCTGGCCGCTGGCACTGCAACCGATCACGGGTCAACCGCTGTTCGAATACGTCTATCAAGCCCTGCTCGAAAAGCGCAAAAAAGATATCCATTACGCCCTGACCCTGGCGGAAAACGCTCAGTTGAACGCGACCCAACTCAAGCAGCACCTCGACGACGCTCTCCACGCCGCGCTGCCCGACCTCACGCCGCGCCTGGAATTTCGCGCCCAGCGCCTGCTGGAGCGCGACCTGTTCAATGCCCTGCCCGACTGGTATCGCAGCGCCAACACGCTCGAGCGCGCAACCATCGACCAGCACCTGCACCACTACAACAGGGCTCGCCAGGCTTTCCTTGATCTGTTCGGGCCCGCCGCGACACCTCAAGCCCTGGCCCGCCATCAATGGGCCGAGCAGTTGGCCGATGAGCTGGATATCCACGACCTGGACCCGGACCTGCTGCACATCACCACCCCTCGCAGCGTGCCTCAGGTCGGCACCTACAACCAACAACGCTCATTGGTGGAGTTGACCCTGCGCGGCCTGCACCCCGGCGACAGCACGCCCGGTTCGGCGTTCCTCGAACGCAGCACCTTAAACTACGCCGGAGCGCCGCTTGGCGCCGCCCACGCTCACCTCAACCTGCCAACCTTGCTCACGCTGCTGCAAGACCTGCAACCGCGCCTGGACTTCGCCAGCACGCTGAAAACAGCACTGGCCGCTCCACAAATCAAACTGGCGGCACGGAGGCTCTTCGATCAGCGCCTGGTGCTCATGGCCAACGTCGCCCGGCTGCAAGGCCATCTGAGCCCGGCCGATTTCCAACGCTTTGAAGACCTGCAAAAAAACACACGCCAACCGTTGCATGCCCAGACCGTGCTGCTCCACGGCGCACAACTCAAGGACCTGTGGCTGCTGCGCGAAGATGACGGCCAGGGCCAGGTCAAGCGCCTCCTACTGTGTACGCCCGACGCACCGAGCGCCCGGCAGTTCATCGCATTCAACACACTGCGCGAATGCCAGACCCATATCATCGGCTGGACGGACAGCAAGGCCCGCCTCAAGGGGCGCACCATGAGCGACTACCTGCTGGAGCAGGTGCCGCAGCGTTTCAGACCAAAGATGCGTGACTTCCTGCGCAGTATCAGCCTGCGCCCTGATGCCAACGAGCACCTGGAAGTGACTTTTGGCAAACCGTGCACCTATGCCGACTGCCTGGAAGCGATCGCCGCGCACCAGTTGACGACACAGTTGGATGACTACGAGTTCAGCTCGCCGGCCTGGTACCGCACGGCCTCTGTCAATGATCGCAGCCGCCTGGCAAGCCTGGCCGACGATGCGGCCGGCGCACTGCGTGTCTATAACGCAAGGCCAGACGCTGAATCCAGCGTCCCTGCGTTCGAGCGCTACCTGCATGACCAAGCCAGGCTCAGTCTCAACCGGCTGTTAGGTCGCCAGCAAAACGATATTGACCCGGATACAGTATTTGCTTATGCCCCCAGACCACTGGTGGGCGCTGCGGCGACGCCGGTGTCGTACACCACGCTGTATCGCGATGGGTATGAAGACGGCATCGGCTTTCTCAATGAAAAATTCTCAACCTCCGCGACCTTCCGCGGCCCGCCCAACGTAGACCTGAGCCCGTTGACAGCGCAGAACGTTGCACGCTCCGTCACGGGCGTCTGGATCGGTCAACGCTACACCGACGAAATCCGCCGACGCCTGCAAAACAGTGACAGCCCAGGCTATGACGAGCGACGCACTGCCGTGCTGGCCATCGTGCAACTGCAGATGAAAAGCGCGGCTCTGGAGTCCTGCCTGCAAGGGCATCTCACTCCGGGTGACCTGGCCTGGCTGGAGAAGGCCATCGACGGGCTTTGCGACAGCGGCAACACCGAGCGCAACACCTACAGGGTGCACCGACTGTCCATTGATGGAGACTGGGTGATCGGCAACTACCTGTTCAGCCACGGCGACAACCCGATACTGCTTTACACCCCTGATGCGCCGGATGGCATCTGTTGGCGCGAGGCCAGGCTGTTCAACTACCTGCTCAAAAAAGTCGAGGGCATGCCCGCTTACTGGGGCGCGCGGGTACCGTTGCCGTCCATGGCACGGGTTGCGCAGTTCCTCAATACCGCTCGTGAAGGGTTGCCGGTCGAAATCGACCGCACCACCCCGAGCCCTGCACGGCATGACAGCATCCAGCACACCACGCCACTGACCGATTTGCGCTATGAGTTCTACAACATGAACCTGCAACGCAAGATCGATGACGTGCACGCGACAACAGTCAATCGGCTCCAGATGATCACTGGCATTCTGTGGACCTGCGTCGAGTGGCTGACCGCGGTCGCCACCATGCCGTTCCCGCTGCTCAGCCTGACCCTGGGCGGGCTACTGGCCTTCAAGGACGCCATGCTCGCCCTCAACGCCTACCACCATAACGACACAGACAGCGCCCTGCAGCACTATCTCGGCTACCTGGCCAATGTAGGCGGGGCGCTGTTGTTCGACGCGCGTCCGGCATTGAAGGGCGCCTTCAAGTCACTGCGTCCGACGATTCGCACGAGCACACAAGCTGCCGACAACGCAGTGATCAGCCAAGTAGACATGCTCAAACCCGAGGGCATGCAGCCGGTGCTGTTCGACGGAAACTCACTATGGGCGTCACACACCCCGGATGCATTGGGCCGTTATTTGCTGTATCGCCATGACCCGCAGAGCGGCCAGTTGCTGTCCACCACACGATTGGTCAACCGCAATGCCGACGGCCAATGGGTGCGTTCCGGTGTGGTCGGTGGCGGGCGCAAGAAATACGAAAAACTGTTGGCCGACGAGAGCAGCCCACTGGAGGCATTCGACGTCGCACCCGAGCAAGCCAAGACCTTCCGCGCGATGCTCGACCCGGAGTTCAAGGCCCGCCTGGAGGAGATGGGGGCCGAATATGGCGGTGCCGCACAAGGTAATGCCTTCAACCAAGCGGCCCCCTTGCGCACGGCGTATGCCAAGCAGATCGAACTGCTGAACCAGCGTGCCGACGCCTTCTTCCCGGCGTTCCCCGCTGCGGCGCCCAAATCCCCCTTGCCCGTGTTCGCGGTCGATACCGCACCTGTGGATATCCTCAAGTCCCTGTTCAATCGCAACAAACGCCTGATCATCGGCGCCCTCGACAGCTCCATCGCCAGCAAGCAACTGTTGATCGAACAATTGCCTGCGCTGGCCGAACAGGGGCTCAAGCGCGTCTACATCGAAAACCTGCCCCGCGACCTGTTCCATCGCAAGCTGAAGGTCCTCAACAACCAGCTCGGCGGCAACAAGGCCCAGGCGCTGGCACAGATCGAGCGGCATCTGATGCAAGTCGATCAAGCCCTGGGGCTCACGGCCGATGCGCCCTTCACTTATCGAAAATTGCTGCTGGAAACCCAACGCTTGAATATCGCCATCGATGGCATCGACGGGTCCGCCTCGTACCATATGGAGCACGTACTGGCTCTGGGGGATGGTCCGCGCTTCATTCCCCGCAGCAGCAAGCTGCGCAATGTCTACTCCCACTCGGTGATTGAGCAAAACCTGAAAAACAACCCCGGCGAAGGCTGGGTGGCGCTGGTGGACTCCAGCCGCCTGGGCACTTATGAACAGGTCGCGGGCCTGGCAGATCTACAAAACACTCCGGCCCTGCGGGTCGAAGACGCCGCACCCGGCCAACGCATCGGCGTGTGGCCCGACACCGCCACCAGCCTGCAATCCCGCGGTGACTTCACCCTGGCCCTGCCAACCATCCACGCTACGTTGCGCAGACCCAGTACGTCGGGCACACCGGCGGGCGCTGCCAGCCATTACGCCGAGTTCGACCTGCCCTCGGGCATTCGCAGCGATATCAACCTGATCAGGCAGACCCATCGCGGCCTCGACACTCGCTACTCAATTGCCACCCCCCGACATGCTGCCGCGCAATCCACTTTCAGCCAAACCCGGCAGCGGCTTTCGGACAAAGCCAAGGTTTTTTTCAACGAGCTCACATTGCCCCCGCGCAGTTTGCCGGCGAACCTGGCCACCACCAGCAGTGAAACCGTGTTCATCGAGCGGCTGTACCAACAAAAACTCGGGCTGGTCATTGGCGAAGCCCACAGCGCCCGCGCCAGCAAACGGCTGCTGATCGACAACTTCAAGCTCCTGAAAAAACAGGGGGTCAAGACGCTATACATGGAGCATCTGCTCACCGACCTGCACCAGGCCGCGCTGGAGACTTACCAGCGCACGCTGAAAATGCCGCCCATTCTGGAACATTACCTGCTAAGTCTGGACGCCGGTCACATGCCGCAATACAGAGGCCCGGACACCTTTACTCAAGTCGTCAAGGCAGCCAACAAGCACGGGATCCGCATCCGCGCACTGGACTGCACCGCCAGCTATCACATCAAAGGCCTCAGCGGGGATAACACCCGCGCCCGGCTGTTCAGCTACTTTGCCAACCAAGTGATCAGCGCCGACCAACAAGCCCTTGGCCCGCATAAATGGGTGGCGTTCATGGGCAGTGCGCACACGGACATGTACGTCGGCGTACCCGGTATCGCACAGTTGCAGGATGCCGTCAGCCTGCATGTGCGTGATACCGCGCCATCATTGGCCAAACCGTTGCACAGCGGTGGCTGGCAGATGGTTGACGACCTCTACGGCGTGGCTTTGCGCAGTGACTACCGCGTTGAAGTAGGCATTGCAGGGCGACCGCTGCCCCCCGCCGCCCCGGTGCCGGACCGCAGCAAGCTGACGTCCCCCGGGCAGTTCTTCATCGAGCGCCCCACTGACGGCGAGGCCAACCTGGTGCACTTCTCACGCAGCAATGAAATTCTCACCACGCCGATTCAAATCGACGAAAAGGGCCAGTATTTCGTTGAGCGCTGGGAATCCTTCAGCCCTCTGCGTTTCCATTACCTCTCTCAATTGATCGAGGCGCTCAAGTCGCCACCGCCAAGAGGCATGGGGTTGACACAAGTAGCCGGATAACCTGCCGGCACCCTGCCCGTTCATCGGGCAGGGTGTGCATTTTGTCCATCCGCCCAAAAAGCCATTTCAGATTCACACCTCGCCGCCGATACCCACCTACACACTTTGGCTGGCTCAAACAACAACACCGTCCAGCAGACAGATATCACCTTCAGGGAGCAATAGATGAACAGCTGGTTCGGTAACATCAGCGTCAACCTCAAACTCGGCCTGGGCTTCGGCCTGGTGCTGGTCCTTACGTCGATCCTGGCACTCACCGGCTGGACCAGCCTGGGAAGCCTGATCGACCGCAGCAACTGGATGAGCGACATCACTCAGCTCAACGCCTCGCTGACCAAACTGCGCATCGTGCGCCTGCAATACATGCTGGCCAACGGCGACGAAGCCGTGGCGCAGAACGTACAGACCAACCTCGACGCCTTCGCCGCTCAGCAACAGAAGCTGCTCGACACCTTCAAGAGCCCGGAAAACCTCAAGCTGCTCAACGAGCAAAAGGCTGTCATCACCGCCTACCAGCAATCCCTGAACAAGATGCGCGAGGCCTACCGTAATGGTGCTGCCGCACGCCAAGTCATGGGTGACAAAGCCGACATTGCCAACGCGCAGATCAACGCTCTGGAAACAAGCGTGCAGCAGATGGCCGACAGCCCCGAGCGCTTCGCCCAATACCAGGCCGTGAGCAATGCCAAGGAAGACTTTCAGCTGGCGCGCTACGAAGTGCGTGGCTACACGAACAACGTCAGCGCGGAAACCGAAGCCCGCGCCGCCGCGCAGATCGAGAAAGCCATCGGCAGCCTGAAAAGCCTCGGCGCCGCATTCGGCAGCAGCCAGCAAAGCGCTCTGGCGTCACTGGAAACCGCACTCGGCGCCTATCGCAGTGCCGTGCAAAGTTACAAGGCGGCGAACGCCAACATCGTGACCGCCCGTGCGGAAATGACCACCCAAGGCACCGACATCGTTTCGATCAGCGAAAAGCTCTACGACATTCAACTGGAGCGTCGCGACGCCGAAAGCGCCCAGGCCCGCAGCCTGCAACTGATCAGCACCCTGCTGGCACTGCTGGTCGGCGTGATCGCCGCGCTGGTCATCACTCGCCAGATTACTCGCCCGATCCAGGACACCCTCGCGGTGGTGGACCGCATTGCTTCGGGCGACCTGAGCCACAACATCCAGGTTACCCGCCGTGACGAACTGGGCGTGCTGCAACAAGGCATCCAGCGCATGGGCACCACCTTGCGCGAGCTGATCAGCGGCATTCGCGACGGCGTGACACAAATCGCCAGCGCTGCCGAAGAGCTGTCTGCCGTGACTGAACAAACCAGCGCCGGCGTGAACAGCCAGAAGATCGAGACCGATCAAGTGGCCACCGCGATGCACGAAATGACCGCCACCGTGCAGGAAGTGGCGCGTAACGCCGAACAGGCCTCCCTGGCCGCTGCCGATGCCGATGGTCAAGCCCGCGCAGGCGACAAAGTGGTAGCCGAAGCCATCGCCCAGATCGAACGCCTGGCCGCGGAAGTGGCGCGCTCGACCGACGCCATGACCCACCTGCAACAAGAGAGCAACAAGATCGGCAGCGTGATGGACGTGATCAAGGCCGTGGCCGAACAAACCAACCTGCTGGCGCTCAACGCGGCGATCGAAGCGGCGCGCGCCGGTGAAGCCGGGCGTGGGTTTGCCGTGGTCGCCGATGAGGTGCGCGGCCTGGCCCAGCGCACGCAGAAATCCACCGAAGAAATCGAAGGCCTGGTGGCCGGTTTGCAAAATGGTACCCAGCAAGTGGCTACGGTGATGAACAACAGCCGCAGCCTCACCGACAGCAGTGTGGACCTCACGCGCAAGGCGGGCTTATCGCTGGAGAACATCACCCGCACCGTGTCGAATATCCAGTCGATGAACCAGCAGATTGCCGCAGCGGCCGAGCAGCAAAGCGCCGTGGCGGAAGAGATCAGCCGCAGTATTGTGAACGTGCGTGACGTGTCGGAGCAGACCGCCACGGCGAGCGATGAGACGGCCAAGTCGAGTGTGGAACTGGCGCGACTGGGTAGCCAGTTGCAGCAGATGGTCAGCCATTTTCGGGTTTAAGAACAAACCCTTTCAGGGTCTTTGAAAGCCGACGGTATTAAGTCCAAACATTGTCACTGTGGCGAGCGGGCTCGCCCCGCGTTGGGTTGCGCAGCGACCCCAAAAAAATGGGACTGCTACGCAGTCCAACGCGGGGCAAGCCCGCTCGCCACAAGGGCAAACCTGGACATACTCGGCCCTCCGTGAGGTGGGCCTTCACTCAGCCCTCGCCTTCCTCAACAAACACCAGCCGATTCCCGAACGGGTCGCTGATGCTCATCTCACGCGAGCCCCACGGCGTTTCTTCAACCCCCGGCTTGGCGTACCGGTATTCCTTGCCCAGCAACAGCTGCTGATACGCGTCCACACCCTGCGCCTGAATGCGCACTGCAGACCCCGGCGAAGCATCGCCATGGTGTTCGGACAAATGCAGCACGCACTCGCCAGACGACACCTGCAGATACAGCGGGAAGTTCGCCTCGAAGCGATGCTGCCAATCCACCTTGAAGCCCAGGAAGTCGACGTAGAACTCCAGCGCTTTGGCTTCGTCGAAAATCCGCAGAATGGGGGTTACTTTTCCCAAGTGCATTCCCAAGTGCATGCAGCCGCCTCCTTGCCTGAAAAAACACAACTATAGAGGGTTTCTCGTGCTGGATGACAGATTGCAATCGCAGGCAAGCCAGCTCCCACAGTTGATAGAGTTCCAGCCCTGGAATGCAGTCGACTGTGGGAGCTGGCTTGCCTGTGATGAACGATAACCCGGTCTACCGCCCGCCCTCGAACCCGCCACGCAAATCCCCACTGCGCGCCAGGAACCGGCCCGACCGCTGACCATTTGCCTGGCCGTCGCGGTAGCTCAAGACGCCATTGACCCACACCCCCTCAATGCCTTCTGCCGCGCGCTGCGGTTCCTTGAAATCCGCCACATCACGCACCCGCAGCGGGTCAAACAACACCAGGTCAGCCCAGTGCCCTTCACGGATTTCGCCGCGTTCAGCCAAGCCATAGCGGGCAGCGGACAAGCCAGTCATTTTGTGCACCGCCGTGTGCAACGGAAACAACCCCACATCGCGGCTGAAATGCCCCAGTACCCGTGGGAAAGCGCCCCACAAACGCGGGTGCGGGAACGGGTCTTCGGGCAACCCGTCCGACCCCACCATCGACAGCGGATGCGCGAGAATGCGCAGCACGTCCGCCTCATCCATCCCGTAATACACCGCCCCCGCCGGTTGCAGGCGACGTGCGGCTTCCAGCAGCGAAACATCCCACTCGGCAGCAATAGCCTGCAAGTCGCGCCCGCCCACTTCGGGGTGTGGCGTGGACCAGGTGATGGTGATGCGAAACGCATCGGTGACCTGCTTGAGATCCAGCGTCGAAGAGCTGGCCGCGTAGGGGTAACAATCACACCCCACCGGGTGGGTTTTCGCCGCTCGCTCAAGCGCCGCCAACAACTGCGGGCTGCGCCCCCAATTTCCCGCTCCCGCGCACTTGAGGTGGGAAATGATCACCGGTGCCTTGGCATGCCGGCCAATCAAAAAGGCTTCGTCCATCGCCTCCAGCACCGGCTCGAATTCGCTGCGCAAATGAGTGGCGTACACCGCGCCGAATGCGGTGAGTTCTTCACTCAGTTGCAGTACTTCGTCAGTCTCGGCATTGAACGCACTGGCGTACGCCAGGCCTGTGGATAAACCGAGGGCGCCGTCTTCCAGGCTTTCTTTTAATTGCACGCGCATCGCAGCGATTTCATCCGACGTGGCGGTGCGATACAGGTCGTCCATATGGTTGCTGCGCAGCGCCGTGTGGCCAATCAATGCAGCGACGTTGACCGCCGGATGCGCGTTTTCAACCGCCGCGCGGTAGTCGGCAAAACGTGGGTAAGTGAAGGCCTCGCGCTTGCCGAGCAGGTTCATCGGGTCGGGCGGATCGCTGCGCAAGCTCACCGGGGACGCGCTGATGCCGCAGTTGCCGACGATCACCGTGGTCACGCCCTGCGTGAGCTTGGGCAGCATTTGCGGATGGCGGATCACCACCGTGTCATCGTGGGTGTGCACATCGATAAACCCCGGCGCCAGCACGCGGCCAGTGGCGTCGATTGCATGCTCGGCCGTCGCCGCCGACAGGTCTCCGATCGTCTGGATACGCCCGTCACGCAGCCCCACATCCGCCACGTAACCCGGGGTGTTGCTGCCATCAATGATCAGCGCCTGGCGAATCAGCGTGTCGTACTTCATATCAGTCTCCAAGCGGCAGGCTGTCAGGGCCGCCGCGATAATCGTCCAGGGCCAGCTTGATCCGGCGCAGGCGTTCCTGGTTGTCGTCCGGCAGGGCCAACGCCAGCTCGGTGGCGAGCAGGTCGATGGCCAGCAGCATTCCGTAGCGCGCCGCGGTGGGCTTGTAGATAAAACTGGTTTCGGCCGGTTGCAGCGGCAGCACAACGTCCGCCAAGCGGGCCAAAGGTGAATCGGCCAGGGTGATGGCGATGATGCGCGCGTCGTAGTTGCGGGCCAGCGCCACCACGTCCAGTAGTTCGGGCGTCAGGCCCGTGAGCGAACACACGATCAACGCATGCTCGGGCCCCAGGGTCGCCGCCGTCACGCGCATCATCACCGGGTCGTGGCTGGCGGCAATCGGATAGCCCAGACGCACCAGCCGCACCTGCAACTCATCACTGCACAGACTCGACGGGCCGCCCATGCCGAACGCATGAATCATCCGCGCCTTGCCCAGCAGGCTGACCGCATCGGCAAAACTCGCCTGGTTGAACCCCGACAGGTGCTGACGCAACGTCGCTTCGATATCGCCGAGAATCTGCCGATGAAATGCCGACTGCTCGGGCAACCCCGCCGGGTCGAGAAAGCGGCTGCCCACACCACTGGCCTGCGCCAGTTGCAGGCGCAAATCACGCAAATCCCGGCAACCCACGCTGCGCGCAAACCGCGACAAGGTGGCGGTGCTGACCTCGGCCCGTTGCGACAGCGCCTCCAGGCTGGCCGACGCGGCAAAGCCCACGTCATCGAGCATCAACTTGGCGATACGCCCCTCGCCTGCACTGAAGGAATCCTGACGGGCGCGGATCTGGTAGAGGATGTCCATGGGGGCTCCGGGTTACAAAATGCAGGACAGGCCGTAAGTCAGACCGAAGGCGACCACCGAAATCAGGGTCTCCAGCACGGTCCAGGTCTTGAAGGTCTGGATCACCGTCATATTGAAGTATTCCTTGATCAGCCAGAAGCCGCCGTCGTTCACGTGGGAAAAGATCACCGACCCTGCACCGGTGGCCAGCACCAGCAGTTCCGGGTGTGGATAACCCAGGCCCATCGCCACCGGCGCCACCACACCGGACGCGGTGGTCATGGCCACTGTCGCCGAGCCGGTGGCGACCCGCATCAGCGCGGCGAACAGCCAGCCCATCACCAGCGGCGACAGATGGAAGGCATGGGCCAGACCGAGAATTTCATGGGTCACGCCCGCGTCCACCAGAATGCGGTTCAAGCCGCCGCCCGCGCCCACCAGCAAGGTGATACTCGCGGTCGGCGCCAGGCATTCGTTGGTGAACTTGAGGATCGACTCACGGTTGAACCCCTGGGCCAGCCCCAGTGTGTAAAAACTCACCAGCGTCGCCACCAGCAAGGCGATCACCGAGTTGCCGATAAACAACAGGAACTGATTAAAACCGGTGCCCGGCGTGGACAGCACATTGGCCCAGCCGCCGATCATCATCAGCACCACCGGCAACAGGATAGTGCCCATGGTCATGGCAAAACTCGGTAACCGGGTGCGCGGCTCGCGGTCGATGAACTGGCGTTCCAGCGGGTTTTGCGCCGGTAACTGAATGCGCGGCACGATGAACTTGGCGTAGAGCGGGCCTGCAATGATGGCCGTGGGAATGCCGATCAGAATCGCATACAGCACGGTCTGCCCGACCGACGCGTTGTACGCCAGCACCGCCATCATCGCCGCCGGGTGCGGCGGTACCAGCGCGTGCACCACCGACAAGCCGGCGACCATGGGCAAGCCGACCATCAGGATCGACACGCCCACGCGGCGCGCCACCGTAAAGGCGATCGGCACCAGCAACACAAAACCGACCTCGAAGAACAACGGCAGCCCCACCAGAAACGCGATGCACACCATGGCCCAGTGGGCATTGCGCTCGCCAAACCGGTTGATCAGCGTGCGCGCCACCTGCTCGGCGCCACCGGACTCGGCCATCATCTTGCCGAGCATGGTGCCCAGCGCCACCACCAAAGCGATGTGCCCCAGGGTTTTACCGACGCCCGCCTCGTACGAGCCCATGATGGTGTCCGCCGGCATCCCGGCCATCAGCGCCAGACCAATGGAAACCAGGGTGATGACGATAAACGGGTTGAGTCGGTAACGTGCAATCAGCACGATCAATGCAATGATGGCGATGGCGGCATACGCCAACAGCCCCAAGCCCGGTGATGCGGCCATGCGGTACTCCTCGGAAAGGGTCACGTCGAATTGGTTGTGAAACTCATAAATCATTACCGAGGAGGATTTTCAATTTTTATGAAAGTAATTTTCGCCCACAGACAAGCGCTGTCGCTTGCGGATATGCCCGGCAACCACGGATGAAAATTCGGGGGGCGTTCTTACATGAAATTTAAACGGCGCGGAAACTAGAAACGACAGGTCCAGTCATAGAAAGCGCACGCCTGTCGCCCACCCTCCCACCAGGAAAACCAACAATGAATCGTCAATCCCTGCTCTCTCCCTTGATCGCCAGCGCCCTGTTCCTGGGCCTTTGCGGTACAGCGTCCGCCGAAGACAACCCGGCGCTGACCAAATGCCTGGACGGCGCCAACACCACGGCGGCGATGGTCGCGTGCAACGTCAACGAAACCAAGGTGCAGGACGCGCGATTGAACAAGGCTTACCAGGCCGCGATCAAGGTTCAGGAAGGCGCCAAGAAGCAGCAACTGCAGGACGTGCAGCGCCTGTGGATCAAATACCGCGACGCCAACTGCGGCTTCATGGGCTCGGCCAGCGGCGGCACCATCGATCAGGTCAACGGCGCCGCCTGCGTGCTGGACATGACCCAGACCCGCGCCGCCGAACTGGAAGGCTTGCTGCCGTTGTAATCAGTCGTGCTGCACCCGGGCGCGTTTAAGCAACTTTTTGCAGCGCTCCGACAAATGCAGCACCCGCAAATGCTTGCCGGCCTTGGTGTAGCGCTCGCGCAGGGTCATCAATGCGGCAATCGCCGAGTAGTCGACGAAGCTCAGGTGACGACAATCAAGCGTCACCTGGGCCGGGTCGTTGGCCGGGTCGAATTGATTCAAAAACGGCGTGGTCGAGGCAAAGAACAAGGTGCCGTGCAGGCGATACAGTTTGCTGCCGTCGGCTTCCAGATGTTCATCGGCGTACAGCTCCCGCGCCTGTTGCCAGGCAAAATTGAGCGCCGCAATCACGATGCCGCACAGCACCGCCGTGGCCAGGTCGGTGAACACCGTGATCACCGTCACTGCCAGAATCACCAGCACATCGTTGAGTGGCACCTTGTTGATCACCCGCAAGGAGGCCCAGGCGAAGGTCTGCTGGGAGACCACGAACATCACCCCCACCAGCGCCGCCAGCGGAATCCGCTCGATCATCGGTGACAGGAACAGAATGAACAGCAGGATCATTACCCCGGCAAACACCCCGGAGAAACGCCCGCGCCCGCCGGAGCTGAGGTTGATCACGGTTTGCCCGATCATCGCGCAACCGCCCATGCCGCCGAACAGTCCAGACACCATATTCGCCGCGCCCAGCGCCACGCTTTCGCGGTCGGGGTAGCCACGGGTTTCGGTGATTTCGTCGGTGAGGTTCAGGGTCAGCAAGGTTTCCAGCAGGCCGACCATCGCCATCAAGAACGCGTAAGGCGCGATGATGCCGAGGGTTTCCAGGGTCCAGGGGATTTGCGGCAAGGCGAAGCTCGGCAGGCCGCCGGCGATGTGGGCCATGTCGCCCAACGTGCGGGTTGGCAGGCCGAGGAGGTACACCGCCAGGCCCACACCGAGGATCGCCACCAGCGCGGGCGGCACGGCACGGGTCAGGCGCGGCAGCAGGTAGACGATAGCCATGGTCACCAGCACCAGCCCGGTCATCACATACAGCGGCGTACCACTGAGCCAGCTGTCGCCGCTTTTGAAATGCTCCAGTTGCGCCAGCGCGATGATGATCGCCAGGCCGTTGACGAAGCCGAGCATCACCGGGTGCGGCACCATGCGCACCAGTTTGCCCAGGCGCAGGGCGCCGAAGGCGATCATGATCAGGCCGCCCAGCAGCACGGTGGCCAGCAGGTACTCGACGCCGTGCTGCACCACCAGCGCGACGATCACTACCGCCATCGAACCTGCCGCGCCGGATACCATCCCCGGCCGTCCGCCGAACAACGCGGTGAGCGTGCAGATGATAAACGCGCCATAGAGGCCCATCAGCGGGTTGAGGTGGGCGACCAGGGCAAAGGCGATGCATTCGGGCAGCAGCGCAAAAGACGTAGTGAGGCCGGCCAGGGCGTCGGCGCGCAAACGGGTGAGGTTCATGAGGTACCAGGGTAATGCGGGGGATAAGGCGGGGGATGGTACGGAATTGCGGCGGGAGGGGCTAGCCTGGGGGACCGAGTGGTCTGCATCGCAGGCAAGCCAGCTCCCACACTGACTGCATTCCAAAGCTGGAACTCGGTCAACTGTGGGAGCTGGCTTGCCTGCGATGGCAGCACCTCGGTGCTAAGCGAACATCAGACCATCTCGTGGCGAATCCACTCCACCACCGACGTACGCTTCGGCACCCAACCCAGCAGTTCACGGGCATGCTTGCCGCGCACCCGGCTGTTGGAGCCCAGGCCATAGTTGGCCATTTCATAGCCCCACTCGGCTTCCGCCTCGGCCAGCGGCCAGTCCTGGGGTTTGCCCAGGTTCAGCGCCTCGGCAATTGCGGTGGTCATGTCGACAAACGCAGCCTCGCTGCTTTCCACAAAGTAGAACGTGCCCGGTACGTTTTTGGTCAGCGCCAGCAGGTACAGCGCCACGACGTCTTCAATGTGCACGTTGGACCAGATGTTTTGCCCGGTGCCCACGTGGCGTACCACACCGCTCTTGCGCGCTTGCTTGAGCAAACGCGGCAACTGCACGCTGTCACGCTTCACGCCCAGGCTGTGGCCGTAAATCAGCGTGTTGCAGATCACCGCCGAGTTCACGCCGTCTTCGGCGGCGGCGAGGATCAGGTTGTCGATGGCCACACGAGCGGCCTTGTCGACGGTTGGCTCCGGCAAGTTGTCTTCGAAATAGATCACGTCACTGGCTTTGCCGCCCGACGCATCGCCCACGATGCTCGAACCGCTGGTGTGCAGAAACGCTTTGTTCGAACCTTTCAAGGCGGCCAGCAAGGTTTCCACCGCCGCACGATGGTCGCTGCTGGCGGCGTTGATCACCGCGTCCGCCTTGTGCGCCTGCTCGGTCAACACGGCCGCGTCATCCAGGGTACCGATCACCGGGGTGATACCCAATGCGCTCATTTCAGCGGCTTGCTCGGCGCTGCGCACCAGGCCGGTGACGGTATGGCCGGCCTTGACCAGGCCGGTGGCGATGGAACCGCCGATAAAACCTGCTGCGCCGGTAACGAATACGTTCATGGAGAACTCTCCTGCGTGGGTAAGTGATGGGTCCAGTATCCAGCCCTGCCGGGCGCGGAATAAGCCCCCGCCGCCCAAATCACTCTTGCGCAAATATCACGAATCAGCAGGCATAGCGCACAAGCTTGGCTTGAATGAAGTCCAGGAAGCACTGAATGCGCAGGGCCAATTGCGAGTTGCGGTAGAACACCGCGTGGATCGGCTGGCGATAGCCGCTGTTGAACGCTTCCAGGATCGGCACCAGGCGCCCGGCCTCGATGTCAGCGTTGGTCATGAAATTCGACAGGCAACAAATGCCCTGCCCTTCCAGCGCCAGATGCCGCACGGTTTCACCGCTGGAGGCGGCAATGCCCGGCTGGATCAGCCAGCGGTCGCCTTCCACATGGCGCAGCGGCCAATGGTTGAGGGTTTCGGTCTGGGTGAAGCCGAGCAAGATGTGCTCCGCCAACTCCGCCACCGTCGCCGGCGTGCCGTATTGCTGGAGGTAGTCGGGGCTGGCGAGGATGTGCAGCGGCGTGCAACCGAGAAAGCGCGCATGCAGGGTGGAGTCGGCCAGGATGCCGATACGAATCGCGATGTCGGTGCTTTGCTCCAGCAGGTCGATAATCAGGTCATCGCTGTTGAGCTCCAACTGGATATCCGGGTAAAGGCTGCGAAACTCGGCAATGTACGGCATCAGCCCGTGCAGCATGAACGGCACGGCGGCGTTGATGCGCAGCCGCCCGGCCGGTTTTTTCTGGCGCGACGACAGGCGTTCTTCCAGCTCATCCATCTGCGCCAGGATCACCTTGGCCTGTTCGAAGAAATACTTGCCCTCTTCGGTCAGGTCCATGCGCCGCGTGGTGCGGTTGATCAGCGTGGTGTCGAGCTTGGCTTCCAGGCGCGACAAGGTGCGGCTGACCGCCGACGGCGTCTGCCCGACCTGCTCCGCCGCAGCGGAAATCGAGCCGCACTCAATCACGCTGACGAAGGTCTGTAGCTCATCGGATCGGGCTTTCACAGGCTGTCCTCTTTATCGGTTGCTGGCAGCTTACACCGAGAAATTGAACACCTGCGCCAGATGCTGTTCGTAACGCGCCACGTCGGCCTCAATCTGCGGGCGCTTCATCACGTCCACGCACAGGAAGGTCGGCAGGCCGGTCATGCCAAGGAATTCGTTGGCCTTGTGAAACGGGAAATACACCGCGTCCACACCCTTGGCTTCAAAGAAATCGGTGGGGTCGTCGAAGGCTTGCTGCGGGGCATTCCAGGTCAGCGACAGCATGTACTGCTTGCCCTGGATCAGGCCGCCGCTGCCGTATTTCTGCGACGAATCGGAGCGTGTGCGGCCGTCGCTGGCATACAGGCTGCCGTGGCCTTCGGTGAAGACTTCGTCGATGTACTTTTTGACGATCCACGGCGCGCCCATCCACCAGCCGGGCATCTGGTAGATGATCACGTCCGCCCAAAGGTACTTCGCCACTTCTTCGGCCACATCGTAGCCTTCGTCGATATGTGTGGTTTTGACGTCAATGCCGGCGCGGTCGAGCACGGCTACGGCAGCGTCGTGCAGGGTGGTGTTGTAGCGGCCGTCGGAATGGGCGAACTGCTTGCCGCCGTTAAGCAGGAGGATTTTTTTCATGGAGGGCATCCGCAGAGGTTGGAAATGTCTGCCGGCAGGCTATCGACATTGCCCCTGAGGAATAAGCGGCGGCGCCGCAAAATACATTTGACCAAAACGCACGAATAAACCGTGACTCTTGATTTAGCCGCCGATCAGCAAGTGCCCACCCAGTAATGCCATGCCGACAAAAAACACGCGCTTGAACAACACCGCGCTGATGCGCTGGCGCACCGCCTGGCCCAGCCACATCCCCAACAACGCCGGCACCAGCGCCAGCACGGATGCATTGATTTCACCGCCGCCCAGGGCGCCGCGCCACGCCAGCCCGGCGGCCAGCGCCAGGGTAGACACGGTGAACGACAACCCCAGCGCCTGCACCAGTTGATCGCGATTCAAACCCAAGGCTTGCAGGTACGGCACCGCCGGAATCACGAACACGCCGGTGGCCGAAGTGATTAGGCCCGTGATCACACCGCACAACGGGCCCAACCAACGCTCGGTTAGCGGCTTGACCTTGAACGTGGGCAAAAACAAACCACTCAACGCGTACACCAGCAACGCGCCGCCCAAGGCCCGCACCACCCACTGCCCGCCGTCCATGCCCAACCCCAATGTGCCGAGGCCGGTGCCGAGAAAAATCAACAGCAGCATCGGCCACAGGCGTTTGATCAACTCGCCCAGGTGCCCGCCGAAGGCCAGTTGCCAGAGGTTGGTGACCGTGGACGGGATGATCAACAGCGCCGCAGCCTGCGCCGGCAACATAGCCAGGCCGAGCAGGCCCATGGCAACCGTCGGCAAGCCCAGGCCGATGACGCCTTTGACGGTGCCGGCCAGCAGGAAGGTGCCGAACACCAGCAGGGTCAGGGCGGGGCCGATATCCTGGTAGAACGCGAGGAAGGTATTCATGGGGGGATTGTGGGGGATTTCGAGGGGCCGTGAAATTCGCCATATACTGAGGCAGCCTCTTGTTTTGCATGAGGCTGAAATTGCCATCGCAGGCAAGCCAGCTCCCACATGTGAATGTATTCACACCTCCAAATGTGGGAGCGGGCTTGCCCGCGATGAGGCCTGTCATATCACCCGAGAAACAAAGCCATGCACTTTGACCTGATCGACCTGCGCCTCTACCTGCACATCCTCGACACCGGCAACATCACCGCCGGCGCGGCCCGCAGCCACCTGTCCCTGGCCGCCGCCAGCGCGCGCATCCGGGCGATGGAAGCGTCGCTGGGCATCGAGTTCCTTGAACGCAACCGCCGAGGCGTCACGCCAACCCCCGCAGGCAAAGCCCTGGCCCGTCACGCGCGCCTGCTGCTGCAACAAGCCGAGCACCTGCAACAGGACCTCGCCGAATACGCCAGCGGCGCCAAAGGCCAAGTGCGCCTGCTGTGCAACACCACGGCGCTCAGCGAATACCTGCCGGAATTGCTCGCGGACTTTTTACGCGAACACCCCAACCTCGATATCGACCTGCAGGAATGGCCCAGCCTGCGCATCGCTCAGGCCTTGCGCCAGGGCACGGCGGACCTGGGCATCATCTCCGACGCGGTAGACACCCACGGCCTGCAAACCCTGCCCTTTCGCGACGACCCGCTGGTGCTGATCGCGCCGCTGGATCATCCGTTCACGGGGGGCAGTTTCATCGACAGCCTGCAACACGACTTCGTCGGCCTGACCGCCAACAGCGCCCTGACGGTTTACCTCGAAGAACAGGCCTTGCACGCCGGTTTCCGCCTGCAAACACGCATCCGCGCCGAGGGGTTCGACGGGTTGATTCGCATGGTTTGCGGCGGCGCGGGCCTGGGAATTGTGCCTCAGGCGGCACTGGAGCGCTGGCCACCGGCGCAGCGTTTCAGAGCCCAGCCGTTGCACGAAGACTGGGCCTGCCGAAAGCTCCTGCTTTGCGCGCGCTCGTTCGAGCAATTGCCGGGTTACGCCAAAGCCTTGTTCGACGCCTTGGCCCTGCCCTTGCGGAAGAACCCGTAGTACACCGCCGACAGGATCAGCAGGAACGGCACACCAAACACCAGGGTCATCTTGAACGCCTCGGTGAAATAAGTGGTGATCATCACCGCGCCCATCAACACCAGCCCCAGCAAGGTGCTGTACGGAAACAACCGCAGTTGGAACGACAGCGCCGGCCCGCCGTGGCGCTTGCGGTAACGGCGGAAGAAGAAATGCGTGAGGAAGATCATGAACCAGGTGAAGATCGCGCCGAACATCGAGATCGCCATCATCAAAGTGAACGAGCTTTCCGGGTACACCACGTTCAACAGCGTCGCCAGGGCGATGCCCGAGCTGGACAGCAGCAGCGCGTTCAACGGAATGCCGCTTTTGCTCAGCGCGCCCATCGCTTTGGGGGCAAACCCCGCACGGGACAGGCTGAACATCATGCGTGTGGTGATGTAGAGCTGGCTGTTCATCGCCGACAGCGCCGCGATCAGAATCACGAAATTCATCACCCCGGTGGCGCCGGGAATGCCGATGGTCTGCATCACCGTGACAAACGGGCTCTGAGTCTGCCCGGCCTGGTTCCACGGCACGATAGCGAGCATCAGCGCCAGGGTCAGCAGGTAGAACACCACCAGGCGCACGATGGTCGCGCGGAAGGCTTTTTTCACCGCCTGTTCCGGGTCGGCCGCTTCACCGGCGGCCACGGCGATCATCTCCACGCTGAGGTAGCTGAAGATCGACACGATCACCGCGATCCACATGCCGCTCAGGCCATGGGGGAAAAAACCGTCGTGGGCCGTGTAGTTCTGCACGCCGTAGTCAGGGTTGCCGGAACCAAACACCACGTACACGGCGAGGATGATGAAGCCGACGATGGCGCTGATCTTGATCGTGGAAAACCAGTATTCGAAGTTGCCGAAGGTCTTCACGCTGATCGCGTTGAGCAGGATCAGGACGCTGGAAAACGACACAATCCACACCCACTCCGGCACGTTGGCAAACCAGTACTTCATGTACATCGCCACCGCCGTGACCTCGGCGCCCACCGCCAGCACAATCGCCGCCCAATAGGCGTAACGCACCAGGAACCCGGCCAGCGGGCTGATGTAGAACTCGGCGTAGGCGCCAAACGAACCCGAGGTGGAATGCGCTACCGTCATCTCTGCCAGGCAGCCCATCAACAACAAGGTAATCAGCGCGCCGATGGCGTAGCTCAGCAGCACGCTGGGCCCGGCGTAACCGATGGCGTAGGCGCTGCCCATGAACAGCCCAGTACCGATGGCGCCACCGATGGCGATCATGCTCATCTGGCCGGAAGTGAGCTGGCGCCTCAGGCCCAGTTCGCGGTGGGTGATCTCTGCAAAGCCGGTGTCTGGCGTGGTCACGTGGTGTGCCCCTTTATTATTGTGATGGTTGTTGCTGGCGCTGAACCTTGTGGGAGCTGGCTTGCCTGCGATGGCGGTGGTGAATTCACTATCGCTATCGCAGGCAAGCCAGCTCCCACATTGGATTTGTGTTGTGCTTTAAGTAACGCTGTTGCGGACTTTGAATTGCGGTTGGTCCCAGGTGCCGTTGTCGAGGATTTCACCGAGGATTTCCACGGCGTCGAATACCTCGGTGAAGCTTGTGTACAACGGCGTAAACCCGAACCGCATGATGCGCGGCTCGCGGTAATCGCCGATCACGCCACGGGCGATCAGGGCCTGAACCACCGCATACCCTTCAGGGTGTTCGAAGCTCACATGGCTGCCACGTCTGGCGTGTTCGCGCGGGGTGATCAACACCAGTTCGTGGGCGGCGCAGCGAGCTTCTACCAAGGCGATAAACAGGTCGGTGAGCGCCAGGGATTTTGCGCGCAGGCTGGCCATATCGGTCTGGGCAAAAATCTCCAGGCCGCACTCAACCATCGCCAACGAGGTAATCGGCTGGGTGCCGCACAGGTAGCGCGCGATGCCGGCGCTCGGCGCATAGGCAGGCTCCATGGCGAACTGCCGCGTGTGCCCGAACCAACCCGACAACGGCTGACGCACCACGTCCACCAACGCCGGGTTGACCCACACAAACGCCTGGGAGCCCGGCCCGCCGTTGAGGTATTTGTAGGTGCAGCCAATCGCGTAATCGGCGCAAGCCGCGTGCAGGTCGATGGGCACCGCACCCGCCGAGTGCGCCAGGTCCCAGATACTCAGGGCGCCGCATTCGTGAGTCAGCGCGGTGAGGGCCTGCATGTCGTACATGTAGCCGGTCTTGTAGTTGACGTGGGTGAGCATCACCACCGCCACGTCGGCGTCGATGGCCTGCGGCAGCTCGTCCGGACGGTTGACCAGGCGCAGCGAGTAACCCTGTTGCAGCAACTCGGCCAGGCCTTCGGCGATGTACAGGTCGGTAGGGAAATTGCTCGCCTCGCTGACGATCACCTTGCGCTTGGGCTGGCGTTGGCGCTGCACGCTCAATGCGGCGCTGAGCACCTTGAACAGGTTGATCGAGGTGGTATCGGTGATCGCCACTTCGCCGTCGCGCGCACCGATCAGCGGCGCCAGGCGATTACCCAGGCGCAAGGACAACTCCGCCCAGCCAGCGCTGTTCCAGCTGCGAATCAACCCATTGCCCCACTCATCGCTGATCACCTGCTGCGCCCGCGCCAGCGCCGCCAACGGGCGTGCGCCGAGGGAGTTGCCGTCGAGGTAGATCACGCCCTCCGGCAACGCGAACTGCTGACGCAAAGGCGCCAACGGGTCCCTGGCATCAAGGGCTTGGCAATGGCTGCGAGTGGTCATGAGCGCTCCTGCTTTTTATGAGTGAAGATGGCCCCAATAATGAACGAAGATTTAGAGAATTTTCGTGCAAAGTAACTGGCAACAGGCTAATTAAGCTGTAGGAAATTCGAATTTACCCTCAAAACACGCGGATTTATTCAAACCATGATTCTCGACGCCACCGACCTGCGCCTCCTGCATTTCCTGCAACAGGATGGCCGTATCAGCAACCAGGAACTGGCGGAAAAAGTCGCGCTGTCGCCCTCCGCCTGCCTGCGCCGTTTGCGCCTGCTGGAGAGCGAGGGAATCATCAGCGGCTACCGCGCAGTGCTGAATGCCGAGCAGTTGGGGATCGAGCTGGAGGCCATCGTGCACTTGTCGCTGCGCCAGGATGTGGAGGACTGGCACGAGACGTTCATCAAGAAGGTGCAGGGCTGGCCCGAGGTGGCCAGTGCGTACGTGATCACCGGCGCGAGCAACTATGTGTTGCGGGTGCAGGCGCGGAATTTGAAGCATTTTTCGGACTTTATCGTGAACCACCTGAACCGCACGGCGGGGGTGGTGGATATTCGCTCGGAGATCGTGCTGCAGAAGATCAAGGATCGGGATGAGGTGTTGGATCTGGTCATCCGCAAGTAAGGACGATCGTTCCCACGCTCCGCGTGGGAATGCATCCTGTGACGCTCCGCGTCGCGCCTTTAACAGCGGACGCGGAGCGTCCAGAGCGGCATTCCCACGCGGAGCGGGGGAACGATCAGGTCGTGTTTAGTCTTCGAGGGCGCGTACGCGCTGCATGCGCTTCTGCTCTACCGGCGCCGCCGCTGGCTGCAACTCAAAGTCAAACTCAATCTGCGCAAACCGCCCTTCCACGCCAAATTCCCGCGCCAACTGCAGGTCGTCGCTGAAGCGAATTTCGGCAATCAACTCATCCCGCGTCGCATAGGCAAAATCATCATGCAGGTACGGGTCATCCGACAGGTTGATCTGCGTGGTCAGGTGTCGATGCCCCGGTGCCGAGATGAAGAAGTGAATGTGCGCCGGACGCTGGCCGTGGCGCCCCAGTTGGTCGAGCAACTGCTGGGTCGGGCCGGTCGGCGGGCAGCCGTAACCCGACGGCACGATGCTGCGAAAACGGTAGTTGCCCTGGGCATCGGTTTGGATGCGACGGCGCAGGTTGAACTCGGATTGCGCCGGGTCAAACCACGAATAGGTGCCGCCGGTATTGGCCTGCCACACATCCACAATCGCCCCCGCCAACGGTTTGCCTTGCGTGTCGCGCACCTGCCCGCGCATGAACAGCGGCACGGCGGCATCCGTGCCGTCATCCAGTCGCGCTTCGTACTGGCTCAACGGCGCACCGGCCACATACAACGGGCCTTCGATGGTGCGCGGGGTGCCGCCGGATTTGCCGGCCTCTTCGTCAGCGGCGTCCATCAGCAAGTCCAGGTAATGCTCCAGGCCCAATCCGGCCGCGAGCAAACCGGCTTCCTGGTTTTTGCCCAGCTCATTGAGGTAATTGACCGCCTTCCAGAACTCTTCCGGGGTCACTTCCAGGTCTTCGATGATGTTCACCGTGTCCCGCAGGATCCGGTAAATCAGCGCCTTGGCGCGCGGGTTGCCGCTGTCGTTGAGGTTGCCGCTGGCTTCTTCGAGAAAGCGCTGGGCGTGGGCAGTCTGGGAAATCCGGATGGACATGGTGCAATCCTCATCTTGTCGTTATTAGCGTGGAAACAGGCTCAGCGGTCGTCCTCATGGATCGACGAAGGGTGGCGGCACAGCGCGTTGACTTCGATGGCCATGTAGGGGAACAGCGGCAGTTGCATCAGCAGGTCGTGCAGTTCCTGCACGCTGCCCACGTCGAACACGCTGTAGTTGGCGTAGTGCCCGGCGATGCGCCACAGGTGGCGCCATTTGCCTTCCTGTTGCAGGCGTTGCGCGAGGGCTTTCTCTTCGGCTTTCAAAACCGCCGCACGCTCGGGGTGCATGTCGAGTGGCAGGTTCACGGTCATTTTTACGTGGAACAACATGGCAGGCGCCTCTTAGTGTTTGTCGCGGCGAAAGAACGCCAGGCGCTCTTCATCAATGGCCAGGCCCAGGCCCGGCACGGTGGACACGTGCAGCTCAAAATCGCGATACACCGGTGGCTCGGCGAGGATGTCTTCAGTCAGCAACAACGGGCCGAACAGCTCGGTGCCCCACGCCAGTTTGTTCAGCGTGAGAAACGCATGCGCCGAGGCCAGCGTGCCAATGCCGCCTTCGAGCATGGTGCCGCCGTACAGGCCGATGCCCGCCGCTTCGGCAATCGCCGCCGTGCGCAACACCGCACGCGGGCCGCCGTTTTTGGCGATCTTCAGCGCAAACACCGAGGCCGCACCTTCGCGGGCCAGGTTGAAGGCGTCTTCCACGCATTCGATAGACTCATCGGCCATGATCGGCGCCGGGCTCGACAGGTTGAGCCGCGCCATGCCGCCGCGGTTGTTGCGCGAAATCGGTTGCTCAATCAGGTCGACGCCGTTGTCACTAAGTACCTTGCACGCGCGCAGGGCCACGGCTTCATCCCAGGCCTGGTTAACGTCCACACGCACACTGGCGCGCTCGCCCAAAGCTTTTTTGATCGCAATCACATGGGCCAGATCACGGCTGGCATCACCGGCGCCGATCTTCAACTTGAAGAGGCGGTGACGGCGCAGGTCAAGCATCTTTTCCGCCTCGGCAATGTCTTGCTCAGTGTTGCCGCTGGCCAGGGTCCAGGCCACTGGCAAGGCATCGCGCACGCGGCCGCCGAGCAGTTCGCTGACCGGCAGATTCAGGCGTTTGCCCAGCGCATCGAGCAAGGCACTTTCGATACCGGACTTGGCAAAGGTGTTGCCGCGAATACTGCGTTCCAGGCGCAACATCGCCGCGTTGATATTGCTCGCATCCTGGCCGATCAGCAGCGGCGCGAAGTGGCGGTCGATATTGATTTTGATGCTGTCAGGGCTTTCGTTGCCGTAGCTCAGGCCACCGATGGTGGTGGCCTCGCCGATGCCTTCAATGCCATCGGCGCAACGCAGGCGGATGATCACCAGCGTCTGGTGTTGCAGGGTGTGCATCGCCAGCTTGTGCGGGCGGATGGTCGGGAGGTCGACGATGATCGTGTCGATCGACTCGATGGCGCAAATCGGCATGGCTATACCCGTGGGGTTCTTTATAGATTTGCGTCGATTCTGTGCCGTATTTTTTAAGGCTTCCAATATAGAATGGGTCTCGCACAATACCTTCAAGGTATGAAAGGAGCCGTCATGGAACTGCGTCACTTGCGCTATTTTCAGGTGCTGGGTGAAACCCTCAACTTCACCCGCGCAGCCGAACGCCTGCACATCGCCCAGCCGCCGTTGAGTCGGCAGATCCAGCAACTGGAAGATGAGTTGGGCGTGATGTTGCTCGAGCGTGGTCGGCCGCTGCGGCTGACCGAGGCCGGGCGGTTTTTTTATGACCACTGCAATGTGCTGCTCGAACAGCTGGGCAAGGTCTGCGACAACACACGGCGCATCGGCCTGGGCGAAAAGACCTGGCTCGGCATCGGCTTTGCGCCCTCGACCCTGTACGGCGTGCTGCCGGAATTGATCCGGCGGCTGCGCAACCATGAGGCGTTGGAACTGGAGTTGGGCTTGTCGGAAATGACCACGTTGCAGCAGGTCGAAGCACTCAAGGCCGGGCGCATCGATGTGGGCTTCGGGCGCATTCGCATCGACGACCCGGCCATCGTCCAGCGTGTGCTGGTGGAGGACCGACTGGTCGCCGTGCTGCCCGCCGGCCACCCGCTGCTGGACGCCCCCGCCACCCTCGCCCAATTGGCCGCCGAGCCGTTTGTGCTGTACCCCGGCAACCCGCGCCCCAGCTATGCCGACCATGTGATCGCACTGTTCGACGCGCACGGTTTGAGCCTCAAGGTGGCGCAGTGGACCAACGAGTTGCAAACGGCCATCGGGCTGGTGGGCGCGGGAATGGGCGTGACGCTGGTACCGGCGTCGGTGCAGGTGCTGCACCGGGCGGATATTGGCTACACGCCGATTGTGGAGGCCACGGCGACCTCGCCGATTATTTTGAGCCGTCGGATGAATGACCAGTCGCCGGGGCTTGGTCATTGTTTGCAACTGGTGGAAGAGCTGATCTGAGATTTCAAAGCCACCCTCTTTCCAATGTGGGAGCTTCATGGGGTTCAAAGGCTGCGCAGGCGCTTGCGTTGCAGCGTCTGGCTCGGCGACTCGTCGAACAGCTTGCGATACTCCGCCGAAAACCGTCCCAAATGGGTAAACCCCCAACCCAAGGCGATTTCAGAGATGGTGCGGGTAGAGCCCTGCTCCAGCATTTCCTGACGCACAGCCCCCAGCCGGTACTTCTTCAAATACGCCATGGGCGACAGCGCAAAGTATTTGCGAAAAGCCTCGAACAGCTTGAACCGCGACACGCCAGCCGCCGCTTCCAGGTCTTCCAGATGCACCGCCTCACGGGCATGGGCGTGGATAAACCGGCGCGCACGGATCAAATAATGCGGCAGTTTCACGCCGAGTACGTCGCGCAATTCCTCCGAATAGTTGTTCGGCTGGGCGAGGATCAACCCCTTGATCAGCGAGCTTTCCAGGTCGCGGGTAAAGGCCGCCTGCTCGTATAACTCGCTGCCGTGTTCCAGTTCGGCGATGAAATAACGCGCCATGCGCCACCACGACGCCGACGCACCACCCACCGCGTCCATCACGGGTTCAAAACGCAGCGGCGCCTCGAGGGGACGTTGCAGCAAGCCTTCCAGCGACTCGCTCATCGCCGCCCGGGTAATGACCACCTGCAACTTGCGACAGTCACCGGAAATCGCCAGCACCTGGTGTTCATTGGGCGCCAGGATCACGCCTTGATCACGGTTGGAGCTCAGGCGCTCGCCGCCCTTGCTCAACTCCTGTTCGCCCACCAGCGGCAGGCTCAGGCTGTAGCTGCTGAAACGCTCGGCATCCTCAATGCCGATGGTCACGTCGGTGCCGTACTCGATCACGCCCAGCGTCGTGGCGCGGGATTTGAACACGTTGGCACTGTGGTGAAAGCGCAGGCGCTCGGGTGTGGCCGTCGCCAGCCGATGCGGGCCGCAGATGCCGGACATCCAGCTGCAGGCGCCTTCCAGGTCGAAGCGTTGAATATGGATTTCGCGTGTATGGCTACTCATCAGGGGGCACCCACGGCTATCGCGCGCTCTGGCGGCGCGTCTGTTTAATCACAGTAGCGTATTGCGCCACCGCACGGCACCCGCCCCAATTATTTGGCCCAGCTTCTCCCATTAAGCGGATAGCCCGCGTCCGATCTCGCCGACTTAAATGAGCCACCGATTAGCCCCTGACAAAAAAGGTGCCTCCCATGAGTGGTGCAAAAAGCGTCGAGCAGTGGAAAACGTTTATCGAAGGCTGCCTGGATTTTCGGCCTGTGGACGAAGTGTTCCGCATTGCGCGAGACATGTTCACCGAGCCCGAGCTGTTTGATCTGGAAATGGAACTGATCTTCGAGAAAAACTGGATCTACGCCTGCCACGAAAGCGAATTGGCGAATAACCACGACTTTGTGACGATGCGCGCCGGGCGCCAGCCCATGATCATCACCCGCGATGGCGAGGGCCAGCTCAATGCGCTGATCAACGCCTGCCAGCATCGCGGCACCACCCTCACCCGCGTGGGCAAGGGCAACCAGTCGACCTTCACCTGCCCGTTCCATGCCTGGTGCTACAAAAGCGACGGGCGACTGGTGAAGGTCAAGGCGCCGGGGGAATACCCGGAAGGGTTCGACAAAGCCACGCGCGGCCTGAAAAAAGCACGCATCGAGAGCTACAAGGGCTTTGTATTTATCAGCCTGGACGTGAAGGGCACCGACCGCCTGGAAGACTTCCTGGGCGACGCCAAAGTGTTTTTCGACATGATGGTCGCGCAGTCCGCCACCGGCGAGCTTGAGGTACTGCCGGGCAAATCCGCCTACACCTACGACGGCAACTGGAAGCTGCAAAACGAAAACGGGCTGGACGGGTATCACGTGAGCACCGTGCACTACAACTACGTGGCCACGGTGCAGCACCGCCAGCAAGTGAACAGCGAAAACGGCACCGGCCCAGGCACCACGCTGGACTACAGCAAACTCGGCGCGGGCGACGCGAATACCGATGACGGCTGGTTCGCCTTCAACAATGGTCACAGCGTGCTGTTCAGCGACATGCCCAACCCGACGGTGCGCTCCGGCTACGCCACCATCATGCCGCGCCTGGTGCAGGAGCACGGCCAGCAGAAAGCCGAATGGATGATGCACCGTCTGCGCAACCTGAATATCTACCCGAACCTGTTCTTCCTCGATCAGATCAGCTCGCAACTGCGCATCATCCGCCCCGTAGCGTGGAACAAGACCGAGATCATCAGCCAGTGTTTGGGCGTGAAGAACGAATCCGATGCCGACCGCGAAAATCGCATCCGCCAGTTCGAGGATTTCTTCAACGTGTCGGGCATGGGCACGCCGGATGACCTGGTGGAGTTCCGCGAAGCCCAACGCGGCTTCCAGGGGCGGCTGGAGCGCTGGAGCGACATCTCGCGTGGCAGCCACCGCTGGGAAACCGGGCCCACGCCCAACAGCGAAGCCCTCGGCATCCAGCCCGCCATGACCGGCACCGAATTCACCCATGAAGGGCTGTACGTCAACCAGCACCGCAACTGGCAGCAGTTCCTGCTCAAGGGTTTGGACAAACAGGCGCTGACAGTGCGGGAGGTGGAATGATGAATGCCCAATTGCAGTACCGCATTGAGCAATTTTTCTACCGCAAATCCGAGCTGTGCGACGCCCAGGACTGGGATGCGTATGTGCAGCTGTTCGACCCGCAGAGCGAATTCCACCTGCCGCAATGGGACTCGGAACACGTCTTCACCCGCGACCCCAAGCGCGAGATGTCGCTGATCTACTACGCCAACCGCTCGGGCCTTGAAGACCGGGTATTTCGCCTGCGCACCGGCAAGGCTGCCTCAGCCACCCCGATGCCGCGCACCTTGCACCTGATCAACAACGTGCGCGTGGCCGAACAGCCGGATGGAACGCTGCAAGTGCGGCTGAACTGGCACACGCTGTTCTATCGCCTGGCCACGTCGGAGCAGTTCTACGGGCACGCCACCTACAGCCTCAAGCCGAGTGGCGACAGCTGGCTGATCACCCGCAAGCACGCGTTGTTGCTCAACGACACCATCAACTCGGTGCTGGATTTCTATCACCTCTAACCCGGCAAACCACACCTTGTGGCGAGGGAGCTTGGAATATGAATCACAAAGTGGCCTTCAGTTTTGCCGACGGCAAGACCCTGTTTTTTCCGGTGGGCGCGAATGAAATCCTGCTGGATGCCGCGTTGCGCCATGGCATCAAGATCCCGCTCGATTGCCGTGAAGGCGTATGCGGCACCTGCCAGGGCCGTTGCGAGTCCGGCGAGTACACCCAGGATTATGTGGACGAAGAAGCCCTCTCCAGCCTCGACCTGCAACAACGCAAAATGCTCAGTTGCCAAACTCGGGTCAAATCCGACGCGGCGTTTTACTTCGATTTTGATTCCAGCCTGTGCAATGCGCCGGGCCCGGTGCAGGTGCGCGGCACGGTGAGCGCGGTGCAGCAGGTATCGGCCAGCACGGCGATCCTGCAGGTGCAGTTGGAACACCCGCTGGATTTTCTGCCCGGCCAATATGCCCGTCTGTCGGTTCCCGGCACCGACAGTTGGCGGTCGTACTCTTTCGCCAACCTTCCGGGCAACCCGTTGCAGTTTCTGGTGCGCCTGTTACCCGACGGCGTGATGAGCAACTACCTGCGCGAGCGCTGCCAGGTCGGCGATGCGCTTTTAATGGAAGCGCCACTGGGCGCGTTTTACCTGCGCCATGTGAGCAAACCGCTGGTGCTGGTGGCGGGCGGTACCGGGCTGTCAGCCTTGCTGGGCATGCTCGACGAGCTGGCCGCCAGCGGCTGCAACCAGCCCGTGCATCTGTATTACGGCGTGCGGGGTGCCGAGGATTTGTGCGAGGCCACTCGCATTGCAGCCTACGCGTCGAAAATTCCCGACTTTCGTTACACCGAAGTGCTGAGCGCGCCCCCGCCCGAGTGGCCCGGCAAGCGCGGTTACCTCACCGAACATTTCGACCTGGCCGAATTGCGGGACAGATCGGCGGATATGTACCTGTGCGGCCCCCGTCCAATGGTCGAATCCGTCCAGCAATGGCTGGCAGATCAGGCACTTGATGGCGTTCAGCTGTATTACGAAAAGTTTACGCAGAGTAATATCTGACCCCTCAGAAGTTTTGAGGGGCGGGTGCGGCGTGCATTCACCCTGAAAAAAACAAGTAGAAGGGAATGTTGATGGCGGATGACATGGTTAACCCGGTGGGCCTCAAGCGTGGCCTGAAGAACCGGCACATTCAACTGATCGCCTTGGGAGGGGCGATCGGCACGGGGTTGTTCCTCGGCTCGGCCGGGGTGCTCAAGTCGGCGGGGCCGTCGATGATCCTCGGCTATGCGATTGCCGGCTTCATCGCATTCCTGATCATGCGCCAGCTCGGCGAAATGATCGTCGAAGAGCCGGTTGCCGGTTCCTTCAGCCACTTCGCGCACAAGTACTGGGGCGGCTATGCGGGCTTCCTGGCAGGCTGGAACTACTGGGTACTTTATGTGCTGGTGGGCATGGCCGAGCTGACGGCGGTGGGCAAGTATATTCAGTTCTGGTGGCCGGAGATTCCGACCTGGGTCAGCGCGCTGGTGTTCTTTGTCGCGGTGAACCTGATCAACACCCTCAACGTGAAGTTCTTCGGTGAAGCCGAGTTCTGGTTCGCGATCATCAAGGTGGTGGCGATTGTCGGCATGATCGTGCTCGGCTGCTACCTGCTGTTCAGCGGCACCGGCGGCCCGCAAGCGACCGTCAGCAACCTGTGGAGCCACGGCGGGTTCTTCCCCAATGGCGGCATGGGGCTGTTGATGTCCATGGCCTTCATCATGTTCTCGTTCGGCGGCCTGGAGCTGGTGGGCATCACCGCCGCCGAGGCCAGCGAGCCGCGCAAGGTGATCCCCAAGGCGATCAACCAGGTGGTGTACCGGATCCTGATTTTCTACGTCGGCGCTCTGACCGTGCTGCTGTCGCTGTACCCATGGGATCAATTGCTGCAAACCCTTGGCGCCTCGGGCGATGCCTACAGTGGCAGCCCGTTTGTGCAGATCTTCTCGCTGATCGGTAACGACACCGCCGCGCACATCCTCAACTTCGTGGTGCTGACCGCCGCGCTGTCGGTGTACAACAGCGGCGTGTACTGCAACAGCCGCATGCTGTTCGGCCTGGCCGAGCAAGGCGATGCGCCAAAATCCCTGATGAAGCTGAACAAGCAAGGCGTGCCGATCCGCGCCCTGGCGATTTCGGCGTTGGTGACGATGTTGTGCGTGGTGGTCAACTACGTGGCACCAAAGAGTGCGCTGGAGCTGCTGTTCGCGCTGGTGGTTGCCTCGCTGATGATCAACTGGGCGCTGATCAGCATCACCCATATCAAGTTCCGCAAGGCCATGGCCGTGCAAGGCGTGACGCCATCGTTCAAGACCTTCTGGTTCCCGTTCAGCAACTACCTGTGCCTGGCGTTCATGGTGATGATCATCAGCGTGATGCTGGCGATTCCGGGGATCAGCGAGTCGGTGTACGCGATGCCGGTGTGGGTGGGGATTATCTATGTGGCCTACAAACTGCGGATGAGAAATTCGAGAGCATGATGATCGTTCCCACGCTCCGCGTGGGAATGCATCCCGTGACGCTCCGCGTCACCACTTTAGAGCGGACGCAGAGCGTCCAGAGCGGCATTCCCACGCAGAGCGTGGGAACGATCAGCCCCGGTTTTCCGGGGCTTTTTTGTTAGAGCGTGGAACGTACTCGCCACAGTTCGGGAAACAACACCGTGTCGAGCATCTTGCGCAGGTAACCCACGCCCTCGGTGCCGCCGGTTCCCGGCTGGAAACCGATAATCCGCTCCACCGTAGTCACGTGCCGGAAACGCCACTGGCGGAACGAATCTTCCAGGTCGATAAACTTCTCGGCCAACTGATACAAATCCCAATACCGGCTCGGGTCGCGATACACCTCACGCCACGCCGCCTCCACGGAGTCATCGTGAACCGTGGCCGCCGTCGGGTCGCGCTCGGCGCGTTTGGGATCAATCGCCAGGCCGGCCTTGATCATCAGGTTGATCGCCTCGTCATACAGCGACGGCGTGGCAATCGCCACTTTCAACTCGTTCAACAGCTCCGGTCGATGGGCATGGGGTCGCAACAGCGCCGCGCTCTTGTTGCCGAGGATGAATTCGATCTCGCGGTACTGGAACGACTGGAACCCCGACGACTGCCCGAGGAACGGGCGGATCGCCTTGTACTCCGACGGGGTCATGGTCGCCAATACCGCCCAGGCGTGCACCAGTTGATCGAAAATCCGCGACACCCGCGCCAACATCTTGAATGCCGGCGGCAACTCGCCCAGGCGTACGTGTTCGCGGGCGGCCTTGAGTTCGTGGAGCATCAGTTTCATCCACAGCTCGGAGGTCTGGTGCTGGATGATGAAGAGCATTTCGTTGTGGTCCGGCGACAGCGGGTGCTGGGCGCTGAGGACTTTGCCCAGGTCCAGGTAGTCGCCATAGCTCATGGACTCGGAGAAATTCAGCTCGGCGTTATGCCATTCTTCCGGGGGTTGGTAATCGGCAGAGAAGGGACACTGGCTCATCGCGTGGGCTCCTTGAGCGGGCGGAGAATGGCGCGGACCGGGCTCGCGTCAAGGTGGGCAAACCGCAACGGCAGCGCGATCAGTTCATAGTCGCCCTCCGGTACGTCATCGAGCACGATGCCTTCGAGAATCGCCATGCCATGGCGGGCTACAGCCGTGTGGGAATCCATGGTCTTGGACTGTTGCGGGTCCAGCGACGGTGTGTCGATGCCGATCAAGCGCACGCCCAGGCTGGCGAGCAGCTCAATGGTTTGCGGGGCGATGGCGGCGAAGTTCGAGTCCCACTCGGTCAGCGGCGCCTGTGCATAAGTGCGCAAGAGCACGCGCTCCGGCAAGTTATCCACACGCCCTTCCAACTGATGGGGCTGGACCAGCGCGCCGCTGCCCAGGCAATGCACCACGCGGCACGGGCCCATGTACACGTCCAGCGACACCTCGCCAATCGGCGCGCCGTCGGCGCTGTAATGCAGCGGCGCATCCACATGGGCGCCGGTGTGCGGCGACAAGGTCACGCGCCCCACATTCACCGGGCACTCCGGGCCGAACTGCCACACGCGTTCTTCCTTAAACGGCGTATCGCCCGGCCAGGTCGGCGTCGCCGTGCTCAAGGGCGGGCTGATATCCCACCACGTTTTTATTGGGTTCATTTCAAGGCTCTCACTCGTTCTGAGGAGAATGATACGAGGGCCGGTTGCGAATTTTCTTGCGAATTCTGGCGCCATGCGGGAAATCTTTCGCACTTACTGCGAGGAATTGGCTGATTCACGCCTATATCTGTCACATACGCGTCCCTGTGGGAGCCGGGCTTGCCCGCGATGGCGGCGGCACAGGTTGCCTATCTATCGCCTGGCACTCCGCTATCGCGGGCAAGCCCGGTTCCCACAGGTTTTCATGGCGCCTGCGCTTCTGGGCATCCCGATGTCGAGTTCAGACCACTGAAGCAATGTCCCAGGCCTTAGGGTGGTTCTTTCCATTCCCTGCCTCGGAGCCGTCATGACCCAACCCATCACCGTATTGCGCGACACCCACCCTTTGCCGGTCCTGGATGCCTGCAAATGGGAAAAACTCGAAGGTGACCCGCACACCGTCAACCTCAACGCCTACACCAGCGAAGACGGCAGCAAGATCATGGGCACCTGGATCTGCACGCCGGGCAAGTGGTACGTGAATTACGTGAAGTGGGAGTACTGCCACTTCCAGGAAGGCTACTGCATCATCACGCCCGAAGGTCTGGAGCCGATTCACCTGCGGGCCGGGGATATCTTTGTGGTCGAGCCAGGGATGAAGGGGACGTGGGAGGTAGTAGAGACCGTGCGCAAGTATTTCGTTTTTGCTTGACCGCCCCCCAAGAGGGGTCGCCCTGGCCCCTTTTTGATCAGAACCTGCCACTGCGCTGTACATCGCTTTTGCACCCAGCGACAACCCCCCCCGCATTTACGTTACAACTTCTGAATATCACCCCCAACAACTCGAAACAAGCAATTAGTATTTTGTGACAGAATATTGTGAAGAGTAACTTCTTGAAAAAAACTCATGTCATGATGCAAAAAACTACCTGATCACACTTACCACTCAATACAAACACTACTTTAGTAATAGATAGTATTGGCTTTTGACAGCCCCGACTGCTTCGTATAATTTTCTGGAAACCTCATTAATATCCGAGTTTCACAGGATTATAACGGGATGATAATAAGCGGCTTGGCGAAAGGTGCAGAACTTCACATTCTCGCAAGTTTCCCCACTGCCCCATGGCAAACACTCAGTGATTTGAATTAGACTTCCAACGCACAGGGTTACAACTCCACTGGATTTTTCTAAGGATTAATCACCTACTTCAGTACGTACTGCACGCGGCAGTTGAGACCGCGCCTTCTGTAAAAGGATAAATAAAATGCCTGATAAAACAACGCGTCTGACCATCCTCATCGACTCACCCACCAAGCAGCGGCTGGAGTCGTTGTCCGAGGAAGTTGACCTTACTATTTCTCAGGTCATTCGCAAGCTGATTCGTGATCATCTTCAACACTATGAAAGTCAAACCACTTCGCCTGCCCGCGAACCCGCCCAGGAGGAGGCCTCGTTGTATTCTTGATATATAAATGGATTTAGTGCCTTTACCACAAATAACTTGGCCTGCGTTAGACGGATATACCCTTATAACTCTACGTAGTCATCGCTTGTCGCCACGTTATTGACACATGGAGATCTGTACCTGTGAAACAGCAATTGCTTGCTTGTCATGCGCTTTTGAGTAAAGACACTCATGGATTTTCTGTCTCATCAGACGCCTCACAACCCTGCACTTTGTTCTTTTCAATGAGTGACACGACACAACGTGCACAGGTTTTTCATGTTACGGCGCAAAGCCTTGAGCACGCCTGGCAAGCGGGTGCCCTTGAACTGCAACGCCGCTACGACCAAGCCATTTCCCAAGGGACCTGTCACCCCGAGCGTTTCTGGATTCGTGTGGAACGGGCATTCAACGTGACCCCCATCACGTGGGCCAAGCTCAATGAGCGCCTCAAACGTCACAAGCGCAATTACTTCAGGCAAGGCATCGCCCTCGACAGCGACCTGAGATTGGCCATCACCGAACAGGAACTGAACGCCAATGCCATCCTGTATGGCGGCAGCGACATTGCCCACGCCACCTTCAACCCGAAAAACTTCGCCGCCTACGCTCGTCGCCGGTTTGCCGCAACCCCCACCGCCGACATCCTCGCCGGCCTGACGCCGGAAACCTGCGTCTTCGTTTTCAGCACCACAGGTGTGTTCTGCGCCGAAGATGGCGAGGCGCATGCACTGAATGGCAACGGGCTGGAAACCGGCTGGCGCACACTGGGCCCCCTTGCCCCCGACACCGTGCGGGCCTGCATCGACAGCGCCTCCCGCTACCTGAGCACACAGGTGCAAGACAGCGGGCAATTCATCTATGGCTACTTCCCGTGTTTCGACCGGGCCATCAACACCTACAACACCCTGCGCCATGCCAGCACCACCTACTCGATGATCGAGGCCTGGGCGCTGACCGGCGACCCACACTTGAAGGCGGCTATCGACCGCTCGCTGGAACATCTCACCCAGGTGCTGATCAGGCCCTATTTGCTCCCCGATGGCAGTGTGGCGGCGTTTCTCACCGATACCGGCGATGAGATCAAACTGGGTGGCAATGCGGTGTGCCTGTTGGCGCTGGTCAAGTACAGCGAAGCCACCGGCACTCGTCATCACCTGCCGCTGCTTGAAGCGCTCGCCAATGGCATGGCCTGGATGCAGGACCCTGCCAGCGGCGCTTTTGTGCACGTCTTGCATGCACAGGACCTGAGCGTCAAAGCGCCGTTTCGAATCATCTACTACGACGGCGAAGCCGCCTTCGGCCTGATGCGCCTGTATGGGTTGACCGGCAACGAACGCTGGCTGGCGGTGGTGGAGAAAGCGTTCGACTATTTCATCGAAAAAGAACATTGGCGCGAGCACGACCACTGGCTCAGCTACTGCGTGAACGAACTGACCCGCTACCGTCCCGACGAAAAGTATTTTCGCTTTGGCCTGAACAACGTTGTCGGCTATCTGGGCTTTGTGCAGCAACGCATCACCACGTTCCCGACCTTGCTGGAATTGATGATGGCCGCGCAACAAATGCTTGCGCGCATCGCCGGGCAACCCGAGTTGCGCCACCTGCTTAACGAGATCGACCTGCACGCGTTCTACTGCGCCTTGCACCATCGCGCCCGCTACCTGCTCAACGGCTATTTCTGGCCGGAACTGGCGATGTACTTTGCCAACCCGGCGCGCATCGCCGGGGCCTTTTTTATCCGCCATCATGCGTTCCGGGTCCGCATTGATGATGTAGAGCACTACCTTTCCGGGCTGATCGCCTATCACCGTTACCTGCTGGACGGCGCGCCCCAGGTGGGCAAGGTCGAAACGCAAACCACCCCGGACCGGACCTGGGACGCCCACACCCTGGCCCAAGTGACGCTGGGAACCTGGGCCAGCCAGCCACCGAACGGCTGGCGCGCCAGCGGGTTGACGCCCTCCATGCAGTTCTTCAAGCCACAACGCATCCTCAGTCGCCACCCCAGCAAGGTCGGCCCCAATGAAGCCCAATCGGCGCAACGCTGGGCTCAGGCCAGCGCCGAACGCCGCCCGTCCGCATTCATGTGCGTAGACCCCACGCCCTACCTGGACAGCGGCCTGCCCGTCCTGCAAGTCGCCGACACCAGCGATGCCATGCTGCAAATGGGCCGCCACGCCCGGCGGCATTTTGCCGGGCAGGTATTCGGCGTGACCGGCAGCTTCGGCAAAACCACCGTGGTCGCGATGCTGGCCCACGCGTTGAAACACTGGGGCGACGTGGGCCAGACCGAGGCCAACGCCAACCTGCCCCATGGCATTGCCTGGAACCTGGCGAGCATGACCCAGCCGGCAAAATTCTGGGTACTGGAAATGGCCGTGGGCCGCATGCCAATCAACTCCGAACTGGTCAGGCCGCACATTGCTGTGGTCACCGGGATCGCCCCGGCGCACCTGGAATATCACGGCACCCTGGAAAACCTGGCGCGTAAAAAAAGCGCGATCTTCCGCTCGATGGCCCCCGGCGGGCATGCCGTGCTCAGCCGTGACATGCCGCACTACGCGCTGTTCGCCGAAGCCGCTCAAACCGCGCGGTTGCACGTCATCAGCTTTGGCGAACACGCCGAGGCCGACCTGCGGTTGCTCGATTGCACCAGCGAGGCAAACCAGGTGATCGTCAAGGCACGCTACGCCGGCAAACCGCTTGATTTCAGCCTGCAGGCTCGCGGGCGACACATGGTGCTCAACGCGCTGGCGGTGCTGGCTGCGCTGTCTGCGGCCGGCCTTGAAGCCGAGCAAGCATTGGCGACGTTGGGCACCTTCATGCCGGTCGAAGGGCGTGGCAATACCCTGTCGATCAAATGCGCCGACGGCCATTTTCAACTGATCAATGACGCCTACAACGCCAACCCGGGCTCCATGAGCGCAGCCCTGCGTGCCATGGCCGACCTGCCCATCGCCCCGCGTCACCGCGTGCTGGTACTGGGGGATATGCTCGAACTCGGCGCCGACGCCCAGCACTATCACCTGGAACTGGCTGACGCGCTGCGGGCCGTGGCACCGCGGCATGTGGTGCTTTGCGGCCCTCTGATGCACGCGCTGTACCTGGCACTGCGCGGTGAGCTGTCGGTGCAGTGGTTCGAACAGGCCAAGGCGTTGACCCAGGTATTGACGAAGGACCCGGGCCAGTGGTTTCAGTCCGGGGATTGGGTGATGGTGAAAAGCTCAGGCGGGACGGGGCTGTCGCAGCTGTGCGAGCGGCTGGCCACCCGCGAACAGACAGTACCGGCCTAACCCGCGCAACGGGCGGCGGTCTTCAGCCCAATGTCATTACGCAATTGATGAAAGGCCTTCGGTACGCCCTGGGCCTTGATCAACTGCACAGGATGCCCGGCACGCCTGAGTGCCTGATAAAAACCCTCCTGCAGGGCAAACGGCGCGACCTTGTCGTCAACACTGCCGATCACAAACAACTGCCGTTGCGGCGCAACGGCAATGCCATCGATATGTTGAGCCGGGTCATACGGGTGCAGCAACCCGTTGGTATCACGCCCGGGCTTTGACGGCAGGCCCTTGCTCTGGCGAATCATCTGCGCACGCTGGACCAGCGAGAAGGCTCCCGAGGTCATCACCGCGCATTTCACGTCGGTGCGGCCCAGGGTCAACAGCGCGGCGGCGGCCGTGGCCCCGCCGCTGTGGCCGAGTAAAACGAATTGCCCGATGCCATAACGCTTGCGCAATTCATCCAGCGCCCCATTGAGGGCCATGAATTCCTGCGCCTGACGCCGTTGCCCGTGGTCGCCGCTGGACCCATAAGTGCCGGGCCGGGCCACAATGACCACCGGCACCGCCGCGCGCTTGCTCATCGCCCGGGCCTGGGCGACTTTGGCGGCCAGGGTGTTGCCCGCGATCGCCTGCGGCGCGCGATGCATCTCGGCCGTGCGGTCGCCATGGAACATCACGATCACCGTCGGCGCACGCTCAAGGGTGCCGCCGGCGAAGTAACGCATACACGCAGTGCCCCCGGCGAACTCGACCCACAGCGCCGAGGCAGGCTCGGTGCAGGTGGCCCTGTCGGCGCGGGTGTTCCAGGGCAGTGGCGCCGTAGCGTCATCGAAAGCCTGCGCCCACGACGCACAAGCCATGGCCAACCCGAACACAAGAGCTTTGCCCATTGCCGCCCCCTCCCCTAGCGCTCGCGCAGTGCCTCGCGCGCGCGGTTCATGGGCTTGATCAGGTAGTCGAGCACGGTCTTCTGGCCGGTCTTGATGTCCACCGAGGCGATCATGCCCGGCACGATCGAAAACGCCTTGCCGGCCTTGTTTTTCAAGGTGTCGGCATCGGTGCGGATGAACACGCGATAGTAGAACACCTCGGGTTTGACCTCGTCCTGAATGGTGTCGGGAGAAATGGTCACCACCTTGCCGTCCATCCCGCCATAAATCGCGTAATCGTAGGCGGTGATCTTGACCTTGGCGACCTGGTCGGGGTGGATGAAAGCGATGTCCCTTGGCGAGATGCGTGCCTCGATCAGTAGCTGCTCATCCAGCGGCACAATCTGCATCAGGCGCCCGTTGGGTGGGATGATCCCGCCGATGGTGGTGACCTCGATGCCCTTGACGATACCGCGTACCGGCGAACGCAGGGTCAGGCGGGTGACCGAGTCGGAACGCCCGCGCATCACCGACGACAACGTCTCGACATCGGCATTGACCTTGGCCAGGTCCTCGCCGGCCCGCACCATGTAATCGGAGCGGGCTTGGGTCAGCTTCAACTCCAGCTCGGCTTTCTGGCGTTTGAGGCGCAGCACCTCGACATTGCTGGCCGCGCCGACCTTGGCGAGGTTCTCGGTGATCTCCAGTTCACTGCGCACCAACCCGAGGGAAGAACGCACGCCGGCCTGGGATTCCTCCAGGCCTTTGCGCCGGGTGTTGAACAGGTCGGTTTCCGCGCCGATCAGCGCCGGATAGCGCGCCAGCTCCGGCGGGAACACCAACGGCTTGCCGCTCACCTCAGCCTGCAAGCGCGCCACGCTGGCCAGGGACGCACGGTACTTGGAGGCACTTTCATCGAAGTTGGATTCAGTCTTGGTCGGGTCAAGCCTGGCCAGGGTTTGCCCAAGCTTGACGATATCGCCCTCCCCTACATTCAACTCGGTGACGATGCCGCCTTCGAGCGACTGAATGATTTGCTCGCGGGACGTGGGAATGACCTTGCCGCTGCCGGTGGACACTTCATCCACTTCAAACACATAGGCCCAGGCGCCAAACACCATCAGCATGACCAGCACCCACAGCACCACCCGTGTGGAGCGCAGCACCGTACTGTCATCCACCCCCTCATGGCCGTGCCCGGTGCCTTCGTCTTCGCTGGCGAGCAGCGCAATTCTTTTCGGCGCTTGGGTTTTCACTGGGTTTTCCCCTTGGGTTTGGACAGCCGGGCAATCGCGTTGTCCTTGCTGTCATCGACGATGATCTGGCCGTTGTCGACCACGATGATGCGGTTCACCAGGCTCAGCACACTCATGCGGTGCGTCGCGATGATCAGCGTGCGGCCAGCGGCCCAGCGGTCGAGGTGTTGAATCAATTGGCGCTCGGTGGCCTCATCGAGGGAGGCGGTGGGTTCATCGAGCAACACGATGTGCGGCTGGCGAATGATCAAGCGCGACAGCAACAACGATTGGCGCTGCCCGCCGGAAAGCCCGAGGCCGCCTTCGAGAATCATGTGGTCCATGCCGTCGGCAAATTTGCCGATGAAATCAGCCGCGCCGGTCAGGGCCAGGGCCTGGAGTATTTCTTGGTCTGATGCATGGGGCGCGCCCATGATCAGGTTGTCGCGCAGCGTGCCGTGAAACAGCCGCGAGTTCTGGGTCATCAGGCCCACGTCACGGCGCACGTCCGCGGGGTCGATATGCCCGAGGGCGACGCCATCGAGGCTGATGCTGCCGGCCTTGAGGTCAAGCATCCCGGCCAGTGCCTGCAACAACGTGGACTTGCCCGCGCCGTTACGGCCGAGAATGGCGATGCGCTCACCGGGCTGTATCTGCAGATCCGCCACACGCAGTGCCGGCACTGGTGCATCCTCGGAATATTGGAATGCCGCCTGGTTCAGCACGTAATGCCCAGTGAGCACCGGCAGATGCACACGCTTGCTGCCTTCGGCGTGGTCCACCGGCAATTCCATGATGCGGTTCAGGCTGTGCAGGGCCACCTTGGCCTGCTGCCAACGGGTCAGCACCTGGGTGATCTGCGACATCGGCGCCATCATCCGCGATGCGAGGATGGACGCGGCCACCAAGCTACCGGTGGTCATGTCGCTGGCCATGACCATCGGTGCACCGAACACCACCACTACGGCAAACACCGAACCCTGTACGTTGTTGCTCCACGCCACCAGTTTGTTGGTGAGCATGCGCAAACGCAGGCTGGCATCGCCGCAGGTCGCGTTGTAATGGTTCCACTGTTGCTGAAAGCGCTGCTCGGCTTGCAGCGCCTTGATGTCGTCCAGGCCCTGCACGGTTTCCACCAGCATTGCGCTGCGCAGCGAGGCTTCACGCATCGATTCGCTGGCCAACGCCGCGAGTTTCTTTTGCGCCAGCAGGCCCGGCACCACCAGAAACAGCACGGCCACCAAGGGCACCGCCACCAGCGGGCCGGCGATCATCCAGTAGATCACCAGAAACAGCAGGAAAAACGGCAAGTCCGCCAACGCCGTCGCGGTGCTGGAGGTGATCAGTTCACGCAGTTGCTCCAGCTCCTTGAGCTGGGAAATAAACGACCCGGTGGACTTGGGTCGCGCACTGTTGCGCAGACGAATCGCGTGGCCGAACACCAGGTCCGACACCCTCAGGTCGGCGCGTTTGCCGAGCATGTCGGTGATACGCACGCGCGTAATGCGCATGATGAAATCGAAGACCAGCGCCAGCATCACGCCACCGAACAGCACGTACAGGGTGGGCATGGATTCTGCGGGAATGACGCGGTCATACACTTGCATTGAAAACAGCACCCCGGCCAGGCCGAGCACGCTGGTCACCAATGAGGCAAGCATCACATAGCCGTAGGGCCGCAGGTCACGCAGCACGATGCTGCTGAACCAGTTCTTTTGATACGGCTTGATGTAGTCGTCGACCCGCGTGTCGCGCACCGCGCCCATGGGCCGCAGGATCACAACCTTGCGCGCCTGCTCCAGCAACTCGCGACGGCCCAGGAGGCTTTGCAAACCGCCATCGCCGCTGTAGGCGATGCCGAGAGTGTCATCTTCACCCAGGGTTTGCAGCACGCCGACCTGGCCGTCATCGAACTGCAACACCAACGGCAACTGGCGCTGCATCAAGGTCGAAGCAGAAAAGTCGGCGATCACGCAGTTCAAACCGGCCTGGCGCGCCATGCGCCGCACCACCTCTTCCACCGACGCACTGTCGGTCCACTGCGCCGCCAAGCGCACGCTCTGTGCCGAGCACTCCAGGCGATAATGCCGGGCAACCGTAAGTATCGCCTCCAGCCACACCTCGTAATCAAACGCTGGCGGTGCAGTGAAAGGCGTCTGGATTGCACTCAGGTCATCGTCAAGTTTCACGGCTTCATTCATGGCCGAATCTCCACACCCTGCAGGGTGCTGTTGTCCAAATGGAACGCCGTGCGCAGCCCGCCGGTGTTGTACAGGCAGTCGATATTCAGGCGCCGCAAGTCGGCCGCGGTGTTTTCGCGGTCCATGCGCGCCTGGTGGATTTCCTGCTCGGCGTTGAGCAAGTCGAGCAGCGGCCGCGTGCCCAGTTCGAGGTACTGCTGGCGGTACAGGTCGCGGGTTTCGGAGATGCTGCGCTCACGAAAATCCAGGGTCGACAGACGTTGGGAGAGGCTGGATATCTGGTCACGCGCCTCCAGCAACCCTTGACGAACAGCCAGGCGCGCGGCGTCATTGGCCGCGTCCGCAGAACGCAGTGCCTGTTGTGCGGCAGATTTGCGCGCGGTGATGGCGCCGCCCTGATACAGCGGCATCTTCACGTTGAGAAACACGCCATAGCGGGTGCGATCGCGGCCGCCGGGCAGGTTACTGTCGTCGTTGTTGTCCAGGTAATGCGTGATCGAGGGGTCCAGCGATACGGTCGGCAAGGCTTCGGCGCGGGCCTGGGCGATCAGTGCCAACGCGTCCACACGCTGGGCCTGGGCGATCAGCAACGTGGGGGTGACCGCTTCATCGGGCATCACGCCCACGCAGGACTTTTCCAACGAGGAGGGAAACGCGCCGGACACGCTCACTGGCGACTGCGCGCCGAGCAGGCTGCTCAAGGCACTGCGCCAGCGATTGAATTGCGCGCTGAATTGCTGCTGGGTGGCCATGGAAGCTTCAACCCGCGAGCGTGCCTGGATCAGGTCGGAACGGGTGCTGGCGCCCATGTCGCTGCGTTTTTTGGCCAACTCGGCAATCGCCGAAATGCCGTCGATTTGCTCACGGGCCAGGGTCACCAGACGTTGCGAGCGTTGCAGTTCGATCATCGCGAACGAGGTGTCGCGGGCCACTTGGTCAATCGACAGCAAGATCGCCGCCTGGCTGCCACTGACCCTTGCCAGCGCGCTGTCCACCGAACTTGAAACCTTGCCGAAGTCGTAGAGCATCTGCGAAGCCGACAAGGAAAACGCACGGCTCTGGCCATTGCCGCTCAGGCCGCTGTCGTAACCCGAATTGAAGCCGCCGCTGACTTGCGGGTAATAGCCGGAACGGGCGATGTTCACGTTCTCGTTTTGTTGGTAAAGCTGCCCGATCGCCTCGGCAATAGCCGGGTGCCATTCCACGGCCAACTGAATGGCCCGTGTGAGGTCGAGGTTGTTCGGGATGTTGCGTTGGGGTGCCACCGGTGCGCTGACGCCCGTTGGCCCTCCCGGTAAATTCGTGCCCAGGTTGCTGGGGCTGATGATGTTGACGCGTTCTTCGTCGTCCAGAAGCGACGTGGCCATGACCGGCTCAATCCCTGGCGCGATCAGTGCGCCTGCCAACACTGCGGCAGACAATTGGGTGGCCAAACTCTTATGCCTCACTGCAATTCACCTGACTGTTGTCAAACCGGATGGGGACAACAACGGCGCGTGACACACATCCGTCACGCGCTGTTGCTGCACGACCGTTGGTGATGAAAACCGGGCCAGACGGCCCGGTCGTCGGGGGTGGCGTTACACCACGTTGATGCCGCTTTGTACCCACAGCTGATGGGTCTGATCTTCGGGGCTCGTGTAGACCACGTACTCCAGACCGTTCTCTACCTGGGTCACACCGCTCGACCAGTCGCCGGTCAGGTGCACGCTGTCCTGGTCGTCGCCCTGGATCATCAAACGATCCGACTCAGGCCCGGTGATGGACACCAGGTCTTCAAGGCTCAGGGTCAGGTCAACCGCGCTGACGTCATTCAGGTCGATGCTGTGCACACCGCTGACTTTGCCGATCAGGTCGGTGAGGTTGATGGCCGCATCGCCACCCTCCCACAGCAACCCATCCGCCCCCGTGCCAGCATCGACATGGGTGAAGTCGGTGTCATCGACCGCCACGGCATCGTGGTGGTCTGCGTCAGCGTTGGCACCGTCATCCGCCGCCTGGTCCACCGCACTGTGGGCGGCGGCAAATCCAGCGCCTTCAGTGGCGGGCGCACCCGGGTTGGCGTCGTCCCAGACCAGGTCGCGGTCTGGCGAGTCGATGCGGACGTACAGGTCGGCGGTGTCTGACTGCCCGGTTGGCGTGGTGAGCTTGTAGGTGAACTTATCCACCTGGCCAATCTCATCCAGCGTCAGGCCGGCATGCGGGGTGTAGACATACTTGCCATCGGCAAACACGGTCAGCGTGCCATGCTCACCCTCAACTTTCGCCCCGGTCTGCCCGGGAATCACGTAGACCCCGTTCACCAGCACACTCAACACCGTCAGCGGCGAGCCGAGCACATCCGGCCCCGACAGGCTGTTAGCCAACAGATCACCCGTGGCATTGGCCATGTCACCCGTCACAAATTGCGTGAGCGAAGTGGTGGTCAGTTTCTGGGCAATCGTGATTGCACTCAGCGACAGCACCGACCCGGTCGAACCGGTGACGCGATACGAACCGGCGTCCAGCCCGGTGAACGTATGCGACGCTTCGGTGGTGGTCTGCACCGTAGTCCACGTACCGTCAATCAGCTTTTGCAAGTTGACGGTGGTGGTCGGCAACAGCGTAATGCCGGTGGCGCTGACATCGACTTTCAACACAGCGGTGGAATCTGCCGCGACGACGATGACTTGCCCCGTTCCCGTTCCCGTGCCAAGTGCCGGCAGGTTGTAGGTCAAGGACGGTGCGGTCGTCTCGGTCACCAGGTTGACGATCTCGATCTGCGCCGAACCCAGGTCATCGTTGGCAACCGTGTTGATAACCCCCGGCGCCGATGGGTTGGCATCGTTCCAGGTCACGTCGACACTTGGGCTGTCGATGCGCACGTACAAGGTGGCTGAAGCCGAACCGCCGGCACCATTGACCAGGTGATACTCGAAAGCATCCACCTTGCCGATGTTGGCGATATCGCCATTCGGGGTGTACTTGTAGTCGCCGTTGGCGAAGATCGTCAGTTGACCGTATTGACCTTGCAGCACCGTACCGGTGGTGGCATCGGCATCGACGAACTCGCCGCCGACCTCAACCTGCACCTTCACCGGCCCGCCATTGCCCGGCACATCCGGTTGGCCGCCTACGCCTGGGTCGGTGATGACGTTGCCGGAAATTTCCGGCCCCGCTTCGCCGGTGAAATCAGTCAGGCTTTCGTGGGTGACACTCAAGTTGGCCGTCGCACCCGCCCCAATGCTCACCAGGTTCGGATCGAGCTTGAGGGTGAAGCGGTATTGCCCGGCTTCCAGCCCTTCGATCTTGGCGCTGGAGCTTTGGCCGAACAGGCCCAGCAGGTCGAGCAAGCCCGAACCGTTGCTGCCTTGTTGAACCGGCAGCCAGCCACCGGCACCGTCGCTCACTTCCAGAATCGCAGTGAAACCACCGCCCAACAGTGAGACCAGATCCGCCTGGGCGAACTGCAGGTTCAGCGTGCCAGTGGCCCCCTCGGAGACCGAGAATTCCTGCGTTTTGGTGTGATCGCCCAGGATGATCCCGCCGATCCCCAACAGGGTGAAGACACGCATATCGGCCAGGTTGGTATTGGAGGTGACGGGTTTGATCGTCACTTCACTGGTGGCGAGGTCGTCGAAGGCTTCGAGGTCGGCGTCGGCGTCGGCGTCGGCGTCGGCATCAGCGTCGGCGTCGGCGTCGGCATCGGCATCGGCATCGGCGTCGGCGTCGGCGTCGGCATCGGCATCGGCATCAGCGTCGGCATCGGCATCGGCATCAGCGTCGGCATCAGCATCAGCATCAGCATCAGCATCAGCATCAGCATCGGCGTCGGCATCAGCATCGGCATCGGCATCGGCATCAGCGTCGGCATCGGCATCGGCATCGGCGTCAGCATCGGCATCGGCATCGGCATCGGCATCGGCATCAGCATCAGCGTCGGCATCGGCATCGGCATCGGCATCAGCGTCGGCGTCAGCATCGGCATCGGCATCGGCGTCAGCATCAGCATCCGCATCCGCATCCGCATCCGCATCGGCGTCAGCGTCAGCGTCAGCATCGGCATCGGCATCGGCATCAGCATCAGCATCAGCGTCGGCATCAGCATCAGCATCAGCGTCGGCATCAGCATCAGCATCAGCATCAGCATCAGCATCAGCGTCGGCATCGGCATCGGCATCGGCATCAGCGTCGGCGTCGGCGTCGGCGTCAGCATCGGCATCGGCATCGGCATCGGCGTCAGCGTCAGCGTCAGCGTCAGCATCGGCATCGGCATCAGCATCAGCATCGGCATCGGCATCGGCATCGGCATCAGCATCGGCATCGGCATCGGCATCGGCATCGGCATCGGCATCGTTGTCGTCTATATCAACCGCAACCACGGTAGCCGGAACAGACTCGTTCCCCGACGCATCCGTCAGCGTGACGCTGAGGGTTTCGCCGTTGACTTGAGGCGGGTCCAGGGTGACCTGGAAGTTGGCGTCGTCACCCACGGTGCCGGTGCCGATGACGTTGCCGTCGGCATCCTTGACGGTAACGGTCGCGCGGGGCTCGCCCTTGCCGCTGACGGTGGTGCCTTCCGGGCTGACCGCCAGGTTGGTCGGGGCGTCGGGAGCGATGGTGTCGCCCGCGAACGCGGTGCCTGGCAGCGACTCCTTGCCGGAAAAGTTTTTGAGGAAAACCCTCAGGCGCTCGCCGTTGACATGCAATGAATTGAGTTGAAGTACGAAGGTACCGTCGTCCCCCACGGTGCCGGTGCCGACCACTTCGCCGGCGTCGTTGAGCACCGTGACGTCGTGATTGGCCGAGCCTTCGCCGCTGAGGGTGTCGCCCGCTTCGCTGATCGACAGGTTCCTGGGCGCCAGCGGCGTTTCAATGTCTGCAACCAGCAGGCCACCGGGAAGCGATTGATTGCCGGCGCCATCGGTCAGGGTGACTTGCAGGCTCTCGCCCTCGGTCGCCGGGGTGTTGAGTGACACCTGGAAGGTGCCGTCGGCTCCCACAGTTCCGGTGCCGATCACGTTGCCGCCGGTGTCCTTGATGGTCACTGCGGTGTTGGGCTCACCTTTGCCGCTGACCGTTGCGCCGTCGGCACTGATCGTCAGGTCGGTTGGCGCGGCGGGCGCGGTGGTGTCACCGGCCACAACGGGGCTGGCGGGAGATTCATTGCCGGCGACATCCTTGAGGACGACGTTTAGGGTTTCGCCGTTGGTTTGTGGCGTAGTCAGGGTGACCTGGAAATTGCCGTCAGCCCCCACCGTGCCGGTACCGATCACGTTGCCGTTGGCGTCGGTGATGGTGACAGTGGCATTGGGTTCGCCCTTGCCGGTGAGAATGGTGCCGTCAGGGCTGACTTCCAGCCCTGTGGCGGCAGCAGGCGCGGTCGTGTCACCCGCTACAACCGTAGCTGGCACCGACTCTTTGCCCGACGCATCCTTGAGGACCACCTGCAGGGTTTCGCCATTGGTTTGCGGCGTGCCCAGGTTGACCTGGAAATTACCGTCTGCACCGACAGTCCCGGTACCGATCACATTGCCGGCAGCATCCTTGACCGTCACGGTGGTACCGCCCTGGCCCTTACCGTTGAGGACTGTGCCCGCGCTGTTCACTGACAACCCGCCCGCCGCCCCTGGCGGTGTCGCGGGCGGCGTGACGGGCGGCGGTGCATCATGATGACCGCCCCCACCCCCGCCACCACCGATGGCCGCTGCGGCACCGCCTACAGCAAGAATCCCCAGCCCCCACAGCACCCAGCTCGGGATCGAACTGTCGGCGGCGATGGCGGCAACGCCCAAGTCGTCAAGAGTTGAAATCTGGGTAAAGTTGAAGCCCGAATACGGGGTGGAATAGTTGCCCAGCAACAGTGTTCCGTCGGCGTTCTCCAGAACCAGTTGGTTCGTCGCGCCGTCGGCGCCCACCACAAAAAAGTTCTGAATAGTGACGGTTTCTCCAGACTTCAGAGTGACCACCAAGTTCTGGCCGGATTGTTGAAAGGTTTGAACGTTTTCCGGTCCGAAGGGCAGTTTTACAATGCTGGTTCCTTTAAGGCTGGCATTGCCAAAGGCATGTTCCGTCGCCGTCCCCGTCGCCTTGTCGACAATTGTTATGTTTTTCATCTTTCACCCGTTTCTATCGATGGACACGCAGAGTTCAGCGCGAGCGAATGCCCACGGCGGTCATGACCGCCGAGCACTAAACGTGTTGTTGCGTTATTGAAGGGCTGTTCAGAATCCGCGCGAGTCAACCCACGCCGGTTTCTTCACGCGGTTGCACGTCGACCCACTCAGACGTGCAACGTGTTGGCGCGGATTCAGGAGAGGGGCTGGTATGCCCGCAAGCCCAGAGATCAAGTAATCGGGAGAGATGGCGGGCCGCGAGACGGGCCTTTTCAAGCTCCCGGGCAGCGTCGGCCGATGTGGCCGAGTGCCCGGGGATACCCGATGTACGATTCCTTTCGTTAGCCATCTCTGACACACCTGCACAACTTTAAAAAGTACAACGATTGAGCGGGAACTCTCGAGACATGACGCCGCCGACAACGCCCGCGAGGCCGATACTAACGAGGCGATAGTCAACATCAAAGGGAAAACTAAACACACATTAAACATGAGCCTTTAAACAAAACACTCACCGCACACTGATCGCACATTGTGTATTAATCCATTATCACAGCATGATAACGAAGCACTCTCCCACTGCGAACCGAGTGACGAGACCGTTATAAAAAACAGGCACCCTTCATCAATATTACAAACTTGTAAAATCATATTTCAGCAATACATTCAGCACCTAAAAGTTTACGCCAACTAGTTAGTCGATTAGTAATAACTGAAGCCTATATAGGTATATAGGGTGTATTAATTTCAGGGCGCAAAGAGGCCTCCGCCATTTACGGAAGAAGAAGGTATTCTCAAAAAGAGGGGGCGAGCGGCAGGCGCAGAATGACCTTGAAAGGGAGGAGCGCTGTATCAACCAAAAACCCGGGGACCCGCCCGACGCGGGCCCCGGAAAATCCCTATTGGGGTTTGCGATAGCTGTTGATGATAGCCGAGAAGTCTTTGCCGCCTTCCCCGCGCTGACTCATCGATTGGTACAACTGCTGAGCCACGGCGCCAAGGATCACCGGTTGTTTCACCTGGCGTGCAGCCTCGGTAGCCAACCCCAGATCCTTGAGCATCAGGTCGGCACCGAAGCCGCCTGTGTAACCCCGGGACGACGGCGCCGTTTCAATCACGCCCGGCCAAGGGTTGTAAGTGTCCGAACTCCAGCAGCGCCCGGTGGAGCTGTTGATGATCCCCGCCAGCACCTGAGTGTCGATGCCCAGTGCGTCGCCCAGGGCCATGGCTTCGCTGACGCCGACCATGCTGATGCCCAACAACAGGTTGTTGCAGATCTTGGCGATCTGGCCCGTGCCGACGTCGCCGCAATGCACAATGTTACGGCCCATCTGCGCCAGCACCGGTTGCAGGGTGGCGAACAGTTCCGGGGTGGCGCCGACCATGAAGGTCAGCGTCCCTGCTGCGGCGCCACCGGTGCCGCCGGAGACCGGCGCGTCGGCCATCACCACGCCTTGCCTGGCCGCAGCAGCCGCTACATCGCGCGCGGTCTGCGGGTCGATGGTGCTGCAATCAACCGCCGGCACGCCTTTGCCGATGCCTGCCAGCACGCCGTCTTCATTGAGCCACACGCTGCGCACGTGGGCGGCGGCGGGCAGCATGGTGATCACCAGTTCAGCGCCGGTGGCCGCATCACGCGGCGAGTCGCTGATGGTGCCGCCCAGTTCGGCGAGTTCCTTGAGCACGGCTTGGTTCAGGTCGAACAGGTTCAGCGCGTGCCCAGCCTTGATCAGGTTGCGGGCCATCGGCGCGCCCATGTTGCCCAGGCCGATAAATGCAATGTTCATGGTCGTCTCCCGGAATCAGCGCAGGTTGATGGTGGTGTTGACGCCATCGTTGACCGTGTCGTCATCGAACCAGCGGCTGGTGACGGTTTTGGTCTGGGTGTAGAACTGCACCACTTGCTTGCCGTACGGGCCCAGATCGCCGAGCTTGGAGCCGCGCGAACCGGTGAAGCTGAAGAACGGCACCGGCACCGGAATCGGGATATTGATGCCGACCTGGCCCACATCGATTTCGCTCTGGAATTTGCGCGCCGCCGCACCGCTCTGGGTGAACAGGCCGGTGCCGTTGCCGAACGGGTTGGCGTTGACCAGCGCGATGGCCTCGTCGAGAGTCGCAACCTCAATCACCACCAGCACCGGGCCGAAGATTTCCTGGGTGTAGATCTGCATATCGGTGGTCACACCCGAGAACAGGGTCGGGCCGACAAAGTTGCCTTGCTCGAAGCCCGGCACCTTGATGTCGCGGCCATCCAGCTCCAGCTTGGCGCCTTCTTTCACGCCGCTCTCTATCAGCTCCAGAATGCGTGCCTTGGCGCGCTTGGAAATCACCGGGCCCACATCGGTGCCCGCTTCGCTACCGGCATTGACCTTGAGTTTCTGCGCCAATGCTTTCAGGTCCGGCAGCCATTGTTTGGACGCCCCCACCAGCACCACCACCGAGGTGGCCATGCAACGCTGGCCCGCCGCGCCAAAACCGGCGCCGACCAGGGCATTGAGGGTGTGTTCGCGGTTGGCGTCCGGCAGCACCACGGCGTGGTTCTTGGCGCCCATCATCGATTGCACGCGCTTGCCGTGTTTACCGGCCAGGTCGTACACGTGAGTGCCGACAGCGGTCGAACCGACAAAAGACACGGCCTTGATGTCTTTGTGGGTGCACAGCGCATCCACCACGTCCTTGCCACCATGCACCACGTTGAGCACGCCCGCCGGCACCCCGGCCTCCAGCGCCAGCTCAACCAGAAGCATCGTCGACAGTGGGTCCTGCTCGGACGGTTTGAGGACAAACGTATTCCCGCACGCGATGGCCATCGGGAACATCCACAGCGGAATCATCGCCGGGAAGTTGAACGGGGTAATGCCCGCGCACACGCCGATCGGCTGGCGCAGGGTGTAGGTGTCGACACCACCGGCGACGTTTTCAGCGAACTCGCCCATCTGCAGGGTGCCGATGGAGCACGCGTGTTCGACCACTTCCAGGCCACGGAAAATATCGCCCTCGGCATCGGCAATGGTCTTGCCCTGCTCGGCACTGAGGACCACGGCGATGCGCTTGGAGTGTTCACGGATCAAGGCTTGCAGCTTGAGCATGATGCGCATGCGCGCGCCGATCGGCGTCAGCTTCCAGGTCTGGAAGGCGCGATGGGCGGCGTCGATGGCGGCGTTGACTTCATCGGCGGTGGCAAACGGCACTTTGGCCAGCACCTCTTGGGTGGCCGGGTTGACGATGTCTTGCCAGTGGGTGGTGTTGGACTCGACCCATTCACCATTGATCAGCAACTTGACCTGTTGCACGGAAATATCGGCAGAAGCGTTCATGTGGTCTCCAATCTTGTAGTTATGCAGAGACAAGGCGCGTGAATCGCCTTGGGAATGAGGCGTTCGGACTGTTTTTCGAGTATAGATGTGCAAATCTCTAATAAGAACGCACATAAAAGCCGGACCAATATGCAAAAAAACATCACGTCACTAGGCTCCCTGAACTGGGATGACCTGAAGTTTTTCCTCGAAGTGGCCCGCACCCGCAAGGCCAGCGTGGCCGCCAAGCGCCTGGCAGTGGACTACACCACGGTGTCGCGGCGCATCAGCTCACTGGAAGTGTCACTCGGTACCTTGTTGTTCGAAAAATCCCGGACCAACGGCTTCGTGCTGACCACCGAAGGCCAGCGTTTGCTGGGGTACGCGGAATCCATCGAAAGCACCTTGCACATGGCCTGCGAACAAGTGTCCGGCTCCGGCATGGCGTTGTCCGGCCACGTGCGCATGGGCTGCACCGAAGGGTTCGGCAGTTTTTTCGTCACGCCGCAATTGAGCCATTTCGTCGACACCTACCCGGCCATCTCGGTGGACATCCTGCCCCTGCCCCACTTCATCAGCCTGTCCAAGCGCGAAGCCGATATCGTCATCGCCCTGGAGCGCCCGGAACACGGGCCCTATGTGTGCTGCAAATTATGCGATTACAAATTGCAGCTGTACGCGACCCAGGAATACCTCGACCAACACCCGCCGATCCGCAAACCGGCGGATCTGGCTGAGCATCCGTTTATCAGCTATGTGGATGATTTGGCGTTCAGCTCGGAGTTGCTGTACCTGGCGAACGTAGTGCCCGGCGCCAGCGCGAGTTTGCGCAGCACCAGCGTGATCGCGCAGTACGTGGCGGCGCAGCAAGGGCGGTCGATGGCGATACTGCCGTGCTTTCTGGCGGCGCAGGACCCACGGTTGCTGCCGGTGCTGGGGGAGCAGATTGCGATCACACGGCAGTTCTGGATGTACTGCCGGGAGGATTTGAGGAAGTTGAAGCGGATTACGTTGCTGTGGGACTACATCCGGGAGGTGACGGAGCAGAATCAGGGGTTGTTGATGGGGGAGACAAGAGAGATGCGGTTTGCGGACTAAAGGCTGGCTGGCTTGCGATGGCGGTGGGTCAGTCAGCACATTCCTTGCTGATGGACCGCTATCGCAGGCAAGCCAGCTCCCACATTGGATTGCATTTCAAGCTGGAACGGGGGCGGCTAGTCAGCGATGACGACTATCGACACTCGCCGGTTTTCGGTACGCCCTGCCGCCGTGGCATTCGACGCCACCGGCTCGCTGCTGCCCAGGCCGCGCAGTTGGATGCTTTCTTCTTTCATGCCCACCCCCGTCAGCACCTTGCCCACGCTTTTCGCGCGGCGCAGGGACAGTTGCCGGTTGTAGGGTTCCTTGCCCGAGGCGTCGGTGTGGCCGTCCACGCGTACGCGTTCGATGCCCACACTGACCAGGGCCTTGCCGATGCGCTCGACGATGTCGGTGCTGGCTGTGTTGAGGCTTTCCACATCACTGCCAAACAGCACTTTGCCGGACAGGCCAAACGCCCAGCCTTCGTCGGTCAGCTCAAAGCCTTGCTGCTTGAGGACGGCGACTTGCGCCGGGGTCAGGCCCTTGGGCGGCGCGGTCTGGCAGCCGCCGAGGGCCAGGAAGGCCAGCAGCAGGGTGATAAACATAAAACGCGCAGTAGAGAACAAGGGATCAACTCCTGTGTTGAACATTGGCAGCGGCAGGCTCCGCCTCCGCCGTGTGCTGGCCGCCCGAAGACAGCCGCTTGGCCTGGTACATCGCCGCGTCGGCGGCATTGAGCAAGGTGCCGGGAGTGGCGCCATGATCAGGGTAGATGGCGATGCCGATACTGAGGGAGGTCAATACCTGGGTGTTGCCGGGCACTACAATCGGTACGTCCATGCTGGCGATAATCTTGTCGGCAATGCGCCGGGCGTCTTCGGCCTTGTGCAACGGCGCCAGCAGGATGGCGAATTCATCGCCCCCCAGCCGTGCGACCAAATCGTCTTCACGCAATTGCGCGCGCACGCGCTCGGCGACGGCCACCAACACGGCATCACCGGCGGCGTGGCCGAAGTTGTCGTTGATATCTTTGAAGCGGTCGCTGTCGAGAAACAGCACGGCCACTTGCTCGTTGACCTTGGCGGCGCTGCGCAGGGCGCGGATCAGCCGGCCTTCGAAGAACGCACGGTTGGGCAAGCCGGTCAGGCTGTCGTGGCTGGCCTGGTGAGCGAGGGTTTCGTTCTCGCTTTGCAGGTGGCTTTGCCAGGCCTCCATCTCGCCGAGCAGGGCGTTGAAGTCGCTGCCCAGGCTGTCGAGTTCGGCGATCTGCGCCGGTGGCACGCGGCGGTCAAAGTCGCGCTCGCTGCGGGCAGCGTGGGCCACGGCGGCGAGCCGTTGCAACGGCCCGGTGATGCCACGCAGCAGGCGCCGCGCCAGGTGCAGGGCCACCCAGGCGCTGAGGGCAGTGCAGATCAAGATGCCCGCCAGGCCACTGAGCAGAAAGCGCAGCAGGCTGCCGCCATGGCCGACCACATGGATGCTGCCGATGGTTTTGCCCTGGTGCAGGATCGGCTGGTTGATCGGCTGTTCGAGCAAGGCGTGCGCCAGGCCCAGCTCAACCCGCGACAACATGCCCGTGTCCGGCCGTATCCATTGCGCGAGCAACTTGCCATTGGCGTCGAACACCTCGGCCTGGGCCACTTCCTCGGTGGAGGCGATCAAACTCAGCGCCTCGGTGGCTGCCGAGCTGTCATCGAACACCACCGCTGCTTCCACGGTGTAGTTGATGGAGCGCGCAATCAGGTGCAGGTTGTGATCGGCGTAAACGCGCAGCGCCAAAACGCCGAGCAGGGTCAGCGACACGCTGGCCAGAGCCACCGCCACCAGCGCCAGGACCAGATGCCCACGGCCAATGACCGAACGTAGCGTCGGCCGCGCTTTCACTGGGGTCATGGCGCGGGCGCTCGACGTCGCGACAACTGCAAAACACTGGGGTGAATGCGCACGCCGCTGCGGGCGACGGAGTCCAGGTTGACCTCGAACGACACTTGCTCATCCGCCACACGCAGGCAGAACAGGCTGCCGACCGTGCATTGGTCGCCGCCTTCGCTGATGCTCAGCACCGGGTGGCCGATCAAGGAAGCGAACAGGCGACTGCGCTCGGCATCGGAGAGTTTGCCGATGTACACGGCATCGCAGGCACTGACGATATCGGGATTGTCGGCCAACAAACGCCGCACCACTACCGGGCGGCCGGTGGCCTGGGTGGTGCCTTTGACCAGGTCGTCGGTGTATTGGGTCGGCCCGACGATGCACAACCGCAGTTGCACGGGCTCCACCGGCCAACGCGCGTAGCTGAGGATGCCAAGTACCACTTGCGTCACTGCCTGGGCGCGGTGGTCTGCCAGGCTGGGCGTCTGGGCAAACGCCCGTTGCACGAACAGGCACAGCAGCGCCACCAGTAACATGCGTCTCCAGCTCAAACTGCGCTCTGCGGGCGAGACAGCCACGTTCATGCAGCAATACTCTCAGGTGTTTTCAAGGTGATGCCGCAACGATAGCACAGCGGCAGAAAACCCCACGAAGCAGGGTTTTCGCGGGGCGCGCTATTTTTCCAGAAAAATCAGACAGCTGAATCAGAAATATTCAGTGACCTGTCAGTCAGTTTCGTCGGGCGCTGCATCCAGCTCCAGCATCAACCCGCTCAGGCGTTTGACCTTGCGCCGCACCGCCTCTTCAAACACGCCGCCACGGGTTTCTATGAGGCTGAACCAGCGTTTGGCGCGGGTGATGCCGGTGTAGATCAGCTCTTTGGTGAGCACCGGGTTAAGCGCATCCGGCAGGATCAGCGCGGTGTGGGTGAATTCCGAGCCCTGGGATTTGTGCACTGTCATGGCGTACACGGTTTCCACATCATTCAGACGGCTGGGCAGTACAAAACGCACGCCGCCCTGGCCATCGTTGCGTGGGAAAGCCACGCGCAATACCTGAGGCCCTCCGTCGCTTTCAGGCAGTTTGAGGGCGATGCCGATGTCGCCATTCATCAGGCCCAGGCCGTAATCGTTGCGGGTCATCAGCACCGGACGGCCTTCGTACCATTGGTCGTCGCCTTCGATCAGCCGCACTTTGCGCAACGCGGCGGTGATGCGCAGGTTCAGCCCTTCTACACCCCACGGGCCTTTGCGCACGGCGCAGAGCAGTTGAAAGGCGTCGAAGGCTTGCAGCAGTTGTTGCGCCCAGTGTGTCCAGGCCGGATCGTCGCGCGGGGTGTCGAAAGCCGGGCGCGCGCTGTGCAGCAGGTTCAGGTAGAAGCGATACCCTTGGGCGCCGTCGCCCTGCCCGTCCAGCGCCAGGCGCTCCAGGGCGTGGTCGTGCTCACCTTTGAGGCTGACGCAGAACAGGTCATCGTGGCTGCGGGCGGCCAGCAGTTTTCGGGCCTCTTCGGCATTTTGCTGGTTGACCCGGCGCGCCAATTGGCCAATGCCGCTGCCTTCGCCGAAGCGCCGCGAGTAACGCAACATCACCACTTGCTGAGCCAGCGGGTGGCTCCCGTCGACGTCTTCCTGCAGGCCGCTGGAGACGAGGCTTTCGCCGCTGACAGCCTGCAGCCATTGGCGCGTGTCGGGGTTGTACCAGCCGGCTTCGGCGTCACGGCACAAGTCGCCGAGTACGGCGCCGGCCTCTACCGACGCGAGTTGATCCTTGTCGCCCAGCAGCACCAAACGCGCGTGAGGCGGCAAAGCGTCCAGCAGGTTGGCCATCATTTCCAGGTCGATCATCGAGGCTTCGTCCACCACCAGCACGTCCAAAGGCAAGGGGTTGGCGAGGTGATGACGAAAGTGCCGCGTGCCCGGCCGGCTGCCCAACAGGCGGTGAACGGTGGTGACCTGGGTCGGGATCTTTTCCTTCACGCTGGCCGGCACTTTCAGCGACAGCACTTGCTGGCTGATGGATTCAGTGAGGCGCGCGGCGGCTTTACCGGTCGGCGCGGCCAGGCGGATGCGCAACGGGTTGCCCGCTTCCACGGCGGGCGCTTGCAGCAGCGCGAGCAGGCGCACCACGGTGGTGGTTTTGCCGGTGCCGGGGCCGCCGGTGACGATGCTGAAAGCCCCTCGCGTGGCCAGGGCGCAGGCGAGTTTTTGCCAGTCGATCACGCCATCGGGCGGGGGCTGGTCGAACAGGCTGTTCAAGCGTTGCGGCAAGTCAGCGGCAGCGTTTTCCCGGGTGGCCAAGCGCTGGCGCAGAGCGCTGTCGATACGCCGTTCGTAGGTCCAGTAGCGGCGCAGGTACAAGCGTTTGCCCGACAACACCAGCGGGCGGCTTTGGGCTGACTCGCTGCCGTCAACGGCCAGTGCGACCAAGGGGCTGGATGCCAACGCGTGGCACCAGTGGGCGCCGTCCAACCCGTCGAGCAATTGCGACGGCAGCAACATGGCGCCGGTTTGCAGGTCGCCTTCAGGCGGCAACGACAAGGCGAAATCCGGGGCCTTGAGGGTCTCGAACAGGTCCAGGCACACGTGACCATGGCCCAGTTGGTGGCTGGTCAACGCGGCGGCCAGCAACACCAGCGGGTCGGCCTGCGGATCAAGCTCGTGCAGGAAGCCAACGAAGGCTTTGTCCAGGGCGCGCAGCCAGCCTCGGTCTACCCAACGCTCCAGCAGTTGCACCAGGTCGGCGGCGTGGCTCAGGGGCATGAGTGCCTCCAGCGGTAACGGTGCGAGGCTCATAGCAACACTCCTTGTTCCCAGGCGGGCTCAGCCTTGGGCGGGATGGACTTGCCCTGGAACAGCAAATCCAGGCCTTCGATCAGCTCGCGTGGTGGCCGGGTGAAATACGCCCCTTTGCTGGCCGACTGAGTACCGCGCAGGAACACATACAGCGCGCCGCCGACGTGGCGGTCGTAGTCGTAGCCGGGCAGGCGTGCCTTCAGTTGGCGGTGCAGGGCCAGCAGGTAGAGCACGTATTGCAGGTCATACCGATGATCGAGGATCGACTGATCCATGGCCTCCCATGTGTAGGCCGAATCGTCAGGGCCGAGCCAGTTGGATTTGTAATCGGCCACGTAATAACGGCCGTCATGTTCGAACGTCAGGTCGATAAAGCCTTTGAACATGCCGTTGAGCAAGACCGGCTCGGCGGCCACGCGGGACATGCCGTTGTGGGTGTACTGGCATACCAGCTTGTCGAGGGCGAGCACGTCGACCTTGTGGCTGGCGAACCAGAATTCCATTTCGATCTGATACTGCTGCAGGCTGCAGAGGGTGACGTGGCCGTTATCCACAGGCAGCGGGGCCTCCAGCAACTGACCGAGCCAGGTGCCGAGGGTGACGATCCAGCCTTCCCAATTACGCCGGTTGCAACGCGCGCCGACGGCTTTTTCAATCGCCTGCGGGGTGACGTTGAAGCCCTCCTCGCCCGCCCATTCCAGCAGGCCATGGAGGAAGGTGCCGGGATTAGGACCGCGTGGGAAACGGTGAATGTCGCCGCCGGACGCCGCCACTTCGCGCGGTGCCTGCGGGTCAAGGCGTTCATCGTCGAACAGCTTCTGGGCCTGTGGGCTTTCCGGTGCTTCAAGGCTGGCGGCGCTCATGCTGTCGCCGATGCGTAGCGCGCTGTAGGACGCAATCCACCAATTTTCGGCGGCCTTGCGTTTGGGCAGCAGGGGCGCGAGTAACGTGTCTGTGTTGCGTGGCGGGTGAAACAGGACGGCTTGCGCGTCGGGCACTGTGGCGTAATGGATGGCCGGGCAGCCTTCCTGCAGGTCCAGCAACCAACGCGCCAGAGCGGCGGATTCACCCAGCGACGCACCGGCGCCGAGCAGATAGCCCAGGGCCGAGAGGTGCAGGACCGAGGTGCTGCCGTTGCCGCGTTTGAGGTCGGCAATGCCGAGCCAGCACGCGTGTTTGGCGCGAGTCAGCGCGACATAGAGCAGACGCAGGTCTTCGGCCAGGCGCTCGTCGTCAGCCCTGGCGATCAGCTCGGCCGTCGGGCGCAGGCTGACTTGGGATTTGCCGTTGTCGTCATGGTAGTGAAGCGGCAAGCGGCTGCCGTCCACCGGTTTGGCCGAGCAAATGAAGGGAAGGAATACCAAGTCGTATTCCAGGCCTTTGGATTTGTGAATGGTCACGACCTTGACCAGTTGCTCGTCACTTTCCAGGCGCAGGATCTGTTCTTCACCGGCCTGCCCCGACAGCGCGAGGTGCTCGGCCAAGTGACGGATCAGCGCTTGCTCGCCGTCGAGTTCTGACGCGGCTTGTTGCAACAACTCACTGAGGTGCAGAAGGTTGGTCAAAACCCGCTCACCGTCGCTGCGAGCGATCAAGGTTTGCGGCAGCTTGAAGTCGTGAAGCAGGCGACGCAACATCGGCAGCACGCCCTGAGTGCGCCAGATCGCGCGGTAGCCGCGGAACTGCATCACGCGGGTTTCCCACGCCAGTTCGTCCTGATTCAGACGCTCCAGTTCCGGCAACGACAGGTTCAGGGTGACACAGGCCAGCGCAGCGCGAAGTGGTCGTTCGACGTCCGGCTCGGCGCAGGCTTTGAGCCAGGCCAGCAGGTCATGGGCTTCCTGGGCGGCGAAGACCGAATCCTTGTCGGACAAATAAACACTGCGTACGCCACGAGCGGCCAACTCGGCACGCACGGCTTGGGCTTCCTTGCCATCGCGCACGAGGATGGCGATGTCTGACGGCAGCACGCCTTTGAAGCTGCCGTCCGCCTGCAGGAACCCCGCTGTGCCCTGCTGCCCGCCGTTGAGCAATTCAACAATCTGTGTGGCACAGGCGCCTGCCAGCTGTTGGCGGTACAGCGCGTTGGAAATCGGCTGATCCGTGGGCAGGTGCCAGAGGTTCATCGCCGGAAGTGTTTGGCCGTTGACCTGCAATTTTTCCTTGCGGCCTTGGGACAGCACCGAGTGGAACGGCACAGGGTTGTCGCCATTCGGCTCGCGGAACAGAAAGGCGCCACGGCCGTTTTCGGCACGCTGGAATACATGGTTTACCGCTTCGACCATCGCATGGCTGGAGCGGAAGTTGGTGCCCAGCGTGTGATGGCGGCCGGTGGTGGCCTGGCGGGCGCGCAAGTAGGTGTAGATGTCGGCGCCGCGAAAGGCGTAGATCGCCTGCTTGGGGTCGCCGATCAGGAACAGGCCGCTGTCTGTGTGGTTTTCTTCGATGCGGTAAATGCTGTCGAAGATGCTGTATTGCACCGGGTCGGTGTCCTGGAATTCGTCGATCAGCGCCACCGGGAATTGCTCGCGAATCACACTGGCCAGTCGCTCGCCGCCGTCCGCTTGCAGGGCGGCGTTGAGGCGCGTGAGCATGTCGTCGAAACCCATTTCGGCGCGGCGGCGTTTTTCTTCTTCGAAACGTTTACCGACCCAGCCGGCGGCGTGTTGCAGCACGGCCGCGTCGGGCGTTGGCAAGGCGTCGAGGCTGGCTTTGAGGTTGGCCATGGCGTCGATGCCGGGGTGCTGCGGGGGCTCACCCTTCCAGGCTTCGGCCATGCCGTCGGGGGTAAGGCGAGTGAAGCCGGTGCCGATGTCGAGTTGTTCCAGGGTTTCGTCAGAGGCCCAGGCGCTGATTTTTTCGAACCAGGGTTCGAAGAAGCGAGCCTGCATCTTGCGACCGTCGACGGCTTTGGCGGCCACGGCTTGCAGGCAGATGTCGCGCAACTCGGCGGCCCATTGTTGCCAGGGCGCCTTGATGGCTGTCAGGGCTTCGCGGCGCTCTTGCAGGCATGCGGTGATCAGCTCGGCGGGCTCGCGGGTTTCATCGGTTGGCCGTTCGCTGCCGAACAGTGCGCGCACCCGTGGCATCAACGCGGCAGGGCCGCCCCAGTTGGTGCGCACCCAGTTGAGCGCGTCATCGTGCATCGGGTAGCAGAACAGGCGCCAGTAGTCGCGCAGCACTTCGCCGAGCAAGTCGCTGTGGTCGGTTTCCAGGGTCTGGGTGAACAGGCTGCCGCTGTCGAACGCGTGTTCGCGCAGCATGCGCTGGCACCAACTGTGGATGGTCGAGACGGCGGCCTCGTCCATCCATTGGGCGGCGATGTCGAGACGATTTGCGCAGGCGGCCCATTGCTCGGCCGGGTATTGCTCGCGCAGGTCGGCGATCAGGGCGTCTGGCTGCAGGATTTCATCGCGAAAGAACCGTGCGGCTTCGGCCAGACGAATGCGGATGCGTTCGCGCAACTCTTTGGTGGCGGCGTCGGTAAACGTCACCACCAGGATTTGTGGCGGCAACAGCTCGCGGCCGAAGCCGGATTCTTCGCCACCCTGGCCGAGTACCAGGCGCAGGTACAACGCCGAGATAGTGAACGTTTTGCCGGTGCCCGCGCTGGCTTCAATCAGCTGGCTGCCTGTGAGCGGGAAGGCCAGGGCCAAGGGTTTGCTGGTCATGCGCTGGCCTCCTCGCCGCTGAGTGATCGCCAGGATGCATTGATCAGCGGTCGATACAGGGTTTCGGCCCAGCCTTCGAATTCTTCGCTGGCGATGAGCGTGGCGTAGTCCGGGAACTGGCGAGTGAGCGCCGGGGTTTCACGGCGTTCACCATCGGTGTTGATGCTGTCACCCTCGTAAGCCTTGCTCGCGGCGGCCTGCGCCTTGGCGGGGTCGGTTTGGCCGAGCCAGGCGAAGGCGGTTTTGACCGCGACGGGGAGCGGTTTGCGCATACCGGCGTGCCAGGCCAGGAGCAGGTTGCCAAGGATTTCCTCGGCGCTGGACTTATCCAGCGGCGCCAATAGCAAGGTGTCGTCGCTGGCAACCAGACCGGTGCTGAGTTGCAGGCCACAGGCACACGCTACTACGTGGTTGACCCAGGGGCGGATCAGGCGATGCCACTTGCGCGTTTTGATCGAGCCGATGCTGTTGGGGATGGTGGTGACGCTCAACAATCCGCCATCACTGCGTCGATGCAAACCGCTGATCCAACCCTCCAGCTGGATGCCTTGATGCTCAAAATTGATCGGTTCTGCTGCGGGATGTGGCGTTGGCCACAGCGCGAGTAGTTGTTGATAACGTTGCAACAGATCGGGCAGCGGCTCGACCAGCTCATTGCGCAGGCATTCGCCGAAACCCACCATAGGCAGCAGCCCACTGCCTTGCAGACGGAGGGCCTGGGCGTTGAGGGCCTGGTCGATGTGACCGGGTTGAGCCAGTGCAGCGTTGAGCAGGCTGTCGCTGAGGCTGTAGCGTTGAAGCGCGTCGAGGACGAAGGGCTCTTCATCGGCGAGCGGCACTTCGGCGGCTTCGAAGAACACTTTCAGGCGCTGGCTGAAGAAGTGCTTGACCGGGTTGCGCAGGAAATCCTGCAACTGGCCGAGGGTCAGGGGTTCTTCTTGCTGATGCTGTGCCAGCTCGCGTTCTGTTGCAGGGACGTCCGTCGCTTCATGCAGTAACTGCCATTCGCGGGCGTAGCTGAACAACGGGTCGCCTTCGTGAAAATAGCGCGCGCTGAACGGCTGGAGCGGATGTTCCTGGGTCATCGCGTCCAGCAAGGGTACCTCTGTGTCTGCGTTGTGCCAGCCGCTGGCGAGGTGGTCGCGCAGTTGGCCGATCAATACCGAGGCGGGTCGGTCACTGTTGTCGCGAATGCTGCGGCCCACCCAGCTGATATAGAGCTGGTCGCGGGCGGACAGCAGGGCTTCGAGCAGCAGGTAGCGGTCGTCTTCACGGCGCGAGCGGTCGCCGGGCCGGTAGTCGCTGCCCATCAGGTCGAAGTCCAGCGGGGGTTGCGCGCGCGGATAGTCGCCGTCGTTCATGCCGAGCAGGCAAACGAGCTTGAACGGGATGGCGCGCATGGGCATCAAAGTACAGAAATTGACAGCTCCTGCCAGAAAGCGCTGGGACAGTCGCCCCTGGTCCAAACCGGCCAACCAGGCTTCGCGGACTACGGTGAGCGGTAACTCATCCTGCAGCCCGACGGACTCGCAGGTTTCCAGCCAGGTTTCCCTGAGTTGTTCGAGCTGGCTCAGCAGGTAATCGTCATGCTCACTGCTGGGCAAGAAGAACAACTGCATCAGGCGTTGCAGGCGCTCGCCCCATTCCGGTGGTGTTGCCGGTTGTGACAACGCCTGATGAGCGTCGTTTAGCGCGTCCAGCAAAGCAACCAACGGGCCGATGAGGGCAGCGTCGAGACCACCAATTTCGTCGTAGGGCTCAATGCCGTCGCACGCAATACCGGTGCCAACGGCATAACCCAGCAGCATGCGGCGCAGGCCAAATCGCCAGCTGTTTTGTTCCAGCTCACTTGGCAGGCCAAGGCCTGCACGCTGTTCGGCGTTGAGGCCCCAGCGGATGCCGGCGCCTTCGATCCAGCGGTGCAGCGTCGGCAGGTCGCGTTCCTTGATGGCGAAGCGTTCACGCAGAGCGGGAACGTCGAGCAGGTCGAGAATTTCGCTCACGGGAAAGCGGCTGTCCGGGAGTTTCAGCAGGTGCTCGACGGCGATCAACAGCGGGTCACGGCCGCGTTGGCCTTGATCGGTGAGGGTAAACGGGATGAAGCGCGGATCACTTCGCTCAAGCTGGCCGAACACGGCGCGGATGTGCGGCGCGTAGCTGTCGACGTCGGGGACCATGACGATGATGTCGCGCGGGCGCAGTGCGGGGTCGGCGCTGAAGCGCTGGAGCAGTTGATCGTGGAGGATTTCCACTTCGCGTTGGGCGCTGTGGGCGATGTGGAAGCGGATTGAGGTGTCACGCCCCAGATCCACTGCAGGCCATAGCTCACGGGTTTCGTTGAGCGGGCGAAGTTCGAGGATGTCGTCCTGCAGTTGGTTGAGCAGCGTGGTGGGCTCGCTGTCGCTGAACAGGTCGATGCGGCCATCGCGGAAGGCGGCGCGGTAGCTGTTGGGGTTGTCGTAACTGTCCAGCAGGCTGATGTAGTCGCGGCCCTGTTTACCCCAGGCCGCCAACAGCGGGTGGGCATGTTGGTGCAGGGTTTGCGGGTCGATGGTGACCGGCATGCCAGCCTTGCGCGCCTGACGCTTGTATTCGTTACGCAGCAAATCTTTGTCGGCGACGATGTCGGACCAATGGTGACGGCAAGGGTTGTGTACACAGAGCAGGACCTGACTGAAACGCGCCAGGCCGGCGAGTGCTTCCAGTGCTTGCGCAGGCAACGAAGAAATACCGAAAACGATCACCCGGGACGGCAAGCCATGGGGGGCTTGCTCAACGGTGTTAATGCGCTCGATGAAGCGCTGGTGAACGCCGGCGCGGCTTTCGGCCATGCCCTCTTCACCTACATCCAACAGCAGTGCGCGCCACAATTCGGCTTGCCAGCAGTTGGCAGGGTTCAGCGGCTTGGACTCACCACGACCATTGCGCAGTTGGTGGCGGCCTGCGGCCCAGTCTTCGAGCCAGTCGGCGCGATAGACCTGATATTGGTCGAACAGATCGGCCAGGCGTTCGGCGAGTTGGTAGCGTTTGCGCAGGTCGGTGTCGTCGGTGAGGAAGCGTTGCAGCGGCTCAAAGTGCGGTTGGTTGATAAGCTCCGGAAGCAAACGCATCAGGCGCCAGGTCAGCGGAGCTTTGTCGAGCAGGGACTTTTGCGGAATTTCATCTTTGCCCAAAACCATGCGGTAGAGCTGCCACATGAAACTGCCGGGCAGTTGCACGTCGATTGCTGCCGCGATACCGCAGCCGCCCATGTCATCCTCTTCAGGATCTTCGGCCAAGGCCAGTTTTAGCCACTGGGCGATACCGTTGCTTTGTACCAAAGCGATTTCATTTTCCAAAGGCGCCAGTGGATAGCGGCGCATCCAACTGACCACCAGGCTGCGCAGTTCGTCCAGGCGGTTGCCGTGAACCACCATGAATCCAGCGCTGAGGGACGTCGCATCCGGCATAACGGCTTCCTTGGGAAAAGCAAAATCGAGGGTGCGACTTTAGCACTGTGGGCAGTTGTTGGCGGAATTGGGATGTTAGCTATCTTTCCGACCGCCCAAAACAAAACCCCAACTGCTCTCGCAATTGGGGTTTCGGAATTTAATCTTGACGATGACCTACTCTCACATGGGGAAACCCCACACTACCATCGGCGATGCATCGTTTCACTGCTGAGTTCGGGATGGGATCAGGTGGTTCCAATGCTCTATGGTCGTCAAGAAATTCGGGTACTGAGTCGTGGCGTATGCCTCGCTTCAGCAAATTGGGTATGTGACAGCTTTCGGTGCTTTGTGAGCGTCGAACTTTCGGTTCATTTCGTCTTCACACACCGCAATCTGATGCTCCTTAGAGTAGTCAAATTGCTTGGGTGTTATATGGTCAAGCCTCACGGGCAATTAGTATTGGTTAGCTCAACGCCTCACAGCGCTTACACACCCAACCTATCAACGTCGTAGTCTTCGACGGCCCTTCAGGGAACTCAAGGTTCCAGTGAGATCTCATCTTGAGGCTAGTTTCCCGCTTAGATGCTTTCAGCGGTTATCTATTCCGAACATAGCTACCCGGCAATGCCACTGGCGTGACAACCGGAACACCAGAGGTTCGTCCACTCCGGTCCTCTCGTACTAGGAGCAGCCCCTCTCAAATCTCAAACGTCCACGGCAGATAGGGACCGAACTGTCTCACGACGTTCTAAACCCAGCTCGCGTACCACTTTAAATGGCGAACAGCCATACCCTTGGGACCGGCTTCAGCCCCAGGATGTGATGAGCCGACATCGAGGTGCCAAACACCGCCGTCGATATGAACTCTTGGGCGGTATCAGCCTGTTATCCCCGGAGTACCTTTTATCCGTTGAGCGATGGCCCTTCCATACAGAACCACCGGATCACTAAGACCTACTTTCGTACCTGCTCGACGTGTCTGTCTCGCAGTCAAGCGCGCTTTTGCCTTTATACTCTACGACCGATTTCCGACCGGTCTGAGCGCACCTTCGTACTCCTCCGTTACTCTTTAGGAGGAGACCGCCCCAGTCAAACTACCCACCATACACTGTCCTCGATCCGGATAACGGACCTGAGTTAGAACCTCAAAGTTGCCAGGGTGGTATTTCAAGGATGGCTCCACGCAGACTGGCGTCCACGCTTCAAAGCCTCCCACCTATCCTACACAAGCAAATTCAAAGTCCAGTGCAAAGCTATAGTAAAGGTTCACGGGGTCTTTCCGTCTAGCCGCGGATACACTGCATCTTCACAGCGATTTCAATTTCACTGAGTCTCGGGTGGAGACAGCGCCGCCATCGTTACGCCATTCGTGCAGGTCGGAACTTACCCGACAAGGAATTTCGCTACCTTAGGACCGTTATAGTTACGGCCGCCGTTTACCGGGGCTTCGATCAAGAGCTTCGCGTTAGCTAACCCCATCAATTAACCTTCCGGCACCGGGCAGGCGTCACACCCTATACGTCCACTTTCGTGTTTGCAGAGTGCTGTGTTTTTAATAAACAGTCGCAGCGGCCTGGTATCTTCGACCGGCATGAGCTTACGGAGCAAGTCCTTCACCCTCACCGGCGCACCTTCTCCCGAAGTTACGGTGCCATTTTGCCTAGTTCCTTCACCCGAGTTCTCTCAAGCGCCTTGGTATTCTCTACCCAACCACCTGTGTCGGTTTGGGGTACGGTTCCTGGTTACCTGAAGCTTAGAAGCTTTTCTTGGAAGCATGGCATCAACCACTTCGCTAACTAAAAGTTAGCTCGTCATCAGCTCTCGGCCTTAAGATCCCGGATTTACCTAAGATCTCAGCCTACCACCTTAAACTTGGACAACCAACGCCAAGCTGGCCTAGCCTTCTCCGTCCCTCCATCGCAATAACCAGAAGTACAGGAATATTAACCTGTTTTCCATCGACTACGCTTTTCAGCCTCGCCTTAGGGACCGACTAACCCTGCGTCGATTAACGTTGCGCAGGAAACCTTGGTCTTTCGGCGTGGGTGTTTTTCACACCCATTGTCGTTACTCATGTCAGCATTCGCACTTCTGATACCTCCAGCAAGCTTCTCAACTCACCTTCACAGGCTTACAGAACGCTCCTCTACCGCATCACTTACGTGATACCCGTAGCTTCGGTGTATGGTTTGAGCCCCGTTACATCTTCCGCGCAGGCCGACTCGACTAGTGAGCTATTACGCTTTCTTTAAAGGGTGGCTGCTTCTAAGCCAACCTCCTAGCTGTCTAAGCCTTCCCACATCGTTTCCCACTTAACCATAACTTTGGGACCTTAGCTGACGGTCTGGGTTGTTTCCCTTTTCACGACGGACGTTAGCACCCGCCGTGTGTCTCCCATGCTCGGCACTTGTAGGTATTCGGAGTTTGCATCGGTTTGGTAAGTCGGGATGACCCCCTAGCCGAAACAGTGCTCTACCCCCTACAGTGATACATGAGGCGCTACCTAAATAGCTTTCGAGGAGAACCAGCTATCTCCGAGCTTGATTAGCCTTTCACTCCGATCCACAGGTCATCCGCTAACTTTTCAACGGTAGTCGGTTCGGTCCTCCAGTTAGTGTTACCCAACCTTCAACCTGCCCATGGATAGATCGCCCGGTTTCGGGTCTATTCCCAGCGACTAGACGCCCTATTAAGACTCGCTTTCGCTACGCCTCCCCTATTCGGTTAAGCTCGCCACTGAAAATAAGTCGCTGACCCATTATACAAAAGGTACGCAGTCACAGAACAAAGTCTGCTCCCACTGCTTGTACGCATACGGTTTCAGGATCTATTTCACTCCCCTCTCCGGGGTTCTTTTCGCCTTTCCCTCACGGTACTAGTTCACTATCGGTCAGTCAGTAGTATTTAGCCTTGGAGGATGGTCCCCCCATATTCAGACAAAGTTTCTCGTGCTCCGTCCTACTCGATTTCATGACTAAGAGATTTTCGCGTACAGGGCTATCACCCACTATGGCCGCACTTTCCAGAGCGTTCCGCTAATCTCAAAGCCACTTAAGGGCTAGTCCCCGTTCGCTCGCCACTACTAAGGGAATCTCGGTTGATTTCTTTTCCTCAGGGTACTTAGATGTTTCAGTTCCCCTGGTTCGCTTCTTGCACCTATGTATTCAGTACAAGATAACCATCTTATGATGGTTGGGTTCCCCCATTCAGACATCTCCGGATCAAAGTCTGTTTGCCGACTCCCCGAAGCTTTTCGCAGGCTACCACGTCTTTCATCGCCTCTGACTGCCAAGGCATCCACCGTATGCGCTTCTTCACTTGACCATATAACCCCAAGCAATCTGGTTATACTGTGAAGACGACATTCGCCGAAAATTCGAATTTCTCAACTAAGAGAACTCACAAATTTTACCTTAGCCTGATCCGTTACCAGTGAAAGTAACGTTCAGTCTATCTTTCTATCACATACCCAAATTTTTAAAGAACGATCTAATCAAAGACTAGAAATCAACATTCACCATCACACTGATGGAATGCTCATTTCTAAGCTTTAAAACTTCAGAAGCAGTAGTGGTGGAGCCAAGCGGGATCGAACCGCTGACCTCCTGCGTGCAAGGCAGGCGCTCTCCCAGCTGAGCTATGGCCCCGTATTTCTACAGGCGTTTCCCACACAAAATTGGTGGGTCTGGGCAGATTCGAACTGCCGACCTCACCCTTATCAGGGGTGCGCTCTAACCAACTGAGCTACAGACCCAATTTCGGGCTGCTTCTTATCGTCTTCTTCAATGAATCAAGCAATTCGTGTGGGAACTTATGGAGCAGCTGATGTCGTCGATTAAGGAGGTGATCCAGCCGCAGGTTCCCCTACGGCTACCTTGTTACGACTTCACCCCAGTCATGAATCACACCGTGGTAACCGTCCTCCCGAAGGTTAGACTAGCTACTTCTGGTGCAACCCACTCCCATGGTGTGACGGGCGGTGTGTACAAGGCCCGGGAACGTATTCACCGCGACATTCTGATTCGCGATTACTAGCGATTCCGACTTCACGCAGTCGAGTTGCAGACTGCGATCCGGACTACGATCGGTTTTATGGGATTAGCTCCACCTCGCGGCTTGGCAACCCTCTGTACCGACCATTGTAGCACGTGTGTAGCCCAGGCCGTAAGGGCCATGATGACTTGACGTCATCCCCACCTTCCTCCGGTTTGTCACCGGCAGTCTCCTTAGAGTGCCCACCATAACGTGCTGGTAACTAAGGACAAGGGTTGCGCTCGTTACGGGACTTAACCCAACATCTCACGACACGAGCTGACGACAGCCATGCAGCACCTGTCTCAATGTTCCCGAAGGCACCAATCCATCTCTGGAAAGTTCATTGGATGTCAAGGCCTGGTAAGGTTCTTCGCGTTGCTTCGAATTAAACCACATGCTCCACCGCTTGTGCGGGCCCCCGTCAATTCATTTGAGTTTTAACCTTGCGGCCGTACTCCCCAGGCGGTCAACTTAATGCGTTAGCTGCGCCACTAAAAGCTCAAGGCTTCCAACGGCTAGTTGACATCGTTTACGGCGTGGACTACCAGGGTATCTAATCCTGTTTGCTCCCCACGCTTTCGCACCTCAGTGTCAGTATTAGTCCAGGTGGTCGCCTTCGCCACTGGTGTTCCTTCCTATATCTACGCATTTCACCGCTACACAGGAAATTCCACCACCCTCTACCATACTCTAGTCAGTCAGTTTTGAATGCAGTTCCCAGGTTGAGCCCGGGGATTTCACATCCAACTTAACAAACCACCTACGCGCGCTTTACGCCCAGTAATTCCGATTAACGCTTGCACCCTCTGTATTACCGCGGCTGCTGGCACAGAGTTAGCCGGTGCTTATTCTGTCGGTAACGTCAAAACAGTTACGTATTAGGCAACTGCCCTTCCTCCCAACTTAAAGTGCTTTACAATCCGAAGACCTTCTTCACACACGCGGCATGGCTGGATCAGGCTTTCGCCCATTGTCCAATATTCCCCACTGCTGCCTCCCGTAGGAGTCTGGACCGTGTCTCAGTTCCAGTGTGACTGATCATCCTCTCAGACCAGTTACGGATCGTCGCCTTGGTGAGCCATTACCTCACCAACTAGCTAATCCGACCTAGGCTCATCTGATAGCGCAAGGCCCGAAGGTCCCCTGCTTTCTCCCGTAGGACGTATGCGGTATTAGCGTCCGTTTCCGGACGTTATCCCCCACTACCAGGCAGATTCCTAGGCATTACTCACCCGTCCGCCGCTCTCAAGAGAAGCAAACTTCTCTCTACCGCTCGACTTGCATGTGTTAGGCCTGCCGCCAGCGTTCAATCTGAGCCATGATCAAACTCTTCAGTTCAAACATCTTTGGGTTTTTAAGAAACCCTAAACTTGGCTCAGCAATCGTTGGTTACATCTTTGATTTCTCGCGGAGTAACTTGTGATGCTGATAATCTTGTTGACTATCAGTCTGACTCCACAAGCACCCACACGAATTGCTTGATTCAGTTGTTAAAGAGCGGTTGGTTAAGATCTTTCGTCTCAACCGAGGCGCGCATTCTACAGCAGCCTCATTTGCTGTCAAGTGATTATTTTCAGAAGCTTTCGAAGATTTCTTCAACAACTTCAACCACTTGCGCTTCCGATCTCTCGTTAGCGGGAGGCGAATTCTACAGCGTTACACGCTGCTGTCAACACCTCTTTTTCTCCGCTTTCGACCGAGAGGATCGAAACGTTAACAGAGCCAAACAACACCGCTCTATCAACTCCTTCTGGGCTTCGATGGACTGAAGCAACTCGCTATCGAAACCTACTTAACTCATTGAAACTCAAGGAGTTTTCCGTTTCGACTGCGCCGGAAGTGGGGCGAATTATAGACTTCCAGAATCTGCCGTCAACCCCTAATTACGCTTTTGTCGTGGAAAGTGGTTTTTTCGCAATAAGCCGAGGGATTCGGCGCATGACAGGAGGAATCCGCAGTATCAAAAGCAGCACACCTATGGATGCGTAAATAGCCCACTCTTTCAGATCAGCTCGCACAATCCACAGCATGTGCAACAAACCGAGCCCAAGAATCACGTAGACCAAACGGTGCAGCTTCTTCCATCGACTTCCCAGCCGACGCTGGCTGTAACGGTTCGAGGTCACCGCGAGCACTAATAAAGAGAGAAAACCCAATGCCCCCACAATAATGTAAGGCCGCTTACGCAACTCCACACCCAGTTGCGACCAGTCCAGCCCAAGCACAAATACGCAGTAGGCCGCTAAATGCAGCACGACATAGGCGAAACACCACAACCCCAACTGCCGGCGTACCGCTACCCACCCCGCCCAACCGCTAAGCTTCTGCAGTGGCGTCATCGCCAACGTGATCAACAACAGAATCAACGTACCCAAGCCAAGCCGATCAACCAGCACTTTTCCGGGATCCGGCCCCAGAACAGAACTCCACGCTTCATATAGCCAGAACAATGGCCACACCGCTGCTGCTATAAAGACGCCGATGCGCCAGATCGGATAGCGCATCAGTAGTTCTTCCGCAGATCGAGACCGGTATAGAGGGAAGCAACCTCCTCCGAGTAGCCATTGAACATTTGCGTCTCGCGCACATTTGGACTGAACAGCCCGCTCGGCAAACGGCGCTCCCGCGCTTGAGTCCAGCGAGGATGATCAACCGTCGGGTTCACATTCGCATAAAACCCATACTCATCCGCGGCAATGCTCTGCCAGGTCGTTTTCGGCTGCTCGCTTACCAGGCTGATTCGTACGATGGACTTCACACTCTTGAAGCCATACTTCCACGGCACCACCAAACGCAACGGCGCGCCGTTTTGATTAGGCAGTTCCCGCCCATACATACCAACGGCAAGGATCGCCAGCGGATTCATCGCTTCATCCAAACGCAGCCCTTCTACATAAGGCCAATCGATCAAACCAAAGTTTGAACGTTGCCCCGGCATGCTTTTTGGATCCTGCAAGGTTTCAAAACGGATGTATTTAGCGTTTGAGGTCGGCTCAACGTGCTTAAGCAAGGCTGAAATGGGAAAGCCCATCCACGGAATGACCATCGACCACGCCTCAACGCAGCGTAAACGGTAGATCCGTTCTTCGAGCTGATAAGGCTTCATGAAGTCTTCCAGCGCATAACGCCCTGGCTTGCCTACTTCACCATCAATCACAACACTCCATGGCTCAGTCTTGAGAGACCCCGCATTTGCGGCCGGGTCGCCCTTGCCTGTACCGAACTCATAGAAATTGTTGTAGTGGGTGGCGTCCTTGAACGGCGTGATAGCTTCGTCCTTCACGGTCACCGCCTGCCATTTCGTGCCCGGCAGTTTCTCGGCAAACCAGCTCGGCGCATTGCCAGGCTCCACATCCACATAACGCGCAGCCTCTTCGGCACTGGCCCAACGTGGCAGCGCGCTGGCGGCAACGCCAGCGAGTGCACCACCGAGCAAGCTACGGCGAGAGAGATAGAATGATTCAGGCGTGATATCCGATTCATGGCAATCGGACGCTTTGGGCAATTTGATTAACATGGCAACTCCGCAGCATTGGAGAACTGATGCACCAATAGACTGCGGAGTATGGGGGAAATTACATTAAGACAATGTTTTGTCGCGGCGCAGGTGCAGCAAATACTGAATCGGCCCCGAAGCCGCATACACCAGGAACGCCAACAGCAAAATGCGCGGAGGGTCGCTGAACACAACGGCAAATACCAGTACCACCACCAGAATCGCTACAAAAGGCACACGCCCCTTGAGGTCGAACTCCTTGAAGCTGTTGTACTTGATGTTGCTGACCATCAGCATGCCGGCCGCCGCCACCATCAACGCCACCAGGAATGACATCTTCGAGCCCTGGATGCCGTAGTCACTGAATGCCCAAACAATGCCCGCCACTACACCCGCCGCCGCCGGGCTGGCCAGGCCGATGAAGTAACGCTTGTCGGCAGTGCCCACTTGAGTATTGAAGCGCGCCAGGCGCAACGCAGCACCTGCGACATAAATGAAGGCGACCATCCAGCCAACCTTGCCCATATCCCCCAGCGCCCAGGCAAAGGCCAGCAACGCCGGCGCTACACCAAAGGCCACCATATCGGACAACGAGTCGTACTCGGCCCCGAAGGCGCTTTGGGTATTGGTCATGCGTGCAACACGGCCATCAAGACCATCGAGCACCATGGCCACAAAAATGGCGATGGCAGCAAAACCAAAGTACTTGCTGGCACTCGCCGCATCACCCGCCGCCAGCGCGCTCTGGGCACTCATGGAATTGATGATGGAATAGAAACCGGCAAACAGGTTCGCCGTGGTAAACAGGTTGGGCAGCAGATAGATGCCACGATGCCGGACCTTGCGACCTTCCGCATCATGCCCTTCTTCGACATGCTCATCGATCGGTAGCAGGCTATCGGCGTCAGAGGCCTGGTTTGGCTCTTCGGGACGTTCGGTCATGGACTTTACCTTGCAACGGTGTGAAAAGAATTCGACAAATACTCGCGGCACGTGTTCGCCCGCAAACGATGCAGCTTTATACCAGAACCCGCCCCCAAACGAAAAAACGCGGCCTAGGCCGCGTTTTCTATTGATGCGTACGACTTAGTTTTTGGCTTTGTCGACGATCTTGTTGGCACCGATCCACGGCATCATGGAGCGCAGTTGCTCGCCGATGACTTCGATGCCGTGAGCGGCGTTGTTACGACGCTTGGCGGTCATCGAAGGGTAGCCGGTTGCGCCTTCGCTGATGAACATTTTGGCGTACTCGCCGTCCTGAATACGTTTCAGGGCGTTGCGCATGGCCTGACGGGACTCGGCGTTGATCACTTCCGGGCCAGTCACGTACTCGCCGTATTCGGCGTTGTTGGAGATCGAGTAGTTCATGTTGGCGATACCGCCTTCGTACATGAGGTCAACAATCAGCTTCAGTTCGTGCAGGCATTCGAAGTAGGCCATTTCCGGCGCGTAGCCGGCTTCAACCAGGGTTTCGAAACCGGCTTTAACCAGCTCAACGGTACCGCCGCACAGAACGGCTTGTTCGCCAAACAGGTCGGTTTCGGTCTCGTCCTTGAAGGTGGTTTCGATGATGCCGGTACGACCGCCACCCACGCCAGCGGCGTAAGACAGTGCAACGTTTTTGGCATTGCCCGATGCGTCCTGGTAGATCGCGATCAGGTCAGGAATGCCGCCACCTTTGACGAATTCGGAACGCACGGTGTGGCCCGGTGCTTTCGGCGCGATCATGATCACGTCGAGGTCGGCACGTGGAACAACCTGGTTGTAGTGGATCGCGAAGCCATGGGAGAAGGCCAGGGTGGCGCCTTTCTTGATGTTCGGCTCGATTTCGTTCTTGTACAGCGAGGACTGGAACTCGTCCGGGGTCAGGATCATGACCAGGTCGGCAGCCGCAACGGCGGAAGCAACGTCGGTCACTTTCAGGCCATGAGCTTCAGCCTTGGCAACAGTGGCCGAGCCTTTACGCAGGCCGACAGTCACGTCAACGCCGGAGTCTTTCAGGTTGCAAGCTTGCGCGTGCCCCTGGGAGCCGTAGCCGATGATGGCGACTTTTTTGCCCTGGATGATCGACAGGTCACAATCTTTATCGTAATAAACTTTCATGAGGTTCCTCTATATATCCAGGCCGTAAGGCCATTCACTAATGGGTTAGATGCTGAGTACTTTGTCGCCACGGGCAATCCCGGTGACACCACTGCGTACCGTTTCCAGAATCGAGGCCGTCCCGATCGACTGGATGAAGCTGTCCAGCTTGTCGCTTGTACCGGTCAGTTGAACGGTATAAACGCTGGCGCTTACATCAACGATCTGCCCGCGATAAATGTCGGTAGTCCGTTTGATCTCGGCACGTTGGGCACCCGTGGCCTTGACTTTAACCAGCATCAGCTCGCGCTCGATGTGGGCACTTTCCGACAGATCGACCAGCTTGACCACTTCGATCAGCTTGTTGAGGTTTTTGGTGATCTGTTCGATCACCTCATCGTGACCCACGGTGGTCAACGTCAGACGCGACAGGGTCGGGTCTTCGGTTGGGGCCACGGTCAGGCTTTCGATGTTGTAGTTGCGTTGCGAAAACAGGCCGACAACACGAGACAGAGCGCCGGGTTCGTTCTCCAGAAGCAGGGAGATAATGTGCCGCATGATTAAGTACGCTCCGTCTTGTTCAGCCACATGTCGCGCATAGAGCCGTCTTTGATTTGCATCGGGTAGACGTGCTCGCTGGTATCCACCTGAATATCCAGGAACACCAGACGGTCCTTCATGGCGAACGCCTCTTCCATCTTCGGCTTCAGATCTTTCAAATCGGTGATACGAATGCCGACGTGGCCATAGGCTTCAACCAACTTGACGAAATCCGGCAACGATTCCATGTAGGAATGGGAGTGACGGCTGTTGTAGCTCATGTCCTGCCACTGGCGAACCATGCCCAGTACGCCGTTGTTCAGGCAGACGATCTTCACTGGAAGGCCGTACTGCAGGCACGTCGACAGTTCCTGGATGTTCATCTGGATGCTGCCCTCACCGGTGACGCAAGCAACGTCGGTGTCCGGGAAGCTCAGTTTCACGCCCATGGCCGCAGGGAAACCAAAGCCCATCGTGCCCAGGCCACCGGAGTTGATCCAGCGGTTAGGCTTGTCGAACTTGTAGTACTGCGCGGCGAACATCTGGTGCTGGCCTACATCGGAGGTCACAAAGGCGTCGCCCTTGGTCACTTCGCACAGGGTTTCGATCACGGTTTGTGGCTTGATGATGCTGCCGTCGCCCTTGTCGTAAGGGAACAGACCGCGATCGCCGCGCCACTCGTCAATCTGCTTCCACCAGCTGGCGACGGATTCCTTGTTCGGCGTCTCGCCGATGTCCTTGAGTGCGGCAACCATTTCGGTCAATACGCTTTCAACCGGACCTACGATCGGCACGTCGGCCTTGATGGTCTTGGAGATGGACGCCGGGTCGATGTCGATGTGGATGATTTTGGCGTTCGGGCAGAATTTGCTCGCGCCGTTGATCACACGGTCATCGAACCGCGCGCCCACGGCCAGGATCACGTCGGCGTGGTGCATGGTCAGGTTGGCGGTGTAGCTGCCGTGCATGCCGAGCATGCCGACGAACTGACGGTCCGTACCCGGGAATGCGCCGAGGCCCATCAAGGTGTTGGTCACCGGCAGGTTGAGCAGCTTGGCCAATTCGGTCAGGGGTGCGGAACCGCCGCCCAAAATTACGCCGCCACCCGAGTACAGCACTGGGCGCTTGGCCGCGAGCAGCATTTCTGCGGCCTTGCGGATTTGCCCCGAGTGCCCGCGTACGGCCGGGCTGTAGGAGCGCAGCTTGGCTTTTTTCGGGAAGACGTATTCGAATTTCTCAGCCGGGTTGGTCATGTCTTTTGGCACGTCGACCACCACAGGGCCCGGGCGACCGGACTGTGCGAGGTAGAAGGCCTTTTTCATGACTTCCGGGATTTCCGATGGATGCTTGATCATGAAGCTGTGTTTCACGATCGGCCGGGAGATACCGATCATGTCGGTTTCCTGGAATGCATCGGTCCCCACCATGGTGCTGGGCACCTGGCCGGAAATGATCACCATCGGGATAGAGTCCATATAGGCAGTCGCGATGCCGGTAATGGCATTCGTTGCGCCTGGGCCGGACGTTACCAGTACCACACCGGCTTTACCGGTGGCACGGGCGTAACCGTCAGCCATATGGGTCGCGGCCTGTTCGTGGCGAACCAGGATGTGGTTAACAGCCGGTTCCTTGAACAGTGCGTCGTAAACATGCAGCAGAGCACCACCTGGGTACCCGTAGATATAGTCGACGCCTTCGTCACGCAAAAAGCGGACGAGCATCTCACCGCCAGATAAAAGCTCCACGTTGTTCACCTCTAAAACGCCAGAATACCGTCCGTTGAAAACCGACGGGTCTTAATAGGTTTACTTCTCAACAGAGCATGAGCGACGGTGGTCGCCGACTACGTCAGCACTGACTGAGCAAGTATTGGGATCGTCCCAAGTGTTGCGGGCTTTTCCCACCCAGCGCGAGGTAACGCGTTGCGGGTGTTACAGGTCGGCGCGGATGTGCGCCTCATGATCTGCTGAGCGGGCCTGCTTCTGGCAGTCCCGATACAGCGGACTTTGGATTCTTCTGTTTCAGGCCGTTCAAGTCAAGCAATAATTGCGCTTTTTTCCAACTAAGCGCATGAGAACGTAGAAGAAAGGGCTTTGAGGAGGGATAAAACTCGCCTGAATGTCGTCAAGCGGTAGAAATGTGCGCAAGACTGCCGGAAAAACCGGCAGTCAGGCAATTAACGAGCGTCGACGATCAATTGATCGAACTTTTTCAGCGCATTACGCAAGCCAAGGCTCTCGCGCGGGCGATCGGCATAGACCATCTCGGCCATTTCCAGAATTCCTGAGGCATTGGGCAGGGGCAGGTCCTGCTCAAGAATCTGCTTCATGCGCACCAGGAAGATCCACTGCAGCCACTGGTGGAAGTCCAGCGTGTCGACCGAGAAGGGTTCGACACTGCTGAGCGCCTCAACGCTGGGGGACACCTCGTCCCACCAGCCCTGCACGCGCAATTCACGCTCGATCAGCAACAGCTGTTCGGCAATCGCGGGAAAACGCGCATCCATCAGTAAGTAACCTTGCCTTTTTGCCGAGCCTGGGCAGCGCCGGCAGCGTCGCCCTGGGCGGCACGCGCATCCCCAATCAAGGCCCAGAGGTTGGCTTGCAGGTCAGGACGACCGTTGGCCAGGCTCAAGCCGCGACGGGCAAATTGCTCAGCTTGCGGCGCATCGCCCTGGGCCATGCGCACCTGGGCCAGGCGATACAGCACTTGCGGTTCACGAGGCGCCACACGCTGGGCGCGCTCAAGGCTTGACGATGCGCCATTCAAGTCGCCACCGGCCTGTTGCTGCTGGGCGGTGGTCAACAAAGCCAACACCGGGCCGTCCAGTTGCTCGTCAGCCGACAGGCCGCCGGAGTTGGAAGACGACGGAACGCCGCTCGGCGCCGACGGCATGCTGTAAGCGCCCTGATTGATCGGCGCCGTCTGGATCGGCGTGGAATCAACCGGCCCCGACGTACTTGGGCCTGGAGTCCACGGCTCGGCACTGATCGGCGCCGACGTGGTTGCGCCACCGCCCGGCACCATCACGACCACGCCCGAATCCTGCGGCACGGCCTGAGCCTTGGCTTGAGCCGGACGTGTCGTCACGGTCTGGCGGAAACCGCCAGTGGCCGAGATACGGTCATTGTTGGAAACACTGGTGCTCGAATCCACCACGGGAATCGAGCCGCGCTGCACGCTGGCGCAACCGTTGAGCAAAGCCAGAGCTGTAATAGCTGGAATCCACCACTTGTTCACTTGAAACCCTCTTCGCTTAGTTCATCCAGCCCTTGACCCAATCCATCACCGACTCCGCACTGGCAGGGGCACCGCCACCGCCACCGCACGCAGGGCCGGCAGGCGGCTCGCTGCCGCGAATATACGGCATCTGCACCGCGCCCGGGCAGTTGGCATCGGAGCCCTGTCCCGTGTGCGGGTCAATCCACGCCTGAACGATGTTATCCGGCTGCGGCATATTAAGCGGCAGCGGGTCGGCTTTGCGCATGAAACTTGTCCACACCTGCAATGCGCCGGTCGCGCCGGTGAACGGCGTCTTGCCGTTGTCATCACGGCCCAGCCACACCACCGCCAGCACATCCTGGCCAAACCCTGCGAACCAACTGTCCCGTGAATCGTTACTGGTACCGGTTTTACCCGCCAGGGTCAGGTTCGCCGGCAGCACGTTGTAGACCGAGCGCCCGGTACCCTCGCGCATCACGCGCTGCATGGCGTTCTGGATCAGGTAGATCGAGCCTGCGTCAAAACGTTGCTGGATCTGGAACGGATAGCGCTTGAGCGGCTCTCCCTCGGCGGTCAGCACGCTGCGAATGCCGCGCATCGGTGTATTGAAGCCACCGTTGGCGATGGTCTGGTACATCGTGGTCACTTCCATCGGCGTCATGGCGCCCGCGCCCAGCAGCATCGACGGGAACGCCGGGAACTCGCGGTTGACGCCCAGGCGCCCCAGGGTTTTCAGCACGTTCGGCACACCCACTTCCAGCCCAAGGCGCGAGGTGGAAATGTTGTAGGAATGCGCCAGGCCCTGGTAGAGGAAAATCGTACCGTTGGAGCGACGTTCGAAGTTTTTCGGCGTCCACACCTGGCCGTCGGCCAGCTTGACCGACAGCGGCTCATCCGACAGCCAACTGGTCAGGGTGTATTTGCTCGGTTTTTCCAACGCGGTGAGATAGACCGCCGGTTTGACCAGCGAGCCGATCGGCCGCACCGCATCCAGCGCACGGTTGAACCCCGCAAAACTGGCCTGACGGCTGCCGATCATGGCCTGGACTTCACCGGTTTCCGGGTTGGTGACCACCATGGCCGCCTCAACTTCATCGGCGCCTTTGCGGCCCGTCAGACGCTTGAAGGTGTCGTTGACGGACGCCTCGGCTTTCATCTGCAGGATCGGGTCGAAACTGGTAAAAATTCGCAGGCCTTCTTCGGTCAAGTCTTCATCGCGGTAGTCTTCCCGCAATTGGCGTTTGACCAGGTCGATAAAGCCCGGGAAGGAGCTGTCGGCCAGCTTGCCGCGGGTGGTCACACCCAGTGGCATTTTCTTCGCGGCAGCCACTTGCTCTGCGGTCGCGACACCCTGCTGCTCAAGGACATCGAGCACCAGGTTGCGGCGCTCAAGCGCGCGCTCGGGGTTGCGGCGCGGGTTGTAATAGGACGGCCCTTTGACCATGCCCACCAGCAATGCCACCTGGTGCAGCTTCAACTCGGACAGCGGCTGACCGAAAAAGAACTGGCTGGCCAAGCCGAAACCGTGCACCGCGCGCTGGCCATCCTGGCCGACGAACACCTCGTTGAGGTACGCCTCAAGGATTTCCTGCTTGCTGTAATGCAGCTCCAGCAGCATCGCCATCATGGCTTCGGTGAGTTTTCGGGTCAGACTGCGTTCGTTGGTCAGGTAGAAGTTCTTGACCAGTTGTTGCGTCAGCGTACTGCCGCCCTGGGTCATTTTGCCGCCGGACGTGTTGACCCAAACCGCGCGGGCAATCGACTTCGGCGAAACGCCCCAGTGGCTATAGAAGTCGCGGTCCTCTACGGCAATCAGGGTTTCCAACAGGTAGGGCGGCACCTGATCGAGCTTGATCAGGATGCGATCTTCAAGATTCTTCGGGTAAATGCCGCCGATCAGCAGGGGTTCCAGGCGTACAACCGGCAGTTTGGCGCCATTGAGAGACGACAGCTCGGCAACATAATCGCCGGAAAAGCGCACCCGCACCGGCTGGGCTTTTTCCAGGCCTTCATAGAACTGGAAGCCGCGGGTATTCAGGTCAACGGTATTGCCGCTCACGGCGGCTGCGCCCGGGCCGTTGCTCACGGGTTCACGGCGATAGCCCAGGGCATCCAGTTCGGTGAGGAAGTCTTCCTTGCTCAGCTTCTGGCCATTGAACAGCTCCAGCGGGCGGGCGTACACCTTGGCCGGAATGGTCCAGCGCTTGCCGGAGAATTTTTCCTGGACCACAGCGTCGAGGTACACCGCAAAGCCGGCGAGCACCACAAGGCCCACGAGGCTGAGCTTGAGCGCCCAGCCCAGCCACGGGCGCAGGCCACGGGAAGGAGGTTTTTTACGGGAACGGGGAGATCGGGTTCGAGTCATGGCGGCGGATTATACGCACTTTATTGATGATCAACATGAGCCGGACAGCGGTTTGCACGACCGCTCGTAGCGGCCATAATGCCCGCCATGTTTTCCCCCAGACTTTGAAGGATCGCCCGTGAGCCAGTCCCTGATCGCTGCCCTGCAAAACCCGGCTTTATACCCTCACCCGGTTGAAGCGTTTCAAGTCATCGAAACCCACATTTCCTGGGTGATCCTGACCGGTCCTTATGCTTATAAATTGAAGAAGCCGATGAACTTCGGCTTCCTCGACTTTACCGTTCTGGAGGATCGCGGCCACTTCTGTAACGAAGAGCTGCGCCTCAACGCGCGCCTCACCGAAGATTTGTATCTTGAAGTGTTGCCGATCACCGGCACTGCCGAAAACCCGCAATTGGGTGGCGACGGTCCGGTCATCGAATATGCCCTGAAAATGCGCCAGTTCCCGCAAAGCCAGATGCTCAGCACCTTGCAAGCCAATGGCGAACTGACCAGCGCGCACATCGATGAAATGGCCCGGCAGATCGCGCACTTTCACCTGACCGCGCCAAAAGTCCCGCAGGAACACCCCGCCGGCACGCCGAATGAAGTCATGGCGCCAGTGCGCCAGAACTTCGAACAAATCCGCCCCTTCCTCAGCGAAAAAGCCGATCTGGCCCAGCTCGAAGCCTTGCAGGCTTGGGCTGAAAGCAGCTTCGAGCGCCTCAAGCCGCTGTTCGAGGAGCGCAAACTCGCCGGCTTCACCCGCGAATGCCATGGCGATATCCACTTGGGCAACGCCACCTTGATCGATGGCAAAGTGGTGATTTTCGACTGCATCGAATTCAACGAGCCTTTCCGCTTCACCGACGTGTACGCCGACACCGGCTTCCTGGCGATGGACCTTGAAGACCGCGGCCTCAAATCCCTGGCCCGCCGTTTTATCAGCCAGTACCTGGAGCTGACCGGCGACTATCAAGGCCTGGAAGTGCTGAATTTCTATAAAGCCTACCGGGCCCTGGTGCGCGCCAAGGTCTCGTTGTTCAGCATGCCGAGCGAAGCCGACCCGGTGCAACGCGCCACCACTCTGCGCCAATACCGCAACTACGCGAACCTGGCGGAAAGCTACAGCACCATTCCTTCGCGTTTCCTGGCGATTACCCACGGGGTTTCGGCCGTCGGCAAAAGCCACGTTGCGATGCGCCTGGTGGAGGCGCTCGGCGCCGTGCGCCTGCGTTCGGACGTTGAGCGCAAGCGCCTGTTCGGAGAGCAGAAGGTGGAGAACACGCCTGAAGCCGGCATCTATGCTGCCGACGCCAGCGCCGCAACCTACGCGCGCCTGAATGAAATCGCCGGTATCGTGCTGCGCGCCGGCTACCCGGTGGTACTGGATGCCACCTTCCTGAAACGCGGCCAGCGCGATGCTGCCGCCGGCATAGCCGAGGCCACAGGCGCGCCATTCCTGATTCTGGATTGCAATGCACCGCAAGCCGTTATCGCCAGTTGGCTGGCACAACGTCAGGCAGACAAAAACGATCCGTCCGACGCAACGCTGAGCATTATTGAGGCCCAGCACGCCAGTCGTGACCCGTTGACTGCTGAAGAGCTGTTGATCAGCAAGCGTGTAGAAACCAACGAGACCGGCACGCTGGACGCGCTAGTGGCTCACATTCGTCAGTGCTTGCCGGGCTTGTAAGAAATATTTCTTGGCCGTGTCACCGATCTTCGGTGCACGGCCCAGCAATAGTGGCACTATAATGGCGTCATAATTCCAACGGGAGTCGCCATCATGAGTCAGCCCAAGCTTCTTGATACCCCGCTCTACGCGCTCCTGCATAAAGACGATATCCGCGGCTTCAACGAGGAACGCCCCAAAGACGGTGTCATCGACATGCGAGGCGGCGACTTTCGCGGGCTCGACCTGCGCGACCTGAACGCCACCGGCGTCGATTTCACCGACGCCTACTTCCGCTCCGCTGACCTGCGCGGCCTCGACTTGCGCGACTGCTCACTGGAAGGTGCCAGCCTGGCCCATGCGCAAATCTCCGGCGCCTACTTCTCCCCCGATCTGACCGCCGACGAAATCCTCATGTCGGTCAATTTCGGGACTCGCCTGCGCTATCGCACCCGGTAACCTCTCGCCCAAACTCTCGGCTCCATCCCAAGCGGGCCGGGCGTTTCCCGCCTGCGCACGATGAAATCCCCCAAAGCATTCTTATAAGCTTTTCAGCCGTTCCTGACCAAAGAACCACGCTTTTCCTACTGAGCGCTACACTCTTTTTCAGGCTTGCCTGGTCACGATACCCACCGCACCATTCGGCCGTCGCAAGGAGGCTTGATGAACGATGAGCTGCAACACCTGAAAAACCTCGGCAAGACGTCAGCGCAGTGGCTGCATGCGGTGGGCATCCACAGCGCTTCCGACTTGCGCCGCCTGGGCGCGGTCGATGCCTACCGGGCCGTACGCACTCGCGGCTTTCGGGCGTCGAAAGTTTTGCTGTATGCCATTGAAGGCGCGTTGATGGACGTGCACTGGAATGACATCCCGACGGAGCGCAAGGAAGCCTTGAACCGCCAGCTGGATGCCATTTCGGCGCGTCAGAAAAATTAAATCGGTAAACAAGCCCCGCGTTTTCGGGCACCGCAAACAGACATTTAACAAAACTCGGGCAATGCAGAAAAACAAAGGTTGACTCTCAAATGAGAATCGTTATGATTATCACAACTGATCGCGAGATCAGCCGATAACTGAAAGACCATTGGTTCGGACTCTCAGATTATCTCCTCATCAGGCTAATCACGGTTATTTGACCCGGCTCTTGCCGGGTCTTTTTTTGCCTGGGGAAAAGTGAATTTCAGCGCGCAATAATCAACGGGTGCCCACGCTCCGGATGCGGCTGCACCAACACGTCCAGCCCAAACACCGCCTTCAGCGGCTCCGGCCTCAGCACCTCCTGCGGCGTGGCCAGGGCATGCGGGCGCCCATCTTCCAACAGCAAAATGCGGTCGCAGTAACGCGCAGCCAGGTTCAGATCATGCAGGATCACCAGCACCGCCGCGCCGCGGTCGGCAAAGCTGCGGATGGCTTGCAGTGTCGTGTGCTGATGCAAGGGATCCAGCATCGACGTGGGCTCATCCAGCAACAGCGTCTGCCCCGCCTCCCCCGGCCATAATTGCGCCAGCACTCGCGCCAGATGCACGCGCTGGCGTTCACCGCCGGACAACGCCAAATAGCTGCGACCACTTAAATGCCCGACATCCGCCGCCTGCAACGCCGCCTCGATGATTTCATCATCCCGCACCCGCCCTGTCTGGTGAGGCAAACGGCCCATACCGACGACCTCTTCGACACGAAACGCGAAATCCAGGGTCGACGACTGCGGCAACACCGCCAGCCGTTGGGCACGCTGCGGGCCGCTCCAGTCGCTCAGCGCCTGCTGGTCCAGCCACACGCGGCCTTGATCCGGCGACAATTCCCCGCACAACGCGCCGAGCAACGTACTTTTGCCCGCGCCATTGGGCCCCAGCACGCCCAGCACTTCACCGGGCAACAGGTCGAGGGTGACATCCGACAGCACGGTTTTGCGCCCGCGCCGGATCTGCAGTTGTTCCACACGCAGCATCAGGCACGCCCTCGCAACAACAGGTAAAGAAAGAATGGCGCACCAATGAATGCAGTCACGATGCCGATCGGCAGTTCTGCGGGTGCCAAGGCCAGACGAGCGACCAAATCCGCGAACAACAACAGGCTCGCCCCCGCCAGCACCGATGCAGGCAACAGCACACGATGGTCCGGCCCCGCCAGCAAGCGCACCAGATGTGGCACCACCAGCCCGACAAACCCGATCATCCCCGCCGCCGCCACCGCCGCGCCCACACCCAGGGCCGTGCAGAACACCAGCTCGCGCTTGAGCCCTTCAACTTCAATTCCCAAATGATTGGCCTCGGACTCACCGAGCAACAACGCATTCAACGCCCTGGCCCGACGCGGCAACCACAGCGCCACGCCGGCACTCACCAGCAGCAAGGGCCATAACCGCGAATAGCTGGCGCCATTGAGGCTGCCCAGGTTCCAGAACGTGAGGGTGCGCAACGTGGCGTCATCCGCCAAATAGGTAAATAAGCCCACCGCCGAGCTGGCGAGCGCCGTCAGGGCAATACCGGCGAGCAGCATCGTTGCGACGTTGGTCTGCCCGTTGCGCCGTCCGAGGCGATACACCAGCGCCGTGACGCCCAGCCCGCCGAGAAATGCACACAACGATAACAGGTAAGGCCCGAACGCGTCCGGCAACCCACCAAAAAAGGCTCCGCCGACAATCGCGATAGCCGCCCCCAACGCCGCGCCGCTGGACACCCCGACCAACCCCGGGTCCGCCAGCGGGTTGCGAAACAACCCTTGCATTGCCACGCCCGACAACGCCAGCACGCCCCCCACCGCCAGGCCGAGTAACGTGCGCGGTAGGCGAATCTGGCCCAGGATCAACTCGGCCTGTTCCAGCCCTTGCGCCTCAATCGGCACGCCCATCAAGCGCAAGGCGGCCTTGAGCGTATCCAGCAACGGCAGGCTGACCGGACCGAGCGCCAACGACAGCCAAATCGCCAAACCACACAGCAGCGTCAGCCCGATGAACAGCGTTTTCGGTTTAACAGAGGGGGTCATGGGGCGGGTTTAGCCTGGGACGGGTAAAATCCGGCAGACAGTGTTACCAGGCTTTGCGGCAGCCGCGGGCCGAGCCCGCCGACCAGCAAAGTCGGGTCCAACTCAAAGACCCGGCCATTTTTCGCGGCAGGCGTCGACGCCAAAATCGGGTTTTCCTTGAACAGGGCTGCCCGCGCTGCGTCGCCGGTCAGTGCACGATCAGCAAATACCAATACGTCCGGGCTCAACCCCGCCAGCGACTCCACGGAAAACGGTTTGTAGCCGGTGTGGGTCGCCAGGTTATGCCCGCCGGCCTGCTGCAGCATCCAATCGGCCGCCGTGTCTTTACCCGCGACCAGCGGCTTGCCCCCCGCGTGTCCCAGCAACAACAGCACGCCCGGCGCCTTTTGCGAGGCCTGGGCCTTGGCGACCCAGCTTTTTTGCTGGTTCAGCGCCTCTTCATATCCGGTAAACAATTCGTCGGCCCCGGCCTCGTTACCGAGCAACTTGCCCAAGTGCTGAAGGTTGCCTTTCAAGGTCGGCAAATCCGGTTGGGCCGAGAACATTTCTACCTGAACACCCGCGCTGCGGATCTGCGACAGTATTGGCGGCGGGCCCATTTCTTCGGTGCCGATCAGCACCTGCGGGCGCAAACTCAGGATGCCTTCAGCCGACAATTGCCGCTGATAACCAATGCTCGGCAACGCCTTGAGTGATTCCGGATGCTGGCTGGTGGTATCGACCCCCACCAACTTCGACTCGGCGCCCAGCGCCGTCACCCATTCCGAAAGCGCCCCGCCGGCACTGACCCAGCGTTGTGGCAGTTCAGAGGCCTGAGCCCCGTGGTTGACCAGCAGTGAGGCAACAAGCGCAATAGCGCTGGTACTCAGACGCATAACAGGGTTTCCTTCCAGGGGCAGGGCTGCTCAAACACTCAGCGATGTGACAGAAGGAACCTGTCTGGCATCGTACTGAGCACCCGGTCAGCGATGGGCGAAGCGGGCATTTGATAATTGTTTGCATTTGAACGTCAAGGCACTTAAGGATCGATATGAAGTTTCTCGGCCCCTCAGACAGTCTCGCGCCAGACAGCAGCCGCGGTTTCACGATCGACGGTTGCAAGCTGCTGGCCGTGCGCCGTGGCGGCGTAGCCTACTTCTACATCAACCGTTGTCCCCATCGCGGCATTCCACTGGAGTGGCAGCCCGACCAGTTTCTCGATGCCAGCGCGAGCCTGATCCAGTGCGCCACCCACGGCGCGCTATTCCTGATTGAAAGTGGCGAATGCATCGCCGGCCCCTGCGCCGGCCAACACCTCACCGCCCTGCCCGGCCGCGAAGATGAACACGGCCTGTGGGTGGAACTCTAGTCGCCGAGCCACACATCCAGGCGGCGATCGACGACAATTTCTTCCGGCGTCACCCGCACGCCATAAGCCAGCACCTCTACTCCGGCCGCCTTGGCTTCGCGCAGGGCGGCGGCATATCCGGCGTCGATTTCCACCGCCGGGCGCACCGCCTCAATCCCCGAGAGATTCACACAATACAGTTGCACCGCCCGTATGCCTTCGCGCGCCAGGTGCGCCAACTCGCGCAAATGCTTGGCGCCACGTTGCGTCACCGCGTCGGGAAATGCCGCCACCGCCGAACCATCGAAACCCAGGGTGACGCTCTTGACCTCCACGTACGCGGCGCCGTGCGGGTAATCCAAACGAAAGTCGATGCGGCTTTTCTCCTGACCGTAAGGGACTTCACGCTTCAACGCGGTGAAACCGTTCAGCTCAGTGATCACCCCGGCGCGCAAGGCTTCTTCGACCAACTGATTCGCACGAGCCGTGTTGACGCACGCCAGCCGGCCTTGCGGTGTTTCGGCAATTTCCCAGGTGCCGGGCAGCTTGCGCTTCGGGTCGTCGGAGCGGCTGAACCAGACCTGCCCGCCTTCGACCATGCAGTTGAGCATCGACCCGGTGTTCGGGCAGTGAATGGTCAACAATTCGCCGGTAACGGTTTCGATATCGGTGAGAAAACGCTTGTAACGGCGAATAAGCCGCGCTTCTTCAAGAGGAGGATGAAAGCGCATCAGGCGTGCCAGCTCTGCAGGCCACGGGCAATGCGTTCCACTGCTTCCTGCAGGCGATCAAGGTTCTGCGTGTAGGCAAAACGCACATGATGGCCTGCCTGATAACGCCCGAAGTCCAAGCCGGGGGTAAACGCGACATGCTCGGTTTCGAGGAAATGACGGCAGAACGCGAAGGCATCTCCACCAAACGCGCTGATATCGGCATACAAATAGAATGCGCCTTCCGGCTCCACGGCAATGCCAAACCCGAGTTCGCGCAGGGCAGGCAACAGGAAGTCACGACGGCGGCCGAATTCGGCGCGGCGCTCTTCCAGAATGCTCAGGGTTTGTGGGGTAAAACAGGCCAATGCCGCGTGCTGGGCCATGCTTGGGGCGCTGATGTAGAGGTTTTGCGCGAGTTTTTCCAATTCGCCGACGGCCGCAGGGGGAGCTACCAGCCAACCCAGGCGCCAGCCGGTCATGCCGAAATACTTCGAAAAACTATTTAAGACGAAGGCATCGTTGTCGACTTCCAGCACGCTCGCGGCGTCGGTGCCGTAAGTGAGGCCGTGATAAATCTCGTCGACCACTAGGTGGCCGTCACGCGCCTTGATTGCATTCGACAGCCCGGCCAATTCATCACGCGTGAGGATCGTGCCGGTCGGGTTGGCTGGCGACGCGACCAGTGCGCCCACGCTGTCCTGGTTCCAGTGTTTGGCCACCAGTTCAGCGGTCAATTGGTAACGCACATCCGGGCCGACCGGCACCAGTTGCGCCGCACCTTCCACCAGCCTCAGGAAATGGCGATTGCACGGGTAGCCCGGGTCGGCCAACAGCCAGTGCTTGCCCGGATCGACCAACAGGCTGCTGGCAAGCAACAGTGCGCCAGAGCCACCGGGGGTGATCAGGATCCGCTCGGGGTCCACGTTAAGGCCGTAACGCTGCGCGTAGAAACCGCTGATGGCCTCGCGCAACTCAGGCAGGCCGCGGGCGGCGGTGTAGCGCGTCTTGCCGTTGGCCAGCGCGGCCTGGCCGGCCTGAATGATCGGCTCGGCGGTGGTGAAGTCCGGCTCGCCGATTTCCAGGTGGATCACGTCATGGCCGGCCGCTTGCAGCTCATTGGCCCGCGCCAGCAACGCCATGACATGAAAAGGTTCGATGGCGCGACTGCGCGCACTGTAGGGCTGAGCCATTAGCCTTCCTTAAGCGAGAGGACAAAATCAGGATTCTACCGAACCCGCGCGGTAAAACATGTTCTATTGCCTGCCCGGCCGCTCAGGCGGCCCGGGCAAGCGCGCGCAAAACGACTAAAATCAACATTCGAGGCGTTACATGTCCAGCCATGGCGGGCCGTTGCAGTTTGCAACCCCGGCATGATGGCCCCTCGACAACCGGGAGTGGCGCACCCCGAATCTATCTGGTAAGTTCGCCCGCTTGCAGCCGCAGGGCCGGCAGGTGTCGGTGACGTTGCAATCCTGCGCAATGGATTAGAAGAGTGAGAGGCGGTCTATTCATGTCCACCCAAGCAAAGCAACAGCAGCAGAGCCTTAGTGGCTTCACACCTTACGTCGAAGCGAAGGGTGAGGAGTACATGGGCAAGCCCATGCGCCAGCACTTCACCAAGATCCTGCAAAAGTGGAAGCAGGACTTGATGCAGGAAGTCGACCGTACGGTTGACCACATGAAGGACGAAGCCGCCAACTTCCCGGACCCGGCCGACCGTGCCAGCCAGGAAGAGGAATTCGCCCTCGAACTGCGCGCCCGTGATCGTGAACGCAAGCTGATCAAGAAAATCGACAAAACGCTGCAACTGATCGAAGACGAAGAATACGGCTGGTGCGAATCCTGCGGCGTCGAAATCGGTATCCGTCGCCTGGAAGCCCGCCCAACCGCGGACCTCTGCGTAGACTGCAAGACCTTGGCTGAAATCAAGGAAAAACAGGTCGGCAAGTAATCCGTGCCGAACTGAACGAATGGGGCGTGAAAACGCCCCATTTTTGTTTCTGGCGTTTGCCGATTTTCCAGTAGTATCCGGCCCATGACAGCCTCTACCTATATCGGGCGTTTCGCCCCCACGCCCAGCGGCCACTTGCACTTCGGCTCGCTGGTAGCCGCCCTCGCCTCCTACCTCGATGCCCGCGCCAACAAAGGCCGCTGGCTGATGCGCATGGAAGACCTCGACCCACCCCGTGAAGAACCCGGCGCGCAGGCAGCGATTCTGCACGCCCTGGAAAGCTACGGCTTCGAGTGGGACGGTGAACTGGTCCGACAAAGCGAACGTCACGAAGCCTACGCCAAAGTGCTGAATGACCTGTTCAACCACGGCCTGGCCTACGCGTGCACCTGCTCGCGCAAGCAGCTGGAGCCTTACCACGGGATTTACCCCGGCCTGTGCCGCAATGCCGACCACGATCAGCAAGACGCCGCGATTCGCTTGCGCGTCCCGGAGTTGGAATACCATTTTACTGACCGTGTGCAAGGCGAGTTCCGACAGCACCTTGGCCGCGATTCCGGCGACTTCATCATCCGTCGCCGCGACGGTCTGTATGCCTATCAACTCGCGGTGGTGCTTGACGATGCCTGGCAAGGCGTCACCGACATCGTGCGCGGCGCCGACCTGCTCGATTCCACGCCGCGCCAGCTGTATTTACAGGAACTGCTGGGCCTGCGCCAACCGCGTTACTTGCACGTGCCGCTGATTACCCAGCCGGACGGTAACAAGCTGGGCAAATCCTACCGCTCCCCGCCGTTGACACCGGACCAGGCCACGCCTTTGCTGGTGAGAGCCTTGCGCGCCCTCGGCCAGCAACCCGGTGACGAGTTGCTGCACGCCAGCCCGCGGGAATTGCTGGATTGGGGCATCGTGCACTGGGATGCCGGCAAGATCCCGCGCACACTCACGCTGGCCGAAGCGCAATTGAGCTGAAGGCGCTTGCAGCTTGGCCACCATCCGTTACCATCGCCGCAGTTTTTCAATCAGAGGCCAACATGTACATCTATCGATTGGTCCTGCTGCTGGTCGTCGGGATCTACCTGTTTTCCCCCGCCATCATGGATTGGTGGATCGACGCCACGGGCGCCTGGTACCGCCCTTATCTGCTATGGCTGATATTGATCGTCGTGACCTTCATCCTGCAGAGCCAAAAAGATGCCGATGAGCTTTAGCCTCACCCAGATGCTGCTGATCAGCGCCGCCTACCTGGCGGCGTTGTTCGGCGTCGCCTGGATCAGTGAGCGCGGAATGATTCCGCGGGCGATCATTCGCCATCCGCTGACCTACACCTTGTCCCTCGGCGTTTACGCCAGCGCCTGGGCGTTTTACGGAACCGTGGGCCTGGCCTACCAGTACGGCTATGGTTTTCTCTCCAGCTATCTCGGCGTATCCGGTGCGTTCCTGCTGGCGCCGGTGTTGCTGTATCCGATCCTGAAAATCACCCGCACTTATCAACTATCGTCCCTGGCGGATTTGTTTGCCTTTCGCTTTCGCAGCACCTGGGCCGGCGCACTCACCACCATCTTCATGCTGATCGGCGTGCTGCCGTTGCTGGCCTTGCAGATTCAGGCCGTGGCCGACTCCATCAGCATCCTGACCCGCGAGCCGGTGCAACATCGCGTGGCGCTGGCGTTTTGTGCACTGATCACCCTGTTCACGATTTTCTTCGGCTCGCGCCATATCGCCACCCGCGAGAAACACGAAGGGCTGGTGTTTGCGATTGCCTTCGAGTCGGTGATCAAGCTCATCGCCATCGGCGGCGTCGGCCTGTATGCGCTTTACGGCGTGTTCGACGGCCCGCAACAACTCGAACTGTGGCTGCTGCAGAACCAGACCGCCCTCGCCGCCCTGCACACGCCGCTGCAAGAAGGCCCGTGGCGCACCCTGCTGTTGGTGTTCTTTGCCTCGGCAATCGTGATGCCGCACATGTACCACATGACCTTCACCGAAAACCTCAACCCGCGCTCGCTGGTCAGCGCCAGCTGGGGTTTGCCGCTGTTCCTGCTGCTGATGAGCCTGGCGGTGCCGCTGATTCTGTGGGCCGGCCTGAAGCTCGGCGCCACCACCAACCCCGAATACTTCACCCTCGGCATCGGCATTGCAGCCAATAGCCCGGCGCTGGCGATGCTCGCCTACGTGGGCGGTTTATCCGCCGCCAGCGGGTTGATCATCGTGACCACCCTGGCCCTGTCGGGCATGGCGCTCAACCACCTGGTGCTGCCGCTGTACCAGCCGCCCGCCGAGGGCAATATCTACCGCTGGCTGAAATGGACGCGCCGCGCGCTGATCGTCGCGATCATCATGGCCGGTTACGCGTTCTACCTGCTGCTGGGCGCCGGGCAGGACCTGGCCAACCTTGGCATCGTCGCGTTTGTCGCCACCTTGCAGTTCCTGCCGGGCGTGTTGTCGGTGCTGTACTGGCCGACGGCCAATCGGCGTGGCTTTATCGCCGGGCTGCTGGCAGGGATTCTGGTGTGGATGGTCACCATGCTGTTGCCGCTGGTCGGCAATCTGCAGGGCTTCTACATTCCGCTGCTGAACATGATCTACGTGCTGGACGACACCAGCTGGCACATGGCGGCCATCGCGTCGCTGGCGGCCAACGTGCTGATGTTCACCCTGATTTCGCTGTTCACCAACGCCAGCCCGGAAGAAACCAGCGCTGCCGAAGCCTGTGCGGTGGACAACGTACGCCGCCCGCAACGCCGCGAATTGCATGCCGCTTCGCCTCAGGAATTCGCCACGCAACTGGCCAAGCCCCTGGGCGCGAAAGCGGCGCAGAAGGAAGTCGAGCAGGCGCTGCGTGACCTTTACCTGCCATTCGACGAACGGCGCCCGTATGCGCTGCGTCGTTTGCGCGACCGGATCGAGGCCAACCTGTCCGGCCTGATGGGGCCGAGCGTGTCTCAGGACATGGTGGAAACCTTTCTGCCTTACAAGGCGGGCGGCGAAAACTATGTGACCGAAGACATCCACTTCATCGAGAGCCGGCTGGAGGATTACCACTCGCGCCTCACCGGCCTCGCCGCCGAGCTGGACGCCTTGCGCCGTTACCATCGCCAGACCTTGCAGGAACTGCCGATGGGCGTGTGCTCCCTGGCCAAGGATCAAGAGATCCTGATGTGGAACAAGGCCATGGAAGAACTCACCGGCATCGCCGCGCAACGGGTGGTCGGTTCGCGCCTGAACACCCTGGGCGAGCCGTGGAAAGAACTGCTGCAAGGCTTTATCAACCTGCCCGATGAGCATCTGCACAAACAGCATCTGGCCCTCGACGGCCAGACCCGCTGGCTCAACCTGCACAAAGCCGCCATCGACGAGCCCCTGGCTCCCGGTAACAGTGGCCTGGTGTTGCTGGTGGAAGACCTGACCGAAACCCAGATGCTCGAAGACAAACTGGTGCATTCCGAGCGCCTGGCGAGCATTGGCCGATTGGCAGCCGGTGTGGCCCATGAAATCGGCAATCCGATCACCGGTATCGCGTGCCTGGCGCAAAACCTGCGCGAGGAGCGCGAGGAAGACGACGAAATCACCGAAATCAGCGGGCAGATTCTCGAACAGACCAAGCGCGTTTCACGCATCGTGCAGTCGCTGATGAGCTTTGCCCACGCGGGCGCGCATCAGAATCAGGACGAGGCGGTGTGCCTCGCTGAAGTGGCGCAGGATGCCATTGGGCTGCTGGCCTTGAACCGGCGCAATTTCGAAGTACAGTTCTTTAACTTGTGCGACCCGGACCATTGGGTTGACGGTGACTCCCAACGCTTGGCGCAGGTGTTGATCAACCTGCTGTCAAACGCCCGCGACGCAACCCCGGCCGGCAGCGCGGTACGCGTCAAGAGCGAGGCTTTCGAGCACACGGTCGATCTGATCGTCGAAGACGAAGGCAGTGGTATTCCGCAGAACATCATGGACCGATTGTTCGAACCTTTCTTCACCACCAAGGATCCGGGTGAAGGTACCGGTCTGGGCCTTGCACTGGTCTATTCCATCGTTGAAGAGCATTATGGACAAATCACCATCGACAGCCCGGCTGACCTTGAAAGCCAACGCGGCACCCGTATTCGGGTGACCTTGCCGCGTCATGTCGAAGCGACGTCCGCTGTGAACTGAGACCGTCGAGAGAATTGAATCAATGCCGCACATTTTGATCGTCGAAGACGAAACCATTATCCGCTCTGCCTTGCGTCGCCTGCTTGAACGTAATCAGTACCAGGTCAGCGAAGCCGGCTCGGTGCAGGAAGCCCAGGAGCGTTTCAGCATTCCCACGTTCGACCTGATTGTCAGCGACCTGCGGCTGCCGGGCGCGCCGGGTACCGAGCTGATCAAGCTTGGCCAGGGCACTCCGGTGCTGATCATGACCAGCTACGCCAGCCTGCGCTCGGCGGTGGACTCCATGAAGATGGGCGCGGTGGATTACATCGCCAAGCCTTTCGACCACGACGAAATGCTCCAAGCCGTAGCGCGCATCCTGCGTGACCGTCAGCCGGCCGGCAGCGCGCCCGCCGAGCAGCGGCCCGCCGGCAAGGCCGCCGACAAGCCGGGTGTCGACAACAGCAACGGCGAGATCGGCATCATCGGCTCATGCCCGCCCATGCAGGACCTGTACGGCAAGATCCGCAAAGTCGCCCCGACTGACTCCAATGTGTTGATCCAGGGCGAGTCAGGCACCGGTAAAGAACTGGTGGCCCGCGCCCTGCACAACCTGTCCAAACGCGCCAAGGCGCCGATGATTTCGGTGAACTGCGCGGCGATCCCTGAATCCCTGATCGAGTCCGAGCTGTTTGGCCACGAAAAAGGCGCGTTTACCGGCGCCAGCGCCGGGCGTGCAGGTTTGGTCGAAGCCGCTGACGGCGGCACGCTGTTTCTCGACGAAATCGGCGAGCTGCCCCTGGAAGCGCAGGCGCGGTTGCTGCGCGTGTTGCAGGAAGGCGAGATTCGCCGCGTAGGGTCGGTGCAATCACAGAAGGTGGATGTGCGCCTGATCGCGGCCACCCACCGCGACCTGAAGAGCCTGGCCAAGATCGGCCAGTTCCGTGAAGACTTGTATTACCGCCTGCATGTGATCGCCCTCAAATTGCCGGCCCTGCGCGAGCGTGGCGCTGACGTCAACGAGATCGCCAACGCATTCCTGCTGCGCCAGAGCGCCCGCATCAACCGCACCGACCTCAAGTTTGCCCCGGACGCCGAGCAGGCGATTCGGCACTACTCCTGGCCGGGTAACGTGCGGGAACTGGAAAACGCGGTCGAGCGTGCGGTGATTCTATCGGAAAGCCCGGAAATCTCTGCCGAACTGCTGGGTATCGATATCGAGCTGAGCGACCTGGAAGACGACGATTTCATCGGCCTGGCCCCACAACAGGGCGGTGGCAACAATACCAGCCATGAGCCGACGGAAGATTTGTCACTGGAAGACTACTTCCAGCATTTCGTCCTGGAACATCAGGACCACATGACCGAAACCGAACTGGCGCGCAAACTGGGCGTGAGCCGTAAATGCCTGTGGGAACGGCGCCAGCGCCTGGGCATTCCACGGCGCAAGACCGGAGTGGCCAGCGAGAGTTGAGGGTGCGCCCCCACAGGTAACACCCTCAGATGTGAAAAAACTGTTACCGCTGAATTTTCACGTAACAAAAGCCGGGGCTTACGGTAACGAAGCCCCGGCTTTTTTTCGCCTCCTGTAAAGATGGAACCGCTTCAAACCCCCGGTTTTGCTGGGCGGCACAAAAGTTGGCACGCACCCTGCTATATGCTTAGTACAAAAACAATAACAAGCTTTGTACCTGACAATAAAAATAAGACGAATCGACTCACGCATAACAAAAACAACACGGCGGAGGCGCAGCTAACTGATTCTTTTGGAGAGGCGTTGCATTTGGGGCTTGCCCCGCAACCAGGCCGAGAACAACAAAAACTGCCCTAAGGCAGAGCCTGAACTGGTTGGATCGTAGATCAGCAACACAGCGACCAAAGCAATCCGTTTGCTCTTGACTCCCGATTGGGAGTGTCATGAAGGTGAAGCTTCATGGCGAGGGCGATCAACAAAAACAAGAAGCCCGCAATCAATAATAAAAATAGAGCACGCAACTACTTCTGGGGGAGCTTCGGCTCCCCTTGTAGTTTCCGCCTTAAAAGCAGCGCGTTCATCGATTTAAGGCTTATGGCGCAAGGCCTGCAGCTTGTTCCTACACCATCCCCTGACTAAATGCTAGAATCCCCGCCCATCATGCGGTCATTCTTCGTTATGGCCGAACATTCCTTCAAACAGTGCATCCCATGCTGAAGAAGTTGTTCCAGTCATTCCGTTCTCCCTTGCGTCGTACGCAACACAAACGCAGCACGCCTGAAGTGCTCAACAGCAGCCAGCATTCGCTGCAACGTGCTCAATTCAGCCGTTATGCAGTGAACATCGTCGAACGTTTGCAGAACGCCGGCTACCAGGCTTATCTGGTGGGCGGGTGTGTACGTGACATGTTGCTCAATATCACGCCAAAGGATTTCGACGTCGCCACCAGCGCCACGCCCGAGCAAGTGCGTGCCGAATTCCGCAATGCGCGGATCATCGGCCGCCGCTTCAAGCTGGTCCACATTCACTTCGGTCGCGAAATCATTGAAGTGGCGACCTTCCGCGCCGGCCACCCGCAAAACGATGAAGAGGAAGACACCAATCAGTCTTCCCGCAACGAGAGCGGCCGCATCCTGCGCGACAACGTCTACGGCACCCTGGAAGAAGATGCGCAGCGTCGCGACTTCACCATCAACGCCCTGTATTACGACCCGGTCAGCGAGCGCATTCTTGATTACGCCAATGGCGTGCACGACATCCGCAACAACCTGATCCGCCTGATTGGCGACCCGGTAAAACGCTACCAGGAAGACCCGGTGCGCATGCTGCGTGCGGTGCGCTTTGCCGCCAAGCTGAATTTCGGCATCGAGAAGCACACCGCCGCGCCGATTCGCGAGCTGGCACCGATGCTGCGGGAAATCCCGTCGGCGCGCCTGTTCGAAGAAGTGCTCAAGCTGTTCCTCTCGGGCTACGCCGCTGACACGTTTGAGATGCTCGTCGACCTGCAGCTGTTCGACCCGCTGTTCCCGGCCAGCGCCGAGGCACTGGAATACAACCCGACATACACCCACACCCTGATCAGCGAAGCCTTGATCAACACCGACCTGCGCATCAAACAGAACAAACCGGTCACCCCGGCGTTCCTGTTTGCTGCCCTGCTGTGGCCGGCCCTGCCCAAACGCGTACTGCGCCTGCAAGACCGTGGCATGCCGCCGATTCCCGCCATGCAGGAAGCCGCGCACGAGCTGATTGCCGAACAGTGCCAGCGCATCGCCATTCCAAAACGCTTCACGATGCCGATCCGCGAGATCTGGGACATGCAGGAGCGCCTGCCACGTCGCAGCGGCAAACGCGCCGACCTGCTGCTCGACAACCCGCGGTTCCGTGCCGGCTACGACTTCCTGCTGCTGCGTGAAAGCGCCGGCGAGCAGACCGACGGCCTGGGCGATTGGTGGACCGACTATCAGGATGCCAATGACAGCCAGCGCCGCGACATGATTCGCGACCTGGGCGGCAAAGGCGACGGGGAAGGCACAGGTCCGAAAAAACGTCGCCGCAGCTCCGGCAGCAAGCGCAAACGCAGCGCCGATGCCTCGGGCGCCGTGGGCGAATAAACGTGGAACGCATCTATATCGGCATGGGCAGCAACCTGGCGGCTCCGGACCAGCAATTGCGTGACGCCATCACGGCGCTGGCGCAATTGCCGGGCACCACCCTCGCCGGCGTGTCGGCGTTTTACCAAAGTGACTCTTTGCTACCGGGCCAGCCGCGCTACACCAACGCGGTAGCGGCTTTGGACAGCAACCTCGCGCCCCTGGACCTGCTCGATGCGCTGCAAGCCATCGAGAACGACCAAGGCCGCGAGCGCCTTGAGCGCTGGGGCCCGCGCACGCTCGACCTGGATATCCTGCTGTTCGGCGACCGCCTGATCGACGAGCCGCGCCTGAAGGTGCCGCATTATCAGATGCACCTGCGGGCATTCGTGTTGTATCCGCTGGCTGAGCTCGCACCCGCCGATCTGCCACTGCCCGACGGTAAAACACTCAGCGAACTGTTGGCCGCCTGCCCGTTTGTCGGCCTGGAACGCCTGCCCCAAGACTGACTCGGTCAATGTGGGAGCTGGCTTGCCTGCGATAGCATCACCTCGGTTTGCCTGATCGACCGCGTCGCCTGCATCGCAGGCAAGCCAGCTCCCACAGGTGATCAATCCTGTCTTGAATAGCCGATCAATCCGGCTGAATCGCATCAGTAACACGGGTAACACCCCACTCGTAACAATGCGGTAACACATCCAATTGACTTCCCGTGTCCTCATCACGACTATAGGCGTCCCGCTGCCGCCAACCCGGCGCTAAAGGGCGCAATCCAGGCCTTATAAGCACTGCTCTCAAGACAGTGCGCCTGTATAAACGAAGACTCACGCGCGTTACTCGCTGTTTCCAAGCGCCTGACTGAGGACCCTTTTCATGCCAGACATTACCCTGACCACCTTGCAGAGCCTCAAGCTCAAAGGTGAAAAAATCACCATGCTGACCTGCTACGACGCCACCTTCGCCCACGCCAGTTGCCAGGCTGGTGTCGAAGTGTTGCTGGTAGGCGACTCCCTGGGCATGGTTCTTCAAGGGAATGACAGCACCCTGCCAGTGACCACGGATGAACTCGCGTACCACACCGCCAGCGTCAAGCGCGGCAACAACGGCGCGTTCATCATCGCCGACTTGCCGTTCATGGGTTACGCCACCGTCGAGCAAACCTTCCAGAACGCCGGCAAGCTGATGCAGGCCGGTGCGCATATGGTCAAGATTGAAGGCGCCGTATGGCTGGCCGACTCGATTCGCCTGCTGGCCGAACGCGGCGTGCCGGTGTGCGTGCACATGGGCCTGACGCCGCAGTCGGTGAACATCCTCGGCGGCTACAAGGTCCAGGGCCGCAACGAAGCCCAGGCGCGCCAGATGCGGGCCGATGCCATCGCCCTGGAACAGGCCGGCGCGGCAATGATTCTGCTGGAATGCGTGCCGAGCGAACTGGCCGCCGAGATCACCCAAGCGGTCAAAGTGCCCGTTATCGGGATTGGCGCCGGTGCAGACACCGACGGCCAAGTGCTGGTGGTGCACGACATGCTCGGCCTGTCGCTGACCGGCCGCGCGCCAAAGTTTGTGAAGAACTTCATGGCGGGCCAGGACAGCATTCAGGCAGCGCTGAGCGCTTACGTCACGGAAGTCAAAGCCGTGACCTTCCCGGGCGCCGAACACGGGTTTTCCGCATGAACACCGTCAAAACCGTACGCGAACTGCGGGCCGCCGTCGCCCACGCCCGCAGCGCCGGCAAACGCATTGGTTTCGTGCCCACCATGGGCAACCTGCACAGCGGCCACGCCACCCTGGTGACCAAGGCCGCGCAGCAGGCGGACTTTGTGGTCGCGAGCATTTTCGTCAACCCGCTGCAATTCGGCGCGGGTGAAGACCTCGACAAGTACCCGCGCACCCTGGCGGCCGATCAGGAAAAACTCCTGCAAGCCGGCTGCAACCTGCTGTTCGCGCCTACCGTCGAGGAAATGTACCCCGGCGGCATGACCGGCCAGACCCGCGTCAGTGTTCCACAATTGTCCGAAGGCTTGTGCGGCGCCAGCCGTCCCGGGCATTTCGAGGGCGTTGCCACGGTGGTGAGCAAGCTGTTCAACATGGTCCAGCCGGACATGGCCGTGTTCGGCCAGAAGGACTACCAGCAATTGGCGGTCATTCGCGCCATGGTCCATGACCTGAACATGCCGATCCAGATCATCGGCGAGCCGACCGTGAGGGCCGACGACGGCCTGGCGCTGTCGTCGCGCAACGGTTACCTGACCGAGGAGCAACGGGCCATCGCCCCGGTGCTGTACCGCAGCCTCAGCCAGATAGCAGGCGCCATCAAAGGCGGCGAGCGTGATTTCGCCAAGTTGCGTGCCGAGCAAGTCCAACAGATCGAGGCCGCCGGCCTGCGCCTGGACTACCTCGAAGTGCGCCAGGGCACGCACCTGCGCCCGGCCACTGCCGAGGACCGCGACGTGGTGATTCTGGTGGCCGCCTACTTGGGCGCGACCCGCCTGATCGACAACCTGCACCTGAACCTGGCCTGACCCATCCCGTCTTTTGCCGCTTTAAAACAGCGCGCCTGTTGCCCTGCCTGCTGTGCCGGTATAAAAAAGTACCGGCTACAGCGCAGACAAAGCCAAGACATATCGACACGCTAGGTTTAATGTAATCGCCCTGCGCTCTTGGTTAGCGCTGTCTGGAACCCAGCCTGATGAAAGTCTGGACGTTCCGGACTTTGAAGTGTCCTAAAGGCAGTCCCCGTAATAAAAGGAAACCCGCAGCGATGGCGTACTACCGCACTCCTCATGACGTTACCGCTCTGCCCGCCTGGCAAGCGCTCAATCAACATCGCCAAGCCATGCAGGATTTCAGCATGCGCGAAGCGTTCAATGCCGATCCCCAGCGCTTTTCCCAATTCACGTTGAGCAGCTGCGGGCTTTTCCTCGATTACTCGAAAAACCTGATTACCGGTGAGACCCGCGATTTGCTCGTGGGCCTGGCCAATGAAGTCGGGCTTAAAGACGCGATCAACTCGCTGTACGCGGGCGAGCCGGTCAACTCCTCCGAAGGCCGCCCGGCCCTGCACACCGCTCTGCGCCGCCCGGTGGGCGACAAACTGTCGGTGAACGGCGTGAACATCATGCCGGACGTGCACAAGGTGCTGAACCAGATCACCGATCTGGTCGGCCGCATCCACGACGGCCTGTGGCGTGGTTACACCGAGAAGCCGATCACCGACGTGGTGAACATCGGCATCGGTGGCTCGTTCCTCGGCCCGGAGCTGGTCTCCGAAGCGCTGTTGTCCTACGCCCACAAAGGCGTGCGCTGCCACTACCTGGCTAACATCGACGGCAGCGAGTTCCACGAGCTGACCATGAAGCTGCGTGCCGAGACCACGCTGTTCATCGTTTCGTCGAAATCCTTCAACACCCTCGAAACCCTGAAAAACGCCCAGGCCGCCCGCGCGTGGTACCTGGCTCAGGGTGGTTCGGAAGCCGAGCTGTACCGCCACTTCATCGCCGTATCGAGTAACAACGCGGCAGCCGTGGCCTTCGGCATCCGCGAAGAAAACATTTTCCCGATGTGGGACTGGGTTGGCGGCCGTTATTCGCTGTGGTCCGCCATCGGTTTGCCGATTGCCCTGGCCATCGGCATGTCCAACTTCAAGGAACTACTGTCCGGTGCCTACACCATGGACCAGCACTTCCAGAACGCCCCGTTCGAGCAGAACATGCCGGTGCTGCTGGGCTTGCTGGGTGTGTGGTACGGCAACTTCTGGGGCGCGCAGAGCCACGCGATCCTGCCGTACGACCACTACCTGCGTAACATCACCAAACATTTGCAACAGTTGGACATGGAATCCAACGGCAAGAGCGTGCGCCAGGACGGCACGCCGGTGGCCACCGATACCGGCCCGGTGATCTGGGGCGGTGTGGGCTGCAACGGTCAGCACGCCTACCACCAGTTGCTGCACCAGGGGACTCAACTGATCCCGGCCGACTTCATTGTGCCGATCGTCAGCTTCAACCCGGTCTCCGACCACCACCAGTGGCTGTACGCCAACTGCCTGTCGCAAAGCCAGGCGCTTATGCTCGGCAAGACTCGCAGCGAAGCCGAAGCCGAATTGCGCGACAAGGGCCTGCCGGAAGCCGAAGTGCAGAAACTGGCGCCGCACAAGGTGATCCCGGGCAACCGCCCGAGCAACACCATTGTGGTTGAGCGTATCAGCCCGCGCCGTCTGGGCGCGCTGGTTGCCATGTATGAGCACAAAGTGTTCGTGCAGAGCGTGATCTGGGGCATCAACGCCTTCGACCAATGGGGCGTGGAGCTGGGCAAAGAGCTGGGCAAGGGCGTCTACAACCGCCTGACCGGCGCCGAGGAAACCTCCGCCGAGGACGCCTCGACCCAGGGCCTGATCAACTACTTCCGCGGTCGTCACCGCGGCTGAAGCCGGTCATCCAGGGCCAACGTCCGTTTGGACGTTGGCCTTGAACCCTCCTGCCACTGCGTGCATCTTTATGTCTTGTCGCCAAAACAAGAATAAGGACCGCTCATGTTCGATATCAGCACATTCCCCGCCGCCGATGCCGTTCGCCGGGCTGCGCAACTCAGTCAAGAGGACTACAAGCGCCTCTATCGCCAATCCATCGAACACCCCGACACCTTCTGGGCCGAGCAGGCAAACAGCTTTCTTGACTGGATAAAACCCTGGCACAGCGTGCAACAGTCAGACATCAAGACTGGCGCTGCCCAATGGTTCGCCGGCGGCCAGCTGAACGTCAGCTACAACTGCATCGACCGCCACCTGGCGCAACGCGCCGATCAGCCGGCCTTCATTTGGGAAGGCGATGACCCTGCAAACGCGTCAAAAATCTCCTACCGCCAACTTCACCAAAACGTCAGCCGCCTGGCCAATGTGCTGAAAAGCCGTGGCGTGAAGAAAGGCGATCGGGTGTGCATCTATATGCCGATGATTCCGGAAGCGGCCTACGCCATGCTGGCCTGCACACGGATTGGCGCCGTGCACTCGGTGGTGTTTGGTGGCTTTTCGCCGGATGCCCTGCGCGACCGCATCCTCGACGCCGACTGCCGCACGGTGTTTACCGCCGATGAAGGCGTGCGTGGCGGCAAGCCGGTGGCTCTCAAGCAGAACGTGGACAAGGCGCTCGCCAGTTGCCCGAACGTCAGCACGGTTGTGGTGGTTGAACGCACCGGCGCCAAGGTGAACTGGAGCGAAGGCCGCGACCTCAGGTATCAACAGGCCGTGGACGCCGCCAGCGACGACTGCCCGCCCGAGCCGATGGATGCCGAAGACCCGCTGTTTATCCTCTACACCTCCGGCAGCACCGGCAAACCCAAGGGCGTGCTGCACACCAACGGCGGTTACCTGCTGCAAGCGGCGATGACGTTCAAATACGTGCTCGACTACCGCGACGGCGAAGTGTTCTGGTGCACCGCCGACGTGGGCTGGGTCACCGGTCACAGCTACATCGTCTACGGCCCTTTGGCCAACGGTGCGACGTCGCTGATGTTCGAAGGCGTGCCGAGTTACCCCGACAGCTCGCGCTTTTGGCAAGTTATCGATAAACATCAGGTGAATATCTTCTACACCGCGCCCACAGCCCTGCGCGCCTTGATGCGCGAAGGCCACGGTCCGCTGGAGAACACCTCGCGCGCCAGCCTGCGCCTGCTCGGCAGCGTCGGCGAACCGATCAACCCGGAAGCCTGGGACTGGTACTTCAACGCCGTCGGCGAACAACGCTGCCCGATTGTGGATACCTGGTGGCAAACCGAAACCGGCGGCATCATGCTCAGCCCGCTGGTCAGCGCCCAACGCATCAAACCCGGCTGCGCGACCCAACCGATGTTTGGCGTGCAACCCGTGCTGCTGGATGAGCAAGGCAAGGTCCTGGAAGGCGCCGCCAGCGGTGTGCTGGCGATCAAAGCCAGTTGGCCGGGGCAGATTCGCAGTGTGTATGGCGACCCGCAGCGCATGATCGACACCTACTTCAAACCCTACCCCGGCTATTACTTCACCGGCGACGGCGCGCGCCGCGACGAGGATGGCGACTACTGGATCACCGGGCGCATTGATGACGTGATCAACGTGTCCGGCCACCGCATCGGCACCGCCGAGGTGGAAAGCGCGCTGGTGCTGCACGACCAAGTGGCCGAAGCCGCGGTGGTCGGCTACCCCCATGACGTCAAAGGCCAGGGCATCTACGCGTTTGTCACGCCCATGAATGGCATCGAGCCCAGCGACGAGCTGAGAAAACATCTGCTGGAGCTGGTCAGCAAGGAAATCGGCAGCTTCGCCAAGCCGGAACTCATCCAGTGGGCACCGGCGCTGCCGAAAACCCGTTCGGGCAAGATCATGCGGCGGATTCTGCGCAAGATCGCCTGCAACGAACTGGACAGCCTCGGCGACACCTCGACCCTGGCCGACCCGAGCGTGGTCGACGGGCTGATCGACAAACGCCTGAACCGTTAACCCCGAACGCCCCCGGCCGGTTCGCGCCGGGGGCGACCGCTTTGCGCGGATGTAGCCGGCGGCCCATAGCTGTTAAACTCCGCGCCCCCATTTACCCAGCAAGGCGCGCTCCATGTCTCCCTTGAATCAGGCGCTGCGCGCCGCCCTCAATTACCGCCAGGACCTGATCAACGAACTGCACGCCCAGGGCACCGACTGCTACCGGCTGTTCCACGGCAGCCAGGAAGGCGCCGGCGGCCTGACCATCGACCGCTACGGCCCGCAATTGCTGGTGCAGAGCTTTCACCAGTCGCTGCAAACCGCTGACTTGCTCGAGCTGCATGAGCTGATCAACCAGTTCATGGGCCTGGAATTGCTGCTGGTCTACAACGACCGCTCCCGTGGCAACTCGCGCATCGACCGTGAAGACACGGTGTACCGCGCCGAGCCTGCGGCACTGGAAGACCTGGTCGGCCACGAATGGGGCCTCAATTACCGAGTGCGCGGGCGCCACGCCGGGCAAGACCCGCTGCTGTTCCTGGACCTGCGCAACACCCGCGGCTGGGTCAAGGACCACAGCGCCGGCAAAAGCGTGCTGAACCTGTTCGCCTACACCTGTGGCGTAGGCTTGAGCGCGGCGGCCGGTGGCGCGCGTGAGGTGTGCAACCTGGACTTTGCCGAAGGCAACCTGGCGGTGGGTCGCGAAAACGGCCTGTTGAACCCGCAACTGCCGGCAATGGCGTTCGTGCAGTCCGACTATTTCCCGGCGATTCGCCAACTGGCGGGCCTGCCGATCACCCAGCGCCGCGGTCAGAAACTGCCGAGGTACCCCCGCCTTGAACCGCGTCAATATGACCTGGTGTTGCTCGATCCGCCGGCCTGGGCCAAGAGCGCATTCGGCACCGTCGACCTGCTGCGTGATTACCAGAGTCTGCTCAAGCCCGCCTTGCTGGCCACCGCCGACAATGGCGTGCTGATCTGCTGCAACAACCTGGCAAAAGTCAGCATGGATGACTGGCGGGAACAGGTGCTGCGCTGCGCCGAAAAGGCCGGGCGACCGGTACGCGAGTGGCAAGTCATGAAGCCAGGGGCGGACTTTCCGTCACAGGATCAGCAGCCGCCGTTGAAGACCCTTATCCTGCAACTGTAAGACTTGTCTCGAAAGGCCGGGTTCTTCGGAACCGAAAACCCGTGCCATACTCCAAGGCACTCTCGTTTGACATAGATGGCGTCACCCATGCCCAAAGGATTGATTCGCGCCATCGGCGCCTTGTTGACTGCGCTTGCCCTGTACAGCTTGCTGGGCTTTTTGATTTTGCCCGGCATTGCCCTTCGTATTGCCAACCAGCAACTGGCCAATTACGCCACGACGCCCGCGCGTATCGAGCGCATCGAGCTCAACCCCTTCAGCCTGGAACTGACGTTGTGGGGCTTGAAGATCGGCGAACCGGGCAAGGAACAAGTGGGTTTCGAACGCCTTTACGCCAACCTGCAAATCGACAGCCTGTGGACCCGCGCCCTGCACCTGGCCGACGTGCAACTGGATCAGCCCAAGACCGAAGTGCTGTTCGACAAATCCGGCCAGTTGAACTTGGCGCAGTTGTTCAAGCTGCCACCGAGCGAGCCGACTCCGACCGATCCGGACGCCAAACCCTTCCCGCTGCGCATCGACAGCATCAAGCTGGCCGGCGGTTATGTGCACTTCCAGGACCTGCGCCCCAGCGAGCCGATCGAATTTCTCTACGACAAACTCGACTTCGAGCTGAAAAACCTCAGCACCTTGCCCGAAGACAACGCCGACATGACCCTGGTGGCGGCTGGTCCCGAGGGCGGGCAGATTGACTGGAAAGGCAATTTCAGCCTGGTGCCGATCACCTCAGAAGGCACATTGAAAGTCACCGACGGCAAGATGAAAGCCTGGTGGCCTTACGTGCGTGACGCGGTGCCGCTGGTGCTTGAGAACGGCGTGCTGAACTTCAGCACCGATTACAAATTCAGCCTGGCCAAAGAAACCGAGCTGAACCTGACTAACACTGCCGCCAGCATCGCGCCATTTGCCATCAAGGCACCGGACGGCCGCCCGCTGGTGCGCCTCGAACGCTTGGACGTGAGTGACACCACGGTGGACCTGGCCAAGCAGCAAGTGGTTGTCGGCAAAATTCGCAGCAACAAACTGGAAACCTGGGCCGCCCGCGAAGCCGATGGCCAACTGGATTGGCAGAAACTGTTCGCCAGCCAACCGAGCAAACCCGCCAAGAAGCCAGAGCCGGTAACAGCCCCTGCCACCGCCGACTCGCCCAAGGCAGAACCTGCCGCGCCGAGCAAACCCTGGCAGGTGCTGCTCAAGGATGTGCAACTGCGCAACTATCAAGTGCACTTGGCAGACCGTCAGGTCAAACCCGAGGTTGCACTGGAACTCGGCCCGCTGAATGTGGATGTACAGAATTTCGACAGCCTCAACGGCAGCCCCTTTAACCTGAAGGTCGATAGCGGCCTGGGCAAACAGGGCAAGATCCAGGCGACCGGCGAGGTCAACCTCAACCCGGTCAGCGCCAAGCTGAAAGTGAACACCCAGGACATTGACCTGCGAGTCGCTCAGGCCTACATCAGCCCGTTTATTCGCCTGGAACTGCGCAGCGGCATGCTCGGCAGCAACCTGGACGTGAACCTGAAAAGCACCGAGCCCCTGGCGCTTCAAGTCACCGGCCGGGCGCAGGTTGACCAGTTGCACACACTGGACACCCTCAAGACCCGCGACTTCGTGAAATGGCAGCGCTTGGTACTCGAAGGCGTGAATTACCAACACGGCGACAGCCTGTCGATCGACAAGGTGAACCTGCTGCAGCCGTATGCGCGCTTCATGATCAATGATGACCGCACCACCAACGTCGATGACCTGTTGATTCCACAACCGGCCGACACCGGCGCCAAGTCCGCAGCCGCCAAGCCGGCCGCCGGCAAAGACAAGCCGCTGGGCATTCATATTGGCCAGATTGCAATCAACGACGGCTCGGCCAACTTTGCCGACTTCAGCCTCACGCCCAACTTCGCCACGGCGATTCAACAGCTCAACGGGCAGATCGGCACCATCGACAGCCGCCAGGCCAAACCGGCCAGCGTCGACATCAAGGGCAAGGTGGACCGCTATGCGCCGGTGACCATCAAAGGCAGTGTCAATCCATTCGATCCGATGGCGGCCCTGGATATCGCCACCAGCTTCAAACGCGTAGAACTGACCACGCTGACGCCGTATTCCGGCAAGTTTGCCGGTTTCCGTATCCGCAAAGGCCGTCTGAACCTCGACTTGCACTATGTGATCACCAAAGGTCAGTTGAAGGCTGAAAACAAAGTGGTGGTCGAACAGCTGCAACTGGGTGAGAAGGTCGACAGCGCCGACGCCGTGGACCTGCCGATTCGCCTGGCGATTGCGTTGCTCAAGGACACTGACGGCAAAATCTCCATCGAACTGCCGGTGTCCGGCGACCTCAACAACCCGCAATTCAGCGTGATGCCGATTGTGTGGCAGACCCTGCGTAACCTGGTGGTGCGCGCGGCGACGGCGCCGTTCAAGTTCATTGGTGGGTTGATTACCGGGGGCGGCTCGGAGGATTTGGGTAACGTTTCCTTCGCTGCCGGCTCCAGCGAGCTGAGCAAAGACGCCGAGGGCGCGCTCAACACACTGGCCAAGGCGCTGAAAGAACGCCCTACCCTGCGCCTGGAAATTGAAGGTACAGCGGCGGCCAGCAGCGACGGCCCGTTCATCGCGGCAGAACGCCTGGAACGTGAATACCAGTACAACTACTACAAGATTCTTCAGCGCCGCGGCGACAAGGTTCCAGCCCAGGCTTCATTGCTGGTGGTTCCCGAAAAGGAAAAGGCGCCTTTGCTCGAAGGCATCTATCGCACCCGCTTGAAACAACAGCCGCCGGCGGAATGGAAAGACTTGAGCAGCGACGACCGCACAGCCAAGCTGCGTGATGGTTTGATCAAGTTTTGGGGGGCCAGCGACGTCTTGCTGCGCCAGTTGGGCCAGGACCGTGCCAGCGCGATCAAGGACTACCTGGTGGATAAAGGGCAGCTGGAAGACGACCGGGTGTATTTCATTGATGCCAACCTGGGGCAGGCGGAGAAAGATGGTCGAGTGGTGACACCGATGCATCTGGATGCCGAGTAACTACTCAGCCACAGCGCTCCCACAAGAGTCTTTGTTGATCTGACGAATATGTTCCAGCCCACAATAGAACAGGCCCCGACACAAGTGCCGGGGCCTGTAATGACCACATCCGTGTGGTCGGTCGCATGAACTCCAGAGGTGCATCGGGTGGATATCTGACTCACCCTGAGCCGCCGCCGTCTCGTTCAGACGAATTGTTCAGCGTTACTCTGCTTTCAGGCCATCGGCCGATACAGCTTTAACGCCTTTGATTTTCTTGGCGATGTTTACTGCGGTTGTCTTCTGTGCTTCGGTCACTGCAGCAGTCGATGACAGGGAAACCACGCCTTTATTGGTTTCAACTTTAATGTCGGTACCCGGAATGCCTTTCTCGGTCACCAGGTCAGCTTTCACTTTGGTAGTGATCCAGGTGTCAGAGGTGGTTTCTTTGGCACCGGCGGCTGCACTTTTGGTTTTGTCGACGTTGTCTGCCTTGGTAGCGCCGCCGGCCAGCAGGCCGTCAGCCGAAACAGCGGTTACGCCTTTGATTTTCTTGGTGATCGCTACAGCAGTGGCTTTCTGCGAATCGGAGATAGCGACTGTCGAGGACAGGGAAACCACACCTTTGTTGGTTTCAACCTTGATGTCCGAACCAGGAATGCCCTTCTCGGTCAGCAGGTCGGATTTAACCTTGGTGGTGATCCAGGTATCCGAGACGCTTTCTTTAGCCTTGGTAGCTTCACCTGCCGCCAACGTCATAGGGGCTTGGGAAGTCTGAGCAAAGGCTACGTTAGCACCCATGGCCAGAGTCAGAGCGGTAGCAGTAGCGAGAGCGAACTTCTTCATACGAGTAACTCCTGTTTTATAAAAAGTCTGCGGCGTGTGGAGCTTGATGCTGCAGCGTTAACAGGGTTATTGCAGGCAGTGTGCCAAGTCTTGCTCGCAAATTTAATCCTTATAAAACAACAAGTTATGAAAACCGACAATTTTCGGAATCGTGCAAGTTGCATGAACGCTATCGTGCCTGCATGCAAGTTGCGGCTTTTGACTTTAATTAAACGCATGATTTTTCGGCACTTTCCGGCGCTCATAAAAAAGGACTCCGAAGAGTCCTTTTTTTCAGCTTGAAGCGCGGGGTAATTAAACGCCCGAAGCCTTGGCTGCTGCTACGTCCTTGATGGACAGCTTGATACGGCCGCGGTTGTCCACGTCCAGTACCAGCACTTCCACTTCCTGGCCTTCTTTCAGAATGTCGGTCACTTTCTCAACGCGAGCGTCGCTCAGCATGGAGATGTGCACCAGACCGTCTTTGCCCGGCAGGATGTTGACGAACGCGCCGAAGTCGACGATGCGCTCAACCTTACCAACGTAGATCTTGCCGATCTCGGCCTCAGCGGTGATACCCAGAACGCGCTGACGAGCTGCTTCAGCCGCTTCCTTGGTTTCGCCGAAGATCTTGATCGAACCATCGTCTTCGATGTCGATCGAGGCCTTGGTCTCTTCGCAGATCGCACGGATGGTCGCGCCGCCTTTACCGATAACATCACGGATTTTGTCGGTGTCGATTTTCATCGCGATCATGGTCGGAGCATTTTCCGACAGTTCGGTACGGGACTGACCGATGATCTGGTTCATCTGACCGAGGATGTTCAGGCGCGCTTCCAGGGCTTGGCCCAGAGCGATTTCCATGATTTCTTCGGTGATGCCCTTGATCTTGATGTCCATCTGCAGCGCGGTCACGCCTTTGGCGGTACCGGCTACCTTGAAGTCCATGTCGCCCAGGTGGTCTTCGTCACCCAGGATGTCGGTCAGGATGGCGAACTTCTCGCCTTCTTTAACCAGACCCATGGCGATACCGGCAACCGGCGCCTTCATCGGCACACCGGCGTCCATCAGTGCCAGGGAAGCACCGCAAACGGAAGCCATGGAGCTGGAACCGTTGGACTCGGTGATTTCCGACACGACACGGATGGTGTACGGGAACACGTCAGCAGCAGGCAGCATGGCCTGTACCGAACGACGGGCCAGACGGCCGTGACCGATTTCGCGGCGGCCAGCGCCACCCATACGACCACACTCGCCCACCGAGAACGGAGGGAAGTTGTAGTGCAGCATGAACGGGTCTTTTTTCTCGCCTTCCAGGGTGTCCAGCAGTTGTGCGTCACGGGCGGTGCCCAGGGTCGCGACGACCAGGGCCTGGGTTTCACCACGGGTGAACAGCGCCGAACCGTGAGTCTTCGGCAGAACGCCGACTTCGATGTTCAGAGGGCGCACGGTGCGGGTGTCGCGACCGTCGATACGTGGCTTGCCGTTAACGATGTTTTCGCGAACGGTGCGGTATTCGATTTCGCCGAAAGCCGCTTTGACGTCGCTGGAGGAAGGTTGGCCTTCTTCACCGGACAGCTTGGCCACAACCTGATCCTTCAGCTCGCCCAGGCGAGCGTAACGGTCGGCCTTGACGGTGATGGTGTAGGCGTCGGAGATGGCAGCGCCGAACTCGGAGCGGATTGCGCCCAGCAGTTCGGTCGCTTCAGCTTGCGGAGCCCAGGTCCAGGTTGGCTTGGCGGCTTCGGCAGCGAGTTCGGTGACAGCCTTGATAACAGCCTGGAACTCGTCGTGGGCGAACAGTACGGCGCCCAGCATCTGGTCTTCGGTCAGCTCTTTGGCTTCCGACTCAACCATCAATACGGCTTCCGAGGTACCGGCAACGACCATGTCCAGGCTCGATGCTTTCAGTTGCTCGTAAGTCGGGTTCAGCAGGTAGCCGGTGCTTTCGTGGAACGCAACACGGGCAGCGCCGATCGGGCCATCAAAAGGAATGCCGGAGATGGCCAGGGCAGCCGAGGTACCGATCATCGCAGCGATGTCCGGATCGGTCTTCTTGCTGGTGGAAACGACGGTGCAGACTACCTGCACTTCGTTCATGAAGCCTTCCGGGAACAGCGGACGGATCGGACGGTCGATCAGTCGGGAAGTCAGGGTTTCTTTCTCGGAAGGACGGCCTTCGCGCTTGAAGAAACCGCCAGGGATCTTACCGGCAGCGTAAGTCTTTTCCTGGTAGTGAACGGACAGAGGGAAGAAGCCTTTGCTCGGGTCAGCGGTCTTGGCGCCTACCACGGTCACCAGAACGGTAACGTCGTCGTCAACGGTGACCAGCACTGCGCCGGAGGCTTGACGGGCGATACGGCCTGTCTCGAGGGTAACGGTCGACTGACCGAACTGGAATTTTTTGATAACCGGGTTCACGGTGTCCTACCTTCTTTGTGGCTCTTGGGGGAACTTGTCTTCTTTGCGAAATTCTTGGGCAATGCCGGGAATCGGCCCGACGCTCGTCCAGGGTAAAACGTGTATCCAGATAAAACTTGAGGCTGGGAGCCTGCCATGGGCCAGCGGGAATCCCACTGACACACGGCAGACAACCAACCTCTAGCGCAATCGCTTATTAGCGACGCAGACCCAGGCGACCGATCAGAGTCTGATAACGACCCAGATCCTTGCCTTTCAGGTAGTCCAGCAGCTTACGGCGCTGGTTTACCATGCGGATCAGACCACGACGGGAGTGGTGATCTTTACCGTTGGCCTTGAAGTGACCTTGCAGCTTGTTGATGTTGTGGGTCAGCAGTGCAACTTGCACTTCTGGCGAACCAGTGTCACCAACAGCTTGCTGATAGTCAGCAACGATTTGTGCTTTTTCTTGAACGTCGAGAGCCATGAGGCAATCCTTTTTTCAGGAAACCACCCAAAGGGTGATCTCAACAGGCCAGGGACAAATCCCTGTATCTAAAAATGAGAAGTGACCGTGCCTGTTAACAGCCACCCTCGTTCGGTCATTCTGACCGAATCAGTCGACGCGGCGCGATGCGCCCGTCTTCGCTCACTTCACCGATCCCGATGAAGCGACCATTATGATCCTGTACCCGCACCATGCCGAACTTCGGAGCGTCCGGGGCACGTACCGGCTGGCCGTTGAGCCAGTAGAACGCGCTGTGCTCCGAAAAATGCAGCAATGGCCAGTCGAGCAAACCGCTGTCCGATGGCATCAGGAAGCGATCAACCGCTTCATTGCCGCCTTCGGCGTGTACCGCTTCCAACTCTTCCAGCGTGACCGTCTGAGCCAGGGTGAAAGGTCCGGCTTGAGTACGTCGCAGTTCTGCAACGTATGCACCACAGCCCAGTTGCTCACCAATATCTTCCACCAGGGTACGAATATAGGTGCCTTTGCTGCAGTCCACCGACAATCGCGCGGTGTCGCCCTCACTGGCGAGCAATTCAAGACGCGCAATAGTAACAGAACGCGCTTCACGCTCCACTACTTCACCGGCACGCGCCAGCTTGTAAAGAGGCTGGCCATCACGCTTGAGCGCCGAGTACATCGGCGGTATCTGACTGATTTGCCCGCGAAAAGCGGGTAAAACGGCTTCGATATCAGCACGACCAACGGTCACGTCGCGAACCTGCAAAACGTCACCTTCGGCGTCAGCCGTGGTGGTGGTCTTGCCCAGCTGCATGAGGGTTTCGTAACCCTTGTCGGAATCGAGCAGGTATTGCGAGAACTTGGTGGCCTCGCCAAAGCACAACGGCAACACGCCGGTGGCCAGGGGGTCGAGGCTGCCGGTGTGCCCTGCCTTCTCGGCATTGAGCAGCCAGCGGACCTTCTGCAACGCGGCATTGGAGGTAAAACCAATGGGCTTGTCGAGCAGAATGATGCCGCTGACATTGCGACGGATACGTTTGACCTGAGCCACCGCTTACTCCTTGGCGTCTTCAGGTGTGGACGGGTGCTGGCTGTCTTCAGCCACGGCGCGCTCGATGAGTGCCGACAGGTGCGCGCCACGCACGACGCTTTCGTCGTAGTGGAAGTGCAGCTGCGGAACACTGCGCAGTTTCATTTCACGGGCCAACTGCATGCGCAGGAAGCCTGCTGCCGAGTTGAGCACCTTGATGCTTTGTGCGATTTCTTCGCTGCTGTCCTGGCCCATCACGGTGATGAAGATTTTGGCGTGACCCACGTCACGGCTCACTTCAACGGCGGTGATGGTGACCAGGCCTACGCGCGGGTCTTTGACTTCGCGACGGATCAGTTGGGCCAGCTCGCGCTGCATCTGATCGCCGATACGCTGGGTACGGCTGTATTCTTTTGCCATGTCTTGTTACCTGTTACTGCCACACGGTGAAACCCGTGGGGTCTGAAAGCGGCAAACGCCCGGCCTGACAAAAGCCAGACCGGGCGTTGCGTTTAGAGTCCGTACGCTGCGCGGGGCATCTGCATGCCCACACGCCGCGTGGCTCCGGAAGTGCGCGAGTTAGAGGCTGCGAGCAACCTGAACCTTCTCGAAGACTTCGATCTTGTCGCCAACCTTGACGTCGTTGTAGCTCTTGACGCCGATACCGCACTCCATGCCGGCACGTACTTCGGAAGCGTCATCCTTGAAACGGCGCAGGGATTCCAGCTCGCCTTCGAAGATAACGATGTCTTCACGCAGTACACGGATTGGACGGTTACGGTACACGGTGCCTTCAACCACCATGCAACCGGCGATCGCGCCGAATTTCGGCGAGCGGAATACGTCACGGACTTCGGCGATACCCAGGATGTTCTCCCGGACGTCGCTGCCAAGCATGCCGGTGAGGGCTTTCTTGACGTCTTCGATGATGTCGTAGATGACGTTGTAGTAACGCATGTCCAGGCCTTCCTGCTCGACGATCTTGCGAGCGCCGGCATCGGCACGCACGTTGAAGCCGAACAGTACAGCGTTGGAAGCCAGTGCCAGGTTGGCGTCGGACTCGGTAATACCACCGACACCGCCACCGACAACGCGCACTTGCACTTCGTCGTTACCCAGCCCGTTCAGGGCGCCGTTCAACGCTTCGAGAGAACCACGTACGTCAGATTTGAGGACGATGTTAAGCGTCTTCTTCTCTTCCTGGCCCATGTTCTCGAAGATGTTTTCCAGCTTGCCGGCGTGAGCACGGGCCAGTTTGACTTCACGGAACTTGCCTTGACGGAACAGAGCCACTTCACGGGCTTTCTTCTCGTCGGCAACCACGCTCATCTCGTCGCCAGCGTCCGGAGTACCGTCCAGGCCGAGGATCTCGACCGGGATAGCAGGACCTGCTTCCTTGATTGGCTTGCCGTTCTCGTCGAGCATCGCACGTACACGGCCGTAGTTCGAACCGACCAGCACCATGTCGCCCTGGCGCAGGGTACCGTCTTGAACCAGGACGGTCGCAACCGGGCCACGGCCCTTGTCGAGGCGGGATTCAACTACAACACCACGGCCAGGAGCCGATGGAGTAGCGGTCAATTCCAGAACCTCGGCTTGCAACAGAACGGCTTCGAGCAGTTCGTCAACGCCGGTACCCATCTTCGCAGAGACCGGTACGAATGGAGTGTCGCCACCCCACTCTTCGGAAGTCACGCCGTGAACCGACAATTCGCTACGGATGCGATCGAGATCGGCGCCCGGCTTGTCGATTTTGTTCACTGCAACCACCAGAGGAACGCCAGCCGCCTGAGCGTGCTGAACAGCCTCGATGGTTTGCGGCATCACGCCGTCGTCCGCTGCAACCACCAGGATCACGATGTCGGTCGCCTTGGCACCACGGGCACGCATTGCGGTAAACGCGGCGTGACCCGGGGTGTCGAGGAACGTCACCATGCCACGATCGGTTTCAACGTGGTATGCACCGATGTGCTGGGTGATGCCGCCGGCTTCGCCAGCTGCAACCTTGGCACGACGGATGTAGTCGAGCAGGGAAGTTTTACCGTGGTCAACGTGGCCCATTACGGTCACAACCGGCGCACGGGATACGGCTTCACCTTCAAACTTCAGGGACTCGGCCAGGGAATCTTCCAGGGCGGTGTCGCTGACCAGGGTCACTTTGTGGCCCAGCTCTTCAGCAACCAGTTGAGCAGTTTCCTGATCCAGTACCTGGTTGATGGTGGCCGGAGTACCCAGCTTGAACATGAACTTGATGATTTCAGCAGCCTTGACCGACATCTGCTGAGCGAGGTCGCCAACAGTGATGGTCTCGCCGATCTTCACTTCACGCACGACAGGGCCGGTTGGGCTCTGGAAACCGTGGGCGTTGCGTTTTTTCAGCTTGGCCTTGCCGCGACCACCACGACGGAAGCCATCGCTTTCTTCGTCGGTAGTACGTGGGGCAACCCGTGGAGCGGGCGCTTTCTCTTTGACCGAAGCGCGATGCGGAGCGTTTTTGCGCTCGCCATCGCCACCACCGCCGCGACGATTGTTATCGTCAGCACGTGGTTTATCAGGACGGCGCGGCTCTTCACGCTTGCGCTCAGTTGCAGGAGCCGGTGCGGCGGCAACCGGAGCGGCCTCACGCACAGCTTCAACAGGCGCAACAGGCTCGGCAACGGCTTCAGCGGCAGCAGGTTGCGCAGCAGCAGGCTGGCGACGCGCTTCTTCTTCGGCGCGACGCTTGGCTTCTTCTTCAGCCTTCTGACGAGCAGCATTTTCTACTGCGCGACGCTCTTCCAGCTCGCGTTTGCGCTCGGCTTCGATTTCTTCCGGGCTGCGCTGTACGAAGACTTTCTTCTTGCGCACTTCAACGCTGATGCTTTTGCTACCCGCAACACGAAGGGTGCTGGTGGTTTTGCGCTGCAGTGTAATCTTGCGCGGTTCTTCCACTTTCGCCTTGTGGCTGCTCTTCAAGTGAGTCAGCAAAGACTGCTTCTCACTGTCGCTCACACCTTCATCGGCGGCGGTGTGCGGCAGACCTGCCTCACGCATCTGCTGCAACAGGCGCTCTACCGGTGTTTTGACCTCATCGGCCAGTTGTTTCACCGTGACTTGCGTCATGCACTTCTCTCCTCAGGCCGCGCCTAGTTACTCGAACCAATGGGCTCGGGCGGCCATGATCAACTTGCCGGCACGATCATCGTCAATGCCGTCGATGTCGAGCAGATCGTCAATAGACTGCTCGGCCAGGTCTTCGCGGGTAATTACGCCGCGCACCGCCAGTTCCATCGCCAAATCCTTGTCCATACCCTCAAGCGAGAGCAGGTCTTCGGCCGGATGGGCGTCTGCCAGCTTTTCCTCAGTAGCGATGGCTTTAGTCAACAAACGATCCTTGGCCCGAGCGCGAAGCTCGTTGACGATGTCTTCGTCAAAGCCGTCGATGTTGAGCATTTCTTCCAACGGTACGTAGGCAATCTCTTCCAGGCTGGTGAAGCCTTCATCTACCAGCACCTGTGCCAGCTCTTCATCGACTTCCAGCTCTTCGATGAAGTTGCGCAGGATGTCACCGGTTTCAGCTTGCTGCTTAGCCTGGATGTCCGATTCGGTCATCACGTTCAGGGTCCAGCCGGTCAGTTGGCTGGCCAGACGCACGTTCTGACCACCACGACCAATGGCCTGAGCCAGATTGTCTGCGCCAACGGCGATGTCCATGGCATGGGCATCTTCGTCAACGATAATTGCCGCCACTTCAGCCGGCGACATGGCGTTGATCACGAACTGCGCCGGGTTATCGTCCCACAGCACGATGTCCACACGCTCACCGCCCAATTCGCCCGACACCGCCTGGACGCGCGAACCGCGCATACCGATGCAAGCGCCTTGCGGGTCGATGCGTTTGTCCTTGGAGCGGACCGCAATTTTCGCACGCGAACCCGGGTCGCGGGACGCAGCCATGACTTCAATCAGGCCTTCGGCGATTTCCGGCACTTCAATACGGAACAGCTCGATCAGCATTTCCGGCGCGGTGCGCGACAGGATCAGCTGCGGGCCGCGGTTCTCGGTGCGGATTTCCTTGAGCAGTGCACGCAGACGCACTCCCACACGGAAGGTTTCGCGGGAGATGATGTCTTCACGGGCCAGCAACGCTTCGGCGTTGTTGCCCAGGTCGACGATCACATTGTCGCGGGTGACTTTTTTCACGGTGCCGGAGATGATTTCACCCAGGCGTTCGCGATAGGCGTCAACGACTTGAGCGCGCTCGGCTTCGCGAACCTTCTGCACGATGACCTGCTTGGCGGTCTGTGCAGCAATACGGCCGAACTCGATCGATTCGATCTTTTCTTCGACGACATCACCGACCTTGGCGCCAGGGTGCGTTTCGGCAGCCTTGCTCGGCCAGGTTTCGATGGCCGGATCATCAAGATCGGCTTCTTCGACGACCGTCCAGCGACGGAAAGTCTCATAGGCACCGGTGTGGCGGTTGATTTCCACACGCAGATCAACTTCGTCTTCAAAACGCTTTTTGGTAGCCGTGGCCAAAGCCAGCTCCAGCGCTTCAAAAATCACGTTTGCCGGTACGCCCTTTTCATTGGATACCGACTCAACAACCAGCAGTACTTCTTTGCTCATCGTACGCCTCGCCTTTCGCAAGCCATTGGATCCGCGGGATCCGCGTCTCAGTCAAAACTGGGAATAATGTTGGCCTTGTCGATCATATCGATCGGCAACAGGAACTCATGGTCTTCTACTTGCACCACGACATCCTGTTCTTCTACACCGCGCAGAAGGCCCTGAAAGTTGCGCCGCCCTTCAAAGGGAGAACGCAGCCTGATCTTCACTTGTTCACCGGCAAATTTTGCAAACTGATCAATAGTGAACAGTGGGCGTTCCATGCCTGGCGAGGAAACTTCGAGGGTGTATTCAACGGAGATAGGATCTTCAACATCCAGCACACCGCTGATCTGACGGCTGACAATGGCACAATCGTCCACCAGCACGCCGCCCTCTTTATCGATATAAACGCGCAACATTGAGTGGCGACCTTGAGCCGAAAACTCAATACCCCAGCATTCATAGCCTAGGGCCACGACCACCGGGGCCAACAAGGCCTGCAACTCTTCTAGCTTGCTCGACACCTGAACCCCCTCGTGCATGTATGTGCATGCTGTGCAAAATAAAAAAATGGGCGAAACGCCCATCCTTGAAACGCCGTCGAACAGCGGCGTTGAAAGTGTCCAGCTAACAAAAAGCCCCTTAAAAGGGGCTCCGCTAAAACTGGTTGCGGGGGCCGGATTTGAACCGACGACCTTCGGGTTATGAGCCCGACGAGCTACCAGACTGCTCCACCCCGCGACAAAGCTGGGGCGGAAGTATACGACCGATCCCCTAAAGGGTCAATGTAACCTTCCACCTACAAGAAAGCCCGCAACAGCGGGCTCTCCTGATAATTGGTACCGAGAAGGGGACTCGAACCCCTACACCCTATGGGCACAACCACCTCAAGGTTGCGTGTCTACCAATTCCACCACCTCGGCAATACAGCGTTTACAACCCTTCTTACTTTTGCTCTTGAGCTGGAGGTACGTCAGTCGCTGGAGTAGCCGACTTTTGCTCTTGAAGCACCGGGACATCATCAGAAGCCGGTTTTGCTTTTGGTACTTCCAACACTGCCGGGTTTGGCAAACCTACTTGAGTCAGCACATGAGCTTTCTCTTTAGCAAAGTAACCTAACCCTAAGCTGGTTATGAAGAAACCTGCGGTAAGTATAGCAGTAAACTTACTAAGAAAGGTAGAGGAACCTTGGCTTCCGAACACAGTATTTGAAGCACCTGCACCGAAAGACGCACCAGCATCCGCACCTTTACCCTGTTGCAACAAAACCAGGGCAACTACGCCCAGGGCAGCCAACAGATGAAAAACGACTACGACTGTTTCCAGCATTTTTTCAGTTTCCCGCGGCGCGACAGATCGCACCGAACTCATCTGCATTCAGGGAAGCTCCACCAATGAGCCCCCCATCGATATCCGGCATGCCGAACAGTTCGACCGCATTGGCCGCCTTCACGCTGCCGCCGTATAGAAGCCGCACACCTTGCGCGACCTCAGAATTCTCTGCCGCCAACTGCGCGCGGATGGCTGCGTGCACATCCTGCGCCTGTTGCGGCGTTGCAGTCAGCCCGGTGCCAATGGCCCAGACCGGCTCGTAAGCAATGACAGCCTTTGCAAACGCACCTACACCCAACTCCTCGATGATGCTGCCCAGCTGACGCGAGACAACTTCAAGAGTCTTGCCCGATTCGCGCTCTGCAAGGGTCTCCCCTACGCACAACACCGGAATCAGACCACAAGCCTGTGCCGCTGCGAACTTGCGATTGAGTGTCCCATCACGCTCGCCCATCATCTGGCGGCGCTCGGAGTGCCCGACGAGCACATAGGAACAACCCGCATCAACCAGCTGACTCGGCGAAATCTCACCGGTCAACGCACCTTGCATCGGCTCCACCGCAGAGTTCTGCGCGCCGACCTGGATCGACTTGCCTTTCAAGCCATCAACCACTTGGTTGATATGCAAGCAAGGCGGGAAAACCGCGACATCGACACCGCTTGGCAATGCCAAGTGACGAAGGCCGTTGATCAGCTCGGCGACACTGGCGCGGGTACCGTGCATCTTCCAGTTACCAGCTACCATAGTGCGACGCATGCTGTACCTCGTCGGTCAAAGTGGGCGCAGATGTTACCCAACCCCATCATCACTGGCAAGCCGAATTCAAGCGCAAACTTCAGTTACCAGTTTTGCCAGGTCTTCGGCATGGCCACGAACCTGTACTTCGTCCTCACCTTCGACCATGACACGCACCAAGGGCTCTGTGCCGGACTTGCGCAGCAGCACCCGCCCACGCCCCGCCATTGCCAGAGTCACGCGCTCGCAGGCGTCCTTGACAGCAGGGTGTTCAATTGGATTTTCACCGCCAGCGAAACGCACATTCAGCAAAACCTGCGGGCATTTGCGCAAAGCCTGACGCGCCTGGGCCAGGCTCTCGTCGCGGCGACGCAAAGCCAGCAGCACCTGCAGCGCAGCAATAATCGCATCACCTGTAGTGGTGTGCTGGAAGCAGACAACATGGCCTGAGTTCTCGCCACCCACCAGCCAATTGCGCTCCAGCAGCTCGGCGATCACATAGCGATCACCCACATTGGCACGCACAAAAGGAATGCCAAGTTCCGCCAGGGCCAGCTCAAGACCGAGGTTGCTCATCAGCGTACCGACAACACCGCCTTGCAGCTTGTTACGCTCATGCAGGTCGCGAGCGATGATAAACAGCAGATCATCCCCATCGACCACTGCGCCGGTGTGATCCACCATCAGGACACGATCACCGTCGCCATCAAAGGCAATACCCAGGTCGGCATGCTCAGCCAAGACGGCTGCCTGCAACTGCTCCATATGGGTGGAACCGCAGTTGTCGTTGATGTTCAGGCCATTGGGCTGAGCCGACAGCACCGTCACATCGGCGCCCAACTCCTTGAATACACTCGGAGCCACCTTGTAGGTCGCACCATGGGCACAATCGACAACAATCTTGAGCCCGGCAAAATTGGTGCTGGTCGGCACGCTGCTTTTGCAGAATTCAATATAACGGCCGGACGCGTCGTTGATACGGGACACCTTGCCCAACTTGCTGGACTCGACCACCGTCATCGGCGCATCCAGCAGCTCTTCGATCATCAGCTCGATCTCGTCCGGCAACTTGGTGCCCTGGCCTGAGAAGAACTTGATGCCGTTGTCATCGTGCGGATTATGCGAGGCACTGATCACGATACCGGCCTGCGCGTGAAAGGTACGCGTCAAATAAGCAATGGCAGGCGTCGGCATCGGCCCCAGCAACATCACATCAGCACCGGCAGCGGACAATCCCGCCTCCAGGGCGGATTCAAACATGTACCCCGAGATGCGGGTGTCTTTGCCCACGAGGATTCGGCACGCGCCCATGCTGCGGAATGCCATACCCGCGGCCCAGCCCAGCTTGAGCATGAAATCAGGAGTAATCGGATATTCGCCGACCCGACCACGGATACCGTCGGTGCCAAAGTATTTTTTAGTCATAAGTGCTCCATCATTCTTATTCGGCGAATTCTACAGCGGCAATCATGCGAACCACATCTACAGTCTCGGCAACGTCATGCACACGCAAGATACGCGCACCTTTGGTCATCGCAAGCGCTGCCAGCGCAAGACCGCCATATAGCCGCTCACCCACAGGGCGATTCAAGGCCAGCCCTATCATGCTCTTGCGCGAAACACCAACCAACAAGGGCCGACCAAGGGCATGCAGGGATTCCATATGTTTGAACAGGCTTAAATTGTGTTGCAGGGTCTTGGCGAAACCAAACCCGGGATCAAGGACGATCCGATCAGGCGGTATTCCGGCCGCAGCACATTGAGCGATTCGCTCCGCGAGAAACCCGCTTACGTCACCAACAAGGTCGTCGTAATGGGGGTTGTCCTGCATATTGCCGGGCTCGCCAAGCATGTGCATCAGGCATACGGGCAAACCGGTTGCCGCAGCAGCATCGAGCGCACCGTCGCGCTGAAGGGAACGCACATCATTGATCAAGCCAGCACCGAGGCGCGCAGTTTCGCGCATCACGGCCGGCGTAGACGTGTCGACGGAAATAATGACATCCAGCTCGCGGGCAATACGCTCGACTATCGGCGCCACTCGCTCCAGCTCTTCCAAAGGAGAAACAACACGCGCGCCAGGTCGAGTGGATTCACCGCCAACATCTATGAGCGTCGCCCCCGCCAACACCATCGCTTCGGCGTGACGCATCGCGGCATCCAACTGATTGAAGCGACCGCCGTCGGAAAACGAGTCTGGGGTTACGTTGAGGATGCCCATAACGTGTGTTTGGGCCAAATCAAGAACCCGGTTGCCGCAAGGCAACCGGGTAGAGGACAACACAGAAGTCATTTCAAACCTTAGAGGTCAGCCGCAGGGCCGCCAATTGGGGTTTCCGGGCGTTCATTTTGTACAACAGGCGGCGTGCCCGAAGTACCCGAACCACCCTCCCAGTCCCGAGGCTCACGTGGAGTACGGCCCGCCATGATGTCGTCGATCTGGTCGGCATCAATGGTTTCGTACTTCATCAATGCGTCAGCCATGGCATCCAGCTTGTCGCGGTTGTCGGTCAGGATCTGCTTGGCCGTGCCGTAGCACTGGTCAATGATGCTCCGCACTTCAGAGTCGATCAGCTTGGCTGTCTCACCGGAGAAGCTGGCGTTTTGACCGCCACCACCACGACCCAGGAACACCTCGCCTTCTTCCTCGGCATACATCAAGGGGCCGAGTTTTTCCGACAACCCCCACTTGGTCACCATATTCCGCGCAATCTGGCTGGCACGCATGATGTCGTTGGAAGCGCCGGTAGTCACACCGTCAAAGCCAAGCGTCATCTCTTCGGCAATACGGCCGCCGTACAACGAACAGATCTGGCTGATCAGAGCCCGCTTGGAGAGGCTGTAACGATCCTCTTCCGGCAGGAACATGGTTACACCCAATGCCCGACCACGAGGAATGATCGACACTTTGTAGACCGGGTCGTGCTCAGGCACAACGCGACCAACAATGGCGTGACCGGCTTCGTGATAAGCGGTGTTCTGCTTTTCTTTCTCGGACATGACCATGGATTTGCGCTCGGCGCCCATCATGATCTTGTCTTTCGCCAGCTCGAATTCTTTCATCTCGACGATGCGCTTGCCGGTACGGGCAGCGAACAAGGAGGCCTCGTTGACCAGGTTAGCCAGATCGGCACCGGAGAAGCCTGGGGTACCACGGGCAATCACGGCCGGAGCCACGTCATCACCCATTGGGACTTTGCGCATGTGCACTTTCAGAATCTGCTCGCGACCGCGAATGTCCGGCAAGCCAACCACCACCTGACGGTCGAAACGGCCAGGACGCAGCAACGCAGGGTCGAGCACATCCGGACGGTTGGTGGCCGCAATGACGATGATGCCGTCATTCATTTCAAAGCCGTCCATCTCGACCAGCAACTGGTTGAGGGTCTGCTCACGCTCGTCATGACCACCGCCCATGCCGGCACCACGATGGCGACCAACGGCGTCGATTTCATCGATAAAGATGATGCACGGCGCGTGCTTTTTGGCCTGCTCGAACATATCGCGAACACGGCTGGCACCGACACCGACGAACATTTCGACAAAGTCAGAACCGGAAATGGTAAAGAAAGGCACCTTGGCTTCACCGGCAATGGCCTTGGCCAGCAAGGTTTTACCGGTACCCGGTGGACCAACCATCAGCACACCGCGAGGAATGCGGCCACCAAGGCGCTGGAACTTGCCCGGATCACGCAGGAACTCAACCAGCTCACCCACTTCTTCCTTGGCTTCGTCGCAACCGGCGACGTCAGCCAAAGTCGTTTTCACCTGATCTTCCGACAGCAGGCGCGCCTTGCTCTTGCCGAAGCTCATCGGCCCGCCCTTGCCCCCTGCACCACCTTGCATCTGGCGCATGAAGAACATGAACACGGCAATGATCACCAGGATCGGGAAGCTCGCGACCAAAAGCTGGGTCCAGATGCTCTGCTGCTCAGGCTGCTTGCCTTCCACAACCACGTGGTTATCCACCAGATCGCCGATCAGACCGTTGTCCTGAATGGCCGGACGAATGGTCTTGAAGCTGTCGCCATCATTGCGTTTGCCGGTAATCACGTAGCCATCAACCGCCACGCGCTCGACCTTGCCATCCTTAACTTGCTGGATGAAGTCGGAATAGTTGAGGGTCTGCGGCTCGTTAGGGCTGGAGAAGTTGTTCATCACCGTCACCAGGACAGCCGCGATGATCAACCACAGGATCAGATTCTTTGCCATATCGTTCAATTAACTACCCTCTGAAGCAAGCTCCGCTACTGGCGCGCGCTTCGCATGATATTCACCGGCCTAACTTACTACATTACCTACAACTCTGGCAGGCGCCGTCTGTAACCCTTTGTGAAACTTTGACTACACAATATTCGTAAAGCTTCGTGACGAAAGCGACATAAAAAAACCTATCGCCTTCCTTAAAACCCTTAAAGACGCTCTTCACTCGCGGCGCCTTCGATACCGCGGAACCCTCGCGCCAACAGGTATTGCTCGCGAGACCGGTCCCGGGAAGAGTCCGGCTTGCGCATCTGCACCTTGTCGAACAGCTTGCGGATGTTCTTGTGGTACTCGTCAAAACCTTCCCCCTGGAAGACCTTGACCAGGAAATCGCCTCCCGGACGCAATACCCGACCCGCCAGATCCAGCGCCAACTCGCACAGGAACATGGCTCGCGGCATATCAACAGCCGGTAATCCACTCATATTGGGGGCCATGTCGGAAATCACAAGGTCTACCTGCGAATTTCCCACGGCTTCCAGAATTTCAGCCAACACGGCGTCCTGGGTAAAGTCACCGTGAACAAAGGTCACATCCGGGATGCTGTCCATCTCAAGGATGTCGGACGCGATCAGCCGGCCTTGCCCGCCAATCAGACGACTGGCCACCTGGGACCAGCCACCCGGGGCCGCGCCCAGGTCAATCACGCTCATGCCGGGGCGAAACAGTTTGTCCTTGTCCTGCAGTTCCAGCAGCTTGTAGCTGGCTCGGGAACGGTAGCCGTCCTTCTGCGCCTTTTTGACGTAAGGATCGTTGAAATGTTCTTGTAGCCACTTAAGACTGGTTTTGGAACGGGCCACGGGCCACCTCGAAAAATAAAACGGGTCGTGATTAACTGGGCGGTCCCGGACTCGCTCGGGTAAACTGGCCGCCGCTTTTTACAAGATCAGACGCAGGGGTCAGATTATGCCGCTCACTCAAGAGCAGAAGAAACAGTACAAATCCATTGGCCACCATCTGAAACCAGTTCTGATTGTGGCAGACAACGGTTTGACTGAAGGTGTGTTAGCCGAATTCGAACGCGCATTGAACGATCATGAACTGATCAAGATCAAGGTCAACATCCTCGACCGCGAAGCGCGCCTGGCTGCCATCGCAGAACTGTGCAAGGTTGGCAAAGCAGACCTGGTTCAGGTCATCGGCAAGATGGCGCTGCTGTATCGCAAGAACTTCAGCGTCAACAAGCAACTGTCGAACGTACACCGCTTCAAGTAACAAAAAGGGTCATGGGCGTGCTTCGCGCGCCCTGCCACTCCATCCTGGCGCGGGCTGCAAAACCAGCACCAGACCGGAGAACCCTAGCACAAGATAGCTGAATAGCTGCCAGCGCAACGCTTCCGGCAGCCACATATGCACCACGCAAAACATTGCGCACGCATACAGCGCCATCAACAGCAGTTGGCCGCGAATATCCCGCCACAAACTCTCCAAGCCCTCGGCCTTGATCAGCACCAGCACCTGGAGCGTTACGCACGCCGCTGCAAAACCCACCAGCAACGCACTAAGCAATCCATCAACCTCATCGATCAGCAACGGCGCCAAGCCAATCAGACCCAACGCCGGCAACACGCCAATGTGCAACAACCACAGGCCGCCCACCCAGAGCATCTGGGAGAGCTGCCAAAGCATGGCGCCCGCACGAAGCGGGCGCCGCCTTTCAGACGTGACGAACTTCAACAATCTCGTACTCGGTTACGCCACCTGGCGTTTTAACAACCACCACATCACCCTCTTCCTTGGCAATCAAGGCACGGGCCAGTGGGGAACCGACAGAGATTTTGCCGAGTTTGAAGTCAGCTTCGTCTTCGCCAACGATGTGGTAAACCACACTTTCGTCAGTTTCAACGTTGGCGATTTCCACGGTCGTGCCGAAAATCACCTTGCCGGTCTTCGGAATGGTCGTCACATCGATGACCACCGAGTTCTGCAGGCGACCTTCGATGTCACGAATACGCGCCTCGACCATACCCTGCTGCTCGCGGGCAGCGTGGTATTCGGCGTTTTCCTTCAAGTCACCCAGCTCGCGGGCCGTCCCGATGTCCTGGCTCAGCTTCGGACGGACGACCTTGGTCAGGTGGGCGTGCTCCTCTTCCAGGGCTTTGAAGCCCTGGACAGTCATTGGGTATTTGGTCATGCCTTCAATCCTGCGTGTAGATCCTGCAAGCGACGTACGGTCTTTTCCGGACCGAACTTGAGCGCTTCGCAGATGGCTTCGCCAGCAGCAATGGTGGTGGTGCAGTAGATCTTGTGCTGCAAGGCGTTACGACGGATGGAGTACGAATCCGCGATCGACTGGCGACCTTCGGTGGTGTTGATGATCAGCGTGACTTCGTCATTCTTGATCATGTCGACCACATGCGGACGGCCTTCCGTCACCTTGTTGACGCGGCGCACTTTCAGGCCGGCAGCTTCAATCAGCTTGGCGGTCCCGGCGGTGGCCACGACTTCGAAGCCCAAGTTGATCAGATCGCGGGCCACGCCTGCAACCAGCGGCTTGTCATCGTCACGCACGCTGATGAATGCAGTACCGCCGGTCGGCAGCACTTCACTGGCGCCCATTTGGGCTTTGGCGAACGCCTCACCGAAGGTATCGCCCACACCCATCACTTCACCGGTGGACTTCATCTCCGGGCCCAGGATCGGGTCAACACCCGGGAATTTGGCGAACGGGAAGACCGCCTCTTTCACGCTGTAGAAGTTTGGAATGATTTCCTTGGTGAAACCGATTTCCTTCAAGGTCTTACCGGCCATCACGCGAGCAGCGATCATCGCCAGGGACACACCGATGCACTTGGAAACAAATGGCACGGTACGCGAAGCGCGCGGGTTGACTTCGATGACGTAGATGTCTTCGCCTTGCAGCGCCAACTGAACGTTCATCAAACCGACCACGCCCAGTTCCAGCGCCATCTTCTTGACCTGTTCGCGCATCTCGTCCTGGATGTGCGCCGGCAGCGAGTACGGCGGCAGCGAGCAGGCCGAGTCACCGGAGTGAACACCCGCTTGTTCAATGTGCTGCATGATCGCGCCGATGACCACGTCGGTACCGTCGCAGACCGCATCCACGTCCATTTCGATGGCGCAGTTGAGGAAGTGGTCCAGCAGCACCGGGCTGTCGTTGGACACTTTCACCGCGTCGCGCAGGTAGCGCTTGAGTTCTTCTTCCTGGTAGACGATTTCCATCGCCCGGCCGCCCAACACGTAGGACGGACGCACCACCAGCGGGTAGCCGATCTTGCTGGCGGCACGGATGGCTTCGTCTTCGCTGCGCACAGTGGCGTTTGGTGGCTGGCGCAGGTTCAGGCGCTCAACCATTTGCTGGAAGCGCTCACGGTCTTCAGCACGGTCGATGGCGTCCGGGCTGGTGCCGATAATCGGCACGCCAGCCGCTTCAAGCGCGCGAGCCAGTTTCAGCGGGGTTTGGCCGCCGTATTGGACGATCACGCCTTTGGGCTTCTCGACGCGTACGATTTCCAGCACGTCTTCCAGGGTGACCGGTTCGAAGTACAGGCGATCGGAGGTGTCGTAGTCGGTGGAGACGGTTTCCGGGTTGCAGTTGACCATGATGGTCTCGTACCCGTCGTCGCGCAGGGCGAGCGCGGCGTGTACGCAGCAGTAGTCGAACTCGATACCCTGGCCAATGCGGTTCGGGCCACCACCCAGAATGATGATCTTGTCGCGACCGGACGGCGCCGCTTCACACTCTTCCTCGTAGGTGGAGTACAGGTAAGCGGTGTCGGTGGAGAACTCGGCGGCGCAGGTGTCAACGCGCTTGTAGACCGGGAAGATCTCCAGCTTGTGGCGATGGGTACGCAGGTTTTTCTCGGTCACGCCCAGCAGCTTGGCCAGACGCTGGTCGGAGAAGCCTTTGCGCTTGAGGCGGAACATCATGTCGCGGTCGATGCTGGCCAGACCCAGGGTCTTGACCTTCTCTTCTTCCTTGATCAGATCTTCGATCTGCACCAGGAACCACGGGTCGATCATGTTCATGCCGAAGATGTCTTCGACGGTCATGCCGGCGCGGAAAGCGTCAGCCACGTACCAGATACGCTCGGCGCCCGGCACGGTCAGCTCACGCTTGAGCACGCTCATGCTTTCCGGGTTGCTCAGGTCGAGCTTCTCGTCCAGGCCGCACACGCCGACTTCCAGGCCACGCAAGGCTTTCTGCAGGGACTCCTGGAACGTACGGCCGATGGCCATGACTTCGCCGACCGACTTCATCTGAGTGGTCAAACGGGCGTCTGCCTGAGCAAATTTCTCAAAGGCAAAGCGTGGCAGCTTGGTGACGACATAGTCGATGGACGGCTCGAAAGACGCCGGGGTCTTGCCGCCAGTGATGTCGTTCGACAGCTCGTCCAGGGTGTAACCCACGGCCAGCTTGGCCGCGACCTTGGCGATCGGGAAACCGGTGGCTTTCGAGGCCAGGGCCGACGAACGGGAAACACGCGGGTTCATTTCGATCACGACCATGCGGCCAGTGTTCGGGCAGATGCCGAACTGAACGTTGGAACCACCGGTTTCCACGCCGATCTCGCGCAGTACCGCCAGAGAGGCGTTACGCAGGATCTGATATTCCTTGTCGGTCAGGGTCTGTGCCGGCGCCACGGTGATCGAGTCACCGGTGTGCACACCCATCGGGTCAAAGTTTTCAATGGAGCAGACGATGATGCAGTTGTCCTTCTTATCGCGGACAACCTCCATCTCGTACTCTTTCCAGCCGATCAGGGATTCGTCGATCAGCAGCTCTTTGGTCGGCGACAAATCCAGACCACGAGCGCAGATTTCTTCGAACTCTTCACGGTTGTAAGCAATACCGCCACCGGTGCCGCCCATGGTGAAGGACGGACGGATGATGCACGGGAAGCCCAGGGTTTCGAGAACCGCGTTGGCTTCTTCCATGCTGTGGGCGATACCCGAACGTGGGCACGCCAGGCCGATGGATTTCATGGCCTTGTCGAAACGCGAACGGTCTTCAGCCTTGTCGATGGTATCGGCGTTTGCACCGATCATCTCTACGCCGAACTTTTCCAGGACGCCTTCGCGCTCCAGGTCCAGGGCGCAGTTCAGCGCGGTCTGGCCACCCATGGTTGGCAGCAGAGCGTCTGGACGCTCCTTTTCGATGATCTTGGCAACGGTCTGCCACTTGATCGGCTCGATGTAGGTGGCGTCGGCCATGGCCGGGTCGGTCATGATGGTGGCCGGGTTGGAGTTCACCAGGATGACGCGGTAGCCCTCCTCGCGCAGGGCTTTACAGGCCTGGGCGCCGGAGTAGTCGAATTCGCAGGCCTGGCCGATCACGATCGGGCCAGCGCCGAGAATCAGGATGCTTTTTATGTCTGTACGTTTTGGCATGGGTTTGTCACTCAAATCCGCAGGTCAGTCGGCAAGCCGTCTTGAACAATCTTTGATGAGCCGGCGGGGGCCACCGAAAACCAGGGCCGCCCGCAGGCCGCTCAGTCAGCGTCGCTTGGCCATCTCATTGATGAAACGGTCGAACAGCGGCGCTACGTCGTTCGGGCCCGGGCTCGCTTCAGGGTGGCCCTGGAAGCTGAACGCGCTCTTGTCGGTACGCTCGATGCCTTGCAGGGAGCCGTCGAACAGCGACTTGTGAATGGCGCGCACGTTGCTCGGCAAGGTGGCTTCATCCACCGCAAAACCGTGGTTCTGGCTGGTGATCATGACGACGCCAGTGTCCAGGTCTTGTACGGGGTGGTTGGCACCGTGGTGGCCGTGACCCATTTTCAGGGTCTTGGCGCCGGACGCCAGGGCCAGCAGTTGGTGACCGAGGCAGATGCCGAATACCGGAATCTCGGTTTCCAGCACGTCCTTGATCGCCTGAATGGCGTAGTCGCAAGGCTCAGGATCACCCGGGCCGTTGGACAGGAACACGCCGTCCGGTTGCAGGGCCAGCACGTCGCTGGCCGGGGTTTGCGCCGGGACCACGGTCACGCGGCAGCCGCGTTCGACCAGCATGCGCAGGATGTTGTACTTGACGCCGTAGTCATAAGCGACAACGTGATAAGGCAACTCGCCGGCTTCGATGGTCGCGTGGCTGTCGGTCTTCAAGTCCCAGACAGTGGAGCGCCACTCGTACTTCTCTTTAACACTGACAACTTTCGCCAGGTCCATGCCTTTCAGGCCAGGGAAACCTTGCGCTGCGGCAATCGCCGCCTCTTCGGAGATATTGTCACCGACCATGATGCAGCCGTTCTGCGAACCTTTTTCACGCAGGATGCGTGTCAGGCGGCGCGTGTCGATACCTGCGATTGCCACAACGTTGTTGGCTTTCAGGTAATCGGACAGCGACATCGTGTTACGCCAGTTGCTCGCAACCAGTGGCAGGTCACGAATCACCAGACCGGCCGACCAGACGCGATCAGACTCGACGTCTTCCGGTGTAGTACCGGTGTTGCCGATGTGCGGATAGGTCAGGGTAACGATCTGTTGGGCGTAGGAAGGATCGGTAAGGATTTCCTGATAGCCGGTCATGGCAGTGTTAAACACTACCTCACCAACGGTTTGACCGTCGGCTCCAATGGCTTCGCCGCGAAAAATGCTGCCATCAGCAAGGGCGAGTATGGCTGGCTTAGTCAAGAAGACCTCCCGTAAATAAAGCCTGAAAGGGCGATCGCAGGTGTAAAAAAGCGGAGTGACGTATGGACACGTCACTCCGCTTATTCACTGAATTATTCTGCGCGCTTTTAGTGAACACACTAAAGCTGTAGCTTACAGAAAAAGGCTTTTTGGGTCCACCGCTAATGAGCCTTAAAGGCGCGGGATTGCGACAGGACGTCGCCTGGCGGGCAAAAAACGGGCCCAAACAGATGCTTAAGGCCCGGTTTTAACTACTGATCAGTGCAGATCCAGCACGTCGCGCATGTCGTACAGACCAGGCTCTCGCCCTTCCAGCCAGAGCGCAGCACGCACCGCGCCCTTGGCGAATGTCATGCGGCTGGAGGCCTTGTGCGTGATTTCCAGGCGCTCGCCTTCAGTGGCGAACAGCACCGTGTGATCACCCACCACATCGCCACCGCGCACGGTCGCAAAACCAATGGTGTCACGCGCACGCGCCCCGGTATGACCTTCACGCCCGTAAACTGCCACTTTCGACAGGTCACGCCCCAGCGCATCGGCAATGGCCTCGCCCATGCGCAGCGCAGTGCCCGACGGTGCGTCGATCTTGTGGCGGTGATGGGTTTCGATGATCTCGATATCCGCTTCATCACCCAGCACGCGCGCCGCCAGATCCAGCAATTTCAGCGACAGGTTCACACCCACGCTGAAGTTGGCTGCGAAGACGACCGGAATATCCTTGCCCGCCTCTACCAGCAGCTGCTTCTGCTCAGCGCTCAAGCCTGTGGTGCCGATCACCATCGCCTTGCCCGCCTTGCGGCAGAACGCCAGGTTTTTCAGCATCACGTCAGGCAGGGTGAAGTCGATCAGCACATCAAACTCGTCCGCCACCTGCTCCAGGTTGCCCGACAGCGAAACGCCGATGCGCCCCAGCGACGCCAACTCACCGGCGTCCGCGCCGATCAAGGTGCTGCCAGGGCGAACAATCGCCGCCGTCAGCCCGGAAGCCGGCGAGCGCTGCTGCACTGCCTCGACCAGCGTCTTGCCCATGCGCCCTGCAGCGCCCATCACGGCTATACGTCGCATACTGATTCCTTACAAGTCGCCGAAGAAACGCTTAACGCCGTCGAAGAAGCCCGCGGTTTTCGGCGAGTGGGAGTCATCCCCTTCCATCGACCCACGGAACTCTTCAAGCAGCTCGCGCTGACGACGGTTCAGGTTGACCGGTGTTTCCACCGCCACACGGCACATCAGGTCGCCGGCACCACCGCCGCGTACCGGCGCAACGCCTTTGCCACGGATGCGGAACTGCTTGCCGGTCTGCGTACCTTCCGGAATCTTGAGCTTGACCCGACCGTCCAGCGTCGGAATTTCCAGCTCGCCACCCAGGGCCGCATCAACAAAGCTGATCGGCACTTCGCAGAACAGATGCTTGCCGTCACGCTGGAAGATCGAGTGCTCACGCACATTGATCACCACGTACAGATCGCCCGTCGGGCCACCTTGAGTGCCCGCCTCGCCCTCGCCCGACAGGCGAATGCGATCACCGGTGTCCACGCCAGCCGGCACTTTTACCGACAGGGTTTTGTACTCTTCGACACGGCCTTCGCCGTGGCAGGAATCGCACGGGTCGGAAATGATCTTGCCCTGACCATGGCAGCGCGGACAGGTCTGCTGCACCGAGAAAAAGCCCTGCTGCATGCGGACCTGACCGATACCGCCGCACGTTGGGCAGGTGATCGGCGAGGAGCCTTTTTTGGCACCCGAGCCGTCGCACGGCTTGCAGTTGACCAGCGTCGGCACGCGGATATTGACGCTGGTGCCGCGCACGGCTTCTTCCAGATTCAACTCCAGGGTGTAACGCAAGTCGCTGCCGCGCTGGGCGCCACCACGCTGACCGCCACGGCCGCCGCCGAAGAAGTCACTGAACACATCGCCGAAAATGTCGGAGAAGTTCTGACCACCAAAACCGGCACCGCCGCCGCCCATGCTCGGGTCGACACCGGCATGACCATACTGGTCGTAGGCCGCGCGCTTATTGGGATCGCTCAAGCATTCGTAGGCTTCGTTAGCCTCTTTGAACAAATCTTCGGATTCTTTGCTATCCGGATTACGGTCCGGGTGGTGCTTCATCGCCAGGCGACGGTAGGCCTTCTTCAGGTCCGCCTCGCTGGAGCCGCGCTCCACACCCAATACTTCGTAATAGTCACGCTTTGCCATAAGTCTTTGCACTCTTAAGGACGTTCGGCGAGACCCTCCTGAGCCTTGCCAAACTCGTTGAGCCCCAATACAGGCCCGGACCCAACTCACGTCAATTCAACGATCCTGGTCATTACTGCTTTTTAGCCAGGGACCCGGCCAAAAGTGCGGTATTTACTGCTCGGAAAGCAGGAGCATTCCCGATCACACCGCCAACACCCGAACGCTGTCGCATGTTGTAAAAATTCGCATACCCCAGACACGCCAACGCGGGAGCAAGCTCCCGCGCGGCGACATCCTACCAGTCACCGCTTGATAGCGGTCAACCGGGCGACCAACTTACTTCTGGTCTTTGACTTCTTCGAACTCGGCATCGACAACATCGTCGTGCTTGGCTTCAGGCTCTGCGTGCTGTGCAGCACCGTCAGCCGGCTGACCTTGCTCGGCGTACATTTTCTGGGCAACCGGCGCGGAGACTTTCGACAGCTCCTCAACCTTGGCTTCGATGGCAGCCTTGTCGTCGCCTTTAACGGCGGCTTCCAGGGCAACCACTGCGGCTTCGATCGCGGTCTTCTCTTCAGCGGTCACTTTGTCACCCGCTTCGGAGATCATTTTGCGCGTCGAGTGAACCAGCGCGTCGCCCTGGTTACGGGCACCGGCCAGCTCTTCGAACTTCTTGTCCGCTTCAGCGTTGGTCTCGGCATCACGGATCATCTGTTGAATTTCTTCATCAGACAGACCGGAGTTGGCCTTGATGGTGATCTTCTGCTCTTTGCCGGTCGCCTTGTCTTTCGCGCCGACGTGTAGGATGCCGTTGGCGTCGATGTCGAAGGTCACTTCAATTTGCGGCACACCACGTGGAGCAGGTGGAATCTCGGCCAGGTCGAACTTGCCCAGGGACTTGTTCTGAGCCGCTTGCTTACGCTCACCTTGCAGCACGTGAATGGTCACAGCGCCCTGGTTGTCATCGGCAGTCGAGAACACTTGCGATTTCTTGGTAGGAATCGTGGTGTTTTTCTCGATCAGCGCAGTCATCACGCCGCCCATGGTTTCGATACCCAGGGTCAGCGGGCTGACGTCCAGCAGCAGCACGTCTTTCACGTCGCCGGCCAGTACCGCACCCTGGATGGCAGCACCCATGGCGACTGCTTCGTCCGGGTTCACGTCTTTACGGGCTTCTTTGCCGAAGAACTCGGTCACCAGCTTCTGAACCAGTGGCATACGGGTCTGACCGCCCACCAGGATCACGTCGTTGATCGAGCCAACGTCGATACCGGAGTCTTTCAGCGCAGTGCGGCAAGGCTCGATGGTGCGTTGAACCAGGTCTTCAACCAGCGCTTCGAGCTTGGAACGCGAGATTTTCACGTTCAAGTGCTTGGGACCGGTGGCGTCTGCAGTGATGTACGGCAGGTTCACGTCAGTCGACTGCGAGGACGACAGCTCGATCTTGGCTTTTTCAGCGGCTTCTTTCAGACGCTGCATGGCCAGCGGGTCACCCTTGAGGTTCATGCCGCTTTCTTTCTTGAATTCGTCAACGAGGTAGTCGATCAGACGAATGTCGAAGTCTTCACCACCCAGGAAGGTATCGCCGTTGGTGGCCAACACTTCGAACTGGTGCTCGCCGTCAACTTCAGCGATTTCGATCACGGAGACGTCGAAAGTACCACCACCGAGGTCATAAACGATCACAGTGTGGTCGCCTTTGGCCTTGTCCATGCCGTAAGCCAGAGCGGCTGCGGTTGGCTCGTTGATGATGCGTTTTACGTCCAGACCCGCAATGCGGCCGGCGTCTTTGGTCGCCTGGCGCTGGCTGTCGTTGAAGTAAGCCGGAACGGTGATAACCGCTTCGGTCACGGTCTCACCGAGGTAGTCTTCGGCGGTTTTCTTCATCTTTTTCAAGATTTCAGCCGAGATTTGCGGCGGCGACATTTTCTGGCCGTTTACTTCTACCCAAGCGTCACCGTTGTCGGCCTTGGCGATTTTGTAAGGGACCATCTTGATGTCTTTCTGTACGACTTCTTCGTCGAACTTACGGCCGATCAGACGTTTTACCGCGTACAGCGTGTTGTGCGGGTTGGTGACAGCCTGACGCTTGGCCGACTGACCAACGAGGATTTCACCGTCGTTGGCGTAAGCGATGATCGACGGCGTAGTACGCGCGCCTTCGGCGTTTTCGATAACTTTGGCTACGCCGTTTTCCAGTACGGAGACGCAGGAGTTGGTGGTCCCCAGGTCGATACCGATAATTTTGCCCATGATTTACTCTCCCGAAACTTTAATTTGGTTGCCGCAGCAGTGGTGGCTAACTGCGGTAGCACTTAAACGCTTGACTTATAGATGGGGCCGTTACGACTGATTTCAAGCCTGCTCATCAATAGAAGGTGCAACAGGTGCCGGAGCCTTGCTCACAACCACCATTGCCGGGCGCAACAGGCGACCATTGAGCAGGTAGCCCTTCTGGAACACTTTCAACACGCTGTTCGGCTCAAGATCATGGCTTTCCTGCATGGCCATGGCTTGATGGTGCTCAGCATTGAACGGCTCGCCGCCTTGCGGATCGACCGCTTCCAACTGATAACGCTTCAGGGTGTCCTGGAACATTTTCAGGGTCAGTTCGATCCCTTCGCGCATCGGGCGGATGTTTTCGTCATCCGGGTTGGACAACTCAAGGCCACGCTCCAGGCTGTCGATGATCGGCAGTAAGTCGTTGGCGAATTTTTCCAGCGCGAATTTGTGAGCTTTTTCTACATCCTGCTCGGCACGGCGGCGGACGTTCTGCAGATCGGCGGCAACACGCAAAGACTGATCCTGCGCAGCGGCCAATTGCTCTTCGAGCACTTGCACACGAGTCGCCAGTTCATCACCGGCAGCCGAATTGGCGTCTGGAGTTTGCGTATCCTGCGTCTGTTCGTCAGCCATAGATTTCTCCTTTCAAAATCATGCGCGAACTCAACTCGCGCTTCTGTTCCGGTATATGGGGCCACAATTTCCAGGTTCAAGGGCGCAGGCGTTACCAAAAGTCTTTCAAGTGACGTCGATCAATTCCGAGCCGCTCATTCCTCTTCGCACTAAATAATCCACGCAATCAAGCAAATCGAGCTAAGCGCCAGGATTGTCAGCGCCAAACAAAACACTGTATAAATAACCAGACCTCAAGCCTGGGAGCGGCCGTCATGCTCGTGCACCTGTCCGTACACAACTACGCCATCGTTGAACATCTGGACCTGGAACTGGATCGCGGGATGAGCGTAATCACAGGCGAAACCGGCGCCGGCAAGTCGATCATGCTCGACGCCCTGGGCCTGACGCTGGGCGATCGCGCCGACAGCGGCGTGGTGCGCCCCGGTGCCGACAAGGCCGACATCCTGGCCACCTTCGACCTGGCAGACATCCCTGAAGCCGAAACCTGGCTGGCCGAGCGCGACCTTAATAATGAAGGCCCCTGCATCCTGCGCCGGGTCATCACTGCCGAAGGGCGTTCGCGCGGCTATATCAACGGCACACCCTGCCCCCTGGGCGACCTTAAATCCCTGGGCGAACTGCTGATCGATATTCACAGCCAGCATGAGCACCAATCCCTGCTGAAAACCGACACTCATCGCCGGCTGCTCGACGAATATGCAGGCGCCACCGATCTCGCCCGTCAGGTGCAGCTCGCGGCCCAGCGCTGGCGGCAGACACGCCAGGAGCTGGAGCGCCTATCCAATTCCGGCGACGAGCAGCGCGCTCGCCATCAACTGCTCAGCTATCAGCTTGAAGAGCTGGAAAGCCTGGGCCTGGGTGAAACCGAACTGGAGCAACTGGAGCAGGAACACAAGAACCTGACCAACGCCGAAACCCTGCTGGGCATTTGCCGCCAGGTGGTGGAGCAATGCAGCGAAAGCGATTCGGGGAATGTCCTTAATGCACTGACCGCCAGCCTCAACCGGCTGTCCAGCGTGAACAGCGGGTCCGGCTCCCTGAGTGAGGCCACGACCCTGCTGACCAGCGCGCAAATCCAGGTAGAAGAAGCCGTCGGCGAGCTGAACCGCTTTCTGGATCATTTCGATGCCGACCCGGCGCGCCTGCAGGAAATTGAAGAGCGCCTGGACACCATTTATACGTTGGCGCGCAAACACCGAATCCAGCCCACCGAAGTGGCAACAATGCAGCAGAAGCTGCTGGATGAAATCGAAACCCTGAACGCCAATGACGAATCCATTGAGCGGCTTGGCGAAGAACTCGCTTCTTTTGCTCGTCACTATCAAGAGAAGGCTCGCGAGTTGAGCGATCTGCGCCATCAGGCTGCCACAGGCCTGGCCGGCGCCGTGGAACAGGAGATTCAGCGGCTGGGCATGCCAGGAGGGCGCTTTACCATCGAGTTGCGTACCAACGCCAGTAATGAGCTGCAACCCCATGGGCTTGAACAGGTGGAACTGCTGGTCAGCGCCAATCCCGGCCAACCACTCAAGGCCTTGGCCAAAGTGGCATCCGGTGGCGAGCTATCGCGGATCAGCCTGGCGATCCAGGTCATTACGGCGCAGACCTCGCGGGTGCCCACACTGGTATTTGACGAAGTGGACGTGGGGATTGGCGGGCCGACCGCCGAGATCGTTGGGCAGTTGTTGCGCCGCCTTGGGGATAGAGGCCAGGTACTGACGGTGACTCACCTGCCGCAAGTGGCCGCCCAAGGGCATCAGCACTTGTTTGTACACAAGGTACGCGGGAGCGATGCAACGCATACAGCCGTGTCGAAACTGAACAAGTCGGAACGCGTGGAAGAAGTGGCGCGGATGCTGGGCGGTATCGACCTGACCAAAGAGTCCCTGGCGCACGCGAAAAAAATGGTTGTGGCCGCCAAGGCTTAAGCGGGCATTTTCCTCTCTATAGAAAGCACGAAGGCGACCCAAGGGTCGCCTTCCATCGTTTCGCAGAGCACATCTGCGGCGATTTTTACTTTTTCTTACGGATGTACAGCACCAGGTTATGGTCCACCAAATCGAAGCCATGCTCCTCAGCAATCTTGTGCTGCAGCGCTTCAATTTCCGGACTGGTGAACTCGATAACCTCGTTGGTATCCAGATCAACCATGTGGTCGTGATGACCACCGTCAGCCAATTCGAACACTGCATGACCGCCGTCGAAATTATGACGAACCACCAGCCCTGCGGCTTCAAACTGGGTCAGCACACGGTAAACCGTGGCCAGGCCAACGTCCTCGTTAGACTCCATCAGCGCCTTGTAAACATCCTCGGCACTCATGTGGCGCTGCTCAGCAGAATCGAGCATTTGTAGAATCTTGACTCGCGGCAAAGTCACTTTAAGACCGGCTTTGCGTAGTTCGCTATTTTCAACCATGGTTAGCTTTCTCGCGGATGCTGCTTCGCAGCTTCTCTTAATACGGGTATGATCGGCGTTTACGTTGTCCCAGCCAAGATAGTGGAAGTCGCCCACCGATGCAAAACACCAAGCTCTTGCTAACCAGTTTCACCTTTGTGGGACTGCTCGCACTCGCCGGTTGTTCATTCCCCGGGGTTTACAAAATCGACATCCAGCAGGGCAATGTCGTCACGCAGGACATGATAGACCAGTTACGCCCGGGAATGACCCGACGGCAAGTGCGGTTTATCATGGGTAACCCCCTGCTGACCGACACTTTCCATGCCGATCGCTGGGATTATCTCTACAGCATCCAGCCTGGTGGCGGTGAACGCCAGCAGGAGCGTGTCAGCGTCATTTTTAATGGCAATGACCAGCTTGTTAGCCTGTCCGGTGACTTCATGCCCGGCGTGAGCCGTGATGAAGCCCTGCTCGGCAAGGACAACGGCACCAACGTGACTGCGCCTGCGCAGGGCACAGAGAAGCCGAAGTCCGAAGTACCGGCCAAGCCTGGCTCCTTGCTGGACACCATCCAGAAAGACGTCGACGGCGTACAAGCAGTACCTGTCCCGACGCCGCAGCCTCTGGACACCAGCCCGCAATAATTTTGCGGCGCTCAACAAAAAGCCCGGCATGCCGGGCTTTTTGTTGCCTGTCGATTAACCTGCTTACAATTCTTGTTTCCTGGCCATCGCCGCCTTGGCTGCGCGCAGCCTGCGCACCTCTTTGGGGTCCGCCAGCAAAGGCCGGTAAATCTCAATCCGATCGCCCGGTTGAACCGCGCGGACCTCAGCGTCGGCAATCACCTTGCCAAATATTCCCAACGGGCAATCAGCCAACACCAACGCCGGAAACTGCGCCGCTATCCCGGACGCCTCCACCGCCGCCCTTAAGCTCGTGCCAGAGGGCACCGCCAACGCCAACAACACTTGGCGATCCTCAGCGGCAAATACCACTTCAATCTCAACCATGCAGTTGCTTGGCCCGCTGGCAAAACGCGTCGACCAGCGTATTGGCCGCCTGATTAAACAAAGGCCCCAACGTCGCTCGCACGATCGGCCCCGCATAATCAAAAGAAAGGTCCAGGCTGATTTTGCAGGCTTTGTCCGTCAGCGCCTTGAACACCCACACGCCATGCAACTGGGTGAACGGGCCTTCCTGCAGATTCATTTCAATGGATTTCCCGGGTACCAGCACGTTGCGCGTCACAAAGTGCTGGCTCAAACCGCCCTTGGCCACCCCGACACTGGCAACCATGTGTTCATCGCTGCTCTCCAACACTTCAGCGGCAGAGCACCACGGCAGGAATTCCGGGTAACGCGCCACGTCGTTGACCAGGTCGTAGAGCGCCTGCGCCGGATAAGGCAGTAAGGCCGAACGTTGAATATGCGTCGTCATGTGAGCGTTACTTCCACTGCTTGAGGCAAACATCGCGAAAGAACAGCCCGATCCGCGAGAGAAAAAAACCAAAGAACTGCCGGTATTGTCCGGGATTCGTCCAACACGCTCAAGCACGCAGGTTGACCGTAGCCGACACGCTCGCAACTCCCTATAATGCCGCCCCTATGGCTAAACAAAAGAAACACCCCACAGGGACCATCGCGCAAAACAAAAAGGCGCGACACGATTACTTCATCGAACATCGGTTCGAGGCTGGTCTGGTCCTGGCCGGCTGGGAAGTAAAAAGTCTGCGCGCCAACAAGCTGCAGTTGGTCGACAGCTACGTATTGCTCAAAGATGGCGAGGCTTGGCTGCTGGGCAGTCATATCACCCCGCTGACCACCGCGAGCACCCACGTGATTGCCGACCCGGTGCGCACGCGCAAGCTGTTGCTCAACGCACGCGAACTGGAAAAGCTCGCTGCCTCCGTACAGCAGAAAGGCTACGCTTGCGTTTGCCTGTCCTGGTACTGGAGCAAGCACCTGGTCAAATGCGAGATTGCATTGGGCAAGGGCAAAAAGGAGTACGACAAGCGCGACACCGAGCGCGAGCGCGACTCCAACCGCGAGCTGCATCGCGCCGTGCGCAACAAGGGCAAGGAAGACTGATCCTTGTGACGATGTAGCCCCTCGCGGGCTACAGACCTTTACGTCGTTCCGCTCGCGCCACGCGCTGAACTTCCTGACGCACCTCCTCCAACACTTCCTGCACATACAGCAGGTGACGTGTTGAAACTTCCCGCGCCTGCTCGGCCCGCCCTTCGATAATCGCCAGGTACAAATCCCGATGCTGGCTGATCAGCATGTCGCGGGTTTCCGTACGCTGTTGATACATTCCGCCGATATTGGTCACCACGTTGCGCTTGAGCAAATCGAACAGCCCGCGAATGGTGTGCAGCAACACCGCGTTATGGCTGGCCTCGGCGATGGCCAGGTGAAACCTCGCATCCGCAGCGCCCTCTTCCATCCGGCACACTTGATCGGCACGCGCATAGCAATCCTGAAGCGCCTCAAACGCCGCCGTCAGCCGCTCGCGATCAACCTCGGTGGCACGCAATGCCGCGTAATAGGCACAAGACGCTTCCAGGGTCTGACGAAACTCCAGCAAATCACGCTGGGCCTCGGGATTGTTCTCCAACAGGTGCAACAGCGGATCACTGAAAGTTGACCCCAGGGAATCGGCCACGTAGTTGCCGCCACCCTGCCGACTCACCAACAACCCCTTGGCCGCCAGCTTCTGGATCGCCTCGCGCAACGACGGGCGCGACACACCAAACTGCTCAGCCAAAGCGCGTTCAGCCGGCAAGCGCTCGCCCGACTTCAGCGTGCCCTCAAGGATCATGCCCTCAAGCTGCTCGACAATATCGTCAGACAAACGGCGCTGACGCACCTGATCAAACCCCATAACTCACTCTCCACAATCCCGACCACTCGCCGGGCCCTCTATTCTGGCCTATCGCCGCGCCTGCGGCACCTATCAGAACGCCTCCGATTCAACCGATCAGCACTCGCCTTCGACCAAAGTTTCGCGGGCGGCAAATTGACACACCCCTGCCAAGGCTTTTACTCTAGCCCACAGCGACTGTAAATTGGTATTACCAATTATCCAAGCTGAACAAACAACAACAATCAGGGGCCACCCCACTATGCAAACCTGGCAACAGCTTTACAGCCCTCTCGGCAGCCTCGGCCTGTCCGCATTGGCGGCCGTTATTCCGATCGTTTTCTTCTTCCTGGCCCTGGCCGTGTTTCGCCTCAAAGGCCATGTGGCCGGCAGCATCACCCTCGCGCTGTCGATTCTGGTGGCAATCTTTGCCTTCCAGATGCCCGTGGACATGGCGCTGGCCGCCGCCGGTTACGGCTTTGCATATGGTCTGTGGCCCATCGCCTGGATCATCGTCGCCGCCGTGTTCCTCTACAAACTGACGGTCAAAAGCGGCCAGTTCGAGATCATCCGCAGCTCGGTCCTGTCGATCACCGACGACCAGCGCCTGCAGGTGCTGTTGATTGGGTTCTGCTTCGGCGCCTTCCTCGAAGGTGCGGCCGGTTTCGGTGCGCCCGTGGCAATCACCGCCGCGCTGCTGGTGGGCCTGGGTTTCAACCCGCTGTACGCCGCCGGCCTGTGCCTGATCGCCAACACCGCACCCGTCGCCTTCGGCGCGCTGGGCATTCCGATCATTGTCGCGGGGCAAGTCACCGGCATCGATGCGTTCAAGATCGGCGCCATGGCGGGCCGCCAACTGCCACTGCTGTCGCTCTTCGTGCCCTTCTGGCTGGTGTTCATGATGGACGGCCTGCGCGGCGTTCGCGAAACCTGGCCGGCTGCGCTGGTTGCAGGCCTGAGCTTTGCCGTCACCCAATACTTCACCTCCAACTTCATCGGCCCGGAGCTGCCGGACATCACCTCGGCCCTGGCCAGCCTGATCGCGCTGACCCTGTTCCTGAAAATCTGGCAGCCCAAACGCACCGCCGGCGCACAGATTGCCGGCGCGACTTCCAGCGCAGCCATCACCGCCAGCGCCGGTGGCTTTGGCCAGCCGCGCCAAACCATTGCCTCGCCTTACAGCCTTGGGCAAATCTTCAAAGCCTGGTCGCCGTTCCTGATCCTCACCGTACTGGTGACGATCTGGACGCTCAAACCTTTCAAGGCCATGTTCGCCGCCGGCGGTTCGATGTACAGCTGGGTGTTCAGTTTTGCGATCCCGCACCTGGACCAGATGGTGATCAAGGTCGCCCCCATCGTCACCAACCCGACCGCCATCCCGGCCGTGTTCAAGCTGGACCCCATTTCGGCCACCGGCACCGCGATTTTCTTTTCTGCGCTGATCTCGATGCTGGTGCTGAAAATAGACGTCAAAACTGGTCTTACCACTTTAAAAGAGACCTTCTACGAACTGCGCTGGCCGATTCTGTCCATCGGCATGGTGCTGGCATTCGCCTTCGTCACCAATTACTCCGGCATGTCCTCGACCCTGGCGCTGGTACTCGCCGCGACGGGCGCTGCCTTCCCGTTCTTCTCGCCCTTCCTCGGCTGGCTGGGGGTTTTTCTGACAGGTTCCGACACCTCCTCCAACGCGCTGTTCAGCTCGCTGCAGGCCACCACCGCTCACCAGATCGGCGTCAATGACACCTTGCTGGTAGCCGCCAACACCAGCGGCGGCGTGACCGGCAAGATGATCTCGCCGCAATCGATCGCGGTGGCGTGCGCCGCCACTGGCCTGGTGGGCAAGGAATCCGATCTGTTCCGCTTTACCCTCAAGCACAGCCTGTTTTTTGCCACCCTCGTCGGGTTGATCACGCTGGCGCAGGCCTACTGGTTCACCGGTATGCTGGTGCACTAAACGCCAGCACGTCACAGGGTAAGAATCGACGCCGGACCACGGTTCCGGCGTCTGCCATTTCTGGAGGACCGATGAGCCTGCCTGCTGCCTTTCTGCACGACGTCGCACACCTGATCCCGAAAGATCGACGTTTCGACGACTCTCTTTCCACCCTCGCCTTCGGCACCGACGCCAGCTTTTACCGACTCATCCCACAGTTGGTGATACGCGTGGAGTCGGAAGATGAAGTGGTGGCATTGCTGCAACTGGCCCAACGCGACCGCGTGCCGGTGACCTTCCGCGCCGCGGGAACCAGTCTGTCGGGTCAGGCCATCAGTGACTCGGTGCTGATTGTGCTGGGCGATAACTGGAACGGCCGCGAAATTCGCGGCCAAGGCACCCAGATCCGTCTGCAACCCGGCGTGATCGGCGCCCAGGCCAATGCGTGGCTGGCGCCGTTCGGGCGCAAGATCGGGCCGGACCCGGCCTCGATCAACGCCTGCAAAATCGGCGGCATCGTTGCCAACAACGCCAGCGGCATGTGCTGCGGCACCGCGCAAAACACCTACCACACCCTGGCGGGCATTCGCCTCGTGCTGGCGGACGGCAGCCGCCTGGACACCGAAGACGCCGCCAGCGTCGCCGCCTTTCGTCAACAACACAACACGCTGCTGGAACGCCTGGCAACACTCGGCCGCGAGACGCGGGCCAATACTGAATTGGCCGCAAAAATTCGTCACAAATACCGTCTGAAAAATACCACCGGCCTGTCACTCAATGCCCTGGTGGATTTTGATGAGCCGCTGGATATCCTCAGCCATTTGCTGGTGGGCTCCGAGGGCACTCTGGGCTTTATCAGCGCCGTGACCTACGACACCGTCATCGACCACCCGAACAAAGCCTCGGCGTTGATTGTGTTTCCGGATGTCGAAACCTGCTGCAATGCCGTCACCGTGCTCAAAACCCAACCCGTCTCGGCGGTTGAGCTGCTGGACAGGCGCAGCTTGCGCTCGGTGCAAAACAAGCCGGGCATGCCCGCTTTCGTACAACAACTATCGGAAAATGCCTGCGCACTGCTGATCGAATCCCGCGCGGCGTCGTCGTCATTATTACAAGAGCAACGGGCGCGGATCATGGCGTCACTGGCGCCTTTCCCCGTGGAGAAACAGGTCGATTTCACCGAGGATCCGCTGGAAAACGCACGCCTGTGGGCCATCCGCAAAGACACCTTTCCCGCCGTCGGCGCCGTGCGTAAGACCGGCACCACGGTGATCATCGAAGACGTGACCTTCCCGGTCGAACAACTGGCCATCGGCGTGAACCGCCTGATCGCACTGTTCGACAAACATCACTACGACGAAGCCATCCTTTTCGGACACGCCCTGGAAGGCAATCTGCACTTTGTCTTCACCCAAGGCTTCAACAGCAGCGAAGAAGTCGCACGCTATCAAGCATTCATGGACGACGTGGCACAGCTGGTGGCGGTGGAATTCGGCGGTTCGCTGAAAGCCGAACACGGAACCGGCCGCAACATGGCGCCGTTTGTCGAGCTGGAATGGGGCAGCGAGGCCTATCAATTGATGTGGCAGCTCAAGCGCCTGCTCGACCCTAACGGCATCCTCAACCCGGACGTGGTGCTCAGCGACGACCCGCAAATCCACCTCAAGCACCTCAAACCATTGCCGGCGGCCGACGAGCTTGTGGACAAGTGCATTGAATGCGGCTTCTGCGAGCCGGTCTGCCCATCAAAAGGTCTGACCCTGAGCCCGCGCCAGCGCATCGTGATCTGGCGGGATATCCAGGCAAAGAAACGTGCAGGCGTCGACACTACTGAACTGGAAGCGGCTTACCACTACCAAGGCATCGACACCTGCGCCGCCACAGGGTTATGCGCCCAACGCTGCCCTGTAGGCATCAATACCGGCGACCTGGTGAAAAAGCTGCGCAGCCATGACGCTGACCGTACGAAAACCGCCGACTGGCTCGCCAGCCATTTCGCCACGGCACTGCAAGGGGCACGCTTTACCCTCCATGTCGCCAATGGCGCGCGCATGCTGCTGGGTGCACCGCGACTGACCAAGCTGTCGGCAAAAATCACGCAGTTGTCCAAAGGCCAAGTCCCACAATGGACAGACGCCATGCCGCAGCCGGAAAAAGCCATCCGCTTCAGCCCCACGGTCAATGACGAGCGCCCGCGCGTGGTCTACCTGGCCGCCTGCGTCTCACGCGCCATGGGCCCGGCGGCGGGCGATAAAGAGCAGATGTCGCTGTACGACAAAACCCGAGCGCTCCTGGAAAAAGCCGGTTACCAAGTGGTCTTCCCAGAAAATCAGGACAACCTGTGCTGCGGCCAGCCCTTCGCCTCCAAAGGCTACGCCGAACAAGCCGAACACAAGCGCCAGGAACTGATCGGCGCCCTGCTCCACGCCAGCCGTGGCGGCCTCGACCCCATCTACTGCGACACCAGCCCGTGCACCCTGCGGCTGGTGCAAGACCTCGGCGAAACGCGCCTGGACCTGTACGACCCGGTACGTTTCATCCGCACGCACCTGATGGACCGCCTCGACTTCACCCCACAGGAAGCCCCCATAGCGGTACACGTCACCTGCAGCACTCAACACCTGGGCGAAAGCCAGGCCCTGATCGACCTCGCCCGGCGCTGCTCGAACACCGTGGTCATCCCCGAAGGCATCCATTGCTGCGGCTTTGCCGGCGACAAGGGCTTCACCACGCCGGAGCTCAACGCCCACTCACTGCGCACCCTCAAGGATGCCGTGCAACATTGCAGCGAGGGCATCTCCACCAGCCGCACCTGCGAAATCGGCCTGAGCCAGTATGGCGGCATCGATTATCACGGGCTGGTGTACCTCGTGGACCGCGTCACCCAGGCCCGGGCCCATTAAACCTGCAAAAAAACAGAACCCCTGCGCGCCGGCGCAGTCATCTGCATAGGCCTCGGCGAACGAGGCTCAACAGTGATGTCGCTGGCAGGCCCTCAACGCCAGCAGCGTCGAGCCCTTTTTCGCAAGGAGATACCCTATGAAGCGTTCCGCTCTTGCTGGCTTGTTCATTACCGCTGCGATGTTGGCCTCCCCTGTTTTCGCGGCCGGCGAGCCTGATCTGTGCAAGATCAACCTCGACAAAATCAACAACGGCCAGGCCCTGCTCGCGACTGATACCAGTGGCAAAAAGGGCGAAATCGACACCGCCGTGTCCCAAGCCAAGGCCGCTCACGCCGCCGGCGATGACAAGAAGTGCATCGAGATCACCTCCAAGGCCCTTCAGGATCTGCAGAACAGCGAGAAAGGTGGCCAATAAGCCCTTCACTCGCCCACGGCCAACCTTCGGGTTGGCCTTCTGCACAGGTTTGGCGTACACTGCACAAGCTTGTCACTCTCCAAGAAACAACGAGTTACAAGCACGGGGCCGTTTAGGATTCGACGCCGGTCGCGAAACTTTAGGTGCATGCCGAGTTGGTAACAGAACTCGTAAATCCACTGTTGCAACTTCTTATAGTTGCCAATGACGAAAACTACGGCCAGGAATTCGCTCTCGCTGCGTAAGCAGCCTTAGCCCTGAGCTTCTGGTACCTTCGGGTCCAGCAATCACCAGGGGATGTCTGTAAACCCAAAGTGATTGTCATATAGAACAGAATCGCCGTGCAGTACGTTGTGGACGAAGCGGCTAAAACTTACACAACTCGCCCAAAGCACCCTGCCCTTCGGGTCGCTGAGGGTTAACTTAATAGAAACGGCTACGCATGTAGTACCGACAGCGGAGTACTGGCGGACGGGGGTTCAAATCCCCCCGGCTCCACCAAATACTAGTTTCCATATGCTCCCACATGATCGGAAACACCCCAAGAAGCCCGCCCCGTGCGGGCTTTCTTGTGTCTGGACGCTTATGAATGATCCCGTACAGCATTGCACCCTGTGTATGCCTGCTTGTATGCTCGCCTAAATATTGAAACTAGGGCATACACAAATGAAGCGTTCGGAGATAAAGCGCCGTCCTATGGCTGATACCACTCTGGCCAGCCTTGAGCCAGAGGCCAGCACCTACCGGGAGCTAGATGGTGCCGGTCTTTATCTGCGCGTTAAGCCCACTGGGCAGAAGTCCTGGGAGCTGCGCTACAAAAAAGCCGATGGCAAATGGTCTTGGCTAGGCTTGGGAGGTTACGGCAAAGGTAGCCACCAGTTAACCGGCGAGCAGGCACGCCAAAAAGCAGCAGAGTTGCGCAACGGCACGGCAAAAGACGGCAGCATGCTTGCCACTCAGCGAGCCAAAAAAGCCGCAGAACTTGAGGCGGCCAACAACACGTTCGAACATCTGGCTCGCGAGTGGTACGCCAACAAGCGCAAAGGCTGGAGTGCAGGCACTGCAACCCGGACCATCGGCGCTCTGGAACTGCATGTGTTCCCAGTCTTTGGTAAGAGACCCTATCAAGGTGTCCTGCCCATGGAGTGGATGGAGCTCCTGCGCGGTATGGAGCAGACCGGCATTGTCGAGCAGACCAGTCGGGTACGTGGCATGTGCAGGGAAATTTACGACCTAGCCCGCGTTACCGGGCGCGCCACTCACAATCCGCTTGAAGGTCTGCACAAATTTTTGCTGACTAAACCCGCAGAAAACTATGCCCATGTTTCAACCGACGAGCTGCCGCCTCTGTTACGAGCGATCAGAGCGTACCCGAGCGCGGCAGACGTTCGTATCGGTCTGCACCTACTGTCTATGCTCGCCTGCCGACCGTCTGAGTTACGTGAGGCCCGCTGGTCCGAGTTCGATCTAGATGGTTGCCTGTGGACCGTTCCCGCCGAACGAATGAAGCGTCGTCGCGAGCATGCAGTTCCCCTACCACGCCAAGCCGTCGACCTGCTGCGCGATCTTCAAAACCTCACAGGTGCGTACCTACTGTTATTCCCTGGCCGTAGCGACACCACCAAGCCACGCTCCAATACGGTATTCCTGATGGCCCTGCGCCGCCTCGGTTATGAAGGTCGGCAGACCGGCCACGGGTTCCGCCATATCGCCAGCACGATCCTCAACGAACACGGCTTCGACGAGAACCACATTGAGGCTCAGCTATCACACGTCAAAGACGGCATTGCAGGCGTGTACAACAAAGCTCAGTACCTGGCGCAACGGACGACCATGATGCAGTGGTATGCAGACCATCTTGACAAGCTGGCAGCAGGTAACGTTGTGGAATTCAAAAAAGCGCAGTAACTCCAGGTAATACCAATACTAGACATCTCATCTTGCAATGTTAAATATTAGAAGCCATGAAAGCATGCCTGACTATATAAGCGAAAAATTAGCCATTAAAAAACTATCCGAAATTACCAAAGGTAAGATCAACGAGGAAATTAGCGATTCACTAATGCAAGAACTTGTCAATTGCGGCGTCATCCCGTCATACATTAAATTTCATCCAAAAGATAAGACCGCTTACCTTGATAAATCATTTTATTTCTTTTTCCCAGACTGCGAAGACGAGCCGCAGATGAGGCCAGGTCGGGATAATGGCTTCAAATCCCCAATTCAAGCTTTGCCGTTCCCGCTTCGAGAGGGCGGAATACTTAAAATGGCTGAATGGGCTATCCTCGGACAGCAAAGGCTGCCAACATTAAGAACTTTTGACTATCTAGTTATGGCAGTTCGTTCTAATGGGCAGCCAGAGCATCTGACAGACCAGCACTTCGTCAGGCTTTACACGTTACAAGAAATACGCCAGTCAAAACAAAATGTAATTCAATATATCGAAACCGGAAAATACCAGCGCGCCGTTCATAGTTACTGCGATGAGTTCCCCGGAGTCGAAGATGAAACGGTGTTAGTGGGCATGAGCCCATTCACTGACGATCCAGACCACTTCAATCCAAATCGAAGAATTCGCAAACAAGTTAATTCATCATCCAGCGACGACGTACCAGGGGAAGACAAGCCATGTATGCGGCTAATTATTTCGGCGATGCACGAAATGATCTATGAGCTGCGCGCCGAGCTTGGGAAAAAACTACGCAACGATGAACATCTGATAGAAGAACTGCAAAAAATTCTGCCTGAGAAAACCTATAGAGGAATGAGCGAGGACAGCCTGAAGAAATCGTTTGCAGCGGCCAGTAGCTGGCGCGACTTTGTGAAAAAAAGGTACGAGTAGCAGGAGACCTGACCGCACTCATCACGGGCGACAAAAATACTTTTGCAATTGCAATGACTCCGACGGACCGGGTGCATAACGTAGCAGGCCTCAACCGGATGGAGGCATATGAATGCATCTAAATCACCCAGCACTAAGCAAAGGCTTAATCCGACAATCCGCGCTTTGGCAATGGCTTGGAATGACCCGCTCGGGCCTCGCCAAGCTCCAAACGAAAGACCTAACCTTCCCCAAGCCCATCAAGGACGGTGACTCCCGCCAATCGGCTGTTTATTACGTCGTGGCCGAAGTTGAAGCCTGGCTGCAATCCAAGATTGCCGCTCGGGACAAAGCCCAAGGCGACCACTCTGGGGGGGTGCAACAGTGAGCGGCCCAAACGTTATCCGCTCCAGTCGTGCCCTTTTTGTGCAGTCGTGCCCATGCCCCAGGCTGGGCACTACTGAGGGCACAAGGGCACGACTGCCGAAATCGGTTGCCAGTGATAGCTTTAGCAGTTATCGTCTTGCGGTCGCTGCAAATTCAGCGACCGGGCTTGGTAACCCGATCAGCAAAAGGCGCAACAGCGCCCCTATTACGATTGCAGGCGCTTTTTTTGCGTCCGCATTTCCGTTTTATGGCGGCTGTGCGTGGGAGACCCTCGGGTCTGCCGGGTTCCTTTTGCCCCGGTTTACCAACCCGCGTACAGCTGCCACCCATTCGCTTGGTAACGAATGTGGCAGCTCCTCAGCAAAAGGAGCGTCACCCATGCTTACCCGTCTTTTCAGCCTTACTCCGTCCGAAGTCCATAACAAAGTCGAGCGTCACCGTGCTCGCGCTGTCGCCCAACTCAAGAGCAAATCCAGCCTCAAAGTTCGCCATCAGCGTTACAACGCCGAAATGACCCGTGCCCGCTTTTTTGAAGCCATGTTGACCGGAGGCGCACAGTGAAACATCTGACTACTATCGAAGTTTGTTTTATTTCTCCTGCCCACGCTCACAATAAACAACAAGTATTTAGCGTCAACCCCGACATTGATGCTGAAAACGCTTTGTATATTGCTTCGGACCTAATTGGCAGTGTGATGGATGTCCTCACAGAGGCGGCTGTTGGGGATATTCCACTTGAAGGCAATAGCGCCTTTATGGTGAGCCATACACTTGAAAGCGCCAGAGCTGCGCTTTATTCCGTGCTGGGAAAATTAGAAAAAACTAACGACTTCATTCCCGGGAAATAAACATGACCACTCTAAAGCAGCGCCAAGTTGCGCTGGCGGGATCGGCTTGCCTGGATAAAGTTCTTAGTTGTCTCGACAAAGTTAAAGCTTCCGGCACTAACAAATGGAAAGCGTGCTGCCCTGCGCATGACGACAAATCCCCAAGCCTAGCAATAACCGAAACATCAGACGGCACTCTTTTGCTCAAGTGCTGGGCCGGATGTACCGCTCAGGAGATTGTTTCGGCAATTGGGCTGGAGTTGCGCGACCTATTCCCTGGTACAAAGCAGCCACGTCGCGGACCAAGTAAGCAGGCCATTGAACATGAGCGCACCGTCTACCTGATCGGAAAGGCGCTGCTCGATAACGGCAAGTTGTCCGGCGACGATCTGCAGCGTTTCAACCTCGCCAAACAGCGTCTGGGGGTTAAATGAACAATAAGGATAGGTTCGCCGAGCAATGGGAGGAGCTGAACAAGCCGCTCAAAGGGGCAAACCTCAAAGTATTGCCAACAGTCCCCGCCGTCTGGAAGGTAAACGCGGTCAGCGCAGCCGATATAAAACCGGTGGCCATTCGCTGGCTGTGGCCTGGCTGGTTGGCCAAAGGCAAGTTGCACATACTCGCGGGGGCTGGCGGTACCGGGAAAACTACCCTGCTGATTAGCTTGATCGCGACCATCACCACAGGCGGACGCTGGCCAGACGGTGAGCTTTGCCAAGAGCGCGGCAATGTTCTGATTTGGTCGAGCGAAGACGACCCGGCAGACACGCTGGTGCCGCGCCTGATCGCGGCTGGCGCTGACGTGAACCGGGTACACATTATTCAAGGGCGCCTCAACGCTAAAGGCGAGGCTGACCCCTTCGACCCATCAAACGATATTGGTTTGCTGCGCGACACCGTGCGTGATTTGGGCGGTGTGTCATTGCTGATGCTCGATCCAGTGGTCAGTGCCGTGAAAGGGGACATGCACAAGGCCAATGACGTTCGCCGTGGCTTGCAAGGCGTGGTGGACTTTGCCGAGGCAAATCTCTGCGCCGTTGTCGGTATCAGCCACTTTGCCAAGGGGGGCGCTGGATCCTCGCCGGCTGATCGTGTGATCGGTTCGCAAGCCTTCTCGGCACTGGCCCGAACGGTTCTGGTCGCCGCCAAACAGCAAGATTCTGATGCAAGGGTGTTGGCGCGGGCCAAGTCCAACATCGGCACCGACGAAGGTGGCGTGTCCTACACCATCGAGCCCTGCACCATCGACGGAGGCATTGAAACGACGCACGTTGCGTGGGGCGATCTGATACAGGGATCGGCGCGGGACATTCTGGGTGACGTTGAGTCGGTCGACGAAGATCGCCTGGATGATGCTGATGATCCAGCCGAAGCACTCCGACGAATCCTGAGCGCGGGGCCCCTGACCGGGAAAGAAGCCAAAAGACTGATGACCGGCAACGGCTATACGCAAAAGCAGATCCGCAACGCCCGTGAGCGACTCTCAGTAGTGACAGCCCGGTCCGGCTTTGGCGGCGACACAATTGTGAGCTGGTCGCTCCCTCAAGCGAAAGGTCAGTTCGCGGCATTCCCTCCAGTCGTGCCCTCTGACGGCCAGTTGTGCCCACCCTTAGACATGGGCCCGACTGGAGAAAAAGGGCACGACTGGAACAGCTTAATCAGTAAGGCACCTCCGCAGAACTTCACCGATGACGATTCGGAGGAAGTCTGATGGCCGCTCTCGCCTACCTGCTCAATCTCGGGTTTTCGGCGAAATTGAGCGGAAAGCGTGTTCGGGTTTCGCCCGCAAGCAAGCTCAATGACCAGGTGCGCGCCTACATCAAAAACCACCGACTCGAACTGCTGGCTGAGCTGGCCTCGAATGACGGGATTGAGCGCCGCTGCCATTGGCGGGTCATGCGCGACGGCAAACCGCTCTGCACGATGATTGGGGAGCCAATGACCCGGGCGGAAGCCCTCAATGCAGCCCTGTGGCGCTGGCCGGACGCGGACCTTGCCTAGGTTCCCGCCATTGGTGGATGGCGCGGATCTGCTCCATCCACCAATGGTGAAAGACCACTAACGCTCGCACCGTTACCAGATCGGTACCAGAGATGGGCTCAAATTTGAACGCATTAACTCCCGCCAATGGCGGACGCAAACTCAGAGACTGGAATCATGAACACGCTGCACGTAAACATCACCGATGCCGAGATACGCAAGCAAGCCGCTGGCCCTGTGCGCCAGTTGCGCGATCACCGCTATCCCGAGTTGCGTTTCCGCTATTCAACCACCGACCGCACCAAGGGCGCCTGGCACGTCGTGGTGCGCGGTAAGTGGGGTAAGGCCGGAAACTATCCCGGCATCAATGCCAAGCTGATGCAGACCACTTTGCCTGCCATCCTCGCCCGACGCTCTATTGACCCGGATGCCACCTCGACCACCACCAGCTGGACCAAGGTGGGTGATGTGCTGACCTGGTACGCCGACCGCATGAGCCGTGACCGTGGCTTGTCCACCAAGCGCAAGGCCAGCGCCCAGTCCGCGTTACGTTGCCACTTGGTGCCCCGGCTAAAAGCGCTGGAGCTGGCCAGCCTCGACCGGGCCAGCCTTGACCGCCTGCTGATGTGGCCGATGCAAGAGCGTTTCGCGCTGTCGTTCGTGCGTTCGGTCTACGGCGTGCTGGCGGTGGCGTTCCGGCAAGCCACTCGCCTGGCACTGCTGGTTATCAACCCCGTGGCTGACCTCAAGTACACCGACTTTGTGCAAACCCGGATCAAGCCCAAGCCTGCTCGGTTGCGTGGTGATGACCTGCCAGCGCTGCTGCACGACCTGGCCGAACGGATCGAGCTTGCGCCGCTGGAATCCATGCTTGCCCTGATGATGCTCTGTCACGGCACCCGACTGGGCGAAACCCGGCAGGCCCGCTGGAAGAACCTCAACCTCACCACACGCCAATGGTTTATCCCAGCAGAGGACACCAAGACTAAGGCCGAGCACACGTTGCCACTGACCGAGCAAGCCTGCGCTCTGATCGAGCGTTACCAGGCCGCTCAACAGGCTACTGGGTATCAAGGGCCATTCCTGTTCCCGGGGCGCGCTGGTGGGGCTATTAGCGCGTCCACGGCCAGCACCTTGTTCAAGGGGATGACCAAGGGCGAATGGTCGAGTCATGACCTGCGCAAGGTGGCACGCACCGCGTGGGCGGATCTGGGGGTGGATTACATGGTGGGCGAGATGCTGTTGAACCACGCCATGAAAGACCTCGATGCAACCTACATCCACACCACTGCCGAGGGAATGAAACGCAAGGCCCTGGAGACGTGGCATCAGCACCTTGATGGGCATGGCTTCATGGCCTTGCACATTGAGACATATGCGGGACACGCGGGAGAGGCATCACCCATGCAGACCGCAGACGGCTTAGCCTCCAACGATTCCCCCCATCCATCCCAAGGGAGGAGGTTAATCGGCGAAGGCCGGGAAATTACGCATGACCAACGTCCACACCATTGCAAAAAACCACACACCAATAACTGACCCTGGAGGTCAAACCATGAAAGCACCCAAGAAGATCAGTGACCTGAGCAAAGCCATCTCCGAAGGCTTTGCCATCATCGAGCAGATCAGCAGCGACATTCAGCGTGCTGAGACCGCCTCACAGGTAGCCGATACCATCGCAGCACAACTGGACGAACTGAGCCACGAGCGTGCGGAGCGTAGGGCTATGGCATTCGTGTGCAAGACCACGGCGGATGTCGCGGACCTGAACGCTCGCGAGGAAGAATTAGAGCGCGCTAGCCGCCAGGCAATCGAGGACGGCCAGGCTGCTACTATCGCAATCAGAATACTCACCGAAAAACGAGCCGATAGGTTGGCCGAAGTTAAACAGCTCAAAGAAGAGCGCCGTGAACGAACCATTGCCTGGCTAAAAGAAATCCGCCACGACGCTATCAACCGCTACATTCAAGTCTTGGCCGAAATCGGCGGCCCCATGGCAGATGCTTGTGCTGCGGATCGAACGCTACACGCTCTGGGCGCTGGTGAATTTCTAGCGACCAGCATGCTCAAGCAAATCCGTGTAGCGGACTTCGCCATTCCTAACAGCTACAAGGTTCAACGCGATACCACCAGTATTAAGATGCTCGACGCGCCCATACCCTGGCTGCGCGACGAGGCGCTGGGCGATGCCGAAACTCAGGCGCTAGCAGATGAACTAAGGAATGTAGGTCTGAATATCTCCAGGGCGTAAACCGCACCACACTCATGCAGCGCTGACCCTAACGATTGCTTTGGTCGGCGCTGCTAATACGCACGACACGCACACAAAACACGTGGGGTTGTACGCACTACATGACGGTGTGCCCGTGCAGCGCTGCCGTGACGAAGTCACACGACAGTAATTCATTCCGCCCTATCGCCGTAGATATCACTCCCGTCAGATTTCAGTACAACCCTTTGCAGTTGCAACTGAAAGGCCACCCGATAGCTTTTGAGGGGCATGCCCCTCCCCCCCTATCCTGGGTCCCTCCTGGCTCTTCTTGCAGCGTGGGCATTGCGCGCCGCGCTGCGCCTCTAGCTAAAGCTTTTGAAATTTGGGTAACAGAAATATTAGCCACCAATGACGAGTATCAGTGGCGTACTAAACAATAGCTCAACGCTCTAGCCCGCCGGGCTCTCGGACTTGTAACTAGGTCGTAGCGCGGCTCCATTTTTGTTACCCGCCGCAGACCTTTTTACCTGAGTTGGGTAACAGCATGGGTAACAAAATCGACTGCTACCGGGTAACAAAAAACGGCCTGGGCCGACCAAGCCATGCCGCCCACCACTATCTCAAAGCAATAACAAAAAAAGCACATGTATCGCCATACGATGACTTCATTTTTTTGATAAAACAGGCCAGTGCACTACGTAGCGATGAACGGTAGAGCACGGGCAGACAGCGGTTGCGATTGGTAGTCTGTATTCGGCCGATTGCGTTGAAAAAGTCGGCTTCGGTTTCCACGGTAGAAAAGTTCGCGCCCGAGATTGAAATCTGTGTTTTTGGCAGAAGGTTCACGACTCGAATTTCACATAGCAGCACGCAAAACAGGTGTTTTTACCTATCAGTCTCCGAGCGTTTTGGACAAACCGACTTTTTCAACACAATCGGCCATGAGCGGACGTCCAGATTATGGAAAGGATAATTCTGTACCCCTTTTGTTGCATTGGTGGATACCAGCTCTAGAAGCGGGTAGAAAACGTTCAGAGCAAAGCACTTGCATCTACTCATGTCTCAAGCGAGGATCCACGTAGGCACATCGCCATCAGCGGAGCATCACCTATGCCTCTTCAGACACGGAACGTTTTCATCGACACGGAGTTCTTCGTAAAGGCAGGTCTTGAGTTTTCGTCTCGTACAATCGAATCATTCAAAGAAATTTGCAGCGATGGCGAGCTAAACCACATCACTAGTACGATTGTGGTTCGCGAGGTCGATGGAAAAATTTCCGACCACATTCGTGAAGCGCTGAACGGAGTAAAAGATTTCAGACGAAAAGCGAAGATTCTGACTCATTCAACTGACGCGGCGATCAGCGGCCTTTTTGCTCAATTCGACAAAGATGATGTGGAGAGTCATGCATTGAAAGTGTTCTCAGACTTTCTGGATGAATCAAACACTACCGTACTTGATCTGAGTAAAGTCGATCCCGATGAATTAATCAGGATGTATTTTGAAAGGGAAGCACCTTTTCAAGAAGGAAAAAAGAAAACAGAATTTCCCGATGCCTTTACTATGCTTGCTCTAAAAGGACATCTTCGCGATCAGGAAGAAATTTACGTCGTTTCAGAAGATAAGGACCTCATAGCATTCTGCCTAGAAAATCCCAGATTTATAATTATTGAAAGTCTTAGCAAACTGCTCGACCTGTATAACGCACACGACCAAGAACGCTCAGACTTTATAAAAAATCTAATAGAGGCCGAGAGGAACACAATCAATCAAGAAATTATAAATCAGGTCGAGTCAGCGGATATCTATAATTCGTCAAGCTGGGAAGATGCGGAAGTAGAAAGCTTGACTGTTTCAGAGGTGAGCGACTTCGAGCCATCAATAATTCATATTGATGATGAGACCTGCCAGATCTCGTTTGATATAGAGGTAAAGTATTTAGTTACTGTCACCGGCCCCGACTTTAATAACGGCACCTATGACAGAGAGTCAGGTACGGTCTACACATTTGATGATTCGACCAGAGAGGAAGAAGGAAAGCTAGATCTAACCGTCGAGCTAGAACTTTCCTACCAAGTGGACGGTGGCGTTTTTGAGATACAGAATTTAGGAATTTACGTTACTGGACTAAGTGGCGGGATCGAAGTTTCGGTTGAAGAAAACGGGACAGAAGACTACTACTAAATTCTCAGCGCTGAGGGATTTTGATATTAGTTTCTGAAGAGTAAATAAATTTTAAACGAGACTAATTAAGTTCGAAGAAATTAGAGTCGAAAAATTATGAACTGGGGATCAGGTCAAGATTTTTTCATATTTTCTGATCCCGACTTTAATAACCCAATAATGGAAGCAATATGAGCAGGAAAGCAATTAACGAGGTCTTTACGCCGCGAGCAAGGGAGCTTAATCCAGCAATGTACGTTGCCCGTCCTAGGCTGGAGAAAGACCTTGCGCGGGCGTTGGGCAGGCACAGTCACACCCTGTTATTCGGCGAGAGTGGGAACGGTAAGACGTGGTTGTTTAAAGTCGCCCTCGCTAAGAACGACTTACCTTACGTGGTGGCGAACTGTGCGAATGCCTCTCGAAACAAGTCTATCACCGAAGAAATATGCGGCGCGATCACAGAGCCTGGCACGGCGTCAAAGCTTGGATATAGCGAAGAGAAAGCTGCGGAAGTGAGCGCGGCGTTCCTAAAGGGAGCGCTGAAGCACACTGATAGCTATACCGTTGCGCAAGAAGATCCACTACTCAAGGCGTTTCGGCTTTTCGCAGATAGTGGCGCTGCCGGGAGAGCGCAGAAGAAAATTATCGTTCTCGATAACCTTGAGTCTATCTTTGATACGCCTGAGCGGATGTCTGAGCTAGCTGATCTGATCATTCTGTTAGACGATAGTCGTTACTCTCAGTGCAACATCAATTTCCTTATCGTTGGGGTTCCTAACGGTGTATTACAGTATTTTCGTGAAACTAAGAACTCGGATTCCGTCGCCAATCGTATATTCGAGATAAGAAAGGTCGAAGGACTTGACTCGGGGCAAGTCCAAGAAGTAATCAGAAAGGGGTTTGCTCAGCTCGATATTCTCCTCACCGGACCGCAGTACATTGAGGTCGCTGATCATATTTGGTCGGTGACATTAGGCATAGCACAACGTGTTCATGAATATTGTGAAGCGCTCGCCCATGAAATAGAGGACAACAATTGGACCTATGACACGAAACTGCTAGAAAGAGCCGACGAAGAATGGTTGCTCAGCGGGCTCCGATCTTGCTATACAGCCATCGAAGGGCATCTAAATAGCCGTGACACGACCGTTGCTCGTAGAAACCAAGCGATCTATTGTATAGGCCGGATTTCGAGCCACCAATTCGATGCGAACGACATTGATAAGCGGATCAGGATTGAATTCCCTAGTACTGCTGTAAAACATATGGGGATAGGTAATATCCTTTCCGATCTCGCCGCTGGTGACAGTCCTCTTTTGATCAGGAACGAGCAGTCAGGAGCTTACACCGTCCGGGACCCTATGTACCTGATGTGTATCAAGCTCATGTTAAAAAAAGACCCTAGCAAATCAAAAGTTATTAAGAAGAACTTCGTGAGATAACTCTTAAAAATCGTGATGAATGGCCGATAGCTGCCCTTCGCGAGAGGCCGCAATCGGCCAAAAGCGGACATCGATTACCAGTATTTCGGATGATGCCGCTGTCGGTAAGGGCGAAATTTTCTGCGCATGATTAGATATAAGTGCTGGGCGATAAACTTACTAAAAAAGGAGAATTCCACATGATGAGATTGTTGTTTGCGCTGTTGCTCTCGACCATGTTTTCCTCGACGGCATGTGCCCAATCAATATATGTACTGAGCCCGGTCGGGGAAAATGAGACCAGCGATATATTGGGAGGAAATTCGGCGTTGAAGGCCAGCAACTTCTACGACTTTATGAAAAATAATTGGAAAGTCCCTACGGTAGAGCCCATCAACAAGGATGGCGTCATATCTAACCTAGAGGAACTTATTCCTTCAGATGTCATCGTTGTGCCAGAGCTAGTAACTGTTCATACGAGCCAGAAGAGGGGGAGCGCTTACGATTATCAACGGCAGCGTACCTCGACCACCAATCCGCTGGAGGTAACCGTGAATCCATCGGAGGATTCCGTCTTTATTTATGCTTTCAACAAAGATGGCAAGCTGATTTATCCGCTTGTCCCAATCCCCAGCGGCGACGGCACAGCTTACACATCCATCTACAGAATTCAGGCCTTCCAGGAGCACTCAAATTTCAAGTCGTTTTTTCAGCCTTTGGTAAGCAATACTGATATCGATATCAATGGCACGTACTCTAAAGATCAACCGAATATGAACCCGCCTAACGCCCTTACGTTTCGCGGAAGAATAGCAGGAAAATATTCGCTAACGCTTGCCGTACAGTTAGATAGCATTTTCATTCCGAACTCTACTCCAGTCAACGTGAAGGCTCTCGCGAGCAAGATTGTGACCAGGACCGTTGAAGTCAATGTCGTCGACGGGCCGGAAACTATTGATCAACTTCTTTTCAATTCAGCAAAAGATCTAAGCGAGCCAGGGCTGTCGAAGAGCTTCGGCTTTAAAATGAAAGAAAACGATATTTTGGAAGTTAGCCTAAGCGGGCGACAGTTCCGAAAAGAGTGGGACGGTAAGGAGTATCGAGACAATGGTTCAATGAATGTCATGCTGAAACAGGCAAGCTGGAACTACAGCAATACCGAGCAGAAGCCCGAAGCTCCATATGACGCAGATCTAATATTCATCCGAAAGCTTACTGCCGATGGCAGCTCCGTACTCATTATGTCCAATAAACTGCCACCGGGTGCGACTGAAGGCGAGGGAAAGATGACCATTGACGCGCACGGCCGTCGATTCAATATCAACGTCCGAGTCGTGAAGTAGTTCGAGTACGTGTCTCACCCACTCCAGCTGAACAGCTGAAAGTTATTCATCCAGGGCTACAGAGGATCAGCAAGTAAGATTTCCCGTCCTGTGTCGCCCACAGGGCAAAATCACGTCGTTTCTTTTTTTGCCTGACTTCGACCCCAGGCTAGCCCGATTGGAGGCGTCTCTGAGCAACCCGAAGTGATCGCTAACGGCCATGAACGGCCATTCGGAAGCGCTGAACTTTGAAAGTTTAGGTGCCTGTTGTACTTTGGGGCGGCCACTAAACACGGGTTTCTGAATGATTGTGAGGACAGATGAATTGCTAAAGTTCGATAAGTCGTGGCGTTTCAAATCCCCGGGGCCAATCCCGCAAGGCGTCGTCCGTGATTTTTATAATCTGATTGAAAAAATTGCATCGCAGGGGAATGTATGGCAAGTAGTTGAGCAATGCAAAAACGGCTTCGGCGGGACTGGTCGAAGCAGCAGTCCGGACTGGGCGTGGAGTGATTTATCTCGGCTCATGGATAGCTCGGCTGAGAATGCGCCTTTGTTTATCGAGGCTTTTTGGAACTGCTGCGTAGATCTCGAACAGTCCGGACTGGGCGTGCCAGACCTCCAAATTATCAACGCCATCATGGCGGAGCATGATGCGGGCTATGAAATTCAACTGCCTGATTTAATCGCAACGCGCGCTTACACGCCGATCACTGTACCGCGTTTGGCACCCTCGCTAGATGAACAGGCCCACGCGCTTATCGACGAATGCCTGGCAGAGTCTGAACGGCTGCTCGATGCAGGTCAGGGCCGGCGCGCGGTTCAAGAAACTCTTTTCCTTCTGGAGTCGATCACGACAGCCTTTCGGGGTATGGGCGAGGACACAGTGACGATTCAGGGGAAGTATTTCGGGCCAATCATCAACGAGATGAGAAAACGGGAGCGGGGCAAGGCGCAGGAAAGTATTCTGACCTGGATGACGACATTGCACGGCTACCTTTCATCGCCGACGGGAGGCGGCGTCCGCCACGGAACCGATCTAAAAGAAGGCATCGCGATTCAGCCTCACGAGGCGCGCCTGTATTGCAACCTTGCTCGCAGCTATCTCACCTTTTTACTAGAAGAGCACGATCAGCAGGCCAATGGAGCGTCCTCTAGGTGGCCTCAATGATGGCTTTCAAATGGCTCACCAGCCCAAGGAAGCACGCATCATTGCGGCTATCACTGCGATGGCTCATTTGCAGCTTCCAACAACTACAATCTCATGCTGAGCGGTTCATTGGCATGTGGTGCATTTCTGAGCGAGGCTTTTGTGAGCGATTACGATTTTTCGCGGCTAAACGATAAAGAGTTCGAAGTCTTTTGCGCTGACCTGCTAAGCGCAAGGGAAGGGGTTAGATTCGAAAGATTCAAGCCCGGACGTGACGCGGGAGTGGATGGGCGCTTTTTTAGGTCCGAGGGGGATGAGTGGATTCTCCAGTGTAAGCATTGGATTTCGACGCCGTTAGAAAAGCTCGTTAAATCTATTGCAGATTCTGAAAGCCTTAAAGTTCAGAAATTATCGCCAAGTCGATATATCTTAGCCTTGTCTCACTCGCTCTCATTGAATGATAAGAAAATTTTGATGCAGAAGCTTTCACCTTTTGTTTTGTCTCCGGCGGATATACTGGGTCGACAGGATTTGAGTGATATGCTCGCGAAATATCCAGATGTTGAAAGACGACACTATAAGCTCTGGATTGCTAGCTCAAATGTTCTTGCGTATATGCTTAATAAGCCCATACATGATAGGAGCCAGTTTGAGCTTGGCGAGATAATTGAGGCCTCTAAGCTGTATGTAGCCACAGCAAATCATAATCAAGCGATTGATAAACTGGAATCTACGAGTGTTGTTATCATCACTGGTCCAGCTGGCATTGGCAAGACAACATTGGCTGGACAGCTAATTTTACAGTACGTCGCGGACGGCTTTGAGCTCTCGGTTATTTCTGACGACATTAAAGAGGCCGAGAGCATATTTGACCCTGACTCAAAGCAAATTTTCTATTTTGATGACTTTTTGGGTCGCAATTACTTAGAAGCGCTTTCTGGCCATGAGGGCGCCAAAATTGTAGGTTTTATTAGGCGTATAGTCAAAAACCCCAAAAAGCGATTCGTATTGACATCTCGAACTACTATTCTCAATCAGGGGCGAATCTTAAACGATGTTTTCCATAACTCAAATATAAATAGAAATGAGTTTGAGATTACCCTTGAATCCTTGGAAAAGATTGATAAGGCTAGAATTCTTTACAATCATATCTGGCATTCTGAAATAGATGCTGAGTACGTGGAGCACTTGTACTCGCATAAACGTTATCGAATTATTATTGATCATAGAAATTTTAATCCTCGGCTAATCCGATTTATTACCGATGCCCAGCGATTGGAGGATGTCACATCTGAGTCTTACTGGGCTCATACAACTGGTTTGCTAGATGATCCGTCTCAGGTCTGGGATCATCCATTTCAAGCGCAACTAGATGACTGTGGTCGTGCCTTGGTTTTGCTGGTCGCTATGAACGGGCGCGTGATTACTGAGCCTGAGCTTTCAGAGGCATTTGCGCGATATCTAGAGAGTCCAGGAGCCGCCAGTCTTACTGGGAAAAAAGATTTTATAATAAACCTCCGCCACCTATCTGGTTCGATGCTAACGAGATTAATATTAGGCGAAAATCAGCCTTTTGTTCGGTTGTTCAACCCGTCTTTAGGTGACTTTATATTCAACAGATATGCCAGTAACCCCCCTGTTTTGCGGCAGTGTTTTGGTAGCCTGAAGACACAATCTTCATTGAAGACGCTGAAGGATATGCATGATAATAAAATAATCAGCACCGGCGTGGCGACCGAAGTGACAGGTCATGTTTTTTCATCCGTTTTAGATATTAATTTCCTTGGATCTACCGCCGAATTTGTAGCTCAATTATGCATTGCAAGGTCTGAGCTTGGCAATAAATTTAGCTTATCTGACCAAGGTCTCTTAAAAGCTATTAGTTTTATTGGCGGAGAGAAGTGCTGCCGATCCTTCCTGGCATCGGCACGAGTACTGTTATGGGCGCTGCGCAGTGGGAATGTTGATAAAATGACTGTGGAAGCATTCTTGGATGAAGCCTTCGACAATGACCCAAATCATGACGAATTACTAATATTAAGTCAGCTTGTCGCATGCTTTGAAGTTGTAGAGCATCAATCGCTTTATGATTCATATGATCAAGTCGTCACGGATTATCTAATCGCGTCAGTTGAAGATGAGTTCCCAGATGCAGAAGTGTTTTCTGATGGTGGCTCGCAAACAGCAGCGCGCAGAAAATTTATTGAGCTAATGGATGAAAAGGCTGCCGAGTTGGGTGCTAATAACTCATCAGGCGTTGCTGATAGTGTTGTGGATTTGGTTGATGTGGATAAGTTCTATGATAAATATTTTAATGAGCCAGAGCATGAGCCAGATTATGAGTCTTATAGAGATCAACGCACGAATTGGTCCGAGCGAACATTCAGTGCTATCGATCCAATTGACGATTTGTTTTCGCGAGATTAAACCATTTATCCTGAATTAATATTGCGGATGGATAATATAATGGATTTGATTCGACCTAAGATTCTAGGCACTTTCAAGGTTTAAATTTGGCCGACTTCTGTCTGTCACGAATGGCAGCAATTGGCCGAAAGCAGCCTTTAGCGACCGGCTGCTATTGGCCGGAGGCAGCCCTTTCGCTCTGACTGACGCACCCCATTAATGTTTGCCCCCCCAATAAATGAAAACTGCCAGTCAGCGCGAACGCAAATGACCGTTTAAGTCGGATGCGTGTCCCTGGGAAGATGACGACGCAACGAGGTAGTCAAGTCGGATGCACACCTTCTCATATCGGTTCAACTGCTCAACGAGGAGTCCAACCGCTAGCGTAACGAGTAGTAATCCAGTTGTAGAAATGTGATTTGAGGTTATGACCCTGCGAATAATCCATAGCTAGTCATTTTTGCTGCCGGAAGCTTCACAGGCGCGGGCAGCATGTATGCCAACGTGTATGCCTTGAGTCCTTTAAGCAGACAAACCCCAATGATTACTTGAACATTACAACCAAGTTCAAACGGCCCCGGCCCACCAAACAATCATCTAAAGACGTCCACGGACGTCTTTTTTTGTGCCTGAAACCCAGCAAAATCAAGGCTTTTGGGTCTACCGGCGTCCATTGACGTCCGGCACAATCCACGACATCGGGTATTCCAGATGGTATTCCAAGCCCTTCAGTGGTAATTTTTGGAATACCAATTGATGTCATGGAACACCTCATGTGCGCCCAAGCCACCCGCCTCTCTGACCGCCAACTCAAAGCGGTAAAGCCGAAAGACAAGGACTACGTCCTCAGTGATGGAGACGGTCTACAGCTGCGTGTGAGGGTTAATGGCTCTACGCTATGGAACTTCAACTACCGGCAGCCGATTACCAAAAACCGCATCAATATGGGCCTCGGCACCTACCCAGAACTCTCGCTCTCGCAAGCCAGGAAGAAAACGGTCGAAGCCAGAGAGCTTCTCGCTCAGGGCATCGATCCGAAAGAACAACGTAGCGAGCTGGAGCAGACAAAAAGACAGGCAACCGAGCACACATTCGAGAACGTGGCGTCTGCCTGGTTTGAACTGAAAAAGGATTCTGTGACTCAAGCTTATGCCGAAGACATCTGGCGCTCACTCACACTGCATGTCTTTCCATCGCTGGGAACAACACCTATCTCGCAAATCAATGCCCCGAGGGTCATCGAGCTGCTGCGCCCTTTGGAAACTAAAGGCAGCCTGGAGACAGTGAAGCGACTGACCCAACGACTTAACGAGATCATGACCTACGGCGTGAACTCGGGAATGATCTTCGCCAACCCGCTCAGTGGTATTCGGGCCGTTTTCAAGAAACCGAAAAAACAAAACATGGCAGCCCTCCGTCCGGAAGAACTGCCAGAGCTGATGATTGCCATTGCTAATGCGAGCATAAAAAGAACAACGCGCTGCCTGATCGAATGGCAACTTCACACAATGACTCGCCCAGCGGAAGCCGCTACGACATCCTGGACTGACATCGATCTAGACAAGAAAATCTGGACGATCCCAGCGGAGCGGATGAAGAAGCGACGTGCGCACGTCATACCACTGACCGAACACGCACTTGCTCTGCTGGAGATAATAAAGCCCTACAGCGGCCACAGAGAATACGTGTTCCCAGCTGACAGAGACCCACGGGATCATTGCAACAGTCAGACGGCGAACATGGCCCTGAAACGTATGGGATTTGAAGGTAGATTGGTGAGCCACGGTATGCGTTCCATGGCCAGTACTATCCTCAACGAACACGGCTGGGATCCGGAGCTGATCGAGGTAGCGCTTGCCCACGTCGATAAAGACGAGGTTCGCAGCGCCTATAACCGAGCGGACTACATCGAGCGCAGACGCCCGATGATGGCCTGGTGGAGCGAGCACATTCAGCATGCTGCGACTGGCAGCCTTTCAGTTTCAGCCATTCAAGGAACCAAAGGCCTGAAAGTCGTTTCGATGCGATAGCAAGTTACGGCGAGATATGGCCCCGCATGGACACTGAACATGTCTATGTACAAAAATGTTCAACCCCAAAGAACTTGATTCTAACCACCGGGAGACAGACGACTCCTCAGAGCGTGCGTGGGTTATCGAGCATCAGCACAATCACCAGTGAGACCAATTCCCACAATCACGCAATTGCGCCCGGTTGACGCTGCTATCCCAGGTTGCATCGCCACGAATCAACTGGTTGCGCAGGGTGTATTGGCATCTCTGGTCATCCCAATCAAGGCCAAGCCTACAAAAAAGGTCTTACTAGCTCCCGGCGATTAGATCGGCTCTTCTAAAGGAAGAAAATTAGTGATAAATTCCGCTTTAAGAAGATCCTCGATCGGAGAGCCCAATGTCACTAAAACAAGATATTCTGCGTTTTTTGAGAACCGAGGCCTCAAAAGGCCAGGTTGAGGAGCTCGTGGACGCCGTCAACCTGGCGTATGAGCGTGCTTTTGAACAGAGCAAAGGCCTTCGGAACCTTCCAACACATCGAAAGCTCGCACAAGATCGAAATTTCTTCGTGCAGGACGTGTTGATCGGTCAGAGCTCTTGGCAAGGTAATTGTGTCTCCGCATCCCACAACGGGGAACAATTTGCCCTGCTTAAAGCAGGAAGTACACTCATCACCGCATCGGTCGTACCATGGCGGAAGAAAATCCGCCCCTCAAAAGGTCGGCTTAAGAATTCGAGATTGAACACGTATCTGGAGCACCTCCAGAGAAATCCAGACTTGTTCGAAGGCCAAGATCTGCTAGGTAAGCTGGCCACGGATAGCCTGAATCTCATCATAGCTCCTTTGTCGCCCGCTACCAAAAGCACCCTAGACCAATCAAAGCCGCAAGGACTGATGATTGCAGTGCCTTATGCCAACAATCTAGATAAGTTCCACTTATGGTGCACGGTTCAGGAACTTCTGTTGAGCTACGAAGACGAAGCTGATGATGAGTCTGATGATTCCGTATGGCCAAAACTCCGTATTAGGATGCGGAGTGAAGAAGAAAAGACTGATTTAGAAGATGATCAATAGCGTTGAGGTACATGTATCATGCGCATAGGTATTCAAGGTTTTAAACCTGAACGCCTCAAACAGCTCCGCCTTTCTGCAGATATGACGCAGACTGAACTAGCTGAAAAGTTGGAGTGCGCGGCAGGCAATATATCAAAGTGGGAAAAAGGCGACAGCTGCCCATCAGCTCAAAGCTTCAACCGCCTTTGCGAGATATTTTTCACAACAGAAAAATGGCTACTGGAAGCTCCCGTTCAGGGCCATAAAACCAATCCTAGCTTCTATAGAAGCCAGGTGAGCACTCATAAGTCGTCTTGGGAAATCGGACGAGTTCGTCTTAACTGGCTTGAGGAGATATCATACAAACTTCAGGAGGCCTTAGAATTTCCGCCTGTCGATATCCCACTTTTCGAGGGTGATGACGCACGTCTGATCGATGATTCTGACATTGAGCGGCTTGCCACTAATTTCCGAGAAAAATGGGGCCTCGGAAATGGACCAATAAAAGATGTAGTCCACACACTTGAGAAATCAGGGGTGATTGTAGCAAGGGACGAAATCGGATATGTAAAAATGGATGGAATTTCGAAATGGTCGTTAGTTGATAACCGCCCCTATGTACTCCTTGCCGCAGACAAAGCCGCTCCCGTGCGGAATCGGTTTGACGCTGCTCACGAACTTGGACATATCGTACTCCATAGCAAAATTTCTAATGAACAATACTTGAGTCATTATGACTTAATTGAAAGACAGGCTCACCGTTTTGCGAGCGCGTTTCTAATGCCTGCGGAGAGCTTTAGTCACGAAGTCAGCTACGCGACGCTGGATACTTTCCACTCAATGAAACCTCGATGGAATGTTTCAATTGCCTCAATGATCAAGAGGTGCATTGATCTGGAGCTGGTTTCCCCTGAAGCAGGTATAAGACTTTGGAAAGCTAGGTCAGCTCGGGGATGGGTTAAGTCAGAACCACTAGACGACTCAATACCTTTTGAGCAGCCAAAACTCCTTTCACGCAGCGTACAAATGCTTGTGGAAAACAAAATTCTATCAAAGGATCAGTTGAGAAACGAATTAGGCCTACCCACCGCTAGGCTTGAGAGACTATGCAACTTACCTAAAGACTACTTTTCAACGAGCAGCAAAGATAGAGTGCTGGACCTTCGACTTCGAACTTCCAGTTCGAAAACAAGCAACTCAACTATAGCCAACGGCCATCAAAAGGTCTTACACTTCCCTAAGAAATCATCATAAAAAGATCAGTTGCTGCCGTATAAGTGGCAACCGATTTAATCACGCAAGGCGTGGTACCCGGGCGCATAACAGCATCGACATCTCAATTTTCTGATTTCGGTCACCCGCTGGTGAAGACACTTAGGTCTCACCGCACTACTGATCATTATGGTTGGGGTAATCATTTTCGGGGTCGTTGCAGAACTTATAAAAAATAAGCCTGATCTCCCGTCTAACAATGCCCGTGGAATTGCAAAAGCCAGCCCCTCAAATAGAGCACGATCCACAAACCACACCATCACCAAAAAACAGCAATCAGTAAACCAACAGAAAAACTTACTTCGTCTCACACGTCGTCGTAGTTTAATACACAAGCTGCTAACATTCGCGTGGGCGCATACACGTCGTATCCTCCCCTTTTACGACCGGTTCCGAAAACAGATGCAAATTCTTTCGCGAGCGCGACCCCACAACTTAGAGCAGCTTCTGCGCACTATTATCCCCATCTGAGTAATTGAAGTGCGGCACCATTCCTTCCAGTAGCGCATAAGCATGGAGAGCCTCATGACTCTCTGATCGCCAGCTCAAAGCGGAAAACCGAAAGACAAGGATTACTCCTCAGTGATGGAGATGGCCCCATACAAGTTACCTTGAGAGGCCGATGGAGAGCTGAGACCGATTCAAATATTTCGCCCCAACGGCGAAAAACAAGGCGCACTTTTCTGCAATTGCGCCAACACCTCCTCGTACTCCAAATCTCCCTCTGCCTCTCGAGCAGGAATCACTTCTCCATGTAGCTGAGCACGCAGGTCATCCCAACGCTCCAACAGGACCTGCCAGTTATGCTCGTCGTAAGTCCCTCGAAAGATCACTGGATGCACATCAATGCGCGGTAACTCTGCCGCTGGACTCCCCCGCGCCAGCGCTTCGCACAGCCGGCGACTCCAATGACTGCCCACTCGATCGACTCGGCCGATCTGTTGTTCGACTACCCCGGGGTTCCACTCCGGGTGCATGAGGATGACGGTCTTGCATGCCAGATGCAGGTTGAGGCCTTCGCGGCCGACGGTGGATTGGGCCACGAGAACACGGGGAAAGCTGTTCGGGCGGTTGAAAGCCAGTTGCAACAAGCGGCGGGTAGATTGTTCAGTGCCGCCGTACATCAGGCGAGCGAAACCACCCTCCTGGTGGGCAAACTCAGGCTGTAGACGGGCGAGTAGCAGTTCCCATTGCAACGCAATTTCGCCGGTATCCGGTGTGTGAGGATTATCGTCCGTGTGTTGGTCGCCGGCAGCGCTCAGTAGTTGGCAAAAGGCGGTGCACGCTTGCTCAGGCGTCAGATGTTCGACGTCCCCGCCAGTGAAGTCGAGGATCGCCCGGGTAAACAGCGCTACGGGATGTTTCTCGGCGGTGCCCACCAGATCCTTGTTGAGCTCAGCCTCCTGAAGGTGTTTGAACATCGCGCGGGGTACCTGCTCATGTTCGGGCAGTCCCGCATCCAACCAGCCGAGCAGACGCCGGCGTAGCTGCTCACGACGTGTGCTGTGGGTACTGTATTGATTGGCCAGCAGCTCAGGGATGGAGCTGAGTTTCAGCCGGCAATTCAGCTGACGGTGCGCAATCTCCACTGCTGCCCATTCCGAATGGTCATCGGGCTCGTCGGCACGAGCATGGATTACGCTCTGCGGCCAGTAACGGCCGGCCTCAAGGCTACTTAGCATTTCACGCGCGTTCAGCAGCCGGACCAAGGCCCGCATGGGTGCGGTGAAACGGCCGAACACCAGCACCTTTTCCTCTTGCTCGTGTGCGGCTTCGATGGCCGTGATGGTGGCCAGGATTGCCGGGTGCTCAAACAAGTGGTGGGGATTCTGAAACGCCTGCGCAGCCGTCTTCAACCACCACTGCACGCGTTGCTGGCGCTTGTCATCGACCGCGCTGGACTGTCCCTCATCCGGCAGGGCAGAAGGCTCCGCTGGTTCATTAATTTGCGCCAGTAGGTCAGCGATGCCATGCCCATTGGCTAGGGTCAATCGCAAGCGTTTTGCCGTTGAGTTTTCGTCCAGTCGCGAGGCCACGGACAGCGCCTCGGTTGCGCACACGGCCTGTCTCCAAGGTAACTTCAGCGTGCGTACATCCACACTGACGGACTTTTGGGTGTTGCGATAGCTTTCCCCCTGAGTTTCTTGGGCGAAGCGTGAAACGTCGGCGTCTTCACGTTTATCCCGGCGCAGCAGATAGGGGCTCAACGTCGTTTGAAAGGCACTGGCTGCAGCCTGATATTGTTGACGGGCCGTGTCGCTGGAACGCCAATGAGCGCGTAGATGACGGATGGCCTGCGCAAAGTCGTTGATCACAGGCTGAAGTTGATCGCGCACTTTTTCGTCGAGACCAAGCCGTTCGAAGGTTTGCCGCCATTGCTCGACATCCAGCTCCACAGGAGTCGCTGTCATGCACAAGCGACGGCTGTGCTGAGTTCCCTGCACCAGGTTACCGAGCAACCGGCTCAGGCCGCTGTCGGTGCCGCGACTTTTGTGGGCTTCGTCGATCACCAGCAGGTCGAAGGAGCCCAGGCCAAACCCGACCACCTGTTCAAGCCAACTCCGATGAGGAGTACCGCTGCGGTAATTGGTGTGAGTATCGGGGTTTGGCCAGGCATGCCCGGTCGTGACGTCAGTCAACCAGGTGTAAGCGGGGTGCGCGGCGTCTTCGCTGATACGCGCCACAATGCTGGCAGCGGCTCGCTTGACCCTTTCATCATAAGAGCCTGACAGGTGGTAGCCATTTGGATACTTGAAACCTGCCTCCTTGCGCCAGCGTGCGAAGACTTCCGGCACCAACTCTCTGCGCCAGCGCGTTGCATTCTCGCCCATACGCCAGTTGGCAAAGGTATGGGACAGCACCAGGATTGGCTCCTGAAACCATGGCTTTTTATCAAGGACCTCTTCGGCACTTCTGGCTTCAAAGTAGCCGAGCAGACCACGCAACATAGCGGGAGTTGTAACGCCTCCCAGTTTCAACTCGGCCTGCCACTGATAGCCCAGCCCTGGCGGGGCGATGACGGCGGCTCGACCGCCAGCGTCCTTGACTGCGCGAATCAACTCGACAGCGATACGGGTCTTGCCCATACCCACTTCGTCGGCCAGCACTACCCCGTGTTCGCCAATTCGATCGGCCAACGCATGCAGGCTGGCTCGCTGGCCTGGATTCAGATGCGCAGCCGCCTCACCTGCGTCATCTGCAAATTGTTGCTGTTGCATCGCCCGCTCACGCAGTGAAGCCGCAACGGCTGCCCAACTGAAGGCGACCCGTTTCATGGCAGGACTCCCAGGGGGTGTGAGGTGTCGAGTTTCCAATGGGCCTCGATATTGCTCAGTGCGTTTTCGTAGCGCAGCCCTTCCGGATGGTCCACTGTCTCGGCAAAACGAGGCCTGAACGCAGGTTGACGCAAGGCATGGATGGGGTTGATTTCGAGTGTCAGAAACTGCTGCAACAACCCGCAACCGGCGGCCTGAATGAGCGACTGCTCCAGTCGGGCACACCACACCGGCCAATCCCGAGGCTCCAACGCAGTTTGTTTCGCGGCGATGCCTTCGATTAGTTCCATCATTTGCCGGATCGGGTAACGCGCCGCTTCTTTTCCTGGCGCAATGGTTCCCTGTTTGTCGGCAGAGCGCTTGCTATCGTCGAACGCGTCGGGCAGTTCTTCTTCACTGGGCGACTGTGGAAAACTGTCGAGTTGCATCCACGCATCCTCCAGGCTGATTTCTGGCAGCTCGGTGGCCGCCAATCGGCCAAACCCATCCAGCACTGGCACCGTCATGACATGCGTTGCACCCGCCTCTTGCCAACTGACAACCACCTGCCGCGGTCGTGGTCCGCACCAGGCGAAGCCTTGACCCTCAACATATGCACAAGGCTGTCGCGACGTATCCAGCACTGAGTAATCGCCCCGCGAGCGATCATCGGCGCTCAACCAGCCTTGCTCTGCTGTATCCGTGTCCCGCCACTTCAAGTAAGCCACGGGCGCTGCGCTGAACACCTCGCTCCCCACCTCAAGATCCTTGCCTTGCTGCAGCGTCTCAGGGACGCATTCCTGCTCCCACTGAATCGGCAGATAATAACCAATCGATTCGGGATCAGCGCCCCCCGATTTTGCCGGGTACCAGTTCAAAGGCGTCGGAGCGAATACCACCCCGGCCTCAAGGTTGCCCGTCGATCGCCCCATCTTCAGGGTGAAGCCTTGCCGGGTGAGATTGCCCGAGCCAAGGTACAGCCATGGGCTGGCTGTTTTTTCCGAATGCCGGGTCTCGCTGGCGCTGAAAATGAACTTGGCATGCAAGGTGCGTTTTTGCACGTCAGGAAAGTAGGCCGGCTTAGCCGCAGGTCGTACGCTGACGCTGGCAGCCGTCAATTTCGCGGCTGCCGTTGCAATGCCCTGGCAGCTCGCCTCGTTGATAAACAGATCTACAGTGCTGGTCGCCGTCAGCAGACGCGGTTCTCCTTTTTCACCGCGCAAGCGCCTGATGATGCTCAACGGGACCGATGCATGCTCACCGGGCATTGAAGACTCATAAAAACCCGAGCCCATGGCCAAGTAGTTACGCGCCGTTTCTCGACCCGAGGCATAAACGACTCGGGCTGGCAGTTGGGCGAGCAGCGACGCTTTTCGGTTATCGAAGAAACGTGCGTTCAATCCGGAAGCTTTCGGCTTGACCTGTTTGAGCAGGATCGCATCCATATCCGCCACGGCCTTGGCTGTCAGCGGGTTGGCGAGCAGTGCACGGTCGTCGTAATGCTCACGTAGCCACAGCAGTAAACTCCAGGCGCTGCAGATATCTGTCCGGACCTGCTGCGTTGCCTCGGTGGGTACTACCAGTTCGTCGCTGCACAGGTCCAGGCGCCAGATCAGGTCAAGGCTCTGCTCTAATGTCTGCCGGGTCCAGTTGCCGGTGGACACAAGCAAACGCAAACACCAGGCGTCACTCTTGTCAGTGCTGCGGTAACCCAGCACCGCGACCTTGGCGTGCATCAGGTTGAATGGCAAATCGGCTTTCGCCCAAGGTAAATGCAACAGGCCCGGCACTTCGACCGGGGTAATCTGGATCGCGCGCGGGTCCAGCATCAGTGCCAATAGCGTTTCCCCGGCATAGGCACGCTGATTGGCTTGCTGGTGGCTGAAACGCTCAAGCGCATCGTTGAGAAACCTGTCGTCAGCCGAGAAGCCGCACAGCCAACCGAAGTGGCCAGTAAAACCGTCCGGCGTTTCGAAGTGTTTGGCCAGAGAGGCAGGAGCATGACTCATAGACTTACCTCTTCAATGGCTACTGCTGGAGCCGGGGTGAGCCAGGCGCTCAATTGGCCCTGGAGATCCAGGTCCAATCGATGCAAGCGACCTACGCGATGGGAAATCCAGGCTGGCAGAGCGGCTTGGGAAGCCTCGCCTTGGGCCTCGATAACAGCCTGGCCAGTATCGACCTCCAAAACCTGATACTGGAACGCACCGCCAGGCAGAATGTCGTTGCCTTGCAGGCGCAGAACCCGACCGTCGCGGCTCACCAGACTGGCCAACAGGATCGAACTATCAGGATCTATACACTCATGGCAGAAGGTCGAGGCGACAGGATCGGTTCGCTGCCGCTGAGGGTTATCCAGGAACAATCGGGCCATTTCGCGCAAGTGAGTGATGTGCGTCGAGATGCGTTCGGGCAGGACACTCCCTAACTCGAACCGCTGCGTGCTCAACACCGCCATGTGTTGCTCCACCGCGTTCAGCACGTCGTAGGCGGCATCCTGCACTTGAAAAAACAGAGCGCCATAATGCAAGTCGTTCCAGTGTTCGGGGTCGATTTCATCGGGTCGCTCGGCCCAATCGAACACAGCTTCCGACATGGCGTGACGAGCCCGTACCCAGCCACGTATGGCTGCACGTCGCAAGCCACCGCTGGCTGGCGAGAGTTCCGCATCGATACGGCGAGACAACAGCGCACGGGCCTGTGCGGGTAATACTTGCAGAGGCGAGAGCAGCCCGGAAACGGGGCCTTTCAACCTATCTACAGAATCGCCTCGTAGTGCCCACTGCACCAACTCCTCTAACAGCGCTCCGTCATCCCCACAGCAGGCGTTAACGAATTCATGACCAAAGGCCGTGCAGGTAAAGGCATTGAATCGTTCACCCTGCGCGCGCACCAGACCCAGGGCCAACAATGCCTGGCCGGTCCCCATTCGCATCGGTTGGCTGACATAGAACCCTGGCTTGCACAGGGTCTTGAAGTCGAAATTCGCCTTGCCACGCAGTTTCTCCGAACCCCGCACCCGGGCATCACCCTGGCCTTTGTTCTGTTTGAGCGCGTAGTAGCAGCCCAACGCTTCAATGGCGTTGGCCGCATTAATGTTCGAGACATTCGACTTGCGTTCGCACAACTTCTGCGCGAGCGCTATACCCAGCATCGCCAAAAACAGCTGTTTGGCGTACCACACGCCGCCCATGCCAGGGACAGCGCGCTCGTTGTACTCACGCACTGCGGCGCCAATATCAAGCGTGCGGGTGCGTCTCTCGCCGTCCAATTGTTCAGGACCAGAGAGTCCCCAGGTCATGCTCATAAAAGGCTTCCTTTGCGTTTGCAGCGAGTCAGCATTTGAGCTGGCGCATCGCCGGCAACGGTAGCAAAATGCCACAATCCCGTCCATGTAGCTTCGGAGGGACTCCATGATCGACATTACAAGTCTCAACTAAAGCTTGTCTGCCCCATGCCGATATCGTGCAGTAGATCTCTCTCGCAGGCACTCACGCTTACACGCACAAGGAAGTTGCGAATGTCTGTGGCCATTCTGATTTATCCACGCCTCATCTCTCTTCTCGTACCCCGCTGCCCTGCCGCTGAACGACTGGCCACAACCCGGCTGACTTCGCGGTGAGTGCTACACACCGCTGTTTATACGATCCAGACGTCGCGCGCGACACAATATGTCGCGGGCATGTTCGACATTTACTCGTCTTGTTTTACTTCTGAACCAGCGAGAGATATTCCCATGCATGAGTCCTTCTATCCGTCGCAGAAACGCTCGAAGCAGCCCACTTTGTTCCTGGCCATCGACATGTGGGGGATTGAAGGTGAGTACGCCGACGGAAACTGGCATGTCCTGCTTCACAGGTTCGCTCTGGACTGGAGCAAGAAACATCCAGACCAGGCAACGGCGACGCTATGGTCAAGCGTTCAACCCTGCAGCCTTTTTGCCAATGGATCGTCTTGCTACGTCTCCGGCAGCTCCAGGTTGCCCGATGCGTTTTATCAGCAACTGGAGAGCTTTCTACGCTCAGAGTTCGGTAACTGCGCCCGTATTGGTGGAGAAATCCAGGTCAATCCGGATGAGTGGCGGGTGTACCTGCACTTTGAGAACGGCGCAGTCTGGGAGAAATACAACGGCTATGAATGGAGGGAGCTCAAGTTGTGAAACGACTGGAGCCCCTCACCCACAACGATGCCCATAAACTTTTTTGATATACGCAAGGATTCGTACTGATCATGTTGAAAACCCAAAGTACCTACCTCAACTATCTGAAATCTATCCTGCCGCTCATTGTAGAAACCTCGATCCAGCCCGATGAAGTGACGCAGCTGCAGAACGATATCGAACATACCGAACTGCTCGTCCCCGTCATTGGTGCGTTCAGCGCTGGCAAGAGCAGCTTGCTGAACGCTTTCCTTGGCGAAAACGTCCTGGGTATAGGCCTGACGCCCGAAACCGAGTTGGCCACTGAGTTGCGCTACAGCAATGACCCGCATCTCCTGGCCATTCGCCTGGATGGTAGCAGTGAGCGCCTGGGCGTCAGCGCTCTTGCCGGTATCAAGACTCGCGCCAACGAATTCACCCACCTTCAGTTGTACCTGGATAACCCGCGACTCAAAGCCTCGCCCTCACTGGTGCTGGTTGACATGCCCGGGTTCGGCTCCTCATTGGCCAACCACAACAAAGCAATCGCGTACTACCTGCCCCGCGGCGTGCACTTCATCGTGGTGACCAGCGTGGAAGACGGCAACATCACTCAGTCGATGTTGCGTCAACTGGATGACCTGCAGACTTACGGGCGTGATTTCACCTTCCTGCTGAACAAGGTCAACCTGCGCTCGGACGAGCAAGTGCAAGAAGTCGCGGAACTGATCGACGAGCAGATCCGGATCAACTTTGTCGACACGCGCCCCCTGATCAAGGTAGGACTCGACGGAGATATCCAACTGGCCGAAGTGCTTGCGCGCCTGCAACCCGAACAAATCGTTCGCCAGGTGTTTGAAGATCGATTGAAAGATCTGACCCATTCACTGCTTAACCAGATCAACCTTGCGCTGACCTCGCTGAAAAAGAACCAGGCCGAAAATCAACATGCCCTGAGCGAGCTGGCCAATGGTATTCGGCAGATCGAGCGCAAGCGCGACGGCATTCTTGAAGACCTGCGCGACAAGCAGCTGGACCGCGCCGTCGACAGCTGCCTCAACGCGGTCGGCCGTGAACTTGATAACGCACAGTCGGAACTGGTCAGCGCCGGTCTGGCGGGTAATCAGGAAGCTTTTTCGCGGATCGTATCCGAAGTGGTCCGAAGCTCGATGACCCGCACCATTAAGGAGCAGATGGACATTCTCAGTCGCTCCGTCGTCACCGACTTTGCGCAAGCCGTGGGTGACCTGGGCAAGAGCATGGGCCAGTTCAGCAATGATCCCAACTGGCTGGACCAGATCACCGACAGGATCAACCGCACCCTGCAAAAAACCGGAGAGGCCCTGGGCAACTGGAGCAAATCGCTGGCCGCACGCAATACAAACGAACTGGAAAGACTGAAACAAGAAAGTGGCTGGAAGGACGGAAACCCGCTACCCAAAGTGAGCTATCAAGGCCTGGCCACCGTGCTGGCAGTCACTACGTCCGTAGTCAATCCACTGATCGAACTGGCCATCATCTTTCTTCCGCAGATTCTGTCCTTCCTTAATGAGGGGCGTCAGCGTGACCAACTCCGCCAGAAAGTGACCAATGAAATCATTCCTTCGGTTAAACGCGAGTTGCGGGATCGACTGCCGGTCCTGCTCGCCGAACAGATGGAAGTGCTGGTGACTCAAGTCAGCGTGGAGTTCGAGCGCGAAATCGGTGAAAAACAGAAGCTCATTGATGAACTGGTCGCCAGCCGCAATCACGATGCCGAGGCGGCCGAGCATCAGATCGCGCTACTGACCCGCGCCAGAGAACAACTGCAACAACTCGCCAAACAAGCCCTCTACGAGTCGCAGCAATGAACGCACAACACGTCCTGGATCTAAACCAACGCCTCCATCAATGGATGGAAAAGTACAACCCTGAGCTGGAAAAAGACATCGCTCAATGGCTGCGCAAGCACGCCATAGACAGCACCGAAGACCTGGACATAGCCTTCAGCCAATTAGTCGAAGAGAATCGTTTGCTGCAGATCGGCGTCGTGGGTCGAGTAAAAGCCGGCAAGTCTTCATTGCTCAACGCTCTGATCTTCGACGGTCATGCGATTCTGCCAAGGGCTGCCACCCCGATGACCGCTGCGCTGACCACCCTGACCCATGGCGACACCTTCGGGGCCGAGGTTCAGTTCTACAGCGCGGCTGATCGGGAAAATATCGAGCAAAACGCCCTGCGTTACGAGCAACGACTTCGCGAAGAAAAGTCTCGCGCCTACGAAACGCTGAGCCAGCGCCGTCAGCGCAGTGGCCGACACGTAGAAGACGCGCAGTTCCATGCTGACGTCGAGAAAACTGCCCGGCGAGCCCTGCAAGGGGAACATGCGCTGGCGGCTGCCCATGACCAGTGGCAGAGCATTCGCAGCTCCAATGTCGATTTCAGATCCCTCGACAGCCTGGGCCGCCTGCAGGCAACTGATGCTCAGTCATTGGCCGACAAGCTGCTGGACTATGTCGGCGTCGGCGGCAACTACATGCCGTTGACCAAAAGCGTCGATATCTTCCTGCCGCTGGACTCGTTGCGTAACGTGCGCATCATTGACACCCCGGGCCTGAATGACCCTGTGCAGTCCCGCGAAGAACGTACGACAGCCTTGCTCAAGAATTGCGATGTGGTCTTTATCGTCAGCCCTGCCGGCCAGTTCCTCAGTGAGCAGGACATCGAGATGATGAGCCGGATCACTCAGAAAGAGGGTGTCCAGGAACTGGTGTTGATCGCCAGCCAGGTCGACAACCAGCTGTATGGCAGCGACACCCGCCAGCCAACGCTTCAGGGATCGCTGGACAAGATCACTCAGACGCTCAGCGCGCACATGGTCGATACCCTGCAACGCTTGAAGGTCCAGCATCCGGAGATCGGTGCGACTTTCGACAATCTGATTGATAAAGGCGCCGGCAAGGTCCTGCATACCTCGGGCATGTGCCACAGCCTTTCGGTTCGTTTTGACCAACAGAACGATTGGGACAGTGGCGAGCAGAAGGCGTGGGAAAACCTTCAAGCGAATTACCCTGACTTCTTTACGCCAGAGCATGCCGAACGTTGCCGAGGCAATCTCGACCTGCTGGCCAACACCGAAGCGCTGCGGGCGGTGCTGGACAGTGTCCGCGCGCAGAAGGACCGCATTATCGAAGATCGGCGCGAGGAGCTCATTCGCGCCAAGTCCTCGGCACTGGAAGCGTTCCGGGCCGACTTGCTGAACTTTACCCAGGCCAAGTATCAGGAAGTCCGCAATGCCGATATTGAGGACCTGAAGGCTCAGCGGCGCAAGCTGGACAGCCTGATGGTAGTGGGCACCTACGAGCTCGATAACGTATTGACCAATTGCGCAAAAGAGTTTTGCGAGGATCTGAAAAAGGATCTCACAAAGGAACTTGAATCTGCTTATCGCTCCACGCTTAAGGAGGTCGGTGCATCCGCTAGTGAAGAGTCGAAATCCAGAGAGGTGGTGCGCGACAGCATCGTGGCAAAATTTGCCAACTGGGGTTGGGGTGGCGGCAAGGAAACCCACCACTACACCGTATTCAAGTTGTTCTGGCGCCAGGTATGCAACGAGCTGGAGGAGTTTGCCGAAGGTCTGACAGGCACCCTGAAAAGCACAAGCGATGCCCTGACTAAAAAGTTTCGCGACAACCTAGTCAAGGAATCGACCGCGGTCGCCAGGCGTCACCTTGGCGATGACCTGGACACCGCGTTGATCATCCGAACCAACCAAGGTCTGGCTGCCCGCCTCAAGCTCCCCGTTTTTGAACTCAGCAGCCAGGAACTGAGCAAACTCAAAGGCACTGGCAGTTACCTGCTGGACGATGAGGCACGAGAGTTCCTGCACAATGCCCGGCATCTTCTGGATGGCCTCAAGGGACAGGCCAAAAAGCAAATCCGTCATTTGGCGGAGGACGTGACTGAAAAGCTTCCACCCTCCTACGGCAGTGCATTTTTCCAGGATATGCAGGCGCGGATGGAACAGCTGGAAGAACAGGTCGAAAATACTCTTCTGACCCTGGACCGCCTGCAACGCATGGCCAAGGAACTGGAGGCGGCATGAAGACTGAATTGTTTCCTCCAGCGCTGATGACCCAACTGGATAAACTCGGCCAGTTGTTCATCCGGCGTCGCAAGCTGCTGCGTGACGGTGTGGTCGAAACTCTCAAGGTTGCGGATGATCAGCACTATGCCTTGACCCGCGAATATCAGGGCGCAGTGGCGCGTCTTGAGACGCTGACTGCCGACCATGGGCAACTGACCGAACGCCAGGCCAGCACCGCCGCCGAGCTGACCGACACCCGGCAAGCCTTGCACGCTGTGCAGCAGTCGCTGGAGCAGGCCAATACTGAGCATACGCACGCTCAACAGACGGCGCGGCTGCGCTTCGACACCTTGTCGACGCGGCATGCGCAACTGGTGCAGGAACGTAACAGCATTGAGGACGCTCGCCACGTCCTCGAACAAAACCTCGAGCAAGCGCGACTTGAATTGCACGCCGGTGCCGAAGCGCTCAAGGCGGCGGATGAACGTCATGAGACGCTGACCCAAGAGCACCAGAACACCCTGGCGCGCCTTGAAACCCTGACAGCGGAACATGGACAACTGACCGAGCGCCAGGCCAACACCGCTGCCGAGTTGACCAGCACCCGACAGACACTCGAAGGTGTGCAGCAGTCGCTGGAAGAGGCCCTCGACCAGCATCAGCGCGACCAGGAGCAGGCGCGCGAACGCTTCGACAGTCTGTCGATGCAACATGCCCGACTGGAACAGGAACGCAATACCGTCGAGTCGCAACGTCAGGCTCTTGAGCAGACACTGGAACAGACTCGCCTGGAACTGCAAGCCAGCATCAAGGCGCACGAAACACTGCAACAGATCCATGAAGATGAGCTACAACAGCACGCTCAGTTGGCGGACGAATTTCAAGCGTTGAATCAACACCACGGGGACACCTGGACGCGCTTCCAGCTCATCTCCCGGCTGCTCGCCGCTCGCCCTCGGGAAAGCGCTGGCCTGGCCCGTTTCAGAGAATTGCTGGCGAACGATTACATGGTGTTCGCAGACAATGAATCGTCCCTGGCCGCCGAAGCCAAGGCCCTCACAATGTTGCAGTCGATCCAGCAGGAACTGGCCTTGCTCGTAGGCTTTCCAGACGTTCATGAGCGCACCATCGTCGGCATTGTCGGTGGCTTCAGCAGCGGCAAGTCCGAGTTCATCAACAGTTTCATCCGTGACCCCGAGGTGCGCCTGGCGGTCGGTATGCAGCCAGTCACCGCTATCCCCAGCTACGTGCTGGCGACTGATGAACGGATGATTCGCGGGTACTCCGCGAACGGTGGCCATATCAAACTGGATGTGGACTTCTACAAAAGCATCTCCCATGCCTTCATCAATTCGTTCAGTTTCGACTTGAAGAGCCTGATGCCGTTCATGTGCGTGGGTGTTCAGATGAACCCTGACTACTTCAGCAACATTTGCTTCATCGACACACCCGGCTACAACCCACCGGCGACGGCGGCCGAACACAGTCAGGGTGACAAACGCACTGCCATCCAGTTTGCGCAGCAGTCCGACGCGATCATCTGGCTGATCGGCCTCGACTCCAACGGCACGGTGCCTGACTCAGACCTGGACTTTATCCAACAGATTGGCGTCGAGCAGCGGTCGGTCTATGTCGTTCTGACCAAGGCCGACCTCAAGTCCGAAGACGACATCGAGTACGTCATGGATGAGGTCCAGGACATCCTGCAATCCGAGGGAATTGTGGTTGTCGGGATCAGTGCGTACAGCTCCACCCTGCGCAACGAAGTGGCTTATCGAGACGTGCCACTTCTGGAGTATTTCTCCCGGATCAACCTACAAGGTGATGCGCGGCAACACCTCGATGGGCGACTGCGCGAAGTTTTCTCGATGTATGACGATGCCATTCAGGCAGATATCAGCGCGATGCGTACACAAAAAACCGCCATCAACGGACTACGACTCGACAGCCTGGAAATCGGTGGCAAGGATGTTTATGAGCGAATGCTCGGCCCCATCGACAAACTCGACAGCAAACTGGATACAGCACCATTGGAGCGCTGGCTCAAGGAGTCACGACGTCTGTTCGAGGACTTCAGCGATGCCGTCCGGCTGACTGCGGAAGTGCCCGAAACAGAGGTATAGAGGCGGGTTTGGCGAAAACCACTTCACCGTCCATCTTGATCACACAACCCTCGTCAAAACCAATGACCGTAGAGAGAAACCCATGTCAGACAACGCATTTGAAAAGGATTACTCAGACGACTCGTTCTGGGACAAAGTTAAAAACTATGCGAAATACGCTGGCGAGGCGGCACTAGAACCCGCACTGAAGATGTACTACGCCGCAACCGACTCAGACACGCCCACCTGGGCAAAAACCACCATTTATGGTGCGCTCGGCTATTTCATCTCTCCGATCGACGTCATCCCCGACATCACGCCAATCGTGGGCTACACCGACGACATCGGCGTGTTGTGCGCAGCGTTGGCAGCGACCGCTACTCATATCAAGGCAGAACACGTGACCAAGGCGAAGGAAACACTGAAGCAGTGGTTTTCCTGATCTGACCGGGAAGCCTTACTACAGGTCCCGCTTGGGGTAAGGCTTCAGCGCAACCGTCAGCGTCATGGCATGGCCACAAACCATGACACACCCCATTCCATCTCTCCTGAAGAGTCAATCTCATGGATTACCAAACCCTCAAGGCGCGCCACCGACTTGAACGCGACAACCATCACGTCAACCTGACATTGCGTGTGCATCGGTCCTTGAGCTGGTTGCAACGCGCCGAACAAGCTGATGATCCCGACGGTCGTTTCGTTTTCCTGTGGATTGCCTTCAACGCCGCCTACGCAACTGACATCGACGAGAACTATCGGTTATCCGAACAGGAAACCTTCCGTGCCTTTCTGCGCAAGCTTTGCGATCTAGATCGCGAGCGGCAGATAGAGACGCTGGTATGGTCCGAGTTTTCCGGAAGCATCCGTGTGCTGCTGGATAACCCATACGTTTTTCAGAGCTTCTGGGATCACCAGAATGGCAAGATCACCGAGCAACAATGGAGCGAACGTTTCGCCGACGGCCGACGCAGAGCACAGTCCGCTCTGGCACAACGCGATACTGCCGATGTACTCGCGGTGCTGTTCAATCGCATCTACACCTTGCGCAATCAGATCATGCACGGCGGTGCGACCTGGGATAGCAGTATCAACCGACCACAATTGCGCGATTGCGGGAAGCTGCTTGGCAAGTTGGTGCCGTTAATCATCCATCTGATGCTGGAAAATCCCGACACGCTCTGGGGGGACGCATGCTATCCGGTCGTGCAGGCTTGAGTGGAAAGTGAATCAATCCCCGCCAGTGGCTGCCTTACGCCAAATATCGCTCTCTCGTTCCATTTGCTTGTACTTCTGGTACAGATCAAAGCTCTTTTTGAGCACCACGACCAGACCCACTGTTGCCAGCACGTTCTTCAGCATTGCTCATCCCTCTCTGGTCCATTTTGTGGATTCCAGACTAAGAGTCAGGCACGACAGATTGTGTCGAGCCTGAACACTCACTGACCACTGTTACCACGACACATTCTGACCAGCCCTCATCCCATCCTGCCTCCTCCACAGCATCAGGAGATTCAGCATGGGTACCCGACTCACCCCCTTCGCCCACGACAGCCGTCGCGCTGCCGACACTTGTGCACTCTCGCTGAAGTGGAGTTTCCAACTGCTGCTGGACCTGGGGGGGCATCGGAATTTAATCAGTCGACACGGGTTCAACGATGATGATCTGGCCCGTGAGGTTGGCCTGACCAAATGGGTAGACCGAGACGAGTACAGCCAACCGCAAGCCTTGTCGGCCCTGCGTCGAGCCGCTCGCGCTTTCGAGGCAAGCAATCTGGATACACCTTACCCGGATCGCCTGGGGAGCAATCTGGAGGCATTGGGGACATTGTTGGGACTGGAAGAGGAAGAGTTGCGGGTACTGGGTTTCTGCGTACTGATGCATATCGACCCGGTGCTCTGTGATGCTACCGATCAGTTGGGCATGGTGGGATTCAACCGTGCCATGAAAGTCCTCGCGGTATTGTTGGGCCTGCAACTCCCCGAGGTCGAGGCCTGCCTGGCGAGTAATAGCCCCCTGATCCGGGCGGGCTTGCTGGAGGTCGGGAGCAATTCCCGCGCCTCAACAGCACTGAGTTCGATGTTATCGGTGAGTAATCAGGAGCTTCCCGGCCTGCTGCGATTCAGCAAAGGCACATCACTGGATTTGTTTGCTTATGCCTTCCGCCTGAGTCCGCCAGGCAGCCTGAGCCTGGAGCACTACCGACACATCAAACAGCCACTGAACATCGCCGAACGCTACTTGGCCAAAGCCTTGGCACAGGGCCGTCAAGGCGTGAACATTCTGCTTTATGGTCCGCCAGGCACCGGCAAGACTCAGCTCAGTCGACTGCTCGCAAAGAGCCTGAGCAGCGCGCTTTATGAAGTGGCCTGCACGGACAGCGATGGCGACCCCGTGCATGCAAAACAGCGTCTGTGCTCCCTGCGCGCGGCCAATAGCGTGCTGCGCTCGCAACGGGCCCTGCTCGTACTGGATGAGATCGAAGACATCTTTCAAACCGCCAGCACCGACGCTCATAGTCGCTCGCAGAAGGGTTGGATCAATCGCATGCTGGAGGAGAATGCGCTGCCGTGTTTCTGGTTGAGCAATAGCATTGAGGCTATCGACGCTGCACATATACGTCGCTTCGATCTGGTGATCGAGATCCCCAACCCGCCCTTGGCGCAGCGCAAGCAGATGCTGCGTGAGTGTGGCGGGGGCAAGTTGAGTGATCAGTTGATAGAGCATCTCAGTGCCCATGAACAGGTGACACCGGCGGTGCTGGAGCGAGCCGTACGAGTAGGCCGCAGCGTAGGAAACCGTGCCAGCAAGACGCTGGACACGACGATCCGTTGCATCGTCGACGGCACGCTGAAAGCACAAGGCCTCGAGAAGCTGCAACAAGACGGTGGTAGCAGCTTGCCCACCTTCTACTCACCGCAATGGATCAACGCCGACCACGCTCTTGACGGTCTGGTTGACGGACTGCGCGTCCATCCCCAGGCACGCCTGTGCTTCTACGGCCCGCCAGGTACCGGTAAAACTGCCTTTGGCCAATGGCTGGCGCAAGAGTTGGGCAAGCCGTTGATGGTCAAGCGCGTCTCCGACCTGGTTTCACCCTATGTCGGAATGACGGAGCAGAATCTGGCGGGCGCCTTCGAGCGCGCGCATCAGGAAGACGCAGTGCTGCTGCTCGATGAGGTTGACAGTTTTTTGCAGGACCGACGCAAGGCGCGGCAGAGCTGGGAGGTGACCGCGGTCAATGAAATGCTCACGCAAATGGAGAGCTATCAAGGGCTGTTCATTGCCTCGACCAACCTGATCCGAGACCTGGACGAGGCTTCCTTGCGGCGCTTCGATCTGAAGGTACATTTCGGTTACCTGGTCACCGCCCAGGCCCTGGCGTTGTTTGCCGCACACTTGAAAGCGCTGGCCTTGAAAGACCCGCAGCACAGCGCAGCCAATCGCTTGCGAGGTGAGGCGCATCTGACCCCGGGTGACTTTGCGGCAGTGGCGCGCCGAGGGCGTTTCAAGCCATTCGCCAGTGCCGACGAGCTGGCGGGGGCGTTGCTGGCCGAGTGCCGACTCAAATCCGCCGGGCAACAGCGCCCAATCGGTTTCATACATTAACCAGACTAAAGGTTGCCGGGTTGTCGCCGATAGGCAGACAACCCGGCAAATTCGCTAGCCACAGGCCAGCTTCAATATTACAAGGATGATTTCTCTTGCCATCAGCCAAGATCCATACCGCGTTGAGTCGTCAATGGGAGTTGTTGCAACAGCTTCCCAAACGCGCCCCTGGTATCACAGTGAGTGAGTTGCTGACCCGCCTGACGACCGCAGGCTACTCCATCAGCCGCCGCAGCATCGAGCGCGACCTGCGTGACCTGTCCCTGGTGTTTCCGTTGCAGTGCAACGATGGAGGAACGCCCTTCGGTTGGTATTGGAAGCCGGGCGTGAGCGTCGAGTTGCAGGGCATCACCTTGACTGAAGCCGTAAGTCTGGCGCTGGTCGAAGATGCCGTGCGCCCGCTCCTTCCGGGCAGCATGTTGAGCGTGCTGGAACCGCGTTTCGAACATGCCCGGCAAAAACTCAAAGGCCTCGAAGACGGCAACCCCGCTGCCCGCTGGCCCGACAAAGTGGCGAGCGTTCGACCGGATTTCAATCTTCGAGCGCCGGAAATCCAGGCAGAAACGCTGGAAGCACTGCAACACGCCCTGATCAGCGAACAGCAAGTCCATTGTCAGTACTATTCGGCACACACCGACAAACTCAGTGAACTGACTCTCAACCCCCTGGCGATTGTCCAGCGTGGGCTGATCACCTATCTCATCGCCACCGCTGCGCCCTATACCGATGTCCGTCAGTTCGCGGTGCATCGCTTTCGCGCGGTAACGGTACTCGAAACTCCGTGCCAAGGGCTGGAGACGTTCGAACTGCAAACCTACTTGGCCACCGACGCCTTGCAGTTTGGCAAACCGGAGAAGATCCGGTTCAAGGCCTGGGTGAGCGAACACCAGGCAAGGATGATTCGTGAAACGCCCTTGAGCACGGACATGGTGCTAGAGGCGCTGTCGGATGGTTTTCAGGTGCAGGCGACCGTCAACAATACCTGGCAGCTGCACTGGTGGATTTTGTCTTTGGGTGATTCGTTGGTCGTGCGGGAACCGCCGGAGTTGCGCCAGCAAATGGGAGACACATTGCGGAGGGCGGCTGCAGCGTACGAACAGGAGGAAGGCAAGGCGAGCCTGGTGTAACTCGCCAGGAGGGTTCCAGACTGGCGGATCAATGCACTTTGCGGGTTCTAGCGAAACGGTCGCACCAGCCTGGCCTTGAAAATTTCCAGCCGAGAAGCCGGCCGTACATCCAATGCAGTGTGTCGGCATGAGGGGCAAATGGAAAACCAGTCGATCCCCTCACGCAGCGTATCGCTGGGCGGCACCGTTGTTTTTTTCCAGTGGCATTGGGGACAGGTGAATGTGAAGGGATGGGGCGGCCAAGGCATGGAGATAACCCGTCAGTCGTAGAAAAATGAAATCGTCGACGCTGCACGGCGTCAGGCCGAATCACCGGCGCGTTTGTCCAGTTCCTGTTTCATCTCGTTGTATTCACGGAAGAACTCGTAGCCTTTTTTTACAACGACGATGACGCCAATAATTGCGAACAGATTTTTCATGCTGCTGTCCCTTATGGTTGCCTGACTCAAGCGGTTCGGTTCGGTGTAAACCATTCGTCCTGCTGATGAGGCGAGCATGAGGGCGAAGCGCGACAAGACGTGTCGTGATCGGATGACTCATCGGCGCTTTGCTGAGGACTGCACCCTGCGCGCACTACTCCAGCAAGAGCCCATTGACCAATCGATAAGCCTCAGGCAACGCCAACTTTCCGCCTTCCACCGCCTCGATCAGCCGTAGCGCCTTATCGGCACTGATGACATCTTTCTCGATCACCTCACGAAGTGACGAAATAAAACCGGACTTGTCCAACAGCGTGACCGCCCCCATGCGCTCTTTGGCCTCCATCCCGGCCAACCGCTCCTGGTAGACCAACAACAATTCCTGCTTGCGCCCCTCTGACATCGCACCGCCGCGAATCCAGCGCGAGACGCCGTAGGCCAGAACACCACCGGCTGCCGCAGCGCCTAGTGCCCAGCCAAGTGGCGTCGCCGCCACGGCAGTGACACCGACCCAACCGGCGGCGGCGGTGAGGACCGGAATACTGGTCGCACCCGCGATACTCGCCACCGTGCCAGCTGCGGCGGCACCGAGGCCGATACCGAGCGTGCTGATGCCAACCTCCCCCAGGATGCGTACACGGTCGTGGGGGGCACGCTCAAGCTCATCGATGACCTTGAGCAGCTGCTTTTTGCTGATCTTCGATGGCCGACTCATGATGTTTTCGCCGAAGAAAATTCAGCCATGATGATCTGGAGCGTCTCAATGAACAGATCAAAGTACGTCCGGGCCATTTCGATAAGGTTCTGCGGAAGCTCCTCCAGGCTCACCCCTCTGCCGTTCCCGTCCGGATGCTTATCGCGTTGATGACCGGTGGCCGCGATCGTCACGCCAAGCAGTGCCCCCAATGGCGCCAATATCGAACCGAGCAACGGAATCGCAGCGATCAGCGAAGCGATAGCAGCACCCAACACGGTGCCAATGGCCAGATTCTTATGCGCCGTAATGAAGTCGCGCAACTTCATTACGATCAGCTTGCCGATGGAAACAACCTTGTTACCGATGCGCTGAGTCACGTTGAGCAGCTCTTTGACTCGTACAGCGATTTCGGGCGACAGACCGCATTCGCGCAACCAGATATAAAGATCGCTGCTGGCCATGGAATCACTTTCGGCTTGCATTAGTGCAAGCTCCAGCTCGGCTTGGGCCTTTGCAATTATTGTTGTCATTGCGCTTCCTTTTTGAGCGTTACGTAAGTTTCAGTTCAGTGGCTAAGGAGTTGCAGCCATAAAAAGCTCCACTGATTCTGAATCTGTGCAGCCCCTTGCAAAGGGTTTTAACACCGTTTGCAATCCGTTGTGTTCAACGCTCAGCACCGCGACGCCAACACCATTGGCTTTCTGGTACGTCATCGTCTCCAACAATGGCGCACCTCCTGAGCGAGGCACCAGTAATATCGATAAATCCGGCTTGCGGCCCTTCCAGCGCAAGCAGTCCCGGTACAAATGCGCCGACACCATGCCCTCCAGTACCCACTTGCGCTCAACTCGGTACTTGGCGTCCATCACAATGAACGAGCTCCCCGCCGGGCTTTCCACCGTAACGACAATGTCGGGACGGCGCTCTCCAGAAATGCTGGAAAAACCGTGACTGGTTTTTTGGTCGAACGCCGGGCAGCACACCTGTAGCCAGACATCGACCTGAGTCTCAGCCCCCCTCCCTTCACAACGTACGACGTCCACGCGTGAACCGGGCCAAAAATCACGCCACTGCAGGTCGGGATAGATCGACTTCATCATGGCCACCACCTGGAGGTAGCACCAACGCTCGTATATCTCCCATGTCGGGCTGATCCATAAGCGCTCTCCCTCGCTACTGCCGTCAATACCAGGGCGCAGCACGTACCATCCATGACGATAGGCCCGAGCGTAAGCAGGATGAGCGGAAACCGCGTTGAGCCCGGCAGCGGAAATTCGAGGCTGGCGCAGAGAGCAGAACGGCTCCCTGCGTTGAATTCTACGAAGGTCACTGTGCAAGCCTTCGAGGAACTCAATCCGCCGTCCAAGCCGAGGAGTCAACGCGGAGCGAGCCCCCGTATCGCCCTCTCCATCAATGATCTTTAGCAAGGCGGCAATGACGTATCGGCTGCGTCGCAGGGTTTCGCCAAGGACAACAGCCAACGCCTGATTGGCCGGATTATCCAGGTCCTCGAACACAGTGGGCACATCAAAGTGCAACACCTCACCGCTGGTATTGGCCGGTTCGAGGTTATAGAGCAACGCCGTCGCCGCAGGGTCTTGCAAGGCGCGTCGCAGGGTCTGGCGATCAATACGACGCAATTGATGCGCTGGCCGTAATGTTCGCTCTCGGTGCAGCCGTGTCAGCGGCTTGCGCAAGACTTCGGTAAACGCTGACAACAACGCCGGGCCATAACGTTTCAGTCGGGCATATTGCAGGTGCGGGTTGCTGGTCAGACCTTCCCGACCCACCTCCAACCGGGCGTACTCGTTGCCCATCAGCAAACGTATATCGAAGGCAAGGAGCTCGTCGAACATCGCGGCAAACGAAGTCTCGCCGAGCTTGTTTTGATCCGGAGCCACATCAAAGTGGTAGGTCGCTAAAACCTTGCCGTCAGTATCAATCAACTCAGCGACGACTTTGCCCGCATAAAAACCCGGCTCCCATCGCCATGCATCAAATGCCTCATGGCGCGAGCTTTCCAACGGTTCATCATCAACAAACAAGCGGGACCCGGGGACAATCTCGAAATAATAAGTGCCGCGCTCCATGAAGCCCGAAGCCAAGGCTTCGGGGCTGACGGTAAACATGCTGCCTTGTTTGTCAACGCATCGGATAATCGCCATGTTTCAGCGCCAGAACCGGGCGGAACCCAAAGAACGCAAATCATCCAGCAACTCGCCGACTTTGGTTGCCGAATCCTCCAGCTTCATATCCCGCAACAAGGTACGGCAGTCTGCGAAGGCAGCCTGAACCCGAGGTGTGTCTTCACCGCGCAGTTTGGGCAGGACTTTGGCGTAGATGGCTTGATCCAGTGCCGCATCAAAATCAATCACACCGCCGCGTCCGGCCTGCTCGATGTAACCAATGACATCGTGGATTGTGCGCCAGCCGAAATGCAGGCGTGCCGGGCGCAAGGCCTTGACCAGCCCCTTGAGCGTGTCACGGACTTTGGTAATTTTCGCCTCAGGCAAAGCACTGGTTTTCCAGCCGGGGAACGCTTCAACGTCGATCTCCCAGAACTCAATCACTGCCGCCCGGTCGAGCACCTTGTCGCTCAGGCCGTGTGTCGTTTCATCCATATTCACGGTACCAATGATCACCAGGTTACTCGGGTACGTGATGGTCGCCGGCACGCCGCTGATGTCATTATCCTGAGCATGGAGCTCAATGTGGCCACCTGTCTCCATGGCCGAAAGCAGCGGTGCCAGATATTGCTCCGGGTGCGACAGGTTCATTTCGTCCAGCACAACAGTATATGGACGTTCGGAGTCGGCACTGGCCCTAAGCAGGAAATCGACGAATGCCGTGCGTACGTAGCTCTCGCTATTCAATGGATTGACGTAACCCAGCAGGCAAGAGGGATCATGCCAGCCAGGCTGGACAGGGACTGTAAGCAGTCCCTCTGATGGCTGGCTTTGCCCCTCGTGCAACGCCAGCGCATAACCTCGAGCGAGTACCGTTTTACCGGCGCCACTGAGCCCGGTAAGGACAGCAAAATGGCGGCGCGGATGACTCCAGAGTCCTGCATCAAGACGAGCCACCAGGCTGATCGGAAAGGCGATATCTTCGGGAAAACTACGCAGGATGGTTTCCAGCGAAGGGCGCTCGAACGGCACACCTTCGCCACTGGATGGCACCGCGCTGGTTGAAACAGCCCCAGGGTCTGAAGTAAGTGATTGGGGCTCCCAGTGGATTTGCGCTGCCCAGGCCTCACCGAGCTCGGTCAGGTGCTGCAGTTTGTCTGCACGGGTTTCGACCAATTGCAGGGCACGCAGCCAAAAGGTCAGACTGGTCAATGCCCGATCGCTGGTCCATCCGGTGTTTACCTTTCTCAACGCTTCATTCAACGCACTGACGGACATTGGACCGCTGTGCAATGCATAGAGCATGTGATCAAACCCAAGAACGCGGGTCAGCAGCCAGTCCGAGACTTCATCAGGCTCGCCAGTCTCCAGCAGTCCCTCACCTCGCGGCGTCAGATGGATCTCGTCGCCTTGAGCGCGCAGAACACCCCATTCGGCAATGAGTGAATTGAGTTGTGTTCGGATACTCGAAGTCGCGTGACTTGGGTTGATCGAGCGCATGTGCTCCACCAAATCTTCTCGCTTGCATCCCTCTTTGGCGAACTCAATAATCGCCCTGATGGTCGCGATACCACCACCGATGGCGAGCATGCCGCGACGTCGGCGCTCAGCTGGTAAAGGATTCAAGCGCTCCTGACCTGTAGCGGGGTCTGCGATTTCCGTGGCCTCGGCTTCCTGCTCTCTTACGAATTTCATGTAGAGCAGCCAAGGCAGAGTCATGCGCTCCAGCGTCGGTATTGATAGTCCTTTTTCTCGTTCACCCAAAACATCGTCCAGGCGCTCAAGCACACTCCGATGCAGAGAAAGCTCACGCTCCGTGCCTCCCACACCTATCAACGAAGCCAAAGTACGCAACTTCGGGTAGTGAGCGAGTGTGGTCAGTTCAGTTGGGCACAACGCTGCAAAAAGACGATACTTTTTAAGCCTCGGATTGCGTCGCACAAGGGGAGGAGCAACTAGTTGGTTCAACTCGCGCCAGCCTTCCTTGAGCACCTGATCATGAAGGTGAACATCACCAGCTTTGAGCGATGCCCGAATACTCCAAAGGCATTTGGCGACTCCAGGATCGGCGATCACCTCTGACACATTGACTGTGCCCATACCCGTTTTTGTAATGACCTCACTTTCCCACAGCAGCTCTTGAAACGCTGTACTACAAAACTCCTCCTGATCAGCGTCTTGTACTTTACGAAGGAACTCCGACAGCTTTTTCAGCCAGCTCTGATACCAAGGCAGCTCACGATTGTGAGCCAATACCGCCTCACAGGCTGCCTTCAGATTTGCGTTATCCTTCAGATCTACCGCCACCAGTCATGCCCCTTATTGTCTTGTTGGGCGACCGCGCCCAATACCGTATCTGCTAAATATTTGCATGCGGAGTTACACCACCTCCTAGGAGAATCCAGCCTGTAACACTGGCTTCTGGCCCATCACCTTTCAGGCAAACGATTAACACGAGCCACTAGCCGCAGAATACGTGCTCGCGATGCCAGGCCAAGTAGCTCAAATGACGGTCATGAAGGCTACGCAATCGGCATTGCGGGTTAATACCAAGCGCCAGGTGCAGTTCAGTGGTCAGGGCTTGCGCAATTACAATATCGCCCTTTTCGGTAAAGCTGATTAGTCCCAGGTCAAAGGCTTGATCCAGGTTCGGTGTCAGAAGCAATCCGTTAAAGGGATCGAGGCGCTCCAGATGCGTGGCGTCACGCCATGGTTTGATGTGTGAAGCGCGCAGCATGGAAGCGAGCGCAAAACCACTAACAGCACAACCTTGCCAATGTTCGAGCAGCGCCTGGCGATAGACGCCTTGTCCTACTCGCGCTCGGATGATGGCCTCACGTTCAGTCGTACCGATCTGCTGCCCAGTAGGTGATTGCTCGAAGAGCTCAATCAGGCTGACTTCGTCTTCCACCTGCTTCTCGATGCTCACCAACTCACCGCCAAGCACGCCAAACAAACTGAGCAAGTCGTCTACATTAGCCACATTGACTGCGATTCCGGTTTTGCTGGTCGAGCCCGGCGCAAACGGAAACGCTTCCAGGCTGGTACTTTTGTAAGTCTCATTGGGTACTCCCCGCGTCAGCGCCTTGATTTGCGCCCAATGCGCCGATTTCCGGTATGCCGGATGCAGCACCAATGGCTGGCGCCCAACGCTTCGGCCGGTGGCGTAATGCTTGACGAATAGCGGATGCTCAAGCCCCGGGTGCACATAACCCCGCGCATAGGCTCTTTCGTACTTCCTGCTGTAACCGTTGCCTTCCAGAAGCCTGCAAATCTCCAGCGAATCGAGCATGTACTCCTCCTAATGTCTACACCGTATCGGAGCCAAATCACGGGGCCTTGCACCAAGGCCCTCGTGCCTCACACCTAGGGCAGCAAAGCCTGCAGAATCTCCACCTTGCGCTGCAACTGCTCCACATGAGCCTTCTCCGCCCGAAGCGCCGATTTCAACTCGCGATTCTCTTCGGTGTGCCAGCTCAGCCGCTGCTGGCGCTCCTTCGTGGTCGCATGCCAATGCTCGAGCAATCTCCAGGCTTTGTTAGTCTGCAGATACTGCACCAAAAGCATCAGCAGGATCATCAACAGCATCAGCATCGCTACCGACGCCGTCCAATCCCAACCATCCATAAACATGTCCCTCATGTCGTCAACTCCAAACTTGCCAGAGTCACGATATGTAGTGTTAAACGACACGTCTAGAATGTAGACTTATACAGGTAAAGTATTCACTCACATGGAGGCGACATGAAACGCAAGCAAACCATCGCGCAGGTCCGTTGGGACCTTGCCCTTCGCTACCGACTGATCGAAACTGTCGCGTGGTGGGAAGGCCGGCTGACCACGGTGCACTTGACGCAGAGCTTCGGCATCAGCCGTCAGCAAGCATCCAAGGACATCAACACCTACATCACCGAGCATGCGCCTAAAAACCTTACATATGATCGACAGATCAAGGGTTACGTGCCGAGCAAACAATTCAAGCCACTGTTCATCGATGACAGCGCCAGCGCCTACCTACACCTGCTTTACCAGAACAATGCTCGAGCGCCACACGTTGAGGGGCTGGCGTTAGCCTACGCCCACACCAAAGTACTGGAGGTGCCTGATCGCTCAATCAAGGCTGAGATACTGCGACCACTGCTCAAGGCTTGCCGGGAGCATCTACGTCTGGACATCGACTACGTCTCACTAAACAGTCCCGAGCCTGAAGGGCGAACTATTGCGCCGCATACGCTGGTTTACACAGGTATGCGCTGGCATGTGCGTGCTTACTGCGAAAAAAACCGCGAGTACCGAGACTTTGTACTGAGTCGACTGCGTGGGGTTCCTGAACTGATGGACGGCGAGACCGAGAATGGCTTCTCGGACGACGACCAGTGGAATAGCGAAGTCAACGTCATCATCAAACCCGATGAGCGTCTGACGGTGATGCAAAAAGCGATAATCCAGGAGGATTTCGGGATGGTCGATGGGCGACTGCAGATTCCCTGTCGCCAGGCGTTGGTCAAGTATGTGTTGCAGCGCTATCAGATTGATCCAAAGAACATGGACCCGAAACCAGAGGCGCAACAGATCGTGGTGGAGAACCTGAAGGAGTTGAAACCCTGGCTGTATGACTGATACCGGTCCCTTTCGACTGCCCTGTTCGCGACAACCTTGCCGCTGGCACTCGACTCCAAAAAATACCGAGCCCTGACGCAGTGCGACATGATCTGTCGCACGAGTGAATCAAGCTCTGTATCAGACCCCACGAGAGAACGCGATATTGAATAATCTGGAAGCCCTGAAGCTGGTGGAAACTACGTTCACCGAGATACTGAACGCCGACAAACTGTCCGACCTGCAAAAGATACTGACGTCCGATCCCCTGTTGGAAAAATGGCAGATGGACCGCAACAAGTACCCAGAATTGCAGTTGAAGTTGACGGACCACGACATCAGTTCCCTCATGACTAAGGTTGGCAACGATCTTCGCTTGCATGCGGACCTCAGCGCCAAACTGGAAACTCCTCTGGAAAAGCTGCTCTACGCCCTGGTCTGGAAAAATGGCGACCTGCAAAAGGTGGCGCACATCATCAAAGGTGCAGCCGATGTCAGACCAACATCGCTAACTAACGGCCCAGGCCAGGTATTCAGACAGTTCGGTCGGCACCTGGCTGATCGCGCGGAATCCATTGTCGATCAGCACGTGCTTCGAGCCTTCGAACTCTATGAGCAGATCAACGACCCAAACTTTTCCAAGGTCAAGACCATTCGCAAGAAGATCAACTGGGACAAGGATGTCGCCTGCATCGAACGCTACAAACGCTGGCTCTGCGTGCACTTCAAAGAGCGTCAGGATGCCGAACCTGGATTCGTGGTGAACATCGACATGGTGCTCTTCGCGCTCGGTCGAGCGGTAAAGATCACCAGCAAACGCGGCAACGGTGAAGCAGCGTAATCCCATCGCCATCAAGGACAGCGCCATGAAAACCTACAAAGCCTTCATGCAACGTATGGTTGCTACCGCCGGCCCCCAAGCCAACTTCACAATTACTGTTCAGGCGGTGACCTCTGCCATGGCAAAGGTCACCGCTGAAGCTCAGTACCCAGGCTACAAATGCCTGAACGCACCTACTCAGGTGCGTTGAAGTTTCCCCAGTTCGTCTTGCAGTTGCAGCGCCAGGCCGCTGGTGCGCTGCACATTGCGACTCACCGCCCCTTCAAACACACCCGGACTGCTTTCGACCAGGCTGAACCACTGTTTGGCACGGGTGATGGCGGTGTATAACAGTTCCTTGGTCAACACCGGGTTCAACGCGTCGGGCAATACCAGAGCCGTATGGTTGAACTCCGAACCCTGGGACTTGTGCACCGTCATGGCGAATACCGTCTCGACCTCCACCAACCGACTCGGCATCACGAAACGTACGCCGCCGCTGCCATCGTTTCGTGGGAAGGCCACACGTAGAACCCCTTCTGCGGAGGGACCTCGTACCCAGAGGGCAATGCCGATGTCACCATTCATCAAGCTCAGGCTGTAATCATTGCGGGTGACCAGTACAGGTCGCCCTTCGTACCAACCCTGGTCCCCCGACAACAACTCACAGCGGCGCAGTTCGGCGGCCACTCGTTGATTCAGTCCCTCGACACCCCAAGGCCCGCGACGCAGCGCACAGAGCAGACGGAACTCATCAAACGCGCTCAATACTTTGCCAGCCCAACCGGCCCAGAGGGCACTATCCCAGGGAGTGTCTTTCGCAGGACGCTGGTCTCGTAGCTGCTCAAGGTAATGGCGATAACCAGGAGCATCGCCTTTGCCATTGATAATCAACTCGGTGAGTGCGGCATCATGCTCTCCTCGCAACTTGAGGTTGAACAGCTGAGGCAATTGCTGATCAAGCAGGCTTCGTGCTTCGGCGGCGTTTTTCTCATTGACCAGCTTGGCCAGACGCCCAATGCCCTGCTGGGCGTCGAAGCGTCGGGAGTAGCGCAGCATGACGGTTTGCTGGGCCAGCGGATCGCCAGCACCGACTGCCATTTGCAACCCCGGAGCGCTGACCGACTCGCCACTGTGGGCTTCCAGCCAGGCAACTGTTTGCTCGCTATAGCCGCCGGCTTCAGCGTTGCGACAAAGGTCGCCCAACACGGAGCCTGCATCCACCGATGCCAGCTGATCCTTGTCACCCAACAGAATCAAGCGCGCCTGCCGAGGCAAGGCATCGAGCAAGCAAGCCATCATTTCCAGGTCAATCATCGATGCTTCATCGACCACCAACACATCCAGTTCCAGCGGTTTATCGCGGTGGTGAATGAAGTTGCGCGAATCCGGTCGACTGCCCAACAGACGGTGCAATGTGGAAACATCCGTCGGGATCGCCTCCTGCACCGCGGCGCTGACAGGCAACTCACGGACGGCTTTGCCGATGGATTCTGACAAGCGCGCAGCGGCCTTGCCGGTGGGTGCGGCGAGACGAATTCGCAGAGGTTTTCCGTCCTCTACGGCGGGGGTTTGCAGCAGCCCCAGCAGACGCACCACCGAGGTGGTCTTGCCTGTGCCCGGACCGCCAGTGATCACACTGAAATTGCCTCGCGCCGCCAGTGCGCAAGCAATTTTTTGCCAGTCGCTGTGGCGTTCATCGTTGACTTTGAAGGTGTCAGGGAACAAGGCATCGAGCCGACTGGAAAGTTTTTCCGGTGTTACCGCGTCCACGCTCAAACGGGCGCTCAGCGCCTGGGCAATGCTGCGCTCATAGTTCCAGTAACGACGCAGGTACAGACGCTGTCCGGTCAACACCAGCGGCCGCTCCGGGAATCGCTGCGGCTCGTCCCGATCCTCCACCATCGTGCTCAAGCACAACGCCCGGCGCCATTGCGCGACATCCAGGCCCAGCAACCATTGCGACGGTAATTGGCCGCCCTCCTCCCCTTCAGGAGGTAACGACAACACAAAGTCAGGCGCTTGCAGGGTAGCGACCAGATCCAGGCAGGAATGCCCGCGACCCAGTTGATGACTGGTCATCGCGGCGGCCAGCAACACACTGGCCTGGGCCTGGGGATCCTGTTCAAGTATGAAGGTGGCGAATGAGCGATCCAGTGCGCGCAACCAGCCTCGGTTCACCCAATTGTCGAGTTGATGCAGCAGCTCGCTGCTGTCGGCATCGCCAACGAACAACGGCGGGTGACCAACGTTGCGTTGGCTGTTGCTCAGTTGCTTAAGGGTCTGGCTCATGCGCTGGCCTCCGCGTGTTGGCCCATGAAGAGTTGGTCCAGTTGTTCAATCAACTGCCGTGGCGGTCGTTCGAAATACACACCATGGGTGGGCGCCTGGTGTCCACGGACGAACAGGTACACCGCCCCGCCCATGTGCTGTTCGTAGTCATACCCAGCAAGGCGCAGCTTGAGCTGGCGATGCAAGGCCAGCAGGTACAGACACAGCTGCAGGTCGTAACGCTTGTCCAGCATGGTCTCGGCCATCGCCTCGGCGTCGTAGGCTTGGTCGTTGCTGCCCAGCCAGTTGGATTTGTAGTCCGCCACGTAGTAGCGACCCTGATGTTCAAACGTCAGGTCGATGAAGCCTTTGAACATGCCGTTCAACTCGTTGGAGGCCAGCACGGGACGCGGCGCACCGCCCAACGTGTATTGCCGCACCAGCGCATCAAGGCGCTGAACGTTTACGGATCGGCTGGAAAACCAGAACTCCATTTCTACCTGATAGGTGCTCAGGGTCGAGAGTTTGCACTGGGTGCCGTTGAATCGCAGTGGCACATTCAGATAGCTGCCCAGCCAAGCGGACAGAGGTTCGATCCAGGTCTCCCAATCACGCAGGTTGCAGCGTCGGGCAACGGTGTTGTGCAGGGTTTCAGCTTCGCCAGCAGTCTTGGCGAAGCCTTCGCGGCCGGCCCATTCGAACAACCCGTGCAAAAAGGTGCCCGGGCCCGCCCCCCGCGGAAAACCGTGAATCCCAACCCCTGCTGGCAAGGTTTCAGCTTCGTCTTCCTCCTGCAAATTTGCTTCCAGCGCAGTCGCAGGCTCAAGACTGACACCCGGTTCTGCCCCCATCAGGACATTGCCGTCAGCAATGGCCAAGGCGGAGTAACTGGCAATCCACCAGTTCGCCGCGAGCTTGTGCAAAGGGCGCAATGCCGGCCCCACCGACGGTGGCGCTGGCGCCGCATGCACATCGTAGGACGGCACCGGCGCTGCGCACACCGCGATGTCCGTGCAGCCGCTGGCCAAGGCCTCGACCACGCCGGGCAGTTGCGCCGCGGCGATCGGCTTCTCGCCTGCCAGCATGTAGCCCAAACCGGCCTTGTGCAGATCCGTCGATGTACCTCCTGCCCTGGAGCCCTGAGGCGCCACACAGATCCAGGTGGCATAACGGGCTCGCGTCAGGGCAACGTAGAGCAGGCGCATCTCTTCGCCCATACGCTCATCGTTGGCAAGCGCCTGAGCCGGTTTGGCCAGATCGCCCTTGATCAGCTCGATCACCAGCCCCTTGTCGTCGTGGAACATGGGCGGTGTAGTGCTTCGGCCATCGATCGCCCTGGCGCTACAGGCAAACGGCAGCAGCACCAATGGGTATTCCAGGCCCTTGGACTTGTGCACGGTGATGACCTTGATCAGGTCCGAATCGCTTTCCAGGCGCAGAATTTCCTCTTCGCTCTGGCCATCGACCTGCTCGGCCAGGTGGCGGATCAACGCATGCTCGCCATCGAGTTCGGCGGCGCTGCGTTGCAACCATTCGGCCAGATGCAACAGGTTGGTCAAGCGCCGCTCACCCTGATCGTCAAGAAGCAAACGGGCCGGCACCTTGAACGTGGCAAGCAGCTTGCGCAGCATCGGCAGCACGCCTTGTTGTTGCCACAACACCCGAAAATCGCGGAACAGCAGCACCTGTTGCTCCCAGAACAACTCATCCTGGTTCAATTGTTCCAGGATTTGCCATGACAGCCCGACGCTGCGGGTCGCCATTGCCGCACGCACCAGCCGATCGCTGGTGGGTTGAGCGCAAGCCCGCAGGATATACAGCAGGTCTTTGGCCTCTTCGCTTTCGAAGACCGAGTCCCTGTCCGAGAGATAGACGCTGGCCAGCTGTCGATGCGCCAAGGCTTTGCGGATGGCTTCGGCCTCCTTGCGATTGCGCACCAGAATGGCGATATCGGCGGGCCGCAAGGCGACGAATTCACCATTGTCTTTCAGCAAACCGGAACACTCGGTTGCAGCGGGATCAAGCCAGGCCTGAATCGCCGATGCCGAGGCGTCAGCGGCTTTACGCAAGTAGGTGGCGTTATTGACCACACCCTCGGTTTCCAGCTGCCAGAACGTCAAGGCAGGTTGATCCGTACCCTTGATCTGCAACACATCGTCGCGCCCATTGGCCTGGACGGTGTTGAACGGCACCGGGTTGCCCTGGTCTTCTGTGGCAAACCGGAAGGCGCCGCGAGGCTGGGCTTCAGCGAACCGGAAGCAGTGGTTGGCCGCGTCGACCATCGCCTTGGTGGAACGATAGTTGGTCCCCAGTGTGTAATGACGGCCAGCTGTGGCCTCGCGTGCCTGGAGGTACGTGTAGATGTCCGCGCCACGGAAGGAATAAATCGCCTGTTTCGGGTCGCCGATCATGAACAGGCCGCACTCACTCAGGTTGTCGGGAATGCGGTAAATGGTTTCAAAGATCCGGTATTGAACCGGGTCGGTGTCCTGGAATTCATCGATCAGGGCAACCGGATACTGCTTGCGAATGGTCTCGGCCAGACGCGGGCCCGACGGGCCTTGCAAGGCCTGGTCAAGACGATTGAGTAGGTCGTCGAAACCGATTTCGGCACCGCGGCGCTTTTCTTCATCGAAGCGCTCGCGCACTTCATGCAAGGCGTGCAGCAGCAGTTGGGCGCGGATATCCACTTTGGCGTCGCGCTGTTCGACCCACAGGTCGATCGCCTCGAACGCCTGATGCTTGGGCACCACGGCCTTGCCCTTGAGTTTTATGCCGGCCTGGCCGAAGGCGTGCACGTTATGCGGCGCAGGTTGCCCTCTGGACCAATGTGCCAACTTGTTCAGGAGACCGTTGAAGACGTCATCCTGATCGATTTTTCTGTAGGTATTGCCATTCATGTGAGGACGAATGCTGCGCAACACCTCCTCGAGCTCTTTCTGATGTTCAAGCCAAAGCTTGCGAGCGTTACGCTCCAGGTCACCGACCGTTGCGTACCATTCGCCAGGCTCCTTGAGTAACGCCTGCAACGAGCCAGGTGCTTTAAGGGGCTGGTTTTTGTATTGATAGGTCGCGTCCCGGCGCGTCAGCAACGAACCGAGTGCATCCCCCAGGTCCTGTGGGCTTTTGAAACAATCACCGATGGCTCGGGCTTGCTCCACCGGTAATTCATAGAAGTGCCGACGCCAATAATCCCTGACAACCTCGGCCAGCAATTCGCTCTGATCGGTTTCCAGTGTCTGGGTGAACAGGCTGCCACTGTCGAAGGCATGCTCACGCAACATCCGATAGCACCAACCATGGATGGTCGAGACCGCTGCTTCATCCATCCACTCACCCGCCAGTTGCAGCCGGCACGCGCAATCGGGCCATTCCTGCGGCGGATATTCGGCACGCAGTTGCTGCAGCAGCTTGTCGTGTTCGCGCTCAGGTTCCAGAAAGCACCGCGCCGCTTCGGTCAAACGCGCACGAATACGGTCGCGCAGTTCCTGGGTCGCGGCATCAGTAAAGGTTACGACCAGAATCTGCGGTGGTGTCAGCAGGTCCTTGAAGGCGGCTTCACCTCCATGACCAAGCACAAGACGCACGTACAACAAGGCGATGGTGAAGGTTTTGCCAGTACCGGCACTCGCCTCGATCAATCGGCTGCCATGCAAGGGAAAGTCGAGGGGGTTGAGATTTAGCGGTTTCATTGGTCGCTCCCTGCGCGGCTCGAAGAAAGATGATTGAACAGTCCTCCATACAGGCGCGTGGCCCATGAGGCGAAATGACCGGAGGCGCACAGTTGGTCGAAGTCCGCGTACGCACGGCGCAAGGCGAAAGAGCTGTCCGCCTCTCCAGTGCGCATGTAGCCCCCCTCGAACGTCTCGCGGGCTTTCTCGGAAGTCGCGTCGCTGTCTTTCCCGCCTTCCCCCGCTTCCTCGAGCCAGGCGAATGCGCTTTTGCAGGCGACCGGCAGCGGCTCACGCATGCCCGCCACCCAGGCGTCGAGCAGCGACTGCAACTGTTCCTGCGCCTGTTGCGCCGGCATTGGCCGGAACACTACGTCCCCGTTCAAGCTGACCAGAATCGTGGTGCAGCCAGGTTCACTCAGTTGCAATGCCAGATGGCGCACCCAGGGGCGAACCAGGTTGTGCCAGCGCCAACTGTCGTCGTTGCATAGCTTCTTGCTGTCCAGCTGCAAGTAGGCTCGCTCACCTTGGGCATTGCGGCGAATGCCACCCAGCCAGTCACTCAATCCAGGGGGCGGTTCGTGCGCGGCGATCGTTGCGGCGGTCTGGCCCTCCTCGATTTCCGGCCACGCCTGCAACTGCGCGTGATAACGCTCCAGCATGTCCGGCAGTGGCTCGGCCAATGCCGATGCGCTCAACGTGCCGAAGCCGCCCAGAGGCAACTTGCCTTCACGCTGTAAACGCTGCACATGCAGATCAAGCTCGGCCACCGCGTCCTCAGGTCGGTAGTCCTCTTCTACCCAACGCTTGAGCGCCTGGCTGAGTCGGTCCTGGTGTTGCCAGTTCTCAAGGCCGTCGAGCTGAAAGGTTTCGTCGTCACGGCTGGTCAATTCGTCATTGTCGAAATTGACCTTGAGCCGCTGCTGGAAGAATGCCCCCACGGGGTCGCGTACAAACCCAGCCAGTTGGCGCAGGGTCAATGGCGTGTCTTGCGCGAGCTTTGGCAATACGTCGACCGAGAGTTCCTCCGCCCGCGACTCATGCACCTCACGCCACTCATGGGAATAGGTAAACAGTCCATCAGGCCCGGGCTGGTCGGCAAAGTAGGCCGCGCTGAAAGGCTGTAGCGGATGTTCCTGGGTCAAGGCATGCAGCAGCGACCCAGGCGGCGCCGATCGCCAGCCACTGGCCAGGTGATCACGCAGCTGACCGATCAGCACCGAGGGTACACGCTCGCTATTGTCGCGGATGTTGCGGCCAACCCAGCTGATGTAAAGCTGCTCTCGGGCCGACAACAGCGCCTCTAGCAACAGGTAGCGGTCATCTTCACGGCGGGAGCGGTCACCGGGGCGGTAATCGTTGCGCATCAGGTCAAAGTCGACAGGAGACTGTTGACGCGGGTAGTCACCATCGTTCATGCCCAGCAGGCACACCACTTTGAACGGGATCGCACGCATCGGCATCAACGTGCAGAAGTTCACTGCACCGGCGAGAAACCGCTGCGACAAGCCGCCCTCTTCTATGCCGGAAAGCCAGGTCTCATGCATCACGCTCAATGGCAAGGGCTCGGCGAACTGCGCGGACTCGCAAGTGCGGAGCCAGTCATCGAGCAGCTTGAGCAATTGGTTGACCAGCAACTCTTCGGCATCCCCCACCGGGCGGAAGAACACCTTCAACAGCGATTGCAGGCGCTCGACCCAGAGTACTGGCGTGACCGGCTGCTGCAGGTCCTCACGGGCAATTTCCAGGTGATCGAGCAAGGTCAACAGAGGTCCCGCCAGTGTGGCTTCCAGGCCAGAGACCTCGTCATAGGGCTCGACTCCATTCAGTTCAGGCCCTTGACCGGCCGCGTAGCCCAACAGCATGCGGCGCATACCAAAGCGCCAAGTGTTTTGCTCCAGGCCCGCAGGCATATCCAGGCTTTCGCGCTGCTGCGCATCGAGGCCCCAGCGCACACCGGCACCGTCGATCCAGCGCTGCAGGATCGGCACATCCGCTTCCTTGATGCCGAAGCGCGCCCGCAGCGCCGGCACATCCAGCAGGTCGAGAATATCGCTGACGGCGAAGCGGCTATGGGGCAGTTTAAGCAAGTGTTCGAGGGCGATCAGCAATGGCTGGCGGCCACGCTGCCCCTGGTCGGCCAGGGTAAAGGGCAGATAACGAGGGTCATGACGCGGCACCTGACCGAACACGGCCTCGATATGCGGTGCATACGCATTGATGTCCGGCACCATCACAATCACATCACGCGGGCTTAGCTCAGGATTGGCACTGAAGCGAGCGAGCAACTGATCGTGCAACACTTCCACTTCACGCTGCGCACTGTGGACCACGTGAAAGCGTACCGAACGATCCTGTGCAACATCGACAGGGCCCCACACTTCGCGAGTTTCAGCCAAAGGACGCAATTCAAGAATGTCGCTTTGCAATTGACCTAGGAGGCTTGAAGGTGGCTCGTCATTGAACAGGTCGATACGCCCCCCGTTTAGGCCCTCGAACAGGTGTCGATAACTCGTCGGCTCGTCATAGTGGTCGAGCAAATTGATGTAGTCGCGACCTTGCTTACCCCACGCGGCGAGCAAAGGCTGGCCATGTTGGCTCGTCGCCATAGAGGCACTTCTGTTTGGCTGACGGCGATAGGCATGGCCCAACAAGTCTTTGTCAGCGACGATATCGCCCCAGTGATGGCGACAAGGGTTGTGCACACACAGCAACACTTGGCTGTAGCGCGAGAGTATGGCCAAGGCTTCCAAAACCTGTGCCGGCATAGATGAAATGCCAAACACCACCACACGCCGAGGTAAACCATTAGGGGGCTGCCCTGCTTCACGCAGGCGTGCGACAAAACGCTTGTGAACACCGGCACGGCTCTGCTCAAGAGCGCCCTCGCCTACATCCGCCAATATTTCGCGCCACAGCTCCGCCTGCCACAGGTTGTCGGGATCCAGCGCTCTCACACCACCTTTGATGTGCGTTAGCTGATCACGCCCGGCCGCCCAATCCTGCAGCCAATCGGCTCGATAGACCTGATACTGATCAAACAGGTCCGCCAGCCGCTCGGAGAGTTGGTAGAGTTTGCGCTGATCGTCATCCCCCTGAAGGAAACGCTGCAAGCTGCTGAAATGGGTTTTGTTGAGCAATTGAGGCAGCAAGCGCATCAGACGCCAACTCAGTGCAGTCTTGTCCAGCGGCGAAGACTCGGGGGTTGTCTCGGCCCCCAAGACAGACCGGTAAGCCTGCCACAGGAAACGCGCAGGAAGTTGCACATCCAACGCTGCTGCAATACCGCAGCCACCGTTATCCGGATCTTCAGCCAGCGCCAGCTTCAACCATTGAGCAATGCCGTTGCTGTGCACCAGCACGACTTCGTTTTCCAGAGGGGCCAACGGGTAGCGCTGCATCCAGCTCACCGCTAGCTCACGCAAATCGTCCAAGCGATTGCCGTGAATAATCATGAAGCCGGGCTTCAACGAGTCCGCATCCTGCATACGCCACCCTCAGATCTGAATACGCAGCTCTGTGGTACAGAGCAGCAAAAGGCCATCACTTTAAAACGATATTGTTACACGCCACCAGCCTGAAGAAGGTCAACACAACCATCTACATGGGCCGAGCATAGGTTGCCCAAGGAGGAGAGCAAATGCTGGGGGTTTGCACAGGTCAACTACTCACGCACATCCCCAACCGTTTCTGCTGAGACGACAGTTAGAAATAAATGAAAAGGCGTAAAAATCTGTGCTGTTTGTTGACAGTCCACGGGGTTCATCACCACTCACTTGAGCCTGCCCCCATAAAAACCTACCTAACCTTCATGCAACGTGTAGTTACTACCGCCGGCCCTCAAGCCAACTTCACCATTACCGTACAAGCAGTGAGCTCGACCATGGCTGGCCAAGGTCACTATCGAAGCGCAGTATGCCGGTTACAATTGCTTCAACGCCCCCACTCAGGTTCGCTGACGCTTCTCCAGCTCAGCCTGCAATTGCGGCGCCAGCCCGCCGATACGCTGCACATTGTGACTCACGGCACCTTCCCTCGGCCTGGCCTCGACCAGGCTGAACCAGCCCTTGGCTCGTGTGATTACGGTGTATAAAAGCTACTTGGTCAGCACGGGATTCAGCACATCAGGCAATTCCAACGCGGTATGGCTGAATTCCGAGCCTTGAGACTTGTGCACCCTCATCGCAACTTGCAGACAGGTTGTCGCGTGATACCAAATTCTTCATCGGTATGGGCGATTCGACTTAGAAAAAACCAAATCACTTGCTCCAAGACAGTTTTTTCGAGACGAGACGCTCCCTAATTCGATCTGAATTCAGTTCAACAAAATTTCAAACCTTTATCACCTCGATGAACACCCTACCGTATTGACTGCGGCAGGGAATTTGGCGTGCCTGCTTTTGGCTGAGCACGCTCATCATTGGAGGATTTGCGTATGTATGCCCCCTGCCCTAGCTGCAACTCTGGACGTGTCGTCACGAAAAATATCGGTAAACAAGCGGGTGGATTAATTGGGGTCGCCGGCGGTGCCGCCAGTGGAGCCGCCGGCGCATTATAGGCGGCGGAAGCCGGTGCGGTAATCGGTGTGGTCGGTGGGCCGGTCGGGATCACTATTGGCAGTATTGCCGGAGCGATTTTAGGTGGCCTGGTCGGAGGGGTCGCCGGTGGGATGTAGTGGTCAACTGATCCCGGACACGACGTTAAGCTTTTTCTCGGCCTGTGCTGGCGGCACCCCATCGTTAAATTGATGAGGCCGAATCCAGTTGTACCGATGCATCAGGAAATGGCTGATCTAACCTTAAGGACAGTCCCGGGTCCGCACGCGCTAAAAAAGCAAAACCCCGACGGTTCGTAAACGCCGGGGCTTCTATTCTCCTCCGCCCCCTTTAAGACGGAAAAGCGTGGAGCCAATCTTAACAGCGTGAACCCTGTCGACCAAGCGCCGCATAGTCTCGAGCCAAGCCGTTTACACGCTGACCACGATCCTCAAGGGCGCCCTCAGCATGAGAGGCACCCAAATATTGGATTATGTGGTTGTGGGCAGTGAAGGCTGCGTATCGTTGGCTGAAGGGGTTACCTTTTATTCCTAGATTCACTCCGTCCGATAGACCGCCCCTGGCGGTCGTCGATACAGGCACTCACTTATTTTTTGTCATCAATGACAACCGAGCCAGCGACGTATCATCCAGGGTTTCGTGAGCGAAGATTGCAGCGGGTGGCATCCTACTGGACATAGACCACCAGTCACGAGAAAGCACACCTCCACGCCCCCCCTGTGGCTTTTCATTACCGCTCTAAAAACTCAGAAGATATCTACAACTAACTCCTTACGCACTACCTGTTGTGTGCGAAATCATTCATCAAAGCATCCCTCACTCATCACTTCACCAAGTCCATCAAAGCCCCATACCCGTCGACCACCTGGTACTTCACCTGATCCGAAGTGATCTTGGCGAAGAACTTTCGAGCGCAGGCGATTTTGGATTTTTCGATATCGCGCAGCTCAAGTGAAGACATCGAGCCCTTGGTCTCGGCGACGAAGTAAACGTGTTTCACTTTGCCTTCCTGAAAGGCTATCGCCCAGTCGGGGTTGTAGTTGCCGACAGGGGTTGGGATGAAGAAGCTCTTCGGCAGCTTGGCGTACACCGCAACTTCGGTGCTGGCATCCAGCTCCTGAACGAATTTCCGTTCGATGTTGGAGTCGGTGAACACATAATCGTAGACGTGATGCTTGGCTTCAAACGCCTTACTGAAGTCGTCACGCAGCTTCTCGGTGCTGAAGATATCGGAGCTATGAGTTTCGTCCACCGGATCGTAAGCAATGTGCTCAACGATGGCTGTCGCCTTTTGCTCGTTGATCAACGTACCAGCCCTGGCAATGAAGTCTTCAGGGTTGGTTTTGTACTGACTGAACACGGCTACATTCAAGCGTTTGAGGATGCTGGCAATGGTGCTGCGCGTCAGCTGCGTAGATTCCGCTAGGTTGCCGATCAGGTCATATTTCACCACCGAATGAACGGAGTGCGTGTACTTCTCTGTCGAACTCTCGGCGATTTTGAAGGCAGTGCCGGTCTTCATATCGTCGAAGCTGGCATTTTCCAGCTGGGCGCCACGCTCGATGATGTACTGCATCGGCTTGACCCGTAGCTCCTTATCCAACCAACCCACGCATTTACCTACCAGCTCATCAGTTTCAAAGTGAACGGTGTAGGCCGCCTTGCGGTTGATCTTGTTCCACAGCGCCTGAAACTCTTTCTTCTCGAAATTCGAGTTCAGCGGATTGAGCTTTGCTTTGCGGTCGTCACCAATATCCGGTATTTGCGCGGCGCTGAACACGCTATCGATCAGTTGGAAAACCTGCTCGGCATAAGGCTGCAGCTCGGCTGGCAGTTCAGCCACTTGCTCTTCACGCTTGGCGTCATGGTAGGTCTGGGTGATCTGATCGTTATCGTCGGTATAGTCGTTTTTCAACAGGTATTTGTAGATCTGCTTGGCCAGTTGCGGCGTGACTTCTATGTCTCCACCAGAGGTCTGCAATACCTTGCCGGTGAAGTATTTTTCATCAGCGATACGTGGACGAGCAGACAGGGAGTCGCTGATATCTTTCTGCAGCGCACTGACGAACTCCTTATAGCCTTCACTGGCTACCACGGTCAGCTCGTTGATCTCGTGCACCGTGGCCGGGTTGTCCATACGCTCGCCCAGCTGATTCACAGACAAACGCATGCCACGCCCGACTTCCTGCCGGCGTGAGACGGTGTTATCGCTGTGTTTCAGGGCGCAGATGACGAAGACATTGGGGTTGTCCCAACCCTCGCGTAATGCCGAGTGCGAGAAAATAAAACGCACCGGCTCAGCAAATGACAGCAGTCGCTCTTTGTCCTTGAGGATCAGGTCGTAGGCATCTACGTCATCGGTCTCGGTAGCCTTTTTGCCCACCGAGGGATCGACCAGGCGCTTACTCTTCTTATCGATAGAGAAGTAACCGTTGTGCGTCTGCCGGGCCTGGATACCTTTTAGATAGCGGTTATAAGTCGTGTCTTCCAGCGTCATCACTTCGGTCAGGTAGGCGTTATATTCCTCCTCGAAGATTTGCGCGTACTCCCCCGTCACCTCTCCGGTTTCATCGTACTGCCGGTACTTAGCAACTTCATCGATAAAGAACAGCGAGAGCACCTTGATGCCACGACTGAAAAGCATCATCTCCTTCTGGAAGTGTGCCTTGACTGCCTCGCGTATCTGGATACGTCGCATGGCAACCTCATCCACGTTGCCCACGGCATCGCCAGCGAACAGTTCTACCCCATTGATAAAACTCAAGGCATCGATACGCGCATCGATGTCGGCAACTACATATCCCTTGTACTGATCCAGCCCACCGGACAGGTCATACAGGTTGTCGTTACGACCGAGCTTACGCATCACCCGCTTGATGCCGCTGTTCTGCTTGACCTCAAACTCAACTCGCGCCATTGGCGGCTTGTTGGTGGAGACTTCGATGTCCTGCAGAAACAGGTAAGCGTTGGTGCCGGTCAGATTCTTGATCGTAATGCCGCGCACATTGATCTTCTTCACCAGCTTCTGGTTGTAGGCGTCCAAAGCATCGAGGCGGTGGATTTTGTTGTACTCGGTTTTGTGCGTAGCCGAGTAACGCACGATCATCAGCGGATTGAACTCACTGAAGGAAGCCAGCGTCTTGGCCCCTTCCATCTTCTGCGGCTCATCGAGAAATAGGATCGGCCGGTTGGCCTTGATCACATCGATGGGGCGGCGTGACTGGAAGTCGTCCAGCTCTTCGTAGATCCGTCGCTGGTCAGCACCACGGGCTGCAAACGCCTGGACGTTGATAACCATAACGCTGATGCCAGCATCCGAGGAAAAGCTCTCCAGGTTGTGCAGCTGCTTGGAGTTGTAGATGAAAAACCGCGCCTTCTTGCCGTAGCTTTCCAGGAAGTGCTCAGCGGTAATCTGCAGCGACTTGTACACACCCTCGCGGATAGCAATGCTCGGCACCACGACGATGAACTTGCTCCAGCCAAAGCGTTTGTTCAGCTCGAACATGCTCTTGATATAGCAGTAGGTCTTGCCGGTACCAGTCTCCATCTCGACATCGAGGTTGATCGGGCAACCGGTTTTGTTGTCTTTCAACAACGCAGAAGACAGCGGCAAATTTTGCCGACGCTGCACAGCCTGAACGTTCTCCAACAATTGAGCTGGACTAAGAGCCAGCTCAGCATTCTTGAAGCCAACTTCGGTTGGCTCGGCAGAGTTCTGCACGCTATAGAGGTCAATCTGCTGTGACGTAACGGGTTTTGCAGGATTTACACCTGGGTCAATGCGATAGCTCACACCCAAGGCTTTGGGCTGACCAGCAAAGCAATCGGCAAAGGCGTCTACCGCTTGGGTTTGGTATGGCTGCTGTTTAAATTTCAGTTTCATACGTCAGCACCCGAATAATCCGATAGCAATTTAGGAGCCTGTTTGGCGATTTTCTTTTCTTCCGACGTCACTCGTCGCTCCAGCATGCGAATATCCTCTTCAGCCGGCAGCACCTCAGGATTGATCCTGCGCTGACCGCCCTTGCCGATCTCGATCATTTTCGTGACGCCACGAAAATGATCAGACGATTCGTATCCTGTGCTTTCACATGAGGTCATAGCACGCTGGATCGCGGAGAGAAAGCTCTCCCAATTGGCATAACCCAAAGGTTCCAGCAGGTCGCGAGCGAACCAGAACTCCATACTCTCATCTGGTACACACTGCACCAGCGCATCCAGACGTTGCTGCAACTGTGTCAGTGGTTGATTGTCCATAGCGGCGGCTCCCTGTCGGTCAAAGGGTCTTGATTTCAGTAGCCGGCGACAGTAGCTTGAATACCTGCTCGACGTTAATCTTCACGCTGTCGCTAGCAAACCCGGAGTCACGGAACACCACGCGCAATGGCTGATGTCCGGCGAGCTGTTTAACAAAGTCCTCGTCAATGCCGGTGTCGAAGCAAGCAACCAGGGTGTTACCGTCGACGAAGAAAACGGTCTTGCCAAAAATGCTTTGCTGGCTGATCGGAAGGGCCAGATCGACGCCCCAGTCCAGCAGTACCTGGAACAGCAGATCTTCGGCGGTGCGGTCTTCGCGGATATTGTCTACTTGATCGGAAAGCAGGTCTTGGCTGACAGCATCCGGGTTGTAGTAAACCTCCTTCATATTGGAAGTATCGACTTTTAGAGTCCGGAACCCCGTATCGAGGTCTGGAACAGTCATAGCGTTTGCGGCTTTAATTTTGGTGCCTGCGCGCCGAATTCGCTCTTTTCCTATATCAGATATTTTGGAATATCCATTTTTATAAGCTTCACTATCTTCAGGGCACGCCTCTGGCAGCTGGATCATCACATATCTACGAGTACCTTGATCTTCAGCATTAAGAGCCATAACCGCATGCGCCGTTGTAGCTGATCCGGCAAAAAAATCAACAACAATACCATCCGACTGCATTCCAATTGAAATACAGCGCTTAATCAACTCAAGTGGCTTTGGAGTGTCAAAAACCTTGGCCCCGAATAGACCTTTTATATCTATCGACGCCTTCTTATTGCCCTCTATGTTTTGCCAGAGATTTGACGGCTGCTTCAGGCGTCCCTCCAAATAAAACTTTTGATATGGCTTCCATACCTGCACCCCGCTCTCGACAACCTGCTTCCACTCGATCAAGTTATTACTTTTAAGCTCCTCATAGCTTTTCGGGCCACAGCGCCACCTACTTTCATATCCGCCAGGTCCTATCGGAAAAACTTTTTCTCCATCAGGGGCTTCAACGCCGTAATACATTGTAGGCCTATCTTCACGTCGATCCTCGCCACCAGTTTTCCTCAGGGTTCGAGTGAGGTAGCGACCGAACTTATCTTGCTGATCATAAATTTTCTGGTCGTCGGCAGTAAAAGGCAAACCATATAAAGTTGCCTCCTCAGATTTAGAGTAAATCAGAATGAAATCAACTTCATTTACTAAAATCCCATGCCCCTGACCACTTGGCGTACCGGTAGCGCGAGAAACCTTACCGCGAAAATTACTTTCACCAAAAATTTCATCACAAACCTTTTGTAGGTTTGCCTGCTCATTATCATCAATTGAAATGAATATTAAACCATCATCCCTTAATAAGCTCCGAGCCAATCGCAATCTTGAATAAATCATACTCAGCCAATCCGAATGTATCCTGCCATTGCTTTCTGGATTAGCAATCATTCTATCGCCAATCTCACTCCTCTGATTAGACCGGTACAAATAAGTATCAACATCCTCTGCAAAGTCATCCTCGTAAATAAAATCCCCCCCAGTATTATAGGGCGGATCGATATATATAAGAGAAACTTTATTGAGGTAAACCTCCTGCAAAAGCTTTAACGCTTCAAGATTATCCCCTTCAATAAAGAGGTTTTGCGTAGTATCAAAATTAACACTGTCCTCTCTGCAAGGACGCAACGTCTTTGCAATCGGGGCATTGGCAGTCAGCAACGCCTCACGCTTCCCCGGCCAATTTAACTGATAACGCTCCTGCGGCCCTTCGACGATGGACGAAGACAACTCCTGACGCAGCAGATCAAAGTCGACCGTTTGTTTCAGCTTGCCCTTGGCATCGCGCGCCTCGGTAATACAATTGGGGAACAGCTCGGCCAATTTGGCTATATTGGCTTCGGTCAGGTTGGAAGAGTGCATTTTCAGCTTGTCCATGGGACTTCCTGTATATCTATAAGTGCTTGGCGCGAACTGAAATTTAGGCACTCAGCTCGGCGATTTCATTCTGGATTTCCCGCAGCTTGGCGTTGAGACCCACCTTGCGGTTGAACTGCTTTTCTTTATGCATGCGGGCATCCAGCTTGGCACGCTCACTGTGCAAGCTACGCAAGCGGTTTAGCCGCGCCAATTGCTCGGGCAGGCTCTCGCCCGATCTAGCCGAATTCGGTAATAGAGAGCGCAGCAGCTGCTCGTAAAGCCCCTGCAGATCTAACGCTACAGCCAGAGGCTGGCGAGGGCTGTCGATGGGCAACCAGTTGCCCGCAAAGTAGCCGTCAACCACCCACTTGCTGGTATCGGCTTCGCTGGGGCGCTTAAAGGCCGCCACCATGCGGGTATGTTGCTCATGGTGCAACTGAAAGATGATCGGAAGCGGGATGGCACGGTCAATTGCACGCAGTACGTCTTTATCCAGCTCGGAGACTTTCTGCACGATGTCGAATATCTGGATTTCCGCCACACCACCGCGTGCTGGCAGGTTAATGGTTTCGGGTGCCAGCTTGTAGGCCCAGGTTATCTGCTCGACTTGGCCGACAAACTTATCGCGCAACGCCGAACTCACCGGACCGTGCTCGTAGATTTTGTTCTTCGGCACCACGCGAGCAACCCTGGCCTGGGCCGGGAAGCTGAATAGTGCTGGAGGGATGTCAGCCTGGCTCATACCACGCCCTGAACAACAATGAAGCTGATTAACTCGAAATCATCCAACCCGGAGATAGTATCCACCAAGGCCGTGGTTTTACCGCCGCTGAACAGGCTATCGATGTCCCGCTCTTCCTTTACGTCGATCATCGAGCGAATGGCCTGGTCAAGCAGGTCAGAATAAACCCGCATATTTCGCCCGTCCTGCGTGGCCTGGTTGAACAACTGGTAGGCCTCCGGTATCGGCTGGCTGTAGCCCTTACAGGCGCTGCGAGCTAGATCCAATAAGCGCTTGGCTTCGGTTTGATCGCTGATTATCTGCCCTGCCAGGCTGATGTAGATCAAATAGAAGGGGTGCAGGCGATTCTGTTGATTAAGGCTGGAACCCTTGTTGCGATTACGCAGGGTGAAAATCACGCCAGGCAGTAGACCAATCTCTTTCCGCGCAGGCACAACGGCGTGCATGCCGTTGGGAACATGCTCAAGGCTGCCGTTGGTTTTGATGTAGTTGAGCAAATCCATACGGAAGTCATTGAGGCCAAGATCGGTGATGGAGACGCCTGTCTTGATGTCTTCCATCTCAATCACGTCATCTTGCAGGCGACGCAGCTGCTCCTTGCGGTAGGCCACGTCATTGGCCTGGGCATTGAGCACGTTATCATCGCCGGTGGCAGTGACGTCAGCGATCATCATGCGGTTTTCAACCCGTTCCTTCAGGTTGATGTACTCATCCAGGCTGATGTCTGGCCAGTAGTTGACCAGCTGAATGCTGGCATTCTGCGAACCGATCCGATCCACACGCCCAAAGCGCTGGATAATCCGCACCGGGTTCCAGTGAATGTCGTAATTTATCAGGTAGTCGCAGTCCTGCAGGTTCTGGCCTTCGGAGATGCAGTCAGTGCCGATCAAGATATCGATCTCTCGCGGCTCATCTGGATAGATGGCGGCCTTCTCTTTGGAGCGCGGCGAGAACAGCGTGAGCAACCCTTGAAAGTCATAGGTCTGTCGGCTGCCCTGCATGTTGCCCAAGGTGGATTTTGGGGCATCGCTCCCCGTAACCTTGCCCGAATGAACCTGATGAGTGCGCAATAAGTACTCGGCGAGGTTGTCGTAGAGGTAATTGGCGGTATCGGAGAAGGCGGTGAAGATCAGCACTTTGCGATTGCCGGAGTTAATCGGCGAGGCCAGCTTGCTGGTGATCTGGGTTTTAAGGTGCTGCAGCTTGGCGTCATCGGCAGGCGTGACCTTAGCCATCTCGGCGAGCAACTCATCAATGAACAACAAATCGCTTTGAAGGTCTTGCTCCCAGGAAGGCACATCCATGTCTTCCAGGCTGATCTGTATTTTCTTGCCGATGCTGATGTCCCCGGGCAATGGCAAGATATCATCATCAAAGTCAGCATCTTCAAAGGCTGCAGTAACGTCGGCGAAGTCACTGGCAAGGCCAGTTTTCTTGAAGGTGGCGATTTTGTCTAATGCCGCGCGGTGCGTCACCTGTAGGTTTTTCAGGGTCAGACGGAAGGATTCGACTGAGCTTTCCAGGCGTTTGAGCAGGTTAGTGGTCATTAAAGCTTGCAAGCTTCTCTCACGGTCGACCTGCTTGAGCTTGCCTCTGCCGCCCTCCACTTCGGTGTCGTACATCTCTTCGTATTTCTTCATCCGGCTGGGTAGGATGTAGCTGACCGGGGCATACACGGCGAGCTTGAGTAACGAGAGTTGATTGAAGATCTCGTTGAAGCCGATGACATCTTCACGTTGGGTAAGTGGGCAGTGAAAGGACAGCGGCTTGCGGCGCTCCGGAAAACTGCCAATGTCGGCGGTGTTGTAGAAGGTTTCGATATGCCGACGTGAGCGGGCAATGGTCACACTGTCGAGCAGTTCGAAGAAATCGAAATCCAGAGTACTAAGGATTGCCGCAGCGGTGCGTTTTTCCGGTGGTAGGTTCGACCAAGCATTGAAGGCCGCCTGAGCGCGGCGAAATATGCCGTCGATGTCTTTCTCAGTACGCAGCTTATCGTTGAGGTTATCGCTGTCGCCTTCGTAGGCCAAGGCCAGCTGGTTACGTAAATCGCTGAAACGATTGTTAACCGGGGTCGCCGAAAGCATCAGCACCTTGGTTTTCACGCCCTGATGGATCACCTGATTCATCAGCCGCTGGTAACGGGTCTCCTTGTCTTTGTAGACGTCGTTGTTACGGAAGTTATGTGATTCGTCGATCACCACCAGGTCATAGTTGCCCCAGTTGACCCGATCCAGCGGAATGCCGAGCGACTCTCCACGGGTGCGGGTCAGGTCGGTATGGCAAAGCACGTCGTAGTTGAAGCGATCCTTGGCGAAAATGTTGGTTTTAAGGTTGCGGTTGTAGTTCAGCCAGTTGTCGGCGAGCTTCTTAGGACAGAGCACCAGGACAGATTTGTTGCGCAGCTCGTAGTACTTGATCACCGCCAACGCAGTGAAGGTTTTCCCCAAACCCACACTGTCGGCCAGGATGCAGCCACTGTAGGTTTCAAGCTTGTTGATCAGACCGGTGGCCGCGTCGCGCTGGAAGTTGAACAGCTTCTGCCAGATCAGGCTGTCTTGGTAACCGGTGCGGTCGTTGGGCAGCACGTCTTCGTTTACGTCCTCTAGGAACTCGCGGAAGATGTTGTAGAGCATCAAGAAGTAGATGCGCTCCGGGGCATTCTCCCGATATACCGAAGCGATGTGCTCGCAGAGCCGCGCGGTCACATCTTCAAGCTTATCCGGGTCACTCCAGATTTGGTCAAACAAATTAAGAAACATGCCGGTATGGGCCGGCTCATCGAAACGGGTCACGATGTTCGAGAGCGCATTGCCCTTCTGGTAACCCAGATCGACAGCGGTAAAGCCCTGAACGGGCATAAAGACGGCGTCCCCTGCCGTAGAGTGCGTACCGATAAAGGGCTGCATCGGAGCCTGGCCACGGTTGGAGCGGAAGGTGGCCTTGCGGCGTATCCAGTCAGCGCACTCCCTAGCGATGGCCTTTTGCGTGAGCTGATTCTTCAGCTGGATCTCAAACTCACTGCCGGTCAGGCTGCGCTCGCGCTCAGCCTTAGGAATATGGAACTCACGCTGCTCTTTCTTGATCTTGTCGCTGGCCTCGTTAGGGACGAAGGTTGGCGAGGTGAAGATGAACTCTAGGGAGTCGATGCTCTCCAGCTCCTTCTTCAACGCCACATAGGCGTAGATCGAAAAGCATGAAGCAGCAATCTTCAGCTTCGAGCCCGGCTTGAGCATACCTTTGAGGTTTTCCCCAAGGAGGGTGTTGATGTTGTCGATCAGTTCCATATGAAGGAATCCCTTTATGCGAGCTGAGGGGGATTATCATGGAGCCTGCAACGAATATCACGGATTACTGGCTGCCAATTGCCGCGTAGGCAAAATTACAGGTAAATGGTAGCAACGTTGCATTAACGAAGGCTGTGAAGACATCACCCTACATCCCTGTAGCTCGTAAGCAGCCAGGCAAGCACTGGCTGCCCCCACCCCATGACAGACTTGATTCCCGCTGGCTTAATCAACACCACTGAACCACCGTGTTATCTCACCCCGCCTGCATCGGCAGCCGCACTACCAAAAGAGCGAGCCTAGTCTCCCTCTTTTTTTTGTCAGATGACACAGTGGCATAGCGCTCTACAGCCAAAGCCGACCAGATCCGTCAGCACACCTCAAAGTGAAATTTCGATCCCTTTATCTATCTCACTGCGCGAGTCGTTCAAAAATTCGACTGAGGTACGTATCCCCATTTCTTAGCGGGCTTGACGCTTGACCTAGCTCATTCTTAAGGTGCCAGTCCAAACGCAGGACATTTTGATGGATCATTCTCTCTGCAAAGACCATCTCTTGGTTCGTGGGAGAGGCTCCACGCCACTTACCCAAGGGGGATGAGTCACGCAACAGAACGAACGAATGAACGGCCCACTTGCGCTTGGTTCGATTTGTCAGCTCCTGAGCGAGCTCAGGCAACTGGACGCCGGTTGCTACTCGCACCTTATCATTCATGGCCGAACCACCACTTAGACCCAAATCATCCTCGCGCATGATGCCGCTCTGCCCTTTTGGATCGAACAGAGCCAGAGTGGTTTTGTTGGCCTTATCGTCAACGATCCATAGAGCAAAGTCTGGATAGAAAACGCGTGTTTCACCATCAAGGTACAACCCAATAGAGCGCAGAGACTCGACGTTACGCATTAGATAAAACTCGCGACGATCCCGAGGGTAATTGACCTCAATAAACTCCAAGATGTCCTGCAGGAACTTGCGTTCGCCAGCATTGAGACTATCTGGGGATATGCCGATACGCTTCAGCTTGTATTTGTGCAGTAGCTTGTCGGTCGCGTCGTGGAGAAGTGGCTCGTAGATATGGTAGTGACCGCGCGACTCCCCCAAATCCAGCCGAAGCTTTTCGAGCGCTTTGGCATCTTGCTCGAATGCTTCCTTCTTTTCGTTGCTATCAAACTCGCAAACCACCGTATAACGGTCGATAAAGTCCCCCGGCACACCTGGAGAGTTTTGGCGAACCGGCCCGAACCGGTACTGACGTTTGTCGATGTCATAACGGACTTTGTGGAATATTTTTTCCAATAGGTCACGCTGTACCTCGTCGAGCAGACGCTCGACCACTGGCCAGCTTCGGTCGTCAAAGTGGCTTTCGTACAGAACGCTCTCAACCGCCGGTAATAGGTCAATCAACGTCATCGGTTTGCAGTTCGCCATATTGCGTCGATACAGCTGCACGCGCTGCTGGCGGCTCCAACCTAGCAAGCGGCTTTGCAGATCGCCACTCGATAAAAAGGCATTGCGTTGGTGCAGGCAGTCAATCAGTGCACGCACCAGATTCTCGCCAGGCCGGGAAGGGTCTGATCGATAGTCCAGGCTGAAGCGCTGCGGGCGTAAATGTCCGCTGCATCTTTGGCTGTCACTGATATATTCCCAATGCCAGGCATGCTCATCGTCAAGCAGGATGCGGAGCGGCGAGTCGAATTCGCTTCGACCTACTTTGAAGGCCTGCAGATTGTTCTGATATTCAGAGAACTCAACAGGTTGACGCCTCTGCTTTGACGTGCCGACCTGAACCACCGCTGGCCTTACATCCAAAGTGTAGGGGCCAGAGAGAACCGGCAGATCCTGCTCCAGCGCTTTCAGGAAGGTTTCCAGCCAAGAACGATTCAAGCTAAAGACGTTCAAGGTCTCTAACCGGCGCAGCAGCTTTTCGGGAGAGCCGTCAGCGAGCAGTTCAGCATAGCTAGTGCAGTGCCCCGGGTTCTGTCGCTTGCCGTCACCCTGCAACCCCAGTAAGCGCACACCACGACCGAATATCTGGATGATCTTGTTGCCCTTACTAGAGCCTAGGTTGATCAATCCGATGATCGAAACCCGATAGCAGTTCCATCCCTCAGCGAACTTTCGACTGCCCACCAGCACGTTAATCGGTGATGTCGGATCATCCACCGAAGTAAAGTGATAGCGAATGTTTACAATGGGGGCCTTGCGTAGCGTGATCAACGAATCGCCATTGCCATGGCGCAGCTGCGGGTGTTTTTCGCTGTCGTTGAAAAACTTGTCGCCGTTGCCGACGTTGATCAGCCCCCAGTATTCATCTTCACCCCACGAAAGCCAGATCTCGTCGCTCACGCCAGGACAACGAGTCAGCGTCAACTTACCCTGATAGTGACCATTGAATATCGCTGAACAGTTTTCCCGCTCACCTTGTGTCAGACGGGCCAGCCAGACTAGTAGTTTGCGGATATCCGACACCTCGTCAGTACCCTGGCCGCCCTTGTCCAGCCTTCCCTCATTTTTCGGGTCTTCCACCGTGTTGCCCATGAAAGCCAGCAAAGGACGGTGTGGAAACTGCCCGCCAAAGGGCAGTTCACCGGTCCCCTGTGCCTGGCTTATGCTCAGGCGCTGATGGGCCCGCAACTTGTCCTGCAAGCTGTCAAACGTCGCAGTGAAGAAAGGTGCCTCGCTCTTACCGGTATCGGCGAAACGGTCGTCGGCCAAGCTCTGCAGCGCATAGTCCTTACCGTAGCCGTCCTTGAAGAAACGGTAATAGTTGTAGTCGTAGACGATCTGCTCTTCGTAATCGCGGATATGTTTGTCGGCGATGCCATGGTAGGTTGCTGAGTACTCAAACAGAAAGCTGTTGGCTGGCCTGAGCAAATCCTCGCGTAATTGCTTGAAGGCGCCGAGATCTTTGCCTCCGCCGGCCAGACCTATATGCCCCTCGTCCACCAGCACTAGGCGAAACAGCCGGCTGCTGTCCGGCAAATTGAAGAAGCCCGGCTCCTTGTTCAGTAGCGCGCCAGTGGTTGCTACGGTCAACTTAATACGATTGTTGTAGAGCCGATTGAGTTGGCGAACTACCTCTCCCAGTTCACGCTCGTGCTGCTCGATGAGGTTCACACTCGGAGTGGTTAGGATGATCTGCAGTTCGTCGAATGCCGAGCCGCCGCCTATATGCTCGATGAACTGCAGCACGTTCAGGTGCATCAACAGCGTCTTGCCGCTACCGGTAGCCATCCAGTACACCAGAGCCTTCTGCTCAGCGAAGTCCGTTCCGGCGCGTTTCTGCTCCAGCACACACTCAGTGAAGTACAGCGCCAAGATCTGGTAGTAACGAAGACTGAAAGTGCGAGACAGCAACTGGTTATAGTCGTCCAGCCATTTCTGGATCTTACGTGCGACAGGCCGGCGTAAACCGCTGGCCTGACTGCTAGCGAAGTTCTCGACCTGCTTTTGGTAGCCTCTGTCATGATTTTCCGCACGGCCGGCGAACTCGCCTAACAGGGCGCGCTTGAGGTGGTTGTATAGTTTCAGTTCCATCGGGATTCTCGGTTAATTCCCTGCTTTATGCAGCGCTGTCGGTCTGGTCGCTGTAGCTCAGCGTGTCGGAGTAACGCATGCACAGCGGCGTTGCTTGACCACAACAGTCAGAAAACGCAAACGCAGGCTGTGGAAATTGCGCTATAGCAGATGGGCAGGCCCTCAGCAGGTCGCGGCTCAATGCCAGTGCACTCCTCGCAGAAAATCGCTAGCCTGGATCAGCCGGGTATCGATAGCCAGCCGGCGCAAGTCGGCATCGAAATTCAGCTCCAGTTGCTGGATAAGGCTGGCGCCCTGCTCATCGATATAACGGGCCAAGATGGCGCTCAGGTTAGCTGTGTCGTCCTCGGCCGGGTCGATATCGCGGAACACCACCAGGGTGCCATGGGTGGTTTCCAACACCAGATAGGTACGATCAAACTCTCGATAGACCCGCCGCGAGCGCACCCAGTAGCCCTGTAGATAGCACCAGGTCTCCATCAAATCGATAGTCTTTTCCTGGCGATCCTTGCCAATGCACAATGTTTGGGCGAATGGTCGCGACAGATCCAGAGTGCTGATCAACTGATTCTGCTCGGGGCGGAACAGGTATTTTACCGGAATCTGCTTGGGCAATGATGCTTCATCCCAGACCGACTGCAGGTTGTCGAGGAGGTCTTCGTATTGCTCGAAAGTTTGGACTTTCACGCAACCTAACGTGCCACTTTGACCGCTATCCTTAGGTTTTTGAGATTCCCAGCTTTGGGAAAAAAGCGAACGACACACTCTTTTTCGCGCGACATCGAAGACACTGCCCATTTCGCAAAGCATCCACCTTCGCTGTGCGGAACCGTTACTTTCGGAATTCAGCTTAAGAATGGAGCATGCAGTCGTGCCTGTTCCACCAAAATAATCGAGAACATAATCACCGGGCTGCGTAGATATAACTGCAACCCTCTTCACAAGATCAATAGGCTTAGGAGTAAGCCTAGCAATATGCCCCATTATGTTTTTAAGATCTCGCTTTCCTTTCTTGTTCCCCTCAATGTCAGACCATATATTTTGAACAGTTTTCGATTCAGGCATGTAGAATTTTATATATGGCTTCCAAGAGGAGAACGGCTCCGTCGAGTCTTTAGATATTTCCAAACTGCTCCCATCTCCATCCTCCTCACCATCGTCCTCGTTGGAAGAGGTATTTTTCCACTCGACCAAATCCCCTTCTAATCTAGAAAGATATTCAGATTTTTTAAGCCTCCAGCGGCTTTCATAACCGCCAGGACCAATGGGGTAAACCATATCCCCGTTAGGAGCCTCAACCCCGTAATACATGTCAGGACGATCTTCACGTCGATCCTCTTCTCCCGTCATTCGAAGAGATCGAGTCAAGTATCTACCTTTTGAATCTTGCTTGTTATAAATTCTCCGGTCTTCCTCAGAGAGAGGAAGACCTTGAAGACTTGCTTTTTCTTCTTTTGCAGCGATAAGAATAGAGTCGTAAGTGTTGCTTAGCCCCGTTGTGCCTTGGGCAGTTGGCGTACCAGTAGAGCGGATAATTTCTAGCGTTGGAAATTCAGAAAACACACTCTTCAGGACAGCCTGAAGAGATGACTTTTCGTTAGAGTCAATAGATGAAAATAATAGACCATCGCGCGGCATTAGCGCTTTAGCTAAAGCGAGATTTTGCCCCATCATCGACGCCCAGCTCGAGTGCCGAAAGCTGTCCTTATATAGGAATCCATCACCACCCGTGTTGTAGGGCGGATCGATATAGATGCACTTAATCTGCTCGCGAAACTTTTCCTGCAGTAGATTCAGCGCTTGCCAGTTCTCCGAGTTGATCAGCACCCCATTAATCTGCTCGTCCAGGTTGTCGAACTCCGGCAAGCTGAGCAGGTCATCCTGAAATTCCAGATCGCTGTCGAGGTAGAGGCTGGTATCTACCACCAAGGTTGGATGGGCGACTAGATCTGCAGCGGCTTCCACTTCCAGCTTGAAAGTGTCGCGCCACTCGTCGCGTTGGTCCTGGTTGGCAAAAACCCGAGCATGAAAATGCACTGGGATTTTGCCCACGGAGATCAGGTAGTGGGTGTCCACTACTTTTTTCTTCAGCTCGAACAGCCCTTTCTGGAAGCTCTCGATGGCTGCCAGGAAACCAATCAGAGTATCGGCCACCTGGTTAAAGGCACGGGCGATCAACACCGTAGCGTTGTCCTCGCCGGCATGCAGCAGAGCATTGAGATCAGAAAAGACCACCTGTTTGATAAAGCGCGATTTCTCTCTGGTCAAAAAGCCCTGCAGGTCTTTGTGTATGAAGTAGTCGGCGTCGTTACCGACGTAAAATTTGTTGAGGTTGCGGTCCAGTTGCCAGAGGGCGATGGCCACCCAATCGTTGTTCAGCTCTTCGCTCCGCTCGCCGGCATTGCTGCCAAGGTCAGCGAACTCTCCTCGCTTGGCCAGTTCCTGAATGTACTGGTCAAAAGTAAGCCTCAGTTGGCCAATGCCCTTGACTTGGCCACCATCGGCCTTGTCGAAATCATCTTTGAGATCGTTGAACAGCGGTGTGTCCGGCTCTTCCTCGCCCTTGCCTGGTTTTTTGTACAGGTAGGGCGTGAGATCAGTTTCATCACCCGCGAATACGCTCTGCCAGATGGAGCGATACAGCTCAACCTTGGGCGTGGAGCTTTCCGCCAAAGCAAAGCGCAACTGCCAAATGGTCCGCGCATTCCCGTCGGCGCCCTGCTCCTCGACCGGCTGGATATCCAGTAGCCGGTAGTGCTTACAGGCACTTTCCTTGTTGTTATTTCGCGTTGAGCTTTCTGCCACTTTGTCACCACTAGAGGTCAGACGAAACTCCAGCCACTTGCCATAGACCTCGCAGCGCACGCTGTGAAAGCCGTTGCCCGTCTTAATGTAGTAACTGTCCTTGTGCTTCCAATGGAAAAGGGTGTCGGAGCCGTTGTAATCGGCCTCGTATGGCATCTTGAAGGTGCTAGCGGCACGGGTGTTGTAGCCAAAATCGCCGTTCTGGTAGTACAGCTCGAAGAAATTCAGCAGGTGGTTGTATATGCGCGTTTCCAACTGCTCGGCAGAGAGCTGGCGGGTCTCCAGAAAAGTACGCAGCTGTGCCTCTGCCTGTTGGCGCTGCTCATCGCTGAGCACTGGCATACCGAACAGGCTCTTCAAACGCCCCAGCGCTGCTTCGTCGGCAGGATCGGCTTCGACGGCCTGCCACGTTGGCCTGCCCATGTCGCCGAACTGTGCGGCGAAAGCTGCCAGCCAATTGCGGGCCGTGGTGCTCTGACTGTTCTGCACGCTACCCAGCGCGCGCGATACCGTGCTACGTAGGCTGTTTTCGTCCTCACCATCGATGAAGGCCTGGATGAACTGACGCTTCATGCGGGTGATACGGTAGATGCCAAAATCCAGGTCGTGCTCCTCGAACTGGAACATATCCTTGAGGAACTGTCGTAGCTGATCAAACGGACTTGGGGGAGTCATTGTGATTCCGAGAAAATAGGTTAGGCGAGACCGCCGCGGCAGCAGCCGGCAAGGCGGTTCGCCGCGCTTGTGCGAAGTGCTGAAATTCTAATGATTGACTGACTATATATCCATGTTTTGGGGCCGCTCGGTTTGGCCTGGTGAATCGCCCCGGACTCTCTAGACACCTTGCAAGTAACACTTTTCAAACTCTACAGGCGACAGCTGATTGTTGAAACCATGACGACGTTGTGCGTTGTAGAACATCTCGATGTAATCGAACACATCACTACGAGCATCTTCACGCGTGGTGTAAATTTTCCGCTTGATCCATTCCCGCTTTAGAAGCTGGAAAAAGCTCTCGACCACGGCATTGTCATGACAGTTGCCTCGGCGAAACCCGGGCCGATTCACGTAGTCTCAAATGTTTATGCCGCCAAAGAGCCTGAAGCGGGGTTCAACCACTCCTGCATTATGTGCCATAACGGCCAGTCACCCATGGATCCAAAAAAAGGTGATCAAGTGGCTTGGAAACCCCGCTTGGAGCAAGGCACCGACGCATTGGTCAAGCACGTGACCGAGGGCTTCAAGGCCATGCCGCCACGGGGATTGTGCATGGACTGTAGCGAAGAAGATTACAAAGCCGTGATTGCTTGGATGTCTAAGTAAGGTTGCGGCAGGGATGGCAGCTTGCTGCCACCCACCCGCTCTTATCTACGGCCGCGGAACGACGGCATATCGATCATGACGGTGTCTTTAGAAGCGGGCCGTTAGCGTCAGGTAAGCTGAACGTGGTTGAGTGGGTAGTACCACTGGAGAGCCCATATATTGATAGGTCTCAAAGACTTTGCGACCTGTCAGGTTTACCGCCGAAACCGAGATCGTGTAGCGGTCGAAATCGTAGGAAGTCTGCGCATCCAGCAGTGCGTAGCCTGGGACGGATACCGTATTAGGTAGGGTTAACTCACGCGCGCTGAGTGCTGTAATACCAGCACCGAAGCCCAGTCCCTTGGCGGCGCCGTCAAGTATCCGATAGCGGGCTGCGAGGCGACCGCTGTGCCGCGGTACGCGAGGCAGTCCATCACCGACCGGAATCGAGTTGTCCTCTGTGATTTCTGCCTGGGTGTAGGCGTAGTTGCCCAGCAATGAAAGAGCGGGGGTCGGTTCCCAAACCAGATCAGCTTCTACTCCGCGAGCGCGTTGTTCGCCGCTCTGCACCGAATAACCCAGAATCGCGTAGGTAGGGTCAGGATCAGGGGTGGACACATTACGACGCGTCTGCTCGAACATGGCGAGAGTGCCAGAAATGCCCAGATCGTTGAACGCCAGTTTGACGCCCGCCTCATAATTGCGAGACAGCTCAGGCTTGGGCGCCTCGTTACCAGTAAAGTTGAACGCCCCCCTGAAACCGGTGGAATACGCCGCGTAGAGCGCAAGACTTTCGGTCAGGTCATAAGTGATGCCAAAACGTGGTGTCACACGATGATATGAAGTATCTACACCTTGCTCTTGTTGGTTGATGTCGAGCTGGGTCAATCGCAACGACCCCAACAAGTGCAAACGGCCATAGGTCGCTTGATCCTGAACGTATAAAGCCTTCGTCTCGTAACGGTTGGTCTGGGACACGATTGTGTCGGGCGTCGCGCCGTAGGAAATCCCATATCCCGGATTGGCAAGGTCAAGCTCGCCGATGAGTTCAATGTCGGACATCCCCGAGCTGAAGTGAGTGTTGTCGTAACTGATACCAACCAGCAACTCATGATCTCCACCCAGTGATTCGACTCTGGAACCTAGGTTGGTATCCAGCGTGCTTTCCCGGATGTTCGTGGGCAGGTAGAGCTTGAATATCGGGTAAACCGTGGGTGTCGTGGGATTCGGTCCCAGAAGGTCCGGATATACAAGGCTGCCATAATCACGAACTTTGCCCTCGTAATACTGAGCGGTGACGGTCAGTCGTGTGTCGTCATTAAGCTCATGCGTGAGCTCGGCGGTGGTTGTTCGATTCTCGATAGTGGTGTGAGGCTGTCCGTTGGTCGCTCCTGGGAAGGCGTTGCGATCTATCTGCCCGCTCAATGCTTGAGCGGCTGGCAGGCCGGAATATTCGACCTGGCTGCGATTCTCGTATTGGCCGCGCAGTAACAACTCAGTCTCTGGCGATAGCTGGAAAGCGATGCTTGGTTGTATCGACCACTGATGGCCGTTGACATGATCAATCCAACTGTCGTTTTCTTGATAGTCGGCGGTAATCCGTGCGGCGACCTTGTCGCCGATGGGTGTGTTGAGATCCAGCGAAGGATTCACTGTGCCGAAGCTACCGGTGCGCATCGACAGCAGTGCACTTGGCTCGGTCTCGGGCCGTTTAGACACTACGTTGATCAAACCACCCAGCGGTGCGCCGATACCGCCGCCGTACAACGCTGATGTTGGGCCTTTGAGTACCTCAATGCGCTCGGTGCCTATGAGGCTGGTCGGGTCGATGCTCGCTGCCGTGCCGCCAAATGCAGGCAGCCCGTTCATGTAAATTTCCGCCGGAAAACCACGCACGATTGGCTGAGCGAACAGTGCCTCTTGCGGCTTGGTTGCTCTTACCCCTGAGACGTTAACCAGCGCGTCAGCAAGCGAATGACTATCCTGCTCCTTGAGCATCGTTTGCGTGACAACTTGCACGGATTGCGGAACTTCGACCAGGGGCGTGTCGGTGCGAGTGGCCGACGCAGAAGAGGGTGCGCTGTAGCCTTCACGCGCCCCAGAAACGTTTATGGTTTCCAACGTCAAAATCTGTGATTGATCGGATGTTGGGGGTACATCCACGGCACCGTCTTGTGGGTGCGCAATGACCGGTAATGCTAGCCCCAGAAACACGCAAAAGGCATGGCGCCAACGCAGACGCGATGGATCAATGTAAAACAGCGGCCCGTTCTTGTCCGAGTACATGGGATCTTCCGATAAAAGTCATTTGAAGCAGAACGCGCAGAGGGATTCGGCGTCGGCGGACTCAAAAGCCGGTCGATGCAGAGTCGGCAATGCGCGTTCAGCCAAAAGTGGGTATGACGTTCAACGATCGAATCGGTGGCGCTCGGCTTCTTGCACCGAGGAATATCGGTGGCGCTGCTTGCTGGGGAATTATGTGAGTATAAAAAAGCTGTAACGGTGGAACATTAAGTTGAAAACTGGACAGGTTTGAGTCGGCGAGAGCGGGATGCTGGAACAGAAGAGAGCAATATCCGCATTTTTCCCACACGACCAGATCATGGGTCTTGCCGGCAGAGGCATGTTGAGACTTCTGGCTCGTGCCAAGCATGTCGTGGCACTCCATGCCAGCCATGCTCATTGGTTGACTTTTGCCATGGGAAAGGCTGATCCCCTGACTGATCAGGGGGCCGGCAAAAATCATCAGTATGGCGAACAGGCTCAGCCATGCTCCGATAATGTGACGCTTACGCATTAGCAGGGCTTCTGCTCATCACGCGCAGCCTTCGATACCTGCGTCTGCCGCTCGTATTCGGGGATGGGCAACCACCGTCGAAACCCGGCACCCCCTTTCCCCGTCAGAGGACACCAGGAAAAATCCCAGAGTGCCGGTGGGAAATCCTCTTTTTCAGGGTCAACACCAGCGATAGAACGAGGCGCTACTTTCCAGTCAAACACCCTCATCGGCGAGCCTTGCCAAGCCAACACCAGTCCTCGTGCTTGGCTATCGTCAGTATTTATCCACCGGGCCGCTGCCGCAGTCATGAAGGCATCAATGTGTTCTTCGTGGATGTGCGCCCGATAGGTCGACGTGAGTAACCAACGGCAGACACTCAGGTAGTAAGTCCAATTCAGCGACGGATGATTGCGGTACGCCCAGGCCATAAAACTGCGAAATATGTTCAAGCCATCTGGTGGATCTAGCTTGAGCAGCCCCGGACACACATCGAACAACGTATGCCAATAAGGCAGCAATCTGGCATCCAGTTGAACAAAGCTGCGTGCGTTGCAGGGATAGTCTGGAAACGGCAATAGGAAGTCGCCACGACTGTTTATGCGCGACGTTTTGCTAACCAGCCGCGAAACGCCTGAAGGAATAACTACAGAGCGCATAGCAGCCTCCATGCCATCGCCGCTTGCGATTTATTGAATGCAGGAAAACTGAAAGTCAGACCTTCGGGAGCACTAGAACTGCAACCGGAGTGATTAATAACGCGAGACATACTGCCTTCTCTACAAGACGATTGGGCGGCGTTCACCGGCAGTCGCTGCAGCGACGACCTAGCGTAAACGGACGACAAAAAACGAGCGGTGGCAGACAAATCGAGCCAGCCCCCTTGGAAGCGTTAACTGAGGGAAAGCTCGAGGATGGGCTGAGGATCAGGAGTATCCAGAGGGTTGCCTTGCAGTGCATCTCGCGACTAGAGCGCGGCTTTTGTCCAATTCGTAGTAGCGAGGTCAGGCAGAAAAGTAAGGCGATGCTCAACTTCGCCACAGGACAGAATAGGCAGCAAAGACTACCGGCCCAACCACGGGTTGAACGGTCAGTGAAGTCCATGCTCTGTGCCGGATTATGGCTGCCCGATGCAGAGCAAACTGACCGCCACCAACAAGTTCGAGCCCTATCATCTGCCATGCCCTAAGCCGAATCGCCACGTGGAAAACTGCTGCTACAGGACCTTTTTTCACTATGGCTTAACACTCTCAGATCCGGCCATTAACGTTAGACATGCTGGCCACCGTTAACGTGAATCTCTGCGCCGTTTACATAAGAAGCGCCACCGGTGCAAAGGAAGTAGACGAGCGAGGCAACTTCTTCAGGTTTGCCCAGCCGGTTCATCGGCACTAGCCGTTCAACGATTTCCGCAGTGCCTGCGGACAGTATTGAGGTTTCGATTTCTCCAGGTGCGATAGCGTTGACCCTTACGCCATGTCGGCCAAAATCAAAGGCCATTTCCCGAGTCAGGGCGGAGAGCGCAGCTTTAGATGTGGAATAAGCGACACCTGCGAACGGGTGCACCTTGGATCCTGCAATAGAGGTAACGTTGATGATGCTGCCTTTTGCAGCTTTCAATTCATCAAACAGCCCCCGCGCAAGGAGGGCCGTAGAAAACAGATTGACATTGAAGACCTTGATCCAGGTTGCATAGTCGGACTCCAGAACACCAAGTCGTGTCCCCTCAGGCCCCTTAGGCGAAACTCCTGCATTGTTTACCAATGCATCCAAGCGTCCGCCCAATTTTTCCCTGATGGCCGCCAGGCTGTCACTGACGCTATCAATATCTTCGAGATCAAGATGAATGTGGTTGAGTAAGCCCTCGGCCCATGGGCATTCAGCGACCCAGTCCTGGCGAGAGGCGGTGAAAATCCTCCACCCAGCGGCTTGAAAGTGTTTGACGGTGGCATGGCCGATGCCACGACTGGCACCTGTCAATAACAATGTCTTCTCGCTCATACATGCATTTACCTATTAGAAAGTTTCGCTTTGTTTTTAAGCGGTCTAGGTCAAAAAAATCGCAATCTTCGATGCGCTACTTTTTGGCAGGTCGTCATGAGGGGCCATGACTCTCATAGCCGCTTTTGATCGCTGCAAACATCGGGTGGTCCGCTGGAATCCCAAGCACTTTTTGGCCATTTCTCGTTTCCTTGCGTTGAAGCGCCTGAACGGTGATGAGTGTCCTTCTCCAGGATGAGGATGAGTCAATCTTACCGTTCGAACGTCGACTCTACGTCTGACTGCAGGAGGCGGAAACGACATTTTTCCCTCATTACCGGTCACGGGATGGCCCACTTACGGCGGCACCAAACTGCAGGTTTCTTCCGTCAAGAATCCCTGCTTCGAGGAGCTGAGCCCTAGCTCAGAATCCTAAGTTCGCGAAGGGTCCAAGACCAGTTCCGGCTGGCTGCGGTTTGTTAGGCACGGCACTCGATTGGCGGCTTGTACGAAGTTGAGCTACTCGCCCGGGATATAAGCAATGAGGATCGGCGACGCATATCTGCTTAGGCATGCAACGTGCCTTCGGCGGACGCATACGAACTGACCTCACAGTTCTGTTGTAGTCCGGCCGAGGCTCCTTGCTTGATCATTATTCGTGCTCATGGACTCTCGACAAGCTTGCATTCCATAGGCTCATTTCGTAACACTTGAGTTGCGTAGCTGCCTCCTCAGTCGTCGGTACGCGCTAATATCTACCAATCCAAGGAGCGATGAATGCGTGTGCGTCCAGCGGTAATCGGTGACTCAGAGGGCATGAGTAAAATCGCGAAGGCTACCTTTTCACTGGCGTGCCCAGCAGACACTCCAGCAGAAGAACTGGAGCGCTACATCAGCGAAAATCTGACCGCGCGTTGTTTTCAGATCGCGCTGGATACGTCAAGCCAAGAGGCGCGAGTGTTGGAGAAAGCCGGAGATATCGTGGGTTTCAGTTTGGTCGACTACAAACCAGATCGATTAAACATCCCACTGGCGGATGGCATCCCTGAGTTGAAGCGATGCTATGTCGATTCAAAACACCATGGAACCGGTGCCGCACAACTCCTCTTAACTGCGACTCTTACTGGTATTTCAGATCGTATCCGGCTCACGGTGAATGATCAGAATGCCCGCGCAATAGGCTTCTACCAACGTAATGGATTTTTGACAGTAGGAGAAACCAGTTTTCAATGCGGCGATGATGTCCACCGAGACTTGGTGATGGTACGTGAACTGTAGGTTGCGGTTTTTGCGTAAGCGTTCCGGGAAAACAGATTGCGAGACTCCTGCATTCAGGCGATCGGTGCCAAGTACCTAGGTCAGGTCGCCGGACGCTAACAATGAAAGGTCAAATCGAATGCAAACGCGTAGTCAACTGGAGTGCAACCTTGCGACAGGTAGGCGCCCGTCTAATTAGGCAAGGTGTGTGAGCGGATGCTTACTGCGGTTTGGCTCTGGCCGAGAAATTTCCGTTGGGTTTGAAGCATAGAAAGCGGGTCAAGTTGACCCGCTTTTTATGAGCAATTCAAAGCCGTTCAGGCTGCGTGATCACCGCTAACGCTCATTGGAGGCAATGTTAGCGTCGGCTCGGTCCCACCCCCCACCTAAGGCTCTAATCAGGCTCACCGTTGCAATGGCCTGAGTGCCCGTCAGACGGCTCAGTTGCAGTTCGGTTTGTAAGACCTGGCGCTGAGCATCGATAACTTCCAAATAGCTAATTTGCCCCTCTTCATACTGAGTTTTAGAAAGTCGCTCTGTCCGTCTTGATGCTGCAACAGCTTCGCTTTGATTACCTTTCTGATCATCGAGCAACCTCAGATCTGCAAGGTTGTCTTCTACCTCTCTAAAGGCCACCAATACTTGCTCCCGATACTTCGCAACCTGCTCGTCGTATCGAGCCCTTGCAGAGGCGAGATCTGCTTTCCTCCGACCACCATCAAATATCGGTAACGTCAGCGCCGTTCCCGCAAGGGGGCCTAGTAGAAAAGACCGAGTCGACCAGTCGAACAAATTCCCCAGCGATGACGACTCGAAGCCGGCGGCGGCATTTATGTTAAGCCGCGGGAAAAATGCTGATTTCGCCAATCCGATTTGTGCGTTAGCCGCGGCCATAGCTCTCTCGGCGGCAGCAATATCTGGACGGCGCTCCAGTAGGGCTGATGGTAACCCGATAGGCACCTGGGTCGCGATGGGCTCTATAGGTGAGTCAGGGAAGTCGAAGTCGGCAGGAGACTTACCCAACAACACTGCAAGACTATGTTCTGACGTCGCACGCAACCGTGCGATCCCTACCGAGTCCGCCCTCGCGGTCGATAGTTCGTTGCGCGCTCGCGAGAGGTCAAGTTCGCTTATGTCGCCCTCTTTGAATCGCCCCTCTACTAATTTCAGGGTGTTTTCACGCAGGGTGACCGTGCGACGAAATAGTCGAAGTTGGTTGTCGTACTCACGCAGCTCGAAATAATTTTTAGCCACGTCAGCTTGGAGGGCTAACAGCACAGAACGATACAGCGCCTCGTTCTGTGCTTGATTAGCGAGCGCGGTGTTCACTTGTGAATCCACCTTCCCGAACAGGTCTACCTCGTAAGAGGCTGTCGCCTGCGCCCGCCAAAGAGTCTGCGTGGACCCACTCGCATCGTCAGACAACAATTGTGAGGCAGGAGACAGGCGTTCACGCGTAGGACCAAATCCCGCATCTAGAGATGGGAACCATCCGGCTCGGGCTGATTGGGTCAAGGCTCTCGATTGCTGGACTCGTGCGGCAGCCGCCTTCAGATTCTGATTAGCCTCTGCGGCATGCCGCTCCAGGTCGTTTAGCACCGGATCGCCAAAGACTAGCCACCATTCCCCACGATGCTCGGCATCGGCCGGTTCAGCGTTTTTCCAGGCGCTATCCTTGGGCAATGATGCTTGCTTCTGTTCAGCCGAAGCTTCCTTGAACGCCTGCGGAGTCGGGACGTCGGGGCGGTTGTATGTCGGCTCCACAGAGCATGCTGATAGAAGGAATAGCAGCGCTGAGGAAGTTAGCAGTCCAAAAATAGACTTTTTGGGTAATTGGATCATTCGTTTGGCTCCGATCATGCGTCCAATGCTTCCGTTGTCAGGTGAGGCGCGTCTTTTTGAGCCACGTGTACTTTGCCACCTGCCAGCGTACGCAGGACCACGTAGAAGACAGGTGTCAGTGCGAGACCGAACAGGGTCACGCCCAACATGCCGAAAAACACCGAGATCCCCATGGCTTGGCGCATTTCTGAGCCCGCACCAGTGGAAAACACCAGTGGAACAACGCCCATGATGAAGGCGATCGAAGTCATGAGAATTGGTCGGAGACGCAAGCGGCTCGCTTCAATGGCTGCCTTCAGCGGCGTGTACCCGTCGTGCTCTAGTTCTCTGGCGAACTCGACGATCAAGATGGCGTTTTTGGAAGCCAATGCGACCAATACCATCAACCCGATCTGGGTAAAGATGTTGTTGTCTCCCTGCGTGAGCCACACCCCCGTGAGTGCGCACAAGATGCTCATGGGAACGATCAGGATTACCGCCAAAGGGAGGGTCAAGCTTTCGTACAGTGCGGCCAGTACGAGGAATACGAGCAGGACGCTGACAGGGAAGACCCACATACCGGCATTACCTGCCAAAACCTTTTGGTAAGTCAGCTCAGTCCACTCGAATTTTACGCCTTGAGGCAACACCTCGGCTGCAATGCGCTCTGCTGCTGCTTGGGCCTGGCCAGACGAATAGCCCGGCGCTGGGCCGCCGTTAATATCCGCTGCGGTGTAGCCGTTATACCGAACCACCATGTCCGGACCGTAGGTTGGGGTGATACGAACCAGAGACGATAGGGGCACCATTTCTCCACGGTCGTTTCTGGTTTTCAGCTGAAGGATGTCATCTGCTCGCTGACGAAACGGTGCGTCGGCCTGCACTCGTACCTGATATACACGGCCAAAACTGTTGAAGTCATTCACATACAAGGAGCCAAGGTATACCTGCATGGTCTTGAATACATCGGTAACGGACACGCCCAGCTGTTTGGCTTTCACACGGTCTAGCTCGACGTTTAGCTGCGGGAAGTTGATCTGATAGTTTGTCAGTGACCCACCAAGCTCCGGGGTCACTGCAGCCTTGGCCATGAATGCTTGAGCGGCCTTGTTAAGCTCCTCATACCCGAGGCTACCTTGGTCTTCCAGCTGCATTTTGAAGCCACCCAGTGTGCCAAGCCCGAGTATTGGAGGCGGTGGAAAGGCTGCGACATAGGCTCCTTTGATACTGGCGAACTTTTGGTTAAGGGATGCGACGATGGCCGCGGCGGACTCATCTTTCGATGTACGTTCGCTGAGAGGCTTGAGGGGGACAAAGACAATCCCTGCGCTAGAACTGTTCATGAATCCGTTAACGGACATGCCAGGGAAGCCGACTGCGTGAGCTGCGCCCGGCTGCTTCATGACTATTTCGCTCATCTGGCGAATCACTTCTTCCGTACGGTCAAGAGAAGCGCCATTGGGAAGCTGGGCGATGGTGACCAAGTACTCCTTGTCCTGCATGGGAATGAACCCAGCAGGCACAACGTTCCCCATAACCGCCGTGAGTCCCAGAAGAACCACATAAACAACCAGCATGCTGCCCTTGCGCTTAAGGACGCCTGTTACGCCTTTCGAGTATTGCTCCGAGCCACGATTAAAAACCTTGTTGAATGCTCGAAAAAAACCGCCCAGTAGCTTATTCATCACCCGCGTTAAGGCGTCTTGCTTAGCGTCGTGGCTACGCAAAAGTAGTGCGCTGAGGGCTGGAGAGAGCGTGAGTGAGTTGAAAGCAGAGATCACCGTAGAGATCGCAATGGTCATTGCAAACTGCTTGTAGAACTGGCCCGTGAGACCGCTCATAAATGCCAACGGTACAAATACAGCAACCAACGTGAGTGCGATAGCAATGATGGGGCCGCTGACCTCTTGCATGGCTTTATACGTGGCGTCCCTCGGGGTCAGACCGCTGGCTATGTTCCTCTCCACGTTTTCAACCACAACGATGGCATCGTCAACGACGATACCAATGGCTAACACCATTCCGAAAAGCGACAGGGCATTGATCGAGAAGCCGAAGGCCAGCAAGAGCGCAAAGGTACCGATGATGGACACCGGTACAGCGATCAAAGGAATGATCGCTGTACGCCATGATTGGAGGAACACAATGACGACCACGACCACCAGTGCGATGGCTTCGAGCAGTGTTTCTATAACCGCCTGAATGCTCGACTTCACGAAGCGAGTGGGGTCGTAGATAAGCCTGTAATCCAGGCCGGGAGGGAAATCAGCGCTGAGATCTTTGAGTGCAGCGCGGATTTGATCAGAGATCTCCAGCGCGTTAGCGCCAGGCAATTGGTAGATGGCGAGGGAGACGGCGGGTTTGTTGTCCAGCAGCGCACGCAATCCGTATTCAGCCGCAGAGAGTTCGACTCGGGCGACATCCCGCAGATGAGTAACTGCGCCATTCGGGCTAGTTTTGAGAACGATGTCGCGGAACTCGTCGACGGTCTTCAAGCGACCCTGGGCATTGATTGTCAGCTGTACTGCAGTACCCGGCGAAGAGGGCGCAGCACCAACGGCACCCGCAGCAACCTGAATATTCTGTTCTTGAATGGAAGTGACAATCTCCGAGGCGGTGAGATTACGCTGTGCTACCTTCTGCGGATCAAGCCACACACGCATTGCGTAGTCACCTGCCCCCCACATATCGACACGGCCAACGCCAGGTATCCGCTCAAAGCGCGTTTTGACGTTCCGTAGGCCGTAGTTTCTCAAATACGTTGTGTCGTACCGATCATTCGGCGACACGAGGTGCAGAAAAAGAACTAATGAAGAAGAGCTTTTGAGCGTAGTAACACCCAATCGTTGTACATCTTCGGGCAGTCGTGGCAATGCTTGATTGACTCGATTCTGTACCAACTGGGTAGCCAAGTCCGGGTCAGTTCCTAATGCGAAAGTTACAGTGATGGTCAGGTTGCCGTCACTGTTCGCTTGAGACTGCATGTACAGCATATTCTCAACGCCGTTGATTTTTTCCTCAAGCGGCGCAGCAACTGTCTCGGCAATGACTTTTGGGTTCGCTCCAGGATACTGTGCGCTGATTGTGACCGAGGGCGGAACGACCTCTGGATACTCAGAAATCGGCAGTTTAAATATTGCTATCAACCCTGCAAGCAGGATCACCACGGATAGTACGCCCGCAAAGATCGGACGATCAATGAAGAACTTTGATATGTTCATTAATGACTCTTTAAGTGAGGCGGCTACTTTCTCTCAGCGCTGCTTGAGGGTTAAAAAGACAACAGGACGCTTAAGGATGCACTCTGTTTTATAATCAATGCACGGACCAATAAATCCTAAGTGCCTGAGGGGCATTCATTGTTTATTGGTGAATTTTAGTTAGTGCTGTCGTGGGTCAGTGAGCGTTTCTAGCCTGAGCGTCACTTTGGGGAATTATCTTTCCTAGAACCTGCTCCCCTGGACGGACTCGCTGAATACCGCCTACCACCACCCGTTCGCCCTCTTCGAGTCCGGACGTGATAATGCGATCATTGCCTTGTAGATTTCCCAGCGCTACCGGGCGATAAACAATATGGTCATCCTTGCCCACGACCAAGACAAATCGCTTATCTTGATCGGTGCCAATTGCCGCATCATCAATAAGGAGGGCCGCGTATGGCTCACTGCCGCCCACTTTTACACGCGCATATAGCCCCGGGACCATGGTGCCATCAGCGTTGTCAAACCGTGCACGCATGCGGATAGTGCCTGAGGTAGTGTCGAGTTCATTGTCTACGGATTGGATGACTCCCCGGCGCGAATACCCTGTCTCATCTGCAAGCCCTAGATCAACCGGAACAGTAGCCTTATTGCCGAGTCTGTTGATGTACTTAAGATAAGTCTGCTCATCAGCGTTGAACTCTGCGTAAATGGGGTTCACAGAGACAAGCATCGTTAAAGGCGCCGCGCCTGCCCCGGCGTTTACGATGTTTCCAAGTGTTATTTCTGCCCGCGATACGCGACCAGAAATTGGAGCTGTAATCTGGGTATGGCCGAGATCAATTTTAGCGGCATCCAGCGCCGCTTCAGCAGTCTTAAGATTGGCACTGGCCTCCAATGCTGCGTTGTTTTTTTCATCGTAGTCACGTTTCGCTATTGCATTTTCGGCAATTAGGCGCTGTGCCCTCTCCCAGTCGCTTTTCGTATACGCGGCGCGAGCCTGAGCTGCTGCAACCTGCCCCTTAGCTCGTTCGACTTGTGCTTGGTAAGGTCGTGGATCGATGACGAACAGAGTGTCCCCTTTTTTAACCAATTGGCCGTCATGTATGTTGACGTCCGTTATGGTTCCTGCTACCAGCGGCCTAACCTCAACTTTTTCCACCGCTGCTAATCGGCCAGAATAGATTTGCCAGTCGGTAACGGTTTCTCTTTTAACGACCGCGACATCTACCTCTTGGATTGGGAGCGGGCCTTCCTGTGCTACAGCTTTCTCTGAGCTATCGACCACACTAAAGGCAATGACTCCGGAAATACAAAGCATGCCTGCCGAATAAAGTGCCAGCCTAATGCGGGGTTTGGAATTAGCGCTCATAATTACTCCGAAGTTATTCCTGTTCTAGCTTGACTGTTGTGTGAATGCCAACTTCCGATGGCTAATTCGCATGAAATATGAAATGGCGCTTCTTGGAAGCCAAGGTTTTTGCTTCTCCAGCAACACCGCGACTTTTTTACAGTGCACGGCATGCGTGAAAAATCACGTCATCGACCTGTTTTCATTGTCTAGAACGCGTTCGCCATTGGCGATTTTTGTTCTGCGGTCGGCACGCATCCACCTTAAGGTAATAACCGCGGATACCGCGATTAGCGGAAAAACAATATTATTCATGCCCTTCCAGCCAAGTAATTGCAATATGGGGCCGGCGGCCAAAGTGGAAAATGCAGTGAATGTATATTGAATAAACTCTGCCACTCCCTGCACCCTGGCCTTTTCGGAGGGGTAGTAGGAGGAAGTCAATAAGGTTGTGCCACCAACAAACATAAAATTCCACCCGACGCCTAAAAAAAGAAGCGCGATATAGAACGCGGTCAAGCTGTCCGAAAACTGTGCAATCAATCCGCAAGCTGCACTTAGTGCCATTCCCAGGAATAAAATCGGAGGCAATCCGAATAGGGCAATCAGGCGCCCAGCGAATAGTGACGGCGCGTACATACCCACTAAATGCCATTGAATAATGCTGGCGCCATCATTTATGGAGTGATTGCTGGCGACAGCAGCCAGCGGTGTCGCGGTCATGATGAACATCATCACCACGCCGCCAATAACGTTATTCGAGAGTGCCGCTAGTGAAATAGGTTGCTTGAATATTGTGAGTAATTTGCGTGGCGGCTGTTCGTGGTCATGCAGTTCCAATGGTTCTGGAAGTGCATCTTGGTAACCCAGCCAAAGTAATGCTGCGGAGGCAAGGCCCAGCAGGCATACCATCAAGTACGAGCCGGCGAATAGGACTGGGAACAAATCTGTGCTCCAACTCGCCAACAAAGGCCCAAGAAAAGCGGCGATCACTCCGCCCGCAAGCACCAACGAGATCGCGCGCGCTTTGCGATTGTCAGGTTCCGAATCTGTCGCAGCCAATCGGTAATACTGGGCAAACGCTTGAAAAATACCTACGGCGGCTGTCCCCATGCAAAACAGCCAGAAAGAGTTTAGGAAAACTGCCCATACGGAAATCAATCCGCCTATCGCGCCGGTGAGGGCACCTAGTACAAATCCACGCCGCCTACCTATTTTCTGCATCAGAGTAGAGGCGAAATATGTCGCAATCGCGCCTGCTACGGTGATGAGTGCAAAGGGCAGAGTCGCAAGCGATTTATCGGGTGCGAGCTGATATCCCGTCAAACCGGTCAACGTGAGATCGATTGCGATGGCTGCCGTGAACAAACCCTGGGCTATTGCCAGCACAGCCACATTCGGCGGGCTTGATGACTTTTCTAACGCTGAAATGTCTTCCGATAATTTTGATGTGCTCATTGTGTCCGCCTCCAGTCAAGACGGTTCGAGCTGTCTGCCCTTACAACCATGACGACTCTCCTGTTGAGAAACTGGAGCATTCTCTACGTCACTTATGGCGGGAGAAAGGACTTAGTTCCCTCCTTTTTGGTCGTCGGGTTGCATTAGGAGCAGGTGTCACAAACAGGAAGGCTGATAGCGAAGCGGGACTGAGAGGCGAACAAAAACGATGACGTTTTTTGAGGGTTTTTTGCTCTTTTCGCCATAAAATTTTTAGAGGATGATTTGGGGCCAGCGTTACGAAAATCGGCCAATAGGACGCTGGCGGGGAACAGTAATTCCGAGCAGGATCTATGATTTTTTAAGAAGGTAATTCCATGCGTGACATCGCTTTCCTGGTCTTTCCCGAGTTTCAGATTCTGGATCTCAGCGGTCCGCTGGCGGCCTTTGAGATCGCTAAAGAGATTGGGGTACCAGATCCCTACTGCTGTTCGGTGGTTTCGTTGTCGGGCGGTCCTGTGATGAGTTCGTCTGGTCTAGAAGTAAGGAGTCAGAAGATCAGATCAAGCCCGTACGATACGTTGATAGTGGTCGGCGGTAAGGCTTTTTCCAAACCCTATGACCTCCCCATGGTGTCGGACCACCTCGCTAATGCGGCCGCGAAAGGTACTAGGCGAGTTGCGAGTGTTTGCACCGGGGCTTTTCTATTGGCTTCGGCGGGCCTGTTAGACGGTCGCAGGGCTACTACACACTGGAGGCAGACCGCGCGATTGCAACGCAATTTTCCGAAGGTGCGGGTACAGCCCAATCATATATTTACGAAGGATGGTGGCATCTGGACGTCTGCTGGCATCTCTGCGGGAATCGATCTGGCGCTGGCCATGATTGAGGAAGATCTGGGAAATGCTGTTTCCCATGAGGTCGCCCGCGCCATGGTCGTGTACCACCGTCGGCCAGGAGGGCAGTCACAATTTTCGGCCATGGCCGATATGGAGCCGACGACGGATCGCATGAGGGAGGTGCTTTCCTACATGCGAGAGCATCTAAACGAACAGCTATCAACAGAGCATTTGGCATCAATTGCTTGCCTCAGCTTGCGCCAATTTGGTCGAGCCTTTCTGCTGGAAACGGGGGAAACACCCGCTAAAGCTGTGGAGCGTTTGCGTGTCGAGGTCGCGAGGCTGCGCGTTGAACGTGGGGCGGAACCGATCGAACTGATAGCACACTCGGTTGGCTTCAAGGATCCGGAGCGGATGCGCAGAGCCTTCATCAGAGTTATCGGGCACCCTCCTCAAAGCATCAGACGGCTGGCCGCACATCAGGGTGTTAGCGCTTATGAGGTTACGGTTGAGGCTGAAGTGTCTTAACTGCCCGCTCAGGGTTCATTGCGCTCGGCGCAATCCCCGTTGCAACGGCGTATTTGAGCGCTGTACCGAAAGTCTATTCCTCTTAAAGCCGCCTCATCAGTAGATTCTAATTTCGGAAGGGGAAACAAGTTCGACTAAACCGTATGGCGTAAATCGAGGGGACTAAGTCGTTTTGCAAAGCGCTAGTGACGCTTAAGCTTCAGCTTCTGGGTTTAGTGACCCCGAATGGTCGCGGTAAATCTCAAATCTACTAATGGGACAGTCATGAAAGAACTTTCAGGCAAACGTGCATTCATCACTGGCGCTGCACGAGGTATTGGCGCAGCTATCGCTATCGAGTTGGCAGAAAAAGGAGCTGATATTGCTTTCAGCTATGTTCGCTCTGGGGATGCGGCGGAGGAACTGACCAAAGAAATTGAGGGATTGGGCGTTAAAGCCTTCCCTATCCAGGCCGATAGTGCGGATCCCCAAGCAGCTACGCGTTCTGTACATGAGGCAGCTAGGCTTTTAGGAGGGTTGGACATACTAGTAAACAATGCGGGCGTCGCTTTTATTTGCCCGCTAGAGACAATGCCGCTGGATCAGATAGACCAGATCATCGCCGTAAACATTAGAGCAGTGATCTTGGCGTCTCAAGCAGCCATTACCTATCTTGGAGAGGGCGGAAGAATCATCAATATCGGTTCCTGTCTGGCGGAGCGTGTGGCCTTTGAATCGGTCACAGTCTATTCCATGTCCAAGTCCTCCCTACTTTCCTTTACACGAGGACTTGCTCGTGAGCTAGGACCGCGTGGCATCACCGTTAATACTGTGCATCCTGGACCTACGGACACTGATATGAACCCAGCCGATGGTGATGGTGCCGATGCGATGAGGGCTCATTCAGCATTAGGCCGATACGGTACTGGGAAGGATGTCGCAGTGGCGGTCGCGTTCATCGCAAGCCCAAGCGCTAAACACATCACCGGCACCGGGTTAAGCGTGGACGGGGGCGTAAACGCGTAGTCCTGATTTATCTACCTACAGACTCTCTGACTAGTTACCCCAGGCACCTTGCTAGTAAGACTGAACGCCATTACGGGGCTAAAGAACTTGGTAGTTCGGGCTGATTTCCAGCAGTCATTCTAGTTGGGTGACTGGGGAACTTAAATCTTTTTTTCGCGAACACCCAGTTAGACGAACCACGTTTTACAGTTGAGGCGCCGTCAAAAGCATTAGAGACAACACCCTCAATTCAATCGCACTAGTGATCAGCTCGACCTGAACCGATGTATTATCCATCGGCAGCACATGATCAATGTATGAAGTAATAATTCAAAGAAGACTTGTTAATCCAATTTGTGGTTTTTTTCGTATAAAGAGGCTTGAATCAATGAGCGTTTTGTTGACTCGCCGTAAGGTGATTTCAGGCATGGGACTTCTAGGTATCGGCATGCTGGCAGGATGCGATACCCGAGGTGAGCTATCGTACAAATACGGCAAAGACTTAAGTAATAAAATTCTTGGGCGCACATTCCGGCTAAAAGACACCGACGGCGAGGTAAGAACGCTTTCAAGCTATCGAGGCGTGATGCCCATGATTTTTTTTGGATTCACTCAATGTCCGGCAGTCTGCCCCACCGCCTTGGCTCGTGCAGTTAAAATCAAAAAAATGATGGATAAGGACGGCTACTTTCTTCAGGTTATCTTTATTACGCTCGATCCCGAGCGGGATTCACCAGCCGTCCTAGACGCCTATGTAAAAACTTTTGATCCGTCATTTATCGCTCTTTACGGAACACTAGAAGAAACAGCGGCTACAGCCAAAGAGTTTGGCGTGTTTTACGAGAAAGTACCGATTGGATCAACATATACACTTACTCATTCATCGACGAGCTATGTGTATGACTACCAAGGAACGCTACGCCTTGGATTTTCTCAAGCACTTTCGGCACAACAATGTGCAGAAGATCTGATTACACTCATGGAGATTTGCTAATGTATTCAGGTCCAAATTTGACCAATATAAATCAACACGTTAAACAGATCGTACTTGGGTTTTCTCTATTAGGGCTGGCTTTCCAGGTTTCAGCCCAAACGTACATAGAGGGCGCATGGGTTCGCGCGACAGTGCCAGGACAACAAGCGACTGGTGCGTTCATGACAATAACTGCAAGCAGCGACAGCAAGCTGCTCAGTGCCCAGTCACCGGTGGCGAAAATCGTGCAAGTTCACCAGTCGACAATCAAGAACGACGTGATGCGCATGCAACCAGTAGAGTTCGTCGCCTTGCCTGCTGGCAAAGCAGTCATCCTGGATCCCCACAGCTATCACATTATGCTTATTGACCTGATGAAACAGGTAAAAGAAGGTGACCAGGTGCTTGTGAATCTTACGGTAGAGAACGCCAAGGGCGAGAAGGAATCGATCAAGGTTGAGGCCACCGCGCGAGCTTTAAATATGGCTGATGACGCAAAATGAATCGATAGTTTCAACGACGAGCGCCAGTAGATGAAAGTGGCTGACCGTGACGAGCGTTCAAACTGGGCGACGCCGCCAGCCCCGTTGTCGGATTCGCTGGCCGCGTTTATCGAGTAGATTCGGCATGAAGCTAAGGCAAAGAGTTTTTTGCCTTAGCTACCTTCGTGCGTGTAACACAACAAAAAATTGCTGGCTTATCTCAGGTGACCTCGCGCGCGACCCTCGTCTGGTTGCGATGCACCTCAGGCTAGCGCGCTCAAGCCTTTTAGCATCGGCTTAGAGGACGAGGATCTTGCATCTGACGGGCTAAATTTATCCGATGCGGCTCCGTCGCTTGCTTAGGCGTATCGTTGGAATATCTTCGAGATTATTTTCCACTGACCGTCGATCTTGAGCAGCGAGAGAAAGTCGTGGAAGCTCGCGCCCAAAACGTCATTCTCCATGTCCACTCGGACAACTGCAGCTGTGGGGGCGATAGCCAAGATATCCAGGCGACTGCGGGTGTTCGGCGAAGCGCCCAGTGCTTTGAAGAAACTAGCAAATACAGGAACAGCTGGACCTTGAAGCAGCTCATCGCCGGTGTAGCCCCACATTATCGCGTCTTCGTGGAAGGCTTTCTCAATTCCAGCGATGTCCCCAGAGCGATAACCGTCAATATAAGCTTGAGCTGCCTGAATTACATCGTCGTATTCAGTCGTGGCGACAGGTTTTATATGCAAAGTCATGTTGAACCCTCGTAGCTTTCTAGCGAAATGTGGGTGTTTATGGGCCTCGCAGAGTCACGTACCGCGATCACCAAAATGTTTGCTACAACGAGTGCTCCTCCCCTGGCTTGGAAACGATGCATTCATACCTAGCGGGCCCACTCCTGAGTAAGCGTACTCAAGCCGTTGCCTTACGAGCATTGGACTAAAACATTGGTGATTCTTAGTGCTCTACTGCGCCGCCTGCGAACCTGTAAAAGCGAGCATTACAACCGTCGCTCATGATGTTCGTGTCACCAACTTTACGTAGGAGTATGGGAAACGAAAACGACGTTTATCCCTCACTTTAAGCCAATAAATCTCGCTATTAAAAGCCATGAAGCGCGCCAAGCTCCGTGGTATTACACTAGGGTTCCCGTTAATCTGAGACTTAAAACGCTGGGGCTGAGCTGCGACGTACCGAATTGGATTTTTTGTCTGCCCTGGTCACGATGCCCTCGATCTTGCTGGGCCACTGTCTGCATTCAATCAAGTGGCGACGGCTGTTGGTCATAAGCCGTATGAGCTTCGTGTCGTATCGCACTCCGGAGGATCGGTTATTGGTAATTCAGGCCTTCCGGTCGAAACTACTCCAGTTTGCCAGCACACCTTTGACACCGTGATTTTTGTGGGTGGCGAAGTCGAGCCAATGCTGACAGCAGAGAATCTCGCCGCAGCAAGGCAATTGATCGTCAACGCTTCGCGAGTCGCCAGCGTGTGCACCGGGGCGTTCTTGCTTGCGGAAATCGGGCTGTTGAACGATCGGTGGGCCACGACGCACTGGAATCACACCGCACTACTGCAATCGCGTTTTCCCCGCATCAAGGTTGAGGGGGACAATATTTTTATTGAGGACGGGCACATCTGGACGTCGGCCGGCATCGCTTCCGGGATCGATCTGGCCCTCGCCCTGATTGAGAAAGATATGGGCGTGAATGTCGCGCGCGATGTCTCCAGATTGCTGGTCGTTCCATATCGACGGCCTGGTGGCCAGTCACAGTTTTCTGCGATGTCACAAATGGAGCCAAAGTCAGATCGCATCCGTATTGCGTTGAAATTCGCGAGAGAGCATCTGGCCGAGGAGTTGCCCATTGAGAGACTCGCCGATGCGGCGAGATTGAGCCTGCGACAATTCGGACGAGCATTCCGCCGAGAGACAGGTGAAACACCAGCTAAAGCAGTGGAACGCTTGCGCGTCGAAGCGGCGTGTTTACGTCTGCAAGAAGGCAGCGAGCCGATCGAGCAGATTGCTCAGGCGGTCGGTTTTACTGACCCAGAACGGATGCGTAGGGCGTTCGTTCGACTGCATGGATATTCACCGCAGTATGTCCGCCGCAAGAATCGGTTGAGTGTTGAGTGCTCGATAATCAATAGCGGTACATAGCGAAGCCGAACTCATCCTGGATGCACCCGCTGACTTATGGCTCTTGAGAATGCTGAATCCATTCATTCAAAAGGAGCCGAAACGTGCGACGGACTGTAAAGATGGCATTCACGTGGGTGCTTACAAATGGGCCACTAATGAGCCAACTCTAAACGTAAAACCCCCGCGCGTAGGTACGCGCGGGGCTATATGCTTGAACTTGACGCCAGCTTAGGAACTGACCCTAGAGCGACACCGCGGCATGGCGCAGAAATGACTGATCAAGGTCCACCGAGAACAACGTTACAGAGCAACGATCACGCGGGAGCTAGTTTTGATAACTGCGCTCGACGCTCCATATGCTCATTCGCGACTCTCACAGCCTCGTCAGTTCTCCCCCACAGACCCTTTATCTGTGCGACGATCTCCGGCCGCGCGGTACGTGGATTCCCCGAGTTCATTGTCGGCTGCGGGTCGTACTCGAGCACAAGCTGAGTAAACTCTGCCGCGTCCTGGCCTTTAAGCTCGGCGATGACCTTCAGCGCAAAGTCGATACCTGCCGTTACACCGCCACCTGTGATTCGGTTCCTGTCGACGCATACCCGTTCGTAGCTCGGCTCAATACCCAGTGCTATGAGGGGTTCGTAGAAAGGCCAGTAGGTCGCTGCACGGTAGCCCTCCAATAGGCCCGCCATAGCAAGAAGTACAGAGCCTGTGCATACGGCGGTTACATAGGTGGCAGTCTGTCCTGCGCGAGCAATGAAATCGAGCAACTCCCGGTCCTTCATGATTTCAGGGGTTCCTCCGCCACCTGCGACGAACAGCACGTCTAGGTTATCTGGAACGTCATCAATCGTGATCGTGGGATTCATGGTGACGCCCATGTCCGTGGGAACGGGCTCCATGGTCTTCCAGATTATGTGAGTTTTGGCATGAAGGCCGAACGCCGTCTGTGGGCCAGCCAAATCCTGCAGAGTAAAGCCAGGAAAAATTACCATGCCAATCTGCAGTTGGCGGTCTTGAATCTTATTGCTCAGCTCATCAGTCATTACCGTCTCCTCTCGTCGTAGTTGACTAAAGAGTATTCCTGCAAGACGCTACACGTGAGTGGCTTAAACGACATCAAACGATCGTTTTCTGCCAGTTATTTAATTTTGAGAGCAGGAGTCAACGCCGTGCATAAAATTGCGGTTCTGGTATTGAATGACGTGGTGCCGTTGGACTTTGGTATCGCCTATCAGGTTTTCGCTTTGGCCTCTAAGGTTGATAACAGCAACGCATACGAGGTGGAGGTGTGCGCACCCGAGCGGACAATTCGGGCCGCTAGCTTTGATATGCATGTGCGGTACGGCCTCGACCGTCTTGAGCTAGCCCACACCATTGTCATTCCAGGGTGTGAAGACCCGTTTGGAGAGGTTCCAGAGACGGTAAGAATCGCTCTTCGCGAGGCATATGTTCGTGGTGCACGATTGGCGTCAATCTGCACTGGGGCTTTTATCCTTGCCGAGAGCGGTCTTCTTGACGGAAAACGCGCTACTACGCATTGGCGTTTCGCCGAGGACTTGGCCAGGCTTCACCCAGAGATACAAGTAGAACCTAATGTTCTGTTCGTCGATGAAGGAAGCATCGTGACTTCGGCCGGCGCGTCAGCAGGATTAGATATGTGTTTGCATCTCGTGCGACGCGATTACGGCCAGTCTGTTGCGGCAAACACTGCCCGTCTAGCGGTCGCGCCACTGTACCGTGATGGTGGTCAGGCCCAGTTTATTCGTCAAGAGCTTCCAAGCTCTCCAACGAGCTTAATGCCCTTGATCGAATGGATGCGAGACAATTTGAACAGTTCGCACACGGTCGATAGTCTTGCTGCTCGTGCCAACATGAGCTCTCGCACCTTTGCTCGACGATTTCAAGAACAGACCGGTACTACAGCTTTACAGTGGCTTCTCACCGCTCGTATTGATCGAGCGCGCGCATTGCTTGAGGAGAGCGACACATCGATTGATCAAACGGCACTTCTTTCCGGATTCGGGTCTGCGGTGACCTTCCGGTCGCGGTTCCGAAGGGTCGTTGGCCTGACGCCGACGGAGTACCGTCGTCGTTTCAGCTCAGTAAACTAAAATCCAAATACCCGCAGACCATGGGTTTGGATTTTCAGGACGACCGACACGCTCACATTGATGCTTCAATCGCCAATCCCGCTGGCGATCAATGGCAGTACCTCGCTCGGCACATTTTTCGGGGCACAACAAATTCGAAATGGGAGCGCTGTAGTTTCACTACGGCGAATCAAGAACTTCCCATGGACAAATGCTAGAAAATCATGCCCTTATGCCAGCACCTTAGCCTTAATCTTTACTGTCGTAACGCTGGGCGTTATCAATGGATTTCTGGTCCGAGAGACCCGATAGTCGGTCAGTTGTAGGGCGGGTTTTCCTCACATTCCCTCCGGCTCGAGTGTCGCACTGGTCAACTGCTGATCTTGCCAGGCCGCGCAGGTCAGCCCAGTGCCTTTCCACCGTCCATTCTGTATGACCATTGGCTGTGCGCCCGTGGATAATCAAAAATATTTCAGACCTATATCACCTCTATGAACGCCCACCTGTATCGACTGCAGTTGGGATTTTGGCGTGCCTGCACTTCGCTTAGCACGCTCATCATTTGAGAGGATCTGCGTATGTATAGCCCTTGCCCAAGTTGTAACTCTGGACGCATCGTCACGAAAAATATTGGGAAACAAGCAGGCGGTTTGATCGGTGCCGCAGGCGGCGCCGCCAGTGGTACAGCTGGCGCTCTGTCCGGCGCCGAAGCTGGAGCTGTTTTAGGTGTCGCCGGAGGCCCAATAGGCATCGCGATCGGGAGCGTCGCTGGGGCGATTTTAGGGGGGTTGTTTGGAGGGGTCGCTGGCGGTATCGCCGGGGCCACGCTCGGTGAACAGATCGATGACAAGGTACTGAATAACTATCAATGTCTAGACTGCGGTTACAGCTTCAGCGCTAATCGCTAACTCATCGAGTCAGCCCCTGTTTCACACGCAAACAGGGGCTCCCCCTTTGTCAAAGGACCTATTCCCATGGCTCATTTGATTGAACAAATGGCTTATGTTGGCGCAACTCCCTGGCACGGTCTGGGTAGTCGCCTTTCGCCAAAACAACCCATCGAAATCTGGCAGCGCGAAGCGGGTATGGACTGGAAGATCCAGGACAGCCCGGTGCATTTCAAATCCGATAGCTTCGGTGCACTTGGCTCAATTCACACCTTCCCTGACCAGAAGGTTCTCTACCGCTCCGATACTAAGGCCCCGTTGTCCGTAGTTTCTCAGCGCTACCAGGTCGTGCAGCCACGCGAGGTCTTGGAGTTCTATCGGGACCTCACTGAAGTATCGGGCTACGAGCTGGAAACGGCCGGCGTACTCAAAGGCGGTCGCAAGTTTTGGGCGCTGGCCCGCACTGGTCAAGGTACGACCTTGAAAGGCAACGATCAGGTCAATGGTTATCTCCTGCTGGCCACCTCCTGTGACGGTACCTTGGCTACCACGGCCACACCTACAACTGTGCGGGTAGTTTGCAATAACACGTTGACTATTGCGCTGGACGGTTCGGCCAAAGCGATCAAGGTGCCGCACAGCACGCGCTTCGATCCACAGGCGGTGAAAAAGCAACTCGGTATCGCCGTCTCGCAATGGGACAACTTCATGCACCGGATGCGAATGCTGTCTGAACGCAAAGTTCAGTGGCATGAAGCCATGGGGTTCTTCATGAACGTGCTGTGTGATGCCAATCCGAACACGCCACTACCGGCAGTACTTCCCAACGAGCGGGCGCTACGCAAGGTGCAAGGTCTATATGAAGGCCAGGGCCGCGGATCAACCTTGGAGTCAGCTCAAGGAACTGTCTGGGGCCTGCTCAATGCGGTGACCGAATATGTCGACCACGAACGGCGTGCGAGAAGCATCGAGTACCGCATGGATTCTGCCTGGTTCGGTCAAGGTGCACAGATCAAGCAACGGGCGCTGGAGGCGGCGCTACAACTGGCAGCTTAGGCCTGGTTTTCACTGTCCTCATCATCCCCTTCCCCATTCTGTTCTTCCACTCCCTAAGCGCCTGATCAGCCTCGTGCTGGTTGGGCGTTTTTTATGCCTCAAGGAAATGATTATGAGCACTCACTCCCTACAAAATCTCAGAACTAAACCCCGTCCTGCCTTACGCTTGGTCGGCACCAAACAACTGCCGCGTGAGGACTGGTTGACCGTGCGCAAGCAAGGCATCGGCAGTTCGGATGCCGCCGCCGCTGTGGGCCTGAACCCTTATAAATCACAGCTGGAACTGTGGATGGAAAAAACCGGGCGTGACGCCTTACTAACCATGCTCGATCCGCAGGATGAGGAAAGCCCCGCGTACTGGGGCAACATCCTGGAGCCGACTGTCGCATCCCATTACACCCGGCGCAGCGGTCATCGGGTCCGTCGGGTCAATGCGGTTCTGCAGCATCCTGATCCCAAACTGGCCTGGATGCTGGCCAATATCGACCGTGAGGTTATCGGTGCGTCAGAAGTGCAGATTCTCGAATGCAAAACCGCCGGCATAAACGGCGCACGTCTCTGGAAAGAAGGCGTGCCCGAGTATGTGCAGTTGCAGGTCATTCACCAGTTGGCCGTGACTGGCAAGCAGGCGGCGGATGTGGCGGTACTGCTCGGAGGTCAGCACCTGGAAATCCATCGCATTGAGCGCGATGAGTCACTGATAGCTCGGCTGATCGACCTGGAACGGCTCTTCTGGGATTACGTCGTCAGTGACACCCCACCGCCGGCAGACGGTTCGGCCTCAGCGGAGCAAGCTTTGCGCTGTCTGTATCCACAAGACAATGGACAAACCCTAGACTTTAGCCAGGACACACTGCTCTGCACGGCCTTTACCGAGCTGCAGAACGTGCGCAAGTCGATTGCTCTGCAGGAGGCGCAGGAAGCTCAACTTAAGCAAACACTGCAACAGGCCATAGGCGATGCCAGTCGGGCGACCTTCGCAACCGGCAGCATCACGTGGAAGAAAGCCAAAGACAGCTTGGCTCTGGATATCCCCCACCTGCTAAAAGAAAAGCCTCATCTGCAAGTTCGCTACTCGACCACCAAAGCCGGTAGTCGACGTTTTCTGCTGGCTTAAGCGATCGTTCGCTCCTCCCTTATCCCCGTGCCCTTTCCCTTCAATGCCACCCTGGTCGCTCGTGCGGTCTCGGTGGCGTTTTTATTTCAGTGACAGGAGAACTCCCATGCTCAAAGGTTTAGCCATCACACCGCCGGTTTTAGGCCGAATTTCCATCGGCAAAGTCGTCGAAAAGAACGGTAAGCGTCTGCCAGAAAAGGACGATCAATTTACCCTCACCTCCCAAGTACATAACCGTGACGGCTGGTTGCTGCATCCCCTTAACGAAGAACTGCGCAATGGTAAGGACGGCAAGCTGCGCAGCATTCCGATCCGGCTGCTGTTCAACGAGCCGGACCTCAACTTTCGGGCTGACTACAGCCTGTTCGACCGTAATACTGGCCGGCCGCTGTGCGTCGGCAATGGTGAGACCTGCAAGCGTCTCACCAAGGATGGTATTCAGTCGTTGCCCTGCCCTTCACCGGATGGCTGTTCACTGGCTCAAGGCAATGCCTGCAAACCTTACGGCCGGCTCAACGTGGTGATTGGCGATGACGATCCACTGGGTAGCTTTGTCTTTCGCACCACAGGCTACAACAGCATCCGCACCCTGGTAGCGCGACTGCACTATCTGCAAGCCATCTCCGGCGATCGACTGGCCTGCCTGCCGCTGGAGTTGCGTCTTCGCGGTAAGTCCACTCGCCAAAGCCACGGTGTACCGATTTTCTACGTAGACATCACGGTACGCAGCGGTCTGGGCATGGAGGATGCCTTACTTGCAGCCAAGCAATTGGAGGAGACCCGTCAAGCCGCAGGCTTTGACCAGAGCGCCTTGGATCAAGCGGCACGGCAGGGTTTTAACAATGGGGCCTTTGAGGACACCGTGGAGGACACAGGTGCCATCGTCGAGGAGTTCTTCCCTGTCATTGAAGATCAGCCCAGCCGTATAGAACTCAACCCCCCTCCACCGGCAGCGCCTGCCAAACCCTCACTTGCCCAGAAGCTGGAATCGCGAGCCTCGCAGCACAAAAGCAGGTCTTCGGTTCAGTAGCCATCAACTCTTCTGCGTTCTTCCCTATTCGCTCAGGAATACCCGAATGAAATATCACAAGCTGATAGCCGGTGAAACAATCGGTACCTATGTCATGGAATCCCCGGTTACCGAGGCTGACATCCTGCAGATGGCACAACAATTGGCAATGAGCCGTCTGTCTAAAGGCCGGGCATTAACGGAGCCAAAGCAGGTTTTTAGCCACCTGCAAACACTGCTGCAGTACCACGAGCACGAGGTCTTTGCGCTACTACTGCTCGACAGCAAACATCGAGTGATTGCCTTCAGGGAGCTATTCAGAGGCACGCTGGATGGCGCCAGCGTCTACCCGCGAGAAGTGGTCAAGATTGCGTTGGAGCACAATGCGGCAGCGGTGATTTTGGTACATAACCATCCATCCGGCGACCCTGAACCCAGCCAAGCTGATCGCACGCTAACCCAGGCGCTCAAGAACGCCCTCAGCATGATTGGCACCCAGACGTTGGATCACATCGTTGTAGGTCATGAAGGCTGCGTATCGCTGGCTGAACGAGGTTACCTTTAACTCCAATGTACACACCGTCCGATGGACCGCCTTTGGCACTGCCAGGGTGGTCGTCGGCACGGTGTCCTTCTATTTTTTTTGTCGTGATTCAGCGTTGTGCTCAGGTTCTGCTGCACCCGAAACCATGGGAACCATCCCCAAAAACCTTCGTGCTCGACTTACACAGGTAGCTCGCACGATGGAAGAAGGCTGCCTGTCCGGCTATCTCGTCGCGATACAAGTGATAGTAAGGATTTTGTGGAATCTCGACCAACCCCCTGACGGCTTCTACTGATAGCCCTAAAGCACTTGCCCACGCTCCTTCCAAGCGATTAAACATGTTGTCTCTGCCTGATTCGAGCTTACCCAGCGCATTGAAGGCATCGTAGTTCAGCAACATCGCAAAGTGATGATGTGGTCGCCCGTGCTGCCCTTGTTCCCTAGCCCAGACGTAACGCACCTTGGTGTCGTGTGCGTACTTATTCACAAGTTTCGCCATCTGGCGATTGTGCTTGATCTTGGCTTTAAAGGATTCGATGAAGTGGTCAATAACTTCGTTCGTGAAAGCGTAATCAGGCAATTGAATGTTAGCTGGTAGCCGCAGGTCAAACCTGAATGCAAACACACGAGGGTACTGATTAAGCGCTCGAGATACCGTCTGATGAAGACGGTTTAGGTACTCTTGGATGAAAGGTCCCTTATCCACTTGCACGGTTAAGCCTTGATAAGAACCTTCGCAATGAAGGGTTAAGTTCGTGTTACCTGGATATCTAGCCATGATGGAGCTCCGAGTATTGAGTTTCATATAGTCAGGCCCACTAGTACATTTTTACTTACACCTAAGAATGCAGAGCACAATACTGCTCTGCTTAGAGCGCCTATCTTCCCTCCGACACACCTCCTACACCTAACCAGTACAGACAAGCCAAACTCACAATAGAGATACTGTATAAACATAGTACCAATACCGAAACTTTCTGACGGCACGACACTAGATAAAACACCCACAAGCCCTGTTAAAAAAGATACATTACAGAGAAACAACAACTCTGGAAAAACACCATGAAGGATAAGTTCCTTCATGGTGTTAACTTGAACCGAGCCAGTGAAATTCACAAAGGCAAACGCAGCAGATCCTCAAGCATCATTCTTCACCAACTGATCCCGCTCTTTAACTTTACTTAGTATCCAATCGTGAACTTCACTTTCCAGCCAACCTACACAACGGTCCCCCAAGGAAATAGGTTTGGGAAATGAATCTCCCGAAATAAACTTGTAAATCGTAGATCTAGCAAGGCCAGTTAGATCCATGACCTCTTTCAATCGAATTATCCTCATGAACGCATCTCCTGTATTCGTCCAGAGGATTGGCAAGGTCAGTAGAACTTTACTGAGGGCCACGAAACTCCTGTCTACTGGCGAGTCAATGAACCACTCAGAGGCTAGAGAACGGGCATGGTAAGAAGCGACCCTTCCTTGCCATGGGCGGCGGCGTTGACGGATTTTTGAAGACCTTTCGGCAGCCGCCCCTTGTTGACCTCAAGGCGGTTCAGGCCCAGCAGCACTTCAGCGGCTTATTCACGAGTGCTCAGTTGGGCGAACTCCATGGTGCTGATGTCTTAAACACCGCATAATTTCGGTCCTATCATCAAAAATATCTACTATAAATATTCTAGCTAAACACTATAAAACTCATTCACAATCTCTATGTTTGTGCTATAATTCTACTGAATTTTTTCTAGAAGACTTATAAAATGGCCATCAGAATCAATGACAATCTTTCTCAGCTCTGGGGAGACAATGTAGTCAATGACCGCAGGGATATTTGGCTATGGAAACGCCTCCAAGAATACGGGCTCAATATTGGCCCCCTCGACAGAGCGCCGCGAGAGATGCGCAACATAATCGCAGAGTACTTGAGCTTAAACCCACACATCGCTGAGACTTTGAAACAACAGGAAGCGGCAAAACTACTTCATCAGGATCACTTCAAGTGGATACATGAGGGCAAACGCCAAATCTCATGGGTAAGTAATCGATTACTTAGCGCTTCAGGACTTATTCCATTCATGATCCCAACAAACCTACATGGAATGGACAGACTGTATTACATCGCAGACTGCTGGGAAGCCGACATCACCTACAAGCGTATTGAACTGAAGAACATAGAGGAACTGTGGAGATCACAAAAAAACGCTGACAAACCTTTCAGATGGTTTAAAGACGACAACCAAAAAATCTTACTCGCGTGGGAATGGCTTACAAAGAACACTCAACTCACTCTTTCATGCCCCCCATTTGAAGACTACGAAGACCTTTTAATATATTTTGACGAAAGCTTTATCATCAACGAACAAAGAGAGCTCTACCTCACTAAAATTAAAGCACGATGGAGCCAGCAAAAATACAGAAGCAATCTATCAGGAAAGTCTCAGTACAACTTTATACTTTCCGACAAGGCTATACGCAGTTTAGACAAAATATGCGAACAACATGAAATCAGTCGTGCACGAGCAATAGAAATCCTCATAGCGCAAGAAGAGATAAACGCTACGTACATTGCTGAAAAACTGAAAAACTCCAAACTACTCAATCAAGATTAGTGGACTTTGCAGAAATAGATCCTGATAGATCTCCGGTCAAGACCCGACCTCACTCTCGGATTATTTTCCGCCCTGGCAGGATCTAGCTCAAGAGAGCGATACAATGGCTGCTCTCTATTTACATGCTCTACATCGTGCCAATCCATGCTGTGACGCAGCTGTTATGCAGAGCATATTGTACGGCCTGGGTCCGTCCTCCCCGACTGAACTAGTATGGGCTCTCATAACTCACGCAGGCAAAGAAACTGGGCCCAGCGCCAAACCTGGCACATCTTGCACTACAACGTAGTTTCAAACTTCTAACCGGCAATCCAGGCATTGTCGACATCGTTGACGCCAGGACTCACCACGTATTGAATGTTTGGCAGCGCTGTCAGCCACTTGCTGACCAGGAAGCCGTAGTAAAGCTCCACTTTGGATGTAGCGATCGATCTTGTTGGTGGCCTTGTCATGCACAGTGGCGTCGCTGAACAAGGTCAGCGCCCGTGCCGGGTTGGTCGCATCCTTGTAGACCTGATGCTGCACCACCCACTAGGCGCCGTGTTTGTTGTTGTGGGATTTGAAGCCTGTATCGCTCAGCGGCTCCTGTGCCACGTCCGCAGCAAGATAGAAATCGTCAGCCTTGGTGGTACTGTAGTAGCCGCCGACGCGGTATTCGCCGGGCGTTGGAGCAGGAAATAGTAGAGACCGCCCATTTGCTGTACTCGAAGGCAATATGGCATGTGCTGACTCGCCAGAGCGAGTGAAGGAATGCAAAATCGCCAGCAATGGCTATCAGAAGCCGTTGGCTCCGCTCAAAAGTGAGATCCGACGAACAGCTGTGGAATTGAGCATTGATCGACGTAAAGGTAGGAATTTAGGAAGATTCGCGAATGGTATTCCAAAAGGTATTCCAATAAAAAATTTAACCGAAGAAAATCTATAATAATCAACATGTTATAGAATCAATTCAGATTACCCCGGCCCACCAATCCAAAGCATCAACAAAACCCGCCAAACGCGGGTTTTGTTGTTTCTGGCGTTTGAAAAGCCCAGCCAGCCTACCCTCGGATTTTTCCTTCAAGATTCCGCGCTGTTGATGAACTGGCGCACACCCCCACACCACGCTAATTTCCCTCTGCCGCTGCTCATCAGCGACCGGCTTTGACAGGCTGAAAAGTGTAACCTTTCACACCCCTTGATTTAGCGGCATGCTTCGCGTGTTCCGTCTCGTTCATGGCGGCTGTGCGTGGGGCATCTTCGGGTGCGCCGGGTTCCTACACTTCCGGTCTGTCAACCCGCGTACAGCTGCCACCCAATCCTGTTTGACAGCAGGGGTTGGCAGCTCCTCAAACAGTGTGGGAGCTTCATCATGAAAAAAATCACCCCCAATCCCCCAACCACCCTCTTCACCGTCGCCGAAAACATCGACACCGAAACCCTGCTCATCCAAGCCAGCGAAACCCTCTCCTCGCTGAACGCCATGACCACCGACCTGGCCTTCGAGCTCGAAGGCGCTGGCCGTCAGAAGCTGCTGGCCCACCAACAGTTGATCGGCTTGAGTGAGTTGTTGATCGAACGCGCACTCACCCACAACACCCACCGCTCCCCGCAGTAACCCTCAAAAAAGGCCGGGACGCTTTCCAGCGATTCGGCCTCTGCGAACAACATCCTCCGCCTGACCGACCAACAAGGTTGCATACCAACCATTTCGGTAGAATAATCGCCACTCACTCGCCGACCCTCGTCGGCCTGCGCTTGTTTACATCAAGGCAAGGAATACACCAGTGGCTTTTTTGTTCGCAGCGTTGAGAGGGTTACAAGGTCGGCGGGCGCGCATCAGGCTGGGGCTGGTTGCTCGCGGTGAGCCGGGACGCGCCGGAAGTTATCCACACCCTGCCGCTGCCGGCGTGGTGCGGCTGCGCAAATGGGTACTGATTATTGTGGGCGTGGTGTTGGTGACCGCGCTGATCCCCGACGACCCCACCTCCCCCGGCGCGCGGCACGGGGTGTGGAGCCACCGGTTTCTGGGGATGGTCAGGGGGTTGTGAGGCTGTGATGGCCGAGCGTGTCCATGGCGGCGAGGATGATCAGCGGGCGCCATTCGCGGTGGAAGCCCGAGCGCACCGCCACCAGGGCGGTGGCGCCTAGGCCGGTGAGGGAGCTGGTGACACGCACCAGGCGCTCCTGGGAAGCAGTGGCCGGGTCGATACCCAGCGCGACGTAGATGAGCAACGCCATCTGCATCAACTCGGGCACCTCACTTTGCTCGCCCTCCACCAAGCGGTTGGCGAACGCCGAGACACCCGGCCAGGCAAAGGTGAAGTCCACGAGGTTTTCGATTACTGCGCGCTCGCGTTCCACGCCGGGCGCAAGGCTTTCCACGCGTTCAACCAACGCCTGCATGTGCTCCAGCCCTGTGCGCAACGCCGCGTCGAACAGCGCCTGCTTGCTCGGGAAGTGGTGCAGTAAACCGGCTTTGGAGTAATTCACCGCATCAGCGATCTGCTGCAGCGAGGTATGCGCGAAACCATGCTTGGCAAACAGCCCCGCAGCGCGGTCGATGATTTCGGCATTCAGTTCGGATTTGGTCATTCTAGGCATGGCGGCAGCCTAACATAGGCGCCGGTCAAAGCCGTGGGTCTGCAGAAGAATTGGTCGGTAAACGCGGCCTTCAACGCCTTACAAAAAACCCACATTCATTCACGAAATATTCAGAAGTGCTGGCAGATACTAGCCGTTTGCCACGGCCTTTCCCCCGAAGGGTCACTTGCTTTGGTAGCCAGAAATATGACGCGTCCTGCTTCTCTGCTGCTCCTTCTCGCTGGTCTGTTGTTCTTTTTCGCCCTCGGTGGCCATGAGCTGCAAGGCTCCACGGAAGCCCGTGTCGCCGGCATCGCCATGGCCATGCACCTGGATAATGACTGGGTGATCCCGCGCCTGTTTCGTGAACCTTTTCTGGAGAAACCGCCCCTGAGCCTGTGGCTCGACGCCGGTGCGATTCGCCTGTTCGGCGGCACCACCTGGGCGGTGCGCCTGGCATCGGCATTCGCCGGTTTGTTCAGCGTGATGCTGTTTTACGCAATGCTGCGCAAGTTCGGGCGCCCGAAAACCCTGGCGTTCTGCGCCGCGCTGATGCTCGCCACCATGGCCAGTTACTGGACCAACGTTCGAGGCGTGGGTGAAGACTCGCTGCTCAGCCTGGGCGTAACCACGGCGCTGTTGGCCTTCTACCAGGCCGTGCGCCCCGATCGCGAGGGCTCCGCTGCCGGGGCGTGGGCGCTGTTTACCGCCGGGATGGTGATCGCCACTCTGAGCAAAGGCGTGCTGGGCCTGGCACTGCCGGGTATCGTGATTTTTGTGTACCTGCTCAGCACCAGCGTGATGGATAAACGCCTGCGCATCGGCGATTGGCTCAAGCCCGGGCTGTTTACGCTGCTGGCTTTGGTGCCGCTGTTGATCTGGCTGGGCTTCCTGTTCCAGCGCGGCGGTATGCAGGCCGTGGCCGAAGTGCTGTGGACCAACAGCGTCGGGCGCTTCAGCGGCTCGTTTGTCGAGGCCGGGCACTACGAGCCCTTCTACTACTACATCGCCAAGCTGCCCGAAGCGTTCCTGCCGTGGAACATTCTGGTGTACCTGGGCTTGTGGCATTTCCGCAAAAGCCTGGTACGCAACCGCTACCGCCTGTTCTTCAGCGTGTGGCTGGTGGCGCAGTTCACCTTGCTGACGCTGGCTTCCAGCAAACGCACCGTTTACTTGATGGCACTCACGCCCGCCGCCGCCATGCTCGCCGCAGAATATGCCGGGGTGTTGCTGGAGTGGGTGAAAGCACACAAACCGGGACTGTATCGCCATCACCGCAGCGTGATCGGCGGCGTGTTCACCCTGGCCGTCGCGTGCTACCTCAGCGCAGCATTCTGGTTCGCCCCCAAAGCCGATGTGCGCCAGTCATTTGTGCCGGTGATCAGCCAGGTTCAGGCCTATCAGGCCGAGGGGAAGGCGGCGGTGTTGTTCCAGCCCAACGAGCGTATCGCCGGGGCCAGCGTGTTCTACTTGCAGGCTTACTTGCCCATCCTGCAGACCGAAGCCGAGTTGCGCAGTTACCTCACCGCCAAGCCCGGCAACGTGGCGCTGCTGGACCGCACCGAGCAACTGAGCGAGAAGGTCACTGTGATCAAACAGATGTCGATCAACCGCCAGCCTTACTTCTTCGTCGAGCAGTAAGGCGGGCGCAGGGCGTCAGTGCTTGGTGACCTTGTCCAGGTAACCCATGGCGAACGCCGAGATTACGAAGGTCATGTGAATGATCACGTACCACATCAAATGCTGCGGATCGACGTTCTTGGCGTCCATGAAGATGCGCAGCAGGTGGATGGACGAAATCGCGACGATGGAGGCGGCCACCTTCATCTTCAGCGAGGACGAGTCCATGGTGCCCAGCCAGTTGAGCTTTTCCTTGTTCTCATCGATGTCCAACTGCGAGACGAAGTTCTCGTAGCCGGAAATCATCACCATCACCAGCAGGCCGCCGACCAGGGCCATGTCGATCAGCGACAGCAGCAACAGGATGACGTCGGCTTCCAGCATGGAAAACACGTTGGGTAGCACGTGGATGATTTCCTGGAAGAACTTCAGCGCCAGGATCAGCAGGCCCAGGGATAACCCAAGGTAGATAGGCGCCAGCAGCCAGCGTGAGGCGTACATAGTATTTTCAATAAAACGTTCCATCGAATCTCACACAGCTTTGCTAAAAATGGCCGCGAGTATACCAGCCGAGCCAGAACACCTGTCACCACGAGAAAACTGACCTGGACGGCATCTGTAAGAGAATTTTTCTGCTAGTGTCGAGCCCATCAAATCGGCTCGATGACGTCGAACAGGAAAAACTCAGATGATGGATGTGCGATCCCATTTGGCCACTATCGGCCTGGGTGCGGTGTTGCTGTTGACCGGCGGCTGCTCCCCGAAAGAAGAGCAGAAGCAGGCCACCCTCGAAGAGAAAACCGCCAAGTTCGAGCAGTCGCTGGACAGCATCCAGGATCCCAAACTGCGCGACGCCATCGCCGACCTCGGCGGCTCGCTGCTGTTGCTCGAACGCGCACGCGTCAAGCTCGCCGACAAGCCCATCGAAGCCGAGTACGGCGAAGACACCCTGGCGTTGCTCAAGCACTACCCCACGCCCCAGGCGCTGGTCGACACTTACATCAATGGCCTGTTCGTGCTGCGCAAAGCCTCGCACTCCGACTACCTCACCGACTTGCAGCCGGTGTTCCCGTTCAGCTTCAACACCCCCGCCCAGTTCCCGTTCCCCCACGCACTGGAATGGCAATCGGTGACCTTGAGCAACAATAAAGTCATCCCGTTTCAGCCGGAGTGGTCGGAAACCGACCCCGGCATCCAGCTAAGCCCCAGCAGCTCGAACCTGACCAACCCCGATGACCTGACCATCACCTACCCGTTCATCGACGGCATCGAAACCGAGAACAAGAGCCAGCCGCAGCCGGTCAGCCTCAAAGGCGCGGTGGAAGTGGTCGCGCCGGGCAAGGTGCTGACCTTCGACCTGAGCAAAAAAGACGTCGGCCACAAACGCACCGAGGGCAATATCACCCTCAACCTGCTGTTGCTGGAAAAGAACTACGCCGAGATCGAGCTGACCAACAGCGAGCCGCTGGCGCCGGAGGTCGGCGATGAGTCGCCGAACCCGCTGCTGGTGCAGGCTCGCGACACCACCGGGCAATTTCTGACCCGCTCAGGCTCGATCAACGAAAATGCCGCGCAGGTGGCGTTTTACGAGAAACAGCTGGCCGAAATGCAGAAGCAGAAAGCCTGGTCGGACGCGTTCGAGAAGCAGCTTACCGACGAGCAAAAAGCCTTCGAGCACAAGCAAAGCAGCCATTACGCCAAAGTGTATTTCAACGGTTTGATCGACAACCTGCAGGTCAACGTGCTGGACTTTTCCAAGGCCACGCTGACGCGCAAGGACCTCGACTTGCCGGTGATGCGTTTCGACAAGAACAGCCTGCAAAACACCGTGCAACCCCTGCCGATGCCGGTCACGGTCTACGACGACAGCGCCGTCAATTGGCTCAAGGACGCGTCGATGACCGAAGACCAGCTGAAAAAAAGCGTGACCATCAGCCAGTCGACCGAAGACGCCAGCGCCGCGAAGATTGTGTTTGACCACCCTTTCACCTTCAACGACGACCTGGTCGGCGCCGAGCGCAACAACAGCGACGCCCCGATCACCTTCTTTACGGCCGACGACAAGGGCGAGCGCGGCGAGCCGATCGAACTGCCCAGCGAAGCGTTTGAAATGAATGCCGGCAGCGGCACGCTGACTTACGACCTCAACCTGTTCCCGGAAACCCCGGCGTTTGTGGTGGGTTCGGTGCCGCTGTTTCTGGCCACCATCAATAAAGCCACGGTTGACGTGGCGAAACTGCCCAAAGGCCTGTCGCTCAAGGACAACGCGCTGATCGTCGACCAGAAGGCATTCCCGTCCGACAGCTGGCGCTTTTATGCCAAGGATGCGAGCGGCAACTACCTCAAGGAAATCCTCGGGGTCAGCCACCGCGCCGAGGAATACGGCACGGCGCTGTTTGACGTCCACTATTTCTACGGCCAGCCGACTGCTCTGGAAAGCTACCAGCGCACCGACCTGGACACCGTGCAATACGGTTTCGAGGTCAAGCTGGACAAGCCCGAGAGCAAGTAAGCCAACAGATCGTTCCCACGCTCCGCGTGGGAATGCCGCCCTGGACGCTCCGCGTCCGGCTGTCACCGCAAGCTTCAAGCCTTGCGCATGTGACGCGGAGCGTTACGGGATGCATTCCCACGCAGAGCGTGGGAACGATCTCATCCTCACAGGGCCAGGCGTTCTCGCCCGCCATTGAGCTCTCGCAAATGGGCCTGCAGGTGCAGGCACCAGATCTGCGGGTCATCCGCCAGCTCATAGCCGTGCAACGTCAGGCTGTCGACGATGGAACCCAGAATGGTTTCTGCCGCGAAAGGCCCATGAAACGGGCCCTGTGACTTGATGGTGGACGGTTGCTCGCCGGTCATTCCGGCGGCAAACAGCAAGGTCCACAGCCCGTTATCCCCCGCGAGAGGGCGAATGGAGCATTCGATACGGGTGACCAGGCCCAGGCATTGGCGGGTAAGGCAAAGGTTGCGCGGCATGGCGGCGACCCTCGGTAGATCGGTGTTCAACTTCGCCGCGAGGCGAGGCTGTTTCTATCCAGCGACTCCTGTGGATATCCCTTGAACTGAAGAATAGAAGAAAACCACGACAAACCAAGGTCGTAGGGACCAACGGGCGTTGGTCCATCAGATGGGAGTCATTTTTTTGGCGATACACACTGATTTAGTGTGGGAGCTGGCTTGCCTGCGATAGCGGTGGGCCTGTCAGCAGAGATGTCGGCTATAAGTCGTCATCGCAGGCAAGCCAGCTCCCACATAATCAGCTTGGTTTGGCTTCCGCCAACGCCTGCTGTGCCAACTCCTTCTCGGCCTCCTTCAAATCTTCCTCGCTGATCATCTCGGCAATCGCACGCAAGCGCTCCACCACGCGAGCATTCACGGTACCTTCCGGGAATTGCCCTTCTGCATCCGGTTCACCGGCGTCTTCGCCCACCAACAGGCTCAGCGCCTCGTCGGCCTGGCGCACGGCGTAGATGTGGAACTGCCCGGCGCGCACAGCTTGCAGCACCTTTTCGTCGAGCATCAGCGTGGCGACGTTGGCCTGGGGAATGATCGCGCCCTGCTCGCCGGTCAACCCGCGCGCTTCACAGAGGCGGAAGAAGCCTTCGATTTTCTCGTTGACCCCGCCCACCGCCTGCACTTCACCAAACTGGTTGATCGAACCGGTGATGGCAAAGCACTGCTTGAGCGGCGTTTTCGACAGGGCCGAAATCAAGGTGCACGCCTCGCCGAGCGACGCACTGTCGCCGTCCACGTAACCGTAGGACTGCTCCAGCGCGATGCTCGCCGAAATCGCCAGCGGGAATTCCTGGGCATAGCGGCTGCCCAGGTAACCGGTGAGGATCATCACACCCTTGGAGTGAATCGGCTGGCCGAGGTTAACCTCGCGCTCGATGTCCACGATGCCGCTGCCGCCCGGGTACACCGTGGCGGAAATCCGCGCCGGCACGCCGAACGCCGAATCACCGACTTCCAGCACCGTCAGCCCGTTGCACTTGCCCACCGCCGCACCGGCGGTGTCGATCAGGATGACCCCGGCGAGCATGTCGTCGAGAATCCGCGCCGACACCCGCCCGGTACGCGTGGCCTTGGCCTTGAGCGCGCGCTCGATGTGCCCGGCGTCGGTCATTTCGTCGCCGGCCAGGTGGCGAATAAAATCCGCCTCGCTGACCAGCTGGAACAAATCGCCGATACGCGCCGACAAACGTCCCTGATGCTCCGCCAGCCGTGCGCTGTAAGTGGCCAACCGCGCCACCGCGTCGGAGGTCAGCGGCGCCATGCCTTCTTCGGAGGTGCGGGTTTTGAGCAACTGGGCGAACTGCTCCAGGCTCTCGTCGACCATGGGGATGTCTTCGTCGAAATCCACCAGCACGCGGAACATCTCCTGGAAATCCGGATCGGCGTCCTGCAAGGCGTAGTAGAGCTGGCGCGAGCCGATGATGATGACCTTGACCTGCAGCGGAATCATCTGCGGGGTGAGGGTCACGGTCGCCAGACGGCCCAGTTCGCCCAGGGGCGACTCCATCTTCAGCTTGCGCGATTGCAGGGAACGCTTGAGCGCATCCCACACAAACGGCTCGCCGAGCATTTTTTCCGCTTCAAGGATCAGGAAACCGCCATTGGCACGGTGCAAGGCACCCGGGCGCAGTTGGCGATAGGTGGTGTAGAGCGCACCCTGATCGGTGCTGTATTCGATGCGGCCGAACAGGTTGTCGTAGGTCGGGTGCGGTTCAAACACCACCGGCGCGCCGCCGTTGACCGGGTGGCCCACCACCAGGCTCGGGCAGTATTGTTCTTCGAGCAGCTTGCGCGCCTGGGCGTCGGTCTTGGCGTCATCCACCAATTGCTCGACCACGGTTTTCAGCAAATACACCTGCATGGCTTGCAGATAACCGCAAACACCGGCGTTCTCGGCGTACTTTTCCGACAGCGGCGCCAGCAAAGGCTGAAGGGCCAGGGTGATGGTTTCTTCGTTGAATTGGCGCAGTTGGTTGTTGGATTCACGCTTCCACTGCGGCAGGCTCGCCAGTTCTTCGTTGAGGCGTTCTTCCAGCTCGGAAATATCCGTGTGGAAACGCTCACGGTCGGCTTCAGGCAACTGCGAAAACTCGGCTTCGTCCAGCGCCTTGCCGTCGAGCATCGGGGTGAAGGCGATGTTGGAGCTGTCGCGGTACAGCGCCACGTCTTTTTCCAGGGCCAGACGCTCGATCACGTCCAGGGCCTTGTCGTAACGCTGGTTGAAGGCGCGGTCGATGGCACTTTTGCGTTGTTGATAAGTGGGGTGTTCGAACACCGCCGGGAAGGTGGCGACCAGGTTGTCGACCAGCCCGTTGATATCGGCAATGAACGCCGCTGCAGCACCGCCCGGCAATTCCAGGGCACGGGGTTCGCGCGGCTCATCAAAATTGTTGACGTAGACCCAGTCCGCCGGGGTCTGCAGGCGTTTGCCTTCGGCTTTCAGGTAGCGTTTGACGAACGAAAAGCGGCCGGTACCGGGCTCGCCCATGACAAATACGTTGTAACCGGGGCGTGGCATGGCCACACCGAACTGCAACGCTTCAACTGCGCGTTCCTGGCCAAGCACACCGCGAAAGGGCTCCAAATCATTGGTGGTCGAGAAGCTGAACTGTTCAGCGGAGAAAGGGCGAGTCAGCGCTTCGGGCGCTAGACGCAAGCTGGCAGCAACAGGATCAGGCATCGGGCTTCCTTACATCAGGCGGGGCAGATGACGGCATTCTGGCTCTCGCTTGCGCGCTCTGGCAAGGCGAGCCTGTGGGAAAGCATAGACACGGGATGCGTCTTACAAATAAATCGCGATAAGTCCCATTGTTTTATAAAAAATAACGGAACCCCAAGAACCTGCCTAAACTCCAAACTGCGCGGGTTGGACTAAATAACTGGCCCCTAGGGCGCTGCAACGCGCCTGAACCCTTGTCCATTGGTTTGCACACAAAGAGAACAAAGCTATGAAACGGATCCTTCTTGGTACTCTCTTCACCGTCGTCTCCCTCAATGCAATGGCAGAAGCACCAGGTGGCCCGAACTGCGGTTGGGGCAACATGTTGTTTGAAGGCCAGCGCGGCACTCCGGCTCACTTCCTGGCTTCCACCACCAACGGCACCTCGGGTAACGCCACGTTCGGCATGACCTCGGGTACCAACGGTTGCAGCACCAACAGCGCCCTGACCTACGGCGGCAAGTCCTGGATTGCCATGAATGGCATGATGAACGAGCTGTCCGAAGACATGGCCAAAGGCAACGGCGAAGCGCTGACCACCTACGCGGTGGTATTGGGCGTTGCACCGGAAGATCGCGAGCACTTCGCGGCCGTGACCCACGAGCACTTCCAGCAAATCTTCAGCAAGGCTGACGTGACCGCTGACGACGTGCACAACAACACCCTGGCTGTACTGAAAAGCGATGCCCGCCTGGCGAAATACGCTACCCAGGCTTAAGCTCGACCCGCCCGCGTCTCTCGAGGCGCGGGCCTTATTTTTTGGACCCGCCCCCCTTTGGGTCTCACTTTTTCCGACTTAAGTTGCCCCTATGCTCAAACGCTTTGCCTGGCTGGCACTCTTCGCCTGCGCCCCGCTGTACGCGGCGCCGCACATTGATGATCAACGTTTGCAGCAATTGGCCAACGATCCGTTCTGGCTGTCTCTGGGCCATTACGAAGCCGGCAAAATCGGTGGCTGGCGCAGTTACGTCAGCGACAAGAAATTCTTCCTCGCGCCCGACGGCGCGCACCACCCCGACCAGGAACTGAAGGCTACCGTAGAGGCGCTGTATGCCCCGGCCAGCCTGGGCGAAAAGCACGCCCAATGCGTTTACCCGGCACGTACGCGCTGGCTCAAGGCTCAACTGAACCTGACTGACCTGCCCGCCCTTGAGTGCAAGGAATTCACCCAATGGTTCAAGGACGTCGCGCCCCACAGCGCGGTGATGATCTTCCCGGCCGCCTACCTCAACAGCCCGTCGTCGATGTTCGGCCACACCCTGCTGCGTATCGACCAGGCTGACGTGCAGCGCGACAAGACCGCCCTGCTCAGCTACGCGATCAACTTCGGCGCCTATATCGAAGGCTCCGACAACAGCATTCTCTACGCCTGGAAAGGCCTGATGGGCGGTTACCCCGGCCTGTTCGCCCTGGTGCCCTATCAGGAAAAACTCTCCGAATACCGCAGCCTCGAGAACCGCGACCTGTGGGAATACCGCCTGAACCTCACCGAAGTCGAAACCAAACGCATGGTCGAGCATGTGTGGGAGCTCAAGCAGATCCAGTTCGACTACTTCTTCTTTGACGAAAACTGCTCCTACCGCCTGCTCGAGTTGCTGCAAGTGGCGCGCCCGAGCCTGCGCCTGACCGAGCAATTCCCGCTCACAGCCATCCCCACCGACACCGTCAAGGCGGTAAAGGAAGCGGGCTTGGTGGAAAAAATCGACTATCGCCCGTCTCGAGAGCGCGAACTGCTGGAACGCGCCAAGCCACTGGATGGCGATGAGCAACAGTGGGTACTGAAAATCAGCGATGACCAGAAACAATTGCAGGAGCCGGCCTTCAAAGCCCTGCCCCGTGATCGTCAGGCACTGATCATCGACGCCGCCTATCGCCTGGGCCGCTACCGCGCCAATGGCCTGGAGCGTGACACCGAACGCTCGCAACGCAGTTTCGAGCTGCTGCGCGCGATCAACCAGAACCCCGCGCCCGACCTCAAGGTTGAACAACCCGGCCTGCCCGAGAACGGCCACGAATCACGCACCTGGCAAGCCGGCATCGGCACCCGCGGCAGCAAGACGTTCGGCGAATACGGCCTGCGCATGGCCTACCACGACCTCAACGACAACGCCGAAGGCTTCCCGCTGGGCGCGCAAATCGAAATCCTGCAAATGAAACTGCGCCAGTACGAAGGCAACCACTGGCAACTGCAGCAACTGGACCTGGCCACCATCCGCTCCCTGACGCCGCGTAACGCGCTGTTGCAGCCGTGGTCCTGGCAAGTGACCGGCGGCCTGGAACGTGTGCCGGGCAAACACGACGACGAAACCCTCGTCGCCCACGTCAACGGCGGCGCCGGCGGCACCTGGCAACTGACCGACGACATGCTCGGCTTCGCCCTCGGCACCGTGCGCGTGGAGCACAACAACGACTTCAGCGAAGCCATCTCCCCCGCCGCCGGCTTCAACACCGGCGTGCTGTGGAAAAACCCGTTGGGCAATTTGAGCCTGGAAGCCAAGGGTGATTTCTTCACCAATGGCGAAGTGCGACGCAGCATCAGCCTGAATCAGCAATGGGAACTGTCACGCAACCTCGGGCTACGCCTGAGCGCCCAGCGCGAGTACAGCCATTTGTCGACGCCCGTGAATGAAGTGCTGCTCGAAGTGAAGTGGTATCACTACTGACCTGAAATGTGGGAGCGGGCTTGCCCGCGATGGCAGTGTGTCAGTCAGCCTGGCTATTACTGATACACCGCCATCGCAGGCAAGCCAGCTCCCACACTTGGTTTTGTGCTTAGCCTGAAACATCGCACGGCCTGCATGCTCAACACCTTTCTCACCTCCCTTTCACACCTCCCCAACAATTCGCTGACTAGACTTTCCCCCATCAGCCGTAAAACGGCCAGGGAGTACGCCATGTGGCGGTCTGCGGTAATGCTGTGCGCTGTAGTGTGGTTGTCAGGTTGCCAGTCCACCCATCAGGACTTGATCGCCAAGGGCTACCCACCCGCCTTCGCCGATGGCTTTGATGACGGTTGCAGCAGTGGCCGCCAGGCCGCAGGTGTGATCAGTGGGGAGTTTCGAAAAAACGTACCCCGCTATCTGAAAGACCGCGAATACGCCGAAGGCTGGGAAGACGGCTTTCGCCAGTGCAAGGCCATGCGCGAGAACGAAGAGTTGCGCGACTACAAGGACAACCACTGGGATGACCGCGAGCGCGCCTGGCAGCAGGAGAAGGATCGTGACGCGGCCAGGGCGTATCGCTCGCAATAGGTCGCTTTCCTGAAGCGTCCAGGGCTGCATTCCCACGCAGAGCATGGGAACGATCGCGCGGTGAACATGGCCCAAACTCCATAGAGGGAGAATGTCATGAGCCGTGCTTTTGTGAATGAAGACAACGCCGCCGCCCAGGCCGACCAGCCGGTGGAGCGTCAGATCAGTGAACAGCCGAACCGAGTGACTGCGCAGGGCTTGGCACAATTACAAGCCAGGGTTGCGCAGTTGCAGCACGAATACAGCCAGGAAGCCGCCAAGGACGACAAACAGCGCCAAGCCGATCTTGAGCGCGATTTGCGTTATTTCAACCAGCGGGTGCAAAGCGCTCAGGTGGTGGCGCCCGCGACCTCTACCGACAAGGTGCAGATCGGCAGCTGGGTGACCTTCGCCAACGAGCAGGACGAGCAGCAGCGCATCCAACTGGTTGGCGAAGATCAGGCCGACGCCAGCGCGAACCTGATCAACTGGGGCTCGCCGCTGGGTCGCGCATTATTGGGCGCTCGGGTGGGCGACGAGGTGCTGTGGAAACGCCCCGTCGGTGATCAATTGATCGAAGTGCTGCGCGTGGAACCCGGGGTTTAGACGATGCCCTGAGCCAGCATCGCGTCGGCGACTTTCACGAAGCCCGCGATGTTCGCGCCTTTCACGTAATTGACCCGGCCATTTTCTTCGCCGTAATGCACGCAAGCGTGGTGGATCGACTGCATGATGTTGTGCAACTTGCTGTCCACTTCCCCGGCTGTCCACAGCAGGCGCATGGCGTTCTGCGACATTTCCAGGCCACTCACGGCCACACCGCCGGCATTGGACGCCTTGCCCGGCGCGAACAGAATGCCGGCCTCGATGAAGATATCCACCGCCTCAAGGGTGGTCGGCATGTTGGCGCCTTCAGCCACGCAGATGCAGCCATTGCGCAACAACGTGCGCGCGGCGTCGGCGTTGAGTTCGTTCTGGGTGGCGCAGGGCAGTGCGATATCGCAAACCAGCTCCCAAGGGGTTTGGCCTTTGCGGAATTCCAGTCCAAAGCGCTCGGCCAGCTCGCTGATGCGCCCGCGCTGCACGTTTTTCAGCTCCAGCAGGGCCAACCACTGCTCTTCGGTCAAACCGCTTTCGGCGTACAACGTGCCTTCGGAGTCGGACAGGGAAATAACCTTGCCCCCCAGATCCATGACCTTGCGCGCCGCGTATTGCGCCACATTGCCGGAACCGGAGACGGCCACCCGCTTGCCTTCAACCCGCTGGCTGTTGCGCTTGAGCATTTCCTCGGCGAAGTACACACAGCCGAAACCGGTGGCCTCGGGACGGATCAGGCTGCCGCCGTAGGTCATGCCCTTGCCGGTCAGCACGGAGGTGAACTGGTTGCTCAGGCGTTTGTACTGGCCGAACAGGAAGCCGATTTCACGGGCGCCCACGCCGATATCGCCGGCCGGCACGTCCACATCGGCGCCGATGTAGCGGTACAGCTCGCTCATGAAGGCCTGGCAGAAACGCATCACCTCGGCGTCGCTCTTGCCCTTGGGGTCGAAGTCCGAGCCGCCTTTGCCGCCGCCCATGGGCAACGAGGTAAGGGAGTTTTTGAAGGTCTGCTCGAAGGCGAGGAATTTCAGCACACCCAGGTTTACCGAGGGATGAAAACGCAGGCCACCCTTGTAGGGGCCAATGGCGCTGTTCATCTGGATGCGAAACCCGCGGTTGACCTGAACCTTGCCGTGATCATCCACCCACGATACCCGGAAGGTAATCGCGCGTTCCGGCTCGCAGATGCGCTCCAGAATGCCCGACTTCAAGTAGTGCGGGTTGGCTTCAAGAAAGGGCCACAGGCTGCGCAGGACTTCTTCGACGGCCTGATGGAATTCCGGCTGGTTCGGGTCGCGTTTCTTGAGGCGGGAAAGGAAAGATTCGACAGATTCGATCATGGGAAGTCTCGGCAAATTGATTGTTTTTAAGGGAGATTGAGCCGGACCTTAGCAATTCAGGTTGCACCTGAAAAGTGCAAAATGTCGCCTTTGTGAATTTAAATGGTGCATTCGATATAAATAAATCACATCTTTTGCACCAAGAATGGGATTTCAGCTTTCAACATGCACCCGTCGTTAAAAAGCCATCGCAGGCAAGCCAGCTCCCACATTTGATCGATTTCTACTGGCGGAACGCGGCCAAAAGTGGGAGCTGGCTTGCCTGCGATGACCCACCTCGGTCCACCTGAAAAAATGCAAAAAAAACGGAGCCCGAAGGCTCCGCTTTTTTCAAACCTGCCCGAATCAGGCCAGTTTTTTGTGTCGCACGCGATGCGGCTGGGCAGCCGCTTCGCCCAAACGCTTCTTGCGGTCGGCTTCGTACTCGGTGTAGTTGCCTTCGAAGAACACCGCCTGGGAGTCGTCTTCGTACGCCAGGATGTGGGTCGCGACGCGGTCAAGGAACCACCGGTCGTGAGAGATCACAATGGCGGCGCCCGGGAAGTCCAGCAGGGCTTCTTCCAGGGAACGCAGGGTTTCAACGTCGAGGTCGTTGGACGGTTCGTCGAGCAGCAACACGTTGCCGCCTTCCTTCAGGGTCAGGGCCAGGTGCAAGCGGCCACGCTCACCACCGGACAGGTCCTTGACGAACTTCTGCTGGTCGCCGCCCTTGAAGTTGAAACGGCCGACATAGGTACGCGACGGAATTTCATAGTTGCCGATGCGGATCTGGTCGGAGCCGTCGGAAATCTGCTGGAACACCGTCTTGCTGCCGTCGAGGTCTTCGCGGCTCTGGTCTACGCAGGCCAGTTGCACGGTTTCACCGATTTCGATGCTGCCCGAATCCGGGGTTTCCTTGCCCATCAACATGCGGAACAGCGTGGATTTACCCGCGCCGTTACCACCGATAACGCCGACGATTGCGCCTTTTGGCATGGAGAACGACAGGTTGTCGATCAGCACGCGGTCGCCGTAGCCTTTGGTGACGTTCTTGAATTCGATGACCTTGTCACCCAGGCGCGGACCGGCCGGGATGTAGATTTCGTTGGTTTCCGAACGCTTCTGGAATTCCTGCGACTGCATTTCTTCGAAGCGTTGCAGACGCGCCTTGGATTTGGACTGGCGGGCCTTGGCGCCTTTGCGCACCCACTCCAGTTCTTCCTTCATGGCTTTTTCGTGGGCCGATTGCTGCTTGGATTCGGCGGCCAGACGGTCGGACTTGGCTTCCAGCCAGCCGGAGTAGTTGCCCTCGTAAGGGATACCGGCGCCACGGTCGAGTTCCAGAATCCAGCCCGCAACGTTGTCCAGGAAGTACCGGTCGTGCGTGATCGCTACCACGGTGCCCGGGAAATCGTGAAGGAAATGTTCCAGCCACGCGACGGAATCGGCGTCCAGGTGGTTGGTCGGTTCGTCGAGCAGCAGCATGTCGGGAGCCGACAGCAGCAGGCGGCACAGGGCCACACGGCGCTTCTCGCCACCGGACAGGTGTTCAACCTTGGCGTCCCACGCCGGCAGGCGCAGCGCGTCGGCGGCGACTTCCAGCTGGCGCTCCAGGTTGTGACCGTCGCCGGCCTGCAGGATGGCTTCGAGCTTGGCCTGTTCGGCGGCCAGCTTGTCGAAGTCGGCATCCGGTTCGGCGTAGGCGGCGTAGACCTCGTCCAGGCGCGCCTGGGCGTCCTTGATCACGCTGACGGCCTCTTCGACCACTTCACGTACGGTCTTGGTCGGGTCCAGGATCGGCTCTTGCGGCAGGTAACCGATGTTCAGTTCCGGCATCGGGCGGGCTTCGCCTTCGAATTCGGTGTCGACGCCGGCCATGATTTTCAGCAGTGTGGACTTACCCGAACCGTTGAGGCCGAGTACGCCGATCTTGGCGCCGGGGAAGAAGGACAGCGAAATGTTTTTCAGGATTTCCCGCTTCGGCGGAACAACTTTTCCCAGCCGATGCATGGTGAAGACGTATTGAGCCATGGTGAACCTAGCGTCAGTGACTGATGAATTAAGCGGGCGAAGCCCGTGCCAGGCCATGCGCGGCGCGGGCCTTTGACTATCGTCAATGCCGGCGTGCGGAAAAAGCCTGAATGTCTGGGGCTGGAACGCCCTCGCGTAACCGGCAAAGCTACCTGAATGCGCCTGGCCAGTCCAGCCAAGCGGGGCTGGCACTTTGCCACAACTCAAGGCATGCTAGCCGCCCTCCGGGCGTCCGGCTTATAGTGCACGTCGCGCGCCAGTCCAGCCAAACCGCAGGATCACAGCTTGTCCAAAGTCACGCCGCCCACTCCCCTGCGCGCCGCTCATATTGCGCCGGGAGCGCCCCTGCACGGCACCCTCAAAGGCGCATTGGCGACGCTTGTCCTGATGTTGCTCGCCTTATTGTTCTGGCAACTGCTCGACCAGCTGCAACAAAACCAGAAGAACCAGCAGCAATACACCATCAATTACAGCGCCGACCTGGCTGAACAGATCAGCCTGAACATGGCCCTGAGCGCGAAAATTGCCCTGAACCTGCTGCCGATGGTCGAGCCGCCGCGCAACGACGAGCAGCAACAAGCCCTCATGCGCACCCTGCAGCGCTCGCTGCCGGAGTTGCGCAGCGTCGCCCTGCTCGCCCCCAGCGGTGCCATGATCAGTGACAGTGCCCAAGACAGCCACGACGCCGCCTGGCTCGAAGAGCTGGTACAACGCAGCCACTCGCAGCCTTATTACCTGAGCAACAGCCCCGACGGCACCCTCATCTACCTGTTGCTGCACCAGCCCAGCGGAGGCTCGAGAATGTACTGGGCGCTGCGCCTGGCGCCGAATTACCTGGCCAACCTCACCCGGCAGGATGGCCAGGGCGCCCGCCCGATGTGGGCCATCGAAAACCGCCTGAACCACCGCGTGGTCAGCCGCGACACCGGCATGCCGGCGCAATGGGCCTCGGCCCTGACCCCGGACGAGCTGAATAAAAGCGTGCTGGTCACGCCCCTGAGCAAAAGCGATTGGCAATTGCGCGGCCTCTTTGACCGCAGCGCCGTGCTGGAGCAACTGCTGCCGGCGTTTATCGGCAAATGCCTGCTGGGCCTGGCGTTTTCACTGATCCCGGTGATCGTGCTGCTGAACATGCGCCGCCGCCAGCGTCAGGTGAATGAGGGCCGGCGGCGCTATCAGGATATTTTCGAAGGCACCGGCGTGGCCCTGTGCGTGCTGGACCTGTCGGGTCTGAAGGCGTTCTTCGTCAAAACACGGCTGCACACCCGCGAGCAACTGCACGACTGGCTGAAGGACAACGCCGAAGAGCGCCAGCAATTGCTCAAGGAATTGCGCGTCACCGAGGTCAACCAGGTGGCCGTGCGCCTGTTGAACGTCAGTTCCTGCGAAGAAGCCTGGGAACGCCTGATCGACGACTGCCCGCGCAACGCCACGGCCATCGGTTACCAAGTGCTGGAAGCCGTGCTGACCGGGCAGAAACAGCTGGAGCTGGAGATCCAGCTCAATGATGTCAACGGCAACGAGCAATACCTGTGGCTGGTGATGCGCCTGCCGGAACAGCAGGACGACTGCAAGGCCGTGATCCTGAGCATCAGCGACATCACCAGCCGCAAGCTGATCGAGCTGTCACTGGTGGAACGCGAGAGTTTCTGGTCGGACGTGGTGCGCACCGTGCCCGATCACCTGTACGTGCAGGACGTGATCAGCCAGCGCATGATTTTCAGCAATCACCATTTGGGTCACACCCTGGGTTACAACAGGGCCGAGCTGCAGCAAATGGGCGAGTACTTCTGGGAAATCCTGCTGCACCCCGAAGACGCCGAGTTTTACCACGACCTGCGCCAGCAACAGCGTCAGGTGGGCTATGCCAACCAATTGCAGTGCCAGTTACGCTTTCGCCATCGCAATAACCAATGGCGGCGTTTTGATATCCGCGAGCAGGCGCTGGCGCGGGATAAGTCGGCGGTGGTCACGCGGATCATCGGCGTGGCCAAGGACGTCACCGACCAGATCGAAGCCAGCGAATCCCTGCGCGACAGCGAGCAGCGTTACCGCATGCTGGCCGAAAGCATCAGCGACGTGATCTGCTCCACCGACAGCCAACTGGCGCTCAACTACATCAGCCCGTCGGTCAACGCCGTGCTCGGGTATGACGTGGACTGGGTGTTCAAGAACGGCTGGCAGTCGATCATTGCCAACCCGCAGCAACTGACCGGCATCTACAGCCTGGTGGAGCAAGTCAGCCGCGCGCTCGGCGACCCTGCAGCGCTGAACGCCTTGCGCGATGAAGTGCAAACCCAGCTGTTTCTGTTCGATTGCCTGCGCGCCGACGGCCGCAAGGTGCCGATCGAACTGCGCGTGGTGCTGGTGTGGGATGAGCACGGTGCGTTCGAGGGCATCCTCGGCGTGGGCCGCGACATCAGCCAGCAGCGCCGCGCCGAGAAAGACCTGCGCATGGCGGCCACGGTATTCGAGCATTCCACCTCGGCGATTCTGATCACCGACCCGGCCGGTTATATCGTGCAGGCCAACGAGGCGTTCAGCCGGGTCAGCGGCTACGCCGTCAGCGACGTGCTCGACCAGTTGCCGAACATGCTTACCGTGGATGAGCAACAGGAAGCCCACCTGCGTTACGTGCTCAAGCAACTGCACCAGCACAGCACCTGGGAAGGCGAAGTGTGGCTCAAACGCCTGAACGGCGAGCATTACCCGGCCTGGGTCGGCATTACCGCCGTGTTCGACGACGAAGGCGACCTGGCCAGCTACGTGTGTTTCTTCAGCGATATCAGCGAGCGCAAGGCCAGCGAGCAGCGCATCCACCGCCTGGCTTATTACGACGCCCTGACCCACCTGCCCAACCGCACGCTGTTCCAGGACCGCCTGCACACCGCGTTGCAGTCGGCCGAGCGGCAGAAGTCGTGGGTGGTGCTGATGTTCCTCGACCTCGACCGTTTCAAGCCGATCAACGATTCCCTGGGCCACGCCGCCGGCGACCGCATGCTCAAGGAAATGGCAACGCGCCTGCTGGGTTGCGTGGCCGAAGACGACACCGTGGCACGCATGGGCGGCGACGAATTCACTTTACTGTTGCAACCGCGGGTCAGCCGCGACATGGCGCTCAACCGTGCGATTCACGTGGCCGAGCAGATTCTGGCCAGCCTGGTGAAGCCGTTTGTGCTGGAAGGCCGCGAGTTCTTTGTGACCGCCAGTATCGGCATCGCCTTGAGCCCGCAGGACGGCAACGAGCTGAGCCAGTTGATGAAAAACGCCGACACCGCGATGTACCACGCCAAGGAGCGCGGCAAGAACAACTTCCAGTTCTACCAGGCCGACATGAACGCCAGCGCCCTGGAGCGCCTGGAGCTGGAAAGCGACCTGCGCCATGCCCTCGACCAGAACGAATTCGTGCTCTATTACCAGCCGCAATTCAGTGGCGACGGCAAACGCCTGACCGGCGCCGAGGCCCTGCTGCGCTGGCGTCATCCCCGTCGCGGGCTGGTGCCGCCGGGTGATTTCATTCCGGTGCTCGAAGAGCTAGGCCTGGTGGTGGACGTGGGCGACTGGGTGCTGGCCGAAGCCTGTCGCCAGCTCAAAACCTGGCACCACAACAAGGTGCGCGTGCCGAAAGTCTCGGTGAACATCTCGGCTCGGCAGTTCTCCGACGGCCAACTGGGCGAGCGCATCGCCACCATCCTCAAGGACACCGGCCTGCCGCCGGCGTGCCTGGAGCTGGAATTGACCGAAAGTATCCTGATGCGTGAAGTCAACGAGGCCATGCAGATCCTCGCCAGCCTGAAAAACCTCGGTCTGAGCATTGCAGTGGACGACTTCGGCACGGGCTATTCGTCGCTGAACTACCTCAAGCAGTTCCCCATCGACGTGTTGAAGATCGACCGCACCTTCGTCGACGGCCTGCCGTCCGGCGAGCAAGACGCCCAGATCGCCCGGGCGATTATCGCCATGGCTCACAGTTTGAACCTGGCGGTGATCGCCGAGGGCGTGGAAACCCATGAACAGCTGGATTTCCTCAGGGAGCATGGCTGTGATGAGGTGCAGGGCTACCTGTTCGGCAGGCCGATGCCGGCGAACCGGTTCGAGGCGCAGTTCAGCAATGATGCGCTGTTCATGTTCGACTGAAGTTTTGTGGTGGCGCTGCCGGCCCCTTCGCGGGCAAGCCCGCTCCCACAGTTGAATGGGTTCACAGATCAAAATGTGGGAGCTGGCTTGCCTGCGATGGCGCCAGTACAGGCACCGCTCATCCCTAAGTGAATCCCGCTTGTCCGCGACATGATGTCCTTTCATATGCCATCTAAAACCCATTGGGTTAGAATGCCCTCCTTTTCTGCCCCCGATCCTTGAGGACCGCCATGTTCAGCCGTGATTTGACTATTGCCAAGTACGACGCCGATCTCTTTGCCGCCATGGAGCAAGAAGCCGTGCGCCAGGAAGAGCACATTGAGCTGATCGCTTCGGAAAACTACACCAGCCCAGCCGTCATGGAGGCTCAAGGTTCGGTTCTGACCAACAAGTACGCCGAAGGCTACCCGGGCAAGCGCTACTACGGTGGTTGCGAGTACGTCGACGTGGTTGAGCAGTTGGCCATCGACCGTGCAAAAGAGCTGTTCGGCGCCGATTACGCCAACGTCCAGCCGCACGCCGGCTCCCAAGCCAACAGCGCCGTGTACCTGGCTCTGCTGCAAGGCGGCGACACCATTCTGGGCATGAGCCTGGCCCACGGCGGTCACCTGACCCACGGCGCCAGCGTTTCCTCCTCCGGCAAGCTGTACAACGCCGTTCAATACGGCATCGATGCCAACGGCCTGATCGACTACGACGAAGTCGAGCGTCTGGCGGTTGAGCACAAGCCAAAAATGATCGTGGCCGGTTTCTCTGCCTACTCGCAGATTCTGGATTTCCCACGCTTCCGCGCTATCGCCGACAAGGTTGGCGCCTACCTGTTCGTCGACATGGCTCACGTAGCCGGTCTGGTCGCCGCTGGCGTCTACCCGAACCCGGTGCCGTTCGCTGACGTGGTCACCACCACCACTCACAAAACCCTGCGCGGCCCACGTGGCGGCCTGATCCTGGCGCGCGCCAACGCCGATATCGAGAAGAAGCTGAACTCCGCCGTATTCCCGGGCGCCCAGGGCGGCCCGCTGGAGCATGTGATCGCCGCCAAAGCGATCTGCTTCAAGGAAGCGCTGCAGCCTGAGTTCAAGGCTTATCAGCAACAAGTGGTAAAAAACGCCCAGACCATGGCCAGCGTGTTCATCGAGCGCGGTTTTGACGTGGTGTCCGGCGGTACTGAAAACCATCTGTTCCTGCTGTCGCTGATCAAGCAGGACATTTCCGGTAAAGATGCTGACGCTGCTTTGGGCCGCGCCTTCATCACCGTGAACAAGAACTCCGTGCCGAACGACCCACGTTCGCCGTTCGTCACCTCCGGCCTGCGCTTCGGCACCCCGGCTGTGACCACTCGCGGCTTCAAGGAAGCAGAGTGCAAGGAGCTGGCGGGCTGGATCTGCGACATCCTGGCAGACCTGAACAACGAAGCCGTGATCGACGCGGTCCGTGAGAAGGTCAAGGCCATCTGCAAAAAGCTGCCGGTCTACGGCGCCTGATAGCAGTCGCTTGAACACAAAGCGCTGACGGCAACGTCGGCGCTTTTTTTTGCCTGTTCAAAAGCTGCCCGACGGTGGCAGCGCACCGCCTATCTCACGGTAAAAGTTACTGACACCGGTATCGAACGATTTGCCCGACAGGTTGGCAGCAAAGGTTTCCGCCACGAACTCCAGGGGGTTGGTCATGGCGTACATGCTCACCGCCGTGCCGTTATTCGCCGCCTTGAGTGTGATCGACGGGTCTTGAGCACCCAGCTTGAAGGTCCAGAAGGTCTCGGGCTGATTCATCTCGTGAAGAATATGGCCGATCTCGTGGATCACCACGGTCGCGGCGTGCCCATGCATCTTCGGGTCACCGAACCAGCGCTGTGTGCCGTCGTACACCTGGTCGGCGACGCCCCTTCCCGGGTCCTTGCCCAAGCCGCCTTCAATGCCGTTGAGCTGGATCTGCGGGTTATGCTGCCCGGTCTTGGGGCCCATGAAGACGGTGTACTCGGCTGCGCCGCGCAAATTGCCCATGCAGGCAATGCACGGCACGCCCTCGGTGGCCGAACAGAGGAAGGTGATCGGCGGCAGGCTGAAGCCCTTGGCCGCCAACACTTGCAGGGCCTTGTCGATGGAGGTGCGTTTCAACTGGGCAAGCGGGTCACCGTTTTCGCTGCCGATGCTCATCATCGCAGCGCCCGGCCCGTTATAGGCCTGATAGGTGAAGGTCATCATGCCGGTCTTGGCCCGATAGGTCTGGGCCAGCTTGCCGTCACTCTTTCTACCCGCCTGGATCTGTGCTGCCGTGGCCATGGTCGATCTCCGACATCTGAACGTGCCTGCTGAAATAACAGTCGGTGATCGCGGTTTATTCCGATGAACGTCCGGCACGGCTTTGGTTCGTTGAGCCGGCCAACAGGGAGCGCAGCTACATGTTTCCCAGCTGAATCAGAAACAGCTTGTCGAATTGAAGGTCGGCCTTGACGCCCTTCATCGAAACGTAATGCCGGTAGTGGTTATACAGTTGCTTGAAAAAGGCCAGCTTGCCCTTCGCCCCGATACGGTACTCACCCGAGTTGGGGTCGAAAAAGCTCATCCCGCTGCCATCGGCGTACAAGGCAAAAGCGTGGGACGTGACACCTTCGGTAAAGGTGCACTCCCACAGGTAATAACCCGGCAGGGTCTCGTCGATATGACTGGCCAATACCTCCAGGCCCGTCAGCCCGCTCGCTTCGATAGCCGAACGGCTCGACATGCCGCAGATATTGGGCGCCGCCGCGACAATTCTTTCGATGCCACGGGCGGACCTGTAGTAGCAGCGATTGAAGGAGCTGCAGTCCACATCGACCTTGTACAGCGTGTCTTCCTGCCCCAGATACTGTATGCGCCGTTGCGGTGTCTCCGACGGTTGTTGCAGCCTGCGTCGCAACCACGCAAACGCAAGCCCGATGCAAGCGCCATTCTGCACGCCGGGCATCTCTTTGATGGCGGCGTTATTGCTCAATGCCGAGCGCTGTTTGAATTTGGCGACCCGATGCACCTTCATGCCGATCGGGGTTTTCCAGGAAACATAATTAGCCGGCATTGGCACTGCCCCCAATGCCTGCGTTGATCCGTGCCACGTTCACCATGGGTCTGCCTCTGCCATTTCATCTGCCTGATGAGATAACAGCTCGCGAGGTCGGTTTATTCCGACTGGTACAGCTGCTGGAAACCCTGGCGAATCTTGTCTTCAGGCAGTTCATCGGCAATGAACACGATCACGCTCTCACGCGCCTCGCCCTCGGCCCACTCGGTGTCCCAATCGAACCCGTAGAGCTTGAGCACGCCCTGGAACACCAGTCGCCGGTTTTCCCCGGCGATGTTCAGCACGCCCTTGTAGCGCAACAACTGCTTGCCATGATCTTCCAGCAGTTCGTTCATGAACGCGCTGAGGCGGTCGATATCCAGCGGCTGGTCGGTGCGCAGCACCAGGCTGGAGATACGGTCGATGGACGGCGCGGCGCTGACCGGGCGCAGGCTCATGCCGGCGTTGAGGTTGAAGCCCCGCACATCGAGCAATTCGGCCAGGTCAATGTTGCCGTGGTCGACCACGCGAATCGGCGCGCGGCGGTTGATGCGGGTCAGGCGCTGGCTGAGGGCGTCGAAGGTGGCGTCGTCCACCAGGTCACGCTTGCTCACCAACAAGCGGTCGGCAAAGCCGATCTGGACCTGGGCGATGGTCTGGGTCAGGTGATGCTCAGCGTGAGCCGCATCCACCAGGGTAATGATGCCGTCGAGAATGTAGCGCTCGCGCAATTCTTCATCGATGAAAAAGGTTTGGGCCACGGGCGCCGGGTCGGCCAGGCCGGTGCATTCGATCACCAGGCGGTCGAAGGCAATTTCGCCGCTGTCCAGGCGTTCGAGCAGCAGGTACAGGGCTTTGGTCAGGTCGGTGTGGATGGTGCAGCACACGCAGCCGTTGGACAGGGTCATGACCTGCACCGGCTCGGCGCCCAGCAGTTGGGTGTCGATACCGGCGTCGCTGAATTCGTTTTCGATCACGGCGATTTTCAGGCCGTGCTCGGCTTTGAGCAGGTGGCGCAGCAAGGTGGTCTTGCCGGCGCCGAGGAAGCCACTGAGGACCGTGACCGGAATGGGAGAGGACAAAAAATTCTCCTTAATAACTGAATGAACACAAAACAAATGTGGGAGCAGTCCCCTGTGGGAGCTGGCTTGCCTGCGATGCAGACAACTCGGTCTTCCAGTCATACCGAGTTGATGCTATCGCAGGCAAGCCAGCTCCCACAGAAGCCCGCTCCCACATGGGATCATCGCCAGCCCGAATACCGGGTCAGCAGCACTTGGGCCCACCCTTGCCGCCGTAACGGGCCTCCTGGCGCTCGCGGAAGAACGCCTTGTAGCCCATCACCGGCTTGTCCGGGTGTTTGGTTTGCATATGCTCGACGTAGGTGTCGTAGTCGGGCATGCCGACCATCAGGCGGGCGGCCTGACCGAGGTATTTACCAAGGCGACTGATGTCATTGAACATGCTTGCAACCCTCGATTACGCGTCAGGAACCGCCTGGAACGGGGCTTCTTTATCCGTACGCTCTTTATTGCCCCAGGCGGCAACGCCGACCTTGAGCGCATAGAACAGGATGCTGAATACCACGAACAGGAACAGCGCCGTCAGCGTTGCGTTGGTGTAGGCGTTCCAGATCACGTGCTGCATCTGGTCGACACTTTTGGCCGGAGCCAGGATCTGGCCATTGGCAAGTGCATCACTGTATTTCTTGGCCAGCGACAGGAAGCCGATTGCCGGGTTGGCGTCGAACAGCTTGATGAAGCCTGCGGTGGTGGTGCAGATCAGCAGCCAAACAGCCGGCAGCATGGTCACCCAGATGTAGCGCTGGCGTTTCATTTTGATCAGCACAACGGTGGCGAGCATCAGCGCGATACCGGCGAGCATCTGGTTGGAGATACCGAACAGCGGCCACAAGGTGTTGATGCCGCCCAGCGGGTCGATCACGCCCTGGTACAGCAGGTAACCCCACATGGCCACGCAGCCTGCGGTCGCGATCAGGTTGGCGGTCCACGACTCGGTACGCTTGAGCGACGGCACGAAGGAGCCGAGCAAGTCCTGCAGCATGAACCGCCCGGCACGGGTACCGGCGTCGACGGCGGTCAGGATGAACAGCGCTTCGAACAGGATCGCAAAGTGGTACCAGAACGCCATGGTGTTTTCACCCGGCAACACGCTGTGCAGGATCTGCGCGATACCCACCGCCAAGGTCGGCGCACCACCGGCACGGGCCAGGATGGTGGTTTCGCCGATGTCGTGGGCCACAGCGGTCAGCGCCTCAGGCGTAATCGCAAACCCCCAACTGCTGACGGTTTGCGCCACCGCCACCACGTCACCACCGACCACGGCGGCCGGGCTGTTCATGGCGAAGTACACGCCTGGCTCGATCACCGAGGCAGCGACCATGGCCATGATGGCCACGAACGATTCCATCAGCATCGCGCCGTAACCGATATAACGCGCGTTGGTTTCGTTATCCAGCAACTTGGGCGTGGTGCCCGAAGAAATCAGCGCGTGGAAACCCGAAACCGCGCCACAGGCAATGGTGATGAACAGGAACGGGAACAGGCCGCCCTTCCACACCGGGCCGGTGCCGTCGATGAATTGGGTCAGGGCCGGCATTTTCAGCTCTGGCATGGTCACCAGGATGCCGATCGCCAGAGCGATGATGGTGCCGATTTTGAGGAAGGTGGAGAGGTAGTCACGCGGCGCCAGGATCAGCCACACCGGCAATACTGCGGCGACAAAACCGTAGCCGATCAGCATCCAGGTGATCTGGATCCCGCTGAAGGTGAACGCCTTGGCCCACACCGGGTCAGCGGCGATCTGCCCGCCCAGCCAGATCGAACCCAGCAGCAACAGCACGCCGATGATCGAGATTTCACCAATGCGGCCTGGGCGGATGTAGCGCATGTACACGCCCATGAACATCGCGATCGGGATGGTCGCCATCACGGTGAAGATACCCCATGGGCTCTCGGCCAGGGCCTTGACCACGATCAGTGCCAGCACCGCGAGGATGATGATCATGATCAGGAAGCAGCCGAACAGCGCGATGGTGCCCGGAATGCGGCCCATCTCTTCGCGAACCATGTCCCCCAGGGAACGGCCGTTGCGACGAGTGGACAGGAACAGGACCATGAAGTCCTGCACCGCACCGGCCAGCACCACGCCGGCAATCAGCCAGAGCGTGCCGGGCAGGTAGCCCATTTGCGCCGCCAGCACCGGGCCGACCAGAGGGCCTGCACCGGCAATCGCCGCAAAGTGGTGACCGAACAGAATGTGTTTGTTGGTCGGCACATAGTCCAGACCATCATTGTTGAGCACCGCGGGGGTGGCCCGCCGTGGATCGAGTTGCATCACGTTGTTAGCGATGAACAGACTGTAGTAACGGTACGCAACCAGGTAGATGGCCACCGCAGCCACCACAATCCACAAGGCGTTGATCGCCTCGCCGCGGCGCAAGGCCACTACGCCCAGGGCGCACGCTCCTACGATTGCCAGCACCAGCCAGGGTAGGTGGCGTAGCAGGCTATTATTATTTTTCATTTTTATATTCCAGCCAGGGTGGACAGAAAGGACAGCCAGCCCGAGTTTAGCGCTGTTGGCTTCAAAGGCCACCCCCCACATTGGTCTAGCGCCTTGCAATTGCAAAAAAAGCAGAAATAAAAGCCGGGTGATGGCGCAAGGCTACAATCCTTCTATTCACAGAGGGTTTAACCATGACCGAGCAGCCGTCTGACCGCCGCCGTTTTCGACGAATCGCCTTTGATGCCAAGACGACGATTGCCCAGGACAACTGGAATTGGCCGGTGCGATTGGTGGATGTGTCGCTGCGCGGGTTGCTGGTAGAGCGCCCTGAGGACTGGCGAGGGAATGGCAAGCGGCTATTTAACGTGGATATCCGGCTGGACCCACAGGCGCATATCAAGATGCAGGTGAAGTTGGCCCATGATGATCACGGGCAGCTGGGTTTTGTGTGCGAGCACATCGATCTGGACTCGATCAGCCATTTGCGCCGGCTGATCGAGCTGAACCTGGGTGATGAGGATGAACTGCACCGGGAGCTGGGTGCGTTGCTGGAGCTCTAGCAGTCAACACAGCTCCCACAGGGGGTTGCGGTGTTGCCGATTACTCGAACAAGGCATCCAGCGCCTGCTCAAGGCGCGTGACCGCAATGATTTGCAGGCCCGGCGGCGATTCCTTCGGCGCATTGCCCTTGGGCACGATGGCGCGCTTGAAGCCGTGCTTGGCCGCTTCTTTCAAGCGTTCCTGGCCGCTGGGCACCGGGCGCACTTCGCCCGACAGGCCGACTTCACCGAACACCAGCAAGTCGTGAGGCAACGGACGGTTGCGCAGACTGGACATCACCGCCGCCATCAACGCGAGGTCGGAGGCGGTTTCCAGCACCTTGACCCCGCCGACCACGTTGAGGAACACGTCCTGGTCATGGGTGGGAATGCCGCCGTGCCGGTGCAGAACCGCGAGCAACATCGCCAGGCGGTTCTGGTCCAGGCCCAGGGTTACGCGGCGCGGGTTGGCCAAATGGCTGTCATCCACCAGCGCCTGCACTTCCACCAGCATTGGCCGGGTACCTTCCCACGTTGCCATCACCACGCTGCCCGGGACTTCTTCCTGAGCGCGCGTGAGAAAAATCGCCGAAGGGTTGGAGACTTCTTTCAGCCCCCGGTCAGTCATGGCGAACACACCCAGTTCGTTCACCGCGCCGAAACGGTTCTTCACGGCCCGCAGCAAACGCAAACGCCCATCGGATTCGCCTTCGAAATACAGCACGGTGTCGACCATGTGCTCCAACACCCGTGGCCCCGCCAGCGCGCCCTCTTTGGTCACGTGGCCAACCAGAAAAATCGCCGTGCCGCTCTGCTTGGCGTACCGCACCAGCAACGCCGCGCTTTCACGCACCTGGGACACGCCACCCGGCGCCGATTGCAGTTGCTCGGTGAAGATTGTCTGGATCGAGTCGATCACCATGACCTTGGGTTTTTCGATGCGCGCAGTGGCGATGATGCTTTCGATGCAGGTTTCGGTCATCACCCGCAGTTGATCCTGGGGCAAGCCCAGACGGCGCGCACGCATGGCCACTTGTTGCTGGGACTCTTCACCAGTGACATACAGGGCCGGCATGCGGCTGGCGATGCTGCACAGGGTTTGCAGCAGGATCGTGGATTTGCCGATGCCAGGGTCGCCGCCGATCAGCACCACCGAGCCATCCACCAGGCCGCCGCCGAGCACGCGGTCCAGTTCGCCGGAGGCGGTGGAGAAACGCGGGATTTCCTCGACGCTGACTTCCGCCAGGGTTTTGATCTGCGCCTGTTGCCCGGTCCAGCCGGCACGCCCGGTGGGGGCTGCCGCGCCGCCGCTTTCGATCATGGTTTCAGTCAGGGTGTTCCACGCGCCGCATTCGGTGCACTGGCCGGCCCACTTGGGAAAGGTCGCGCCGCACTCTGTGCAGCCGTACATGCGCTTGGCCTTTGCCATTTGAGAACCTCCAACTGAAAAACCGCGATGATAGCTCAGCGCGGCGCCGGGGTCCGGATTTCACCACTGGCCAAGCGTGATGCACTGTTGCCGATCGGGTCTTCGGCATTGAGGTCGGCGCCTTTGGCTTTCAGCTCATCGAGCAGTTCGACGCGCTTGAACAGCCCGGCGTACATGGCCGCTGTCTGCCCGGCACCGTTGCGTTGGTCGGGGTTGCAGTCGGTGGCGAGCAGGCGCTGAGCGATTTTCAACTCGCCCTTGAAGATCGCGCCCATCAGTGCAGTGTTACCGCGTTTGTCTTGTACACAGGCATCGGCCCCGGCGCTGAGCAGGCGTTCCACAAACGGGCCCTGGCCATGATAGGCGGCGAGGATCAGCGCGGTGTAACCCTTGTCGTCCTGGGTGTTGAGGCTGTAGCCGGAGTCAATAAAGGTATTGAGCATGTCGATGTCGCCACGGCGGGCGGCGTCGAAATAGTAATCCTGCAACTGCGCCTTGAGCGCAACCGGGTCAGGTTGTTCGGCATGGGCGACAAAGGCCAGCATGGCCATCAGCAAACCGATGGAAATTCGCATGATTTTCTCCTGCAAGGGGCCGGTGCCCTGTGTCGGGCACCGGCCGAAACCAACAGTCAGTCGGTGAGTTTTTCCGCCAGCGCCTTGACCCGCGCCAGGTCGCCCTTGGCCACTTTGGTCACACCGGTGCCGTATTCCGGGTCTGCCTTGTAGAGGAACGACAGGATGATGTGCTTGCTTTCGTCATCGGTGGTCGCCAGCGAGCCGCCGAAATTGTCGATCAGGTCCTGACGTTCTTTCTTGTTGAACGAGCGGTACAGGTCACCCGCCTGCTTGAAGTTCTGCTCGCGCTGGATCTTCGCCTGCTGGGTGCTGCCCGACAGCGCCGACTGGCTGTAGCGCGCGGTTTGCGGCTCTTCGCGCGGCAACAGGCGGCTTGGCTGGTAGTTCACGCCGGTGCTGGTTTTGCCGACGTTCATCGCACCATCCTGGTTGCCGTTGTTGACGGTCACCCGCGGGGCGTTGATCGGCAGTTGCAGGGCATTCGGGCCCAGGCGGTACATCTGCGTGTCGGCGTAGGAGAACACCCGGCCTTGCAGCAAGCGGTCTTCCGATGGCTCGATACCAGGCACCAGATTGGCGGGGGCCATGGCAACTTGTTCGGTCTCCTGGAACACATTCGCCGGGTTACGGTTCAATACCATTTGCCCAACTTTGCGCTCCGGTACATTGGGCCAGATCTTGGTGGCGTCCAGTGGATCAAAGTCAAACTTGACCAAGTCCTCAGGTTTCAGCACTTGTACATATAAGTCCCACTTGGGGAAGTCACCCTTGTTGATATGAGTGACCAAGTCGTTAGTCATATGGCTGTAATCGCGACCCTGTACTTCGGCCACTTGTTTCGGGTCAAGATTCTTGATGCCTTGCAGGCTCTTCCAATGGAACTTGACGTAATGCACTTCGCCTTTGGCATTGATCAACTTGTAGGCATGTACCCCATTGCCGTCCATTTCCCGATAACTGGCCGGCGTGCCGGAGTCTGAGTACAACTCGGTCAATGTACGGGTGGACTCCGGAACATGGGAGAAGAAGTCGAAACGACGGGAGTCATCGTCCAGGTTGGTACGCGGGTCAGGCTTGAACGCGTGAACCATGTCGGGGAACTTGATCGCATCGCGAATAAAAAAGGTCGGGAAGTTATTGCCGACCAAATCCCAATTGCCTTCCGCGGTGTAGAACTTGGTGGCAAAGCCGCGCGGGTCGCGCAGGGTCTCCGGCGAGTGGTTGCCATGGACCACAGCAGAGAAACGCACAAACACCGGGGTGGCTTCGCCGGCGGCGAAGACTTTGGCTTTGGTCAGGTCGCTGAGGCTGTCGGTGACGGTAAACGTACCGTGGGCGCCGGTACCACGGGCGTGTACGACGCGCTCCGGGATGCGCTCGCGGTCGAAGCGCTGCAGCTTCTGGATCAATTGCACGTCTTGCAACAGCACTGGGCCATTGGCGCCGGCGGTTTGCGAGTTCTGGTTGTCGCCGACGGCGGCGCCGTTATCGCGGGTCAGGTTGGCGGCGTGTACGGATAAGGAAAGCAGGCTCGCGGCGGCCAGTGCCAGTGCGTGGCGCGCCGAGAGTGGCCTGCGGCTCATGGGCATATTCATCGGGGTGTCCTCTGGTTTTTTTATGCACATTCATTCGTGCTTGCCAGAGGCTAGTGACCTGCGCGCCGGAAGATAAATAGAAAAGCCGTACCAGCCCGATAAAGAAAATAGTGTGGTAACCCCCTGAAATAGCGCGTATTTCGCGCGCGATTGGTGGCACTTTGCAAACTATTTGCGATTTAATGTGTCGATAAAAATTAACAGTGTTAACGGTTGTGTCGCGCAAGCCCTCTACGACTGACTTACACTGACCTCCACCCTTCTCATCTGTAACAAGGAATAACTTATGGGCGTGATCAGTGAGTTCAAGGCCTTCGCGGTCAAAGGCAATGTGGTCGATATGGCCGTCGGTATCATCATCGGCGCCGCCTTCGGCAAGATTGTGTCCTCCTTTGTAGGCGACGTGGTGATGCCACCGCTCGGTCTGTTGATCGGCGGCGTGGACTTCGGGGACCTGGCGATAACGCTCAAGGCAGCCCAGGGCGATGCGCCTGCGGTGGTGCTGGCATACGGCAAGTTCATCCAGAGCGTGATCGATTTCGTGATCATCGCGTTTGCGATCTTCATGGGCGTGAAGGCCATCAACCGTCTGAAACGCGAAGAGGCCGTGGCGCCAAGCCTGCCGCCGACCCCAACCAAGGAAGAAGTGCTGCTGGGCGAGATCCGCGACTTGCTCAAGGCTCAGAACGACAAGCCGCTTTAAGCAAAACCGGCGGGTAATAAAAAAGGCGCCCCGATGGGTAATGCCAGTCAGTCAAGAAACAGCAAGAGCGAAAAGTAACCTGTGTCCGCTCTTAACTGACTGGCATTACCCCGATGGGCGCCTTTTTATTACCAGTAGTTTTCCACCGCCACTTGGCCGGGGCGGCGGCTCAGGCTCAGTTGCATATCACGTTGCTTGAGCAATTGGCGGGTGTCATCGACCATCTGCGGGTTGCCGCAAATCAACACACGCGAGTGTTCCGGGGTGAGTGCGACGCCTGCGGCGCGCTCCAGTTCGCCACTCTCGATCAGCGTGGTGATGCGCCCGTTGAGCGCGCCCGGATGCTGTTCGCGGGTAACAATTGGCAGGTACACGAGTTTGTGCGCGTACTCGGCCAGGTATTCACGTTCCCCCAGTTCTTTGATCAGCGACTGGTACGCCAACTCTTTGGCCTCACGCGCACTGTAGACCAGCACGATGCGCTCGAATTTCTCCCAGACTTCAAAGTCCTGCAGGATCGACAGAAACGGCGCCACACCAGTGCCGGTGCCCAGCAGCCACAGGTCGCGCCCGTCCACAAAGCGGTTCAGCGTCAGGTACCCCGTGGCCTGGCGCTCGACCATCAAGGTATCGCCCACCTGCAAACGGCTTAGCTCGCTGGTGAACTCGCCGCCCGGCACAACGATGGAGAAGAAGTCCAGGTGCTCGTCAAACGGGGAGGACACGATGGAGTAAGCCCGCCACACCGTGCTGCCGTCCGCCTTAGTCACGCCCAAACGCACGAACTGGCCCGCGGTAAACCGAAAGCCCGCGTCACGAGTGGTACGCAAGGTGAACAGGCTGGGGGTCAGCGATTGCACGTCGAGCAAGGTCTGGCGGGTAAATTTCTCGGCACTGGCGGTCATGGGGGGCTCCGATCTACAGGTGCCCTAGTGTCCCTTAAAGTCGCCGACACAAACACCGCTGGTTTGTAGTGACATCACCACCGCGCTCGATGCTGGCCATGTGACTCCCTCTCTAATCAATTGGCTATTAGCCCAAGAGCCAACCCTCGTTAAACCACATACAAACTTTGTTACTTAAACCTTACACGCACCTCAAGTGACTCATACAACGCAGGAAAGCCTTGTGCGGACCTCAGCACGCCAACTAACAGGGCAGCGAAAAACTGATTGAACCCGCCAGTTCAATAATGAAAATTTAATCCCGCCTTGTAAGCCGTGTCCTACACTCATGTTCGTGTCGCTTTGGGGGATGAGGACGTACCCAAGTCACGGAGAAACCTATGGAGAGTTACCGATGCTCAACTGGCGCAATACACGGGTTCCCAAACTGGAAGGCGAGAACGAGACAACCACAGCGTTTGAAATGGTCATCAACGAAACCTACAAACTCGGCTTCCAATACTGTTCATTCAAGATGAGTTCTCAATCACCCACTAATCAAACTGAACCGATTCAATTCGACAATTACCCCGCAGAATGGAACACCCTTTACAAACAAGCCCATTTTTTTGACGTAGACCCGGTAGTCGCCCACTGCAAGCGCAGTGTTTTTCCCATCCTCTGGGATGAGAAAGCCTTTAGCGACGCGCCCAATTTGTGGGATTTGGCCCAGTCATTCGGTGTGCATCTGGGTTGGACTCAATCGGTCCACGACTTCCAGGGCATCTTCAGCATGCTCACCCTGGGGCGCAGCAAAGGTGCGGTAACGCCTGAAGAGCTGTACGAAAAAGCCGGTCAGGTGTTGTGGCTCTGCCACGCGATGCACGCGGTAGTCGCACAGAATTTCGCCGACAAACCCAGCATCAAGCCGTCCTCCAAGTTGAGCGGCCGGGAAATAGAAATCCTCAGATGGTCGGCCATGGGCAAGACGGCAGAAGAAGTGGGCAAGATTATGGCGATTACCCCACGCACGGTCGTTTTTCATCTAGCCAGTGCCTCGAAAAAACTGGGCGTCAACAGCAAAATTGCCGCGGTTCTGCGTGCATCCAAAGAAGGGCTGTTTGACTGACCCACAAACACCGCATGTATTCCCGTCGAAAAAAAAGTAACATTTACGACCCATTCTGAGTGTTGAAGCCGCCCCAAAGGCGCCGCCTCGCAGTTCACTCAGACGGTTCGGCCCACGCCCGCATTCGCCGAACACCCATCGATGACCCAGAGCCTCCCCCGCCATGCCCCTGCTTGACAGCCCTTTCGCCCAGCTCGATCTGATCCGCCAGCCAGAGCAACACAATGATCCGCTGCAAGCTTTCGATGCCGCCGATGAATACCTGCTCAATCATTTGGCCGAACAGCAACCGGCGCCTGCGACCCGTGTGCTGGTGCTCAACGACAGCTTCGGCGCACTGGCTGCCAGCCTTGAAGGTCATGTGCAGGTGACGTCCAGCGGCGACTCCTTTCTGGCTGCCCAGGGCCTTGAGAAGAACCTCGCGCGCAACGCCAAGGCATTTGATGCCGTGCCATTCATCCCGGCGAACCTGACGCCCGCCGGGCCGTTCGACCGTGTGCTGATCCGTGTACCGAAAACCCTGGCCTTGCTGGAAGAACAGTTGATCCGCCTGCAAGGCCAGCTGTCGCCGGGCGCCGAGGTGATTGCCGGGGCGATGATCAAGCACTTGCCACGGGCGGCGGGCGAATTGCTGGAGCGTTATATCGGCCCGATGCACGCCTCGCTGGCGGTCAAAAAAGCCCGCTTGCTGATTGCCACCGTGGATGATCGCCCCGTCGCCGTCTCGCCCTACCCCACCCGCTACTGCCTGGACGCGCCGGCGATCGAGCTGCTCAACCACGCCAACGTGTTTTGCCGCGAAGGTCTGGATATCGGCACCCGCGCGTTTCTGCCGCACTTGCCGAAAAACCTCGGCAACGCCCGCGTGGCGGACCTGGGTTGCGGTAACGGCGTATTGGCCATCGCCAGCGCCCTGCACAACCCCGACGCGCAGTACACGTTGGTGGATGAGTCCTATATGGCCGTGCAATCGGCGGCCGAGAACTGGAAGGCCGCACTGGGTGAGCGCGAGGTGGTAGTACGTGCCGGCGATGGCCTGGCTGGCCAGGAGCCGCAGTCGCTGGACGTGGTGCTGTGCAATCCGCCATTCCATCAACAACAGGTGGTGGGTGACTTTCTGGCCTGGCGCATGTTCCAGCAGGCACGGGAAAGCCTGGTGGTCGGCGGCGCCTTGTATATCGTCGGCAACCGCCACTTGGGCTATCACACCAAGCTGGCGCGGTTGTTCCGCGGTGTCGAGCAAGTCGCCACCACACCTAAATTCGTGGTTCTCAAAGCGCGCAAATAAAAAACCCTGCCTTTCTGGCAAAAGGCAGGGTTGAACGCCGGGCCGCAAAGACCGGGTCGGAAGGTCAGTGAGTCGTCAGGCCAGCCGCATTCATGAACATGCGCATCAGGCTGGCCACGATGAACAGGGCCAGCACGCTGCCGGTCCAGATCATCGCCAACCAGCCCAGGCGCCGCCACAGCGGTTGCTTCTCGGCCTGTTCGATCTCTTGCAATGTAGGTTTGCCGGACATGGGACGCACCTCCTAGTGATAACCGTCTTCGTGGGTGACCTTGCCGCGGAATACGTAGTAGCTCCAGAAGGTGTAGCCCAGGATGAACGGGATGATGAACAGCGTGCCCACCAGCATGAAGCCCTGGCTCTGCGGCGGCGCGGCGGCATCCCAGATCGACACCGACGGCGGAATGATGTTCGGCCACAGGCTGATCCCCAGGCCGCTGTAGCCGAGGAAGATCAACACCAGTGTCAGCAGAAACGGCGTGTAGTGCGCATTACGCGCCACGGCGCGGATCAAGCCGTACATGGTCACCAGTACCAGAATCGGCACCGGCAGGAACCAGAACAGGTTCGGCAGGGTAAACCAGCGCGAGGCGATTTCGGGGTGCGCCAGCGGCGTCCACAGGCTGACGATACCGATCACCGCCAACACCACAAATGCCAACGGCCGCGCCAGATTGTGCATCTGCTCCTGCAACTTGCCTTCGGTCTTCATGATCAGCCAGGTGCAGCCAAGCAAGGCATAGGCAACCACCAACGCCACGCCGCAAAACATCGTGAATGGCGTCAGCCAGTCCAGCGAGCCACCGGCAAACTGACGGTCCACCACCGGAATGCCGTCGATAAACGCTCCCAGTGCCACGCCCTGAAAGAACGTCGCCGCGATGGAGCCGCCGATAAACGCCTTGTCCCACAGATGACGCTTGTGGTCCTTGGCCTTGAAGCGAAACTCGAAGGCCACGCCGCGGAAAATCAACCCGATCAGCATCAGGATCAGCGGCAGGTACAACGCCGACAACACCACCGAATAAGCCAGCGGAAACGCACCGAACAACGCCGCACCGCCGAGTACCAGCCAGGTTTCATTACCGTCCCAGACCGGCGCGACGGTGTTCATCATCACGTCACGGTCGACTTTGCCCGGAATAAACGGAAAGAGGATGCCGATGCCGAGGTCGAAGCCGTCCATGACCACGTACATCATGATGCCGAAGATGATGATCACGGCCCAGATCAGCGGAAGATCAATACCCATCTCAATGCCCCTTGTGCTGGATGTGGGTGTGCTCGTCGTCGCTGCCATCATCGGCGGCGGACAACGGACGGGCCGGCGTGCGTTTCTGGCCGGGGCCACCGTGGGTCGGCTCGCTGCCCTCGTGGGTCTGCGGACCTTTGCGCACCAGGCGCATCATGTAGCCCAACCCGGCGCCGAACAGTGCGAAGTACACCACCACAAACAGCACCAGCGTAATCGTCATCTGCGCCAGGCTGTGCCCGGAGGAGGCATCCGCCGTGCGCATCAACCCGTAGACCACCCATGGCTGGCGACCGATTTCAGTGGTGAACCAGCCGGCGAGAATCGCGATCAGGCCGGACGGGCCCATCCACAGCGCCAGGTACAGGAACGGCTTGGACGTGTACATCTTGTCGCCCCGGCGCAGCCAGAGGCTGAACAGGCCGGTGAAAATCATCAGGAAGCCCAGGCCGACCATGACCCGGAACGACCAGAACACGATGGTCGAATTGGGGCGGTCCTCAGGCGGGAATTCCTTGAGCGCTGGCACCTGCTTGTCCAGGGAGTGGGTCAGGATCAGGCTGCCCAGGTACGGGATTTCCACTGCATATTTGGTTTTTTCGGCCTTCATGTCGGGCCAGCCGAACAGGATCAGCGGCGTCGGTTCATTACCGATGTTTTCCCAATGCCCTTCGATTGCGGCGATTTTCGCCGGCTGATGCTTGAGGGTGTTGAGGCCGTGGAAGTCGCCGATCACCGCCTGGATAGGCGCAACGATCAGGGCCATCCACATTGCCATCGACAACATGGTGCGAATTGCCGGGTTGTCCTTGCCGCGCAGCAAGTGCCAGGCCGCCGACGAGCCGACGAAGAACGCGGTCGCCACAAAGGCCGCCGTGGCCATGTGCGCCAGGCGATAGGGGAACGAGGGGTTGAAGACCACAGCGAACCAGTCGGTCGGAATCACGCGGCCATCAATGATTTCAAAGCCCTGGGGCGTCTGCATCCAGCTGTTGGACGACAGGATCCAGAAGGTCGAAATCAATGTACCCACCGCCACCATCACGGTGGAGAAGAAGTGCAGCTTGCGCCCCACCTTGTTCCAGCCGAACAGCATGACCCCGAGGAAACCAGCCTCCAGGAAGAAGGCCGTGAGCACTTCATAGGTCAGAAGCGGCCCGGTGACGGCGCCGGCGAAGTCCGAGAAACGGCTCCAGTTGGTGCCGAACTGATAGGCCATGACCAGGCCCGAGACCACGCCCATGCCGAAGTTGACGGCAAAGATCTTCGACCAGAAATGGTAGAGGTCACGGTAGGTGTCGTTGTGCGTCTTGAGCCACAAGCCTTCCAGCACCGCAAGGTAACTGGCCAGGCCGATGGTGATCGCCGGGAACAGGATGTGGAAAGAGATGGTGAACGCGAATTGAATTCGGGCGAGATCTAGCGCCTCCAAACCGAACATAAGTCTTCCTCTGTCAGGTAATACCGGCTGCTGGCTGGGAGCCTGCACCCACTGCCCCCACGGATATGGAGTGTGGCGAATTCAAATTCGTTTCTTTTTTAACCAGCTACGTGGGGAATCTGGCCTTTTGGGCCGCCAGAACAATCCCGGGGCCGGTTTTGATCTGGATCAAGCATTGCTGAAAGAGTAGTCCCATTTTCGACCGAGGGTCGTGTGGTCCTTTGCCGCGTGACAGACTGCCTCAGCTCAGTTGTTGCAACTATCTGTTACAACTTAGTGATAATCTCGGCGCTCCCTCCGGCCCTGACCAGAATTTCCGATGCCTAGTGAACCCGCGTTGCTGTTGCGTCACCACCGCCCTTTCATCGCGTTCTGGCTGGCGCGCATCTTCACCGCCAGCGGCTTCCAGATGCTCACCGTGGCCATCGGCTGGAACCTCTACCAACTGACCGGCAACGTGCTGGACCTGGGCCTTGTCGGCCTGGTGGAGTTTGTTCCGCGTGTGCTGTTCATGTTGCACACGGGCCACGTAGCCGACCGTTATGACCGGCGCAAGGTTGCCGCCATCTGCCAGACCTTGCAGGCGCTGATCGCGCTGTCCCTGGCCATCGGCGGCCTGACCGGCCACGTGACCCGCGAGATGATCTTCATCCTCGCCTTCCTGCTGGGCGCCGCGCGCTCCTTTGAAATGCCCACCACCCAAGCCCTGCTGCCGAGCATCGTGCCCACCGCGCTGTTCCCGCGCGCCGTGGCATCGTCGCAGTCCGCCCAGCAACTGGCCACTATCGTTGCGCCCGCACTGGGCGGTTTGCTCTATGCGTTCGGCAGCGTGTGGGTGTACGGCCCGACCGTTGCGCTGTACCTGATCGCCTGCGTGCTGACCCTCAACCTGCCCGCGCGCCAGACGCCACTGAACAAAGCCAAGGCGACCATGGATTCGCTGCTGGCCGGCATCCGCTTCATTCGCAGCCGCCCGGACATCCTCGGCGCCATCTCCCTCGACCTGTTCGCCGTGCTGCTGGGCGGCGCCACCGCGTTGCTGCCGGTGTTCGCTAAAGACATCCTGCTGACCGGCGCCTGGGGCCTGGGCTTGTTGCGCTCGGCACCGGCGGTGGGGGCGTTACTGATGTCGCTGTGGCTGGCACGGTTCTCGGTAGACCGCCATGTGGGCCGCGTGATGTTCACTGCCGTCGGCGTGTTTGGCGTGGCAACCATTGCCTTTGGCCTGTCGACATCGTTCTGGTTTTCAATGGCGGTGCTGGTGGTGCTGGGCGCGGCGGACATGATCAGCATGGTGATCCGCGCGTCTTTCGTGCAGCTGGAAACCCCGGACGAAATGCGCGGGCGCGTGAGTGCGGTCAACGGCCTGTTTATCGGCGCGTCGAATCAGCTGGGCGAATTTGAATCCGGCATCACGGCCCACTGGTTCGGCACCGTACCCGCCGTGGTCATGGGCGGCATCGGTACGCTGGTGGTCACCGGAGTGTGGATCAAGCTGTTCCCGACCCTGGCCAACCGCGACCGCATGCATGTGCCGGTGGAAGAAAGCAAAGCCTGAGTTGCGGGTGAAACGGGGTAAATGTGGGAGCGGGCTTGCCCGCGATGGCGGTGTATCAGTTGACAGGTGAGGGGCTGGCCCACCGCTATCGCAGGCAAGCCAGCTCCCACACTTGATCTTCAGTGTCTGGAAGGCCGGGTTACAGCACCTTGTCCAGGGTGATCGGGAAGTCCCTCACCCGCTTGCCGGTGGCATGGTAAATCGCATTCGCCACCGCCGCCGCCACCCCGACAATGCCGATTTCTCCCACGCCCTTGGAACCCAGAGCGTTGACGATCTCGTCGTGTTCTTCAACGAATACCACGTCAATGTCGCCGATATCGGCATTTACCGGGATGTGGTACTCGGCCAGGCTGTGGTTCATGTAGCGGCCCAGTTGATGATCGATCTGGGTTTCTTCGTGCAACGCCATCCCGATCCCCCACACCACGCCGCCGAGAATCTGGCTGCGCGCCATTTTCGGGTTGACCACTCGCCCGGCCGCAATCGCACTGACCACGCGGCTGACCTTGATGGTGCCCAGGTCTTCATCCACACGCACTTCAACGAACACCGCCGAGTGAGTGGCGGTGGCGTAGCCGTCGCGCTTTTTGTCCGGCTTGCTGTCGACTTGCACTTCCAATGCCTCTTCACCGGCGTCCTTGACCAATTGCGCCAACGACACGCTGACGCTGCCGGCATGCACCTGCCCCGCTTCGAACCGCACGGTTTTGGCGTCCTTGAATACCGGGTAGGTTTGCCGCGCGATGCTCAACAGTTTCGCCGTCAACGCTTCGCACGCTTGCTGCACCGCAGTGCCGACCGATGACACGGTAAACGAGCCGCCCTGCAAAGGAGCGGTCGGCAATGAGGAGTCGCCGAGCAGGAACACCACGTCCTCGACACGGACGCCGCTGGCCTGCGCGGCGATCTGGGTCATCACCGTATAGGTACCGGTGCCGATATCGGTGGTGGCGCTGCTGACCGTCAACTGGCCCTGCGCATCAATGCGCGCCCTGGCGCTGGCCTTCATCTGCATGGCTTCCCACACACCGCCGGCCATGCCCCAGCCGATCAACTGGCGACCCTCGCGCATGCTGCGCGGCTCCGGGTTGCGCTGGCTCCAGCCGAAACGTTCGGCACCTTCGCTGTAACATTCGCGCAGGGCTTTGCTCGACCAGGGCTTGTCTTCGGTCTGGTTGCGTTCGGCATAATTGATCAGGCGCAGCTGCACCGGGTCCATGCCCAGCGCGCAGGCGAGTTCGTCCATCGCGCATTCCAGGCCGATCACGCCCAACGCAGCGCCGGGCGCGCGCATGTCCAGGGGCGTGAACACATCCAGCGGCACCAGTTTGTAAGTGAGCTGCACGTTGTCGCACTGATAGAGCATGCCGCTCCACTCGACCACATGCTCGCTGAAGTCTTCGAAGCGAGATGTCTGGCCAATCGCCGTATGCCCCAGCGCAAGCAGGCGACCGTTGGCGGCAGCGCCCATTTGCAAACGTTGCAAGGTGCGCGGTCGGTAGCCGAAGGTGAACATTTGCTGGCGGGTCAGGGTCACGCGCACTGAACGTTTGAGCGCCAACGCCGCCATCACCGCAAGCGGCAGTTGATACTGCGGGCGCAGGCCCGAGCCGAAGGCGCCGCCGACGAATGCGGCGAAAATCCGCACCTGGCTTTTGTCCAGGCCGAAGACTTTTTGCACATAGGCCTGGCAATTCTGCGGGCCCTGGGTTTTGTCGTGGATATGCAAGGTGCCGTCGGGCTGATACAGCACGGTACTGGCATGGGGCTCCATCGGGTTGTGGTGTTCGATGGGAGTGCTGTAGTGCACGTCAAGGCTGACCGCGGCAGCGGACCATTCGGCCTGGAAGTTGCCGCGCGGGGCGGGCGGGGTCTGGGGCGACGGGTGCGCCTGTTCCTGCATCGCCAGCAAGTCGGTTTCAAAGGCTTCGCTGTCGTATTCGATTTCCACCAACGAGCCGGCGTGTCGCGCCAGCTCGAGGTTGTCGGCAATCACCAGGGCCAGGGGCTGGCCGCTGTAGAGCACGCGGTCGTTATACAGGGGGCGAAAGGGCGAGCCGTCGGCGGCATCGGCGTCGGCAAAGGCGTCATCGTAACTGGCGAGTTGGGGCCGGTTGAGGTGGTCGAGCACCATCACAACACCCGGCAACGCCAGTGCTTTGGAGGCATCAATGCTGACGATGCGCCCTTTGGCGATGGTGCTGGAGACGACGCTGCCATGGAGCAGGCCTTGTTCGGGAAACTCACCGGCATACCGCGCCTGGCCGGTGACCTTGAGCAGACCGTCGACCCGGTCCAACGGTTTGCCGATAGCGGTCATGGGCGTTCTCCTGCGACGGCGGCGTCGCTCAGGGCACGAATGATTGCGCGACGCGCCAGTTTGATCTTGAAGCCGTTGTGCGCCAGTGGCTCGGCGTCTTGCAACATGGCGTCGGCGGCATTGCTGAAGGCTTCGCGGCTGACCACTTGACCGATCAGCGAGGCTTCCACCGCGCGGTCACGCCAGGGTTTGTGGGCAACGCCACCCAGGGCCAAACGCGCGTCGATGATGGTGTCGCCGTCCAACGCCAGTGCGGCGGCGACGGACACCAGCGCAAAGGCGTAGGACGCGCGGTCACGGATTTTCAAATAGTGACTGTGGCGCGCCAAATGGTCGGCGGGCAACTCGATGGCGGTAATCAATTCATCGTCGGCCAGCAAGTTATCGCGCTGCGGTGCATCGGCAGGCAAACGGTGGAAGTCGGCAAATTCGATGATGCGCGCACCGCCGCGCCCCTCCACGTGCACCCGCGCCTGCAACGCCGCCAGCGCTACGCACATGTCCGATGGGTGCGTGGCCACGCACTGTTCGCTGGCACCGAGGATCGCGTGGATGCGATTCAAGCCCGTGCGCGCCGGGCAACCACTGCCAGGGACGCGTTTGTTGCACGGTACGGTGGCGTCATAAAAGTAATAGCAACGGGTCCGCTGCAACAGGTTACCGCCGGTGCTGGCCATGTTGCGCAGTTGCGGTGAGGCACCGGCGAGGATTGCCTGGGAGAGCAACGGATAACGCTGTTCGATCAGCGGGTGCCAGGCCAGGTCGGCGTTGCTGACCAGCGCACCGATCATCACCCCGCCATCGGCGGTTTCTTCAACGCCCCGCAGCGGCAGGCCCGTGATGTCGATCAGGTGTTCGGGGCGGCTGATGTTTTCTTTCATCAGGTCCAGCAGGTTGGTGCCCCCGGCTATAAAGCGCGAAGCGGCGCTGCTCAGGTGCACGGCCTCCCGCACATCGGCCGGCTTGCTGTACTGGAAGGGGTTCATTGTTCACCTCCCAACACCACGTCTTCAATGGCATCGCGGATATTGCTGTAGGCGCCGCAGCGGCACAGGTTGCCGCTCATCAACTCCTGGATTTGCGCGGTGTCCGTCGCGCGGCCTTCATTGGCCAGGCCGACGGCGGAGCAGATCTGCCCGGGCGTGCAATAGCCGCACTGGAAGGCGTCATGTTTGATGAAGGCTTGTTGCATCGGGTGCAGCACGTCGCCGTCGGCCAGGCCTTCGATGGTGGTCAACTCGGCACCGTCGCACATCACCGCCAGGGTCAGGCAAGCATTGACACGCTTGCCATCACGCAACACGGTGCAGGCACCGCATTGGCCGTGGTCGCAGCCTTTTTTGCTGCCGACCAGGTCGAGTCTCTCGCGCAGCAAATCGAGGAGCGTGGTCCAGGGCAACACATCCAGTTGGCGTTCCTGGCCATTGAGGGTCAGACGGATCGGGTGGCTGGCGAACGGGGTGGCCGCCGCGCCATTGGAAGTTGCACTCATAAACACCTCACGGGTTGGTGTACCGCTGCGGCGTTCAGGAAAGTCGCCGTCTCAGGGGTACGACTTCCCGGGGTTATGAGCGTTCAAGGGGATTGATCAGCGGATATTGAGCAGCGTCGACAAGGTGTTGCGCGGCGGGTTGATGGACGAGTTGCTGTATTGGAACCAGCCCTGGGCCTCGACATTCAGGTCAAACACATAGATGTAGCCCATCAAGGTGCCGGCGCCACTGCAGGCTTCGCTAACGTTGCCGACCTGGCACACCGCCGTGCGCTGGCCATTCAACACCGCGCCATTGAAGAGGCCGACCGGGTTATTCCCCAGGCCCACTTCCATCACCGATACCTTGGTGGGGCCGCGGTGCGTACACATCGCGGTGTCCTGCGCGCGCTCGGGAATGGTTTCCGTGCAACCGGCCGACTCAACCTTGAACACGCGCACCTCGCTCAAGGGCGGTGCAGTGGCGCCCCACGCCGGTGCTGCGCCGAGCCACAGGCTGATACTGGCGATCAGAGCTAGACTCCACGCGTTGGCTTTTTTCATGCTGTCGATGACCCTGAATTGAACGTCGGCGCAGTATGCCTCAAGGCCATGGCCTACAAAACCAACCCCGTGCGCCACATGGCCTCGGCTGCTGGTATGATGCGCCGCTTTTTCCGATCCTCTCTGAAACCACAGGCGCTTGGCGCAGTTTGTGCTTTGACTTAGAGGTCAACAAATAACGACGCAAGATAGCGTCACAGGGAGCCGGCATGCTGGAAAAGCTGTTTCAACTCAAAGCACACAATACAAACGTGCGCACCGAGATTCTCGCGGGTATCACCACGTTCCTGGCCATGGCCTACATTCTGTTCGTGAACCCGAGCATCCTCGGCGAAACCGGCATGGACAAGGGCGCAGTGTTCGTCGCCACCTGCCTGGCGGCCGCCATCGGTTCGACCGTGATGGGCCTGATCGCCAACTACCCGATCGCCCTCGCGCCGGGCATGGGTCTCAACGCCTTCTTCACCTACACCGTCGTGCTGCACATGGGCCATACCTGGCAAGTGGCGCTGGGCGCGGTGTTCATTTCGGCGGTGCTGTTCTTCCTGCTGTCGATCTTCCGTATCCGCGAGTGGATCATCAACAGCATTCCCCTGCCCCTGCGGTCGGCGATTGCCGCCGGTATCGGCCTGTTCCTGGCGCTGATCGCGCTGCATAACGCCGGGATCGTGGTCAGCAACCCGGCCACCATGGTCGGCCTGGGCGACCTGAAACAACCGGCGCCGATTCTCGCCACCCTTGGTTTCGCGCTGATCGTTGCGCTGGAAGCCCTGGCCGTGCGCGGCGCAGTGTTGATCGGCATCCTCGCCGTGACCATCGTTTCCATCGCCCTGGGCTTCACCCCGTTCGGCGGCGTGACGTCGATGCCACCGTCCCTGGCCCCGACTTTCCTGCAGCTGGATATCAAAGGCGCGCTGGACATCGGCCTGGTCAGCGTGATTTTCGCTTTCCTGTTCGTGGACCTGTTCGACAACTCCGGCACCCTGATCGGCGTCGCCAAGCGCGCCGGCCTGATGGGCAAGGACGGCCACATGCCGAAAATGGGCCGCGCGCTGATTGCCGACAGCACCGCCGCCATGGCCGGCTCCCTGCTGGGCACCTCGACCACCACCAGCTACATCGAATCCGCCGCCGGCGTGAGCGCCGGTGGCCGTACCGGTTTGACCGCCATCGTGGTCGCGATCCTGTTTCTGCTGGCCCTGTTCTTCTCGCCACTGGCGGCCAGTGTTCCGGCCTTCGCCACCGCACCTGCGCTGCTGTTCGTGGCCGTGTTGATGACCCAGGGCCTGGCGGAAATCGACTGGGATGACATCACTGTTGCAGCGCCGGTGGTGATCACCGCCCTGGCGATGCCCTTCACTTACTCCATCGCCAACGGCATCGCCTTCGGTTTCATCGCCTGGACCGCCATCAAGCTGCTTTCGGGCCGCTACCGTGAGCTGAACCCGGCCCTGGTGATTCTGTCGATTCTGTTCGTGATCAAGCTGGGCTGGTTCAACGCATGACTTTTGACGCCGCAAGCTACACCGCACAACTGCAAGACAAGGTCACGCGCCTGCGTGACCTGCTGGCACCGTTCGACGCACCGGAACCGCAGGTTTTCGATTCGCCGCTGCAGAATTTCCGCCTGCGCGCGGAATTCCGCCTGTGGCGCGAAGGCGGCGAGCGCCACTACGCGATGTTTTCCCAGGACGACAAGCGCACACCGATCCTGATCGAAGAATTCCCGATTGCCAGCCAGCGTATTAACCAGTTGATGCCGCAACTCAAGGCCGCCTGGCAAGCCAGCGCGGCGCTGAGCCACAAGTTGTTCCAGGTGGAATTCCTCACCACGCTGGCCGGCGACGCGATGATTACCCTGTGCTATCACCGCCCGCTGGACGAGCATTGGCACACCGCCGCGAACAAACTGGCCGCCGACTTGAACGTGAGCATCATCGGCCGCTCCAAGGGCAAACGCGATGTGATCGGCCACGATTATGTGGTGGAAAAACTCGATGTCGGCGGCCGTACCTTCAGCTACCGCCAACCCGAAGGTGCATTCACCCAGCCCAACGGCACCGTGAACCGGAAAATGCTCAACTGGGCTTATGAAGCCCTGGGTGACCGCCCGGATGATTTGCTGGAGCTGTATTGCGGCAACGGCAATTTCACCCTGCCTTTGGCGACACGCGTGCGCAAAGTGCTGGCCACCGAGATCAGTAAGACGTCCGTCAATGCGGCCCTGAGCAACCTCGATGAAAACGCCGTGGATAACGTCACCCTGGTGCGCCTGTCTGCCGAGGAACTCACCGAGGCGCTGAACGAAGTGCGCCCGTTCCGTCGCTTGCACGGCATCGACCTGAAAAGCTACGAATTCGGCAGCGTGTTCGTCGACCCGCCGCGCGCCGGCATGGACCCGGACACCTGCGAGCTGACCCGACGCTTCGACAATATCCTCTACATCTCCTGCAACCCGGAGACGCTGGCGGCGAATATTGCGCAACTGCATGACACCCACCGCATCACACAGTGTGCGATGTTTGACCAGTTTCCGTGGACCCACCACATGGAATCCGGGGTGTTGCTGACCCGCCGCTAACCCCCCTCGGGCTTTTTGCGTGGCCGCCCGCCTTTCTTGCCATTGGCACGGGCGGCGGCCGATTTGGCGGCACTGCTTTTACGCCCATTGCGCGAAGCCACCATGCTGGCGGCCAGGTCCATCAGAGGCGGGCTGGTAGACACCAGCCCGGTGATCGACACATGCAGGTCCCGTGGTTCACAGCACAGCGCCTTGCCGCCAAACCCGACTTCCAGTTGCTCAAAGTCCTCACTGGAAAACCCTTCGAACTCCGCAAGCCCGGCCACCGGCAACAGGATGCGGCTACCGTCACTGAAACCGATGCAAATGCAGCCATCTGCATGGCTGACGGAACTGGCGCTGGCGTACAAGCGTTTCAACTTGCGCCCACGCACCAGAGCCTTATCGACATCGGCCTCGGTGAGCGGTACATCGGGATAGACCTTGGCTTTCACGACTGTCATAACTCAATCTCCACGGGATCCGGCACCCTGACCAGATTCAATATTGTTCGCGGCCCTGCCACATCGTGCCGGGCACTGGCGATGACAGAGACACCTCGCCGGATCACCAGACCCGGTATCACTTCAGCGGCTTCCCAGTCCCAGGAATGGTTGTCCAGGCAGACCGTTTGCAGGTTGTTCCACCAGATCCTGCGTGCCCGCGCCAGATAATGCGGTTGCAGCAGCGCCCGACGAATGCCTTCAAGAACGGCGACCGGTGGCCGGCGCCGTTCCGGGTCCACGTCCCACAATTCCACGCGCCCGTCCAGGAAGCTGAAACGAAAGCGCGCGTCCCAGCCCTTTCCCCTGACATGCACATGAGGTGGGCAATGTTCGTCCCTGAGAAACACCGCAATTACATATCCTTTGTAAGTACCTACTCTCATCGTAACCCATCCGTTAGGTTATTTTCCCTCAGGTAACACTTTTCCGGGTGCCACCCGACAACCGGCTCCTGCCACGGGTTGCTGTTTTGCAGATTAGTCACGGCGAAAAAACCGGCGAACGCCGGGTTGTAACCGCCTGTTCCCTTGGCGAGAAATATCCCGCCAGGGCTTGGAAACCCTGCTCATTCGGCAACCTCGCGTAATACTTCGGTCAGCAAGTAGGCCTGCCGTGCGCCCATGGCCGATGATTAAGGGTTCGATAATCGAACACATCCGCTGCGATCAATTGACCAAACTAACCATCCAGTACATTTTATCCACACAACCAATAATAAGTGTGGAGATACCCCCAATGCCGCCCATCGTGCTGGTGCTCAATGGCCCCAACCTCAATCTGCTCGGCACCCGCGAGCCCGCCACCTATGGCCATGAAACCCTAGCTGACGTCGCCGCGCTGTGTGGCCGCAGCGCGGAAGAACTCGGGCTGAAGATCGAGTTTCGCCAGACCAACCATGAAGGCGAACTGCTCGACTGGATCCACGGCGCCCGCGCCCGGTGCGCCGGTATCGTGATCAACCCGGCGGCCTGGACCCACACCTCCGTGGCCACTCGCGATGCGCTGGTGGCCAGTGAAGTGCCGGTGATCGAAGTGCACCTCTCCAACGTGCACGCACGCGAAGCGTTCCGGCATCATTCATTCGTGTCCCCCATCGCCAAGGCCGTGCTCGCGGGGTTCGGCAGCCACGGTTATCACCTGGCCCTTGAACATTTCAGCCACACGTTGAAGGGGTGAGCCGAATGAAGCCGCCCATCCTTGCCGGCCTGATCGGCGCCGGTATTCAGGCCTCGCGCACGCCAGCCCTGCATGAGCGCGAAGGCGACGCCCAGGGCCTGCGCTATCTGTATCGCCTGATCGACCTGGAACCGCTCAAGCTGAACGTCAACGCCCTGCCCGACCTGCTGGACGCTGCCGAGTTGATGCACTTCACCGGGTTGAACATTACTTACCCGTGCAAGCAGGCGATTCTGCCGTTGCTGGATGAACTGTCCGACGAGGCCCGGGGCATCGGCGCGGTGAATACGGTGGTGTTCCAGGCGGGCAAACGCATCGGCCACAACACCGATTGCCTGGGGTTCGCCGAGGGTTTTCGCCGCAACCTGCACGATGTCGCCCGCCAGCGCGTGGTGCAGATGGGCGCCGGCGGCGCGGGGGCTGCGGTGGCCCATGCGCTGCTGGCCGAGGGGGTGCAGCACTTGAGCATTTTCGACGTGGACGCGGCCCGCGCCCGCGAGCTGGTGGCTAACCTCGCCCGACGCTTCGGAGCCGGGCGCGCCCAGGTCGGCGTTCACCTGGAGAACGCCATGGCCGAGGCCGATGGCCTGGTCAATACTACGCCCGTGGGCATGGCCAAACTGCCGGGCACGCCGATGCCACCGGGCATGTTACGCGCCGAATTGTGGGTGGCGGAGATTGTGTATTTCCCGCTGGAAACCGAGTTGCTGCGTGACGCCCGGGCGTTGGGTTGCCGCACACTGGATGGCGGCAACATGGCGGTGTTTCAGGCGGTGAAGGCGTTTGAACTGTTCAGTGGCGAGGTGCCGGATGCGGACAGGATGTTGGCGCACTTTCAGAGCATGAATACCTGACCGTCGAACCCCGATCAAAAATTGTGGGAGCTGGCTTGCCTGCGATAGCGGTGCATCAGCCATACACCTGTCACTGGCAGACCGCTATCGCAGGCAAGCCAGCTCCCACATGGGCTGCATTCCAGCCTGAGTGATCAGACCTGCAGGTACCGCATCACCGACTCGCAAATCATGTCGCGATGACGCTGTTTCACCGCCTCATCCGACAGCTCAATCTGAAAAATCTCACTGAACGTATGGCGGTTGGACACCCGGTAAAAGCTGAACGAGTTGATCAGCAAGTGCACATCCAACGGCTCCAGCCCTTCGCGAAACACGCCCATTTCGGCCCCGCGCCGTAACGTGGCGCCCAGCGCTTCGAGGATGTTGCTGTTCATCGCCTTGATGGCGTCCGAACGCTTCACGTACTCGGCGTTGTGGATATTTTCGATGCTCACGATGCGCACGAAATCCACATTCTGGTCATGGTGATCAAAGGTGAACTCCACCAGCCGGCGAATGGCTTCGCGTGGCTCCAGCGCGGTGAGGTTCATGCGGGTCTCAGTGTTGCGGATGTCGCCGTAGAGCTTTTCCAGCACCTCGACGTACAACTGCTCCTTGCTGCCGAAGTAGTAATAAATCATGCGTTTGGAGGTGTGAATGCGCTCGGCGATGGCGTCCACGCGAGCGCCGGAAAGGCCCTGCTGAACAAACTCGACGATGGCTTCCTGGAGAATGTTTTCGCGGGTCTTTTCCGGATTGTTCTTACGACTCTTGCGCGGTGCGTCTGACACCGCGGGGAGTTCGGGACTCGAGGTCATGGTGCGCTCACGGCCATTGTTATGCAGGCGCTGATTATGGGCCGCGATGCCCGCCGAAGGAAGCACCCGGCCTGCCGTTATAAACGTGCCTGACGCACCGCGCCGCTGCGCGATTTGGCCATCGCCGCCAGGCGCACCGCCACGTTGGCCGCGCCATAGCCGGCGTAACCGTTCTTGCGCTGGATGATCTCGAAGAAAAACCGCCCTTCGAACGGCTCGGTGTACACGTGAAACAACTCACCGCCCTGAGCGTCGCGGTCGTACAGCACGTTGTAGTACGCCAGCTCGCTGAGGAACTCGTCGTCGAAATCAAAGCGTGCTGCCAGGTCGTCGTAGTAGTTGAGCGGGATATCCAGCAACGGCACACCCGCCTCCTTGGCCCGGCTAACCTCGGCGAAAATGTCTGCGCAATCGAAGGCAATGTGGTGCACGCCCGAGCCGCGATAGCTCGACAGCGCGTGGGAAATCGCCGTATTGCGGTTCTCGGAAATATTCAGCGGCAGGCGGATAGAGCTGCAGCGGCTGCGCAGCGCGCGGCTTTTTACCAGGCCGTAGGGGTCGGGCAGCACCACTTCATCATCGGCTTCGAAATCCAGCAGGCTCTTGTAGAACAGCACCCAGCTGTCGAGGCTGTCGGCCGGCAAGGCCATGGCCATATGGTCAATGCGCAGCAGGCCGCCGCCGGTTGAGGCGGTGGGTTGCAGGTTGAAGTCGGTGTCGTACAGCACGCCTTCGGACTCGTCCACCAGATAAATCAGGCTGCCGTCCGGCGCGCGTACTGCCGCCAACTCCAGCTCGTTCGGCCCCACCAGCCCGCGATATGGCTGGCCCTTGTAGGCCACCGCGCGCTCCAGGGCCTTGGCGCTGTTGTTGACGCGAACCGCCGTGGCACACAGCGACGGCCCGTGAGCTTCAAAAAAGTTATGCGCGAAGGAATAGGGTTCACAGTTGAGGATCAGGTTGATATCGCCCTGACGCAACAGGCTCACGCTCTTGGAGCGATGCTGCCCGGCCTTGACGAACCCCAGACGCTCCAGCCAGTGCGTGAGCTTGGCGCCGAGGCTTTCATCCACGGCGAATTCGAGGAATTCGATGCCGTCGTATTCACTGGCGGGCGGGGTATCAAACAGAATCTCGACGGGCTGCGCCGGCGCTTGCTGACGCAGGCGTTCGCGGGTTTTCTCTTCCAGGTACAGCAGCGAGCGCAAGCCATCCGCCGCATTGGCCCGGGTCGGCGCCGCGCGGAAACCGTCGTTGAAAATCTCCAGGGACAGCGGCCCGGTGTAGCCACTCTTGATGATCGGCGCGAGGAACCCGGCCAGGTCAAACTCGCCCTGCCCCGGGAAGCAGCGGAAATGTCGACTCCACTCCAGCACGTCCATGGCCAGGATTGGCGCGTCGGCCATTTGCACGAAAAAAATCTTGTCGCCGGGGATCTTGGCGATGCCACTCGGATCACCTTTGAGCGACAAGGTGTGAAAGCTGTCGAGCAGCACACCCAGGGCCGGGTGATCCACCTGACGCACCAGGTCCCACACTTGTTGCCAGGTGTTCACATGCTTGCCCCAGGCCAGCGCTTCGTAGCCGATGCGCAAGCCACGGCGCCCGGCATGCTCGGCCAGCAGGCTCAGGTCATCCAGCAGAACGCGTTCATCGCCCAGGGAATCCGCCGAAGCATTGCTGCACACCAGCACCAGGTCGGTGCCCAGCTCCTGCATCAAATCGAACTTGCGTTCGGCGCGTTCCAGGTTGCGCGCGAGGCGGTCGCGGCGGCAACCTTCAAAGTCGCGAAACGGCTGGAACAGCGTGATGGCAATGCCCAGGTCGGCGCACATTTGCTTAACTTCGCGCGGGCTGCCGTCGTAATACAACAGGTCGTTCTCGAAGATCTCGACCCCGTCAAACCCGGCGGCGGCGATGGCTTCGAGCTTTTCCGGCAGGGTGCCGCTCAAGGAAACGGTGGCGATGGAACGTTGCATGGGCGACTCCCGGCAATTGTTGTTTGCGGCAAATTATTCGCCCCCAGCCTACACGCAGCAATTAAAATGTACGAACCGGTTAGTTTTTGGTGCGATTATCGAACACTATGCCCCTTTGGCGAATTGACGATTTTTTAGCCACTGCGCACCATCGATTCAGCAACAAGACCCAGAACACACCATAAAAATTTCAAAAAACGGGTACGACCTCATGCCTTCGCAAAACTCCGTCCTGGCCGCGCGCCCGGGCAACCCGCACGCCGGCATCGGCGACAAAATCCGCGGCGCCCTGGCCGTGGGCAAAACCCGCTGGGGCATGCTGGCCCTGGTGTTCTTCGCCACTACCCTGAATTACATCGACCGCGCGGCTCTGGGCGTGATGCAACCGATCCTCGCCAAGGAAATGAGCTGGACGGCGATGGACTACGCCAACATCAACTTCTGGTTTCAGGTGGGTTACGCCATTGGTTTCGTGCTGCAGGGCCGCTTGATCGACCGCATCGGCGTCAAGCGCGTGTTCTTCTGCGCCGTGTTGTTGTGGAGCCTGGCCACCGGCGCCCATGGCCTGGCTACCTCGGCGTTCGGGTTTATGGTGTGCCGTTTTATTCTCGGAATTACCGAAGCCGCCAACTACCCGGCCTGCGTGAAGACCACGCGGTTGTGGTTCCCGGCCGGTGAACGCGCGGTGGCCACCGGCATTTTCAACGCCGGCACCAACGTCGGCGCGATGATGACGCCGATGCTGCTGCCGTTGATCCTGCATGTGTGGGGCTGGCAGGCGGCGTTTCTGTGCATGTCGGCACTCGGCGGGATTTGGCTGGTGTGCTGGGGCCTGAAGTACTACAACCCGGAAGACCACCCGACCGTTAAACAATCCGAACTGGACTACGTGCAACAGGAAGTCGAACCGGAACAACCCCGCGTCCCTTTCAGCCGCATCCTGCGCATGCGCGGCACCTGGGCCTTCGCCCTCGCCTATTCGATGACCGCGCCGGTGTTCTGGTTTTACCTGTATTGGCTGCCGCCGTTTTTGAACCAGCAATACAACCTGGGCATCAACGTGACCCAGATGGGCATTCCGCTGATCATCATTTACCTGACCGCTGACTTCGGGAGCGTGGGCGGCGGGATTCTCTCGTCATTCCTGATCGGCCGCGGCATGAATTCGATCAAGGCGCGACTGCTGTCGATGCTGCTGTTCGCCTGCTGCATCGTCGGTGTGATCATGGCGGCCGGCTCAAGCCAGTTGTGGGTCGCAGTGTTTGCCATCTCCCTGGCCATCGGCGCGCACCAGGCCTGGACCGCCAACATCTGGAGCCTGGTGATGGACTACACGCCCAAGCACATGATGAGCACGGTGTTTGGATTCGGCGGCATGTGCGCAGCCATCGGCGGCATGTTCATGACCCAGATCGTCGGCCATATCCTCACCGTGACGAACAACAACTACACCGTGTTGTTCACCCTGATCCCGGCGATGTACTTCATTGCGCTGACCTGGATGTACTTCATGGCGCCGCGCAAGATTCCCACCGTAGACGTTTGATTCAACGTCGCCGCTGCTGCCAGGCAGCGGCCAGCCCGCTCATGCAGATCACCCCGATGCCGACCACCGTGGTCACGTCGGGGGTATGGTTGAACACCAGCCAGCCCAACAACCCCGCGAACACGATCTGGCAATAGCCAAACGGCGCCAGCAAGGCCGGCGCCGCGAAGCGGAACGCCTGGGTCAGCATCAAGTGCGCGGTCATCCCGCAGGTGCCCAGTGCCAGCATCAATACAGCGTGCCACAGCGTGGGCAACTGCCAGAAGAACGGCACCAGGGCGCTCATCACCAGGGTATTGCACAGCCCGGCGAAGAAGTTGCTGGTGGTGGGCGTGTCGTACTGGCTGAGGATGCGCGTGAGCAACTGATAAAAGCAGAAGAACAGCGCCGAACACAGTGGCAGCAATACCGCAGGTGTGAACAGCTCGCCGCCGGGGTGAATGATGACCAGCACGCCGATAAACCCGCAAATCACCGCCAGCCACTGGCCGCGCGTGACCCGTTCACCCAGCAACGGCACCGACAGCGCCGTCACCAGGATCGGCGCCAGGAAGTTCACCGCCGTGGCTTCCGCCAGCGGGATGTAATGCAGCGCCGCCGTGAAAAACAGGCTGGTGCCCAACAGACACAATGCGCGCACCACCTGCATGCCCGGGCGCTTGCTGCGCAGCACACGCAAGCCTGACTGCGGCAGGAAAATCCCGGCCATCAATAAGGTGTGCACCAGGTAACGCGCCCACACCACCATCACGATCGGGTAAAAACCGGCCAGGTATTTGGACAACGCGTCGTGGCTGGAAAACAGAAACGTCGCCAGCACAATCAGCAGGATGCCTTTGAAAGGATGGTTGACGCCGGAAAGGGGGGTGCTGACAGTCATTGAATTCTCTTGCGTGGCGGGTGGAACGCTTGTGCACTCAACCCGGTAATCTAGCAGCCGCGCTTGCGTCTGCCCCAAGAGCATAACCAAACACCGTGCGAACAGCGCACTAAATCACGGGATACCAGTCCAACGTTGCACTTCTCACCGCGCGTTGAACACTTTTTAACGGAAGCTGCCCCGCTATGAAAAAAACTGTCTTTGTTCTGTCTGCCCTTGCCTTGCTGACCGCCTGTAACAAGGAGCCCAAGGAAGCCCCCAAACCCGCACCGGCGTCGGTGCAAGCCACCCTGGTACCGGCCACACCGCCCACCGATAAATGGGTGGGCAAGTGGATCGGCGTGGAAGGTTTGAACCTGACCATCGCCAAAGACGACAGCATTGGCCGTGGCCACTACATCCTGACCATGCAATACGGCCTCGACGCCGACGACTCCGGCACCTTCAAGGGCGAAGCCAACGAAGACGGCATCGCGTTCACTCGCCCCGACGGCCCGCAGCAGTTGAGCGCCGGTGACGGCGAAGCCACCGGTTTGAAATGGCTGGCGGACAAAAAGGACTGCCTGATCGTCGACACCGGCGAAGGTTACTGCCGCGACTGACCCGCCAACCTGACACAACTTTCATCTGGCGCCCCTGCCGGCACGGCCTGACAGCAGCGATACTAAGCCGCTCTCGTACCTGTCGGACAGCCGGGCTGGCGCCATGCCCCAGCACCAACAACACTGTTCCCCAAGGTTCATCGAGAGGATTGCACCATGCTATGGAAAAAAGGCCGACGCAGCGACAACGTGGTGGATGCCCGCGATGACAGTGGCGGTGGTGGCGGCGGCATGCGTTTTGGAGGCGGCAAGGGCCTGAGCCTGACGGCGATTGTGCTGATCGTGGGCATTGGCTGGCTGACCGGCCAGGACCCGCTGCAGATCCTCGGCCAACTGACCGGCCAGATGGAGCAGGCGCCTCAAGTGAGCACACAGTCGCGCCAGGCGCCGCCGGCCAATGACCAGCAGGCCGATTTTGTCCGTGCGATTCTGGGCGACACCGAAGACACCTGGGGTCAGGTCTTCAAGGAAAACGGGCTGGTCTACCAGAACCCGAAACTGATTCTGTTCCGCGGGCGTGTGAATTCCGCCTGCGGGGGCGCCACCTCGGCCAGCGGCCCGTTTTACTGCCCGGCTGACCAACAGGTGTACCTGGACCTGGATTTTTTCCGGGAAATGTCACAACGCTTCCAGGCCGCGGGCGATTTCGCCCAGGCCTATGTGATCGCCCACGAAGTCGGGCATCACGTGCAAACACTGCTGGGCATCTCGGCCAAGATTCAGGCCGCGCGCCAGCAAGGTCGGCAGATGCAGGGCGACGGCGGCCTGCTGGTGCGCCAGGAGCTGCAAGCCGACTGCTTCGCCGGGGTGTGGGCCAACCGGGCGCAACAGCGCCTGAACTGGCTGGAGCCCGGCGATATTGAAGAAGCACTGAACGCGGCCAACGCCATCGGCGATGACCGTTTGCAGCAACAGGGTCAGGGGCGCGTTGTGCCGGACTCGTTTACCCACGGCACCTCGGCACAGCGGGTTCGCTGGTTCAAGACCGGCTTTGCAGGGGGCCAGATCACTCAATGCGACACCTTTACCGCCAAGAGTCTTTAGATGAATAAACGATTGGGATTGCTGCTCGGCTTGATGATGACCTGCTCCACCGCCACTTGGGCCGCCGAAAAAGAACATGGCGTCAAGGAAGTCAGCCCCGATCGTTTCCACCTGGACGCCGGTGACCTCAGCGTCGGCCTGAGCCAGGACTGGAGCAAACCACTGCCCCAAGTCACCCGCGCGCTGATCATCGTGCATGGTCGCCTGCGCAATGCGCAGACCTACCTGCAGAGCGGCGAAACGGCCGCCGAGCACGCGGGCCAGGCCGGCAATACGCTGGTGATTGCGCCGCAGTTTCTCAACCAGTTCGACATCAAGCGCAACCACCTGGACGGCCAGGTGCTGCGCTGGAACAGCAATGACTGGATGGCCGGCGACGCCTCGACCGGCCCTGGCCAGGTCAGCTCCTACGGCGCCCTCGACCAGATCATCAAGCACCTGGGCAACCGCAAGCTGTTCCCGGCCCTCAGAGAAATCGTGGTGGCCGGGCATTCCGGCGGCGGCCAGGTGGTGCAGCGTTTCGCCCTCACCGGCCACGATCACCCGATGCTGCAAACCGAAGGCATCAGCCTGCGTTACGTAGTGGCCAACCCGTCGTCCTACGCCTACTTCACCCCGCAGCGCCCGGTGAAGTTTGACGTTTCCAGCTGCCCAGGCTTCAACGACTGGAAGTACGGCATGCAAAACCTGCCCGACTACGCCAAGGGCCAGAGCGCGCAGCAGCTTGAACAGGCTTACGTGTCACGCAACGTGACCTACCTGCTGGGCCAGCAAGACACCGACCCGAATCACCCGGCGCTGGATAAAAGCTGCGAAGCCGAAACCCAGGGGGCGTATCGCCTGATTCGCGGGCACAACTATTTTGACTACCTCAAGGCGCGCCACCCGCAGTTGGGCCACAAGCTGGTGGAAGTACCGGGGGTTGGGCATAACGGGGACGGAATGTTTACGTCGCCTGAGGGCGAGAAGGTATTGTTCGGGAAATAACTGACACAACCGGATCAAACATGTGGGAGCTGGCTTGCCTGCGATGGCATCACCTCGGTGTGGCTGGTAGACCGAGGTGTCTGCATCTCAGGCAAGCCAGCTCCCACACAAGCCAGTGCCCACATTTGATTTTGGGCGTCTGGGCTAGATCATCTGACGCAATGCGGCGCAATCCTGCGCATGCCAATCCACCAACTCCGGCCACGGGTTTTCCGGCAAATTGACCAGCACCGTGCGCGTCCCCGCCGCCCGGCCGCAATCCAGGTCGAAGCGGTAATCCCCCACCATCACCATCTCGCTCGGCGACACATCCCAGGCCGCGGCCAATTTCAGCAGGCCACCGGGCTCCGGCTTGGGCGGCGCATCCTCACGCCCCAACACGTCGTTGACGGCAAAGCAGTCCGCCAGCCCGATCGCTTCCAGCGTCACATGGGCCAATTCCCGCGCATTTCGCGTCAGGATACCTAGGCGAAAACCCCGCCCGGCCAGTTCGCGCACCAGCTCCACTGCACCTTCTGCCGCGACTGAACCCAGCGCCAGCTCACGCTCATGTTCCAGCAACCACGCATGTTTGGCCGCTGCCACGCCGGCAGGCAACGCGGCAAGGTGAGTGAGAATGTCGTCCTCGGGCGGAATCTCCAGCGCCACGCGAATCGCCGCAAAATCATGCACGGCCACAGTGAGGGTGCCGTCCATGTCGAACACCCAATGCTTGATGTCCGCGAGGCTCATGCCCAGTCCTTGCGATGGCGAATCAAGCCTTCCTGGGTCACCGACGCCACCAGTTGCCCGGCACGGTTGTACACGCTGCCCCGGGAGAACCCACGGGAATTGCCGGCCCACGGGCTGTCCATGGCGTAGAGCAGCCAGTCATCGGCGCGCAGGTCGGCGTGAAACCACAGCGCGTGGTCGAGGCTGGCGACCTGCATGTCTTTCTGCCATACGGTTTTGCCATGGGGCAGCAACGAGGTGGTCAGCAAGCCAAAGTCCGAGGCGTAGGCCAGCAGGTATTTGTGCAACGCAGGCGAGTCGGCCAGGGCGCCGTCGGCGCGAAACCACACGTATTTGACCGGGTCGGACGGCTGCGGGTTGTACGGGTCTTTCTCGGTAACCGGGCGCACTTCAATCGGCTTGGGGCACAGCAACTTGTCACGCATGTGCTCGGGGATCAGGTGCGCGCGTTGCTGGGTCAGCTCCAGCTCCGACGGCAGGTTCTCCGGGCCGACCACCACGGGCATGGTGGTCTGGTGCTCGAAGCCCTCTTCGTCGTACTGGAACGAAGCGCTGCAAGTGAAAATCGGCTGGCCCTTCTGAATAGCGGTCACACGGCGAGTGCTGAAACTGCCGCCGTCACGCACGCGGTCTACCGAGTACACCACCGGCAACGCCGCGTCACCGGGGCGTAAGAAGTAACCGTGCAGGGAGTGCACGTGCCGCGCTTCTTCTACGGTCTGGCTGGCTGCCGACAGCGACTGGCCGAGCACCTGGCCGCCGAACAACTGGCGAAAACCCAGGTCCTGGCTGCGGCCGCGAAAGAGGTTTTCCTCGATCGGCTCCAGGGTCAGCAAGTCCACCAGATCTTCCAATACTTGGCTCATCGAGCAACTCCTAAATCTATGGGGCATTCCGGGCTGCTTATCCGTGCAGCGTGTCCAACCATTGGGCGCGGGTGATGCGGTACAACACATGATGGCGCAGCGGGTCATCGGCCGCGACCTTGGGGTGTTCAAAATCTGCCTGGGGATCGTAATGCATACCGATGGCCTGCATGACTTTTTGTGATGGCAGATTGGCTTCAGTGGTAAAGGCGAGGATTTCGTCCAGTTGCAGGCGATCGAAGCCGCAGCGCAACGCGGTCCATGCCGCTTCGCTGGCGTAACCCAGGCCCCAATGTTCGCGGGCCAGGCGCCAGCCGATTTCCACCGCCGGGGTGAAATCAGCTTCAAAACTGACGTTTTGCAGCCCGGTCAGGCCGATGAACTCGCCGGTGTCCTTGCGTTGCAAGGCCCACAAGCCAAAGCCGTATTCGGCAAAGTGCCCGCGAATCCGGCCGATCAGCGCCGCGCTTTCCAGGTGGCTCAGCCTGGCCGGGAAATAACGCATCACCTGCGGGTCGGCGCACATGCGCGCAAATTCCGTCAGGTCGCTGTCGCGCCATTGGCGCAACACCAGCCTTGCGCTTTCCAATTCCAGTATCGGCTCCATGGGTCCCCTCCCTTGCCATGTGCGTGAGTGTACAACGCAGGTAAGATGCGTCGCAGGTTCCCGTCAGAAAATCCCATGCCACTGCCCCTGATCTACCACGATGACTACAGCCCCGAGTTCCCGGCGGACCATCGCTTCCCCATGGACAAGTTTCGCCTGTTGCGCGACCACCTGGTGGCCAGCGGCCTGACGGACGACAGCCAATTGCTGCGCCCCGACCTTTGCCCACCCCAGATTCTGGCCCTGGCCCATGACACCGGGTATATCGAACGCTACATGGGCGGCGAGTTGTCCCGCGAAGACCAACGGCGCCTTGGCCTGCCATGGAACGAAGCCCTGGCCCGGCGCACGGTGCGCGCGGTCGGTGGTTCGATCCTCGCCGCCGAGCAGGCGCTGGAGCACGGCCTGGCCTGCCACCTGGCGGGCGGCACCCATCACGCCCACTACGATTACCCGGCCGGTTTTTGCATCTTCAATGACCTCGCAGTGATCAGCCACTATCTGCTGGCCAGCGGGCGGGTCAACCGCGTGTTGATCTTCGATTGCGACGTGCATCAGGGTGACGGCACCGCGCGTATCCTCCACGACACCCCCGACGCGATCACCGTGTCGCTGCACTGCGAAAAGAACTTCCCCGCGCGCAAAGCCCAGAGCGACTGGGACATCCCGCTGCCGATGGGCATGGGCGATGCCGACTACCTCAAGGTTGTGGATGACGCGCTCAACTACTTGCTGCCCCTCTATCAACCCGACCTGGTGCTCTACGACGCCGGCGTGGATGTGCACAAGGACGACGCCCTCGGTTACCTCAAGCTGACCGACTCCGGCGTCGCCGCCCGCGACGAAAGCGTGATGCGCCACTGCCTGGGCCGTGACATTCCGGTGATGGGCGTAATCGGCGGCGGCTACAGCAAGGACCGCCCGGCCCTGGCCCGCCGCCACGGCATCCTGCACCACAGCGCGCAACGGGTGTGGACGTCATCAGGCTGTCATTGAAGTGTGGGCGTTACCCACAATGCCTGTGGAACCACCTGTGGATAACTTGAGCGTAAGCGTCTGAGAGCGCGCAGGCACATGGCCTGCACGTAACTGTACATTTTCTGATCAGATACTTGTCCACAGCCGTGAAACGTTGTGGAACTTCGCATCTGTTCCAGATTTGAAACAAAACTGCCGCAAGCCGCCGTCACCCTGAAAGCCTTCCCGCTCCGAGAGTAACCGGCGATGGCAACCTACAAAATCGGCACCGTTACAAACCCCGGCAATGACGACGCCCTGAAAAAAGTCGCGGCCACCTTTGAAGCCGCCATGGCCCGCGCCGTGGCAGGTTTTAAAGACACCGCCAAACCCGGCAACTTCAAAGTGCTGGCCAGCGGCGTCACCGACAACACCAAAGACCAGAAGATCGCCGACGTCATGGCCACCGGCGACCAGGAGGCGATCAAACGCCTCGACGACCCGAACCTCGCCGACATCAGCAACACCGGCGTGCCTCTGGCTGACATTGCCAGCATTACCAAGATTTCCGACAACGTGCTGGACCTGAAAACCCGCGACGGCCAGGACATCATCATTATCAAACAGATGACGCCCTACCTTTTCGACGGCATGGCCGGCAAAGTCGATGCCGTCAACGCGCTGAACACCAGCAAGGCCGACGGCTACCGCATTGCCCAGGCGGGCGACACCGCGCCGGGCCTGGGTGACTACAGCGCCATCGGCCCTGTGGATGAAATCGGCCCGGGCTTTATCCGCTACGAAACCGTGTCGGGCGACAAGGTGGTGGTCAGCCGCGAAGTGAACCCCGACCTGTACAACCAAGTGGCTGGCGATGGCCAGACCTGGGGCCTGATCAACGACAGCAAAAACGCCGGCTACACCCTCGCCGACGCCAGCGAAACCGGCAGCGTGAGCCTGGTGGGCACGCCCGAAGAACTCGGCCACGGCCTGATCCGTTACGAAACCGCGTCCGGCGACAAGGTCATCGTGTCCCAGGCCATCAGCCCCGACCTGTATGCCTCGGTGGTCAAGGAGTCCAACGGCATCTTCAACGTCGGCGGCGCCGTGGACACCAACTGGATCGACAACTCCCAATACGCCAACCCCAAGGATTGGGACAAGATCGTCGGCAACACCAGCGGCACGCCGACCCAGGAAGAACGCGACCTCGACCGCCCGCGTGCGGCGGCGAAGATGCTCAGCGACAACTGGGATAAATGGGGCATGCACGACCGCCCCATCGACTTCGCCAACCCGCCCGCCGACCTGCCGCCCGAAGCCCAGGCCTGCCTCAAATACCTGGCCGGCAGCCCGAGCCTGATGAACGCCCTCGACAGCGGCGGCCTCGGCGGCAGCGACGGCGTGATTACCCACAGCAACGTGGACAGTTTCATCAGCCAGTCGAACAAGGATCTGTCGGCCGCCTCAAAGTCCTACAGCACGTTCCTCAGCAAAAACCCGGGCGCCACCGAGCTGGCCAAGGAAAACGCCAAGTCCGCCGCACTGGTCATGGCCAATATCTCGCTGGTCAGCAGCGCCGGCCCCGCCATGGAAGGCCCGAACCAGCGCGCCAACAATGGCAGCCTGACCACCGATAACCTCAATGCCATCAAAAACGACAGCGGCCTGAGTCCGGAACTGACCGGCGCCGCCGGTTATTGGTCCACCCCCGGCATGATGCGCACCCTCGACATGGCCGGTGACCTGCCCGCCACCGCCACCGCCGACGGCATCACCCAGCAGAAAAACCTCGGCGCGTGGCTGGAGAACCAGGCCCCCACCGACGACCACGGCGTATTGATGATGCTCAGCAACGCGTCGATCCGCAGCTCGGTGGCTGACGTCGACACCTCGAAGCTGACCCAGGACGTGCTGCAGAATCCGCAAAACTATGACGGCAAAACCAAAACCGCCGTGATGCTCGAACTCAGCGACGCCCGCGCGCGCCTGGCGTCCAGCGATAAAGTGGGCGACGGCGACCTGTACGCCGGGATCACCGCCGACAGCGAGTACCACCTCAACCCGACCAAATCCAAGGTCTCCGACCAGTTGGACGCGGCCGTCAACCAGCTGGCTTCGGACCCGGACGTGAAGACCTTCATGGCCCAGAACCAGGCTGGCGGCATGAAAGACATCGTCAACAGCGACCCGGCGATCAAAACCGAAATGCAGCACTACCAGGACAGCCAGATCAACAGCGGCAACGTGATCAACACCGCGCTGGCCACCAAAGACAGCAATGGCAACCCGGTGTCGCTGATCGACGGCCTGAGCCTGGCCGGCACCGACGCCACCCTGACCGACATGGCCCTGGGCGGCAACGGCAGCGTGGACCTGGAGGCGATTGCCGACAAATCCGGCAAGTCGGCCGACATTCAACAGTACTTCCAGGACCATATCGTCAGCGGCCAGGACCTGCAAAACGGCCTCGCCGCGCCGAATGCCGACCCGATGACCGTGATCGGCCAGTACGCGGCCAACGCCTCGCTGCTCAAGGAATTCCTCGGCGACAAGGTCTCGGCGCAGGACTCGTCCACCGTGCAGCAATACGTCAACCAGGCGGTGTCCGACAGCCTGGTCAACGGCGCCAATGACGACGTGCTCAAAAGCGCGTTCGGCGACGCGAACGGTAATTTCGACGAGGCCAAGACCACCGCCATCCTCAACCAGGCGATGGCCGACAACCCGGACATGTTCAAAGACTCCACCGGCGCGCAGATCAAGCCGCAGGACGTGATTTCGCTGATCCGCTCGATGTGGGACGTCAACCGCCAGACCCAGAAGATCAGCGACGTGCTGCCCAAAGCCGTGGACGGCCTGAACCTCAATGCCAGCGACGCCTACAAGCAAGGCCTGCTGCACATCGGCAGCGCCCTGCTGGCGGGCGGTGTATTGGCGGCGCGTTCGGCCACCGGCGGCAACAGCCCGGCGGACAATGCCGGGCGCGTGGCGGCGGGCATGCAGTTCGCCGGGTTGATCACCGAAGGCGGCACCAAGTACGCCAAGGAAGCCGGGTACGGCATGGCCTGGAAACCCACGCCGATTGACCCGAGCAAACCCCAGGGCATCGGCGACTTCCCGACCGGGAAAATGGTGCAGAACACCGACGGCCTCAACAAACTCGGCAACCTGGGCAAAATCGTCGGCGGCGCCGGCAGCTTCATCGGCGGCGTGTTCGGCCTGATCAGCGGGGTCAACAGCGCCTTCGCCGGTGACAAGCTCAACGCCGGTTTCTCCCTCACCAGCGGCGCCCTCGGCACCGGCGCGGCGGTCGCCTCGATCATCGAAGGCGGCGCCGGGCTGTTTGGCGTGGCGGACGCGGCTGCCATCGCCGGTACCTTCGCCGGTGTGCTGGGCTGGGCGGCGGCGGGCGTGGGCATCATCACCTCGTTCGTGTTCCCGATCATCGAAGTGGTCAAGCGTGAGAAACAACAGGACCAGTTCTTCGGCGCCCTGGTGCCGGTGCTGGACCAATACGGCCTGACCGGCGGCCCGATCACCCAGTCCGACCGCGATGCGGAGTACCCGCCTAACACCAACACTGGCTTTGCCTGATCCCCACCTGCACTTGTGGCGAGGGAGCTTGCTCCCTCGCCACAACAGCCCTTTCAACCCCCACAAATGTGCGGCATCTCTTACAATGGGCACCCTTTGTTTTTGACCAGGCCTGCTGATGTCCACCACCTCCTCCCACGTCGCCATTATCGGCGGCGGCCCTGCCGGGCTGATGGCCGCCGAAGTCTTGAGCCAGGCGGGTGTGCGGGTGGAGCTGTATGACGGCATGCCATCAGTGGGGCGCAAGTTCCTGCTGGCGGGAGTGGGCGGCATGAACATCACCCATTCCGAAGACTACCCGGCATTTCTGTCGCGCTACGCCGAGCGGGCGCCGCACATGGCGCCGCTGTTGCGTGCGTTTGGCGCAGAGGCGTTGTGCGAGTGGATTCACGGGCTGGGCATCGAGACCTTTGTCGGCACCTCAGGCCGTGTGTTTCCGACGGACATGAAAGCAGCTCCCCTGCTGCGTGCATGGCTTAAACGCCTGCGCGATCAAGGCGTGGTTATCCACACCCGGCATCGCTGGACCGGCTGGAGTGCTGATGGCGGCTTACTTATCCACAGCCCGGACGGCGAAAAAACCGTGCACAGCGATGCCGTGTTGCTGGCCTTGGGCGGCGGCAGTTGGTCACGCCTGGGTTCCGACGGCGCCTGGCTCAAGCTGCTGGAAGATAAGGGCGTGCCCTACGCGCCGCTGCAACCGAGCAACTGTGGTTTCGAGGTGTCGCAGTGGAGCGCGTTGATGGTCAGCAAATTTGCCGGCGCACCGTTGAAAAACGTCGCCATCGGTTTGGACGACGACACGCCGCGGCTAGGCGAGTGCGTGGTCACTGCCAGCGGCATCGAAGGCAGCTTGATCTACGCGCTGTCGGCGCCGATTCGCAAGGCGATCAACCGTGATGGCGCGGCGACGGTGCACATCGACCTGCTGCCGAGCAAGCCGCTGCACAAGGTGCAGGCCGCCCTGGCCAAGCCGCGTGGGTCGCGATCGATGAGCAAGCATTTGCACAGTCAGTTAGGGTTGGACGGGGTGAAAGCCGCGCTACTGCGAGAGTTGGCAGCCGCCGAGCACTTCAATGACCCGGCGCAACTGGCGGTGGACATCAAGGCGCTGCCCCTGACCCTGGTGAAAACCCGGCCAATGGACGAAGCGATCAGCACTGCAGGCGGCGTGCCGTTTGAAGCGTTGGATGAGCGCTTGATGCTCAAGCAACTGCCGGGGGTGTTTTGTGCCGGCGAAATGCTGGACTGGGAAGCGCCGACCGGGGGGTATTTGCTGACGGGGTGTTTTGCCAGTGGGCGGGTGGCCGGGCGGGGTCTGCTGGAGTGGCTTAACCGCTGAGACCGCCATCGCAGGCAAGCCAGCTCCCACATTTTGATTTGTGAACACGGTCAAAATGTGGGAGCTGGCTTGCCTGCGATGAGGCCCTCAACCATACCGCAAAATCACTTCTTCTTGCGCGGCCCGGTATTGAACACCGGCACCTTGCGCACCGGCTTGATCGAAGGCTCCGCCGGCGCCACGTCCCCGCTGTCCACCCACTTGCCCAGGTTACGCTTGCCGCCACCACCCGAGGCCTTGGGCTTTTTCGGTTTCTTCGGTTTCTTCACCACCTGCCCGCTGGCATCGGTTTCCGGCACGCGGTGCTCCGGTTCGAACTCCGGCTCCATCTTGCGGGTCAAGGTCTGGCGGGTCAGCATCTCGATGGCCGAGAGCATGTTCACTTCATCGGCGCACACCAGGGAAATCGCCTCACCGGTGTTGCCCGCGCGGCCGGTACGGCCAATACGGTGGATGTAATCTTCGGCCACGATCGGCAGGTCAAAGTTGACCACCAGCGGCAAGTCCTCGATATCCAGACCACGGGCCGCCACGTCGGTAGCCACCAGAATCTGCACTTCGCTGGCCTTGAAACGGTCGAGCGCACGCTGGCGTGTGGCTTGCGGTTTGTCGCCGTGGATGCCGTCGGCGTTCACGCCCAGGCCCTGCAACTTGTCCACCAGTGCATCCACGCCGTTACGGGTTTTGGCGAACACCAGCACCTGCTTCCAGCGGCCCTTGCGCATCAGGTGCACAAACAGCTCCGGCTTGCGCTTCTTGTCCACCGGCACGATCCACTGTTTGACCGTGTTGGCGGCCACGTTGCGCGGGCTCACTTCAATGCTCAGCGGGTCGTTGAGCATCTGCCCGGCCAGCAGGCGGATATCATCGGAGAAGGTTGCGGAGAACAGCAGTGTCTGGCGCTTTTTCGGCAGCATGCGGTAGATGTTCGCCAGCTCTTCGGAGAAGCCCAGGTCGAGCATGCGGTCGGCTTCGTCCAGCACCAGGGTTTGCAGCTGGTTGAGTTTCAGCGCGTTCTGGCGGAACAGGTCGATCAGGCGACCCGGCGTTGCGACCAGAATGTCGACGCCCTTGCGCAGCTTCATCATCTGCGGGTTGATGCTCACGCCGCCGTACACCGCGTAAGTGGTCAGCGGCAGGTGCTGGGCGTATTCGGCGACGCTGGCGTGAACCTGCTCGGCCAGCTCGCGGGTCGGGCACAGAATCAGCGCGCGCGCCGAGTTGGCGGCGACTTTCGGCCCTTCCATGGTCAGCAGTTGCAACAGCGGCAGGGCGAAACCGGCAGTCTTGCCGGTGCCGGTCTGGGCTGCGGCCATCAGGTCGCGACCGGCCAGCACCGCCGGAATGGCTTGCGCCTGCACCGGCGTCGGGGTCTGGTAGCCAAGCGTCTCAAGGGCGCGCAGCAAGGGTTCGATCAGGCCAAGGGTGGCGAAAGTCATGTGTTTACCGTAGGAAAAATTCAGCGCAAGGTCGCAATTGCGCGCAAGTTTACCTTATTTCCGGCTTCGGCTTGCGCCACTGGGGCAAGCCGATCAACACCACGGCACTGATGATCACCAACATTGCCAACGCCTCTTCCTTGCCGATGGTTTCGCCCACGAAGACGATGCCCAACAACACCGCCACCGCCGGGTTCACATAGGCATAGCTGGTCGCCGCGGCCGGGCGCACGTGCTTGAGCAGGTACATATAGGCATTGAAGGCGATGATCGAGCCGAACACCGCCAGGTAAGCCAGGGCCAGCCAGCCTTCAATCGGCGGAATGGCATGCAGGCGTTCGCCGGTCAAGGCGCTGCCCACCAGCAGCAACACACCGGCGACGATCATTTCCGCCGCACTGGCCATGGCGCCGGCAGGCAGCGGCAAGTGCTTGCTCCACACCGAACCGAAAGCCCAGGACGCGGCAGCGAACAGCAGCAGCATCGCCCCGGTCGGGCTCGACTGCAGGTTGGAGCCCATGTTGAGCATGGCAATGCCGATAATCCCCAGCACCACCCCGGCCCACTCCAGACGCGTATTACGCGCGCCCCAGAAATACCCGCACAGCAAGGTAAACAATGGCACCGTCGCCACCGCCAGCGCGGCTACACCGGAGGCGACCCCGGTGTGCTCGGCCACCGTCACCGCGCCGTTGCCGAAGGTCAGCAGCAACACGCCGATCTTGGCCGCCGCCTTCCACTGCACCCAGGTCGGCGCCGGCGCACCGCGCCAGCGCAAATAGCCATACATCGCCAAGCCGGCCAGCAAAAAGCGAATCCCGCCCAGCATCAACGGCGGCCAGTACTCCACGCCAATGCGGATCACCAGGTAGGTGGAACCCCAAATCACATACAACGCAAAAAAGGCGGCGATCAACGGCAAAGGGAAGCGACGTAAGCCAGGCATTGGGCAGCTCTGCGGCAGGGGACGGGAGGCTTATTCTAGAAAGGCCGCCCGCTAAACATAAGTTACAAAACCTGTTTAAACCGCCCATACACTTTTCAAAGCATGGTTATGAACGCTATAAACCGTGCTTTCGAAAGCCCTGCACTACTGGAGCCTTATCATGGACAAATACGACCGCATGCTCCTCAGCGCCCTCCTCGAAGACGGCCGCGCCTCCTACGCGCAACTGGCCCGCACGGTAAACCTCTCCGCCCCCGCCGTGGCCGAACGCGTGGCCAAGCTGGAAGCCAGCGGCGTCATCACCGGGTACCAGGCCAAGGTGGACCTGGCCAAAGTGGGCCTGCCGATTCAGTGCGTAATTGAGCTGCGCCTGACCAATCATGGCAGCCAGAAGGTGTACGACGCCTTGGGCGAGATCCCCGAACTGACGGAATGCCACCGCGTGACGGGCGACCCGTGCGTGATCATGCAAGCGGCGGTGGGGTCGATGCCGGAGTTGGAGAATTTGATCAACCGCGTGGCGAAATTCGGGTTCAGCAAGACCTCGATTATTTTGTCGAGCGCGATAGAACGGCGGGTGCCGTTGGGGCAGTTGGAGACCAATGGAAAAAATGGTGGCTGAGCTACCCCGCTCGTTCCCACGCTCTGCGTGGGAATGCCGCCCTGGACGCTCTGCGTCCGCTCTTGAAGTTGTGACGCAGAGCGTCACTGGATGCATTCCCACGCGGAGCGTGGGAACGATCAATAGCCTGAAGAACGAGATTCTATGGCGAATGGGCTGTTGTGGTGAGCGGGCTTGCCCCGCTCACCACAATTAGTGCTCTGCCCACATGAGATCTTCGCTTGGCTCAAAACCCGCGATGTTTTTTCAGGTGCTCATTGATCTTCGCCGCCGGCACTTTCTGCAGCGTGCACAGCAGGTCGTGGGACAGCTCGCGCAGACCGTGGGTGGCGCGCAGTTCATTGGCCAGGTGCGCCGTGAGGTTCGCCGCCATTTCCGCATCCGCCATCGCCCGGTGAGCCTTGCCGGTGTGGGGCAACTGGGCGAAGGCATTCAGGGTGCCGAGCTTGTGGTTGGGCGCCGACGGCATCAGGCGGCGCGCCAGCAGCAGGGAGCAGGCGAATTTTTGCAGGCGGGTGCGGCGGATCAGGCTCAGTTCGAAGTCCCAGAACTTTTGGTCGAACGCAGCATTGTGCGCCAGCAGCGGCGTAACGCCGACGAATTCGTTCACTTCATTCATCACCCGCTCGGCCGGCGGCGCGCTGCGCAGCATGGCGTTGCTGATGCCGGTGAGTTGCTCGATAAAGCCCGGCACGCGCACGCCTGCATTCATCAGGCTCTGGTAGCGGTCCACGATCTGGCCGCGCTCGAGGATGACCACCGCAATTTCCGTGGCCCGGCAGTGGCTGCTCGGGGTGATGCCGGTGGTTTCAAAGTCGATGACTGCTATACGTTCCAAACCTGTTCCAACTCCGTCCAACTGTTTATTTGAGCAGCAGCGCGCCTTCGATCGGCACGTAGCGGCTGGCGGCGCGGATCAGCGAGTTGGCCGTCAGCCCCGGCACGCCGTAGGCCACGGCTTCAACGCCATGCTTTTGGATGATGCGCTCGAGCAGCATGTCGAAATCGCCGTCACCGGAAGCCAGCACCACTTCGTCGACGTGGTCGGCGGCGTCCATGATGTCCAGGGTAATGCCCACGTCCCAGTCGCCCTTGGCCGAGCCGTCGGCGCGCTGGATGTAGGGTTTGAGCTTTACCGTAAAGCCCAGGTTGCGCAGGATCTGCTGGAATTGCTGCTGCTTGCTGTCGCCACGGTCGATGGCATAGGCGTACGCCTCGACAATCTGCCCGCGCGCGCTGATGTCGGCCCACAGCGCCGCGTAATTGAAGTGGCAGCCATACGCCTGGCGCACGGTGTAGTAGAGGTTTTGTACATCGGCGAACACCGCAATTTTCTTCACCGCACGTCCTCATGACAACCAGGCGCCAGCGCCCGGAAAGGTTGCCAGTATGCCAGCCATGGGAAAGTTTCAGCGAAAAATCAGCCCGGGGCGACGAAGCGCACCGGGCTTGCGGAGGTGTCAGACGTAGGAGTCGTCGTCGCCGAACGAGGAGGAGTCGTCGGAATAATCGTTGTCGGCGAAGCTGTCCGAGGCATTATCGTTGCCCCAGCTGTCATTGCCGCCGGCAAAACGCTGTTCATCGTTGCCCCAACCGCCCTGGTCACTGGCGGGCGCTGGCTGCTCAATGATCTCCTCCACCACCTGCGGCTGCTGGTTGTGGTGAAACAGGCTGCTGATGCCTTCGGCCAGCATCACACCACCGGCCACGCCGGCGGCGGTTTTCAGTGCGCCACCGAGGAAACCGCTGCCGATGGGCGCGGCGGGCGCCTGCTGCGGCTGTTGATAATTCTGCTGCGGGGCCGCGTAGTTTTGCTGCGGTGCAGGCTGGCCAAACTGAGGCCGGGCCGGTTCACGCCAGCCGCCGGAAGATGGCGCAGCACTTTGGGCCGGCTGCGAATCGCGACTGCTGCCACCCCCGAAGATGCTCGACAGAAAGCCGCCGCTGCTCTGCGCCGGTTGAGCGGCCTGTGCTTTGGCTTGTTGCAGCTCATTCTGCAACTGCTGGATCTGCTGCGCCTGCTGCTTGTTCTGCGCGTCGAGGCTCTTGATCGCGTGTTCCTGCACCAGGATCGACTGGGTCATGTAGTACCCCGCCGCAGGTTGGCGAGCCAGGTGCTCCTTGATCCGCGCTTCGGCCAGGGCGTCGCGGGAGGCTGAGTCCGTTTCGGCTTGCTGCAACCGTGAAAACAGTCCATCGATCAGGGTTTGCTCTTCGCTGTTCATGGCGACCTCGTTAGATTGCCGGTAGAAATCATGGTCCTGCCTGACATCAGGCAAGGTACTCCGTAGTTATGGGGCTGTTACCAGACGTTTCAATGGTCTTTACGCAAGGTTTACGTTTGCTTACCTCTCGTCATGATCGGTTAAAGTGTTGGCCTTGCTTTCAGGCCTGTGATGAACCCGATGAATCCGTTAGACGTACTGCGCGACTCCTTTCGTTTTACCCGTGGCAACCTGGGCGCCATCGTGCAGCTGTGCCTGCCGCTGGTGATCCTCGAAGCCCTGCTGCAACAGGTGCTTGACCACACGCTCGGCCCCGATGCCTTCCCCGGTTACAGCGTGGCGGTCGGCTTGCTGGTGTACCCGCTGTACACCGGCGCGCTGATTGTATTTCTGGATGCGCGCACCCGCGGCGAGTCGCCCGACACCAGGAATGTGTGGGCCATGGCCCTGACCCTGTGGCCACGTTTTGCCCTGCTGACGACCATGAGCACACTGTTGATTCTGCTTGGCCTGTCGCTGTATTTCCTGCCGGGCCTGTGGCTGATGGTGGTGCTGGCGTTTGCCGAGTACCTGCTTGTATTGCGCGGTATGTCGGCGCTGGAGGCGATGAAGGAAAGTTTTCGCCTGACCCGTGGGCATTTCTGGCGAATCCTGCTGTGCCTGTTGTGCGTGATGACGCCGTTGTGGCTGCTCAAAGGCGCCAGTGTCGCGGCGTATCCCAATCCGGCGCCGTTGCTGGGTGTGCTGATCGACAGCGCCCACAGCTTCCTGCAACTGTTCACCAGCATCGTCTTGTTCCGTTTATTCATGCTGATCGGTGGCGATGCCGACGCGCGGTGATATGCTCCGTGGCACCTCCAAAACGCTATAAGCCGAGCCGATGACCCGTTTATTGCGCATAACCGTGTTGAGCCTGTTGATTCTCGCAGGCGTGCTCACGGCCTTGATCTACAGCCTGACCTGGCGCCCAGATGACAAGCAGGTTCTGCCCGTGAGTTGCGTTGCACCGCGCGCGCCGACCTTGCTGCCGGGGCAGGCGCTCAAGGTCATGACCTGGAATGTGCAATACCTGGCCGGCAAAAACTATGTGTTCTGGTATGACACCACCGACGGCAGCGGCCCGGACGACCTGCCCACCGTGGAAGACATGGCCTTCAGCCTGGACGAAGTGGCGCGGGTGATTCGCGATGAACAGCCCGACATCCTGCTGTTGCAGGAGCTCGACGAAGGCGCCAAGTCGTCCCACTATCAGGATCAGGTGGCGTTGCTGCAGGAACGCCTGGTCGACCTCTACCCGTGCAGCGCCCAAGCGTTCGACTGGAAAGCCGACTTTGTGCCAGACCTGCATATTTTCGGCAGCGTCGGCCGCAAGCTCGTGACCCTCAGCCGCTATCAGGTCGAACACGCCGAACGCCTGCAATTGCCGGTGTCTTCAAGCAACTTCATCAGCCGCCAATTCCAGCCAAAGCCTGCTTTGCTGCTGACTTACCTGCCGTTGAGTGACGGCGGCCAACTGGCAGTGCTCAACACACGTCTGGACGGCGACACGCCGGGGCGCACAGCCGTGTACGAGCAAGTTAAAGCCACGGTGAAGTTACTGGATAAATTCGAAGGCCGCGGCACGCCCTGGCTGATTGGCGGGGATTTCAACCTGCTCCCACTGGGACAATTCCTGCGCCTGGATGCAGGCAAGCGCGGGCAATATTCGCCTGACAGCGAACTGCATTTGCTGTGGGATAAATACCCGATGATTCCGAGTAACAGTGAAGCCAGCGGGATTGACCGGGCGAAGTGGCTGACGCACTTCCCCAATGACCCGCGCGCGGACGGGCCGGATCGCACTCTGGATTACCTGTTCTACAGCCCACGGATCAAGCGGGTTGAGGCCAAGGTTCGCCAGGAGGATACGTTGCGCATCTCCAATCACCTGCCGGTGATTGCGCGGTTCCTGCTGCCCGCCGCGCAATAACCGCCGATGATCGTTCCCACGCTCCGCGTGGGAATGCATCCGGTGACGCTCCGCGTCACGACCTTAAAAGCAGACGCGGAGCGTCTAGGGCGGCATTCCCACGCAGAGCGTGGGAACGATCAATTTGTGTGGTGGTTACTTGCGGGGTTTGATCCGCGCGGTTGCTTCGGCCACCAAGGGGTCATCCGGCCAATAATGCTTCGGGTACCTGCCCTTCAAATCCTTTTTCACCTCGGCGTACGTACTGCGCCAGAAGTTCGCCAGGTCCTGCGTCACCTGCACCGGCCGGCGTGCCGGGGACAGCAGGTGCAGCTTCACCACCTGGCGCCCACCGGCAATGCGCGGCGTGTCCGCCAGCCCGAACAGCTCCTGCAAACGTACCGCCAGAATCGGCGGCTGCTCACTGTAATCCAGGCGCACCGACGACCCCGAAGGCACTTTCACATGCTGCGGCGCCAGCTCGTCAAGGCGCTGGGGCAGCGGCCAGGGCAGCAGGTTGTGGAGGAAGCTGGAAATATCCAGATTGGAAAAATGGCTGAGCCGCGAGACTTTGCCCAGGTACGGCATCAGCCAGTGTTCAAGACTCGCCAGCAGCGCGCTGTCGCTGAGGTCCGGCCATTCGCTGGTTTTACCGGCATCCAGCTGGCGCAGCAGCATGACACGGGCCTGCCATTGACGCAGTTCCGGCGTCCAGGGCAGCAACTCCAGGCCTTTGCGGCGCACCAGGTTGACCAGCGCCTGGCTGCGCGCGGCTTCGTCGAGGCCGGTCAGTGGCTCACGGCTGAGCACCAGTTCACCGACTTTGCGCTGGCGTTCGGCGCGCAGCACGCCTTCGCGCTCGTCCCAATCCAGCTGGTCAACGTTGCGCACTTGCTCGGCGAGCACCGTGTCGAACAGCGCCGGGTCAAAATCCGCCGCGAGGTAGATACGTTCTTCACGCTGGCCCTGGCGGCTGCCCAGGTCGGCGATCACCAGCCAAGGCTGTTTCATCAGGCTGTCGGCCTCGGCAAACAGCGCGGCGCGGCCATTGGCCAGGCGGTATTCGGCGCCACCGGGGCGGCGTTGCTGGGCGACGCGGTCCGGGTAAGCCAGCGCCAGCAAGGCGCCGAGCCAGCGCGGGTGATCCGGGTCGGCCACCGGGTGCGTCGCGTTGCCTCTTAGATAGCCGCGATACTGCCGGGCGAGTTGCCTGGCGCGCTGCACGCCGCCTTGGGTGCCGCGAGCGCGCTCTTCGCCACTGAGCAAGGCCAGCCGGCTGTGCAAATCGGCCCCACCACCGCGCAAGATATCGCGCTCACCCAGCAAGGCGGCGACATCACAGGCCGTCGTCGCCAGCCCCAAATCCTGCCCGCGCAACAGCAGGTGGGCGATGCGCGGATGGGCCGGCAGCTCGGCCATCTTCTGACCGTGGGCGGTGAGCTTGTCGTCATTTAGCGCGCCAAGGCGCACCAGCAAATCCTGGGCCTGGGCGTACGCGGCGGTCGGCGGCACATCCAGCCACACCAGTTGCGTGGGCGTGACGCCCCAGCGCGACAGTTGCAACGCGAGGCCCGCAAGGTCCGCCGCGAGAATTTCCGCGCTGCTGTAGGCGGCCAAACCTTCATGCTGGTCCTCGGACCACAGCCGGTAACACACGCCCGGCTCCAGGCGCCCTGCCCGACCGGCGCGCTGGGTGGCGCTGGCGCGGGAGATGCGCTGGGTGTCGAGGCGGGTCATGCCGCTGCCGGGGTCGAAACGCGGCACGCGTGCCAACCCCGCGTCGATCACCACACGCACGCCGTTGATGGTCAGGCTGGTCTCGGCGATGTTGGTGGCCAGTACCACTTTGCGTTTGCCGGCGGGGGCCGGGTCGATGGCGGCGCGCTGAGCGTTGAGGTCCAACTCGCCGTGCAGCGGGCACAGCAGCACATCCGGACGATCACCCAGGGCATCGGCCAATTGCTGGTTAACCCGGCGAATCTCGGCCTGCCCCGGCAGAAACACCAGAATGCTGCCGGTCTCGTCGTGCACGGCTTCGAGGATGGTCTGCACCACACGCGGCTCGATAAATTCACCGGCTTGATACGGCCTGCCCCAGCGCATCTGCACCGGGAACATGCGCCCTTCGCTGCGCAGGATCGGCGCGTCGTTCAGCAATCCAGACAGGCGGTCGCCTTCGAGGGTAGCCGACATCAGCAGGATCTTCAGCGGTTGCTCGTCGCGAAACAGGTCGCGGCCATTGAGGCTCAGGGCCAGTGCCAGGTCGGCGTCGAGGCTGCGTTCGTGAAACTCGTCGAAGATCAGCAGGCCCACGCCGTCCAGCGCCGGGTCATCCTGCAGGCGGCGGGTGAGAATGCCTTCGGTGACCACTTCGATGCGGGTGTTGGGGCCGACTTTGCTGTCGAGGCGGATGCGATAGCCGACGGTTTCGCCGACCTTTTCCCCCAGCTCGCTGGCCAGACGTTCGGCGGCGGCACGGGCAGCGAGGCGGCGCGGTTCGAGCATCAGGATGGTTTGCCCCGCCAGCCACGGCTCATTCAACAGCGCGAGGGGCACACGGGTGGTTTTACCGGCGCCGGGCGGCGCTTCCAGCACGGCTTCATGGCGATTCGCCAAGGCGTCACGCAGGGCGGGTAAAACATCATCGATCGGCAACGAATTCATACTGGCTCCAAAGCAGAGCGGCGAGTATAACGGCGAACGGCCGGGTGCCGGTGGTGGTCTCACAAACACCACTGGCTTGGACTGTGAACCCGGTCAAAGGTGGGAGCTGGCTAGCCTGCGATGCGGGCACCTCGGTAGTAAGTTGCATAGCGGTGATGCTATCGCAGGCAAGCCAGCTCCCACAGTAGAGCGGCGGTGCCCGGTAGATCTGGCTTATAGTTTCGTATTCATTGTGTTCAGGAGAGTCCTCATGCGTATCGCTTCCCGTGTCATCGGCGGTGTCCTCGCCGTCAGCCTGCTGAGCCAGTTGACGGCCTGTGGTTCGATTTTCTACCCCGACCGCCGTGGCCAGATCGACGGCAAGATCGACCCGGCCATTGCCGTACTCGATGCCGTGGGCCTGTTGTTCTATGTGATCCCGGGCCTGATCGCATTCGGCGTGGACTTCGCCACCGGCGCCATCTATTTCGAGCCGGGCAAAACCGCCCAGGTCGCCCCGGAAAAGTTGCACGAAGCCATCGGCGCCGACGGCAAAGTCGACAACGCCAAGCTGCAAACCATCATCCAGAAAGAAACCGGCCGCACCTTGCCGCTGGACGACCCGCGCCTGATCCAGTTCAAGGGCAGCGTGCAACAACTGGCGTCCCTGGGCCTGAAACCTGCAGCCTAAGGACCGCCCATGACCAGCAGTCCCGAACACGCCAGGCTCTTGCGCCTGGCCACCCGCGCCTCGGTGGGTGTGGCTTGCTTGCTGATTATCACCAAGGCCATCGCCTGGTGGCTCAGCGGCTCGGTGAGCATGCTCGCCGGTTTGACCGACTCGCTGCTCGACGGCGTGACCTCACTGCTGAACCTGCTGGCGGTGCATTACGCGCTGCGCCCGGCCGACGACGACCATCGTTATGGGCATGGCAAGGCAGAGTCGCTGTCGGGCATGGCTCAGGCGCTGTTCATTGCGGGCAGTGCGGTGTTGATCGCGTTTCAGGCGTACCAACGCTTGCAGCACCCGGAACCGGTCGGCGCGCCGTGGCTGAGCATTGGCGTGATCGTGTTTTCGCTGGTGCTGACCGTGGCGTTGCTGATGCTGCAACACCGGGTCATCCGCGAAACCGGCTCCAACGCGGTGCGCGCGGACTCGCTGCATTACCGCTCGGACCTGATGCTCAACGGCAGCATTCTGGTGGCGCTGGTGCTCGCGGGGTTTGGCTACAACCAAGTGGACGCCTGGTTTGGCCTGGGTATCGCCGCCTACATTTTGTGGAGCGCGATCCAGATCGCCCGGGAAAGCTTCGCGGTGTTGATGGATGAGGAACTGCCGCCGGACGTCAGCCAGCACATGCTGGAGCTGGCGCGCGGCGTACCGGGGGTGCTGGGTGCGCATGATTTGCGCACACGGATTTCCGGCAGCCACTGGTTTGTGCAGCTGCACCTGGAGCTGCCGGGGGAGTTGACGCTGTCAGTGGCGCACGGCATCAGCGACCAAGCCGCCGACGCCATTCACCAGGCCTACCCGCGCGCCGAAGTGCTGGTGCACGCCGACCCGCGGGAAGTGGTCACGGGCAATAAAACCTAGTACTGCACCTGATAGCCGCGACTGCTCAGGCAGTTGCCCTGGGCCTGGCGATAGGTTTGCACCACCGCCGGGTCCGGGGCATAGGTGACGGTGCGGGGGTCAAAACCGCTTTGCTGCACCGCCCAGCGATAACAGTCATAACCGTCCTGCTGCACCTGGGCCGGTGACTGGCCGTTGGCGGGATAGGCCGTCACGTCATACCCGTTGCCCTGCGGCGCAGGCGCTGGCGCCGGAACCTCGGTCGGCGGTTGCACCACCACATACTGCTGGGACGCGGCTTCGTAGGTGTAGTACGAGCCCGCCGCGAGAAAGAACAACGCGCTGCCGACCCAGACTTCACGCGCGTAATCCGGCAAATAATGCACGCGGATGCCATACGGCGGCGTTACGACCACGTAACGGGGGCCTTGCGGGCGATACCAGTAGCCGCCGGAAAAGAAGTAATCCTGCCCGCGGTAGGGCACGCGGTAATTACGGTCGGGGAAACGGTCGACGGTGTAACCGGGGCGATATTGCGGGCCGGGGCCCCAGCCATTGCCATGCCCGTCAGGACGGCCCGCCCAGCGAACATCGTTGGGGTGGCCATTGTTGAAGCCTGGACCCGGACGCGGCCCCGGGCCGTTGCCGGCTTGCCAGTGCGGGTTGTCGCCATTACGGCGCGGGATGTCGCGGTAATAACCCTGGCGTGGTTCCTGGGTCTGGCGAACGGTGTCCGGCCGCCCCTGGATCGGCAGGTTATTCGAAGGTTGTGGCTGCGGCGCAGGCCGCTGTTGCCCGTCACCCTGCGGGCGACCTTGCCACTGGCCGTGGCCTTGCTGCTCGGCCCGCTCAAAATGTTGATTCTGCGGGCGCGGCTGATTGTTTTCAGGGCGCGGCTGGTTATTGCCTTGCCACCCGCCTTCGGGCCCTCTTTCACGCTGACCACCGCCTTCTGAACGTGGATCGTCAGCCATCACTTGCGTGCCGACGCTGATCATCAGCAAACCTACACCTGCCATACGCCAGATGCGCTTCATGCTATTCCTCACTGCGGGTTTGGGCCTGGAATGTCCGGCCTCACAGTATGAGACTGAAAAAGCCTCACCCGGTTCTGAGACAGGTTATCAGTCACGAGAACAATTTTCCGGCAAAGAAAAAGGGGTGACCCGTCGGCCACCCCTTGAGAATTTCGTCCTGGCTCAACGCTTTTGGCGTTGGCTCACCTCACGCCGTCTTGTGGACAGTGTGCAGCCTGGAGGCCGGCTCAACCCTGCTGGGGCGGCGGCCGCAGCGGGCCTGATTGGGCGGGCTGCAGTGGACTGTTTGTCCAGGCGGTGATTCTGTTGATAACGATACCCGCCCACGCCCGACAGATGATTGCGAAGATTGCGTCAATAAACAGTGCTTGCGCAATTTTTAACCCTTCATGGATAATTCACCGCAATAGTTACGACAAAGGCCAACCCAATGAGCAAGCTTGACCGATACGACCTGAGTATTTTGGCGGAATTGCAGCGTGACGCGAGGATCTCCAATCAGGAGCTGGCCGAGCGCATCGGCCTGTCGCCATCGCCCTGCTCGCGCCGGGTCAAGCAGTTGGAAGACGACGGCTACATTGCGCGCCAGGTGGCGTTGCTCGATCGCAAGATGCTCGGCCTGAGCCTTACGGCCTATGTGCTGATCGGTATGGACCGCCACACCCCCGAGCGTTTCGAGAATTTCGAAGCCGCCATCCGCACCCTGCCCCAGGTGCTGGAGTGCAGCCTGGTGACGGGGATGGACGCTGACTATCAGTTGAAAGTGGTGGTGCCGGACATGGACCACTACCAGAAACTGCTGCTGGGCCATCTGACCCGCATTGAAGGCGTGACCAGCGTGCGTTCAAGCTTTGTGCTGAACCAGGTGCTCAACAGCACTGAACTGCCCCTGACTCACCTGCGTACTTAAATGTGGGAGCTGGCTTGCCTGCGATGCAGGCAACCCGGTCTTTCAGCCATACCGAGGTGATGCGATCGCAGGCAAGCCAGCTCCCACATTGACCGCAACCGACTCAGGTCAATGTGACGTGATGGAAGCTGCCTTATACTTGCCCGCCTGCCCTGCCGGAAAAAACCATGAACAATATCGACCCCGCCCTCTTTGAAGAATGGATGATGACCGGCCTGGTCACTATCCTGATCATTTTCATGGGCTTTATCGTCTGGGACCTGGCGAAAAAGTCCAAGGCCGGGCGCTTTGGCTCGTTCATCCTGTTTTTCGTGCTGGGGCTGGGCGTGGCCGCGTTCATCATCAAGAGCGTGGTGATCGGCCTGATCGAGTCCGGGGCTTTATAAGCGCGCCGGCACTTCCTTCCACTGGCCTTGATCCAGGCCGTCGATTGACCACTCGCCAATACGCACGCGCACCAGGCGCAAGGTTGGCAAGCCCACTGCCGCCGTCATGCGCCGCACCTGGCGGTTACGCCCTTCACGAATCACCAGTTCAAGCCAGTGGGTGGGCACACTTTTGCGAAATCGCACGGGTGGGTTACGCGGCCACAGTTCGGGTTCGTCCAGTTGCCGCGCCTCGGCGGGCAAGGTCCTGCCGTCATTGAGCTCAACGCCGTCGCGCAAGCGCTGCAACTGTTCTTCAGTCGGCTCGCCTTCCACTTGCACCCAATAGGTCTTGGCCAGCTTGTGCTTGGGGTCGGCAATGCGCGCCTGCAACTGGCCATCGTTGGTCAACAGCAACAGGCCTTCGCTGTCACGGTCCAGACGACCGGCCGGGTAGATGCCGGGGATGTCGATAAAATCCTTGAGGGTCGCGCGGCCGCCTTCGTCGCTGAACTGGGTCAACACGTCGAAGGGTTTATTGAACAGCACGAGCTTCGGCTCGGCCGGCGGCGCCTTGGCGACACGACGGGCGGAAGACTGCGCAGGTTTCACGCCGGGGCGGCGCGAATCGGGACGGGGGGGACGGGACATGGCTTCGTACATCTAAAGGTCAGGACCGACAATGCTAGTGGCCTGACCGCTAAATGACCATCCCGACCGCTTAGCGGAACGGCGGCTCGTCGAAACTGCGCAGTTTGCGCGAGTGCAGCGAGTTAAGTTCGGTGCGCAACAAATCCACCGCCTCGATGCCGATTTTCAAGTGCTGGCTGACCGCACGCTCATAGAACGCGTTGGCCGAGCCGGGCAGCTTGATTTCGCTGTGCAATGGTTTGTCCGACACACACAACAACGTGCCGTACGGTACGCGCAAGCGATAACCCTGGGCAGCAATGGTGCCGCTTTCCATATCCACGGCCACCGCGCGGGACAGGTTGATCAGCGGCCGCTCCTGGGCCCAGCGCAGTTCCCAGTTGCGGTCGTCGTAGGTCAGCACGGTGCCGGTGCGCAGGCGTTTTTTCAGCTCTTCGCCTTTTTCGCCGGTGACGTTGGCCGCCGCTTGTTGCAGTGCGAGTTGCACCTCGGCCAGCGCCGGAATCGGAATGTTCGGCGGTACCACGCGGTCCAGAATCCCGTCGCGGCGCATGTAGGCGTGGGCCAGCACGTAGTCGCCGATGGTCTGGGATTGGCGCAGGCCGCCGCAGTGGCCGATCATCAGCCAGCAATGCGGGCGCAGTACGGCCAGGTGGTCGGTGATGTTCTTGGCGTTGGACGGGCCGACACCGATGTTCACCAGGGTCACGCCATGGCCGTCAGCCGCCTGCAGGTGATAGGCCGGCATCTGATAACGGTGCCAGACCACACCCGCCGCAATGGCAGACGCTTCGCCGTGGTCCATGCTCTTGTCGATCACCACGTTGCCCGGCAGCACCATGCGGATAAAGCGCGGGTCGCTGCGCAGTTGTTCCAGGCCATGCAGGATGAACTGGTCGACGTAGCGGTGGTAGTTGGTCAGCAGAATCCACGGCTGCACATGGCGCCAGTCGCTGCCGGTGTAGTGCACCAGGCGGCGCAGGGAAAAGTCCACGCGGGCTGCGTCGAACAGCGCCAGCGGCAGCGGGTCGGTGTTTTCCCAATCGTAGAGGCCATCGGCGATGCCATCAGTGGCGGCCGACAGGTCGGTGCTCGGGAACACGCGGGCCAGGGTCGCGGCGGTCACGCCGGAACCCGCCAGTTCATCACCCTGCTCCACCACGTACGGGTATGGAATGTTCTGTTGGCTGACGCCCACTTCCACCGTCACGGTGAAGTCGTGCATCAGCGGCACCAACTGCTCCAGCAGGTATTTACGGAAGGCGGCGGGATGGGTGACGGTCACGCTGTAGGTGCCCGGCAGTTGAACCTTGGCATACGCCCGGGTGGTCTGTGGGACTTCGCCGTGGCAGTGGTAGGTCAGGCGCAGTTCCGGGTAACGAAACAGCGCGCGTTGCTCGGCGTCGGGTTCGACGCGGTCTTTCAGGTAGCGCTTGAGGGCTTGGTTGAGCGCGCCGGTGGCACGCTCATGCAGCGCCGCCAGCCGGTCCACGGCTTCTTCGGCGGTTTTGACGACAACAAAAGCTTCGGTCACGGTAAGCATCCTGTGTTCTGACGTGCAGGCCTTCATCTTGCCTGTATCCCTGTCAGACGCAAACTTTGAATTGGAGTGCCCACTCAAGATGGATGCAATCCTGTGGGAGTCGGGCTTGCCCGCGATGGCGGTGGATCAGTCAGCAATGATGTGGCTGATGGACCGCTATCGCAGGCAAGCCAGCTCCCACATTTTGACCACCTGTACTCAGAGGGTTGGGGTTGAGCGGGCGACGATGGCTTCTACATCAACCCCGCGCGGTAAGGTGCCATACACCCGGCCGGACGCGTCGCCCAAGCGGCTGGCGATAAACCCGTCACTCACCGCCGCGTTCCCCGCCTCCAGCAACAGTTTGGCCTGCAACGCCACGGCGATGTCTTCGGTCAACTGCCGTGCGCGGTACTGAATGTCTTGGGTGTCCATAAACGCAGACTTCAGCTGTTCGATATGCCGCGCCAGTTGCCTGTCACCATGCCCGTCGCCCAGTTCGGCAAACAACGCCTCCAGCACGCCCGGCTCTTTCGACAGGGCGCGCAGCACGTCCAGACATTGCACGTTGCCGGAACCTTCCCACGTCGAATTCACCGGTGCCTCACGGTACAGGCGCGGCAGGATGCTGTCCTCGACGTATCCGGCACCGCCCATGCATTCGGCGGCTTCGTTGATCATCGCCGGCGCGCGTTTGCAGATCCAATACTTGCCCACTGCCGTGACCAGCCGTGCGAACTTGGCTTCCTGTTCGTGATCGAGATGGTCCAGCGCGCGCCCCATGCGCATGCTCAGCGCCAGCGCGGCTTCGCTTTCCAGGGCCAGGTCGGCCAGCACGTTTTGCATCAAGGGCTGTTCACTGAGTACACGGCCCCCCACCAAACGATGGGCGCAATGATGGCTGGCCTGGGTCAACGCCTGGCGCATCAGGGCGCTGGAGCCGACCATGCAGTCAAAACGGGTCATGGCGACCATCTCGATAATCGTCGGTACACCACGGCCTTCCTCGCCGATCATCCAGGCCAGGGCACCGCGAAACTCCACTTCGCTGGACGCGTTGGAGCAGTTGCCGAGCTTGTTTTTCAGGCGCTGGATGTAGAACTCGTTGCGCGTGTCATCCGGGCGATGCCTTGGCAGCAGGAAACAGGTCAGGCCCTTGTCGGTCTGGGCCAGAGTCAGGAACGCGTCGCACATCGGCGCCGAACAGAACCACTTGTGGCCCACCAGTTCATAGGCTTGCCCCGGCCCGCCCGCACCCACGGGGTAGGCGCGGGTGGTGTTGGCGCGCACGTCGGTGCCGCCCTGTTTCTCGGTCATGGCCATGCCGATAGTGGCACCCGCTTTGTGGGCGATGCCAACGTTACGCGGGTCGTATTCGGTATTGAGGATTTTCGGCAACCAGGCATCCGCCAGGTCCGGCTGCAAACGCAGTGCCGGTACGCAGGCAAAGGTCATGGTCAGCGGGCAACCCGTGCCGGCCTCGGCCTGGCTGTGCAGGTAGGTCATGGCGGCGCGGGCCACGTGGGCGCCGGGCTGCGGATGGGCCCACGGCAGCGACGGCAGGCCGTGTTCTACGGCAGTGCGCATCAGCTCGTGGTAGGCCGGGTGAAATTCAACCAAATCGATGCGATGCCCATACCGGTCATGGCTGCTGAACACCGGCTTGTTCTCATTCGCCAGGAACCCGGCTGCCATTAACGGCCCACCGGCCAGCGCACCATAGGTATCGATGCGCGCCTGCGCCCAGCCGGCGCCGAAACGGCGCGACCAGTCTTGCAGCGGCAAGTCGATGCGGTACAGGTTGGTGCCGTCCAGGGACGGTGGCTGGTTGGTAACGTCGTGGGTTTCGGCAAACTGATGCAGGTTCATGACGGGCCTCCAGAAAAAAGGCCACGTGCGGTTGAGGCCTGAATTTCAGTTAAGCACCGTCATCCGGCTTAAAAAAGTGGCATACGCGCCGAATGCTCGGCGCTTTTGCCCTCTGTCGGAGTCAAAAGCTGGCGCTCCAGCGCCCCCTGCAAGGCGTCGAAACGGACGGGTTTTGCCAGACGTTCGGTCACACCTACGCCATGGCAACGCTCACGCTCGGGCACCTGCAAGGAGGCGCTCAGGGCGATCACCGGCAACTCGCCGCAGCCGGGCAGTGCACGAATCTGACAGCACAACGAGAAACCGCCTTCAGGTAGATCGAGTAAAACCGCATCGAAGGTTTCACTCTGCAAACTCGCCAGCGCGGCCGGGCCGCAGTCCACGGTTCTGACCCGGTAACCCAACTTGAGCAGCATGCCGCGCACGGCCAGTTGGCCGACGCTGTTGTCGTCCACCAGCAACACCGAGCATTCCTGCGGCGAGCGCTGCCGGCTGGGGGCTAGCTTGGGCTCTGACGGCGCCAGGGTGACGCTCACTTCCAACTGGAAGCGGCTGCCCTTGCGTGGTTCGGAATGATGGGTGAGGCGCCCGCCGAGCAATTCGATCAGTTGCCGGCAAATCGCCAGGCCAATGCCCAAGCCGCCGTATTCGCGGGTCATCGAGCCGTCGACCTGGAAGAAACGCTGATACAACGTGGCCTCGTCGAGGAAGGCGAAGCCGATACCGGTGTCGGTCACGATAAAACTCAAGCGCAACGAGCCGTCGCTGTGGGGCACACCCACCACGCGCAGGCGCACGGCGCCGTCGTGGGTGAATTTGAAGGCATTGTCGAGCAGGCAATCCAGGCATTGGCTGAGTTTGCCGGCGTCACCGATCACGCGGTCCGGCAGTTCGCCTGCCACGTCGATGGAAAACGCCAGCCCCTTGCTTTGGGCGCTGCTGCTGAATTGCTGGCGCAAGGCGTCGAGGGTGCCGCGCAGGCTGAATACTTCGGGCTGTGCGCTGAGGCGCCCGGCTTGCAACTCGGTGAGCGTGAGGATGCCGTTGACCATGCGCATCATATCCCGCGCCGAGCCGGCGGCGGTTTGCTGGTATTGCGCCAGGTCATCGTCCAGCGGCACGGTTTGCATCAATTCAAGGGAGCCGATCACGCCATTCATTGGCGTGCGCAGTTCGTGGGTCAGGGTGGCGAGGAACTCGTCCTTGAGCCGGTTGCTGCGGGCGAGTTGTTGGTTGAGCACTTCGAGCTTCTGGCTGGCGTCGAACAGAATCTGCGCCTGTTGCTCGCGCATGCCGTTGATGCGGTCGGCCAGTGCCAGGGACAACAGCGCCACTTCAATCGCCGAGCCGATCTGGCTGGCGTACATGGTGAGGAACATATTGGGCAGGTAACCCAGCACCATCATCGTGTTGACCACCCCGCCGAGCAGGAACGCCGACCAGGCGATGATGAAATACCGTGCCATGCGCTGCCCGCAATACCAGGCTTTGATGGCGGCGACGAAGATGGTCACGGTGAACACCAGCGCCAGGCCGGTGGCCAGACGCAACGCCACGGCGTAACTGGTGAGCAACGCCAGCACCATCACGACCGCGCCACCGGCTGCCAGCCCCAGCAGAATCCGGTCCAGCCAGCGGCTGTGTTGTGCGGTGTGCAGGAAACTGCGCGCAAACAGGCTGCCAAACAGCGCCGCCGAACCGATCAGGAACGGCACCGCCGCGTTGGCCCACCACGGGTTGTTCGGCCAGAAGTGCTCGACCGCCACGCCATTGACCGACAGCTGATACAGCCCGAACGAGGCGATGTAGAGGATGTAATAGAGGTAACTGGTGTCGCGTACGCTCAGATAGATGAACAGGTTGTAGATCAGCATCCCCAGCAACACGCCGTAGATGGCGCCCAGCACATAGAGGCGCAGCGGCTGTTCTTCAAGGTAGGCGGTGCCGGACCAGAGAGTCAGCGGGGCCTGGATCGAGCCTTCGCTCTGCAGGCGCAGGTACACCGTTTCCTGCTGGTCGGGCACGAAGTTGAGTTTGAACAGGTAGTTGCTCTGGCGCACTTCGCGGCTGGAAAACGGCAAGGTGCTGCCGGTGCGGGTGGTCAGGCGATAGTTGCCGGCGCTGTCACGCTGGTAAAGGTCCAGCCGATTCAGCGGCGGGTAGGCCAGCTCCAGAAACCAGGTGCGTGGCGCGCGTGGGTCTGCGGCGACGTAATGCAGATCGAGCTTGAGCCAGAACACCGAGCGCGAATAACCAGCGTTGAGGGTGGCCTTGTCATGGGTCTTGAAGTAGGCCGCGTAGGCCGGGGAGCTGACGTCGCCGATGGTCAACGCGTCGGTGGGGTCCTCGAGTACCTGCATGACACGTCCCAAGGGCAGGCTTCGAGTGCTCTGATCAAACTCGATGGCGCTGGCGAGCATCGGCAGCCCGCACAATATAAAGATCAGCAAATAGCGCATAGAGCCCCAGCGTGGCCTGTCCGGTTATGTCAAAAGCCCCCCATTCCTTTTGAGATGACGTACACCGGCGATACATTAAGTTGTTTGGATCCACTCTAGCATAGCCGGTAGAGGCCATTAGACACCATTGAAATAAATTTTTGAAAGGCTCTAGAACGGTACTTTCAGCGCTTTTTCAGGCCAGGCTTCATGGCGTTAAATCGTGCCAGGGGGCTCACCGCTGCGCGCAAAATTCCCCTGGTGCCCGGCAGCCACGCCAAAAGCGTTTGGTGGTAAGCTCGCGCACCATGAATATCTACAGCTCTCGCCCCGTTGTCCTCTGTCTCTCCGGCCACGACCCCAGTGGTGGCGCCGGCCTGCAGGCAGATATCGAAGCGCTGCTCGCCCAAGGCTGTCATGCGGCCCCGGCCGTCACCGCCCTGACCGTGCAGAACACCGTCAATGTCAGCGATTTCCGCGTGCTCGACCGCGAGTGGGTGCTGGCCCAGGCCAATGCCGTGCTCGGCGACTCCGAGGTGGCGGCGGTCAAGCTGGGCATGCTCGGCTCCACCGCGATGGTCGATACCGTGGTCGAACTGCTGCAGGCGCACCCGCACCTGCCGGTGGTGTGCGACCCGGTGCTGCGCGCCGGCGGCGGTGGCAGCCTGGGCAAGGATGAGGTCGGCTATGCGATGCGCGAGCGGCTGTTGCCGTTGTCGCTGATCGCCACCCCGAACCTGCCCGAAGCGCGCATCCTGGCTGAGTTGCCCGAGGGCACCGCCGACGAGTGCGCCGACAAGCTGTTGCCATTTATCAAGCACCTGTTGATCACCGGCGGCCATGGCGATGAGCATGAAGTGCACAACCGCCTGTACAGCCGCGACGGCACGCGCCAGACCTTTACCTGCCAGCGCCTGCCCGGCAGTTACCACGGTTCGGGCTGCACGCTGGCCAGCGCATTGGCCGGTCGGCTCGCCCAGGGTGAAGGGCTGGTCAGCGCCGTGCAGTCGGCACTCAACTACACTTGGCGCACCCTGCGTGACGCCGAACAACTCGGCCAGGGCCAGTTTGTACCGCGCCGGTTGCCGCTGGATTTCTGTTCGTAAGACCAAGCCAAGGGGCCTGCCCGATGAAATTACGTGGCCTGTATGCCATTACCGACAGTCAGCTGTTGGCCGGCAAATTCCTCGCCTACGTCGAAGCGGCGCTGGACGGTGGCGTGACCCTGTTGCAGTACCGCGACAAAAGCAGCGACGAGGCCCGCCGTCTGCGCGAAGCCGAAAAGCTGCGTGAACTGTGCGCGCGCTACAAAACCCAGCTGATTATCAATGATGACGCCGAACTGGCCGCGCGCCTGGGCGTCGGCGTGCACCTGGGCCAGACTGACGGCCCACTCACGCCCGCCCGCGCGCTGCTCGGCTCCAAAGCCATCATCGGTGCCACCTGCCACAGCCAGATCGAACTGGCCGAACAGGCCGCCAAAGAAGGCGCCAGCTATGTCGCCTTCGGCCGCTTTTTCAACTCCAGCACCAAGCCCGGTGCGCCCGCCGCCACCGTCGACATGCTGGCCGAAGCCCGCACGCGGTTGCAGTTGCCCATCTGCGTGATCGGCGGCGTCACCCTGGAAAACGCCGAACCGCTGGTGGCCCACGGCGCCGACCTGCTCGCCGTGGTGCACGGCCTGTTCGGCGCCGATAGCACTCAGGAAGTCACGCGCCGCGCACGTGCCTTCAACGCCCTACTCAAGATTTGATTTAAGAGAGCCCCATCATGTCCCGTTCCGAAACGCTGTTTGCCAATGCCCAGAAACACATCCCCGGCGGTGTGAACTCCCCCGTGCGTGCGTTCAAGAGCGTGGGCGGTACGCCGCTGTTCTTCAAGCATGCCGAAGGCGCCTACGTCACCGACGAAGATGACAAGCGTTACGTGGACTACGTGGGCTCCTGGGGCCCGATGATCCTCGGCCACAGCCACCCGGACGTGCTGGACGCGGTGCGCAAGCAACTGGAGCACGGCTTGTCCTACGGCGCACCGACCGCCATGGAAACCGAAATGGCGGATCTGGTCTGCTCGATCGTGCCGTCGATGGAAATGGTGCGCATGGTCAGCTCCGGCACTGAAGCCACCATGAGCGCAATCCGCCTGGCCCGTGGTTTCACTGGCCGCGACAGCATCATCAAGTTCGAAGGCTGCTACCACGGTCACTCCGACAGCCTGCTGGTGAGAGCCGGTTCCGGCCTGCTGACCCAGGGCGTGCCGAGCTCGGCGGGCGTTCCGGCGGCGTTCGCCAAACACACCCTGACCCTGCCGTTCAACGATATCGCCGCCGTCGAGCAGATGCTCAATGAAGTGGGCCAGGACGTAGCGTGCATCATCGTCGAGCCGGTGGCCGGCAACATGAACTGCGTGCCACCGGCGCCGGGTTTCCTTGAAGGCCTGCGCGAGCAATGCGACAAGCACGGCGTGGTGCTGATTTTTGACGAGGTGATGACCGGTTTCCGCGTGGCCCTCGGCGGCGCCCAGGCGCACTACGGCGTGACGCCGGACCTGAGCACCTTCGGCAAGATCATCGGCGGCGGCATGCCGGTGGGCTGCTTCGGCGGCAAGCGTGAAATCATGCAGCACATCGCGCCGCTGGGCCCGGTGTACCAGGCAGGTACCCTGTCGGGTAACCCGTTGGCCATGGCCGCGGGCCTGACCACTCTGCGCCTGATCAGCCGCCCGGGCTTTCACGCAGAGCTGACCGATTACACCACGCGCCTGCTCGACGGCCTGCAACAACGCGCCGATGCGGCCGGCATCCCGTTTGTCACCACCCAGGCGGGCGGCATGTTCGGCCTGTACTTCAGCGGCGCCGACGACATCGTTACCTTTGATGACGTGATGGGCAGCGACGCCGACCTGTTCAAACGCTTCTTCCACCTGATGCTGGAAGGCGGCGTGTACCTGGCACCGAGCGCCTTTGAAGCCGGCTTCACTTCGATCGCCCATGGCGAAGCCGAGTTGAAACTGACCCTGGATGCTGCCGAACGCGCCTTCGCGGCCCTGAAATAAGGGGCACGGATTCTGGCGCTGCCTTGGGCGGCGTCGGAATTTGCTACTTTGCTTACAGAGATTTCCTGCATTTTTCGAGAAATCACCTGCAATCCGGCAGATAACTTGCCCACGCAGCAGAAAAACGAGTAAAGACTTTGTAAGCAGAGGCCTGCTTATTTCATAATGCGCGCTTATTGGACTCCCCGAGGGTCCGCGTGCCCCGTCAGAGGTAAGTCGATTCCCATGAAACGCACCGGCCGCACCCTGGTTCTGGGCTGCCTGTTGCTCCTTCAGCCGCTGCTGGCACATGCACAAGCAGGCGGCAACTCGTTGTTAATCCCAGCGATGGGTCGTTGCACCCTCAATACCCAGCCAGACAGCCAGGCCGAAGCCCTGAGCGCGTGCCAGAAACAGGCCGAAAGCGGGGATGCGCAGGCGCAATACGAGTTGGGTGAGTACTTCCACGACAGTAAAAACCCCGCCCGCGACCTCAACAAAGCCTTGAGCTACTTCGAGAAAGCCTCGCTGCAGGGCCATGCGCAAGCGCAATTCCAGTTGGGCAACATGTTCTTCAAAGGCGAAGGCGTGCCGGCCAACAACGTGCAGGCGTACATCGTGCTGAAGATGGCGGCGGTAAACGGCGCCGAAGACGCGCTGGACACGGCCGATGAAGTGGCCGAGCACATGCAGCGGGATGAATTGGAAGTGGCGACCCAGGTGCTGGGGCAGATTTTCCGCAATTACCTGCAGGAATTGCAGAGTGCCGACGGGCGTTCGCCTTTTTCACCCCTGCCCTGAACTCAGCTAACCCCTTCTGTTGCTATCGCAGGCAAGCCAGCTCCCACACTTGACCGAGTTCCAACTTTGGAATGCAGTCAAATGTGGGAGCTGGCTTGCCTGCGATGAGGCCAGCTCAATCCAAAACCTTACTTCTCAGGCATCGGCATCGGAAACGGCATCACATTGCTGGTGCCACGCGCCTCGCTGATTTTCGGCGTGCCCAGGCGCTCCACTTCATCGATGCGCACAATCGAATGCATCGGCACAAAGCTGCGCACCACGCCTTCGAACTGCGCCTTGAGCTTTTCTTCGCCCGGGTCGACGACCAACTGGGTGCGCTCGCCAAAGACGAACTCTTCCACTTCCAGAAAGCCCCACAGATCACTTTGATAGATCTGCTTGGCGTACATTTCGAACACCTGGCCCTGGTTGAGGAAAATCACCTTGTAGATTGGAGCTTCACGTTTGGTCATGGTGGGCGAATAACACATCGGGGATATAAAAGAGGGCGCGAACTATAGCATGGCACCCGATGCACAACGCTAGGAACCAATGGGCATGCCCCCTATAATGCGCGGTTCTTTACCACCAGTTGACGATTCCCATGGCCAAGAAGCTCTATATCGAAACCCACGGTTGCCAGATGAACGAGTACGACAGCTCGCGCATGGTCGACTTGCTGGGCGAACACCAGGCCCTGGAAGTCACCGCCCGCGCCGAAGATGCCGACGTTATCCTGCTCAATACCTGCTCGATCCGCGAACGGGCCCAGGACCGTGTGTACTCCCAGCTGGGCCGCTGGCGGGAATTGAAACTGGCCAACCCGGAGATGGTGATCGCCGTCGGCGGTTGCGTGGCCAGCCAGGAAGGCGCCGCGATCCGCGACCGTGCGCCCTACGTTGACGTGGTGTTCGGCCCGCAGACCCTGCACCGCCTGCCGGAAATGATCGACGCTGCACGCGTTACCAAGCTGCCGCAGGTGGACGTGTCGTTCCCGGAAATCGAAAAATTCGACCACTTGCCCGAGCCGCGTATCGATGGGCCGAGCGCTTATGTGTCGGTGATGGAAGGCTGCAGCAAGTACTGCACCTTCTGCGTGGTGCCTTACACACGCGGTGAAGAAGTCAGCCGGCCGTTTGACGATGTGCTGTCGGAAATCATCCACCTGGCTGAAAACGGCGTGCGCGAAGTTACCCTGCTGGGCCAGAACGTCAACGGCTATCGCGGCCAGACCGAAGACGGCCGCCTCGCCGACCTGGCGGAGCTGATCCGCGTGGTCGCCGCCGTGGATGGCATCGAGCGCATTCGCTACACCACCTCGCACCCGCTGGAGTTCTCCGACAGCCTGATCCAGGCCCACGCCGAAGTGCCGGAGCTGGTCAAACACCTGCATTTGCCGGTGCAATCAGGCTCGGACCGCATTCTGGCGGCGATGAAGCGCAACCACACCGCCCTGGAATACAAATCCAAACTGCGCAAATTGCGCGCAGCGGTGCCGGGTATCTGCATCAGCTCGGACTTTATCGTCGGTTTCCCCGGCGAAACCGAGAAAGATTTCGAGCAGACCATGAAGCTGATCGAGGACGTCGGTTTCGACTTCTCCTATTCCTTCGTCTACAGCCAGCGCCCAGGCACGCCTGCCGCTGATCTCGCGGACGAAACCCCGGAAGCACTTAAAAAAGAGCGTCTGAACGCGTTGCAACACCGCCTGAACCAGCAAGGCTTCGAGATCAGCCGACAAATGGTCGGCTCGATCCAGCGCATTCTGGTCACCGACTATTCGAAAAAGGACCCGGGCGAGCTGCAAGGCCGTACCGAGAACAACCGAATCGTCAACTTCCGCTGCGACAATCCCACCCTGATCGGCCAGTTTGCCGATGTGCACATCGATGCGGCGCAACCGCACTCGCTGCGCGGGTCGCTGGTTAACTGATCAGATTGCCTGGATGAAGACCAAACTGTGGGAGCTGGCTTGCCTGCGATAGCGGTGGGTCAGTTAGCTCAACTGGCACTGATACACCGCTATCGCAGGCAAGCCAGCTCCCACAGTGGATCTTCGTGGTTCTTGAGAGCCTATATAAGTGCTTTCGCACACACGCCTCTGGCGTTATCCTCTCTTTCACCTCAACAGCCAAAGGGCGGCTAAAAGCGACCTTGAACGCACCCATCGCAGAACCCCATCGTTTTATCCTCGAGCCGTTTGAGGCTCGCCGTTTCGCCAACCTGTGCGGACAGTTCGACGAGCACCTGCGCCTGATCGAACAACGCCTGGGCATCGAGATCCGCAACCGCGGCAATCAGTTCGAGCTCATCGGTGAAACCCAGCCCACAAAATCGGCAGAAAACCTGCTGCGCCGTCTCTACCGCGAAACCAAGGGTAGTGAGCTGTCGCCGGAAATCGTGCACCTGTACTTGCAGGAATCGGCTGTGGAAGACCTGGCCAACAACCCTGTCGCCGAAGCCAGCGTGGCCCTGCGTACCAAAAAAGGCATGATTCGCCCAAAGGGCTTGAATCAGCAGAAGTACGTCAAGGCAATCCTCGGTAACGATATCAATTTCGGCATCGGCCCCGCCGGTACCGGCAAGACCTACCTGGCCGTGGCCTGTGCAGTGGATGCCCTTGAGCGCGAGCAAGTGCGCCGCATCCTGCTGGTGCGTCCGGCGGTCGAAGCGGGTGAAAAACTCGGCTTCCTGCCGGGCGATCTGGCCCAGAAGATCGACCCCTACCTGCGCCCGCTCTACGACGCGCTGTACGAAATGCTTGGCTTTGAATACGTGGCCAAGCTGATCGAGCGCCAGGTGATCGAGATCGCCCCGCTGGCCTACATGCGCGGTCGCACCTTGAGCAACAGCTTCATCATCCTCGACGAGAGCCAGAACACCACGGTCGAGCAGATGAAAATGTTCCTGACCCGCATCGGGTTTGGCTCCACGGCCATCATCACCGGCGACATTACCCAGGTTGACTTGCCCCGGGGCACCAAGTCGGGTCTGGGCCATGTGATTGAAGTGCTCAAGGACGTGCCGGGCATCAGTTTCACGCACTTCTCGCCCAAAGACGTGGTCCGCCACCCGCTGGTGCAGCGCATTGTCGAGGCCTACGAGCGCTTCGAACACCGCGACGACGCACCGGCCAAGGACGTTCGCCACGATGCTTGAGCTTGACCTGCAGCTGGCCACCGACGCGCCCGCCCCGAGCGAAGAACAATTGCGCCAATGGTGCGCACTGGCCTTGCGCCAGCGCACCGCCGACTCGGAGCTGACCATTCGCCTGGTGGACGAGGCCGAGGGCCGTGAACTGAATCACACCTGGCGCCAAAAGGACTACGCGACCAACGTGCTGTCCTTCCCCGCCGACGTGCCGGATGAGTTACTGGATATCCCATTGCTGGGCGACCTGGTGATCTGCGTTGCCGTGGTGGAACGCGAAGCCAGGGAACAAGGCAAGGAACTTGAGGCCCATTGGGCCCATCTAGTCATCCACGGCTGCTTGCATCTCTTGGGTTACGACCATATAGACGATGACGAAGCCGAAGAAATGGAAACACTGGAACAAACGTTGCTTGCTGAATTGGGTCATCCGGACCCATACGCAGATGACGAAAACTGATCAACACTTAACCGACACGACAAAGGATTCAGAGTAATCGCTATGAGCGAAGACCGATCGAGCAACGGGCAGAAGTCATGGCTGGGTAAACTGACCCAGGCTTTTGCCCACGAGCCGAAAAACCGCCAGGAGCTGCTGGAGCTGCTGCGCGAGGCCCATCAGAACAAGTTGCTGGACAGCGAAGCGCTGGCCATCGTCGAAGGCGCCATTCAGGTGGCTGACCTGCAGGTTCGGGACATCATGGTCCCGCGTTCGCAGATGATCAGCATCAAGGCGACCCAGACCCCACGGGAATTCCTCCCGGCCGTGATCGACTCGGCGCACTCGCGCTACCCGGTGATCGGTGAAAGCCATGACGACGTCATGGGTGTCCTGCTGGCCAAGGACCTGTTGCCGCTGATCCTCAGGGAGAACGGCGACAACTTCAACATCAAGGATTTGCTGCGCCCGGCCACGTTCGTGCCTGAATCCAAGCGCCTGAATGTGCTGTTGCGCGAATTCCGCGCCAACCACAATCACATGGCCATTGTGATCGACGAATACGGCGGCGTGGCCGGTCTAGTGACCATTGAAGACGTGCTGGAACAGATCGTCGGCGACATCGAAGACGAGCACGACGTCGAAGAAGACAGCTACATCAAGCCACTGCCGAGCGGTGACTTCCTGGTGAAGGCGCTGACGCCGATCGAGAACTTCAACGAGTTCTTCGACAGCGAATTCTCCGACGATGAATTCGACACCGTCGGCGGTTTGGTGATGAGTGCGTTCGGGCATCTGCCAAAACGTAACGAAACCACCGAGATTGGCGCGTACCGCTTCCGCATCCTGAATGCCGACAGCCGCCGTATCCATCTGATTCGCCTGACACCTATTGCCCGCTAAGGACTGACATGCGCCGTCTCACTGCTCCCGGCTGGCCCGGTAACCTGCTGGCCGTGGTGGCCGGCGCCATCACCACCCTGGCGCTGGCGCCGTTCGACCTGTGGCCGTTTGCACTGGTGGCGGTCGGATTGTTCTATGTCGGGTTGCGGGAGTTGACGCCACGTCAGGCCCTGGGCCGTGGCTGGTGTTTCGGTTTTGGCCTGTTCGGTGCCGGCACCAGCTGGATCTACTACAGCATCCACCACTTCGGCGGCGCTTCGGTGCTGCTGGCGGGTTTCCTGATGCTGCTGTTTACCGCTGCGATTGCCCTGTTCTTCGCCCTGCCCGCCTGGCTGTGGGCGCGCTGGCTGCGGCGCAATGAGGCGCCGCTGGCCGATGCGCTGACCTTCGCGGCGCTGTGGGTCGGCCAGGAAGCGTTTCGCGGCTGGTTCCTCACCGGCTTCCCGTGGCTGTACTCCGGCTACAGCCAGCTCGACGGCCCGCTGACCGGCCTCGCGCCATTGGGCGGAATGTGGCTGATTTCCTTTGCCCTGGCGCTGACGGCAGCGGTGCTGTGCAACCTGCCGCGCCTGTTGGCGAGCAAACGCAACGTTTTCATCGGCGCGGGCCTGGTGCTGCTGGTGGCGCCGTGGGTCGTTGGCCTGGCACTCAAGCATCACGCCTGGACTTCCCCGTCCGGCCCGCCGCTGAGCGTGGCGGCGGTGCAGGGCAACGTCGAACAAAGCATGAAGTGGGACCCGGAACAGCTCAACGCCCAGTTGGCGCTGTACCGCGACATGAGCTTTACCTCCAAGCGTGTCGACCTGCTGGTATGGCCCGAAACCGCCGTGCCGGTGCTGAAGGAATCCGTCGAGGGCTATTTGGGCATGATGGGCAAGTTCGCCGCCGACCGGCACACCGCGCTGATCACCGGCGTGCCGATTCGCCAGGACGTGCACCACCAGAAGCGCTACTTCAACGGCATCACCGTGGTGGGTGAAGGCGAAGGCACTTACCTCAAGCAGAAGCTGGTGCCGTTCGGCGAGTACGTGCCGCTGCAAGACATGCTGCGCGGCCTGATCGCCTTCTTCGACCTGCCCATGTCCGACTTCGCCCGCGGCCCTGCCGATCAGGCGATGCTACAGGCCAAGGGCTATCAGATAGCGCCATTCATTTGCTACGAAGTGGTTTACCCGGAGTTCGCCGCCGGCCTGTCGGCCCAGAGCGATTTGCTGCTGACGATCAGCAACGACACCTGGTTTGGCCGCTCGATCGGCCCGCTACAACACCTGCAAATGGCACAGATGCGCGCGCTGGAGGCTGGCCGCTGGATGATCCGCGCGACCAACAATGGCGTGACCGGGCTGATCAACCCGTTCGGGCAGATTACCGAGCAGATTCCGCAATTCGAGCGCGGAATTCTCTATGGTGAAGTGGTGCCGATGCACAACCTCACGCCGTACCTGCAATGGCGCTCGTGGCCGCTGATTATTGTGTGCCTGGGGTTGTTCGGCTGGGCGTTGCTGGCGGGACGAATGGCCAAGACCGTCTGACCGCCAACCACAAAACCCATGTGGGAACTGGCTTGTCGGGTCGCCGCATCGCTGCGATGCGGCGGCCCGACAAGCCAGCTCCCACATTTGACCTTCAGTGCTACGACTTACCGGTAAAACATTCGATACCCCACTTGCCCCACCGCCTCGTTGATCAACTGCCCACTGCGCCACACCGACGCAAATTCGGGCAGCCAGCCGCCCAAGGGCCGGGCATTGTCCACCCCCAAAAAGCCCACCGGCCCCGGGACCACGGTGAAACCGGCTTTTTCAAAACTCCATTTCGCACGCGACATATGCCAGGCCTGGGTCACCACCACCACGCGTTTGATGCCTTGAGGCAACAGAATCCCGGCGCTCATCTGTGCATTTTCCCAAGTGGTGCGGCTACGCTCCTCTTTCCAGCGCACGGTGACGCCGAAGTCATCGAGCATCGACACCGCCATCAACTCCGCCTCGCTCGGCGGCGTGCCGTAATGCAGGCCGCCGCTGGTCAATACCGGCAACCCGGACGCCTTCGCCAGTCGCGCGGCGTAACGCTGGCGCTCGAGCCCGACGCCAGTGGGCTGATCCGTGCCCCACGCCGGGTCACCGCGTTCACGCCCGGAGCCCAGCACCACAATCGCATCGGCCCGCTGCGCCAAAGTCGCCCATTCTTCACGGGCCAAGGGCGGCTCGGTCTCCAGCGCACGCGCGCCCCATTGCACCGCTACCGGCAGGCTGATCAGCCACATTCCGCCCAATCCCACGGCAAAACACAGCCCGGCCAGGCGCGGACGACTTCTGCGAAGCCACCAGGCAAGCGCGAGCAACAGCAGAAAAATGCCAGGCGGCAAGAGCAATTGTTTAATCAAATAACGAAAAGGCATCGGGCATCTCCAAAGATGCCCGAAGCCTAGATGCAACGCGGTTTAGCGACAATCCTTACCGCCACCTTTCAAGAAGGCCAACGGATAACGCTGTGCTTCACTTGCACCGTACGGCCCGAAACCTTTCGGGGCCGCGACCGGCAGATACATCCTTCAGCCAAACAACCTTGGCCGAACGCAAGGGCTCCCGGGCAGGCGGGGAAGCCTGCCCATGAGAGGCGCGGTGGTCATTCAATTCCAGGTAGCGCTTGATCAATTCAAGCTCGGCCTGGCTCAAGCCTCGCAACTCCAGCTCCAGAGGCCGTTCATCTCGCAATCGGCCTGCGGTTCTTGCGGCATCCAGTGCCCGACCCAAACGGTCGATCAGTCCTTCATACAACTGCGGTTTCGTTAAAGTTCGCTGCGATTCAACCATCCCCTCACCTCATTGAAGATAAGACTCACTCCCCAATAAACAGCGTAGCCCCCGTGGCTGCACCTGCCTGGTGCCGCGACAGACGGCCTCGCCCGCGCAATCAGGGTTTCCCTCGATAGAGTGGGGTCATGTATGCTACGGCGCTTCCTGTAACTCCACTTCCCGCAGGGTTTGGGCACGGACGCGCCGCTTTTTGGTGTCGATCAACCTGAATGTTGCACCGAAGAGGATTAGGCCACCCCTATTCAGTTCAAAAGTAGCCATGCACGAACAATATCAGCCCCGTGAAATAGAAAATGCCGCCCAAACCTTCTGGGACGAGCAAAAGTCCTTTGAAGTCAGTGAACAGCCAGGCAAGGAGACTTACTACTGCCTATCGATGTTCCCTTACCCCAGCGGCAAGCTACACATGGGGCACGTGCGTAACTACACCATCGGCGACGTGATCTCCCGCTACCAGCGCATGCTCGGCAAGAACGTCCTGCAACCCATGGGTTGGGACGCCTTCGGCATGCCGGCGGAAAACGCCGCGATGAAAAACAACGTGGCGCCCGCCAAGTGGACCTACGAAAACATCGCCTACATGAAGACCCAGCTGCGCAGCCTGGGCCTGGCGGTGGACTGGTCGCGCGAGGTGACCACCTGCAAGCCGGATTACTACCGTTGGGAGCAATGGCTGTTCACTCGCCTGTTCGAAAAAGGTGTGATCTACAAGAAAAGCGGCACCGTGAACTGGGACCCGCTGGACCAGACCGTACTGGCCAACGAGCAGGTCATCGACGGCCGTGGCTGGCGTTCCGGCGCGCTGATCGAAAAGCGCGAAATCCCGATGTACTACTTCAAGATCACCGCCTACGCGGATGAGCTCTTGTCGAGCCTCGACGACCTGCCGGGCTGGCCTGAACAGGTCAAGACCATGCAGCGCAACTGGATCGGCAAATCCAAGGGCATGGAAGTGCAGTTCCCTTACAACATCGATTCGATCGGCACCGAGGGCGCACTCAAAGTCTTCACCACCCGCCCGGACACCCTGATGGGCGCGACCTACGTCGCCGTGGCCGCCGAACACCCGCTGGCCAGCCAGGCCGCGCAGAACAACCCTGAGCTGCAGGCATTCATCGCCGAATGCAAAGGCGGCAGCGTGGCCGAAGCCGACGTCGCCACCCAGGAGAAAAAAGGCCTGCCGACCGGGCTGTTTGTTGAACATCCATTGACCGGCGAAAAACTGCCGGTCTGGGTCGCCAACTACGTGCTGATGCACTACGGCGATGGCGCAGTAATGGCGGTGCCGGCGCACGACGAGCGCGATTTCGAATTCGCCACCAAGTACAGCCTGCCGATCAAGTCGGTGGTGCGCACCAGCTCCGGCGACACCAACCCGGCGCCGTGGCAGGACGCCTACGGCGAGCATGGCGAGCTGATCAACTCCGGCGAATTCGACGGCCTGGATTTCCAGGGCGCCTTCGACGCCATCGAAGTCGCACTGATCAAGAAAAACCTCGGCGCCTCGCGCACCCAGTTCCGCCTGCGCGACTGGGGCATCAGCCGCCAGCGCTACTGGGGCTGCCCGATCCCGATCATCCACTGCCAGACCTGCGGTGACGTACCGGTGCCGGAAGACCAATTGCCCGTCGTCCTGCCGGAAGACGTGGTGCCGGACGGCGCCGGCTCGCCGCTGGCGCGCATGCCCGAGTTTTACGAGTGCAGCTGCCCGAAATGCGGCCAGCCTGCCAAACGTGAAACCGACACCATGGACACCTTCGTCGAGTCCTCCTGGTACTACGCCCGCTACGCCTCGCCACACTATGAAGGCGGGCTGGTCGAAAAATCCGCAGCCGACCACTGGCTGCCGGTGGATCAGTACATCGGCGGTATCGAACACGCCATTCTTCACCTGCTCTACGCGCGCTTCTTCCACAAGCTGATGCGCGATGAAGGCCTGGTGAGCTCCGACGAGCCGTTCAAGAACCTGCTGACCCAGGGCATGGTGGTCGCCGAGACTTACTATCGCCGTGAAGCCAACGGCGCCTACACCTGGTTCAACCCGGCGGACGTCGAGCTTGAGCGCGACAGCAAAGCCAAGGTCATCAGCGCCAGGCTGATCGCCGACGGTCTGCCGGTGGAAATCGGTGGCACGGAGAAGATGGCCAAGTCCAAGAACAACGGCGTTGACCCGCAGTCGATGATCGACCAGTTCGGCGCCGACACCTGCCGCCTGTTCATGATGTTCGCCTCGCCGCCTGACATGAGCGCCGAATGGTCCGACTCCGGCGTTGAAGGCTCGCACCGCTTCCTCAAGCGCGTCTGGCGTCTGGCGCACGCTCACATCAGCCAGGGCCTGCCGGGCAAACTGGACGTGGCCGCCTTGAGCGATGAACAGAAAGCCATTCGTCGCAGCACGCACCTGGCCATCCGCCAGGCCAGCCAGGACGTGGGCCAGAACCACAAGTTCAACACCGCCATCGCCCAGGTGATGACGCTGATGAACGTGCTGGAGAAAGCGCCGCAAGCGACTGAACAGGATCGTGCGCTGGTACAGGAAGGCCTGGAAACGGTCGTGCTGCTGCTGGCTCCGATCACGCCGCACATCAGCCACGACCTGTGGAACCGCCTGGGCCATGAAGGCGCCATCATTGATGCCGGCTGGCCGGTGCAGGATGACAGCGCCCTGGTGCAGGACACGCTGCAACTGGTGATCCAGGTTAACGGTAAACTGCGTGGCCAGATCGACATGCCGGCCAGCGCCAGCCGTGAAGACGTCGAAGCCGCCGCACGCGTCAACGAGAACGTGCTGCGCTTCACCGAAGGCCTGACGATCCGCAAAGTGATCGTGGTGCCTGGCAAACTGGTCAATATTGTCGCCAGCTGAATCGGATCGGGCGCAGGGCTTGAGCCCTGCGCCGAACTAAACCTTTAGGGCCTCGATAAGGCCGACATGGTTTCAAGGGGAGCAACAAAATGATCAAACGCAATTTGCTGGTGATGGGCCTTGCCGTGCTGCTGAGCGCTTGCGGCTTCCAGCTGCGCGGCACCGGCACCAACGAGCTGAGCATCAAGGAACTCGACGTCAGCGCCCGTAACGCCTATGGCGACACCGTGGTTCAACTGCGCCAGTCCCTGGAAAACAGCGGCGTGCACGTTTACACCGGTGCAACCTACAAACTGTTCCTGGCGGACGAGCAGGAAACCCAGCGTAACCTCAGCTACGCCAGCGCCGGCCGTGCGTCAGACATTGAGCTGAACACCAAGCTTGTCTTCGAACTGCGTGGCCGCGACCAGCTGCCATTGATGGGCGACAAGATCGAAGTGCAGAAAGTCGTGAGCCACGACGGCAACAACCTGGTGGGCTCGGACTCGGAAATCATCCAGGTTCGCAAGGAAATGCGCCGCGAGCTGATCCAGCGCATGATGGTCCGCCTGCAGCAGCTGACGCCGGAAAAACTGGCAGCCCTGCAACAGACTGCCGACAACAAGGCCAAGGCCGATGCCGACGCCCTGAAAGCCGCGCAAGAGTATGAAGACAACACGCCGAAACAATCGCCTGTTGAAGTGCCTGTCGAGTAAACCGAGCGGGGCGCCCAAGCGCCCCGTTTGACCTGCCTATGAAACTCGCCCCCGCCCAACTCGCCAAACACCTGCAAGGTGGCCTTGCGCCGGTCTACATCGTCAGCGGTGATGACCCGCTGCTGTGCCAGGAAGCAGCCGATGCGATTCGCAGTGCCGCGCGCCAGCAAGGTTTCGACGAACGCCAGGTGTTCAGTGCCGACGCCAGTTTCGACTGGGGTACGTTGCTGCAAGCCGGTGCGAGCATGTCGCTGTTTGCCGAAAAACGCCTGCTGGAACTGCGCCTGCCTTCGGGCAAGCCCGGCGACAAGGGCGCGGCGGCGCTGATGGAATACTGCTCGCGGCCTGCCGAAGACACGGTATTGCTCGTCAGCCTGCCCAAGCTCGATGGCAGCGCGCAGAAAACCAAGTGGGGCAAGGCGCTGGTGGAGGGGCCACACACCCAGTTCATCCAGATCTGGCCAGTGGACAGCAACCAGCTGCCGCAGTGGATTCGCCAACGGCTGTCCCAGTCAGGGCTATCGGCGACGCAAGACGCTGTGGAATTGATCGCCGCCCGGGTCGAAGGCAACTTGCTTGCCGCCGCCCAGGAGATCGAAAAGCTCAAGTTGATGGCCGAAGACGGACAAATCACTGTCGAAACCGTGCAGGGCGCGGTGGCTGACAGTGCGCGTTTCGACGTGTTCGGGCTGGTGGATGCGATCCTCAATGGCGAACCCGCCCACGCCTTGCGCATGCTCGAAGGCCTGCGTGGCGAAGGCGTGGAGCCTCCGGTGATTCTGTGGGCCCTGGCCCGGGAGTTGCGGGTGTTGGCCAATATTGCCCTGCAGTACAGCCAGGGTATTCCATTGGACAAAGCCTTCAGCCAGGCCAAACCGCCGGTGTGGGACAAACGCAAACCGCTGATGAGCAAAGCCTTGCAACGGCATTCGGCGCAACGCTGGGCGCAATTGTTGCTGGAGGCCCAACGCATTGATGCGCAGATCAAGGGCCAGGCCGCGGGTTCGCCGTGGATGAGCTTGAGCCGTTTGTCGCTATTGATGGCTGGCCAGCGCCTGTCACTGCCCGCCGAATAACCTCGCTTTCCTTCCCTGCGCGAGCTGGCTTGTGTGGGAGCTGGCTTGCCTGCGATAGCATCAGCTCGGTGCACCTGATACACCGAGGTGCCAGCATCGCAGGCAAGCCAGCTCCCACATTACTCATACCCACATAACCGTGCGAAAACGCCTACTTATCGCCGGGCTTTACAGCCGCGCCACTTCGGCAGATGATTTGCACCGCTTCATCCCACCTCAAGAGAGTACCCAGCATGAGCAAAAAGCCATCCAAGCATGGCCCCAACAAGGCCAAATCCATTATCGCCCAGCCACTGTTCCGCAGCCGTCAGGAACGCGCCGGCAAGGGCAAAGGCAGCTACCGCCGCGAAGCCTTCCAGTCTGATAGCTGGGAGGCTTCTTACTTTCTGGCTGCCTGAAGGCAAGCGCCCCTCCGGCATGATAAGGTCTGCACCTGATTTGTAATCCCTGGACCTGTGCATGCCCTCTAGTCTTTCCCGTCGTTGGCACTTTCGCCAATTGATCGCTGCCTCCAGCCTCATTCTGCTGGTCGCCTGCGCGGAGAAACCCACCGCCGCGGACGCCCAACCCCTGCCGAAACTGCAAACCGTACCGGCCGTCGCGCCCGCCGTGGTTGCACCTCTGGCTGTGGACAACCTTGATATCCAACCGACCCAAACCTTCGCCGAATGGCAGGCCGGCTTTCGTGTGGAAGCCCTGAAGACCGGGATTACCGCTGCCGTCTTCGACAACGCCTTCGCCAACGTCACCCCTGATATGGCGGTGATCCGCGCCGACCGCAGCCAGCCGGAATTTTCCCGCCCTGTGTGGGAATACCTCGACGGCGCCCTGTCGCCGGTGCGTGTGCGTAACGGCCAGGCCCTGCTGATCAAATACGCCGACATCCTGCAAAGCATCGAACAGCGCTATGGCGTTGACCGCCAGGCGCTGGTCTCGGTGTGGGGCATGGAAAGCAACTTTGGCCAGTTCCAGGGCAATAATTCGGTGATCCGCTCACTGGCGACCCTGGCGTACGAAGGCCGTCGCCCGGCATTCGCCCAGGCGCAATTGCTGGCGGCGCTGCAGATTATCCAGCACGGTGACATCCAGGCCGATCAGATGAAAGGCTCCTGGGCCGGTGCCATGGGCCAGACCCAGTTCATTCCGACTACCTACAACACCCACGCCGTCGATTTCGACGGGGACGGGCGCCGCGATATCTGGAACAGCCCGTCGGATGCGCTCGCCTCCACCGCGCATTACCTGCAAAGCTCCGGCTGGCAGAAAGGCCAGCCGTGGGGCTTTGAGGTGCAACAACTGCCGGCGAATTTCGACTACGCCCTGGCCGACGGCGGCATCCGCAAGCCCGTCGCCGAATGGCTGAAACTGGGTATCCAACTGCCACCTGGCGCGCGCATGCCGGCCAATGTCGACCAACTGTCCGCCGCCCTGCTGCTGCCCGCCGGCTACCGTGGCCCGGCGTTCCTGGTGCTGGATAACTTCCGCGCGATCCTTAAGTACAACAACTCGTCGTCCTACGCGCTGGCGGTGGGCCTGTTGTCGGAAAGATTTGCCGGCGGTGGTGTGATTCGTGGTGATTGGCCGAAGGATGAACTGCCGCTGAGCCGCTCACAGCGTATCGACCTGCAAACGGCACTCAGCGCCAAGGGTTATGACGCGGGCAACCCGGACGGGATTATCGGTGCGAATACGCGCAAGGCGATTCGTGCGGCGCAGCAGGCGCTGGGCTGGCCGGCAGACGGGTATCCGACGGTGAAGTTGCTGGAGTCACTGCAGGGTCAATAGATCTGCGGATGGTGGCTACCGCTATCGCAGGCAAGCCAGCTCCCACATTTTGATTTGTGAACACATTTCGAATGTGGGAGCTGGCTTGCCTGCAATGGCCTCATTACCGGCAACCACTATTTAAAGACCACATCCTGCTCCAGCACCAACCACTGCTCCCCCGCATCCAGCCTTACCAGCGCCCCCATCGGCAGCGTCAGGTTCGGATCGCAATGCCCACTGCGCCAGCCGGACAACACCGGAATGCACAGCGGTTCGAAGGTCTGCTTGAGCAGCCTCTCCAGCGCCAGCTTGTCCACCCCCGCCACATCCCCCACCAGCACACCGGCCACCTGAGCCAGCTTGCCGGCCAGCCGCAGATGGGTCAGCAAGCGGTCAATGCGGTAGATCGGCTCGTTGACGTCCTCGATCAGCAGGATGATGTCTTCAGCGTCCATTTCGTAGGCCGTGCCCATAACGGCCGCGATCATCGACAGGTTGCCGCCCAACAAGCGCCCGCAAGCGATGCCAGGCTCGATAGTCGTCAACGGGTAAGCCACCGGGTGCGCCAGCTCACTGCCCGCACCGAGGTCACCCCGGAGCATGCTGAGCAGTGATGACTCCGTAGGTTGCTGCTTTTCACCGAGCAAGTCGGCGTTGAGCATCGGGCCGTGGAACGTCACGAACCCGGCGTAACGGCTGATTGCCAGGTGCAGCGCGGTGATGTCGCTGTAGCCCACGAACGGCTTGGGATTGGCGCGCAACAGGTCGAAGTCCAGGCGATCGAGCAAGCGTGGCGTACCGTAGCCGCCACGCAGGCAGAAAATGGCGTCGATTTCAGGGTCGGCGAAGGCCGCGTGCAGGTCACGCAAACGCACGTCATCGCTGCCGGCCAGGTAGCCGTCGCGCTCGTAAACGCCGGGGAAGATGCGCAACTCGAAGCCACGGGCGCGCATCCATTGGCCGGCTTTTTCAATGTCCAGCGCGGCGGGGCCAGCGGGGGCGATGAGGCCGATGGTGCCTTCGGCGCGCAATGCGGGTACGGCAGTTGTCATCCATTGATCTCCCTGTATGGCGCAAAACGAACTGTGGGAGCTGGCTTGCCTGCGATGCTGGCACCTCGGTGTGTCTGGAGCACCGAGGTTAGGCTATCGCAGGCAAGCCAGCTCCCACAAAAAGCCGACTCCCACTGTGTGTGGCAGCGGCGCTGTTACGAAACCAGGCTAGCCTTGACCAGTTTGGCCTGCTCGTCCGCGTGGTACGAAGAACGCACCAGAGGCCCCGACGCGACGTTCTTGAAGCCCATCTTGTACCCTTCCTCGGCGAACCAGGCGAAGGTGTCCGGGTGCACGAAACGCTGGACCGGCAAGTGGCTGCGCGATGGTTGCAGGTACTGGCCCAGAGTCAGCATGTCGATGTCGTGTTCGCGCATGCGCTTCATGACTTCGATCACTTCTTCGTCGGTCTCGCCCAGGCCCAGCATCAAGCCGGATTTGGTCGGGATGTGCGGCATCATCTGCTTGAATTTCTGCAGCAGGGTCAGCGACCACTGGTAGTCCGAGCCAGGGCGTGCGGCCTTGTACAGGCGTGGCACGGTTTCCAGGTTGTGGTTGAACACATCCGGCGGCTCGGCGGCGGTGATTTCCAGCGCCACGTCCATGCGGCCACGGTAGTCCGGGACCAGGGTTTCGAGCATCACGTTCGGCGACAGCTTGCGGATCTCGCGGATGCAGTCGGCAAAGTGCTGGGCACCGCCGTCACGCAGGTCGTCGCGGTCTACGGAGGTGATCACCACGTACTTGAGGCGCAGGTCGGCAATGGCGATGGCCAGGCTTTCCGGCTCGTTGACGTCCAGTGGCTTCGGACGGCCGTGGCCGACGTCGCAGAACGGGCAACGACGGGTGCAGATGTCACCCATGATCATGAAGGTGGCGGTGCCGCCGGAGAAGCACTCGCCCAGGTTCGGGCAGGAGGCTTCTTCGCACACGCTGTGCAGCTTGTGTTTGCGCAGCAGCGCCTTGATACGGTCGACTTCCGGCGAAACCGGGATACGCACGCGGATCCAGTCGGGTTTCTTCGGCAATTCGGTGGTCGGGATGATCTTCACCGGGATGCGTGCAACCTTCTCGGCGCCGCGCAGCTTGACGCCGGCTTCCACCTTGGCACGCGGGGCCGGGGCCGGACGGTCGGTAACGTCCAGCGTCGGGATCATGGTTTGCACTGCATCAGTAGTCATAATCAGTCGATTCCGCCCGTGAGGGTCGTCTGCTCAGCATAGTCGAGGTGTTTGACGAGCTGCGCGCGCAGCCGGGCACTTACCTCGGCAAATTTAATCGGTGTGGCGTGGTCGCTCAGTTGGGTCATCGCCAGCCCGGCATAGCCGCACGGGTTGATCCGCCGAAACGGCGCCAGGTCCATGTCCACGTTCAGGGCCAGGCCATGAAAGGAACAGCCGTGGCGAATGCGCAAACCGAGTGAAGCGATTTTCGCGCCGTCCACATACACACCGGGTGCATCGGGCTTGGCCGCGGCGGTCACGCCATAACTGGCCAGCAGCTCGATCAGGCAAGCTTCCATGCGGCTCACCAGGTCGCGCACGCCAAAACCCAGCTTGCGCACGTCCAGCAATAGGTATGCGACAAGTTGTCCGGGGCCATGGTAAGTCACTTGGCCACCTCGGTCGACCTGCACCACCGGAATATCCCCCGGCAGCAGCAGATGCTCAGCCTTGCCGGCCTGACCCTGGGTGAACACCGGCGGGTGCTCCACCAGCCAGATTTCATCGGGGGCCGAACTGCCGCGTTCATTGGTGAAACGCTGCATGGCGTGCCAGACAGGCTCGTAGGCCATCTGGCCGAGCTCGCGAAAGCCCAGAACCTGTGACATCACAGCACCATGTGCACGAAGCCGGTAGCCCGCAATTCGCTATTGATGTTGTAAAGCTGGTCCTGATCCGTCGCAACGATGTGCAACTGGATCGTGGTGTATTTGCCGGTGGAGCTTTGACGCTCGTCCACGCGGTTGTCGTTGATCGTGGCGTATTTGCGCACGATCTCGAGAATCTTGTCCTTGCGGCCCACGCCGGTATCGCTGATCACCTTGACAGGATAATCCGTCACCGGGAATTCGATCTTTGGCGCCTTTACTTCTTTATCGGTCATGGCGTAACGGCCTCGTAAGCGTAAGCCGTGGCGACGGGCAAAGCCCCGTGTCGGATCAACACGGGGCTTTGCAGGTGCACACTATCAGTTGAACAAGCTGTAGAAGAATAGACGGATGCTATCCCAGACGCGGCGGAAGATACCACCTTCGTCAACGGCGTCCAGAGCGATCAGGTCAGCGCTGTGCACAACCTTGTCGTCCAGCTTCACTTCCACCTTGCCGATCACGTCACCCTTGGCGATTGGGGCAACCAATTGCGGGTTCAGGGTCATGCTGGCGGCGAGCTTTTTCAGCTGGCCTTTAGGCATGGTCAGGGTCAGGTCGTCAGCCAGGCCGGCCTTGACTTGCGAGGTGGCACCTTTCCAGACCGGCGCAGTCGCCAGCTCAGCACCCTTCTGATAGAAGGTCTGGGTTTCGAAGAAGCGGAAACCGTAGGTCAGCAGCTTTTGCGTTTCGGCCGCGCGGGCTTGTTCGCTGTTGGTGCCGAAGACCACGGCGATCAGGCGCTGGCCATCACGTACCGCGGACGACACCATGCAGTAGCCGGCCTCTTCGGTGTGACCGGTTTTCAGGCCATCAACGGTTTTGTCGCGCCACAGCAGCAGGTTGCGGTTAGGCTGCTTGATGTTGTTCCAGAAGAACTCCTTCTGGGAATAGATGGCGTAGTGCACCGGGTCGACACGAATGATCGCGCGGGCCAGCAACGCCATGTCATGGGCCGAGGAATAGTGCTCAGGGTTCGGCAGGCCGGTCGGGTTCATGAAGTGGCTGTTGCTCATGCCCAGGTCGCCGGCGGTTTTGTTCATCATGTCGGCGAACGCGTCTTCGCTGCCGGCGATGTGCTCGGACAGGGCCACGCTGGCGTCGTTGCCAGACTGAATGATGATGCCGTGCAGCAGGTCGCTCACGGTCACTTGCGAGCCAACCTTGATGAACATCCGCGAACCGCCGGTGCGCCAGGCGTTTTCGCTGACGGTCACCGGGTCATTCTCGCCGATCTGACCGCGACGGATTTCCAGGGTCGCAATGTACGCCGTCATCAGCTTGGTCAAGCTGGCCGGGGGCAGGCGCTGGTCACCATTGTTCTCGACCAGCACGTTGCCGCTGGCGGCATCCATGAGGACCCAGGCCTTGGCGGCCAGTTGCGGGGAAGCCGGCACCATTTCAACCGCCCAGGCGGCCGGGGTGATGATCAGCGAAAGAAGCAGGCACGTGCGTTTGGCTAAGGTGGTGATGTTCATCCGTCTCTCGAAATTGCTTATGGAAACTTGCCCTCGCGGGCAAAACTTATTCAGACAGGCCGTTGCCAGACTGTCGCGTGTTCGGTTGCCCGCTCACCCCTTGCCCCCGGGTTTTTGTTGTTCAACGAGCCAGCAACCAGGGCCCAGGCGAACCTGAGCCATCAATCCTTTACTTATTCGGCGGTGACCACGCTGGGTTGCCCCAGGTTGGCCAGACGCACGCTGTTCTGCACTTGCGCCACTTCGCTCGGCGAACCAATCGGGCCCATGCGCACACGGTGCAGGGTTTGCTGGTTACGCACGATGGAGCTGATGAACACCGGCGCGCTGACCATACCGCTGAGCTTGGACCTTAACAGTTCTGCCGCATCCGGGTTGGCGAAAGCGCCCACTTGCAGGTACTGCCCACCGACCATCGAGGCACCCGGCGCTGCGTGCGGGACCACCACGGTGTCCGGCGCGTGCTGCGCCGGCGGCGGCGTCCATTGTTCAATCTTGCCGGCCGAGGCGGTGACTTGCGGCTGTGGCGTTTGCGGCTCGTTGAGCATCAACGGCGCCGGCTTGCCACGCTGGGCCCAGTATTGAACGGGGTCGATGCCCTCAACCTTCACGCGCGCGGTACCGATTTCGGCATAACCGAGTTTCTTCGCGGCAGCGTAGGACAAGTCGATGATCCGGTCCGAATAAAACGGCCCGCGATCGTTGACCCGCAGGATCACCGTGCGGTTGTTGTCCAGATTGGTCACGCGCACATAGCTGGGCAGTGGCAGGGTTTTGTGCGCCGCGCTCATGCCATACAGGTCATACACTTCGCCATTGGCGGTGTTCTGGCCATGGAATTTGGTGCCGTACCAGGAGGCCGTACCCGTCTGCGAGTAAGTCTTGGATTCCTGCAACGGGAAGTAGTTTTTACCCAGCACGGTATACGGGTTGGCCTTGTAGGGACCTGTGTGCAGGGTGGGTGTGGCGTCCGGGATCTTCGAAACATCGACGTCCCACCACGGCGCGCCGTCTTTGTGGGCGCGGTTGATGTCCAGCCCCGGCTGGGCGCGAACGATGGCGCCACCCTTCTGCGCCGGGGCGCGACTGGTGGTGGATGAGCAACTGACAACCAGCAAGGACAACGCGGCGAACGCCACCAGCTTGAGCGGTTTATGGAACGGCGATACCCGCATTACTTGTTGCCCCGTGCTTGGACCAGCATGTCTGACAGCTGATGCACGGCCATGGCGTACATCACACTGCGGTTATAACGCGTAATTGCGTAAAAATTCTTCAGGCCCATCCAGTATTCCGGGCCGTTTTCGCCCTCCAGGCGAAACGCCGTCACCGGCATGTCATCGCGTGGCGCATTCTGACTCGACCAGCCCAGCGCTCGCAACTCCCCAACGGTCTTGGCCGGCTCGATGCCCTGGGTAAGGCCTTCATCGGCGCGATCCCCGGCGACATCGGCGCGGATCACCACAGGCTCGCCCGCGACCCAGCCATGGCGCTTGAAGTAGCTGGCCACGCTGCCGATGGCGTCGTCCGGGTTGCTCCAGATGTTGATATGGCCGTCGCCGTCGAAGTCCACCGCATAGGCGCGGAAACTGCTCGGCATGAACTGCGGCAAGCCCATCGCACCGGCGTAGGAGCCTTTGAGGGTCAGCGGGTCGACCTGCTCTTCGCGGGCCAGCAGCAGAAATTCGCGCAGCTCCTTGCGGAAGAACTCGGCGCGTGGCGGGTAATCGAAACCCAGGGTCGACAGTGCGTCGATCACCCGGTAACTGCCGGTATTGCGCCCGTAGAAGGTTTCAATGCCGATGATCGCGACAATGACCTGGGCCGGCACACCATATTCCTGCTCGGCGCGGGCCAACGCGGCTTCGTGCTGGCGCCAGAAGTCCACGCCCCGCGCCACACGGGCGTCGGTGAGGAACATCGGGCGGTATTCTTTCCACTGTTTGACGCGCTCGGCGGGCCGCGAAATGGCATCGAGGATCGCCTGCTTGCGCTGGGCTTCGCGAAACACGCCCATCAGCTGTTCACCGGCGAAACCGTAGTCGCGGGTCATCTCGCCGACAAATTCGGCAACCTGGGGTGAACCATCGTAGTCACCGGCCTGCGCCTCTTGCGTTGCGCCCAGCAGCCCGATCAGGCTCATCCAGGACGCGTGCCGAGTCGCCCAGCCGCGCATTACTTGCATTGACATCTTCACCTTATTCAAACCTGTGCGATCCACTTGCGATGCGTATGAATCGACATCAAAACCCCAAACGCTGACAGCAATGTCACCAGCGAAGTTCCGCCGTAGCTAATGAAAGGCAACGGCACCCCAACCACCGGCAGCAGGCCACTGACCATACCGATGTTGACGAAAACATAAACAAAAAAAGTCATGGTCAGGCTGCCGGCGAGCAACTTGCCGAACAGCGTCTGCGCCTGGGCAGTGATCACCAGGCCGCGTCCGATCAACAGCACATAGATCAACAGCAAGGCGCAAATGCCCACCAGGCCGAACTCTTCGCCGAGCACCGCAATGATGAAGTCCGTGTGGCTCTCGGGCAAAAAGTCCAAATGCGACTGGGTGCCCAGCAACCAGCCCTTGCCAAAGACGCCGCCGGAACCGATGGCGGCCTTGGACTGAATGATGTTCCAGCCGGTGCCCAGCGGGTCGCTCTCCGGGTCTAGGAACGTCAGAATCCGCTGCTTCTGGTAGTCGTGCATGAAGAAGAACCACATCGCCACCGCCACCGGGATCGCGGCCGCCAGCACACTGAGGATCCAGCGCCAGCGCAGCCCGCCCATGAACAGCACGAACGCGCCACCGGCGAGAATCAGCAGCGAGGTGCCAAGGTCGGGCTGGCGCACGATGAGGATAAACGGCACACCGATCAACAGCAGGCTGACGCCCACGTGCTTGAGTTGCGGTGGCAAGGTGCGCTTGGACAGGTACCAGGCGATGGTCGCCGGCATCAGGATCTTGAGAAATTCCGAGGGCTGGAAGCGGATCACCCCCGGAATGTTGATCCAGCGCGTCGCGCCCATGGCGTTGTGGCCCATCACGTCCACCACCACCAGCAGCAACACCCCGACCACATAGCCCAACGGCACCCAACGCGCCATGAAACGCGGCTCCAGCTGGGCGATCACCACCATCGACAGCAGGCCCAGGCCGAATGAGGACGCTTGCTTGATCAGCAAATCCCAGTTCTTGCCGCTGGCCGAATACAGGACAAACAGGCTGCCGGCCGCAAGGGTCAGCAGCAGGATCAGCAGCGGGCCATCAATGTGCATGCGCTGCAGCAACGTCGCGCGGCGACGCATCACATCCTCGCTGGAGAGGATGCGGTCAAAATTACTCTTCACGGGCCGTGACCTCGGTGTTTGAAGGGGGGCCGCCATATTCGGGCTTGAGCCTGCCGTCGTCGGCCAACAGCCAGGCGTCCATGATCTGACGCACCACGGGCGCCGCCACGCCGGAGCCGGACTCACCGTTCTCGACCATCACCGCCACCACGATTTTTGGCGCATCCGCCGGGGCAAAGCCAACAAACAAGGCGTGGTCACGGTGGCGTTCCTGAACCTTGGAGCGGTCATATTTTTCGCCCTGCTTGATCGCGACCACCTGGGCGGTACCGCTCTTGCCGGCAATCCGGTATTGCGCGCCGACTGCCGCCTTGCGCGCGGTGCCGCGAGCGCCGTGCATCACTTGTTGCATGCCGTGGTTGACCTTGGTCCAGTCGGACGGGTCGCGCAGCACGATGTCGGGAATCGGGTTCTCATCCACCGGCTTTTCGCCTTCGATGGTCTTGGCCAGGTGCGGGCGGTTCCACACGCCCTTGTTGGCCACCAGTGCCGTGGCTTGGGCCAACTGCAAAGGCGTGGCCTGCATGTAGCCCTGGCCAATGCCGAGAATCAGGGTTTCGCCGGGGAACCACGCCTGACGACGGGTCGCGCGTTTCCATTCCCGCGATGGCATCAGGCCAGGGGATTCTTCGAACATATCCAGGGAGACTTTCTGGCCGAGGCCGAACTTGCCCATATAGGCAGACAGGCGATCGATGCCCAGCTTGTGGGCCAGATCGTAAAAATAGGTGTCGTTGGAGCGCATGATGGCGGTGTCCAAATCGACATAGCCGTCACCGGTGCGGTTCCAGTTACGGTATTTGTGATCGTAGTTGGGCAGCATGTAGTAGCCCGGGTCATACACGCGGCTGGAGGCGGTGACCACGCCTGCGTCAAGGCCGGCAATCGCGACGGCGGGCTTGATGGTCGAGCCCGGCGGGTACAAACCGCGCAGCACGCGGTTGAACAGCGGCCGGTCGATGGAGTCTCGCAGCTCGGCGTAAGCCTTGAAGCTGATACCGGTCACGAACAGGTTGGGGTCAAAGCTCGGCTGGCTGACCATCGCCAGTACTTCGCCGGTAGTCGGGTCCAGCGCGACAACCGCGCCACGCCGCCCGCCCAGGGCCATCTCCGCCGCTTCCTGCAGCTTGATGTCCAGGCTCAGCACGATGTCCTTGCCCGGTACCGGATCGGTACGCTTGAGCACCCGCAGCACGCGGCCGCGGGCGTTGGTTTCGACTTCTTCGTAACCCACCTGACCGTGCAGCTCGGGCTCGTAGAAACGCTCGATGCCGGTTTTGCCGATATGGTGGGTGCCGCTGTAATTCACCGGATCAAGGGTTTTCAGCTCTTTCTCGTTGATCCGCCCCATGTAGCCCACGGAATGCGCAAAGTGCGGCCCTTGCGGGTAATGCCGCACCAACTGCGCCACCACTTCCACACCCGGCAAACGGAACTGGTTCACCGCGATCCGGGCGATTTGCTCTTCGGTCAGCTCAAACAGGATCGGCACCGGCTCGAATGGCCGGCGCCCCTGCTTCATGCGCTTTTCAAAGATCACCCGGTCTTCCGGTGTGAGCTGCAGCACTTCAACGATCACATCGAGGATCTGCTGCCAGTCGCCGGAGCGTTCGCGGGTCATGCTCAGGCTGAAGCTGGGCCGGTTATCCGCCACCACCACGCCATTGCGGTCGAAAATCAGCCCACGGGTCGGCGGAATCGGCTGCACATGCACCCGGTTGTTCTCCGACAGCGTGGAGTGATAGTCGTACTGGATCACCTGCAGGAAATACAGGCGCGCAATCAGCACACCAATCAGGCCCACCACCAGAAACGCGCCGAACACGACCCGAGCGCGTACCAGACGTGCGTCTTTCTCGTGGTCCTTGATGCGGATCGGCTGGGTCATCGGGAGGGGCGCAGATTATTTGTGGTAAGGGTGCCCGGACAGAACTGTCCAGGCGCGATACAGCTGTTCACCGATCAGAATCCGTACCAGCGGGTGCGGCAGCGTCAGCGCCGACAGCGACCAGCGCTGGTCCGCCCGCGCACAGACCTCCGGCGCCAGCCCTTCGGGGCCGCCGACCATGAAGTTCACCGTGCGCGAATCCAGGCGCCAGCGATCCAGTTCCACCGCCAGTTGCTCGGTGCTCCAGGGTTTGCCGTGCACTTCAAGGGTGACAATGCGCTCGTTGGGCCCGACCTTGGCCAGCATGGCTTCGCCTTCCTGACGGATAAAGCGCGCCACGTCGGCATTCTTGCCCCGGGTGTTCAGCGGTATTTCCACCAGCTCAAGCGACAGCTCAGCGGGCAGACGCTTGGCATACTCGTGCCAGCCTTCTTCCACCCACTTGGGCATGCGTGAACCGACAGCGATCAGACGCAGGCGCACAGCCGTTCCTTATTCCTGGTCTTTGTTCAGCTTGTCGAAGTGCGCGTGGCCCACTTCCGGGCTGTGGTGCTTGCCATCGGCGGCACGGCTCTGCTCGGCGCCTTTCCACAGACGTTCCAGGTCGTAGAACTGACGGGCGTTGGAGGTCATCATGTGAACGATCACGTCGTCCATGTCCAGCAGCACCCAGTCGCTGTCGCCCTTGCCTTCTTCACCCAATGGCTTGACGCCCTGAGCCTTGACGGCTTCGCGGACCTTGTCGAGCATCGCGCCGATCTGGCGGTTCGAGGTACCGGTGGCGATGATCATGAAGTCGGTGATGCTTTGCTTGTCACGTACGTCCAGCACCTGGATGTCCTGGGCTTTTACGTCTTCCAGGGCAGCCACGGCCACTTTGACCAGCTCTTCGCCAGCCAGCTCAGGGCCGGTGTGCGCTTCAACCGGCAGCGGGGCGCTTTTGAACGTGCCTTTGCGCTTAACTTTGCTTACGTCTTTGTTCGTCATAAAAAACTCGTTTTGCTCGTATGTTCGGGCGCTTGCTGTACGACTGTTCGTACGCTCAAGCGCGCCTTTTCAGTTCGACGCACGGTAAAGCCCGTGCGCATCGATGTAGGCCAGGACCGCGTCAGGCACCAGGAAACGTACCGACTTACCGCTGGCCAGCAGTTGACGGATCTGGGTGGCGGACACCGCAAGCGGGGTCTGCCAGACGAATGCAATATTCCCGTTCGGCCCGGTCAGGGCCAAGGGGTCACTTACCGACCGCGCGGCCAGCAGGTTGCGCAAGGCATCCGGCGGTTCGCTGTCGGCATCCGGGCGTTGCAAAACCAGGATGTGGCAATGCTGGAGGAGTTCCTCCCAGCGATGCCAAGAGGGCAGGCCGCAAAATGCGTCCCAGCCCAAAAGCAGAAACAACTGGTCATCTGCGGCCATTTCAGCGCGCATGACTTCCAGGGTATCGACAGTGTAGGACGGTTTATCGCGCTTGAGCTCATGGTCGTCCACCACCAGCGGCGCAATGCCGTCTACCGCCAGGCGCACCATTTCCAGGCGCTGCTGCGCTGACACCTGCGGCGTATCGCGATGGGGCGGCCGCGCATTGGGCATCACCCGCAACTCATCCAGCGCGAGGGCATCCGCGACTTCCAGGGCACTGCGCAAATGGCCGATGTGCACGGGGTCGAATGTACCGCCGAGCAGCCCGATGCGTTTACCCATCAAGTGCGCACATGACCATCACCGAACACCACGTACTTCTCGCTCGTCAGGCCTTCCAGGCCAACCGGGCCGCGTGCGTGGAGCTTGTCGGTGGAGATGCCGATTTCCGCCCCCAGGCCATACTCGAAGCCGTCGGCAAAGCGCGTGGAGGCGTTGATCATCACCGAGGCGGAATCCACTTCGGTGAGGAAACGCCGCGCATCGCTGAAATGCTCGGAAACGATGGCGTCGGTGTGCTTGGAGCCGTAGGTGTTGATGTGTTCGATGGCTTCGTCCAGGTCATCAACCAGCTTGATCGACAGGATTGGCGCCGTGTATTCGGTGTACCAGTCCAGCTCGGTCGCTTCGATCACGTCCGCGCCCAGCAGCGCACGGGTGCGCTCGCAGCCGCGCAGCTCCACGCCCTTGTCGCGGTAGATGGCCGCCAATGGAGGCAACACGCGCTCGGCAATGCCGGCGTGCACCAGCAGGGTTTCCATGGTGTTGCACGGGGCGTAGCGGTGGGTCTTGGCGTTGTCGGCGATGCGGATGGCCTTGTCGATGTCGGCAGCGATGTCGATGTACACGTGGCACACGCCGTCCAGGTGCTTGATAACGGGCACCTTGGCATCACGGCTGACGCGCTCGATCAGGCTCTTGCCACCACGCGGCACGATCACGTCGACGAATTCCGGCATGGTGATCAGCGCGCCAACAGCGGCGCGGTCGGTGGTTTCCACCACTTGCACCACTTCAGCCGGCAATTCGGCCACGGCCAGGCCCTGCTGAATGCACGCGGCGATGGCACGGTTGGAATTGATCGCCTCGGAACCGCCACGCAGGATGGTGGCGTTGCCGGACTTGAGGCACAGGCTCGCGGCGTCGATGGTCACGTTCGGCCGCGACTCATAGATGATGCCGATCACGCCCAGGGGCACGCGCATCTTGCCCACCTGGATGCCGGACGGCAGGTAGCGCATGTCGCGGATTTCACCGATGGGGTCAGGCAGCTTGGCCACCTGACGCAGGCCTTCGATCATGTCGTCGATACGGGCCGGGGTCAGCGCCAGGCGGTCCAGCAGTGCTGGCTCCAGGCCATTGGCGCGGCCATTGGCCAGGTCTTGCTCATTGGCGGCGGTCAGCTCGGAGCGCGAGGCATCCAGAGCATCGGCGGCGGCCAACAGGGCGCGATTCTTCTGCGCGGTGCTCGCGCGGGCGATCAACCGCGAGGCCTGACGGGCAGCGCGACCCAGGCGGGTCATGTAGTCAAGAACGGACTCAGTCATGGTCAGGGAGTCTTGGCAGGGAGGAAAGCGGCAGATTATAGCTGTGACGCCGCCCGACTGACAGCGGTGAGGGGCGGATGGTCGAAATGAACTGTAAAAACCCGACCTTCAGCGGTAATTAAGGTGGGAGTTGTTATTATTCCGTCACATTTAGCCGTATTAACCCTGATCGCCATGCCCAGTTTTGCCCCCCAATTCCCCGCCAGCGCCCTGCCCGACAGCTTCTTCGACCGTGACGCGCAAGTCCTTGCGCGCGAATTGCTCGGAAAAGTCATACGCCATCGCGTCGGCGAAATCTGGCTTTCGGCGCGAATTATTGAAACCGAAGCCTATTACGTGGCCGAAAAAGGCAGCCATGCCTCACTCGGTTACACAGAAAAGCGTAAGGCTTTGTTTCTGGATGGCGGCCACATCTACATGTATTACGCCCGTGGCGGCGATTCGCTGAACTTCAGCGCCCAGGGCCCGGGCAATGCGGTGCTGATCAAATCGGCCTATCCCTGGGTGGATGAAACCGCAGGCACCGCCAGCCTGGCGCAGATGCTGCTGAACAATCCGGACGCCAATGGCCACCCACGTCCAACCCAGAAGCTCTGCGCGGGCCAGACCCTGCTGTGCAAGGCGCTGGGGTTAAAGGTGCCGATGTGGGACGCCAAGCGCTTTGACCAGGAACAGCTCTACGTCGAAGACGTGGGCCAGATACCTGCGCAAATTATCCAGACCACCCGCCTGGGCATCCCCAGCGGGCGCGACGAGCACCTGATGTATCGCTTTGTCGATGCTGGCTATGCGCCGTATTGCACTCGGAACCCGCTGCGCCGTGGCCAGGTCGAAGGCCGCGATTACGTTTTAATTGATTGAACAAAAACCAACAGCACGGCAGATCCCTGGTAGGAGCTGGCTTGCCTGCGGTAGCGGTCAATCAGGCAACTGAATTTTTTGCCCTGACACCGCCATCGCAGGCAAGCCAGCTCCCACCGTTTGATCTCAAGTGTCTGGGACTACGGATGACATAAATGGAGTTGAGTGTATGAGCCAATGGCTCGATAGCATTACCGGCTGGCTGACCCTGAACCCCGAATGGCTGGCGGTGGCGGTATTTGTCGTCGCCTGCGTGGAATGCCTGGCGATTGCCGGGCTGATCGTGCCGGGCACGGTGTTGCTGTTTGCGATCGCCGCGCTCGCCGGCAGCGGCGCGTTGTCCTTGAGCGAAACCCTGTTGCTGGGCTTTGTCGGCGGGCTGGTCGGTGACGGCGTTTCCTACTATCTGGGCCGACATTTCCATCAGAACATCCGGCGTCTGCCGGGCTTGCGCCACCATCCTGAGTGGATGAACGGCGCGGAAACCTACTTCCACAAATACGGTATTGCCAGCTTGCTGGTAGGACGTTTCATCGGCCCATTGCGGCCCATGCTGCCGATGGTGGCCGGGATGTGCGACATGCCCTTCCCGCGCTTCGCCGCCGTCAGCATCGTGGCGGCGGCGGGTTGGTCGGTGGCGTATTTGCTGCCGGGCTGGGCTACTGGTGCCGCCTTCCGCCTGCCCTTGCCGGAAGGTTTCTGGCCGGAAGCCGCCATTGTCGCGGCCTGTTTGGCGGTGCTGTTGGGTTTGAGCTTGAACAGCAGCCTGCGCGGCCATCGTCGCGCCACCGTGTGGATCGGCTGTGGCAGCCTGGTCTTGCTGATCGCGCTGTTTATCGGTTACCCACATCTGAACGATTTCGACACCGGCCTGAGCGCGCTGGTGCAGGAGCACCGCAGCCCGTGGCTGGATGAGGTGATGGTGCGGATCACGCAATTGGGCGAATTCAAGAAGATGTTCTTCGCCAGCGCCGTGTTCACCGCGTTGTTGCTGCTGGCGCGCCAGTGGCGCCATGCCCTCTTCGTCGGCGCCACGTTGGCCGGCGCGGCGGTGATCAACACCGGCACCAAGCTGTTTTTCGCCCGTGACCGCCCGGAAATCCTCACCGACCCGCTGACCAGCTTCAGCATGCCCAGCGGCCACGCTTCCGGCGCATTTGCGTTTTTCCTGGCGCTGGCGGTGCTGGCGGGTCGCGGCCAACCTACCCGGTTGCGCCTGACCTGGATGCTGATGGGCTGCATTCCGGCGGCCTTCATCGCCCTGTCGCGGGTTTACCTCGGCGCCCACTGGCCTACGGACATCCTGGCGGGCACGCTGCTGGCGATGACGGTGTGTGCGTTCAGCCTCACCGCCATCCAGTACCGTACGCCGCTGCCGGCCATGTCGCAGAAAACCTGGTGGTTGCTGCTGCCGGCGCTGGTCGCGGTGCTGAGCTTTATCGCCCTCACCGGAACCTCCCACGCATTGTTGCGTTATGCCTATTAAGTGAACAGTTCGCCCTGCAACTCGTCGAGCAACATCTGGATCGCATCCAGCCGTTGCTGCGGGTCGTCGAGTTGCAGCAGGTCTACCTTGTCGGCCTCGGTGAACGGCAACAGATACGCAAGCTGATTGCTCAGGGCCTGCTGCCCCTCGGCGTGGGTGCCCATGTCGAGCGAGGCGACCATCGGATGCTCGGCCAAAGCGTGGAGCAACGCCAGCAGGTCAGCGTCCTCGTCTTCCAGCGCCTGGTCCGGCAATTCTTCCAGCCATTGCACGTCGGCCACCAGCAACTGGTCTTTCTGCACCCCGGCGTCGCGCACACGAAAGCGCCGCCCGCCCTCGACGCGAATCCCCAACAGGCCGTTGTCTTGCTGTTTGAAGTCGCGAATCAGCGCTTCACAGCCGATCAACGCGTAGCCGTCCGGGGCCATGCCCACTTCCTTGCCGTCGAGGATGCACACCACGCCGAAGCTTTCGCCCTTTTTCATGCAGCGGCTGATCATGTCCAGGTAACGCGCCTCGAACAGTTGCAAGTCGAGGGTGCAGCCAGGGAACAGCACGGTGTTGAGCGGGAACAGCGCCAGACTCATAAAGGTTTCCTTCACACCCGGGTTTAAACAATCACCGACACGGCCAGCGGCAGGAACACTGCCGTGGCCACGCCCATCAGACTCATGGCCAGCGCCGCAAAGGCACCGCATTCTTCACTCTCTTGCAAGGCCACCGAGGTGCCGACGGCATGGGCGGTCATGCCCAGGGCCATGCCGCGTGCTTCGGGGCTGCGCACGCCCAGGCGTGACAGGTACGCCGGGCCGATCATCGCGCCGATCACGCCGGTGATCAGCACAAACACCGCCGCCAGCGCCGCCACGCCGCCAATCTGCTCGGCCACCAGCATGGCAATCGGCGAGGTGACCGACTTGGGCGCCATGGTCATCAACATCATGTGTTCGGCGCCAAACCACCAGCCCAACAGCACACACAGGCCGGTCGCCAGCACCCCGCCTATCACCAGCGTAGTAAAAATCGGCCAGAACAATTGGCGAATGCGCCGCAGGTTCAAATACAGCGGCACGGCCAGCGCGACAGTCGCGGGGCCGAGCAGGATGCCCATGATTTCGGTGCTTTTGCGGTATTCGACGTAGGTCAACCCGCAACTGACCAGCACGCCGATCACCAGCAGCATGGACACCAGCACCGGCTGCAGGAAGATCCAGCGGGTTTTCTCGAAGGCCGCCAGCACCAGCTGATAGGCGCCGAGGGTGATACCGATGCCGAACAGGGGATGATGAATCACGGCAGCCCAGGCGCCTTGCCAGTCAAAGGTCATTGGTCCTTTTCCTTGCGCTTGACCATCTGCTGCATCAGCACGCCGACAAAGCCCATGGCAATCACCAGCGACAACACAAGCGCGCCGACGATGGCCCAGAAATCCGCCGCGATGTCTTTTGCGTACACCATCACCCCCACCGCTGGCGGCACCAGCAGCAACGGCAAGTAACGCAATAAACTGCTCGCGGCCAAACTCAGGGGCTCGCCGACTTCACCGCGCCAGATCAGAAAACCCAGCATCAGCAGCAGGCCGATGATCGGCCCCGGCAGCATCGGCAACAGCAAATGGTTGATCGCGGTGCCGATCAATTGAAACAGCACCAGCCATGTCAGGCCCCGTAACAGCATCCGTTGTTTCCCCTTGAAAGCTCGCCCGCATTATACGCACGCCCACCCTATGCTCCGGCATTCGCCAAAAGCATGGTGGGTTGACCGGGCCAGTTGCCCGTGATGATCTACCATGGATTTCGCACACCTATAAAAACCGATGAACCAAGGAGAGTCGCAATGCCCTATGTACCTGTAGCGCAGCTCAAAGATTATGTCGGCAAGGAACTGGGACGTTCCGAATGGCTCACCATCGACCAGGCGCGTATCAACCTGTTCGCAGAAGCCACCGGTGATCATCAGTTCATCCACGTCGACCCGGTCAAGGCCGCGCAAACACCGTTCGGCAGCACCATCGCCCACGGCTTTCTGTCGCTGTCACTGATGCCCAAGCTGATGGAGGACATCCTGATCATGCCCGAAGGCCTGAAGATGGCGGTCAACTATGGCCTGGACAGCGTGCGGTTTATCCAGCCGGTGAAAGTCAATTCCAGGGTGCGCCTGAACGTCACCCTCACCGACGTCACCGAGAAAAAACCTGGCCAATGGCTATTTAAGGCCACCGCCACCCTGGAAATCGACGGCCAGGAAAAACCTGCTTACATCGCCGAGTCGTTGTCACTCTGCTTCGTGTAAGGCCGTGCCTGTGGTGAGGCGATAAACCTTGCCACAGTGTATGTAAATTTATGTATGAATCTCGCAGCTGCGGCATACTCGGCGCTCAATTATCCGGATCCCGCTATGCGCCCACTCGCTCCCCTTGCCCTTGCCCTGTTGCTCACCGCTTGCGGAGACGGCGAATCGCTGTTGCCGCCCGATGCGCGCCTGCCCGACGGCGGCCGTTACCGGGGCGATGTGGTCAATGGTTTGCTGCAAGGCCAGGGCCGGGTGGACTACCCCAACGGCAGTTGGTACGCCGGCCAGTTCGACAAGGGCCAGTGGCACGGCCAGGGCGAATGGCACGGCAGTAACGGCGAGGTCTACAAAGGGCAGTTCCAGCAAGGCCTGTTCGACGGCCAGGGCAGCCTGACCACGGCGGGCAGCAGCTACGTCGGCGGCTTCAAGAATGGCCGGCGCAACGGCGAAGGTACCCTCAAAGAGGGGCAAATGACTTACCGCGGTGAATTCAAGGACGACCAGTACTCCGGCCTGGGTCGCCTGGAATTGGCCGACGGCAGCCAATATCAAGGCCAGTTCGCCCACGGCAAGCCCAATGGCGAAGGCCAGCGCAACGACGACAGCGGCAACCAGTTCAGCGGCCACTTTGTGGATGGACAGCTCGAAGGCAACGGCACGTTCAACAGCGCCGACGGCGACATCTATGTCGGCCAGTTCAAGCAGAACCAGCTCAACGGCAAGGGCCGCTACGAGAACGCCGACGGCGACGTGTGGATCGGCCAGTTCAAGGAAGGCGCGCTGAGCGGCAAAGGCGAGTTGATCGGCATTGACGGCAGCCATTATGTCGGCCAGTTCAGCGAGTGGCGCTTCAGTGGCGAAGGCCGCCTGAACCTCACCGATGGCAGCTTCTACATCGGCGGTTTCGACAGCGACAGCTATCAGGGCAAAGGCACCCTGGTGCTGACCGACGGCACCGTACAGGCCGGCACCTGGGTCAACGGCCTGCGCGTGCGTGACGCCGACGGCAAGCTGCTGCCCGACCCGCTGGAAACCGGAATACTGGCACAGGGCCGCTTGCTCGACGCAGCACTGGCCGCCGTGCCCGCCTCCACCCCCGCCGTCGAGCTGTACACCCTGGTGCTGGCCGGCGATGGCAAACAAAGTGTGTTCCTGCGCGAAGCCGATTACGTCAGCAACATGCTCGCCACCCGCTTCGGCGCGCGCGGGCAGATTCGTCTGGTCAACCACCGCGACCATATCGCCGACCGCCCGCTGGCCACTCGCGAAAGCCTGCGCCGCGCGGTACAAACCCTGGCCGAGCGTACCGGCCCGGAAGACCTGGTGTTTATCTACCTGACCAGCCACGGCACCCACGAACACGAGCTGGTACTCGACCAGCCGCGCATGGAGCTGGCCGACCTGCCGGCCGATGAGTTGGCGAACGTGCTTGCCCCGTTGAAGAACCGCGACAAGATCATCGTGATATCGGCCTGCTACTCGGGCGGTTTTATCCCGGCGTTGAAAGATGAGCGCACGCTGATCATGACCGCCTCCCGTGCCGATCGCGTGTCTTTCGGCTGCTCCGAGGAAGCGGACTTCACCTACTTCGGCGACGCTCTTTTCGCACAAGCCTTCAACCAGACCGACGATTTGCAACAAGCCTTCAAACTGGCTCAGGTACACGTGGCCGAGCGCGAACAGGCGGACAACTTCGAAGCCTCCGAACCGCAAATCTGGGCCCCCAAAGGCGTGATCGCCCATTGGCAATTATTACGAAAACAGCAGGCACGAAAGGCGCTCGAAAGCGTCTCTATGAATAGCAAGGAAGCCAAAGGCAACTAAGCTGTAACGTGTAACAAGGGGGAAACACCATGTACCTGACGCCTCAACATATCCTGCTCGCCGGCGCCTCTGGCCTGACCGGCGAGCACCTGCTCGACCGCCTGCTCAACGAACCCACCGTCACCCGCGTACTGGCACCGAGCCGCAAGCCGCTGGCCGAACACCCGCATCTGGAGAACCCGGTGGGCAGTGACCCGGCGGTGATCCTGCCGCAGTTGAGCGGCCAGGTGGATATCGCCTTCTGCTGCCTGGGCACCACGATCAAGCAGGCCGGTTCCGAAGCTGCGTTTCGCGCCGTCGACTTGGACCTGGTCGTGGCTTTCGCCAAGCGCGCGCGGGAAATGGGCGCGCGGCACCTGATCGTGATCAGCGCCATTGGTGCTGACCCGAAATCCTCCGTCTTTTACAGCCGCGTCAAAGGCGAAATGGAACTGGCGCTGAGGGCTCAGGACTGGCCGCAACTGACCATCGTGCGGCCTTCGTTGCTGCTGGGAGAGCGCCTGGAAACACGCTTGGCCGAGAAGATCGCCGGGCCGCTGTCGCGCCTGATTCCGGGCAAATACCACGGCATCGAAGTGTGCGAACTGGCCCGCGCAATGTGGCGCCTGGCGCTGGAAGAACAGGATGGGGTGCGGGTGGTGGAGTCGGATGAGCTTCGCAAGCTCGGCAAGTAATTCTGCTGCGTCGGGTCTGGCGTCATCGCAGGCAAGCCAGCTCCCACAGGGGAACGCATTCCAAAGGTGGGAGCTGGCTTGCCTGCGATGGGGCCGGCTGAGGCGCTATAGATCTACAGACCGCCTGTTGCGTTAAACCCAACCCCCAACACCGTCAGCGCCGACAATGGCAGCAACAAGGTGTCGAGCAGCGCACTGGCCGGCAGGTCGACATGGGGATAGCTCGGCGCCTCGGCACCGAACCTGTCCTTTGCACAACACCCGCCATTGATCGCATACAAATCCAGACGCGTACCGGCATACACCACCGGCGCACCGGGTTGTGCGGCGTCCAGGGTACGCGCCGTGGCGCAACCCGCCAGTTGCAGCGCCAACAGCACCAGCAGCGCCTTACTCATCACTGCTCAAATGGTGCTCGCCCCAACGCGGCAGCATGTCCTGAGGAATGTTCAGCAGGTTGAGAATCCGCGCCACCACAAAGTCCACCAGGTCATCGATGGTCTGCGGCTGGTGATAGAAGCCCGGCGACGCCGGCAGGATGGTCACGCCCATGTTCGACAACTTGAGCATGTGCTCCAGATGAATGCTCGAATACGGCGCCTCGCGAGGCACCAGAATCAACTGGCGGCGCTCTTTCAAGGTCACGTCCGCAGCGCGCTCGATCAGGTTATTGCAGGCCCCGGTGGCAATCGCCGACAAGGTACCGGTGGAACACGGCACCACCACCATCGCCGCCGGCGCGCCGGAGCCGGAAGCCACCGGTGACATCCAGTCCTCTTTGCCATAGACCCGAATCTGCCCCGCCGCCGCACCGGTGTATTCAGTGAGGAAAGCCTGCATGGTCTGCACCTTGGCAGGCAGCGCGACGTCGGTCTCGGTCGCCAGCACCAGTTGCGCCGCCTTGGAAATCAGGAAGTGCACCTCGCGGTCTTCGCGCACTAGGCAGTCGAGCAGGCGCAGGCCATACGGCGCGCCGGACGCGCCGGTCATCGCCAGGGTGACGCGTTCCGGGCCACTCATTTCAGAGCCTCGGCCAACTTGCCATGCAGCCCGCCGAAGCCGCCGTTGCTCATGACGACTACGTGAGTGCCTGGCTTGGCGTGTTGTTTGACGAATTCGATGATGCCTTCGATGGAATCGCACACCGTTGATGGCACCGTGCACAACGCCGCAATTGCGGGTAGATCCCAACCGAGGTTGGCGGGCGCGTACCACACCACCTGGTCGGCATCATTGACGCTTTCAGGCAGGCCATCGCGGTGCGCACCGAGCTTCATCGAGTTGGAGCGCGGCTCGACAATCGCAATGATCGGCGCATCGCCGACGCGTTTGCGCAGGCCATCCAGCGTTGTGGCGATGGCCGTCGGGTGGTGGGCAAAGTCGTCGTAGATGGTAATCCCGTTGACGTCGGCGACTTTTTCCATGCGGCGCTTCACACTTTTGAATGCGCTCAACGCCGCGATGCCCATCGATGGCACCACCCCAACATGCCGCGCGGCCGCCAGGGTTACCAAAGCGTTGGCGACATTGTGCTGGCCGGTCATGCCCCAATCGACGATGCCTTGCGGCTCGCCTTCGAACAACACTTCAAACCGGGAACCGTCTTCGCTGAGCAGCTTGACCTGCCATTGCCCGCCCGCGCCGGTGGTTTGCACCGGCGTCCAGCAGCCCATCTCGATCACACGCTGCAAGGCCGGCTCGGTGGTCGGGTGAATCACCAGGCCTTCGCTCGGAATGGTGCGTACCAGGTGATGGAATTGACGCTCGATGGCTGGCAGGTCGGGGAAGATATCCGCATGATCGTACTCAAGGTTGTTCAGGATCGCCGTGCGCGGACGGTAGTGAACGAACTTGGAGCGCTTGTCGAAGAACGCGCTGTCGTATTCGTCGGCCTCAATCACGAAGAACGGCGTATCGCCCAAACGTGCCGATACCGAGAAATTCTGCGGCACGCCGCCAATCAGAAAACCCGGGCTCATGCCTGCATGCTCCAGCACCCAGGCGAGCATGCTGCTGGTGGTGGTCTTGCCATGGGTGCCGGCGACGGCCAGTACCCAGCGGCCTTGCAGCACATGATCCGCCAGCCACTGCGGGCCGGACACATAAGGCAAACCTTTATTGAGCACGTACTCGACCGCCGGGTTGCCCCGGGACATGGCGTTGCCGATCACCACCAGGTCTGGCGCAGGGTCGAATTGCGAGGGGTCGTAGCCTTGGGTCAACTCAATGCCCTGGGCTTGCAGTTGTGTGCTCATGGGCGGGTAGACATTGGCGTCGGAACCCGTGACGTGATGGCCCAGCTCCTTGGCCAGAACCGCCATCGAGCCCATGAAAGTGCCGCAAATACCGAGAATATGAATGTGCATAGTCGACCTCGTAAAACATCGAGGCAGGTTAGCGCAGGGAGGGGGAAATCGCACTCTTTATGCAGCCGGTGGCCGAGCGGCGTGCACCGGTGCATGCCGTTCGGCCACGGGTGTGTCAGGCCTTGGATGATCGCCTCCCTTCCAACAGCCTTGCTCACCTAGGCAGCGTTGCTTTTTTGCTCCCCTTCGGTTTTCGCTACCTGAGCAGGCTGGGAGGGCGACGCCGGACTGGACGTAATATCTGAATATTCGTCTTTGGAGTTTTTCACATTAACAACCGTCTTTATTGCAAACCCCGTATCCAGACGAAGGCCTTCCATTTCTTTCACCTTGACCGGAGTGAAGTGGGTCAATTCCGGGCCGTAGGGCGTCAAGGTCTTGGGGTCAAGGGCATACCACTTGCCATTTTGTTGCGACGCCAAAACAGGAACGGCATTGCCATCCTCACCCACTGGCCTGTAGACGCCATCCGCGATCGTTTGTTTGTATCCGCCATGGGGAATATTCCAACTTCCGCTGCGCCCGGACACATGCCGCAGGCGATCAAAATCAAGTGACGGAAGTTTAACGGAGGGCAGCGTTTTAACAGCGGTTTTACCCAACTTGAATAAACCGCTCCCCGCGTCATAAATACTTCCGAACGGGTTGGCAGCCTTGATCCCTTCCTTGGCAACCCCTTTCAAAATCCTCAACGTATTGTTGGTCGCACTGACGCCAAACTTGACGGCACTCACTCCGCCTTTGGCACCCGGAACAATCAAGCTGACAAAATCAAAAAGTCCATTGACAACCGCCTCGTGCTTATCACCTTTAACAACGCTGGTAACGAAGCCGTAAAAAGGAACAAGACCCAGCATGAAATTCTTGAGCACCTTTGTTTTCCGGCGCGATTTTTCGCTCTCGGTTTCCCCTTTTGCCGTCTCCCTGAGCTCTTCAACAGCGGCTTTGTAATTATGGCTCATCATGCGGGCCAACTCTTTGGCTCTTTCCGATGGCGTGCCTATAGCGGGTAAGGTGTCGGATTTAGAGTGTGGAACGGACTGGTGCGCAGCCCAATTGGCTCTTAGCGTGTAATTTTTATTACCCACCACCACACCGTAAAGTGGATCAGAATGGTGTTTACGGCGCTTTATATGCCACCCTTCAGGGACGCCAGGAACAGGTTCACCGTTCTTGAGAATTTTGCCCAGGATTGGCGAGTACACATAACTGACAAATTCGCCATTCAACACCGTTTCAATATGAACCGCGCCCTGTCCGAAATGCTTGAACAAGGGATGCTCTTCACTGCCTTCGGGGAATTTTGAATTAGGTATTTCTCTCACATGCATCATGCTCACCGAGCCGTGCTCGAACCGTCTACGGTCCTCAACCGGCAACTGCGATACCTGATGCTGGAACAACGTGCCTGCAGCCTCGCTAAAGCTGTCGCCGTGATCGTCAAATGCCTGCTCAAATACTTTTTTGATGTCAGGTAATTTACTGATGCCCGCCTGAACTTTCGCATGAGGAAACGCCGGATCAAGCGACTGCCAGGCAGAGTTAAGTTCGCCCGACATATAGAGGTCCAATGGTGACTTCTTTACAAGGTCATAACCCATGCGTCGCTGGAGGAATTTTTTCTCAAACAGATGCGCGTACTCCTCCCCGTAAACCTTGGTTAATTCTGCCAACGCCAGGTCTCGGCGGGTCGGCAGAGCCGCCATCACTTGCTTGAGGCTTTCCAGCATACTTTCAGCCATTTTTTGCATGGCAGCGGAGACCTTCTCAATGGTCTCGGCGCTATAGCCCTCACTGTTTTTCGCGATAACGCCGTTGGCGACACCCCAGTCGATCACCGATTGCAGTACGGCCATTTGCGACTGCTGCTCTTGTACCGCTGTAACAGGTCCCAGAACGCCACGCTGCCGGATCTGGTCATAGCTGCGTCCGATAGAGGATCCTGACACTTCCTGTTCACTGCGCGAAACTTCCGCGCTGAACGTTGCCCATTGCAACGAGCCGTACACCAATGTGTCAGGCATTTCCTTGACCAAAAATTCCGGAGCTGACATGGCCAGTAATTGGTAAGCCACGACTTTCGCCATCTCCGGGCCGACTCGCCCCTCCAGGTGAGCTTCAAACCGTTTGACAATGTCGGCGGACGACCGCCCCTTGTTATCGGGTTGAAACAGGTCATACCCGGCCAGGTTATTGCGTTGCAGCCCCCCTGCCGGGTCCACCGCCAATACGAGCGCCGCCAACAAGGCTTCATGGCCACTGGTCGCGGTAGGAAAGGCGCCTATTGCATCCTGCAATTGCTGACCTAATGCACGGGCTTGAGGCGTGACGATCAAGGCTTTGAGAAACGCCTCCGGATCTTTATCAGCCAATGGCCGCAGAGACTCTGGCACCGCCCGCTTCAAGTACTCGAAAAGACTTCCAACCTCGCCTCCTGCGCCCAATGGCACCTGAGTTTGGCCGGCTTTCCAGGTGCCGATGGTTTCGATTATTTTTTTCCGAGCGTCCTCGCTCAATGGCACGCCTTTACTCAGCAAGCCGCCATAGTCGGCTGCACTGGGCGCCGACAACGACGGAGCGAACAACACGCGCTCCAGGTTGGCCAGTGCTTCCAGTGTGGTTGGAACTTCCAATCCGTAAGCCGTTATCAGTTGCGTGAGGCTCATCGTGAAGGGTTGCGGCTGATCTGCGCGCCAATAGGCGGAGTGAGGCGCGATCTCTACAGCGATGGACTCCATGCCTGACTTCGCACCGGGCGTTTCGATGTGTTTCTTCAACGCGGCGAGCAGGTTATGCCGCGTTTCGGCCTCGCCCGTCTGGCTTAAAATATCGGCAGGCACGTGATGATCCGACGGTGCTTTCGAATCAGGCCCATAAAGAAACTGCCCAACAATGCTTGAATCGACCGTGTACTGCCCGGATGCGTCGCTTTCAATCTGGGTAGGCAAGTGCAAAATGTCGTAAGGGGTGAAACGTTTTGCGAGGGTCATCAAGCGATCAAACAGGTCGCGAGCACCGGGAATATCGTTGAGCTGGGCGGACTGCGCGGTTAACCGGGCGTGCCCACCAAAATAGAGAATGCCTTTATAGGGATCAATGTGAGTGATACTGATCCCCTCTCCCGACACTGACTGCTCCAATTGCTTGAACGCCGACGAGGTGAAAACCGTCTGCAACGCGTCAATCCAGTGCCCCAGCGTGGACTCTCCCGGAACGGGCAGGCGCGCGCCTGATGAATGTTGCGCTGAATAAGTTCGCAGCAATCGGGCATCAGCCGCCGCGCGAGAAGCGTCGGTATGCGCCGACGAAATGCTCTCAACCCTCGCAGACGGCGAATTGTTCACGTTATAGATGTTTTGAGGAGCAGCATTTTTTATCGAGCCAAAGCCCGCTACGCCAATAATATTCACGGTCATATTTTATCTCTATCACGGTTTCGATGAACGGCCCGCCATCGCACGAAGTGCACAGCACAAAAAACGGGCAACGTTATATAGCGCCGACAAAATTTAATGCTCAGTTAATAAAAGCGAGCACCAAACTCCACGACCATTTCTCGAACACCCCAAACTGTCGAGCTAAATTAATTCCCTTATAAAATGAGCGCGAACCAGCTGACCAGTAAACTAACCAGACAATGTCCGACATTGAAGAAAGACGTCCTCCGACGCTCAACCATTACGTGGCCTTCGTCGTTTGAATAGTTCCAAAGAAACTAACGCACGAGACTGCTATATCGATTGAATATAACTAACAACTCCATAGCGAATGGCTATTGAAAGAACATCAACTTTTAAGCACTTTCCTATATCCCGCTATTGATGACGCTCAGACGCAACAATCCCATACTTGCGCAACTTGCGGTACAGCGTGTTACGACTGACCGCCAGCAGTTGCGCCGTGCGGGTTATATGCCAGCGCTGCTGTTCAAGTGCACTCAGCAGCGTTTTACGCTCCGCCTCGTCCAAGGGCGAAACATCGACAGATGTGGAGGGCGCCAGACTCGGTGTACGCACATTTGCCGGCAGGTCATCCAACCCAACTTGCCCACCCTCGGCCAACGCCACCAGCGTGCGCAAGACCATGCGCAATTGCCGCACATTGCCCGGCCAGGCATAGCTGAGCAGCGCCTGCCGTGCCGCCGCGTCGAGCGTGATCACTTGCCCCGCCGCCTCTTGCTCCAGCAGAAAGTCCAGCAACTGCGCTTTGTCCGCGCGCTCACGCAAGGCCGGCAACCCGACTTCAAGGCCATTGAGGCGGTAATACAGATCCTCTCGAAAGCTGCCGGCCTGAACGCGCTCGAGCAAATTGCGGTGAGTGGCGCTGATGATCCGCACATCGACTGCCTGCGCAGCCCCACCGATAGGCACGACCATACGGTCCTCCAACACCCTTAAAAGACGGGTTTGCAACGCGAACGGCATGTCGCCGATCTCGTCGAGAAACAGCGTGCCGCCATCGGCCTGTTGCAGTTTGCCGCGCATGCCCTCCTTCAATGCGCCGGTAAAACTGCCGCCGCGGTAGCCGAACAACTCGCTTTCAATCAGGTTCTCGGGAATGGCGGCACAATTGAGCGCGACGAAAGGCTTTCCCGCGCGCTGGCTGGCCTGATGCACAGCCTTGGCGAACGCCTCTTTGCCGCAGCCGGTTTCACCGTTGATCAGCAATGGCACATCACGCTCAAACACTTTCACGGCTTTGCGAAAATCCTGTTGCAGGACAGGGTCGCCCAGGCAGATCCCCGGTAAACGCGGTGCCTCAGGCTTGACCACTGGCGCCGGCACGCTGCGCGGCTGGCCCCGCAACGCGGCGAACAACGAGCGGCCATCACGGGTACGTAATGGCCAACTGGCCGTGGCATTTGCGCTGGCGCGGCTGAGCAGTTGGTCCAGGGAACAGTCGAAAAACGCCTCCACCGGCTGCCCCAGCAAACCGCCGCGCAGCTGCCCGAGCAGGTTCAGCGCGCTCTGGTTAACCGCGCAGATGCGCCCTTCCCCGTCAAACGCCAGCAACCCTTCGCTGAACAGCCCTACGGACTCGGCCTGCAAGTGAAAACGCAGCAACCACTGGTTTTCGAAGTGACGCAGGAAATAACAGCTTTCGATCATCTTCGCCGACAGGTTCACCAGCGCCATGGTATGGAACTGGCTCTGGCGCGACACCGCTTCGCGTGCCGAGGACACGTCGAGCACCGCCAGCAATTCGCCATGGGGGTCGAACACCGGGCTCGCCGAGCAGGCCAGCCCGGTATGGCGACCGCGAAAATGCTCATCGCGGTGAATGGTCAGGGATTGGCGTTCCACCAGGCAGGTACCGATACCGTTGGTGCCTTCCCGTGCCTCGCTCCAGTCGGCGCCGAGCCACAGCCCGGCGCGCTCGAAAATCTTGCGTTCGGACGGCGCCGTCACACAGTTGAGGATCACCCCGCGCGCGTCGGTCAGCAGCACCGCGTGGCCGGCGCCCGAGAGCTGTTGATGCAGGCTGTTCATCTCGCTGCCGGCAATGTGCAGCACTTGCTGCAGGCGTTCGCGGCTCTCCAGCAAGCGGCCGTGTTCAAGCACAGTGGGGGCGATACTCACCGCAGGGTCGAGGTGATAGTCCTCAAGGCAACGCAGCCACGAGCGGGCAATGGACGGATCGCTGGACGGGTCGCGGCCATGGGCCACGGTCAGCACTTGCTGGGCATGGCGACCGAAATGATCGTTGTGCATTTCTTATTATTCTCCCTGCATGAGAACGGCCAGCATCCCCCGGCACCCCGACCATTGCAACCCCGGGGAGACCCGTCGGTCATGGGCTGTACCGTTTATGGCACACACTGTCACCCACCCTGTACCACCCCTGCTACAGCAACGCCTTGCAACAAACCTCAAACCCCTGATTTAACGGGCGCTCACGGCGCTGGCCCGACCTTTGCTCTACGCTTTACAGGCGCTGTCGCGGCGCACTCCCAATAAACACAAGAGCCAGGAGATACCCACCATGCGTTACGCACACCCCGGTACTGAAGGCGCGATCGTTTCGTTCAAGGCCAAGTACGGCAACTACATCGGGGGCGAATTCGTTGCGCCGGTCGATGGCAACTATTTCACCAACACCTCGCCGGTCAACGGCAAGGCCATCGCCGAATTCCCGCGCTCCACAGCCAAAGACATCGACAAGGCCCTCGACGCCGCCCACGCCGCCGCTGACGCCTGGGGCAAAACCTCGGCCCAGGACCGCTCGCTGGTACTGCTGAAAATCGCCGACCGCATCGAACAGAACCTCGAACTGCTGGCCATCACCGAAACCTGGGACAACGGCAAGGCCGTGCGTGAAACCCTCAACGCCGACATCCCGCTGGCCGCCGACCACTTCCGCTACTTCGCCGGGTGCATTCGCGCCCAGGAAGGCACCAGCGCCGAGATCAACGAGCACACCGCGTCGTATCACTTCCACGAGCCCCTGGGTGTGGTCGGCCAGATCATCCCGTGGAACTTCCCGCTGCTGATGGCCGCGTGGAAACTCGCCCCGGCCCTGGCCGCCGGTAACTGCGTGGTGCTCAAACCTGCCGAGCAAACCCCGCTGGGCATCAACGTGTTGCTGGAAGTGATCGGCGACCTGCTGCCACCCGGCGTGCTGAACGTCGTGCACGGTTTCGGCAAAGAGGCCGGCGAAGCCCTGGCCACCAGCAAGCGCATCGCCAAGATTGCTTTCACCGGCTCCACGCCAGTGGGCTCGCACATCATGCACGCGGCGGCCGAGAACATTATTCCGTCTACCGTAGAGCTGGGCGGCAAGTCGCCGAACATCTTCTTCGCCGACATCATGAAAGCCGAGCCTTCGTTTATCGAGAAAGCCGCAGAAGGCCTGGTGCTGGCGTTCTTTAACCAAGGCGAAGTGTGCACCTGCCCATCGCGCGCACTGGTGGAAGAGTCGATCTACGACGACTTCATGAAAGTGGTGATGAAAAAGATCGAGCAGATCAAACGCGGCGACCCGCTGGACACCGACACCATGGTCGGCGCCCAAGCGTCGGAGCAACAATTCGACAAAATCCTGTCCTACCTGGAAATCGCCAAAGGCGAAGGCGCGCAGTTGCTGACCGGCGGCAAGGTCGAGCAGCTCACCGGCGACATGGCCGGCGGCTATTACATCCAGCCGACCCTGCTCAAGGGCACCAACGAAATGCGCGTGTTCCAGGAGGAAATCTTCGGCCCGGTGGTGAGCATCACCACCTTCAAGGACGAAGCCGAAGCCCTGGCCATCGCCAACGACACCGAGTTCGGCCTCGGCGCCGGCGTTTGGACCCGCGACATCAACCGCGCTTACCGCATGGGCCGTGCGATCAAGGCGGGCCGCGTATGGACCAACTGCTACCACCTCTACCCGGCGCACGCCGCGTTCGGCGGTTACAAAAAGTCCGGCGTGGGCCGTGAGACGCACAAGATGATGCTGGACCACTACCAGCAGACCAAAAACCTGCTGGTGAGCTACGACATTAATCCGTTGGGCTTCTTCTAACCCCCCCGCTGATCGTTCCCACGCTCTGCGTGGGAATGCCGCCTGGGACGCTCTGCGTTCCGATGTCTGCGCAGCATTCAAGCCCTGCGCAAGGTGACGCGGAGCGTCACGGGATGCATTCCCACGCAGAGCGTGGGAACGATCTCACCTGCTGCCTAAAACAATAAGAACGGACGGTACTTTCCCATGCCTAGCGAACCCACTGGCTCTTCCGTCGACTTCGAAAAAGTCGATTCCCACTATTTCCAACAACGCGAACTGAAAAAAGGCGCCGCCGGCTGGGTGCTGTTGGTCGGCCTCGGCGTGGCCTATGTCATCTCCGGCGACTACGCCGGCTGGAACTTCGGCCTGGCCCAGGGTGGCTGGGGCGGTATGTTTCTCGCCACACTGCTGATGGCCACCATGTACCTGTGCATGTGTTTTTCCCTGGCGGAACTGTCTTCCATGATCCCCACCGCCGGCGGCGGCTACGGGTTTGCCCGCAGCGCCTTCGGCCCCTGGGGCGGGTTCCTCACCGGCACCGCCATCCTCATCGAATACGCCATCGCCCCCGCCGCCATCGCGGTGTTTATCGGCGCGTATTGCGAGTCGCTGTTCGGCATTGGCGGCTGGATGATCTACCTGGCGTTTTACATCATCTTCATCGGCATCCACATCTTTGGCGTGGGCGAAGCCCTGAAGTTGATGTTTGTGATCACCGCCATCGCCGCCATTGCCCTGGGCGTGTTCCTGGTGTCGATGGTGCCGCACTTCAGTGTCGCCAACTTGCTGGATATCCCGGTGACCGAGGCCAAGGGCGCCAGCACTTTCCTGCCATTCGGATACGTCGGCGTGTGGGCGGCGATTCCCTACGCGATCTGGTTTTTCCTTGCAGTGGAAGGTGTGCCGCTGGCCGCCGAAGAAACCAAAAACCCCAAGCGCGACCTGCCGCGCGGCCTGATCGGCGCCATTGTGGTGCTGACCAGTTTTGCCCTGTTGATTCTGGTGATTGCGCCGGGTGGCGCGGGCACTTACGCGCTGATCAAATCCGGCAACCCGCTGGTTGAAGCGCTGGCACTGTCCTACGGCGGTTCAACGTGGATGGGCAGCTTCGTCAACCTGGTCGGTCTGGCCGGGCTGATCGCCAGCTTTTTCTCGATTATCTACGCCTATTCGCGGCAGATTTTCGCCTTGTCCCGCGCCGGCTACCTGCCGCGCAAACTGTCGCAGACCAATAAAAGCAAGGCGCCCGTTTTGGCTTTGGTGATTCCCGGCCTTATCGGTTTCGGCCTGTCGCTGACCGGACAGGGCGATTTGCTGATTCTGGTGGCCGTGTTCGGCGCAACCATTTCCTACGTGCTGATGATGGCCGCGCACATCACCCTGCGCATTCGCCGCCCCAAAATGGACCGCCCGTACCGCACGCCGGGCGGCATCTTCACCTCCGGCATCGCTCTGGTACTGGCCTGTGTGGCCGTGGTGGCGGGCTTTCTGGTGGACCCGCGCGTGGTTATTGGCGCCGCGATCATCTATGGAGTATTAATTGCTTACTTTGCTTTCTACAGCCGGCATCACTTGGTAGCAGGCACGCCGGAGGAGGAATTCGCGGCGATCCAGGCCGCAGAGGCCGCCTTGCACTGAATGCCGAAAACCTCGACGCAGGCCTTGGCCTGCGTCGCCCAGGAGACACTGTATGGCAAGCTTTTCCCACGCGGTGGGCACACAGACCTACCGTTTCGACAGCCTCAAGGACGTGATGGCCAAGGCCAGCCCCGCACGCTCCGGCGACTTTCTGGCCGGTGTGGCCGCGCAGAACGACGGCGAGCGGGTGGCGGCGCAAATGGCGCTGGCGAACATCCCGTTGACACATTTCCTCGAAGAAGTGCTGATTCCCTACGAAAGCGACGAAGTCACCCGACTGATCATCGACACCCACGATAAACAGGCGTTTGCCGCGGTCAGCCACCTGACCGTCGGCGGCCTGCGCGACTGGCTGCTCAGCGAAGCCGCTGACGAACATTCCCTACGCGCATTGGCGCCAGGTCTTACACCGGAAATGGCCGCCGCCGTGTCCAAAATCATGCGCGTGCAGGACTTGGTGCTGGTGGCGCAGAAGATCCGCGTGGTCACCCAGTTTCGCGGCACCATGGGCCTGCGCGGGCGCCTGTCGACCCGCCTGCAACCCAACCACCCCACCGACGAACCCGCCGGCATAGCCGCGAGCATTCTCGACGGGCTGTTGTATGGCAACGGCGACGCCATGATCGGCATCAACCCGGCCACCGACAGCATCGCCTCGATCTGCGCCATGCTGGAAATGCTCGATGCGATCATCCAGCGCTACGAAATCCCGACCCAGGCCTGCGTGCTGACCCACGTCACCACCTCCATTGAGGCCATCAACCGGGGCGTGCCGCTGGACCTGGTGTTTCAGTCGATTGCCGGCACCGAAGCGGCCAACGCCAGTTTCGGCATCAGCCTGAGCGTGCTGCAGGAAGGCTACGAAGCGGGGTTGAGCCTGAATCGCGGCACCTTGGGCAACAACCTGATGTATTTCGAAACCGGCCAGGGCAGCGCCTTGTCGGCCAATGCGCACTTCGGCGTCGACCAGCAAACCTGCGAAACCCGCGCCTACGCCGTGGCGCGGCATTTCAAACCGTTTCTGGTGAACACGGTTGTAGGCTTTATCGGCCCCGAGTACCTATACAACGGCAAACAGATCATCCGCGCCGGTCTGGAAGACCATTTCTGCGGCAAGCTGCTCGGCGTGCCGATGGGCTGCGACATCTGCTACACCAACCACGCCGAAGCCGACCAGGATGACATGGACACCCTGCTAACCCTGCTCGGCGTGGCCGGGATCAACTTCATCATGGGCATCCCCGGCTCCGACGACATCATGCTCAACTACCAGACCACCTCGTTCCACGACGCCTTGTACGCCCGCCAAACACTGGGTTTAAAACCGGCGCCGGAGTTTGAACAGTGGCTGGCGAAAATGGGCATCTTCACGCAAGCCGACGGCAAGGTGCACTTCGGCAACAGCCTGCCACCGGCGTTTCGCCAAGCCTTGGCGCAATTGGGATGAAGGAGCCGCCCGTGCACACAGAGCCTGTTGAAACCGCGCCTGAAAACCCGTGGCTGGAACTGCGGCGGCTGACCCCGGCGCGCATCGCCCTGGGCCGCACCGGCACCAGTATTCCCACCCGTGCACAGCTGGATTTCCAGTTCGCCCACGCCCAGGCGCGCGACGCGGTGCACCTACCCTTCGACCACGCCGGCCTGAGTAGCCAGATGGCCGAACGCGGGCGTGAAAGCCTGCTGCTGCACAGCGCTGCCGTTGATCGCCATATGTATCTGCAACGCCCGGACCTGGGGCGGCGATTGAGCGACGAGTCCGCACAAAGCCTGCGCGACTACGCCGCCGCCCACCCCGGTGGTGTGGACCTGGCCGTGGTGGTGGCCGATGGTTTATCGGCGCTGGCCGTGCATAAACACACGCTGCCCTTTCTGACACGCATGGAAGAACAGACCCACGCCGAAGGGTGGTCATTGTCGCCTGTGATATTGGTGGAACAGGGCCGCGTGGCGGTGGCGGATGAAGTCGGCCAACTGCTGGGCGCGAAAATGGTGGTGATCCTCATCGGCGAACGGCCAGGGCTCAGTTCGCCGGACAGCCTGGGTCTGTATTTCACCTACAACCCCAGGGTCGGCCTCACTGACGCCTACCGCAACTGCATCTCCAACGTACGCCTGGAGGGCCTGAGCTACGGCATGGCCGCCCATCGCCTGCTTTACTTGATGAAGGAGGCGTGTCGCCGGCAGCTGTCGGGGGTCAATCTCAAGGACGAGGCGCAGGTTCAAACGATAGAGTCGGATGACCCTGACCTGATGAAGGGCAATTTCCTGCTCAGCTCACCGGATGACTGATGGCTGCACGATTGCGCTTTTTCGCGACGTTAGGCAGCATCGAGTCACGGCCGCTTGTGTGGTCATCCCCCCTTTGGAAGTTGAGGCCTGGCATGCGGATTACTCAAGCGACCCTGGAACACCTGGACCTGTTGACCCCGCTGTTCGTCAAATACCGCGAGTTTTACGGGGCCTTGCCGTTCCCGGATTCGTCGCGCGATTTTCTGGAAAAGCGCCTGCGACGCAAGGAATCGGTGATCTATCTGGCCTTGGCGGATGACGATGACAAGAAACTGCTGGGGTTTTGCCAGCTGTATCCGAGCTTTTCTTCCTTATCGCTCAAACGCGTGTGGATCCTCAACGATATCTATGTGGCCGAAGATGCGCGCCGGCAACTGGTGGCGGACAACCTGATGCGTACAGCCAAGAAGATGGCCAAGGAAACCCAGGCCGTGCGGCTGCGGGTCTCGACCAGCAGTGACAACGAAGTGGCGCAGAAGACGTATGAGTCGATCGGGTTCCGCGAGGACACGGAGTTCAAGAACTACGTGCTGCCCATCAGCGAAGACTGACCTCCAGACACCCTGAACCTCCTATGGGAACTGGCTTGACTGCGATGGCGGTGTATCAGGAAGTGTTGCATTGGCTGACAAACCGCCATCGCAGGCAAGCCAGCTCCCACATTTGATCGGTGTTGCTTCATCCAATCCGCGACATCCCCCGCTACAAAACCAACACGCTTTTCACGACTCAACCCGTATAATGCGGACCTTTCAGTCTTGTAAGAAATTCGGCATACACTTGTAGCCTTATTACCCGACGCCCCCGCACAGGCCTGCTGAGCCGGGCCATTCACACAGGTGCCTTTCATGGATTTCAACCCGCTCGACCTTATCCTGCATCTCGACGTGTACCTCGACATGCTGGTGAGAAACTACGGAGTGTGGATTTACGCCATTCTGTTCCTGGTCATTTTTTGCGAAACCGGGCTGGTGGTCATGCCTTTCCTGCCGGGTGATTCCCTGTTGTTCATCGCGGGCGCCATTGCCGCCGGCGGCGGCATGGACCCGGTGTTGCTCGGCGGCCTGCTGATGCTGGCGGCGATACTCGGCGACAGCACCAACTACGTGATCGGGCGAACGGCCGGGGAGCGCTTGTTCAGCAACCCGAACTCGAAGATCTTCCGCCGCGACTACCTGCAAAAAACCCACGACTTCTACGACAAGCACGGCGGCAAAACCGTGACCCTGGCGCGCTTCCTGCCGATCCTGCGCACGTTTGCGCCGTTCGTTGCCGGTATCGCCAAAATGCCTTACCCGCGTTTCTTCGGCTTCAGCGTGTTCGGCACCATCCTGTGGGTCGGCGGCCTGGTGACCCTGGGTTACTTCTTCGGCAACGTGCCGTTCATCAAGAAAAACCTGTCGCTGCTGGTGGTGTTCATCATCCTGCTGTCGCTGGTGCCGATGATCATTGGCGTGGTGCGCAGCCGTTTTGGCAGCACGTCCTCCGAAGCCAAGTCGTAAGCACCGCCCGTGTGGTCCCTCAGCGCCTGGCGTCGCCGGCGCTTGCTGGCCAGGCACCCGATTGCCGATGACACCTGGCAGCGGGTGCGCCGGCGCCTGAGCTTTCTCGACGGCATCAGCGCCGAGCAGGACCAGTGGCTGCGCGAAGCCTGTGTGGTGTTCCTCAACGAAAAACACCTCACCGCCCTGCCCGGCGTCGAGCTGCACCAGGAACAACGCCTGTTGCTCGCCGCCCAGGCGCAATTGCCGTTGATGAACCTGGGTGACCTCGACTGGTACCAGGGTTTCCACGAAATCGTGCTGTACCCCGACGACTTCCTCAGCCCCCAGCGCCACCGCGACGCCAGCGGCGTGGAACACGAATGGGACGGCGAACACAGCGGCGAAGCCTGGCAGCAGGGCCCGGTCATTCTCGCCTGGCCCGGCGTGCTGGCCAGCGGCAACTGGGAAGGCTACAACCTGGTGATCCACGAGTTGGCGCACAAGCTCGACATGCTCAACGGCGACGCCAACGGCCTGCCGCCGCTGCACAACGACATGCGCGTGCAAGAGTGGGCCAGCGTGATGCAAAGCGCGTTTGACGACCTCAACCGCCAGCTCGACGCCAACCCGGACGCCGAAACCGAAATCGACCCCTACGCCGCCGAAAACCCGGCCGAATTCTTCGCCGTCACCAGTGAATATTTTTTCAGTGCCCCGGATTTACTGGTCAGCACTTACCCACAGGTGTACGCGCAACTGAGCCGCTTTTATCGCCAGGATCCCTTGGCCCGCCTCAATCAACTGCAAGCCGGCGACGCGCGCTACCCGACGGAACGCCACGCGCCGTACGACGTCTGACGCATGGCATCGGCGTCAGAATATGCCTATAATCGCCGCCACTTTTAGGCCAATCCGGCCATGTTTCATGGCCAACTACGGGGGCAAAGCCCAATGAGCTACAGCAAGATTCCGGCTGGCAAAGACCTGCCGAACGACATCTACGTCGCCATCGAAATTCCGGCCAACCACGCGCCGATCAAATACGAAATCGACAAAGACAGCGATTGCCTGTTCGTTGACCGTTTCATGGCCACCCCGATGTTCTACCCGGCCAACTACGGTTTCATCCCGAACACCCTGGCCGACGACGGTGACCCCCTCGACGTGCTGGTCGTAACCCCTTACCCGGTGACACCAGGTTCGGTCATTCGCGCACGCCCGGTCGGCATCCTGAACATGACCGACGACGGCGGCGGCGATGCCAAAGTGATCGCGGTACCCCACGACAAGTTGTCCCAACTGTATGTGGACGTGAAGGAATACACCGACCTGCCGCCACTGCTGCTGGAACAGATCAAGCACTTCTTCGAGAACTACAAAGACCTCGAAAAAGGCAAATGGGTGAAGATCGACGGTTGGGGCAACGCAGACGCCGCCCGTGCCGAGATCCTGAAGTCGGTTGCTGCCTACAAAGGCTGATACCGGCTACTCATTGCTGCGGCAATAAAAAAAGCCCCGACCATTCGGGGCTTTTTTGTGGAAAAAATTAAACGCCAGGTTCAACACCTAACACTAAGCGTTCACCAAAGTTGCGCATCCGACAAATAAGGCTACAACAGAGCAAACTCCTACAGATGCAAATCAACGCATGGTTTATTTGATGGGTTTTATCGGCCAGTAAACTCTGCGTTTATGAATACATCAGGTGATCGACTTAAAGCATTACTTCGGGAAGTTCATCTTTCCGCTTCCGACTTCGCCAAGAACCGTGGCGTCACGCCTCAACACGTGAACAACTGGTTCAAACGCGGCGTGCCCATGGGCCGGCTCAACGAGATAGCAGAACTGCTGTGCGTCTCCAGCCGCTGGCTGCGCACTGGCGAAGGCCCCAAACACCCTCCGGCCCAATTCCTGCTGGAAGGCCACGACACCAGGAACGTGATCCCCATCCGCGAAGACGCGGGCAAATACCTCACAGGCCCAAGCAACCGCCCGGAAAGCACCGACGTGGAAATCCCGCTCCACGCAACATTCACCTCTGTCGAACGCATCCGCGTCACCCTGCACGCCCTGCAAACCCTCAATATCAAACCCGACCGCGCGGTAGGCGCCTACATGGTCGACAACAGCATGACCGACATCATCCAGCAAGGTGCCACCTTGGGCATCGACACCGGCCGTACCCAAATCATCGACGGTGAAATCTACGCCGTCGAACACGGTGGCATGCTGCGCATCAAATACCTCTACAACCGCCCCGGCGGCGGCCTGCGCCTGCGCAGCCACAACACCGCCGAACACCCCGACGAATACCTCAGCCACGAACAACGCTTCGAGCAAGACTTCCAGATCGTCGGCTGGGTGTTCTGGTGGTCAACCCTCAACAACCGCCGCCCACCCGTCCCGCTCGACGAGCATTTATTGGGCTGGGAAGGCTCTAAACCGGATCCGGAGGTGGGCAATTGAGGTGAATGCAGGTATCATGCGGCCCACATTTGGCAGGGGGTGGCTCATGGCTATCCACCCTGCCCGGCGAAGCGGAGGAGTTCCCGCGGATGCCCCTACCATTCAGCCCGACGCAATGTGGGCTGAGCGATTTGAAGGCTGGTGAGGTTTGTCAAAAACAAGCTGAAGCAGTCCCCGAGAAGCCGGCCACAAGCCGGCTTTTTAATGTCTGTCATTAAAAGCGATACGCCTTAAGTGGGTTGCAAACACTCCACAGCCCGATCCGCCACCATCTTCGCCATCTCCACCAAATGCATCACCGCTCTCTGCGGCGCACCCAGCGGTTCACCTAGCGCTTGCGATGTCGCCATCGCACATTGCAGCAACTCGACCACACGCACCCAGGCATCTTCAAAGCTCAGTTCTTCATTAACGGTAAATGGGTGAGTCACACCCGGTGAAGGCGAATCCGAAACAATATTATCCATAGCAAAATTCCCTAGCAGTAAGTAAATACCACCGTCCTTTCGCGACTAAACAATCAGAGGTGGCGGCTGTACGCAGGTTAGTCGACCGGCCGCTAGGAACCGGCGCACCCGGAGGTGCCCTGCGCACAGCCACCATAAAGTGCAGGTGAGGAACCACCTGTCTTTGGGATGGCGCGTGCGCCTAGCGAGGTCCGGGCGACTAAACCCGATCACTGAATAAGCAGTGACGGATCGCAGCCTAGCCACCCAGCCCCACAGGCGCAATGCGCTGGGGATTTTCTCGGAAACGCCCTTCAAATGAAAGCGACGCGCCCTGCTGGCCCTTGAAAATCAATACCCCACTGCCTGCGGGTCAGCAGCAGGGCACACCCCCCTCCCCGCCTGAAGACGAATCTGCGCCTTCAAAATACCGCCCCCACATTGTCTCCTTCAAGTTGACGGTAAGACACACCCCAGCCAATTTATCACTCAACACCCACCCATTAATCTGTGCCCATGTTGAACGCAACGCCAAACCCACCCAAACCAAAAGGACTTCAACCATGAGCACTCCCACTTACAACCGCCTGAACAAAGACGATGCCATCGTGTTGCTGGTCGACCACCAGACCGGCCTGATTTCCCTGGTGCAGGACTTCTCGCCCAACGAGTTCAAGAACAACGTGCTGGCCCTGGCGGACCTGGCCAGGTTCTTCAACCTGCCGACCGTTCTTACCACCAGTTTCGAACAAGGCCCCAATGGCCCGCTGGTGCCGGAGTTGAAGGAAATGTTCCCGGACGCGCCTTATATCGCTCGCCCTGGCCAGATCAACGCGTGGGACAACGAGGATTTCGTCAAGGCGATCAAGGCCACCGGGCGCAAGCAGATCATCATTGCCGGCGTGGTGACGGATGTGTGCGTAGCGTTCCCGACGCTGTCGGCACTGGCGGAAGGCTTTGAGGTGTTTGTGGTGACGGATGCGTCGGGCACCTTCAACACCACGGTGCAGCAGGCAGCATGGAGCCGCATGAGCCAGGCCGGTGCGCAATTGATGAACTGGTTCTCGGTGGCGTGTGAGCTGCACCGCGACTGGCGCAATGACATCGAAGGCTTGGGCAACTTGTTGTCCCAGCGCATTCCGAACTATCGCAACCTGATGAACGGTTATGCGGCGCTGACCGCGCACCCGCACTAAGCCGAACCCCGCTCTACAACAAGCCTGCGCTCAACCGCAGGCTTTTTTGCGTGCGCCGTTATTACCTGATCAAGGTTCTAAATGGTCTATCAGCGCTGTGAATTGTTGTGAAGACTTTGCGAATTCGGCAATTCCTCGTGCTAAGTTCCAAATCACTCAGGTTCACCACGTTTACCCATTGCCGCTGATCAACTAGCGGCACGTCCTTGTTATTGACTAATAAGTTCCGGGCATTTGCCCGGGAAGTTGTAGAGCCCTGCTCGCATTAAAAGGATTAACACTTTTACACATTTACCGGCGGCGCGTTCAGCGCAACATTCAACTCAGGAGATAGACCATGGTCGCGAAGGTAGAACCCACCCCGAAGGATGCAGAGGGCACAGATAAAACCAAGGTCGCGGCCTGGGAAAAGTCCGTCAAAAACGCTTCCACCGCCCCCAAACCCAAGCCGGCGGATGAACTTGGCAAAGGCCAGAAACGCCCCGAAGGTGATACCCGCTCGGCAGAGCAAATCATCAAGGACACACCGCTGCTCAGCCAATTGGGCAACCAGAGCGGTGTGAAAGACAACCTTAAAAAACAAGTCGGCGATTTTGAAAAAGACGCGGACGCTGCCTATCGTGCGTCCAAAGTGCTGGAGCATGTCGAATACATCGACGAAAACGGCAAGCTCACTGATGGCGAGAATGTCGGCAACAACAGCATCGACGGGTTCACCAAGGATGGCGAAGCCCGGCACGGCACCGAAGCCGGTCGCCTGCAGGACTTTGGCAAGTACGGATATTCGAGCCTGCGCGGCGAGGTGGTGAAGTCGGATTTGGGCGACAAGCAGAAGCGCCCCGACGGCGACACGCGCTCGGCCAAGGAAATCATCGACGCCACCCCGCTGCTGAAAAACCTCGGTAACCAGAGCAATGTGAAGGACAACCTGAAGAAACAGGTGGGTGATTTCGAGAACGATGCCGACGCCGCGTACCGCGCCACCCAGGTGCTGGAACATGTGGTCAGCCTCGACGAAAACGGCAAGTTGCTGACCGGGTACGACGCCCGCAACAAAGACAACGACAGCATCGATGGTTTCACCAAAGACAAGGAAGCCCGCCACGGTACCGAGGCCGGGCGCCTGCAGGACTTCGGCAAATACGGTTACTCCAGCCTCAAGGGCGACCTGGTTCACGTCAAGGACAAAACCCACACCGACAAGGCCGCGCCGCCGGATGAACCACAGGACGTGCAGGCCCTGCGCGACAAATACAACATCCCGACCTTCGGCGCCGAAGGTTTGATGGACATGGAATTGCCCAACGACAAGACCGTCGGCGGCCAGACTGCCGAGAACTTTGTGCAGGGCATTCGCGATGACATCAAGAGCGGCAAGTTGGCCGAAGACTCCGATGAAGCGAAGATCGTCAAGTTGATGGACGCCCAGGCGGCACTGGACAGCGGTTACGATCTTTACGGGTATGCCGAGAGCATTAACCTGGGCAGCGGCACTTACCGTGAAACCGATAAGAGCCCGACCAAGCTCAATGGCAAAGACGTTAAGGAGATGGTCGACGAAGATAAACTTGCCAAAGAAATCTCCACGCTGATGGGCAAGGAAGGCATTAAGGATCGCTATGACGCGGAATTAAAGAAAAGTGTTGGTAGTTTGTCCGAAGAACGTTTGAGCGAAGTACGCGAGCAAGTGTTCCCGGCGCTGTTCAAGGACGGCACCCGCGATGCCAACTTGAACTTCGAAGATTATGTGATCGCCATGAACGATTCGGGCGACCCCAAAAAAGCCGAAATGGCCGAGCTCGACGTTGACCGCTACTTCGAGTCGCTGCGCATCCTTGAGCCGGACAGCTACACCGCGCGCCGCCAGACGTTCGACCAGAACATGATGACGCACCAGCTCAACACCTACATGGAAAACCCCGACAAGGTGTCGCCGGAAAATGCCGAAAGCGGGCTGAAAGCCACGTTTACGATGGTCAAGGGCGGCATCAACGCCACCTTGGGCGCCCTGGACAAGGGTGACAAAACGTACGACATGTACAAAAAGATGAAAGATGAAATCGACATCCTTGACGGCCATATCAAGGGGCTGACACCGGGGGAAAACAAACAGATCGCGGCGGCCATTCGTATTGCAGCGGCCAGCGGCGACCCGAAAGCCATCGACAAGATCGTCGACACCCAACTCAAAGGCCTGGGCGCCAACCGCGAAGCGGCCGCCGGGTCCTTGAAGACGATGCTGCACACCGCCAGTTCCACCGGCGGCCTGAGCGCCATGGCCGGCACCATGAACCTGGTCAGCGGCGCCCTGCAGCTCGCCAATGGTGGCGCCAACATGACCGATGACCAGAAAATCGCCGCCGCGAAAGACCTGGTGTCCGGCCTGAGCTTTACCAACGACTTCCTCAAGTTCGGTTCGAACATTGTGGAAACCCTGGGCGGCACCAAAACCTATGACCCGGCCGTGGACAAAGACGGCAAAGGTCCGCCCAAAATCAAAGCCACCGAATGGCTCGGCCTGATCGACGAGAACTTGCCGGACATCTGGGGCAAGAAAACCGCTGAAAAGTCCGACGCGCTGGCCGCCTCCATCAGCACGCAAGTCAAGGAATCTTCCGAAACCCTCAAGAAACTCGACGTGGGTAACTTGTCGGCCGATGAGGTCAAGGAATACGACAACGCCGCCAAATCCCTCGGCGAGCAGATGGGCGCCAAGAACATCCCCGGCAAAGGCAGCCCGGCGTCCAAGTCCGAAATTGCAATCGCCTCCGGTCGCTCGTTCCTGCGCTTTATGGGCGGCGCCGGCCTGGATTTGACCGGCGGCGTGATGGACATCGTGTCCGGCGCCCGCAAACTGAAAAATGCCAAGACCGCACTGGAAAAAACCGACGCGGCCTTCACCCTGGGCGGGGGCGCCTCCGGCACCGGCATGGCGATTGCCAACACCATCGCGATGTTCGCCCCCAAAGGCGCGCACCTGGCCGGCAAACTGGCCGGTGATGTGGCCGCCACCGTGGTACGCGGGCTCGCCATCGGTGCCCGAATTGCGGGGCCGGTGTTCGCCGTGGCCGGTGTGATTTTCGGGGTTGCGGGTACGCTGATCGCCGAAGCGGTCGAGCACGCCAAAATGCAGAAACTCACCGACTCACAGGGCCAATTCTTCAAGGACCTCGCCGCCGCCGGCGTGACCAAGGACGACTGGGGCGACAAACTCGAATACGCGCGTTACGCCAGCTACATGTACGGCGGGCGCGACACGCCGGACGACAAGTCGATGTTCGAATACCAGTCGGAGGAATGGAAACACTTCAAGGAAAGCGAAGACAAAAAAGGCAGCTCACTGGCACGTCTGGCGCCTTACCTGCACAAGGACGGCGATCCCGACAGCAAGAACCTGTGGGAGAAATACCTGGCCGGTGGCACCAGCTCCAGCGGCCCCCATGGCAGCGAGCGGCATACCGACGACTGGCGGCCCTGGGGCAGCACGGACATGGATTCGGGGAGCAAGAAAACGGCTTGATCCACATACCCTGAGTTGCATGTAAACACCGTACCTGTGGCGAGGGAGCTTGCTCCCGCCGGGCTGCGCAGCAGTCCCCTCTCCGGGGCCGCTTCGCGACCCAGCGGGAGCAAGCTCCCTCGCCACAAGTATTGCTTTGACCTTAATCGCTAACCCGCCAACTCCCGCTCTATCTGTTCAATGTACCAACGCCGGGGTTCTGGGCCGGGCGTTTGTCCAGGAGCACCACATTGTGGCCCACGGCAATTGTGCAGCAGCTTGTTGCACAAATTCTGCGTCCGGCCACGCTCCGGCGAAAGACTGGATTTTTAAAATGTTCCAAACCGCCAATTACACAAAATATATATATTAGACAAAAAATACACTCCCGGCTAATGTCGCCTTTCTGACCTCGCTCATCTCCAGGAAACGCGCCATGGCCACCCTTCCCGATTTCAAGCTCGAAACCTACTTTTCCAAGTGGGAGTTTTCTGCGCGTTATCACATGACAGCGTCCGACGCCCAGAGCCTGACGATCAAGGAATTGCTGGCGATGGCGAGCGCGCAAGACCGCGAGGCATTCGAGAACCTGGCGCTCGGCTACACGCAAACCTGGGGCATGCCGGCATTGCTGGAGGTGATTGCGTCGACTTACGAACAGCTCAAGCCCAAGGATTTGCTGTGCTTTGCCGGAGCCGAAGAAGGCCTGTACGTGGCGATGCACGCGCTGCTCGACGCGGGCGACCATGCGATTGTGGTGACGCCCAATTACCAGTCGGCGGAAACCATTCCCCTGAGTATCTGCCAGGTGTCCGGCGTGGCGCTGGACCCGGCGCAGAATTGGACGCTGGACATTGACGCGGTCGCCGCCGCAATTCGGCCCAACACCAGGCTGATTTCCATCAACTTTCCCCACAACCCCACCGGCAAGATTCTGGAACGTGAGCGTTTCGACCAGTTGGTGGCGCTGTGTCGCCGGCACGGGATTTATCTGTTCAGCGATGAGGCGTATCGCCTGCTGGGGCTGGGCGAGCAGTTGCCGGCAGTGGCGGATGTGTATGAGCGCGGGGTGTCGCTGGCCGTCATGTCCAAGCCTTATGGCTTGCCCGGGCTGCGAATCGGCTGGATCGCTTGTCAGGACCGTGACCTGCTGCTGCGCATGGAGCGTATGAAACATTACCTGTCGATCTGCAATTCGGGGCCGAGCGAGGTGCTGTCGATCATTGCGCTCAAGGCGCGGGACACCATCCTCGCGCGCATTCACCGATTGATGCGCCACAACCTGGGCTTGCTGGACGGGTTCTTCGCCGAGTTCGCCGAGAGGTTTGAGTGGTCCCACCCGGATGGCGGCTGCATTGCCTACCCGCGCTACCTGGGCGCTGAAGGGGTCGAAGTGTTCTGCAATGATCTGGTGGAGCGCACTGGCGTGTTGTTGTTGCCGTCGAGCATTTATCACTCGGAACTCGGGCCGGTCCCGCAAGACCGTTTCCGCATTGGCTACGGCCGCGCGCAGATGGAAGAAGGCCTGAGCGTGTTCGCCGACTACCTGCGGGAGCGCAGTTGATGAGCCCGGCGCCTTTGGCGGTTTACGGGCTCAGCGAATTGCGCACCGCATTGCTGCGCAAAGACATGTTGCAGGCCGTGGAGCAGGCGCTGATCAGCCACACCGACGGGCGCATCGTCGCACCGCCGCCGGGTGTTTTGCTGTTTGAAAACCCGCCGGGGGACTGTCATATCAAGGCCGGTTACGCGAAGGACGGCTCGGTGTTTGTGGTCAAGCTGGCCATGGGCTTTTACGACAACCCGTCACGCGGCCTGGACACCAATAACGGGCTGGTGCTGGTGTTTGATGCCCACACCGGCAAGACCCTGGCCGTACTCAACGACGAAGGCTGGCTGACCAGTTGGCGCACCGCCGCCGCCGGTGCCCTGGCAGCCCGGGCCGGCGCGCCTTCGCAGGTGAGCGCGTTGGGGATTATCGGCAGCGGGCACCAGGCCCAATTGCAGGCGCGCTGGACCTGCGAGTTGCTCGGGATCGAACGCGTGGTGATCTGGGGACGCAATCCAGAGAAAGCTCAGCGACTGGCGAAAAGCCTGGCCCATCACGGCCTCAAGGCTCAGGCGGCCGACAGCGTTGCCGCGGTTTTCACACAGTGCAACCTGGTGATTACCTGCACGCCTTCATCCGAAGCGCTCGTACCGTCTGCCGTCGTTCGCGCGGGCACGCATATCGTCGCCCTCGGTGCCGACAGCCCTGGAAAACAGGAACTCGACCCGGTGCTGCTGCAACGCGCGCGCGTACTGATGACCGACGACCGCGCCCAATGCGTGGACCATGGCGAAATGAGCCACGCAGTAAGCGCCGGTTTGATTACCGCCCACGCCGACGTTTCCCTCGGCGACGTGCTGGCAGGCAAAGCCTGCGGTCGCTTCAGTGATGAAGACCTGACCATCGCGGACCTGACCGGCCTCGCCGCCCAGGATGTCGCACTGGCCACCCTCGCCGTGGAGCGGCTGCAGCCCGCAAACTGACAAGTGTTTGGACGCTTGCGTACAATCGCCCTTCCTATTTCCTGCGTCCGGTTACCCCATGGTCGATATCGCATTCATCAAGGCCACCGCCGACGGCATCGCCGCCCTGCTCTATCCAGACCTTGAAGCGGTGGTGCACGACCTGCGCAGCGGGCGCATTGCCCATATCGCCAATGGCTTTTCCAGGCGCCGGGTCGGCGATGAGTCGCTGATCACCGACCTGCCGGAACTGGCCGCCGGGCCGGACGTAGTCGGGCCTTATGAAAAAACCGGCCCCAACAGCCGCAAACTTCGTTCGATCACCATGGTGGCGCGGGCCGCAAACGGAGAACCGCACACACTGTTGTGCCTCAACTTCGACGTAACCGCACTGGCCCAGGTGCAGAAACTCATCAGCGGGTTTGCCGTGGGCCAGCCATCCCAGGCCCGCCCCGAGTCGCTATTCAGTGGTGACTGGCGGGAAAAGTTCAATGAGGTCGTTGAAGCCGTCGCGACTTCCAACAACTTGAAACCAAGCGATTTTGGCCGCGCAGAAATCATTCAGGTGCTGGTGCAGGCGCGGGAGCACGGCTTGCTGGATGTACGCAATTTTGTCGACTACGTTGGCGACTACTTCAAGATCTCCCGAGCCAGTGTCTACAACTACCTGCGGGCTGCGGCGGCGCAACAGTGAGCCTATGGCTGCTCATTTGCCCCAATCCCCCATGTCTGCTAGTGTCGCGCCGGTTTACCGTCTACCGGAATAGCCGCCATGGCCCGCAAAAAAGTTGCACTCGATTTCGAACAATCCCTCGCCGACCTGCAAACCCTGGTCGAGCGTCTGGAGAACGGCGAGTTGTCGCTGGAAGACTCTTTGACGGCGTTTGAGCAAGGCATCGGCCTGACCCGCGACTGCCAGAGCGCGCTGGCGCAGGCAGAGCAAAAGGTGCAAGTGCTGCTGGAGCGTGACGGGGAGTTGGCCGAAGAACCTTTCGATGCGGAACAGCCGGAATGATCGACGCGTATCAGGCCAGTAGCCAAGCCCGGGTCAATGCGGCGCTGGAGCCCTTGTTTGTTGCGCCAAGCCCGGAAATGAACCGCCTTTATGAAGCCATGCGCTACAGCGTGATGAATGGCGGCAAACGGGTACGCCCGTTGCTGGCCTATGCCGCCTGTGAAGCCCTGGGCGCGCCGGCCGAAGAAGCCAACGGCGCGGCATGTGCGGTGGAGCTGATTCACGCCTATTCCCTGGTGCACGACGATTTGCCGGCCATGGACGACGACGACCTGCGTCGCGGCCAGCCCACCACCCATAAAGCCTTTGATGAAGCCTATGCGATCCTGGCCGGTGACGGTCTGCAGAGCCTGGCGTTCAGCGCGTTGCTGGACCCGAACCTGAGCAGCGTCAACGCCGAAATCCGCCTGCGCATGGTGACCAAACTGGCCCACGCCGCCGGCCCGGCCGGTATGGTTGGCGGGCAGGCCATCGACATGGGTTCGGTCAGCCTCAAACTGGACCAGCACGCCCTGGAACACATGCATCGCCACAAGACCGGTGCACTGATCGAAGCGGCCGTGGAATTGGGCGCTTTGGCCAGTGGCCGCGCCGGAGCCGAGCAATTGGCCGCCCTGCAGACGTACTCCCGGGCGATCGGCCTGGCGTTCCAGGTGCAGGACGATATCCTCGACGTGGAAAGTGACACCGCCACCCTCGGCAAACGCCAGGGCGCCGATATCGCACGGGACAAGCCGACTTATCCCGCATTGCTCGGGCTGCAAGCCGCCAAGGCGTACGCCCTGGAACTGCGCGACCAGGCACTGGCCGCCCTGCGACCTTTCGACGCGGCGGCCGAGCCGTTGCGTGACCTGGCGCGGTATATCGTCGAACGTCGCCACTGATCACGGCGGCGATTACCGCCGCATATCAGCCAAGTTCGGCGCTCCGCGTGGGCAGTTTGCGATGCTTGAGGTAAACTGCCGCCTCTTCTATACCTATAACGATTCGCCTGATGCCCACGACGTTTCAAGAGATTCCCCGCAAACGCCCGTCCACGCCCCTGCTCGACCGCGCTGCCACGCCGGACGGCCTGCGTCGACTGGGTGAAGCCGAGCTGGAAACCCTGGCCGATGAGTTGCGCCTGGAATTGCTCTACACGGTCGGACAGACCGGTGGGCATTTCGGTGCCGGCCTGGGCGTCATCGAGCTGACCATCGCCCTGCATTACGTGTTCGACACCCCGGATGACCGGCTGGTGTGGGACGTGGGCCATCAGGCGTATCCGCACAAAATCCTCACGGGCCGCCGCGAGCGCATGGGCACCCTGCGCCAGAAGGACGGCCTGGCCGCCTTCCCGCGTCGCTCCGAGAGCGAGTACGACACCTTTGGCGTCGGCCACTCCAGCACCTCCATCAGCGCAGCCCTGGGCATGGCCATTGCCGCCCGCCTGCAAGGCAGCGAGCGCAAGGCAATTGCGGTGATAGGTGACGGCGCGTTGACCGCCGGCATGGCCTTCGAAGCGCTGAACCACGCGCCGGAAGTGGACGCCAACATGTTGGTGATCCTCAACGACAACGACATGTCGATTTCGCGCAACGTGGGCGGGTTGTCCAATTACCTGGCCAAAATCCTCTCCAGCCGTACGTATGCCAGCATGCGCGAAGGCAGCAAAAAAGTGCTCTCGCGCCTGCCCGGTGCATGGGAAATTGCCCGCCGCACCGAAGAATATGCCAAGGGCATGCTGGTGCCCGGCACCCTGTTCGAAGAGTTGGGCTGGAACTACATCGGCCCGATCGACGGCCACGACCTGCCCACTCTGATCGCCACGCTGCGCAACATGCGTGACCTCAAGGGCCCGCAGTTCCTGCATATCGTCACCAAGAAAGGCAAAGGCTTCGCCCCGGCGGAAGTCGACCCGATCGGCTACCACGCCATCACCAAGCTTGAACCTGTGGATGCCCCCGCCGCTGCGCCGAAAAAGGCCGGCGGGCCGAAGTATTCCGGCGTGTTCGGCGAATGGCTGTGCGACATGGCCGCCGCTGACCCGCGCCTGGTGGGCATTACCCCGGCGATGAAGGAAGGCTCCGACCTGGTGGCCTTCAGCGAGCGGTTCCCGCTGCGCTACTTCGACGTGGCGATTGCCGAGCAGCACGCGGTGACCTTCGCCGCCGGTATGGCCTGTGAAGGCGCCAAGCCGGTGGTGGCGATCTACTCCACCTTCTTGCAACGCGGTTACGACCAGCTTGTGCACGATGTGGCGGTGCAGAACCTCGACGTGCTGTTCGCCATCGACCGCGCAGGCCTGGTGGGCGAAGACGGCCCGACCCACGCCGGCAGCTTTGACCTGTCCTACCTGCGTTGCATCCCCGGCATGCTGGTGATGACACCGAGCGATGAAAACGAACTGCGCAAAATGCTCAGCACCGGCCACCTCTACAACGGCCCGGCCGCTGTGCGCTACCCGCGTGGCAATGGCCCGAACGCAGTGATCGAGAAAGACCTGGAGCCGATCGAGATCGGCAAAGGCATTGTCCGTCGCCAAGGCAGCAAGACCGCGTTCCTGGTATTCGGTGTGCAGCTGGCCGAAGCCCTGAAAGTCGCCGAGAAGCTCGACGCCACCGTGGTCGACATGCGTTTCGTCAAGCCGCTGGATGAAGCCCTGGTACGCGAAATCGCCGGCAGCCACGCGTTGCTGGTGACTGTCGAAGAAAACGCCATCATGGGCGGCGCCGGTGCGGCGGTCAGCGAGTTCCTGGCGCGGGAGAATATCCTCAAGTCGGTGCTGCACCTGGGCTTGCCGGATGTGTACGTCGAACACGCCAAGCCGGCACAGATGCTGGCTGAGTGCGGGCTGGATGAAGCCGGGATCGAGGCGTCGGTGCGCGAGCGGATGACGCTGCTGGGCCTGTAACCTCACCCCCCGGCAAACACTGGACCAACTTGTGGGAGCTGGCTTGCCTGCGATGACGTTGGCACATTCAACATTGATGTGCCTGGTAAACCGCTATCGCAGGCAAGCCAGCTCCCACAAGTGTTTCGTATTACTGCTCAATGCTATGGACAGCCCATGACCCGCCTCCACTTCGCCCTGCCCTTGCTGTTGCTCCCCGCCGCCGACCTGCTGGCCGACACCTTCGAGCGCGACAACGCCCTGAAACTCTCCGACGTCGTCATCAGCGCCAACCGCCAGGTGCAGGCGCGTAACGACAGCAGCGCCGCCAACACTGTATTCACCCGCGACGACATTGACCGCCTGCAACCCACCAGCATCACCGACCTGCTCAGCCGCGTGCCCGGCGTGCAAGTGGCGCAAACCGGCGGGCGCGGCAGCTTGCCGGGCATTTTCATCCGCGGCACCAAGACCGCCCAGAGCCTGGTGCTGGTGGATGGCCAGCGCATCGCCAATGCCACCTCGGGTGACAGCGGGTTGCAGTATTTGAGCGTCGATCAGATTGAGCGCGTGGAAGTCCTGCGCGGTTCACGCTCGGTCATCTATGGCAGCGACGCCATTGGCGGAGTGATCCAGATTTTCACCCGGCGCAACGCACAGGCGGGCATTCACCCGCGCCTGCACCTGGGCTTTGGCAGCCACCAGACCTGGGAGCGCAGCCTGGGCCTCTCCGGCGGCGATGAGCGCACCCGATTCAACCTGGGTGCCAGCCTGGATGAAACCCAAGGCACCAACTGGACCCACGAGTCTTTTGCCACCGGTGGCGACCATGACGCCTACCGCAATAAATCCTTGAGCCTGAACCTCAGCCACTCATTGAGCGATGACGTGGAAGTGGGCTTCAACCTGCTGGATGGCCGGGGCAAATCAGAATATGACAACCCCTTTGGACGCTACGTCAGCGCGTTCGAAACCGTGGGCCAGAAACCCTACACCGACTACACGGTGAGCAGTGCCAGCGGTTATGTCGACGCCAGGCTCAACGACCGCTGGCAGACCCGGCTGGAACTGGGCCACAGCGAGAACCGCGACAAGAAGCGCGACCACCTCAGCGATGAGGGCAGCGCCTTCAACACCTACCGCGACTCGGTGAACTGGCAGAACGACCTGACGCTGGATGATCGCAACAGCCTGATCCTCGGCGGCGACTGGTACCAGGACAGGGTGCGCGCCACCACTGACTTTGACGAGGACAGCCGCTGGAACCGTGCAGCGTTTATCCAACACCGTTACGCTTCAGAGGCGTTCTCCACCGAAGTGGGCTTGCGCCACGACACCAACCAGCAGTTCGGCAGCCAAAACACCTGGAGCGGCACGCTCACCCTGCCGCTCAACCCGGATAACGACCTGTTGCTGTCCTACAGCGAAGGCTTCCGTGCGCCGAGCTTTAATGACCTGTATTACCCCGGCAGCAGCAACCCCAGCCTCAAGCCGGAACATTCGAAGAGCTACGAGGTGCAATGGCGCAGCCAACTGACAGACACGACGCGTTTGGAAACCTCGCTGTACCGCACCGATCTGAAAGACGCCATCGTTGCGCAGCAGATGGATTTCTACATCCCGCGCAACGTGGCATCGGCCCGGATCAATGGTTTCGAGACGGCGCTCAAGCAAGAACTGTTTGGCTGGCAAGGCAACCTGGGGCTGTCGATTATTGACCCGCGTGACCGCGACACCGGCCACACCCTGGAGCGCCGGGCACGGCGTACGCTGAGCCTGGACCTGGATCGGCAGTTCGACAAACTGGGGGTTGGCGCGAGTTGGCAGGCTGTCAGTTCCAGCTATGACGATGCCGAAAATACCCACCGCCTGGGCGGCTACGCCTTGCTGGGCCTGCGCGGCAGCTGGGCGTTGAACCGGGAAGTGTTGCTGTCACTGAAAGTCGACAATGTGCTGGACAAGTCCTATGCGCGGGCGATGTACAGTTATCAGGATCCCAATTACGAGAACAATCAGAACTACCGTGAGGAGGGTCGGGTGTGGATGTTTGGGGTGACCTGGACGCCTGAAATCTGACTCGCCAGTACCGGCCTCATCGCAGGCAAGCCAGCTCCCACAAAAGGTGGGAGCTGGCTTGCCTGCGATAGCGGCCTCACAGGTTCGGTGCAATCACCTGACACAACCGCGCCACCGCCTCCACCATCTGCCCACTCGGCCGCTCCAGGCCCTTATCGGGCACCAAACGGACCCGCTCCGCCATCGCCGGCCAAACCTTCCAGTCATCCTTCTGGGCCTGGTCGCCCACCAGGATCATCTCGGGGTCGCGCTGTAGCACGGACTCGACGCTGACCTGCGGCGCAGGCAGCTTCAGGTCATCAAACACATTACGCGCCCCACAGACCGTCAGCGCATCGCTGATGATCTGCCCGCCACCCACGGTGTACAGGGGCTGATTCCACACCTGGTAAAACACCCGCAACGGCTCGGTGCGTTGATAGCGCTGGCGCAGTTCGGCCAGGCGTTGGCGCAACTGCGCGGCCAATTGCCGGCCAGCCTCGTGCCGCCCAAGCTGCTCGGCAATGGCCTGGACCTGGGAGGTCAGCTGTTCAAGTTTATGGGGCTCGGCCACGTAGACCGGGATATTCAGGCGCTGCAGTTGCTCGCGCTGGGCCGGACCGACGCTGCCGGGCCACAGCAAAATCAGATCGGGCTTGAGGCTGAGCAGGCGCTCCATGTCCAACTGGCCGTAGTGCCCAACCGACGGCACCGTCGCCAATGCCTGCGGCCGGTCACCGCCGTCGAGCACGCCCACCAGCACGTCGGCGGCGCCCAGTTCAACCACGATTTCAGACAGCGACGGCGCCAGGCTGACCACGCGCTCAGCGGCCAACGCCTGGGCACAGACCGCCAGCAGCAAAACCGCCAGCCCATGGCGTTTCATCCGAGTTGACGGGGGATGCGGTAAAGGTAAAACAGAACGAGGGTGGACAGCGCCAGCAAAAACAGAGGCACGGCCTCCAGGCCGACGAACACGGCCAGCGCACCGATCCAGGCCGGTAACGCGGCCACCAGCAGCGCCGCACGCCGACGCGCCGCCAGGGTGATCCAGGCAGCCGGTTCTTCGGGCGTGTCGAGGGCTTTCGAGGTCGCGATCAGCGCATGTTTATAGCCGTTGAAATAGCGCAAGCTCAGAAACATCGAGGCCACGCCGGCGATAAACAACGGCATGGCCATCACGGAAAGCAAGGGCTCAGCCTGGCCAAACACCAGGTTGAGCACGAACAACGGAAGCAACGCCAGGGCCAGATACTGCCACCAGTTGAAGGACAGTCGCCGTTTCACCTGGCCGCGGGTCACGCGCGGTCGACCTCGCCCTGGTGCTCGTTGCCCATCATGTGGTCGAGCTTACTGGCTTTGGTGGCCAGGTAGAGCTTGTTGTGCGGGTTGTGCCCGGTGTGCAGCGGCACGCGCTCGGCCACGGTGATGCCCATCTCGGACAAGGCTTTGACCTTGCGCGGGTTGTTGGTCATCAGGCGCAGGGATTTGACGCCCAGGTGCTCCAGCATCGGCAGGCAGATCGCGTAGTCACGCTGGTCGGCGGCGAAACCCAGGCGTTCGTTGGCTTCCACGGTGTCGGCGCCACCGTCCTGCAGCTCATAGGCGCGGATCTTGTTCATCAGGCCAATGCCACGGCCTTCCTGACGCAAGTACAGCAACACGCCACGGCCTTCACGGGCGATGGCGCGCAGCGCGGCTTCCAGTTGCGAGCCGCAGTCGCAGCGCTGGCTGAACAGCGCGTCACCGGTCAGGCACTCGGAGTGCACACGGCCCAGCACCGGGGCGCCGTCGGCGATGTCACCGAGGCTGAGCACCACGTGCTCGCGGCCGGTGGCTTCTTCGAGAAAGCCATTCATGGTGAACGTGGCAAAAGGGGTAGGCAGCTTGGAAGCGGCGACGAAAACGACGGGCACCGTGTGCTCCTGATTTCAGATTTCACAGAGGGCATCATTGTAACAGCAGGTTCCTACAGACGCTTAAGCTGAATTATCGCTGATAAAGATCAATAGGTTCGATTGGCCTTCGTCCCGGTTCTATGCAGGTCAGAACGGATAAGGCTGTTTCCAGCGCTCGAAAACCGGTTTCAGCTCGCCGCTTTTGACCAGCGCGGCCATGCGCCGGTCATACACCGCCATCAATGCCCGCCCACGGTCGGTATCGGCAAAGCCCACGTACAGCGGCAGTTCGGCGATATGCGTAAGTTTGAATTGCGTAGGGTCGTCGGCCTGGCCGAGGACAAACCGGGCCTCGGTGTAGGCATCAATGTAAAAGTCAGCCCGACCGTGCTGCAGCATCGGCAAGATGCCGTCGCGCCGCTCGATCTGGTTAAAGCGATGCACATTCGGCAAGTATTCTTCGTACTTGTAGCCGCGCACCCAGGCCAGGCGGTAGTTGCCCAGCGTGGCGATGCTCGGCGTCGGCGCAGTGGCCAAGCCGAGGGCATAGATGTGGTCGGAGTCAAAATTCCAGTAGGGGTACAGCACGTCGCCGGCTTCGTCGCGGTACGAACCCACCCAGCCGTCTACCTCGCCGCGCTGGGCCAGGCCGACCGAGCGCGTGTAAGGCACGCTGCGGGTTTGCACGGTGATCCCCGCAGGCTCGAACACCTGGCGCAATACGTCCCAGGCAAGGCCACTGCCATCCTTGTTGGTGTAGTCGTTCCATTCCTCACTGGCCAGCATGACTTTGCCAGGCACCTGGGCCTCTTGCGCCTGAACCAGTAAAACGGTGGCGCACAACCCGATCAGCAGCCAGCGACGCACATCCATAGCGGCAACCTCCTGCGGCACACGAACCTATAGAGGGTAGCGCAGCTGCGGGATTCAGGCTTTTTCGTGAAAGTGCTGGTAGCCGCGCACGGCCGGGGTGATGTCCTGCCCATTGGCATCGAGCAGCGTCACGCCCTGCCCCGCCTCGACCCGACCGATCACATGCACCGGCCAGCCATCGGCCAGCAACGGCGCCAGCTCGGCGGGCGGCAGAGTGAACGCCAACACATAGTCATCGCCCCCGCTCAACGCCGCCACGCGGGCCGCGTCATCGCCAACGAACGCCAGCAAGGCGGCGGACAACGGCAGTTTCTGACGCTCGACCACCAGACTGACGGACGAGGCCTTGGCGATATGCCCGCAATCGGCCAACAGGCCGTCGGAAATATCCATCGCAGACGTCGCCTTGCCCCGCAGTGCCAACCCCAGCGCCAACTGCGGTTGCGGCGACCAGTAATGCGCCAGCAATGGTTCGGCAACAGCAGGCTCAGCACTGCGCTGGCCCAGCACCAACGGCAAGGCGCCGGCGGCATTGCCCAGTTCACCGCCGACACACAGCAGGTCGCCCGGCTGCGCACCGCTGCGGGTCAACGCCTGGCCGGCCGGCACACGGCCAAACACGCTCAGAGTCAGGCTGAGCGGGCCGCGCGTGGTGTCGCCGCCCACCAGGCCTACGCCGCAGCGTTGCGCCATGGCATTCAAGCCCTGGGCATAGCGTTGCAGCCAATCGGCCTCGACCGTCGGGGTAGTGAGTGCAAGGGTAAATGCGAGGGGGTGGGCGCCCATGGCGGCCAGATCGCTGACTGCCACAGCCAGCGAGCGCTGGCCGAGCAGAAAGGGATCGCAGGGGTCGGCAAAATGCACGCCGGCCACCAGCGTATCGGTAGAAATTGCCAGCTGCTCCCCGGCAGGGAGCGCCAGCAAGGCGCAGTCGTCGCCAATCCCCAGTGCAATGCCCTCGCCGCCTTGCGCACAAGGCGCGGCGGCGAAGTAGGTGTGGATCAGCTCAAACTCGCCCATTCAGCGCTTGTACGCTTTCACTTCGGCTTCACGCAGGCGCGGGGCCAGCTTGTCGAGTACGCCGTTGACGAACTTGTGGCCGTCGGTCGAACCGTAGACTTTCGCCAGCTCGATACCTTCGTTGATCACCACGCGGTACGGCACGTCGACGCGATACAGCAGTTCCCAGGCCGACAGGCGCATGACGCACAGTTCAACCGGGTCCAGCTCTTCGATGGTCAGGTCCAGGCAAGGCGCCAGGGCTGTATCGATTTCGGTCAGGTGCGCATGCACACCGTGCAGGATGTCGTGGAAGTACGGCAGGTCGGCGAAGGTGAAATCGTTGTCGACGCGGAACTGTGCTTCGATTTCGTTCAGCGAGGCGCCGGCCAGGTGACGCTGATACAGCGCCTGGGTGGCCAATTGACGGGCAGCGCGACGCTTCTCGTTCTTGGACGGTTTGCCGGCATCGGCAGGGCGTGGCTCGCGCGGGTTGAAGTTGTCGCTCTCGTCGGAAATCACTTGGCCTCCAACTGCGACAGCAGGCTGACCATTTCCAGCGCGGACAGGGCAGCTTCAGCGCCTTTGTTACCGGCCTTGGTGCCGGAACGCTCGATGGCTTGCTCGATGGAATCAACGGTCAGCACGCCGAATGCTACCGGCACACCGAACTCCATGGACACCTGGGCCAGGCCCTTGGTGCATTCGCCGGCCACGTATTCGAAGTGCGGAGTACCGCCACGAATGACCGCGCCCAGGGCGATGATCGCCGCGTATTCACCCTGTTGGGCAACTTTTTGCGCAACCAGTGGAATCTCGAAGGCGCCAGGGGCGCGGATCAGGGTGATGTCGCTTTCGCTCACACCGTGGCGAACCAGGGCGTCCACGGCACCGCTGACCAGGCTTTCAACCACGAAGCTGTTGAAGCGGCCGACTACCAGTGCGTAGCGGCCTTTGGGGGCGATGAAGGTACCTTCGATGGTCTTCAGGGTCATTCGACAAATCTCTTAAAGAGCAGGGACGCGAAAAGTGCGTCCCTCAGTGATGTGTTAACCGCGAACAAGGGGCAAAAATCGCCGGCCTTTATTCGGAGGGCACGTATTCTACAACTTCCAGATCGAAACCGGATATCGCATTAAATTTCATTGGCGCACTCATCAGGCGCATTTTGCGCACGCCGAGGTCGCGCAGGATCTGCGAACCGGCACCGACGATGCTGTAGGTGGTGGGCGTTTTGACCTGGGTGTGCTCGGCGGTTTCGCGAATATGTGCCAGCAGCACGTCGCCATCCACCGGGTTACCCAACAGCAACACCACACCGCTGCCCGCCTCGGAAACCGCGGCCATGGCGGCCCGCAGGCTCCAGCGGCCCGGCTGCTTGACCATCAACAGGTCGCGCAACGGGTCCATGTTGTGCACCCGCACCAGGGTCGGCTCTTCGGCGCAAATGGCGCCCAGGGTCAGGGCCATGTGCACGTCGCCTTCCACCGAATCACGGTAGGTCACCAAATTGAATTGGCCCAGTTCGCTGTCCAGCGGCTGCTCGGCAATCCGCTGAACGGTACGTTCGTGGATCATGCGGTAGTGAATCAGGTCGGCAATGGTGCCGATTTTGATGTCGTGTTCAGCAGCAAACGCTTCAAGCTCCGCGCGACGAGCCATGGTGCCGTCGTCGTTCATCACTTCGCAGATCACACCGCTCGGCTCGAAACCGGCCATGCGCGCCAGGTCGCAAGCGGCTTCGGTGTGGCCGGCACGCGCGAGGGTGCCGCCCGGCTGGGCCATCAGCGGGAAAATGTGGCCGGGGCTGACGATGTCTTCAGCCTTGGCATCCTTCGCGGCGGCGGCCTGCACGGTGCGCGCGCGGTCGGCGGCGGAGATACCGGTGGTCACGCCGGTGGTCGCTTCAATCGACACGGTGAACTTGGTGCCGAAACCCGACCCATTGCGCGGCGCCATCAACGGCAACTTGAGCAGTTCGCAGCGCTCGCGGCTCATGGGCATGCAGATCAGCCCGCGGGCGTGCTTGGCCATGAAGTTGATGTGCTCAGGTTTGCAGGCCTCGGCGGCCATGATGATGTCGCCTTCGTTTTCGCGGTCTTCGTCATCCATCAGGATGACCATCTTGCCTTGGCGGATGTCTTCAACCAGTTCTTCGATGCTATTGAGCGCCACGCGGCACCCCCTTGGTCAGGATTTCAGGTAGCCGTTAGCGGCCAGAAAACTTTCAGTGATATTACCGGCAGTAGGCTCTGCGGCCTTTTCGCCCAACAACAGGCGCTCCAGGTAACGGGCCAGCAAGTCCACTTCCAGGTTCACCCGGCGACCTGGCTGATAAGACGCCATGATGGTTTCGCTCAGGGTGTGGGGAATGATGGTCAGTTCAAATTCGGCGCCATTCACGGCGTTCACGGTCAGGCTGGTGCCGTCGACGGTGATCGAGCCTTTGTGGGCGATGTACTTGGCCAGCTCTTTTGGCGCGCGAATGCGGAATTCCACGGCACGCGCGTTTTCGCTGCGCGATACCACTTCACCCACGCCGTCGACATGGCCGCTGACCAGGTGGCCGCCCAGGCGGGTGGTCGGGGTCAGGGCTTTTTCCAGGTTGACCGGGCTGCCGGCCTTGAGGTCGTTCATCGCCGTGCAGTCCAGGGTTTCCCGGCTGACGTCGGCGGCAAAACCGTTGCCCGGCAGCTCGATGACGGTCAGGCACACGCCGCTGACGGCGATGCTGTCCCCCAGCTTGACGTCGCCCAGGTCCAGCTTGCCGGTTTCAACCAGCAGGCGCACGTCGCCGCCTTTGGGGGTCATGGCGCGGATGCTGCCGATGGATTCGATGATGCCGGTGAACATGGCCTTCTCCTGGAAAACGGGTACGGGCAGTTGAGCGCCCGGTCAGAATTATACGCTCGCGGGTGGAAGCGGGACGGCAGTGACTCGCCAGTCGTCGCCTACCGCGCGCATTTCAGTGATCTTGAGTTGGGGGGCGTCGGCCAGTTTCTCAAGCGGCCAGTCGAGCAAAGGCCGCGCGGCGGAGCCGAGGAACTTGCCGGCGACGAATATCACGTATTCGTCCACCAGGCCTTGTTGGGCAAAGGCGCCCGCCAGACTTGGCCCGGCTTCGACCAGCACTTCATTGACGCCGCGGGCAGCCAGCGCCACGAGGGCCGAACGCAGATCGACCTGGCCGTCGACGCCAGGCACCACCAGGCACTCGGGCCCACGGGGAAACTGGTTTTCCGGGGTCACGCAGGTGATCACCAACGCCGGGCCGGCCTTGAAGAACGGCGCGTTGAGTGGCACGCGCAGGCGGCCGTCGATCAACACCCGCAGCGGCGGACGCGACATGGCCAGTGCGGTGGTTGCTTCATCCAGGCCAAGCTCGGCGGCGCGCACGGTCAGGCGTGCACCATCGGCCAGCACCGTGTCGGCGCCGGTCAGCACCACGCTGGCCTCGGCACGCAGGCGCTGCACGGCGGCACGGGCTGCCAGGCCGGTGATCCATTGGCTTTCGCCGCTGGCCATCGCGGTGCGGCCGTCCAGGCTCATCGCCAGCTTGACCCGCACAAACGGCAGGCCGTGTTCCATGCGCTTGAGAAAACCCGGGTTCAGTGCGCGAGCTTCCTTCTCCAGCACGCCGCTGCGAATCTCGATCCCGGCCTGGGCCAGACGCTGCATGCCGCGCCCCGCCACTTCCGGGTTCGGGTCCTGCATGCCCGCGACGACGCGCGCCACGCCGGCACTCACCAGTGCATCAGCGCAGGGCGGCGTGCGGCCGTGGTGGCTGCAGGGTTCGAGGGTCACATACACCGTGGCACCTCGCGCCCTGTCGCCCGCGGCGCGCAGGGCGTTGGGCTCGGCGTGGGGCTCGCCGGTGCGCTCGTGCCAGCCTTCGCCGACAATCTGCCCATCACGCACAATCACGCAACCGACCCGTGGGTTGGGGTGGGTGGTGTACAGGCCCTTACGTGCCAGTTCGAGGGCGCGCGCCATGTAATGGGCGTCGAGTACCGCCTGTTCAGCAGAAGGTAGTGTCATTTCTTCACCGGCTCACGGGCCAGGCGGTCGATCTCTTCGCGGAACTCATTGAGGTCCTGGAAGCGTCGATACACCGAGGCGAAACGGATGTAGGCAACTTCGTCGAGCTTTTGCAACTCGCCCATCACCAGCTCTCCGACCACCAGGCTCTTGACCTCGCGCTCGCCGGTGGCACGCAGCTTGTGCTTGATGTGCACCAGCGCCGCCTCCAGCCGCTCGACACTCACCGGGCGTTTTTCCAGGGCGCGTTGCATACCCGCGCGCAGTTTTTCTTCGTCGAAGGGCTGGCGGCTGCCGTCGGATTTGATCAGACGTGGCAACACCAGTTCGGCGGTTTCGAAGGTGGTGAAACGTTCACCGCAGGCCAGGCATTCGCGCCGGCGACGCACTTGATCGCCCTCGGCGACCAGACGCGAGTCAATGACCTTGGTGTCGTTGGCACCGCAGAAGGGACAGTGCATGGTGGCAGGCAACAAAAAAAGGGAGGGCCATGGTAGCGCATCCCCGTGGCAAGACAAGCCATAGCCTTTACGGTATATAGGCTGACTATTATGTTTCATATTTTTTAAGCCACGGATTTTGCCCTTTCTGGAGCCGTACATGCAGTTACGACCACTTGTTTTGCTTACCTTGTTCAGTTTCCTGGTCGCCTGCAGCAGCCAAGCCCCCAAGCCTGCCGCCCCTCAACCCACACCGGCCCAAGAGAAAAAAGTGCCCGGCATTGAAGACCTCGGCCCGTTGCCGGCGTATCAGCGTGAAATCAGCGGCTCGCTGAACGGCGTGCCGGCCAATGCCGAAGTCGAACTGGCGCTGCTGGTGATCGACGAGCGCAACCGTCCGCAACAGCTGCTCGCCAGCAGCGTATTGACCGGCAACGGCAAGCCCGTGGCCTTCCGCCTGCGTTTCAACCCGGAAGCCTTCCCGGCCGGTGCGCGCGTTGAATTGCGCGGCCGCGCCAGCCAGTCCGGCCAGTTGATCCTGCACCTGCCTGCCGTGCGCATCACCCAGGCGATTACCCAGACCACCGGCCCCCTGCAGCTCGTACCGGCACCATGACGCCACCGCTGCACCTGCAAGCGGCCCTGAGCGAGTTGATCGGCGACGCCCACCTGGTGCCCTGCCCGCTGCCGGGCACCGCGCTGTCGTTGTGGCTGCTGGATGCCGACAACATGGACCGCGCCTTCAGCCAGGAAGAGACCCGGCGCATCCTGCATGAGCCGCCCTATTGGAGTTTTTGCTGGGCCAGCGGCCTGGCGCTGGCCCGGTATCTGGCCGCCAACCCTGAATGGGTGGCAGGCAAGCGAGTGCTGGACTTCGGCGCCGGCTCCGGCGTGGCCGGTATTGCCGCCGTCAAGGCGGGCGCGCTGGAAGTGGTGGCGTGCGACCTCGACCCGCTGGCGCTGGCGTCTTGCCGGGCGAATGCCGAACTCAATGGGGTTGAGCTGAATTATTCAGCCGACTTTTTCGCCGAAGCCGACCGTTTCGATTTGATTCTCGTCGCCGACGTGCTCTACGACCGCGCCAACCTGCCGCTGCTGGATCACTTCCTCAGCCGTGGCCGTGAAGCGCTGGTGGCGGATTCGCGCGTCAGGGACTTCCAGCACCCGGCCTATCAGCGCCTGGCAATTCTCGATGCATTGACCTTGCCGGATCTGGCTGAGCCCTGGGAGTTTCGCAAGGTGAGCCTGTACCATTCGCGGCGTCTGTGAGGTCATCGCGGGCAAGCCCGCTCCCACAGGAGAATGCATTTCAACAGGACGATGCAGTCCAGCTGTGGGAGCGGTCTTGCCCGCGATGGCCTCACGAACGCCGCGCTTTCAGCCGCCTGCGCCAGCCCTTATAGTTGCCCCATTCCCGCTTTAATCGAGATGCCCCATGAGTGAGCCCACGCCGTACATCTTCGACGCCACCACCGCCACGTTCGATCAGGCGGTGATTCAGAACTCTTTCGAAAAACCCGTGCTGGTGGATTTCTGGGCCGAATGGTGCGCGCCGTGCAAGGCGCTGATGCCGATGCTGACGCAAATTGCCGAGAGTTATCAGGGCGAGTTGCTGCTGGCCAAAGTCGATTGTGATGCCGAACAGGACATCGTCGCGCGTTTTGGCATTCGCAGCCTGCCGACCGTGGTGCTGTTCAAGGATGGCCAACCGGTAGACGGCTTTGCCGGGGCGCAGCCGGAGTCTGCAGTGCGGGCAATGCTGGAACCCCATGTGCAGATGCCACCACCGGCGGCGGCTGACCCGCTGGAACAGGCTCAGGCGCTGTTTGCCGAAGGCCGCATCAGCGACGCCGAAACCGTGTTGGTGGCGCTGCTGGGCGAGGACAACACCAACGCCGGCGCGCTGATTCTCTACGCACGTTGCCTGGCTGAACGCGGTGAATTGGGCGAAGCCCAAACCGTGCTCGACGCGGTGAAAAGCGACGAGCACAAAGCCGCCCTCGCCGGGGCCAAGGCGCAAATCACCTTCCTGCGCCAGGCTGCCGACCTGCCGGACGCCGCCGACTTGAAAAGCCGTCTGGCGCAAAACCCGCAGGACGATGAAGCGGCCTATCAGTTGAGCATCCAGCAACTGGCCCGTCAGCAGTACGACGCCGCCCTGGAAGGCTTGCTCAAGCTGTTCATCCGCAACCGCAGTTACAGCGAAGGCCTGCCGCACAAGACCTTGCTGCAAGTGTTCGAACTGCTGGGCAATGACCACCCGCTGGTGACCGTGTACCGCCGCAAGCTGTTCGCTGCGCTGTACTAATCACCGACCCAGCTGTACAGCGGCGTATCGGCGCCGCTGGCCACTTTCACGTTCGAGCTGTGGCGCAGGCGCACCAACAGGCGCTTGCCTGAGGCGGCATCGCCGGCCAACCCTTCCAGTTGATCGATCAACTCCAGCCCGCTGAGCTGCCCGGCTTTGCGCAACAGGTCCTGGGCGTTCTGCCACAGGTCATCGTTTTGTTTGACCGGCGCCGCCGGGGCTGCCTGCAAAGGCGACGCCTGCAATTGCGCGCCCAGTCGTGCCCAGTCGCCGTCGTCCAGCTCCAGGGTCAGGTCCACCGGCAGGTCACCGACGGTTCCACGAATTCGTAACATCGCCTTCACTCCCGTACTTTTCCGATAGGCATGCTCCCACGCGACTTGCGCAACGCCAAGCGGGCGTTCAAACTCCTGTCATTATTGTTATAAGATCACATAACAAAACTTTCATGTTCTGGAGCCTTCTCATGCGCCGCCTGCTGCTCGCTTTGCCGTTTGCCCTGCTGCCACTCGCCATCGCCCACGCTGCCGATGAGCACGACCATGAACACGCCCACGAGCACGGCAGCCTGGGCGCTCATGAACACGGTGTTGGCCGTCTCAACGCCGTGCTTGACGGCCAGGCGCTGGAGCTGGAATTCGATAGCCCGGCCATGAACCTTGTTGGCTTTGAACATCAAGCCACGACCCCTGCCGACAAAGCCAAAGTCGCTGCCGCCCGCAAGCAACTGGAAAACCCGCTGGCCCTGTTCAACCTGCCCAAAGGCGCCGGTTGTGTGATCAGCACCCAGGAACTCAACAGCCCGCTGTTCGGCGACAAGCCTGAAGCCGACCATGACGACGACGATGATGACCACGCCACCGACGGCAAAGGCGCCGCTGCCCACGAACATCATCACGACCACAGCGAAATCCACGCTCACTACCAGTTCACCTGCGCCACGCCGACGGCACTGAGCAACCTCGACCTGACCCAGGTGTTCAAGACCTTCCCCGCCACTCAGAAAATTCAGGTACAACTGATCGGGCCGAGCGGCCAGCAAGGTGTTGAAGCGACGGCCCAGGCCGCCACGCTGAAATTCTGATCTGACAATACGGTCAATGTGGGAGCTGGCTTGCCTGCGATAGCGGTGGGCCAGTCAGCAATGATGTGACTGATAGATCGCTATCGCAGGCAAGCCAGCTCCCACAGGGGTTGGCGCCCGTTTCTGAGACCGATGATTTCCCATGACCCAAGCATTAATCGAACTGCACGACCTGGGCTTCAACTGGCCCGGTCACCCACCGTTGCTGGACATCCCGGCCTTCCGCCTGGAAGCAGGGGAAACCCTGTTCCTCAAAGGCCCGAGCGGCAGTGGCAAAACCACCCTGCTCGGCCTGCTTGGCGGCGTGCAGAAACCCGGCCGGGGCAGCATTCGCCTGCTTGGTCAGGAGCTGACCGAACTCGGCGCCGGCGCCCGCGACCGTTTTCGTGTGGACCACACCGGCTACATCTTCCAGCAGTTCAACCTGTTGCCATTTCTGTCGGTGCGCGAAAACGTCGAGCTGCCCTGCCATTTTTCCAAACTGCGCGCTCAGCGGGCGAAGCAGCGTCATGGCAGCGTCGATCAAGCCGCCGCCACGTTGCTCGCGCATTTGGGTTTGAAGGACAAGGACTTGCTGGACCGCCGCGCCGACTCACTGTCCATCGGCCAGCAACAACGGGTGGCCGCCGCCCGTGCGTTGATCGGCCAGCCGGAACTGGTGATCGCCGACGAGCCGACGTCCGCCCTCGACTACGACGCCCGTGAAGCCTTCATCCGCCTGCTGTTCGCCGAGTGCCGCGAGGCCGGCGCCAGCCTGTTGTTCGTCAGCCACGACCAGAGCCTCGCGTCGCTGTTCGACCGCCACCTGTCGCTGGCCGAACTCAATCGCGCCGCCACGCCCGCAGAGGTTTGAGATGTATCTGTTCCGTCTAGCCATGGCCAGCCTGGCTAACCGTCGCTTCACCGCGATCCTCACCGCCTTCGCCATCGCGCTGTCCGTCTGCTTGTTGCTCGCGGTGGAGCGTGTGCGCGTTGAAGCGCGCAACAGTTTCGCCAGCACCATCAGCGGCACCGACCTGATCGTCGGCGCGCGCTCGGGCTCGGTGAACCTGCTGCTGTACTCGGTGTTCCGCATCGGCAACGCCACCAACAACATTCGCTGGGACAGCTTCGAACACTTCGCCGCCAGCCCGCAGGTGAAATGGGCGATCCCGATTTCCCTCGGCGACTCCCACCGCGGCTACCGCGTGATGGGCACCAACGAATCCTACTTCGAGCATTACCAGTACGGCCGCAAGCAAAACCTCGAACTGGCCAGCGGCCGCGCCTTCGCCACCGACCCGTTTGAAGTGGTGCTCGGCGCCGAAGTCGCCGACGCATTGCATTACAAGCTCGGCGACAAACTGGTGTTGGCCCATGGCGTGGCGGTGGTCAGCCTGGTCAAGCACGATGACAAACCCTTCACCGTGGTCGGCATTCTCAAGCGCACCGGTACGCCGGTGGACCGCACGCTGCACATCAGCCTCGGCGGTATGGAAGCCATCCATATCGACTGGCACAACGGCGTGCCCGCCCAGGGCAAAGGCCGTATCAGCGCCGATCAGGCACGCAACATGGACCTGACGCCGCAGGCGATCACCGCGTTCATGCTCGGCCTGAACAACAAGATTTCCACCTTCGCGTTGCAGCGTGAAATCAACGATTTCCGCGGCGAGCCGATGCTGGCGATCCTGCCCGGCGTAGCGTTGCAAGAGCTGTGGAGCATGATGGGCACCGCCGAAAAAGCGCTGTTCGTGATCTCGCTGTTTGTGGTGCTGACCGGTTTGATCGGCATGCTCACGGCGATCCTCACCAGCCTCAACGAGCGTCGCCGCGAGATGGCGATTCTGCGCTCGGTGGGCGCACGGCCGTGGCACATCGCGACGCTGCTGATCTTCGAAGCCTTCGCTCTGGCGCTGTCCGGCGTGGTGGCGGGTGTCGGTTTGCTGTACGTGTGCATCGCCGCCTCGCGCGGGTATTTGCAGGCCAATTACGGCCTGGATCTGCCGATGTCGTGGCCCAGCGAATATGAATGGACGCTGCTCGCCGGTATCCTCGCCGCAGCGCTGTTGATGGGCGCCGTGCCCGCGTGGCGCGCCTATCGCCAATCCCTGGCCGACGGCCTGTCCATACGTTTATGAGGAAGGCTTCGATGCGTCGTGCGCTGTTTGCGTTATTGCTGTTGGTGGCTGTGCCCGCGTGGGCGGATGAGCAGCCCCAGGACCTGTCGTGGCAGGAGATGATTCCACCGGACGCGCCGCCGGAAATTCCCAACATGAAACCGCTGCACGACCTGTCAAACATGGCCGATGCGCTGTCGGTCGAAGCGGCGCCAGCGGCCAAGCAGGAACTGCCGAACGCCCCGGTGGTGCAAAGCCTCGACGGTAAACACATCCGTTTGCCGGGCTATATCGTGCCGCTGGAAGTCAGCGAAGAAGGCCGCACCACCGAGTTCTTGCTGGTGCCGTATTTCGGCGCGTGCATCCACGTACCGCCGCCGCCGTCGAACCAGATCGTGCATGTGAAAAGCGAAGTCGGCGTGAAGCTCGATGAGCTGTACCAACCCTACTGGATCGAAGGCGCGATGCAGGTCAAACCGTCGACCAGCGAGCTGGCCGACGCGGGCTACCAGATGGATGCCGAGAAGATTTACGTGTACGAGTTGCAGGAATAAGCCCTACTCAAGAACACTGAAATCCCATGTGGGAGCGGGCTTGCCCGCGAAAGCGGTCTGTCAGCAAAAAATAAGTTGGATGGCACAACGCCTTCGCGGGCAAGCCCGCTCCCACAGTTTTTGATCTGTGTTGCAACAGGCAGAACACCCTTTCATTGAGCTGAGTCAAAGGATCGAATGGAACGATCTTTACCATTGGACGTACAACTTTTAACGTCCTTTTGGAGCTCCCATGAACAAGTCTCTGCTCGGCGCGTCCCTCTTCGCGCTCGCCCTCGCCGCCCCCGCCGTACAGGCTCACGAAGCCGGCGACATTCTGATTCGCGCCGGTGCAATCACCGTGAATCCGAAGGCCGACAGCAGCAGCGTCAAGGTTGACCAGGGCCCGTTGGCCGGCGCCAACCTGGGCGGCAAGGCGACCATGAGCAGCGACACGCAATTGGGTCTGAACTTCGCCTACATGATCACCGATCACGTCGGCATCGAACTGCTCGCGGCCACGCCGTTCGAGCATGATGTGAAGATCAAGAACACCGCCCTCGGCGCCGCCAACGGCAAGCTCGGCACCCTGAAACACCTGCCGCCGACCTTGAGCGTCGTGTATTACCCGCTGGACAACAAGTCCGCCTTCCAGCCTTACGTCGGCGCCGGCATCAACTACACCTGGATCTACGACGAACACGTCGGCAGCCGTGCCGAGCAAGCCGGTTTCAGTAACTTCAAGGCGGAAAACTCCTGGGGCTGGGCCGCGCAGATCGGCGCCGACTACATGATCAACGACAAGTGGATGATCAACGCCCAGGCGCGCTATATCGACATCAGCACCAAAGCCACCGTGGACAACAATGCGCTGGGCCAGGGCACGCGCGCCAAAGTGAATGTGGACGTTGACCCGATGGTTTACATGGTGGGTATCGGTTACAAGTTCTAGGTTTTATTTCATCAGCGTTCAACTCAAGGCCCTGTTTTTACAGGGCCTTTTTTATGCGCCCGTGGGCAATTGGCTATCGCTGCAACGCCTTATTAATTTTTTGTTTATGGAATGAATCTTCGGATGCGGGTGTTCCTTCTAAGCGGGTTATGTCAGCGCTCCCTGGCCGATCTCGAATACCTGTTAACCACCAGTCGATTTCAAACAAAAAAGGAACGAGGCTCTCAGCATGAATACGCCGTCTACCGATTTTTCAGGTCCACAGCACGATCGTGATGCGTTGTTGAAACAGGCCAATCTGGACGGTGGCTTCTTCAACTTCATCAATGGGCAGCGAACCTCACTCAGCCACTCACTGGACGTGGTGAACCCCGCGACAGGTGAAGTGATTGCAGCCGTTCCGGACGCTGACGAAGCGGCGTTGAACGATGCCGTGGCTGCCGCCCGCCACGCCTTCCCAGCCTGGGCGGCGACGCCCCTTGCCGAGCGTCGCGCGCTGCTGATCGAGTTCATCGCGCGCATAAAAGCCCACGAGCCGGAACTGACTGCGCTGCTCACCGCCGAACACGGCCGCCCGCTGGCCACCTCGACGTGGGAGCTGACTGCGCTGACGGATGCATTCGGCCCGACGCTGGTGAACCTCGAACTGCCTGCCGAATCGGCTGACTCGCCGTTCATGGGCCGCGTGAGCCGCCACTACACGCCGCTGGGTGTGGTGTGCGCGATTTGCCCGTGGAACGTGCCCGCGCTGCTGGCGATGATGAAAATCCTCGCCGCGCTGGTCACCGGCAATACCGTGGTGCTCAAGCCCTCGCCGTATGCGCCGCTGACCGTCCTGCGCCTGGCCGAATATGCCCTCGATTTGCTGCCGCCCGGCGTGCTCAACGTGATTACCGGTGGCGATGCCCTGGGGCCGTTGATGACCTCGCACCCGGGGTTCGACAAAGTCAGCTTTACCGGGTCGAGCTACACCGGCAAGCGTGTGATGAACTCGGTCGCGGGCACGCTCAAGCGCCTGACCCTGGAGTTGGGGGGCAACGACCCCGCCATCGTGCTGCCGGACGCCGACCCGCAAAAAATTGCCGAGTCATTGTTCTGGAGCATGTTCATGCTCAACGGGCACGCGTGTATCTGCCTGAAACGCCTTTATGTGCACGAATCCATTTATGCCGAAGTGACCCAGGCCTTGGTGGCTTACGCCGCTCATATCAAGACCGGGGACGGCTTTGCGCCCGACTCGGCACTTGGGCCGATCCAAAACAAAATGCAGTTCGAAAAAATTCGTGCGACCTGGGCGCAAATCCAGGCAAGCGGCACCCGAGTGCTTTACCAGGGTGAAGCCCCCGATGCCGGTTATTTCTTCCCGGTGACCTTGCTGGACAACCCGTCGGACGACGCGCCGTTTGTGCGGGACGAAGTGTTCGGCCCGATTCGCGCCATCATGAAATACAGCGACCTGGACGACGTCATCGCCCGCGCCAACAACACCCGCTATGGTTTGGGCGCCTCGGTGTGGGGCAACGACAGCGAGCAACTGGCCCAGGTGGCCGGCCGCTTGAACGCGGGCACAGTGTGGATCAACCAGCATGCGAGCCTGTCCGCCGATGTGCCGTTTGGCGGGCACAGGGAGTCGGGTTTCGGGGTTGAGTTTGGGGTCGAAGGGTTGATGTCGTACTGCAACCTGAAGATCGTTGCCGCCCGGTAAATGCAAAAGGCCCTGGCGAGAGGATTCAGTCTCCCTCTCGCCGGGTTCCCATCAGGTATGCCGGTAGTAGCGGTCCAGCAATGCCGGCAACCCGGCCCGCCACGCCCGTGGCTTGATGCCGAAGGTATGGAGGATTTTCTTGCAGGCCAGCACCGCGTGCTGCGGCTCGTCCGCCGCATCCGGCCGGGCAGCGTGGGCCTGGGCGGTAGGGGATTCGATGGCCAGCGGGTGGTAATTGCGCGCTTCGGTAAGAATCGCCTGACCCAGTGCCAGCGGAGTGGTCGCCTCATGCCCGGCGTAGTGATAAGTGCCCCACAGCGGCGCGGCGCAATCGAGTTGCTTGAGCACCGAAATGATCACCCGCGCGGCGTCGTCTATCGGCGTGGGGTTGCCACGACGGTCGTCCGCCATCAGCAACTCATCCGGCTTTTCGGCCCGGGCCAGGAAGCGCCCCAGAGAACCCTCAATACTGTCATCCAGCAGCCAGCCAAAGCGCAGCAACACATGTTGCGGGCACGTGGCGCGCACGCTTTGCTCGATGCGCCACAACGCCTGGCCACGCAGGCCCAACGGCACCGGCTCGTCTTTTTCGCTGTAGGCAGTGGCACGCGAGCCATCGAATACGCGGTAGCTGGACGGCTGGACCAAGGTGATGTTGTGGTGCTGGCACAGCTCGGCCAGACGCTCGATGGCGAACTCCTGGGCGGCCAGACGGGTTTCGCTGACAGCTTCGGCCTGGAACCAGTCGAAATAGTAGGCGAGGTTGATCAACGCATCGGGACGGGTGTCGTCGAGCAATTGGGTGAGGCTTGCGGCATCCCAGCCGTATTGGGGCGGTTTGGGTGCGAGGAAGCCGATGTCTTCCTCTGCACCGAGGCGAATCAGCGCCTGCCCGAGGGCATTCCCGCCGCCCAGTAACATAAGGCGCATTCGCATAGATTAAGCAGGCCCGGTCTGTTGGAACGATGGTTATCTAGGTATTTGTAAGAATCGTTGCATTTTGCGGGTTTGTCGCGCAACCGTCACGGATAAAGTGTGGGGTTGCAACTTGTTGTATCCGGCGGGGTAGCGATGGTGATATTTAGGGCCTCATCGCAGGCAAGCCAGCTCCCACAGTTGAACCGGTTTACACCCTCAAATGTGGGAGCCGGGCCTGCCCGCGATGGGGCCCGCCCGGCCATTCCCAATTACTGAGTGCGCGGCTGCTCGGTCAGCACCACCGACGCTGGCACAGCTTCATCCGCCTCATCCACCTGTGGCGTACGCTTGGGCAGCAAAACCTGCTGTGGATAAGTCTGCGCAAAATGCACCTCGTCACAGTTATCCACAAGCTTTTTCAAACGCTGGTTAAACGCGCGGCTGACGGCGTATTGCCCGCCAGAGACCGTGCGGAACTGCGCCGTGAGCACCACGCCGTTGAGGTCCATCTTGTCGACACCGAACACCTCCAGCGGCCCTTGCAGGTTGTACTTGAGGAACACATCGTCACGGATCGACTGCCCCGCGTCGCGAATCAGCTCCACAGCCTTGTCCACGTCGGTGTCGTAGGTGAACTGCACCGAGAAGAACGCATAGGCAAATTGACGCGACTGGTTGGTGACCGCCTTGATCTGCCCGAACGGCACCGAGTGCACGAACCCCTTGCCATCACGCAGGCGCAGGGTGCGGATGGTCAGGCCTTCCACCGTGCCGGCGTGGCCGGAGTCGAGCACCACCCAGTCGCCGATGGACAGGGTGTCTTCGATGATGATGAACAGGCCGGTGATCACGTCCTGCACCAGTTGCTGCGAGCCGAAACCAATGGCCAGGCCGACCACACCGGCACCCGCCAGCAACGGCGCCACGTTGATGCCGAGGTTGGCCATGGTGGTGATCGCGCAAATGACCACCAGGATGATTTTCACCGCGTTACGCAGCAACGGCAGGATGGTCTTCACCCGCGTGCTGGGCTGGCGGCTGGAGCGTTTGTTGACCGGCGGTTTCAACGCCTCCTGAATCGCCGTGTCGAGCACCACCCAGAACAACCATGTCATCAGCAGGATCAGGCCGATGCTGCTCAGGGAATCACTGATCGCGCGGCCCACCGAGTTGCGCTGGGCGAATTCGAACAGCGAGACGCCCCAGATGCGCCCGAGAATCTCGATAAACGCGATGGCCATGGCAATGCGCAAAATCGCGTGCAGCAAACTCAGGAAACGCTCTTTGTAGGCACTGCTGCGCTGGATCGCCACCTGGCTGCGGGACTTGAACAGGTGTTGCAACACCGTGCTGAGAAACACCGTGCCGATCAACAAAATGGTGGTGAACAGCGCGCAACGCAGAGCCTTCTGGTTATCGTCGCCAGCACCGATCAGGTTGATCGCCGAGACCAGCACCATCAACAGAATCGGCCAGTACCACAACCCGGAAAACACCCGCAGCGATTGCTGCAACGCCGGATGTTTGAGGCGCTGGGCCAGCGGGCGATTGCGGATCAAATGCGCCACCGGACGGCGCAAACGCACAACCAGCACACCGAAGATCACCGCCGCGAACAAGCCCGTGAACACCGCGATGCTGCTGGTGATATTGCCGCCCAATTGGCGGGCGATTTGCGGGCTGGTCAGGGCGTCACTGAGGGCGGCAAGGAAACCGATGAGGAACAGCGGCTTGGGGCAATAGCTGCGAATAATCTGCACGGCCGGGCGCTTGTGGCCGACGTTGAACATGACAATCACGCACAACAGCATTGAGGTGGAAAAAATACCGCTGCTGGTGGCGTAGGCAAAACACAGCGCCAGCGCACGCCCCACCGATGTGGGCAGGAAATGGCTGACATACAGCGTCAGCGGCAGACAGATCAGTGCAGGAATCGTGTAAGGCACTACATAACCGAGTACCCCTTGCAGGCGCCCGCGCTGCTCGACAAACCGCCGCCGGCTCAGGCGCTGTACAAAAAAGCGCCCGAGCAAGGTCATTACGGCAAAGGCGCCGATCCATACCCCCGAGAGCAACAGGAAGTCGCCGGCCACGCTCCACGGCGAGCGCTCGGCGGTCTGGTCTACGAGCCGCCCGACCTCATCCGCCGCACGATCTGCACGCAGGCGCCAGGCGTCGATCAGGTTTTGATTGAGGTCGAGTTTGTCCTGTACATCATCAATGCTGGAGCTGATGGCGCCGAGCAGGCCGCCCTCCACCAGCAACTCGGGTTTGGCCGCAGGCTCGGCCGTGGCGGCCGGCGCAGTCGCGGCGTGCAGTGCGCCGTTGCCGAACAACAGCAGCGCGCCTAGCAGTAAGACAGTCTTGAGATTGAGCAAAACGCCGGGCTCCTTCAGCAGGGTCTGTAAGGAACTGACGGGTTTTCACCCCGATCGTTCCCCCTGACTGTGTGGGAATGTTCTGTGGGAGCGGGCTTGCCCGCGATAGCGCAGGTTCAGCCAATCATTGGCTGACTGACATTCAGCCATCGCGGGCAAGCCCGCTCCCACAGAGGCTGATGCGCCGCTGGTAGGAAGGGGGAAACTTTCAGCCAAAAATCGCAGTCAGCCATAAACGGGGGCCTGGCCCCCACTCTTTTTCAGGAGCAACCATGGCTGCGATTCCCGACTGGGTGCCCATCACCCCCAGCGTCGCCATCACTCGCTTCACGGTGCTGACGGTCAACATCCACAAGGGCTTCACCGCCCTGAACCGGCGTTTCATCCTGCCCGAGCTGCGCGAAGCAGTGCGCAGTGTGGGCGCCGACATGGTGTTTCTGCAGGAAATCCACGGCACCCACGAGCGCCACCCCCAGCGCTACAGCGAATGGCCGGACATGCCGCAGTACGAATTCCTCGCCGACAGCATCTGGCCGCAGTACGCCTATGGGCGCAACGCGGTCTACCCCCATGGCGACCACGGCAACGCGCTGCTGTCGAAATTCCAGATTGTGCGCTACGACAACCTCGATATTTCCCAGAGTGGCCACGAGAACCGCGGCCTGCTGCACTGCGTACTGCGCCTGCCCGGCTCCGGCCAGGAAGTGCACGCCATCTGCATTCACCTGGGCCTGCGCGAGGTGCACCGCCAACAACAATTGCGCTTGTTGGAGCAGCGCATCGGCGAGATTCCCGCCGACGCGCCCCTGGTAGTGGCCGGCGACTTCAATGACTGGCGCCAGCGCGCCGACCTGAGCAAAAGCGGCCTGCGCGAAGTCTTCATCGAAGCCCATGGCAAGCTGCCGCGCACCTTTCCCGCGCGCCTGCCGTTGCTGGCGCTGGACCGCATTTATGTGCGCAACGTGAAAATCCACAACCCCAGGGCGCTGACCACCCGGCCCTGGTCCCATTTGTCCGACCATGTGCCGCTCTCGGTGGAGATCGAACTATGAACGTTGCGGTGGAGCACATCGCCACAGACCAGCCACCGGACGAAGCCAAGGCCCGTGACCTGGATTACGGCTGGCAACCGGGTAACAGCGTTGAACTGCTGGAAAATGGCGAAGCTTACTTTCCCAAAGTGTTTGCGGCGATGCGCGAGGCCCGGCGCGAGATCCTGCTGGAGACCTTCATTCTGTTTGAAGACAAGGTCGGCCATGAGCTGCAACGCATCTTGATCGAGGCCGCGCAGCGCGGTGTCAAGGTAGTCGCCAGCCTCGACGGTTTTGGCTGCGGCGAGCTGAGCCCGACGTTTCTCGGCGAACTGGCGCAAGCCGGGGTGACGGTGCAGATGTTCGACCCGGCCTCGAAAACCCTGGGCTTTCGCACCAACTGGTTTCGCCGCCTGCACCGCAAGATTGTGGTGGTGGACGCCGAAGTGGCGTTTATTGGCGGGATCAATTTTTCTGCGGACCACCTGGGCGATTTCGGCCCTGAAGCCAAGCAGGATTACGCCGTGCAAGTTGTCGGCCCGGCGGTGGCGGATTTGCACCACTTCGCGCTGGCCCAAAGCGGCCGCCAGGTGCGCACGCGACGCGGGTGGCGACGGCGTCAGCAGCGGCCATCGCCATGGTCGACCGATACCGGAGATGGCCTGGTGCGCCTGATCTACCGCGACAACCTGCAACACCGTGACGACATCGAAGAGGCCTATATCTACGCCTTGAGCAAAGCGCAAAAGCGCGTGGTGATCGCCAACGCCTATTTTTTCCCCGGCTACCGCCTGTTGCGCGAGATCCGCAACGCGGCACGCCGTGGTGTGCAGGTGCAATTAATCATGCAAGGCCAGCCCGACGTGCTGTTGGCCAAGCTGGCGGCGCGCATGCTTTACGACTACTTGCTCAAGGACGGCGTGGTGATTCACGAATACTGCCAGCGCCCATTGCACGGCAAAGTGGCGCTGGTGGATGACGAATGGAGCACCGTGGGGTCGAGTAACCTGGACCCGTTGAGCCTGTCGCTGAACCTGGAAGCCAATGTGTTGATTCGCGACCGCGCGTTCAATCACACGCTTTACGAACGCCTGCAACTACTCGCCAAAAATCACTGCCAGACCATGCCGGAAAATCGCAAACCGCGCTTGTGGCTGTGGCGCCTGACTGTGGGTTTCCTTGTATTTCACGTGATGCGCCACTTCCCGGCGTTGACCGGCTGGCTGCCCGCGCACAAGCCTCGTCTCAAACCCTTTGAGCACCCGGCCAATGAGCACTGAAACCGGCGGCTCGCGCTTCAAACGCTTGAAGAAGCCTCTGACGATTGCCTTCTTCCTGCTGCTGATCGTGCTCTTCACCCTGCTCGCCCGACGCATTGACTGGAGCGAAGTGTTCCAGACGCTGGGTGATTTCAAGCTGCGCACCTTACTGATCGCCGCAGGGCTGACGCTGTGCAGTTTTCTCGTCTACGCCAGCTTCGATTTGATCGGCCGCACCTACATTCGCCAGCCTCTGGGCTGGAGGCAAATCCTGCCAGTCGGCGTGATCAGCTATGCGTTCAACCTCAATTTGAGCGCGTGGGTGGGCGGGATTGCCATGCGCTATCGACTGTATTCGCGACTCGGGGTCAGCACCGGCAATATCGCCAAGATTCTGGGCCTGAGCCTGGCCACCAACTGGTTTGGCTACATGGCGCTGGCGGGGGTGGTATTCAGCAGCGGCTTGGTGACCATGCCGCCGGGGTGGAAAGTCAGCAGCACGGCGTTGCAAGGGATCGGCGCACTACTGGTGCTGGCGAGCCTGGGGTACCTGGCCGCCTGCCGGTTTTCAAAGAAGCGCGCATGGTCGATCAAGGGCATTGAGATCAACCTGCCGTCGCTGCGCATGGCCTGTTTGCAACTGGCGCTGGGCGCGCTGAACTGGTCGCTGATGGCAGCGGTGATTTTCACTCTTTTGCCGGCCAAGCTCGACTATCCGCTGGTGCTGGGCGTGTTGCTGATCAGCGCGATTGCGGGGGTGGTCACCCATATTCCCGCGGGCCTCGGGGTGTTGGAGGCGGTGTTTATCGCGCTGCTGCAACATGAAGCATCGCGGGGCAGTTTGCTGGCGGGGTTGATTGCGTATCGGGCGATTTATTTTATTTCGCCGTTGCTGATTACGCTGGTGATGTACCTGGGGGTTGAAGCGAAGGCCAAGGCGTTGCGGGTCAAGAAGACACCGGCTTGATCAGGTGTTGGAAGGTCTGGCGCCATCGCGGGCAAGCCCGCTCCCACATTTTGGAATGCATTCAACCTGTGGGAGCGGGCTTGCCCGCGATAGCGATGTAAAGCTCAGCGCTTTATTGAGACTGGATGATGCTCAACCGCTCACCCACCACCATCTCGGTAATCCAGTCCACCAATATCGACGTGTAGGCCTGCTGCGACACCGGGTCGCTCAGCGAATGATCGGCGCCGTCGATAATGCGGTGCGTCAACGAATGGGTCTGTTGGCACGCCGCGCGGTAACTCATGATGGTGGCATGGGGCACGTGGTCGTCAGTTTCCGACTCCACGATCAACACATCGCCGGTGAATTGCGCACAGGCGTGCAACGCGCGGTTGGTTTCGGCGTGCACCAGGGTGCTGCGATAATCCATCAAGTCGGCCTTGTCCAGATCGCGCTTGGGCTTGAGCCATTCCTGATCGCGGTACAGCGCCGGCACGCGCAGCGCCAGCCAGCGCACCGGGCGCAATGAGGTGAGAATCGCCGCCAGATAGCCGCCGTAACTGGTGCCCACCACGGCCACGGCTGAAGTGTCGATGGCCGGGTGCGAGAGCAACCGGTCGTAAGCGGCCAGCAGGTCGCGCAGGTTGTCTTCACGGGTCACGCGGCTCAGCGGAATTCCGGTACCGGCGTGGCCGCGCAAGTCGAAGGTCAGGCACACGCAACCCAACCCGGCGATGCCTTTGGCGCGCTCCAAGTCGCGCTCCTGGCTACCGCCCCAGCCATGTACAAACAACACGCCGGGCACTTTGGATTTGGGGCTCAGGAAGGTGGCGCTCATCTGTTCGTCGTCGATGTCGATCGCAATGCTTTCGCTTCTAGCAGTCATAAGATTTAACCGTCACATACTTGAGAAGAAAGTCGCTGTTTTCCGCCGGGCCGCGGTACACCTCAATGGCATCCGCCGGCAGCGGTTGCTCCACGTAGGTTTCCACCGAAGACACGCGAATCGCGCGCAAGCCCGGGTGGTTGATGAAGCTTTGCAGCGCCGCGACCTCCGCGCTGCTGGCCCCGCCCATGCGCCAGGACTGTTCGAGCACGCCGCTGCGGCGCTGGCCGTCGCTGTCCAGGCCCTGGGCGATGTCGTAGTTGCGCCGTGAAGCGTAGAAACCGGGGTAGGCCTCATCGGCGGCCCTGTCGAAAACCTGGGCTTGTTCGATGGCTTGGCGAACGTCATCGGCAAGGTCGAGTTTCAACAGGTCTTCGTAATAACCGGGCACCACCAGCAAGTTGGAACCGCCGTAAACCTCCTCGCCCTGCCCGTCTTTCGTCAGGTATTGCTCGCCGCAGTAGCTCAACACGTGATCGCCGATAAAGCTCTGGCCCACGCTGTGAGTGATGACGTCGTGAAGGTCCTGCTCCAGCACCACGCCGTCGTTGAACAGCTGCGCGGCGTCCGGGCGCGCCAGCAGCGCTTCAAATTCGTCGAGGCTGTGGATAACGTGCTGGCCACGCCCGGCGCAGGCGTGCACGGGTTTCAGCCGAATCGGCCCGCTGTACAAAAGGCGCGTGGCGGCGGGAAGCGCGTCTTCCAGCGCAAACACGCTGAGGCCGTCGAGCACCACGTGGCGCACGCGCTCGCTGAACAGCGGCGACCAGCCTTCAGGCGTTTTGGCCTCGGGGCTGAGCACGCCATGGCTGATGGCCTTGGTGCAGATGAAATCATGCTCGACAAAACCGCCCCACAAATCTTCGGGCCCCTTGATGTTGAGCGCGCGGGCCTGGTGCAGTCCCACCAGCGTTTGAGTGGGCAACAGATACAGGTCTCGCTCGGCATGCAATGCCGGGTCGTAACTGCCGCCAAACTTGAGCCCGAGTATCTGCGCCAGCCAGCGCGCCAGAGCGCGGTTGGTGTCGATCTCGTGCTGCGGCGCGCCCTCTCTTGTCGAATGGGCCACCACCTGTTTCTTGCGTTGAGTCGGGGTCATGCGTCCCCCTTGGCAATCCAGCCATGTGTGTGCAAGGAAGGTTGCAGGGATCAGGCCAAGGCACTCACAGGAAAGACGGGTTTTAAATCAATCGTTTGCAGAAAAAACGATGGCATTTCGCCTGCTTTATTCTGCACGATGCAGCCTGAAACCCGGTGCGTTCTGCACGATGCGCGGAGCGACAGCTAAGCTACAGAGCCCATCCACCCCATCTTGAGGCAACCTTCATGGCCAAGCAGGCACTCATCCTGATCGACATCCAGAACGACTACTTCCCCGAGGGCAAGTGGCCACTCGACGGCGTGGAAGCCGCGGCGGACAAGGCAGCCCAGGTGCTTCAGGCCTTCCGTAAGGCCGGTAAAGCAGTGATCCACGTGCGCCATGAATTCACCGCCGACGACGCACCGTTCTTTGCGCCGGGCTCCAAAGGCGCGCACCTGCATGCCAAGGTGCTGAACGAGGGTGATGAACCGGTGGTGCTCAAGCACTTCGTCAACGCGTTTCGCGGCACTGACCTGCGCGCACGCCTGGAACAGCGCGCGATCACCGAGGTGGTGGTCGTCGGCAGCATGAGCCATATGTGCATCGATGCCGTGGTGCGGGCTGCGGCGGATTTGGGTTACAGCGTTACCGTCCTCCATGATGCGTGCGCCACGCGTGACCTTGAGTTCAACGGGCAAGTGATTCCCGCCTCGCAGGCACACGGCGCCTTTATGGCCGCGCTGGGGTTTGCTTATGCGCAAGTGGTGTCGACGCAGGAGTTCCTCAAGGCCCAAGCGACGGCATGACCGCCGCTTGTGGGCCCTGATTCAGCGGGTGGCGATGATGAACAGCCGCGGGAATGGCAGCAACACGGTGCCGTCGCTCAAGGCCGGGTAAGCCTGAGTGATGCGCGCCTGATACTCGCGCAGGAACGCGGCTTTTTCATCGTCAGTCAAAGGCGCAAGAAACGGCCGCAGTGCCGACGCCTTGAACCACTCGACCACCGCCGCGTGATCGGCCAGCGGGTGCTGGTAGGTGGTGCGCCACACATCCACGGTGCTGCAGTGTTTGCTCAGCAACTCAAAGTAGTAACTCGGTGTGTGCCGCTCGTTGTGTTTCACCGCACCGATCTTCGCCGACCACGGGCCGTCAGCCGCGACTTCACGGGCGAGCCGGTGCGCGGGTTCGTCCAGGTTGTCCGGAGTTTGCACGGCCAGGGTGCCGCCCGGCGTGAGTTGCGCGACCAGGTGCGGATACAGCGTGGCGTGGTCCGGCAACCATTGCAGGGAGGCATTGGCCAGGATCACATCGAATGCTTGCGCAGGGTTCCAGGCGCCGATATCCGCCAGTTCGAAGCTCAGCGACGGCAGCCGTTTGCGCGCATCGGCCAGCATGTCGTCGGAGCTGTCCATGCCCGTCACATGTGCTTGCGGGAAACGCTCGGCCAATACTTCGGTGGAGTTGCCGGGGCCGCAGCCCAAATCGACAGCGGTGCGCACCCCGGTAGTGGCAATGGCCGCGACCAGGTCACGAACAGGGCGGGTACGTTGCTGTTCAAACATCGTGTACTGCTTGGCTGACCAGGTCATCGCGGCTTTCCTTCTTTTTGAGGTTGGCCACAGCCTAAATCTTGTGAGCCATGAGAACAAATGCCAGGATTGAAGCCCTCCCATACCTGAAAAGTATCCCTATGTTGGAGCTTCGCCAGCTTAAAGCCTTCGTGGCCATCGCCGAGGAAGGTTACATCACCCGCGCAGCCGAGCGCCTGGGGATGCAACAGCCGCCGTTGACGCGCCTGCTGCAAAGCCTTGAAGCCGAGCTGGGTGTGGTGCTGATGGAGCGCCTGCCCCGTGGCGTGCGCCCCACCACCGCGGGGCTCGCCTTGCTGGACGAGGCGCGCGGCATTCTCGCCCAGGTTGACGGCGTGGCCGACGTCGTCCGCCGTGCGGCACGGGGTGAACGCGGGCGGCTGGCGATCGGCTTCACCAGCTCCGCCGCGCTGCACCCATTTGTGCCGAGCGTGCTGCGCTTGTTTCGCGAGACCTTTGTTGGCGTCTCGGTGGTCCTGGAGGAAGCCGGCACCGGCGAATTGCTGGATGCACTGGTGCACGAAAAACTCGACGCGGCGTTTATCCGTTCGCCGCTCAGCGCAGCCCCGTCGCTGCAGGATGAGCCCATTCTGGTAGAGCCGATGTTGCTGGCACTGCCGACGGATCATCCGCTGGCCCGCGACTCAAGCGCCCTGCCCCTTGCCGCATTGGCCGGCGAATCCTTCGTGCTGTACCGCCGCCGCGTGGGGCTGGGACTGTACGACGCCATTCTGGTGGCCTGCCGGGAAGCGGGTTTCAGCCCGCAAGTGGTGCAGGAAGCGCCGCGCATGACCGCAACATTAAGCCTGGTGGCCGCAGGCCTGGGCGTGTCCATCGTACCGGCGTCCATGCAGCGCTTGCGTGGCGACGGCATCGTATATCGGGAACTAACGGAGTGCCGCAGCCTGGTGGCGCCACTGCATCTGGCGACGCGGGCGGGGGACGGCTCGGCGGTGTTGAGCCGGTTCAAGGAGATGGTGGTGAAGGCTGCGGCGAGTGAGGCTTGATCATGGGCAATAAAAAACCCCCGATGCTTTCGCTGTCGGGGGTTGGCGCGTTTCGGGTCTTCAGACCTTAGAACGGGATATCGTCATCAAAGCTGTCGAAATCCGGAGCCGGCTGTGGAGCGGCCTGCTGGGGTGCTGGCGCCTGGCGCGACTGCTGCGGTGCCGACTGCTGCGGGCGTGGAGCCTGCTGGCGTGGGGCCGGGGCGGATTGCTGGTAGTTGTTGCCACCGCCTTGTTGGTCGCCCTGTTGTGGACGGCCGCCGAGCAGTTGCATGGTGCCTTGCATGTCGACCACGATTTCGGTGGTGTAACGCTTGATGCCGTCTTTTTCCCACTCGCGGGTTTGCAGTTTGCCTTCGATGTAAACCTGCGAACCTTTGCGCAGGTATTCACCGGCGATCTCTGCCACCTTGCCGAACATCGACACGCGGTGCCATTCGGTTTTCTCGACCTTCTGGCCGGTTTGCTTGTCGGTCCACTGTTCGCTGGTCGCCAGACTCAGGTTGGTCACGGCATTACCGTTAGGCAAGTAGCGAACTTCGGGATCCTGGCCGCAAGTACCGACCAATATGACTTTGTTAACCCCACGGGCCATAACGTTCTCCTAGGCTGGGCGCGCTGTCGGCACCGGGTTGACCAGTTGCTCGAGCGTCGCGCGATCCAATAATTCGGTGTCCAATTTGATGTAAATCGCAGCTTCTTCTGCGATCACTACTGCATCCGTTACTCCAACGACGGCCTTCAGGCGCTCGACCAAACCAGCTTCGCGGATCGCTTCAGGCGATAACGGCAGGCGCAGGCTCGTCACATACGGAGGTTCGCGCATGGTAACAGCAAAGGCTAACCAAAGTGCAGCCAGCCCGGCGCATCCGAGGAACACAACCGACAAACCGCCATGCTGGAACATCCAGCCGCCCATGATGCCGCCCAAGGCAGAACCAAGGAACTGGCTGGTGGAGTAGACCCCCATCGCCGTGCCCTTGCCGCCGGCCGGTGAAACCTTACTGATCAGCGAAGGCAGCGAAGCCTCCAGCAGGTTGAACGCGGTGAAGAACACCACCGTGCCGATCACCAGCGCCCGCAGGCTGTCGCCGAACTGCCAGAAGAATAGTTCAGTGAGCATCAATGTCGCGACGGCGCCCAGCAAAACTCGTTTCATTTTGCGTTTCTTCTCGCCGTAGATGATGAACGGGATCATGGCGAAGAACGAAACCAGCAGCGCAGTGAGATAGACCCACCAGTGCTGTTCCTTGGGCAAACCGGCCTTTTGGACCAGCGCCAGGGGCAAGGCGACGAAGCTGCACATCAGCATTGCGTGTAATACGAAGATACCCAAATCCAGGCGCAGCAGGTCCGGGTGCTTGAGCGTCGGTAGCAACGCCTTGCGCGCGACGCCGGACTCGCGGTGCTGCAAGGTGCCGGTGGAGCGCGGCACCATGAAGGCGACGATCACGATGCCGAACAGCGCCATGCCGCCGGTAGCCAGGAACAGGCCGTGCAACCCGAACGCACGGGTCAGCAAGGGCCCGACCACCATGGCCACGGCGAACGACAGGCCGATGGTCATGCCGATCATGGCCATGGCTTTGGTGCGATGTTGTTCGCGAGTGAGGTCCGAGAGCAACGCCATGACGGCAGCGGAAATTGCACCGGCGCCTTGCAGGACGCGCCCGGCGATCACGCCCCAGATCGAGTCGGACTGAGCCGCCAGCACGCTGCCGAGGGCGAAAACGATCAGCCCGAGGTAGATCACCGGGCGGCGGCCAATGCGGTCGGAAACGATCCCGAACGGAATCTGGAAAAGTGCCTGGGTCAGGCCATAGGCGCCAATGGCCAGGCCGATCAATGCGGGGGTTGCGCCTGCGAGATCCATTCCATAGGTCGCCAGCACCGGCAACACCATAAACATGCCCAGCATACGGAAGGCGAACACCAGGGCCAGACCGCTTGCCGCGCGGGTCTCGCCGCTACTCATGCGTTCGCTGTGGGGATCGTGCATGGAAAAACCTCGTGTGAACCGGCGGCGATTCTACCAGTCCCATCGATTGAGAGGGTATATGCGGCGCTTTGCCGCGCAGCTTTCATCTAAGGCTGCAAGCGGCCATTTGACAGTGTATATTCATCCAGTCTTTAGCCGTATACTCCAGCATTATTTACGCCCGCCGTGCGAGGCCATCTTGGACAAGATCCTGATTCGTGGGGCTAGAACCCACAACCTGAAGAACATCGACCTGACCCTGCCCCGGGACAAACTGATCGTCATCACCGGTTTGTCGGGGTCCGGCAAATCGTCCCTGGCATTCGACACGCTGTATGCCGAAGGCCAGCGTCGCTATGTGGAATCGCTGTCGGCCTATGCCCGCCAGTTCCTGTCGATGATGGAAAAGCCCGACGTCGACACCATTGAAGGCCTGTCGCCGGCCATCTCCATCGAACAGAAATCGACCTCCCACAACCCACGCTCGACCGTGGGCACCATCACCGAAATCTACGATTATCTGCGCCTGCTGTATGCCCGTGTGGGTATTCCGCGCTGCCCGGACCACGACATTCCGCTGGAAGCCCAGACCGTCAGCCAGATGGTCGACCTGGTGCTGGCCCAGCCGGAAGGCGCCAAGCTGATGCTGCTGGCACCGGTGATTCGTGAGCGCAAGGGTGAACACCTTTCTGTTTTCGAAGAGCTGCGCGCGCAAGGTTTTGTGCGTGCACGCATCAACGGCAAGCTGTACGAGCTGGATGAAGCGCCGAAGCTCGACAAGCAAAAGAAGCATTCGATCGATGTGGTGGTTGACCGCTTCAAGGTGCGGGCCGACCTGCAACAGCGTCTGGCGGAATCCTTTGAAACAGCTCTGAAGCTGGCGGACGGCATTGCGCTTGTCGCACCCATGGACGACGAACCTGGCGAAGAAATTATCTTCTCCGCGCGCTTCGCCTGCCCGATCTGCGGCCATGCCATCAGCGAACTGGAACCCAAGCTGTTCTCCTTCAACAACCCGGCCGGCGCCTGCCCGACGTGTGATGGCCTGGGCGTTAAGCAGTTCTTCGACATCAAGCGCCTGGTCAATGGCGACCTGACCCTGGCGGAGGGGGCGATACGCGGCTGGGACAGGCGCAACGTTTATTACTTCCAGATGCTCGGGTCGCTGGCGTCCCACTATAAATTCAGCCTGGAAGTACCGTTCAACCAGCTGCCGGCCGAACAGCAGAAAATCATCCTGCATGGCAGCGGGTCCCAGAACGTCGACTTCAAATACCTGAACGACCGGGGCGACATCGTCAAACGCTCGCACCCGTTCGAAGGCATTGTGCCGAACCTTGAACGCCGCTACCGCGAAACCGAATCGGCCAGCGTGCGCGAAGAACTGGCGAAGTTCCTGAGCACCCAGCCATGTCCTGATTGCCGCGGCACCCGCCTGCGCCGTGAAGCGCGACATGTCTGGGTGGGCGAGAAGACATTACCGGCGGTGACCAGCCTGCCGATTGGCGATGCCTGTGAGTACTTTGGGGTGCTCAAGCTGACGGGGCGTCGTGGCGAGATTGCCGACAAGATCCTCAAGGAAATTCGTGAGCGGTTGCAGTTCCTGGTCAACGTTGGCCTGGATTACCTGTCGCTGGATCGCAGTGCCGACACCCTGTCCGGCGGCGAGGCCCAGCGTATTCGCCTGGCCAGCCAGATTGGCGCCGGCCTCGTGGGCGTCTTGTACATCCTTGATGAACCGTCGATTGGCTTGCACCAGCGGGATAACGACCGGCTGCTGGGTACGTTGAAACACCTGCGCGATATCGGCAACACCGTGATTGTGGTCGAGCACGACGAAGACGCGATCCGCTTGGCGGACTACGTCGTCGATATCGGCCCGGGTGCCGGCGTACACGGTGGGCATATTGTGGCCGAGGGCACGCCCGCGCAAGTCATGGCGCATCCGGATTCGCTGACTGGCAAGTACTTGTCCGGCCGCGTGAAAATTGAAGTCCCGGCCAAACGCACACCGCGTAACAAGAAGTTGGCGCTGCACCTCAAGGGCGCGCGTGGCAACAATTTGCGCAACGTCGATCTGGAAATTCCGATTGGGTTGCTGACCTGTGTGACGGGGGTTTCGGGTTCGGGCAAATCGACGCTGATCAACAACACGCTGTTCCCCTTGAGTGCGACCGCATTGAACGGTGCGACCACCCTGGAAGCGGCGGCACATGACAGCATCAAGGGCCTTGAACACCTCGACAAGGTGGTCGATATCGACCAGAGCCCGATTGGCCGCACGCCGCGCTCCAACCCGGCGACTTACACCGGGTTGTTTACGCCAATTCGCGAGCTGTTCGCTGGTGTACCCGAATCCCGCTCACGGGGTTATGGGCCGGGCCGGTTCTCGTTCAACGTCAAGGGCGGGCGCTGCGAAGCTTGCCAGGGCGACGGTTTGATCAAGGTGGAAATGCACTTCCTGCCGGACATCTACGTGCCGTGCGACGTGTGCAAGAGCAAGCGCTATAACCGCGAAACCCTGGAGATCAAGTACAAGGGCAAGAGCATCCACGAAACGCTGGAAATGACCATCGAGGAAGCCCGGGAGTTTTTCGATGCGGTTCCAGCACTGGCGCGCAAACTGCAGACGCTGATGGATGTGGGCTTGTCTTATATCAAGCTGGGGCAGTCGGCTACCACCTTGTCCGGCGGCGAGGCCCAGCGGGTGAAGCTGTCGCGTGAGTTATCCAAGCGCGATACCGGCAAGACCCTGTATATCCTCGACGAGCCGACCACCGGCCTGCATTTTGCGGATATTCAGCAGTTGCTTGATGTATTGCACCGCCTGCGCGATCACGGCAATACCGTGGTAGTGATCGAGCACAACCTGGATGTGATCAAGACCGCAGACTGGCTGGTGGACTTGGGCCCGGAAGGCGGTTCCAAAGGTGGTCAGATCATTGCGGTGGGTACGCCGGAACAGGTCTCTGAAATGCCACAATCCCACACCGGCTATTATCTTAAGCCGTTGTTGGCGCGCGATCGGGCCTGACGTTCAGAGGCCCAATAAAAAGCCCCTGTCACTCTGCAGTGACAGGGGCTTTTTTGTAACCTGGAAATCAGAACTGCGATTGCAGGTAATTCTCCAGGCCGACCAGCTTGATCAGACCTAACTGCTTTTCCAGCCAATAGGTGTGATCTTCTTCGGTATCGTTCAACTGAACACGCAGGATTTCCCGAGTGACATAGTCATTGTGCTGCTCGCAGAGCTCAATGCCCTTGCAGAGCGCAGCACGCACCTTGTACTCCAGGCGCAGGTCTGCAGCGAGCATGTCAGGTACCGTGGTACCCACGTCCAGGTCATCCGGACGCATGCGCGGTGTGCCTTCCAGCATCAGAATACGGCGCATCAGCGCGTCAGCGTGCTGTGCCTCTTCTTCCATCTCATGGTTGATACGTTCGTAGAGCTCTGTGAAGCCCCAGTCTTCGTACATGCGCGAATGGATGAAATATTGGTCACGAGCAGCCAGTTCGCCCGTCAGCAACGTGTTGAGGTAATCGATTACGTCGGGGTGACCTTGCATCGCCCTACATCTCCCTGCTTGAAAGTCTGTAGTTTGAACCATGATGACGTGGAGGTCACGGGACCAACGGCAGAAAAGTGAAGATTTCCGCAGAAAAGTAGCTGATTTAACGCAAAAACCGCCCAATTGAGGGCGGTTCTGCTTCTCGTTTAGAGTCAGCTAAGCGTTACGCCCAGCGCCTTTGCGATTGCTTCTCCATAAGCAGGGTCTGCCTTGTAGAAATGTTGCAACTGGACCTGGACCACTGCACTGGTGACACCCTCCATTGCGCCGGCGATATTGCTGACCAGCAATGCTTTTTGAGCATCATCCATCAAACGGAACAGCGCACCTGCATGGCTGTAGTAGTCCGTGTCTTCACGGTGATCGTAACGGTCAGCCGCACCGCTCAGCGTCAGAGGTGGCTCTGCGTATTGAGGCGCCTGCTTTGGCGCATCAGCGTAGCTGTTTGGCTCGTAGTTCGGCGACGCGCCGCCATTGCTGCCAAACGCCATGGAGCCGTCACGCTGATAGCTGTTCACCGGGCTACGCGGCGCATTCACCGGCAGTTGTTGGTGATTGGTACCCACGCGGTACCGGTGCGCATCGGCATAGGCAAACACGCGACCTTGCAGCATCCGGTCTGGGGAAAGGCCGACCCCCGGAACCATGTTGCTTGGACCAAAGGCGGCCTGCTCCACTTCAGCAAAGTAGTTCAGCGGATTACGGTTGAGCTCCAGCTCACCCACCTCGATCAACGGAAACTCTTTCTGCGACCAGGTTTTAGTCACGTCGAAAGGGTTCTCGTAATGAGCCGCCGCCTGGGCTTCGGTCATTATCTGAATATTGACGCTCCACTTGGGAAAGTCGCCGCGCTCAATCGCGCCAAACAGATCACGTTGAGCATAATCAGGATCGGTACCGGCCAGACGTGCAGCCTCGGCGGGGGCCAGATTCTTGATACCTTGCTTGGTTTTGTAGTGCCACTTCACCCAGTGACGCTCGCCTTTGGCATTGATCAGACTGTAGGTGTGGCTGCCGAAGCCGTGCATATGACGGTATCCATCGGGAATGCCGCGATCCGAAAACAGAATCGTGACCTGATGCAGCGATTCGGGTGAATGCGACCAGAAGTCCCACTTGGCCTGGTTGCTGCCAAGGTTGCTCTGCGGCAAGCGTTTTTGCGTGTGGATGAAATCCGGAAATTTGAGCGGATCGCGGATGAAGAACACCGGCGTATTGTTGCCAACGATGTCCCAGTTACCTTCTTCTGTATAAAACTTCAAGGCAAAGCCACGCGGGTCGCGCGCGGTATCCGCCGAGCCCCGCTCACCGCCTACTGTAGAGAAGCGCAGGAATGTTGGTGTCTGCTTACCCACTGACTCGAACAACTTCGCGCGCGTGTACTGGGTGATGTCTTTAGTAACCGTAAACGTACCGTAGGCACCCGAGCCTTTGGCGTGCACACGGCGTTCAGGAATGTTTTCCCGGTTGAAATGCGCGAGTTTCTCGATCAGATGGAAATCGTCGAGCAACAAAGGGCCACGCGGGCCAGCAGAGCGGGAGTTCTGGTTGTCAGCGACTGGGGCGCCACTGGCAGTAGTAAGGGTTTTCTGGCTCATGCTCAATCTTCCTCAGGTCAGTCATGGAACTGCCGGCTAATCGGCTTGGAGGGAGTATTGACCATCAAGATGACACCATCAAATTCATTAAATCATGGACTTTGATAGAAAATAACTAATAACCGCCGGGCAAATAGCTTTGGTTTTTAGTAGGAGAAACGGCAGTGACTTGAGAAGAATAGTCGACTTTTTTACGCGCACAAAAAACCGGGCACTAGGCCCGGTTCTTCGTTACAGCTTGTCGTCTTACTCGGCGCTTACAGCTTCGCCGGCAGTAGCACGATCAACCAACTCGACGTACGCCATAGGCGCGTTGTCGCCAGCGCGGAAACCGCACTTGAGGATGCGCAGGTAGCCACCCTCACGGGTAGCGTAACGCTTGCCCAGGTCGTTGAAGAGCTTACCAACGATAGCTTTCGAACGAGTACGGTCGAAAGCCAGACGGCGGTTAGCCAGGCTGTCTGTCTTGGCCAAAGTAATCAGCGGCTCAGCAACGCGACGCAGTTCTTTAGCTTTCGGCAGTGTAGTTTTGATCAGCTCGTGCTCGAACAGCGACACCGCCATGTTTTGGAACATGGCCTTGCGGTGCGAGCTGGTACGGCTCAGGTGACGACCACTTTTACGATGACGCATGGTTCATTCCTTACCAAACTCACGTTCGGTGATTACGACGATCAGGCAGTCGCCTTGTCGTCCTTCTTAAGACTTGCAGGCGGCCAGTTGTCGAGGCGCATGCCGAGGGACAGACCGCGGGAGGCCAGAACGTCCTTGATTTCAGTCAAGGATTTCTTGCCCAGGTTCGGAGTCTTCAACAGTTCTACTTCGGTACGCTGAATCAGGTCGCCGATGTAGTAAATGTTTTCCGCCTTAAGGCAGTTAGCCGAACGTACAGTCAGTTCCAGATCGTCAACCGGGCGAAGCAGGATCGGATCGATCTCGTCTTCCTGCTCGATTACCACTGGTTCGCTGTCACCCTTGAGGTCGACGAACGCAGCCAACTGCTGTTGCAGAATGGTTGCAGCGCGGCGGATAGCCTCTTCAGGATCCAGAGTACCGTTGGTTTCCAGATCAATAACCAGCTTGTCCAGGTTAGTACGCTGTTCGACACGGGCGTTTTCCACCACGTATGCGATACGGCGAACCGGGCTGAACGAAGAGTCGAGCTGCAAGCGACCAATGCTGCGGCTTTCGTCTTCATCGCTCTGACGCGAGTCGGCCGGTTCATAACCACGACCACGAGCTACGGTGAGCTTCATGTTCAGGGCGCCGTTAGACGCCAGGTTAGCGATTACGTGATCGGGGTTAACGATCTCGACATCATGATCCAGCTGAATATCGGCAGCGGTAACCACCCCCGAACCCTTCTTCGACAAGGTCAGCGTAACTTCGTCACGGCCGTGCAGCTTGATAGCCAGACCTTTAAGGTTCAACAGGATTTCAATTACGTCTTCCTGTACACCTTCGATGGCGCTGTACTCGTGGAGCACACCGTCAATCTCGGCCTCGACTACTGCACAGCCGGGCATTGAGGACAACAGGATGCGGCGCAGCGCGTTGCCCAGGGTGTGGCCAAAACCACGCTCGAGAGGCTCGAGAGTGATCTTAGCGCGGGTTGGACTGACAACCTGCACATCAATGTGACGGGGTGTCAGGAACTCATTTACCGAAATCTGCATGGATGCACCTATTTTCTAGCCCTTACTTGGAGTAGAGCTCGACAATCAGGCTTTCGTTGATGTCGGCGGACAGATCACTGCGAGCAGGAACGTTCTTGAAAACGCCCGACTTCTTCTCAGTGTCTACTTCTACCCATTCTACGCGGCCACGTTGGGCACACAGATCGAGAGCTTGGACAATGCGAAGTTGGTTTTTAGCTTTCTCGCGAACTGCGACCACGTCACCAGCACGAACCTGGTAGGACGGAACGTTTACGGTTTGACCGTTAACGCTGATCGACTTGTGCGATACCAGCTGACGGGATTCGGCACGAGTCGAACCAAAGCCCATACGGTATACAACGTTGTCCAGACGGCATTCGAGCAGTTGCAGCAGGTTTTCACCGGTTGCACCTTTCTTGCCAGCAGCTTCTTTGTAGTAGCCGCTGAACTGACGCTCGAGAACGCCGTAGATACGACGGACCTTCTGCTTTTCACGCAGTTGGGTGCCGTAGTCGGACTGGCGACCGCGGCGTTGGCCGTGGATACCAGGTGCTGCTTCAATGTTGCACTTCGATTCGATCGCGCGCACGCCGCTCTTCAGGAAGAGATCGGTGCCTTCGCGACGAGCGAGTTTGCATTTTGGACCAATGTAACGAGCCATTCTTTACAATCTCCTGGATTACACGCGGCGCTTCTTCGGCGGACGGCACCCGTTGTGCGGGATTGGCGTCACGTCGGTGATGCTGGCGATCTTATAGCCACAGCCGTTCAAAGCACGGACAGCAGACTCACGACCTGGACCTGGACCCTTGACGTTAACGTCGAGGTTTTTCAGGCCGTATTCCAGCGCAGCTTGACCAGCACGTTCAGCAGCTACTTGAGCAGCAAACGGGGTGGACTTGCGGGAACCGCGGAAACCCGAACCACCAGAGGTAGCCCAAGACAGCGCGTTACCTTGACGGTCGGTGATGGTCACGATGGTGTTGTTAAAAGAAGCATGGATGTGGGCGATGCCATCAACCACTGTCTTTTTAACTTTTTTACGAGGACGAGCAGCAGGTTTTGCCATGATAATTTTCCTGTCGATTCGCTGGGGCGATTACTTGCGGATCGGCTTACGCGGACCTTTACGGGTACGCGCGTTAGTCTTGGTACGCTGACCGCGTACTGGAAGACCACGACGATGACGCAGACCGCGATAGCAACCGAGGTCCATCAAACGCTTGATTTTCATGTTGATTTCGCGACGCAGGTCACCTTCAGTGGTGAACTTCGCCACTTCGCCACGCAGCTGTTCAATCTGCTCGTCGCTCAGATCCTTGATCTTAGCGGCTGGGTTTACCCCAGCAACTGCGCAAATTTTCTGCGCAGTAGTGCGACCAACACCATAGATGTAGGTCAGCGAGATAACAGTGTGCTTGTTATCTGGAATGTTAACGCCTGCAATACGGGCCATTCAGTGGGACTCCAATTGACAGCTACCTACGCCCCGGAAGCCAAGAAATAGGGCGCGAGATAATATCGCTGTAATAACAAATAATCAACCCGGCAGCGCACTAGCTGCCGGGCTTCAAGCGGATCACACTCAGCCTTGGCGCTGTTTGTGACGCGGTTCCGCGCTGCAAATTACTCGAACAACACCTTCGCGGCGAATAATCTTGCAGTTACGGCACAGCTTTTTCACCGATGCACGAACTTTCATCACCAACTCCTCGAACCTTATGGGTACTCAGCGCAACATGCCGCTGCCGTAACCCTTCAGGTTGGCTTTCTTCATCAGGGATTCGTACTGGTGCGAAACGAGGTGCGATTGTACTTGGGACATGAAGTCCATCACAACCACGACCACGATCAGCAACGAGGTCCCGCCAAGGTAGAACGGAACGTTTGCTGCAACCACCAGGAACTGGGGCAACAGGCACACGGCCGTCATATATAGAGCACCGAACAGGGTCAAACGAGTCAAAACGCCATCAATGTAGCGTGCAGACTGCTCACCTGGACGGATGCCCGGAATAAAGGCACCGGACTTCTTCAGGTTTTCCGCTACGTCTTTCGGATTGAACATCAACGCCGTATAGAAGAAGCAGAAGAAAATAATCCCTGCACTAAACAGCAGAATATTCAACGGCTGACCAGGAGCGATCGACTGAGAGAGGTCCTGCAGCCAGCCCATATTTTCAGACTGACCAAACCAGGTACCCAACGAAGCCGGAAACAGCAAAATGCTGCTCGCGAAAATTGCCGGAATAACACCGGCCATATTCACTTTCAGCGGCAAGTGGCTGGTCTGCGCAGCAAAAACCTTGCGGCCCTGCTGACGCTTGGCGTAGTGAACAGCAATACGACGCTGACCACGCTCAATGAACACCACAAAACCGATAATCGCTACTGCCAGCAAACCGATGGCAACCAGGGCAAAGATATTGATATCGCCCTGACGTGCAGACTCGAAAGACTGCCCGATTGCTCTCGGAAGACCGGCGACGATACCTGCGAAAATCAACATCGAGATACCGTTGCCAACACCACGCTCAGTAATCTGCTCACCCAGCCACATCATGAACATCGCACCAGCCACAAATGTGGATACCGCGACGAAATAGAAGCCAAAGTCACCAGTGAACGCAACGCCCTGCCCGGCCAGACCAACGGACATGCCGATAGCTTGAACCAGGGCGAGGACGACAGTGCCGTAGCGGGTGTACTGGCTAATCTTGCGACGGCCAGCTTCACCTTCCTTCTTCAACTGCTCCAGCTGCGGGCTGACGGCGGTCATCAGTTGCATGATGATCGATGCCGAAATGTACGGCATGATCCCCAGTGCAAAAATGCTCATCCGCTCCAGCGCGCCGCCGGAAAACATGTTGAACAAGCTAAGAATGGTCCCCTCATTCTGTCGAAACAGGTCTGCGAGTCGGTCCGGGTTGATACCTGGAACCGGGATGTGTGCGCCTATTCGGTAGACGATAATCGCCAGGAACAGAAAACGCAGACGAGCCCAAAGTTCAGACATACCGCCTTTGCCGAGCGCTGAGAGAGCACCTTGCTTAGCCATTTATTCCTCGAACTTGCCGCCAGCTGCTTCGATAGCCGAACGCGCACCTTTGGTGGCGCCGATTCCCTTGCCGATAGTGACAGCGCGAGTCACTTCACCGGACAGCATGATTTTCACACGCTGTACGTTGACGTTGATCACGTTGGCATCTTTCAGGGTCTGCAGAGTAACGATGTCGCCTTCCACTTTGGCCAGCTCGGACAGACGCACTTCTGCGCGATCCATGGCTTTCAGGGATACGAAACCGAACTTAGGCAGGCGACGATGCAGCGGCTGTTGACCGCCTTCAAAGCCTGGAGCAATGGTGCCACCGGAACGGGAGGTTTGACCTTTGTGACCACGGCCACCAGTCTTACCCAAACCGCTACCGATACCACGGCCCGGACGATGCTTTTCGCGACGGGAACCCGGCGCTGGACTCAGATCATTGAGTTTCATCGATTAACCCTCTACACGCAGCATGTAGTAAGCCTTGTTGATCATCCCGCGATTCTCGGGAGTATCCTGGACTTCTACAGTGTGACCGATGCGACGCAGACCCAGACCTTTAACACACAGTTTGTGGTTAGGGATGCGGCCGGTCATGCTTTTGATCAGCGTTACTTTAACGGTAGCCATGATCAGAAGATCTCCTTGACAGTCAGGCCACGCTTGGCAGCGATGGACTCAGGAGATTGCATGGCTTTCAAACCTTTGAAAGTGGCGTGAACCACGTTTACCGGGTTAGTCGAACCGTAGCACTTGGCCAGAACGTTCTGAACGCCAGCTACTTCGAGGACAGCACGCATAGCGCCGCCAGCGATGATACCGGTACCTTCAGAAGCAGGCTGCATGTACACCTTCGAAGCGCCGTGAGCGGACTTCATTGCGTACTGCAGAGTGGTGCCGTTCAGATCAACTTGGATCATGTTGCGACGAGCAGCTTCCATTGCCTTCTGGATCGCAGCAGGCACTTCACGCGACTTGCCACGGCCGAAGCCAACACGCCCTTTACCATCACCCACCACGGTCAACGCGGTGAAAGTGAAGATACGGCCGCCTTTAACGGTTTTGGCTACGCGGTTAACTTGAACCAGCTTCTCAATGTAGCCTTCGTCGCGCTTTTGGTCGTTATTTGACATAACTTAGAACTCCAGCCCAGCTTCACGAGCAGCATCAGCCAGCGCTTTCACGCGACCGTGGTACTTGAAGCCAGAGCGGTCGAAAGCCACTTGCGAGACGCCAGCGGCCTTAGCACGCGTAGCGACCAGCTGGCCAACCTTTGTGGCCGCGTCGATGTTGCCGGTGGCACCATCACGCAGTTCTTTATCCAAAGTCGAGGCGCTTGCCAGGACTTTGTTGCCGTCGGCCGAGATGACCTGGGCGTAGATGTGCTGCGACGAGCGGAACACGCAGAGACGCACGACTTCGAGTTCGTGCATTTTCAGGCGTGCTTTGCGAGCGCGACGCAGTCGAGTAACTTTTTTGTCGGTCATTTGCTATGCCCTACTTCTTCTTGGCTTCTTTACGACGGACGACTTCGTCCGCGTAGCGCACACCTTTGCCTTTGTACGGCTCTGGTGGACGGAAGTCGCGGATCTCAGCGGCCACTTGACCTACCAGCTGCTTGTCGATGCCCTTGATCAGGATATCGGTCTGGCTAGGGGTCTCAGCAGTGATGCCCGCTGGCAGTTCGTAATCCACAGGGTGCGAGAAGCCAAGGGCCAGGTTCAAAACCGTGCCTTTTGCTTGCGCCTTGTAACCAACACCGACCAGCTGGAGCTTGCGCTCGAAGCCTTGGCTTACGCCTTGGACCATGTTGTTTACCAACGCACGCGTGGTACCGGCCATTGCGCGAGTTTGTTGATCGCCATTGCGAGCAGCGAAACGCAGCTCACCAGCTTCTTCAACGATCTCAACGGACGAATGGATGTTCAGTTCAAGAGTACCCTTGGCACCCTTCACCGAAAGCTGTTGGCCTGCGAATTTGACTTCGACACCGGCTGGCAGCTTAACGGGGTTCTTAGCGACGCGAGACATGCTTATCCCCCCTTAGAACACAGTGCAAAGAACTTCGCCGCCGACACCGGCAGCGCGCGCAGCACGATCCGTCATCACACCTTTGTTGGTGGAGACGATAGACACGCCCAGACCGCCACGAACTTTCGGCAGATCTTCAGCGGACTTGTACTGACGCAGGCCTGGACGGCTAACGCGCTTCACTTCCTCGATGACCGAACGGCCTTCGAAGTACTTCAGCTCGATGGACAGCAGTGCTTTTACATCGCTGCTGATCTGATAACCCGCAATGTAGCCTTCGTCTTTCAGGACTTTGGCAACAGCTACCTTCAACTTGGAAGATGGCATGCTTACGACGGACTTTTCAGCCATCTGGGCATTACGGATACGAGTTAGCATGTCCGCTAACGGGTCCTGCATACTCATGGGCTAGACGCTCCTAATACAAAAAAATTAGCCTTGCGGCTACATATGTCGCCGAAAATCTCCGGGCATAGAAAACACGGGCTCAGGCGAGCCGGGTATTCTAGACACACTCCGGAAATGAAACAAGCCCCAAAAGGGGCTTGTTCCAGATTCAAGGTCACCGGTGGTCGCTATCTTGCGACGCCAACCACCCGGACTCTGAAAGTACTTACCAGCTGGCTTTAACCAGACCTGGTACGTCACCACGCATTGCCGCTTCACGCAGTTTGTTACGGCCGAGGCCGAACTTGCGGTAAACGCCGTGTGGACGACCGGTCAGGCGGCAGCGGTTACGCATGCGCGAAGCGCTTGCGTCACGTGGCTGCTTCTGCAGGGCAACTGTCGCTTCCCAACGTGCTTCTGGACTTGCGTTCAGATCAACGATGATTGCTTTCAGTGCTGCACGCTTCTTGGCGTACTTGGCAACCGTGAGCTGACGCTTCAGCTCGCGGTTTTTCATGCTCATCTTGGCCATGGTCCTACTCCAATCAGTTGCGGAACGGGAATTTGAAAGCACGCAACAGGGCGCGACCTTCATCATCGTTCTTGGCAGTGGTGGTCAGGGTGATGTCCAGACCGCGGAGAGCATCGATCTTGTCGTAGTCGATTTCCGGGAAGATGATCTGCTCTTTCACGCCCATGCTGTAGTTGCCACGACCATCGAAGGACTTGGCATTCAGGCCGCGGAAGTCGCGAACCCGAGGCAGGGAGATCGACAGCAGACGATCCAGGAATTCGTACATACGCTCACGGCGCAGGGTCACTTTGACGCCGATCGGCCAACCTTCACGGACTTTAAAGCCAGCGATGGATTTCCGAGCGTAGGTCACAACGACTTTCTGGCCGGTGATCTTTTCCAGGTCAGCAACAGCGTGCTCGATGACTTTTTTGTCGCCGATCGCTTCGCCCAGACCCATGTTCAGGGTGATTTTGGTGACGCGCGGAACTTCCATCACGTTCCCGAGCTTAAGTTCTTCCTTAAGCTTGGGGGCGATTTCCTTCCGGTAAATCTCTTGTAGTCGTGCCATGGTCTTATCTACCTAGCAGTGTTCAAGCATCAACCGCTTTTTGGGTCGACTTGAAGACACGAATTTTCTTACCGTCTTCTACTTTGAAACCAACGCGGTCAGCCTTGTTGGTTTCGCCGTTGAAGATGGCGACGTTAGAAGCGTGCAGTGGCGCTTCTTTCTCGACGATACCGCCCTGTACGCCCGACATCGGGTTAGGCTTGGTATGACGCTTGACCAGGTTCAAACCACCAACGACCAGACGGTCGTCAGCGAGAACCTTCAGCACCTTACCGCGCTTACCTTTGTCTTTGCCGGCGATCACGATGATCTCGTCGTCACGACGAATCTTTTGCATGTCGGATCTCCTTACAGCACTTCTGGGGCGAGCGAGACGATCTTCATGAACTTCTCAGTACGAAGTTCACGGGTCACTGGCCCAAAGATACGGGTGCCGATCGGCTCTTGCTTGTTGTTCAGAAGAACAGCAGCGTTGCCATCAAAGCGGATAATGGAGCCATCAGCACGACGTACGCCGTGACGAGTGCGGACTACAACAGCAGTCATCACTTGGCCTTTTTTCACTTTACCGCGAGGAATTGCTTCCTTGACGGTAACCTTGATGATGTCACCGATACCAGCGTAACGACGATGGGAGCCACCCAGCACCTTGATGCACATAACACGGCGAGCGCCGCTGTTATCGGCCACATCGAGCATGGATTGAGTCTGAATCATATAATTTCTCCGACCCCTAGTCCTTAGACTTCCACAGCGCGTTCGAGAACATCAACCAGTGCCCAAGACTTGGTCTTGGCCAGCGGACGAGTTTCACGAATAGTGACTTTGTCGCCGATGTGGCACTGATTGGTTTCGTCGTGCGCGTGCAGCTTAGTCGAACGCTTAACATATTTACCGTAGATCGGGTGCTTAACGCGACGCTCGATCAGAACGGTGATGGTTTTGTCCATCTTGTCGCTGACAACACGGCCAGTCAGCGTACGGACAGTCTTTTCGGCTTCAGCCATGATCACTTACCTGCCTGCTGGTTGAGCACAGTCTTCACGCGAGCGATGTCACGCTTAACTTGCGAGAGCAGATGAGACTGCCCCAACTGGCCAGTTGCTTTCTGCATGCGCAGATTGAACTGGTCGCGCAGCAGGCCGAGCAGTTGCTCGTTCAGCTGCTGTGCGGATTTTTCACGAAGTTCATTCGCTTTCATCACATCACCGTCCGTTTAACAAAGGAGGTGGCGAGCGGCAGCTTTGCAGCAGCCAGGGCGAAAGCCTCACGCGCCAGCTCTTCAGAAACACCCTCGATTTCATACAGGACTTTGCCTGGCTGAATCTGGGCTACCCAGTATTCCACGTTACCCTTACCTTTACCCATCCGAACCTCGAGAGGCTTTTTGGAGATCGGCTTGTCCGGGAATACACGGATCCAGATCTTGCCGCCACGTTTTACGTGACGGGTCAGAGCACGACGCGCTGACTCGATCTGACGAGCGGTGAGACGACCACGAGCTACAGACTTCAGCGCGAACTCGCCGAAGCTGACTTTGCTACCGCGCTGAGCCAGACCACGGTTGTGGCCTGTCATCTGCTTGCGGAACTTCGTACGCTTAGGTTGCAACATTTGGCGTACCCCTTACTTAGCAGCTTTTTTACGAGGCGCTGGTGCTTGTGGTTTCAGTTCTTCTTGGCGACCACCAATTACTTCGCCTTTGAAGATCCAAACCTTTACACCGATCACACCGTAAGTGGTGTGAGCTTCGTAGTTGGCATAGTCGATGTCGGCACGCAGGGTGTGCAGTGGCACACGACCTTCGCGATACCATTCAGTACGTGCGATTTCAGCACCGCCGAGACGACCGCTCACTTGGATTTTGATGCCTTTGGCACCAATGCGCATGGCGTTCTGTACAGCGCGCTTCATAGCGCGACGGAACATTACGCGACGCTCCAGCTGCTGAGCTACGCTCTGCGCAACCAGCATACCGTCGAGCTCCGGCTTGCGGATCTCTTCGATATTGATGTGCACAGGCACACCCATTTGCTTGGTCAGGTCCTGACGCAGTTTCTCAACATCTTCACCCTTCTTCCCGATAACGATACCTGGACGAGCGGTGTGGATGGTGATACGTGCAGTTTGGGCCGGACGATGGATATCGATACGGCTTACGGACGCGCTTTTTAGTTTGTCTTGGAGATACTCACGCACCTTCAGATCAGCGAACAAATAGTCCGCATAAGTCCGACCGTCTGCGTACCAGACGGAGGTGTGCTCCTTGACGATTCCCAGGCGAATGCCAATGGGATGTACTTTCTGACCCATCTCTTCGACTCCGTTACTTGTCAGCAACCTTGACAGTGATATGGCAAGACCGCTTGACGATGCGATCAGCACGGCCCTTGGCTCGTGGCATGATGCGCTTCAGCGAACGCCCTTCGTTGACGAAAACGGTGCTGACCTTCAGGTCATCAACGTCTGCGCCTTCGTTATGCTCGGCGTTGGCTACGGCCGACTCCAGCACTTTCTTCATGATCTCGGCGGCTTTCTTACTGCTGAAAGCCAACAGGTTGAGCGCTTCGCCCACCTTCTTCCCGCGGATCTGGTCGGCGACCAAGCGGGCTTTCTGGGCGGAGATTCGAGCGCCCGACAACTTAGCGGCTACTTCCATTTCCTTACCCCTTAACGCTTGGCTTTCTTGTCTGCCACGTGCCCACGATAAGTGCGGGTACCGGCAAACTCGCCCAGTTTGTGGCCGACCATGTCTTCGTTAACGAGAACGGGGACGTGTTGACGACCGTTGTGTACTGCGATGGTCAGACCGACCATTTGTGGCAGGATCATCGAACGACGCGACCAGGTCTTAACTGGTTTGCGATCGTTCTTTTCCGCCGCCACTTCGATCTTCTTCAGTAGGTGAAGATCAATAAAAGGACCTTTTTTCAGAGAACGTGGCACTGTCGTATCCCTCTATTTACTTGCGACGACGGACGATCATTTTGTCGGTACGCTTATTACCACGAGTCTTCGCGCCCTTAGTCGGGAAGCCCCATGGCGATACCGGATGACGACCACCAGAGGTACGACCTTCACCACCACCGTGTGGGTGGTCAACCGGGTTCATGGCAACACCACGAACGGTTGGGCGAACGCCACGCCAGCGTTTGGCACCAGCTTTACCCAGCGAACGCAGGCTGTGCTCGGAGTTCGAGACTTCGCCCAGGGTCGCGCGGCATTCAGCCAGCACTTTACGCATCTCACCAGAACGCAGACGCAGGGTCACGTAGACACCTTCACGAGCGATCAGCTGAGCCGAAGCACCAGCGGAACGAGCGATCTGTGCGCCTTTACCTGGCTTCAATTCGATGCCGTGTACGGTGCTACCAACTGGAATGTTACGCAGTTGCAGAGCGTTGCCCGGCTTGATCGGCGCCAGAGCACCTGCGATCAGCTGGTCGCCAGCGCTCACGCCTTTAGGGGCGATGATGTAGCGACGCTCGCCATCTGCGTACAGCAGCAGAGCGATGTGAGCAGTACGGTTTGGATCGTATTCGATACGCTCGACAGTGGCAGCGATGCCATCTTTGTCGTTGCGACGGAAGTCGACCAGACGATAATGCTGCTTATGGCCACCACCGATGTGACGAGTGGTAATACGACCATTGTTGTTACGACCACCAGACTTCGATTTTTTCTCGAGCAGCGGTGCGTGAGGAGCGCCTTTATGCAGCTCCTGGTTGACCACCTTGACCACAAAACGGCGGCCAGGGGAAGTCGGTTTGCATTTAACGATTGCCATGATGCACCCCTTCCTTACTCAGCACTGCTGCTGAAATCGAGATCTTGGCCTGGCTGAAGGGAGATAACTGCCTTCTTCCAGTCATTACGCTTGCCCAGACCGCGAGCAGTGCGCTTGCTCTTACCCAGAACATTCAGGGTAGTAACACGCTCAACTTTCACGCTGAACAGGCTTTCGACGGCCTTCTTGATTTCCAGCTTGGTTGCGTCAGTTGCAACCTTGAAAACGAACTGGCCTTTCTTGTCAGCCAGAACCGTAGCCTTTTCGGAAACGTGCGGGCCAAGCAGAACTTTAAATACGCGTTCCTGGTTCATCCCAGCAGCTCCTCGAATTTCTTCACGGCCGACACGGTGATCAACACCTTGTCGTATGCGATCAGACTAACTGGATCGGAACCTTGCACGTCACGTACATCAACGTGTGGCAGGTTGCGAGCAGCCAGGTACAGGTTCTGATCAACAGCTTCCGACACGATCAAAACGTCGGTCAGGCTCATGTTGTTCAGTTTGCCCAGCAGGTCTTTGGTTTTCGGGCTTTCAACAGCGAAGTCCTGAACCACGACCAGACGGTCGGTACGCACGAGTTCAGCAAGGATGGAGCGCAGGGCTGCGCGGTACATCTTCTTGTTGAGCTTCTGCGAGTGATCCTGAGGACGAGCTGCGAAAGTGGTACCGCCGCCGCGCCAGATTGGGCTACGGATAGTACCAGCACGAGCACGGCCAGTACCTTTCTGACGCCAAGGGCGCTTACCGCCACCACGTACGTCGGAACGGGTCTTTTGCTGCTTGCTACCTTGACGGCCGCCGGCCATGTAGGCCACGACTGCTTGGTGAACCAGCGTCTCGTTGAACTCGCCGCCAAACGTCAGTTCGGAAACTTCGATCGCTTGAGCGTCATTTACGTTTAATTGCATGTCAGCTTCCCCTTAACCGCGAGCCTTGGCCGCTGGACGTACAACCAGGTTGCCGCCAGTAGCGCCAGGAACAGCACCCTTGACCAACAACAGATTGCGTTCAGCGTCGACGCGCACTACTTCGAGGGACTGCACGGTCACGCGCTCAGCGCCCATATGACCGGACATTTTCTTGCCCTTGAATACACGACCAGGAGTCTGGCACTGGCCAATAGAGCCCGGGACGCGGTGGGAAACGGAGTTACCGTGAGTGTTGTCTTGGCCACGGAAATTCCAACGCTTGATCGTACCCTGGAAGCCTTTACCTTTGGACTGACCGGTTACATCAACCAGTTGACCAGCAGCGAAGATTTCAGCGTTGATCAGATCGCCAGCCTGGTAGTCGCCGTCTTCAAGACGGAACTCCATAACGGTGCGACCAGCTGCAACGTTTGCTTTAGCGAAGTGACCTGCTTGAGCAGCAGTCACGCGCGAAGCACGACGCTCGCCGACAGTGACTTGCACTGCACGATAGCCATCGGTTTCTTCAGTTTTGAACTGGGTGACGCGATTCGGCTCGATCTCAATGACCGTGACCGGAATGGAGACACCTTCTTCGGTGAAAATACGGGTCATACCGCATTTACGACCGACTACACCAATAGTCATGTTGTAAACCTCATGAGTGTACGGGGCTTTCACCCGCTATGGCCGCCCATTTCAGAGCGTTACACGACTAAGACCCGAGTCTTAGCCGAGGCTGATCTGTACTTCCACACCGGCCGCCAGATCGAGCTTCATAAGTGCATCAACGGTTTTATCCGTTGGCTGGACGATGTCCAGTACGCGCTTATGAGTACGGATCTCGTACTGGTCACGCGCGTCTTTGTTGACGTGCGGGGAGACCAGAACGGTGAACCGCTCTTTACGGGTAGGCAGTGGAATTGGACCACGCACTTGAGCACCAGTACGTTTCGCGGTTTCCACGATTTCCTGGGTGGATTGGTCGATCAGGCGATGGTCAAAAGCCTTCAACCTGATACGGATTTGCTGATTTTGCATTGGATTTCAGACTCCGGCTGCTATTCCCACCGGGCGCAATGCGCCCGTTAAAAGGAGGCGCAATTCTATAGACGCCCCAGATAGGTGTCAACCCAATAAAAAAGCCCCCGCTGAGCGGGGGCTTCTTCAAAACATCGAAGCTATCTCAGAAGAGATAATTACTCGATGATTTTAGCTACAACACCAGCACCAACGGTACGGCCGCCTTCACGGATAGCGAAGCGCAGACCGTCTTCCATTGCGATGGTTTTGATCAGGGTAACAGTCATTTGAATGTTATCGCCTGGCATTACCATTTCAACGCCTTCTGGCAGTTCGCAGTTACCGGTCACGTCAGTAGTACGGAAGTAGAACTGTGGACGGTAGCCTTTGAAGAACGGAGTGTGACGACCGCCTTCTTCTTTGCTCAGAACGTAAACTTCTGCGGTGAACTTGGTGTGCGGCTTAACCGAACCTGGCTTAACCAGAACCTGGCCACGCTCAACGTCGTCACGCTTGGTACCACGCAGCAGAACGCCGCAGTTCTCGCCAGCACGACCTTCGTCGAGCAGTTTGCGGAACATTTCAACACCGGTGCAGGTGGTGACGGTGGTGTCACGCAGACCAACGATTTCCAGCGGATCTTGAACGCGAACGATACCGCGCTCGATACGACCAGTTACAACAGTACCGCGACCGGAGATCGAGAATACGTCTTCGATTGGCATCAGGAACGGCTTGTCGGTCAGACGAACTGGCTCTGGGATGTAGCTGTCCAGAGTTTCAACCAGTTTACGAACGGCAGTGGTGCCCATTTCGTTTTCGTCGTTACCTTCCAGAGCCATACGAGCAGAACCGATGATGATCGGAGTGTCGTCACCTGGGAAGTCGTAAGTGCTCAGCAGATCGCGCACTTCCATCTCAACCAGTTCCAGCAGCTCAGCGTCGTCTACCAGGTCAGCCTTGTTCAGGAAAACCACGATGTACGGAACGCCTACCTGACGGGACAGCAGGATGTGCTCACGGGTTTGTGGCATCGGACCATCAGCGGCCGAGCAAACCAGGATCGCGCCGTCCATCTGGGCAGCACCAGTGATCATGTTCTTCACGTAGTCAGCGTGACCTGGGCAGTCAACGTGAGCGTAGTGACGAATAGTCGAATTGTACTCAACGTGAGCGGTGTTGATGGTGATACCACGAGCTTTTTCTTCTGGTGCGCTGTCGATCTTGTCGAAGTCAACACGAGCCGAACCGAAAACTTCGGAGCAGACGCGAGTCAGAGCAGCGGTCAGAGTGGTTTTACCGTGGTCAACGTGGCCGATGGTGCCAACGTTTACGTGCGGTAGGGAACGATCAAATTTTTCTTTAGCCACGACAATTAACTCCTTGCCTAAAGGACTGAATCAGCCTTGTTTTTTGGATACAGTTTCAGCGATGTGCGCCGGAGCTGTGTTGTATTTTTTGAATTCCATAGAGTAGCTTGCGCGACCCTGGGACATGGAGCGAACGTCGGTCGCATAACCGAACATCTCACCCAACGGAACCTCGGCGCGAATCACTTTGCCGGAAACCGTGTCTTCCATACCCAAGATCATGCCGCGACGACGGTTAAGGTCGCCCATGACATCACCCATATAGTCTTCAGGTGTAACAACTTCTACCGCCATGATTGGCTCAAGCAACTCACCACCGCCCTTCTGGGCCAGTTGCTTGGTTGCCATGGAAGCAGCCACCTTAAACGCCATCTCGTTGGAGTCGACGTCGTGGTAAGAACCGTCAAAAACGGTTGCTTTCAGGCCGATCAGCGGATAGCCGGCGACAACACCGTTCTTCATCTGCTCTTCGATGCCCTTCTGGATAGCAGGGATGTATTCCTTAGGAACCACACCACCCACTACTTCGTTCACGAATTGCAGACCTTCCTGACCTTCGTCAGCAGGAGCAAAACGGATCCAGCAGTGACCGAACTGACCACGACCGCCGGACTGACGAACGAACTTGCCTTCGATTTCGCAGTTCTTCGTGATGCGCTCACGATAGGAAACCTGAGGCTTACCGATGTTGGCTTCGACGTTGAACTCACGGCGCATCCGGTCAACCAGAATGTCCAGGTGCAACTCGCCCATGCCGGAGATGATCGTTTGACCAGTCTCTTCATCAGTTTTAACGCGGAAAGATGGATCTTCCTGAGCCAGTTTGCCCAGAGCGATACCCATTTTTTCCTGGTCATCCTTGGTCTTGGGCTCTACGGCAACCGAGATAACCGGCTCCGGGAAGTCCATGCGAACCAGGATGATTGGCTTGGCAGCGTCGCACAAAGTCTCACCAGTGGTGACGTCCTTCATGCCGATCAGGGCCGCGATGTCACCAGCGCGAACTTCCTTGATCTCTTCACGGGCGTTTGCGTGCATTTGCACCATACGACCCACGCGCTCTTTCTTGCCCTTAACCGAGTTGATCACGCCGTCGCCGGAGGCCAACACGCCCGAGTAAACGCGGACGAAGGTCAAAGTACCCACGAATGGGTCGGTAGCGATCTTGAACGCCAAAGCCGAGAACGGCTCGTCATCACTTGCGTGACGCTCCATCTCTTCTTCCTCGTTATCAGGGTTGGAACCCTTGATAGCAGGAATGTCGGTTGGAGCAGGCAGGAAGTCGATAACGGCGTCGAGAACCAGGGGAACACCCTTGTTCTTGAACGAGGAACCGCAAACAGCCAGGACGATTTCGCCAGCGATAGTACGCTGACGCAGAGCGGCCTTGATTTCCACGTTGGTGAGTTCTTCACCTTCGAGGTACTTGTTCATCAGCTCTTCGCTGGCTTCGGCAGCAGCCTCAACCATGTTGTTGCGCCACTCGTCAGCCAGTTCCTGCAGCTCTGCAGGGATAGGCTTGCGAACAGGAACCATACCTTTGTCGGAATCATTCCAGTAAACAGCTTCCATGTTGATCAGATCGATCTGACCCTGGAAGTTGTCTTCGGAACCGATAGCCAACTGGATTGGCACCGGGGTGTGGCCCAGACGCTGCTTGATCTGACCGATCACGCGCAGGAAGTTGGCACCAGCACGGTCCATCTTGTTTACATAAACAAGACGTGGAACGCCGTACTTGTTGGCTTGACGCCATACGGTTTCCGACTGAGGCTCAACACCCGAAGTACCGCAGAACACAACGACAGCGCCGTCGAGTACGCGCAGGGAACGCTCAACTTCAATGGTGAAGTCTACGTGGCCCGGGGTATCGATTACGTTGAAGCGATGCTCGTCTTTGTACTGCTTCTCGGAACCCTTCCAGAAGGCGGTAATAGCAGCAGAAGTAATGGTAATACCACGCTCCTGCTCCTGAACCATCCAGTCTGTGGTCGCGGCGCCGTCATGCACCTCGCCCATTTTGTGACTTTTGCCGGTGTAAAACAGTACGCGCTCGGTGGTGGTAGTTTTACCAGCATCCACGTGAGCAACGATACCGATGTTACGGTAGCGGCTAATCGGAGTAGTACGAGCCATAAAGCCCTCGCAAAATTAGTGAAGCTAAAATTAGAAGCGGTAGTGCGAGAAAGCTTTGTTGGCTTCAGCCATACGGTGCACGTCTTCACGCTTCTTAACAGCAGCACCTTTACCTTCAGCAGCGTCCAACAATTCGCCTGCCAAACGCAGAGCCATAGACTTCTCGCCGCGCTTACGGGCGAAGTCTACCAACCAGCGCATTGCCAGAGCGTTACGACGGGACGGGCGAACTTCAACCGGAACCTGGTAAGTAGCACCGCCTACACGGCGCGACTTCACTTCGACCAGCGGAGCGATGGCGTCGAGAGCTTTCTCGAAGATTTCCAGGGGGTCGCTGTTCTTGCGTTCTTTAACCTTTTCCAGCGCGCCATAAACGATACGCTCGGCAACGGCTTTCTTGCCGCTTTCCATCACGTGGTTCATGAACTTGGCCAGGATTTGGCTTCCGTATTTTGGATCGTCAAGCACTTCGCGCTTGGCTGCTACGCGTCTTCTTGGCATGGATAAGCCCTCAAACGGTCTTCAGGTTCGCTCGGAATCGGTGCCCTTTCGGGACGCCTCCGACCTTACTCTTATCGACTCAGAAAATTAGATGATTCAGTGTTGCAAAAAGCCGCTACTACTTAGGCTTCTTGGTACCGTACTTCGAACGACCCTGGTTACGACCTTTAACGCCGGAAGTATCCAAGGAACCGCGTACGGTGTGGTAACGAACACCTGGCAAGTCTTTTACACGACCGCCGCGGATCAGTACCACGCTGTGTTCTTGCAGGTTGTGACCTTCACCACCGATGTACGAGGAAACCTCGAAACCGTTGGTCAGGCGCACACGGCATACTTTACGCAGTGCCGAGTTAGGTTTTTTCGGCGTAGTGGTATACACGCGAGTGCATACGCCACGACGTTGCGGGCAGTTCTGCAGCGCAGGTACGTCGGATTTCTCGACGATACGCTTACGCGGCTGACGTACCAGCTGGTTGATAGTTGCCATCTACTAGCTCCACTGTTGTCTTGCGACGCTATTGTCTTGCAAGAAAAGCAAAATGGCAGGAACGAATTCCCGCCAAATTTAGGGGTACAAGAGTCTAAAGAGGATCTTGCCCCCAGTCAAGGCAAGGCCCCGACCTCCCCTCTCATCGAACCGAGGCAAAATTGCCTCGATCCGACGAATGGAGCTGCCAGGGCCCGGACTTATTTATCGCAGAACTCAGTTACCGCTGGAGTTCAGCGCTTCGGTCAGTGCAGCTTCCACTTCACTGGCGCTTACGCGCAACGGCTTGTCAGCATCACGGCGACGCTTACGCTCGCTGTGGTAAGCCAAACCGGTACCGGCCGGGATCAGACGACCCACAACCACGTTTTCTTTCAGGCCGCGCAGGTAATCGCGCTTGCCGGTTACCGCTGCTTCGGTCAGTACGCGAGTGGTCTCCTGGAAGGAGGCCGCCGAGATGAACGACTCAGTCGACAACGACGCCTTGGTGATACCCAGCAGCACGCGAGTGAACTTGGACACGAATTTGTCTTCGTTCGTCAGGCGCTCGTTTTCCACCAGTACGTGAGTCAGTTCCATCTGGTCACCCTTGATGAAACTGGAATCGCCGGATTCAGCGATTTCAACTTTACGCAGCATCTGACGCAGGATGGTCTCGATGTGCTTATCGTTGATCTTCACGCCTTGCAGGCGGTAAACGTCCTGGATCTCGTTAACGATGTACTTGGCCAGCGCACTCACACCCAGCAGACGCAGGATGTCGTGTGGATCGCTCGGACCGTCGGAGATAACTTCGCCGCGGTTTACCTGTTCGCCTTCGAACACGTTCAGGTGACGCCACTTCGGAATCAGCTCTTCATACGGATCGCTACCGTCGTTCGGGGTGATGACCAGACGGCGCTTGCCCTTGGTCTCTTTACCGAACGCGATGGTGCCGCTGACTTCAGCCAGAATCGACGCTTCTTTCGGACGACGCGCTTCGAACAAGTCGGCAACACGCGGCAGACCACCGGTGATGTCACGGGTCTTCGAAGTTTCTTGCGGGATACGCGCGATAACATCACCGATCGCGATCTTCGCACCGTCCGCCACACCGACCAGGGCGTTGGCTGGCAGGAAGTACTGAGCGATAACGTCAGTGCCTGGCAGCAACAGATCCTTGCCGTTGTCATCGACCATCTTCACGGCTGGACGGATGTCTTTACCGGCAGCTGGACGATCTTTCGCGTCGAGTACTTCAATGTTGGTCATACCGGTCAATTCGTCAGTCTGACGCTTGATCGTGATGCCTTCTTCCATGCCCACGTAGGTCACGGTACCTTTCATTTCGGTAACGATTGGGTGAGTGTGCGGATCCCACTTGGCCACGATTGCGCCAGCGTCGACCTTGTCACCTTCTTTAACCGAAATCACAGCACCGTACGGCAGCTTGTAACGCTCACGCTCACGACCGTAGTCATCAGCGATTGCCAGCTCACCGGAACGGGACACAGCAACCAGGTGGCCATCCACTCGCTCAACGTGTTTCAGGTTGTGCAGACGGACGGTACCGCCATTCTTCACCTGAACGCTGTCGGCTGCGGAGGTCCGGCTTGCCGCACCACCGATGTGGAACGTACGCATGGTCAGCTGGGTACCCGGCTCACCGATGGACTGGGCAGCGATAACGCCGACCGCTTCACCGATGTTCACCTGGTGACCACGAGCCAAGTCACGGCCGTAGCACTTGGCGCAAATGCCGTAGCGGGTTTCGCAGCTGATCGGCGAGCGAACGATCACTTCGTCAATGCTGTTGAGTTCGATGAACTCAACCCACTTCTCGTCCACCAGGGTGCCGGCAGGAACGATAACTTCCTCGGTACCTGGCTTGAATACGTCACGGGCGATAACACGACCCAATACGCGCTCACCCAACGGCTCTACAACGTCACCGCCTTCAATGTGCGGCGTCATCAGCAGACCGTGCTCGGTGCCGCAATCGATCTCGGTTACAACCAGATCTTGTGCAACGTCTACCAGACGACGAGTCAGGTAACCGGAGTTAGCGGTTTTCAACGCGGTATCCGCCAGACCTTTACGAGCACCGTGAGTGGAGATGAAGTACTGAAGTACGCTCAAACCTTCACGGAAGTTCGCAGTAATCGGCGTTTCGATGATGGAACCGTCCGGCTTGGCCATCAGGCCACGCATACCGGCGAGCTGACGGATCTGCGCAGCAGAACCCCGTGCGCCCGAGTCGGCCATCATGTACATCGAGTTGAAGGACTCCTGGTCAACTTCGTCGCCGTGACGGTCAATGACTTTCTCTTTCGAGAGGTTAGCCATCATCGCCTTGGAAACTTCGTCGTTCGCCTTCGACCAAAGGTCGATTACCTTGTTGTACTTCTCGCCCTGGGTTACCAGGCCGGAAGCGTACTGGCTTTCGATCTCTTTCACTTCGTCGGTGGCAGCACCGATGATGCGGGCCTTTTCATCCGGGATAACGAAGTCGTTAACACCGATGGAAACGCCGGAAATGGTCGAGTAAGCAAAACCGGTGTACATCAACTGGTCAGCGAAGATCACGGTCTCTTTCAAACCAACCACGCGGTAGCACTGGTTGATCAGCTTGGAGATCGCCTTTTTCTTCATCGGCAGGTTGACGACATCGTACGACAGACCTTTTGGCACAACCTGATACAACAGCGCACGACCGACAGTGGTGTCGACGATACGGGTGTTGGTCACGCTGCCGCCATCACGGTCGTTGACGGTTTCGTTGATCCGCACCTTGACCTTGGCGTGCAGTGCGGCTTCGCCGGCACGGAACACACGGTCAACTTCCTGCAGGTCAGCGAACACACGACCTTCGCCTTTAGCGTTGATCGCCTCACGCGTCATGTAGTACAGACCCAATACAACGTCCTGCGACGGAACGATGATTGGCTCACCGTTGGCTGGCGACAGAATGTTGTTGGTCGACATCATCAACGCACGCGCTTCCAACTGGGCTTCCAGTGTCAGCGGTACGTGCACGGCCATTTGGTCGCCGTCGAAGTCGGCGTTGTACGCAGCACAGACCAGAGGGTGCAGCTGGATAGCCTTACCTTCGATCAGTACCGGTTCAAACGCCTGGATACCCAGACGGTGAAGGGTCGGTGCACGGTTGAGGAGAACCGGGTGTTCGCGAATCACTTCAGCGAGAACGTCCCAAACCTCTGGCAGTTCGCGCTCGACCATTTTCTTGGCCGCTTTGATGGTGGTCGCGAGACCGCGCATTTCCAGCTTGCCGAAGATGAACGGCTTGAACAGCTCCAGAGCCATCTTCTTAGGCAGACCGCACTGGTGCAGACGCAGGGTCGGGCCTACGGTAATTACCGAACGACCAGAGTAGTCCACACGCTTACCGAGCAAGTTCTGACGGAAACGACCTTGCTTACCCTTGATCATGTCAGCCAGGGATTTCAGAGGACGCTTGTTGGAACCAGTGATAGCACGGCCACGACGACCGTTGTCGAGCAAGGCGTCGACAGCTTCTTGCAACATACGCTTTTCGTTGCGCACGATGATGTCCGGAGCGGACAGATCAAGCAGGCGCTTCAAGCGGTTGTTACGGTTGATCACGCGGCGGTACAGGTCGTTGAGGTCGGACGTCGCGAAACGACCACCATCCAACGGTACCAGCGGACGCAGGTCTGGCGGCAGAACCGGCAGAACGGTCAGCACCATCCACTCTGGCAAGTTGCCGGAACCCTGGAAGGCTTCCATCAACTTCAGACGCTTGGACAGTTTCTTGATCTTGGTTTCGGAGTTGGTTTGCGGAATCTCTTCGCGCAGACGGCCAATCTCGTGCTCCAGATCGATAGCGTGCAGCAGTTCGCGGACAGCTTCGGCGCCCATGCGGGCATCGAAATCGTCGCCGAACTCTTCCAGCGCTTCGAAATACTGCTCGTCGTTCAGCAACTGACCTTTTTCAAGGGTGGTCATGCCTGGATCGATAACGACATAGCTCTCGAAGTAGAGAACGCGTTCGATATCACGCAGGGTCATGTCCATCAGCAAGCCGATACGGGACGGCAGCGATTTCAGGAACCAGATGTGGGCAACCGGAGAAGCCAGTTCGATGTGCGCCATGCGCTCACGACGAACCTTGGCCAGTGCAACTTCAACGCCGCACTTCTCGCAGATCACACCACGGTGCTTCAAGCGCTTGTACTTACCGCACAGGCACTCGTAATCCTTTACCGGGCCAAAGATCTTGGCGCAGAACAGGCCGTCACGCTCAGGTTTGAACGTACGGTAGTTGATGGTTTCCGGCTTTTTAACTTCACCGAACGACCACGAACGGATCATCTCAGGCGATGCCAACCCAATACGGATGGCGTCGAACTCTTCGACTTGACCCTGGTTTTTCAGCAAATTCAGTAGGTCTTTCAAGGCCTTTCCTCCTGGCGGAGCAGAGAGCGGGCTAAACGGCCCCGCTCTCGATTCGCGTCACGTGTTATTCGGTTTCCAGATCGATATCGATGCCGAGGGAACGAATTTCTTTGATCAACACGTTGAAGGACTCGGGCATGCCCGGCTCCATACGGTGATCGCCGTCCACGATGTTTTTGTACATCTTGGTCCGGCCGTTCACATCGTCCGACTTCACTGTGAGCATTTCTTGCAGAGTGTAAGCAGCACCGTATGCTTCCAGTGCCCAGACCTCCATCTCCCCGAAACGCTGACCACCGAACTGAGCCTTACCACCCAGCGGCTGCTGGGTAACCAGGCTGTACGAACCGGTAGAACGAGCGTGCATCTTGTCGTCTACCAAGTGGTTCAGCTTCAGCATGTACATGTAGCCAACAGTAACCGGGCGCTCGAACTTGTTGCCGGTACGGCCGTCGAACAGCTGCATCTGGCCGCTTTCCGGCAGGTCTGCCAGTTTCAGCATGGCCTTGATTTCGCTTTCCTTGGCACCGTCGAACACCGGGGTAGCCATTGGAACGCCGCCGCGCAGGTTTTTCGCCAGGTCCAGGATTTCCTGGTCGGAGAAGGTGTCCAGCTCTTCGTTGCGACCGCCGATCTCGTTGTAGATCTCGTGCAGGAACTTACGCAGGTCAGCAACCTTGCGCTGCTCTTCGATCATGCGGTTGATCTTCTCGCCCAGACCTTTGGCCGCGAGGCCCAGGTGGGTTTCAAGGATCTGACCAACGTTCATACGCGAAGGTACGCCCAACGGGTTGAGGACGACGTCGACCGGGGTGCCATTGGCATCGTGCGGCATGTCTTCAACCGGCATGATCACGGAGACCACACCCTTGTTACCGTGACGACCGGCCATCTTGTCGCCCGGCTGGATGCGGCGACGGATTGCCAGGTAAACCTTGACGATTTTCAGCACGCCTGGAGCCAGGTCATCGCCCTGCTGCAGTTTGCGCTTCTTGTCTTCGAACTTGTCGTCCAGCAGACGGCGGCGATCAACGATGTAGGCCTGGGCCTTCTCGAGCTGCTCGTTCAGAGCATCTTCAGCCATGCGCAGTTTGAACCACTGGCCGTGCTCAAGACCGTCGAGGATTTCGTCGGTGATGTCCTGACCTTTCTTCAGACCTGCGCCGCCTTCAGCCTTGTGGCCTACCAGAGCGGAACGCAGACGTTCGAAGGTTGCGCCTTCAACGATACGGAACTCTTCGTTCAGATCCTTGCGGATCTCGTCGAGCTGGGTCTTCTCGATGGACAGGGCACGAGCATCACGCTCAACGCCGTCACGGGTGAAGACCTGTACGTCGATGACAGTACCCTTGGTGCCAGTCGGCACGCGCAGGGAAGTGTCTTTAACGTCGCTGGCTTTTTCACCGAAGATGGCACGCAGCAGTTTTTCTTCCGGAGTCAGTTGGGTCTCGCCTTTCGGAGTGACCTTACCGACCAGGATGTCGCCTGCGCCTACTTCGGCACCTACGTAAACGATACCGGCTTCGTCCAGTTTGTTCAGTGCAGCTTCACCCACGTTCGGGATGTCCGCAGTGATTTCCTCTGGCCCAAGCTTGGTGTCACGCGCCACACAGGTCAGTTCCTGAATGTGGATCGTGGTGAAGCGGTCTTCTTGAACAACACGCTCGGACAGGCAGATGGAGTCTTCGAAGTTGAAGCCGTTCCATGCCATGAACGCGATGCGCATGTTCTGACCCAGTGCCAGTTCACCCATGTCGGTGGACGGGCCGTCGGCCATGATGTCGCTGCGCTGAACGCGATCACCTTTGCTCACCAGCGGACGCTGGTTGATGCAGGTGTTCTGGTTCGAGCGGGTGTATTTGGTCAGGTTGTAGATGTCGACACCGGCTTCGCCAGTTTCAACTTCGTCATCGGCAACACGAACCACGATACGGCTGGCATCAACGGAGTCGATCACGCCGCCACGACGAGCCACGACGCAAACGCCGGAGTCACGGGCTACGTTACGCTCCATGCCGGTACCTACCAGCGGCTTGTCAGCGCGCAGGGTGGGTACAGCTTGACGCTGCATGTTGGAACCCATCAACGCACGGTTGGCGTCATCGTGCTCCAGGAACGGAATCAGCGACGCTGCAACCGACACTACCTGCTTCGGCGAAACGTCCATCAAGGTGACGTCTTCCGGCGCCTTGACGGTGAACTCGTTCAAGTGACGAACAGCTACCAGCTCGTCGACCAGGACTTTCTTGTCGTTCATCGTGGCCGAGGCCTGAGCGATCACGTGATCAGCTTCTTCGATAGCGGACAGGAACACGATCTCGTCGGTGACCAGAGCGTCCTTCACCACTCGGTACGGGCTCTCGAGGAAGCCGTACTGGTTGGTGCGCGCATAAGCGGCCAGGGAGTTGATCAGGCCGATGTTCGGACCTTCCGGCGTTTCGATCGGGCAAACACGACCGTAGTGCGTCGGGTGTACGTCACGAACTTCAAAGCCCGCACGCTCACGGGTCAGACCGCCCGGGCCCAGTGCAGATACACGGCGCTTGTGGGTGATCTCGGAGAGCGGGTTGTTCTGGTCCATGAACTGGGAAAGCTGGCTGGAACCGAAGAACTCTTTCACCGCCGCAGCCACTGGCTTGGCGTTGATCAGGTCTTGCGGCATCAGGCCTTCGCTTTCTGCCATCGACAGACGCTCTTTGACCGCACGCTCAACACGTACCAGGCCAACGCGGAACTGGTTCTCGGCCATCTCACCTACGCAGCGAACACGGCGGTTACCCAGGTGGTCGATGTCATCGACGATGCCTTTACCGTTACGGATGTCGACCAGGGTCTTCAGTACCGCAACGATGTCTTCCTTGCACAGCACGCCCGAACCTTCGATCTCGGTACGACCGATACGACGGTTGAACTTCATCCGGCCGACCGCAGACAGGTCATAGCGCTCAGGGCTGAAGAACAGGTTGTTGAACAGGGTTTCGGCAGCGTCTTTGGTTGGTGGCTCACCAGGACGCATCATGCGATAGATCTCGACCAGCGCTTCCAATTGGTTGCTGGTGGAGTCGATCTTCAGCGTGTCGGAGATGAACGGACCGCAGTCGATATCGTTGGTGTACAGGGTCTCGATGCGAACAACCTGAGCCTTGGCGATCTTGGCCAGGATCTCGGTGTTCAGCTCGGTGTTGCACTCGGCCAGGATTTCGCCTGTAGCCGGGTGAACGATGACCTTGGCGGTGGTGCGACCCAGGACGTAGTCCAGAGGCACTTCCAGCTCTTTGATACCGGCTTTTTCGATCTGGTTGATGTGGCGCGCAGTAATACGACGGCCAGCTTCAACAATGACCTTGCCCTTGTCATCCTGGATGTCCAGGACGGCAATTTCACCACGCAGGCGCGAAGCAATCAGCTCCAGCTTGAGGGTTTCATCCTTCAGGCTGAATACGTTGGTGGTGTAGAAGGCGTCCAGCACTTGCTCGGTGGTATAACCAAGCGCGCGCAGCAATACCGAGGCCGGCAGCTTGCGACGACGGTCGATACGCACGAACACGCAGTCTTTCGGGTCGAACTCGAAGTCCAACCACGAACCGCGGTACGGAATGATCCGCGCGGAGTACAGGAGCTTGCCGGAGCTGTGCGTCTTGCCGCGGTCGTGGTCGAAGAACACGCCCGGGGAACGGTGCAGCTGGGAAACGATCACACGCTCGGTACCGTTGATAACGAAGGTACCGTTCTCGGTCATCAATGGGATTTCGCCCATGTAGACTTCTTGCTCTTTGATGTCCTTGATCGCTTTGTTCGACGATTCTTTGTCGAAAATGATCAGGCGCACTTTTACCCGCAAAGGTACGGCGTAAGTAACACCGCGCAACACGCATTCTTTGACATCAAATGCCGGTTCGCCCAGGCGATAACCGACGTACTCCAGCGCAGCATTGCCGGAGTAGCTGATGATCGGGAAAACGGATTTGAAGGCCGCATGCAGGCCCACGTCGCGGAACTGATCTTTGGTCGCTCCCGCCTGCAAGAATTCACGATACGAATCCAGCTGGATAGCCAGAAGGTACGGGACATCCATGACGTCCGGCAACTTGCTAAAGTCCTTGCGGATACGTTTTTTCTCAGTATATGAGTAAGCCATCAGCGTTCCCCAGCTTGGTCACCTGCTTGTTTGGCCCCTCCGACGGGAGCAGCCAGAAAATCTTGCAAACCCCATGGTTTGCACCACCGCATCGGGTGGCTACAGCGCGTTAATGGCGGCGACCGAGTCGACAGCCAAGAACGGAAAAAGGCCGGTGGCAAGAGCCACCAGCCATCAGCCTTCAGCTTAACGCTTGGGCTGGAGACGCAAGGTCGATGCTTACTTCAGCTCGACTTTAGCGCCTGCTTCTTCCAGTACTGCTTTGGCTTTGTCAGCTGCGTCTTTGGCAACAGCTTCCAGAACCAGGGCAGGAGCGCCGTCAACTACAGCCTTGGCTTCTTTCAGGCCCAGACCGGTCAGTTCACGTACTGCCTTGATCACGTTTACTTTCTTCTCGCCAGCTTCGGTCAGCATGACGTTGAATTCGGTTTGCTCTTCAACAACGGCAGCAGCAGCAGCTGGGCCAGCGGAAGCAGCGGCAGCGGAAACGCCGAATTTTTCTTCGAAAGCTTTGATCAGCTCAACAACCTGCAGAACCGACATTTCAGCTACGGCGTTGAGGATATCGTCTTGGGAGATAGACATTGCTGTATTTCCTGAATTGGGGGACGGCCTACTCGGCCATCGAAATAAACAAAAATACGCGAGAGAAGTCGCTCAGCCTCAGGCTGCGGCGGCTTCTTTTTGCTCGCGAACTGCGGCCAGAGTACGAGCCAGCTTGCTGGTAGCGCCTTGAATCACGCTCATCAGCTGCGAAATGGCTTCGTCGCGGGTCGGCAGTGTTGCCAGTACGTCGATTTGGTTAGCTGCGAGGAACTTGCCCTCGAACGCAGCTGCCTTGATCTCGAACTTATCCTGACTCTTGGCAAACTCTTTGAACAAACGGGCAGCAGCGCCTGGATGTTCTTTGGAGAACGCGATCAGAGTCGGGCCGGTGAACACGTCGTTGAGAACACTGTATTCAGTGTCAGCAACAGCGCGCTTGAGCAGGGTGTTACGTACAACACGTACGTATACGCCAGCTTCACGAGCCTCTTTACGGAGTCCGGTCATAGCGCCTACTGTCACACCACGGGCATCAGCCACGACAGCGGACAGAGCAGCTTTGGCAGCCTCGTTGACTTCAGCGACGATGGCCTTCTTGTCTTCGAGATTAATTGCCACGGGTTTAACTCCTGCTTGTTACCGTTTCATCTGGCCGGAGCCGGATGTCGTTTTGGTGTCTGATTCGGTAAGGAACCGGGAGCACCATCTGCGTAGGCTTGTGGTTTAAGACTTGCGTCGCCTACGGTCTTGGATAGCCCCCGCCAGGCAGGGACCCCAATTTTTTTCAATTGGCGCAATCTCTCACGCCAACTTGTGTCCTATACGTCCAGCGAGCCTTGGTCGATGACCAGACCTGGGCCCATAGTGGTGCTCAGGGTAACGCGCTTAACGTAGATACCTTTCGAGGAAGCTGGCTTGATACGCTTCAGATCAGCGATCAGGGCTTCAACGTTTTCCTTCAGCTTGACGGCGTCGAAACCGACTTTGCCAACGGAGGTGTGAATGATGCCGTTTTTGTCGGTGCGATAACGAACCTGACCAGCTTTGGCGTTTTTAACCGCGGTAGCTACGTCTGGGGTTACGGTGCCGACTTTAGGGTTAGGCATCAGACCACGTGGGCCGAGGATCTGACCCAACTGACCTACAACGCGCATTGCATCCGGGGAAGCAATAACCACGTCATAGTTCAGGTCGCCGCCTTTCATTTCGGCAGCCAGGTCGTCCATGCCAACGCGGTCAGCGCCAGCGGCCAGAGCAGCTTCAGCTGCCGGGCCTTGGGTGAAGACAGCTACACGTACAGTCTTGCCAGTACCGTGTGGCAGCACAGTTGCGCTACGAACGACCTGGTCGGATTTACGTGGGTCAACGCCCAGGTTTACAGCAACGTCAACGGACTCGCTGAACTTGACAGTCGACAGCTCGGTCAGCAGAGCAGCAGCATCTACAAAGTTGTAGGACTTGCCCGCTTCGATTTTGCCGGCGATAGCCTTTTGGCGCTTGGTCAGCTTAGCCATTACACACCCTCCACGTTAAGGCCCATGCTACGAGCAGAACCGGCGATGGTACGCACGGCTGCATCCATATCAGCTGCAGTCAGATCCGCGTTTTTGGTTTTCGCGATTTCTTCCAGCTGAGCACGGGTCACGGTGCCAACCTTAACGGTGTTAGGACGAGCGGAACCGCTAGTCAGACCGGCAGCCTTCTTCAGCAAAACCGAAGCCGGGGTCGACTTGGTTTCGAAAGTGAAACTACGGTCGCTGTAAACAGTGATGATCACTGGAGTCGGCAGACCTGGCTCAAGACCCTGAGTACGGGCGTTGAAGGCCTTGCAGAATTCCATGATGTTCACGCCGTGCTGACCCAGAGCTGGACCGACGGGTGGGCTTGGGTTGGCCTGAGCGGCCTTCACTTGCAGCTTGATGTAAGCGGTAATCTTCTTGGCCATGAGGCACTCCAATTACGGGTTCAAACGCCTCGAAAGGCTCCCCGGTTACTTGCGCGTATATCCCAGTGACGACAAAACCCCACAGCCTCAGGCTGCGGGGTTGGGATGCTTGCTCAGCTAGACCTTTTCGACCTGACTGAACTCCAACTCTACCGGAGTAGAGCGACCGAAAATGAGCACTGCCACCTGGATCCGGCTCTTTTCGTAGTTAACCTCTTCGACGGTGCCGTTGAAATCAGCAAACGGACCATCTGTAACACGAACAACCTCGCCCGGCTCGAACAACGTCTTCGGCTTAGGCTTGTCGCTACCATCAGCAACACGACGCAGAATTGCTTCTGCCTCTTTATCGGTAATTGGAGCTGGCTTATCGGCAGTACCACCGATAAAACCCATGACGCGAGGGGTATCCTTGACCAAGTGCCAAGTACCTTCGTTCATGTCCATTTGAACCAGCACGTAGCCTGGAAAGAACTTGCGTTCGCTCTTGCGCTTCTGGCCATTCCGCATTTCAACCACTTCTTCAGTGGGAACCAGAATTTCGCCGAAGCCATCTTCCATGCCTGCCAGCTTTACGCGCTCCAGCAAAGAGCGCATAACATGCTTCTCGTAACCCGAGTAAGCATGAACAACGTACCAACGCTTAGCCACGGGACACCCTTAGCCAACAATCAAGGAAACAAGCCAGCCGAGCAGGGAATCAAGACCCCACAACAGCAACGCCATAACCAGAACAACAGCCACAACGATCAACGTGGTCTGCGTGGTTTCTTGGCGAGTCGGCCAAACGACTTTACGGATTTCAGTGCGAGCTTCCTTTACCAGGACCGCAAAAGACTTGCCTTTAGCAGTTTGCAAGCCCACAAAGGCAGCAACAGCAGCAAGAGCGAGCAATGCGAGCACACGGTACAGGATCGGCGAAGCAGAGTAATACTGATTGCCAACAACGCCTACGACCACCAAGACGACTACAGCGAGCCACTTGACCAGATCGAAACGAGAGCTTTGAGCTTCAGCCTTAGGAGTCATCTATGAAGATCCTGTGAAAAGAAAGCCAGACACACCACGTGAATCTGGCAGGTCAGGAGGGAATCGAACCCCCAACCTACGGTTTTGGAGACCGTCGCTCTGCCAATTGAGCTACTGACCTAAAACAAAATCAGGCCGACCATTATGCAGACCTGAAAAAGACTTTACAACAACCAACCCCTAGAGACTTGAAATCGCCCAGAAAACAGGCACAACACCATCAAGCCGAGACAAGCTGTTAAAACAAAGGCAGATATTTTCATATCTGCCTTGTTATATGGAGCTCTTGAGCGGATTTGAACCGCTGACCTCACCCTTACCAAGGGTGTGCTCTACCAACTGAGCTACAAGAGCGAAACACACTGCACAACCTGCAAACTTGGAGCGGGTAGCGGGAATCGAACCCGCATCATCAGCTTGGAAGGCTGAGGTTCTACCACTAAACTATACCCGCGGAGCTTGCAGCTCACGCTAAAAATGGTGGAGGGGGAAGGATTCGAACCTTCGAAGTCGTAGACGTCAGATTTACAGTCTGATCCCTTTGGCCGCTCGGGAACCCCTCCTAAGCGAGCCGGCATTTTACATTACGCCGACCTTCTGTCAAGCATTTTCTCATTTAAAAATATGAGGTTAGCTGCGTTGACCTTCGCTTCGCACCGTTGACCGTAGAAGTCTTCACTGCGAAGCGGGCGCCATTCTATGCAAACTAATCGAGAGTTGCAACGCCTTCGCACAACATTATTTTATGTTTTAACTCATTGAATTCCTTAGCAAGGTTTTCAAAGGGCAGATCATCAGCCAGGCGCCTGCTTTCAGGGGCGACACGGAGCCAATACCCGGCAGCCTCCGGCGTATTGAGCAACTGAACCTTGACCTTTATATCCAGACTCACGAGACGTTGCGCCACCAATTGAGCCTGCTGCTGATCAACGAAGCCTCCGATATACAAGCACGTATTTTGCGGCTCGGCGCCTTTTGCACGATCACGTCGCACAATAGGATCAGAAGATTCACTCAGCAGGCGGATATCTTGCTGCCCGCCTCGATAGAGACTCAGGGGCGTTACGTCCTTGGCACGCAGCGGAGCATCTTGTTGATGCCAGATGTAATAGAAGGCATTAAGTACCAGCAAAAGCAAAAACAGCCAACGCATAATCACCTCAGGGTAAAGGGCACGCCATCGCCAACCCTACAAAAACCAGGTCAGGTACCAGCCTGGCTTGCGGCGCAACGTCCGAGACCAGATCAGCGTCACCACCGGTCAAGAAAACAGAAAAATTCTCCCCCCAGTAACTTCTGGCCAGTTCGAGCTGAGTAAGCACAAACCCTCTGAGCATCAGCGCGCAACCACGCTCCACAGCCTCCACAGTCGTGCGACCTGGAGAAAGGCGCTCAACCGCCTGCTCAGCAGCTGAATCGTCGTAGCGAATTTTGCGCGTATGCGTTCGCAACTGGTTGCGCATAAGTGGCATTCCGGGGCAGATAAAACCGCCCAAATGCTCTCCATCCGCAGCGATAAAGTCCGCGGTCGCCGCTGTACCAAAATCGAGGACCAGGCACGCACCTGACGCAAGCTTGAACCCGCCGAGCATCGCTAGCCAGCGATCGAGCCCAAGGCGCTCGTACTCTTCATAGCCATTACGCACCCCTGCCATCTCGCGTGCAGAGGCCGCACATGACACTACCACTCCGAAAGCAGCCTTCAACGCGCTTACCAGCTTGTCAGTCTCTTCAGATGCGCGAACACTCACAAGCCGGCACCGCGTCAGCAACAAGCCAGGAATCGCCAGCAGGCTCTCAACCAGCGCGGCATCCGAACCGACAACCCCTTCTGCAGAGGCTTCAGCCTTGCTTGATGCAAGCACACGCCACTTGATGAAGCTGTTCCCACAGTCGAGCTCAAGAATCATCACGCAACCTCAGGCTTAACTCACCACCGCTATAAACTTTCTCAACGCCGTCTACGCTTAAGCGCAGCGCCCCTTGGCGATCAACACCCAATACAACCCCATCAATCTGATTCACACCCGCAATCAGAGATACAGCCCTTCCCTGCCACAAGTGGTGCTGCTCCCACTCATCCTGAAGCTGCGAAAAGCCAGAAGCCATGTGTCGATCCAAATAACGCTGCAGTTGCAATCCCAGCTGAGCAACCAGGTAATTACGGTCGACCTGAGAGCCCTTTTCAAGCCCTACCGATGTCCACTGCTGATCAACCTCGTCCGCCTTCTGCATATTCACGTTAATACCGATACCCAGGACAACGTGACAAATATCAGCAGGATCCCCTACCAACTCGAGCAATATACCGGCTATTTTCTTCGAGCCGACCAAGACATCGTTTGGCCATTTCAAAGAAGCGTTTTGCACACCTACGCCACGCAAGGCGTGCATCACTGCCAGCCCCACCACAAGACTGAGCCCCTCCAGCTGTCGCAATCCGCCCTCTATACGCAACACCAGGCTGTAATACAGGTTCTGAGCGAAGGGACTGACCCACTTACGGCCGCGACGCCCTCTGCCGGCTGTTTGTTGCTCTGCCAGCACCAGAAAAGGCGCAGTGGACCCAGCACTTACGAGGCGAAGAGCTTCTGCATTGGTGGAGTCAATAGAATCAAAAATATGAATTGGCCACGCCAAATCAGGTGCATTGGCCGCAATATCCCCAGCATTCAAAAACACCAACGGAGACATCAATTGATACCCCTTGCCACGCACTTTATGGATGGGCAAGTTCAATTCCGCCTCGAGATGCTGGAGCTGCTTCCAGACAGCGCTCCGACTGACCCCCAAGGCCTCTCCAAGCGCTTCCCCGGAATGAAAGCGGCCATCTTTTAGAAGGTTCAACAACGTCAGCATGCAAGTACCGCCTCACTATGAGGCCCGCATGATAGCCATGCGCAGGGTCATTGCATAGAAATGGCAGGACTTAGTATGACGAGCGCCCCCTACCTGGACTTTTGGGACGCCCAAAACAAAACCCCAACTGCTCTCGCAATTGGGGTTTTGGAATTTAATCTTGACGATGACCTACTCTCACATGGGGAAACCCCACACTACCATCGGCGATGCATCGTTTCACTACTGAGTTCGGGATGGGATCAGGTGGTTCCAATGCTCTATGGTCGTCAAGAAATTCGGGTACTGAGTCGTGGCGTTCGCCTCGCTTCAGCAAATTGGGTATGTGACAGCTTTCGGTGTTTTGTGAGCGTCGAACTTTCGGTTCATTTCGTCTTCACACACCGCAATCTGATGCTCGTTAGAGTAGTCAAATTGCTTGGGTGTTATATGGTCAAGCCTCACGGGCAATTAGTATTGGTTAGCTCAACGCCTCACAGCGCTTACACACCCAACCTATCAACGTCGTAGTCTTCGACGGCCCTTCAGGGAACTCAAGGTTCCAGTGAGATCTCATCTTGAGGCTAGTTTCCCGCTTAGATGCTTTCAGCGGTTATCTATTCCGAACATAGCTACCCGGCAATGCCACTGGCGTGACAACCGGAACACCAGAGGTTCGTCCACTCCGGTCCTCTCGTACTAGGAGCAGCCCCTCTCAAATCTCAAACGTCCACGGCAGATAGGGACCGAACTGTCTCACGACGTTCTAAACCCAGCTCGCGTACCACTTTAAATGGCGAACAGCCATACCCTTGGGACCGGCTTCAGCCCCAGGATGTGATGAGCCGACATCGAGGTGCCAAACACCGCCGTCGATATGAACTCTTGGGCGGTATCAGCCTGTTATCCCCGGAGTACCTTTTATCCGTTGAGCGATGGCCCTTCCATACAGAACCACCGGATCACTAAGACCTACTTTCGTACCTGCTCGACGTGTCTGTCTCGCAGTCAAGCGCGCTTTTGCCTTTATACTCTACGACCGATTTCCGACCGGTCTGAGCGCACCTTCGTACTCCTCCGTTACTCTTTAGGAGGAGACCGCCCCAGTCAAACTACCCACCATACACTGTCCTCGATCCGGATAACGGACCTGAGTTAGAACCTCAAAGTTGCCAGGGTGGTATTTCAAGGATGGCTCCACGCAGACTGGCGTCCACGCTTCAAAGCCTCCCACCTATCCTACACAAGCAAATTCAAAGTCCAGTGCAAAGCTATAGTAAAGGTTCACGGGGTCTTTCCGTCTAGCCGCGGATACACTGCATCTTCACAGCGATTTCAATTTCACTGAGTCTCGGGTGGAGACAGCGCCGCCATCGTTACGCCATTCGTGCAGGTCGGAACTTACCCGACAAGGAATTTCGCTACCTTAGGACCGTTATAGTTACGGCCGCCGTTTACCGGGGCTTCGATCAAGAGCTTCGCGTTAGCTAACCCCATCAATTAACCTTCCGGCACCGGGCAGGCGTCACACCCTATACGTCCACTTTCGTGTTTGCAGAGTGCTGTGTTTTTAATAAACAGTCGCAGCGGCCTGGTATCTTCGACCGGCATGAGCTTACGGAGCAAGTCCTTCACCCTCACCGGCGCACCTTCTCCCGAAGTTACGGTGCCATTTTGCCTAGTTCCTTCACCCGAGTTCTCTCAAGCGCCTTGGTATTCTCTACCCAACCACCTGTGTCGGTTTGGGGTACGGTTCCTGGTTACCTGAAGCTTAGAAGCTTTTCTTGGAAGCATGGCATCAACCACTTCGCTAACTAAAAGTTAGCTCGTCATCAGCTCTCGGCCTTAAGATCCCGGATTTACCTAAGATCTCAGCCTACCACCTTAAACTTGGACAACCAACGCCAAGCTGGCCTAGCCTTCTCCGTCCCTCCATCGCAATAACCAGAAGTACAGGAATATTAACCTGTTTTCCATCGACTACGCTTTTCAGCCTCGCCTTAGGGACCGACTAACCCTGCGTCGATTAACGTTGCGCAGGAAACCTTGGTCTTTCGGCGTGGGTGTTTTTCACACCCATTGTCGTTACTCATGTCAGCATTCGCACTTCTGATACCTCCAGCAAGCTTCTCAACTCACCTTCACAGGCTTACAGAACGCTCCTCTACCGCATCACTTACGTGATACCCGTAGCTTCGGTGTATGGTTTGAGCCCCGTTACATCTTCCGCGCAGGCCGACTCGACTAGTGAGCTATTACGCTTTCTTTAAAGGGTGGCTGCTTCTAAGCCAACCTCCTAGCTGTCTAAGCCTTCCCACATCGTTTCCCACTTAACCATAACTTTGGGACCTTAGCTGACGGTCTGGGTTGTTTCCCTTTTCACGACGGACGTTAGCACCCGCCGTGTGTCTCCCATGCTCGGCACTTGTAGGTATTCGGAGTTTGCATCGGTTTGGTAAGTCGGGATGACCCCCTAGCCGAAACAGTGCTCTACCCCCTACAGTGATACATGAGGCGCTACCTAAATAGCTTTCGAGGAGAACCAGCTATCTCCGAGCTTGATTAGCCTTTCACTCCGATCCACAGGTCATCCGCTAACTTTTCAACGGTAGTCGGTTCGGTCCTCCAGTTAGTGTTACCCAACCTTCAACCTGCCCATGGATAGATCGCCCGGTTTCGGGTCTATTCCCAGCGACTAGACGCCCTATTAAGACTCGCTTTCGCTACGCCTCCCCTATTCGGTTAAGCTCGCCACTGAAAATAAGTCGCTGACCCATTATACAAAAGGTACGCAGTCACAGAACAAAGTCTGCTCCCACTGCTTGTACGCATACGGTTTCAGGATCTATTTCACTCCCCTCTCCGGGGTTCTTTTCGCCTTTCCCTCACGGTACTAGTTCACTATCGGTCAGTCAGTAGTATTTAGCCTTGGAGGATGGTCCCCCCATATTCAGACAAAGTTTCTCGTGCTCCGTCCTACTCGATTTCATGACTAAGAGATTTTCGCGTACAGGGCTATCACCCACTATGGCCGCACTTTCCAGAGCGTTCCGCTAATCTCAAAGCCACTTAAGGGCTAGTCCCCGTTCGCTCGCCACTACTAAGGGAATCTCGGTTGATTTCTTTTCCTCAGGGTACTTAGATGTTTCAGTTCCCCTGGTTCGCTTCTTGCACCTATGTATTCAGTACAAGATAACCATCTTATGATGGTTGGGTTCCCCCATTCAGACATCTCCGGATCAAAGTCTGTTTGCCGACTCCCCGAAGCTTTTCGCAGGCTACCACGTCTTTCATCGCCTCTGACTGCCAAGGCATCCACCGTATGCGCTTCTTCACTTGACCATATAACCCCAAGCAATCTGGTTATACTGTGAAGACGACATTCGCCGAAAATTCGAATTTCTCAACTAAGAGAACTCACAAATTTTACCTTAGCCTGATCCGTTACCAGTGAAAGTAACGTTCAGTCTATCTTTCTATCACATACCCAAATTTTTAAAGAACGATCTAATCAAAGACTAGAAATCAACATTCACCATCACACTGATGGAATGCTCATTTCTAAGCTTTAAAACTTCAGAAGCAGTAGTGGTGGAGCCAAGCGGGATCGAACCGCCGACCTCCTGCGTGCAAGGCAGGCGCTCTCCCAGCTGAGCTATGGCCCCGTATTTCTACAGGCGTTTCCCACACAAAATTGGTGGGTCTGGGCAGATTCGAACTGCCGACCTCACCCTTATCAGGGGTGCGCTCTAACCAACTGAGCTACAGACCCAATTTCGGGCTGCTTCTTATCGTCTTCTTCAATGAATCAAGCAATTCGTGTGGGAACTTATGGAGCAGCTGATGTCGTCGATTAAGGAGGTGATCCAGCCGCAGGTTCCCCTACGGCTACCTTGTTACGACTTCACCCCAGTCATGAATCACACCGTGGTAACCGTCCTCCCGAAGGTTAGACTAGCTACTTCTGGTGCAACCCACTCCCATGGTGTGACGGGCGGTGTGTACAAGGCCCGGGAACGTATTCACCGCGACATTCTGATTCGCGATTACTAGCGATTCCGACTTCACGCAGTCGAGTTGCAGACTGCGATCCGGACTACGATCGGTTTTATGGGATTAGCTCCACCTCGCGGCTTGGCAACCCTCTGTACCGACCATTGTAGCACGTGTGTAGCCCAGGCCGTAAGGGCCATGATGACTTGACGTCATCCCCACCTTCCTCCGGTTTGTCACCGGCAGTCTCCTTAGAGTGCCCACCATAACGTGCTGGTAACTAAGGACAAGGGTTGCGCTCGTTACGGGACTTAACCCAACATCTCACGACACGAGCTGACGACAGCCATGCAGCACCTGTCTCAATGTTCCCGAAGGCACCAATCCATCTCTGGAAAGTTCATTGGATGTCAAGGCCTGGTAAGGTTCTTCGCGTTGCTTCGAATTAAACCACATGCTCCACCGCTTGTGCGGGCCCCCGTCAATTCATTTGAGTTTTAACCTTGCGGCCGTACTCCCCAGGCGGTCAACTTAATGCGTTAGCTGCGCCACTAAAAGCTCAAGGCTTCCAACGGCTAGTTGACATCGTTTACGGCGTGGACTACCAGGGTATCTAATCCTGTTTGCTCCCCACGCTTTCGCACCTCAGTGTCAGTATTAGTCCAGGTGGTCGCCTTCGCCACTGGTGTTCCTTCCTATATCTACGCATTTCACCGCTACACAGGAAATTCCACCACCCTCTACCATACTCTAGTCAGTCAGTTTTGAATGCAGTTCCCAGGTTGAGCCCGGGGATTTCACATCCAACTTAACAAACCACCTACGCGCGCTTTACGCCCAGTAATTCCGATTAACGCTTGCACCCTCTGTATTACCGCGGCTGCTGGCACAGAGTTAGCCGGTGCTTATTCTGTCGGTAACGTCAAAACAGTTACGTATTAGGCAACTGCCCTTCCTCCCAACTTAAAGTGCTTTACAATCCGAAGACCTTCTTCACACACGCGGCATGGCTGGATCAGGCTTTCGCCCATTGTCCAATATTCCCCACTGCTGCCTCCCGTAGGAGTCTGGACCGTGTCTCAGTTCCAGTGTGACTGATCATCCTCTCAGACCAGTTACGGATCGTCGCCTTGGTGAGCCATTACCTCACCAACTAGCTAATCCGACCTAGGCTCATCTGATAGCGCAAGGCCCGAAGGTCCCCTGCTTTCTCCCGTAGGACGTATGCGGTATTAGCGTCCGTTTCCGGACGTTATCCCCCACTACCAGGCAGATTCCTAGGCATTACTCACCCGTCCGCCGCTCTCAAGAGAAGCAAGCTTCTCTCTACCGCTCGACTTGCATGTGTTAGGCCTGCCGCCAGCGTTCAATCTGAGCCATGATCAAACTCTTCAGTTCAAACATCTTTGGGTTTTTAAGAAACCCTAAACTTGGCTCAGCAATCGTTGGTTACATCTTTGATTTCTCGCGGAGTAACTTGTGATGCTGATAATCTTGTTGACTATCAGTCTGACTCCACAAGCACCCACACGAATTGCTTGATTCAGTTGTTAAAGAGCGGTTGGTTAAGATCTTTCGTCTCAACCGAGGCGCGCATTCTACAGCAGCCTCATTTGCTGTCAAGTGATTATTTTCAGAAGTTTTCGAAGATTTCTTCAACAACTTCAACCACTTGCGCTTCCGATCTCTCGTTAGCGGGAGGCGAATTCTACAGCGTTACACGCTGCTGTCAACACCTCTTTTTCTCCGCTTTCGACCGAGAGGATCGAAACGTTAACAGAGCCAAACAACGCCGCCCTATCAACTCCTTCTGGGCTTCGATTAACTGAAGCAATTCGCTCTCGAAACTTACTTAACTCATTGAAACTCAAGGAGTTTTCCGTTTCGACTGCGCTGGAAGTGGGGCGAATTATAGAGAGATATAATTCGCCGTCAACACCTAATTTCAATTTTATTCAGATTTGAGCGTAATACGCGCAAATGCCTTCTTGCCGGCCTGGCAAACATGGGTCGCGCCCAGCTCATATATAAAGGTGCGATCCACAACCTCACCATCTATACGCACACCACCGGAACCCAGCAGGTCACGGGCAACCGCCGAGTTCTTCACCAAGCCCGCCTTATTAAGGACGGCGGCAATCGGCATTGCTTCGGTAGCACTCAGCTCAATCTCTGGCAGATCATCCGGCAGCTCGCCATCCTTCATGCGGTTACCCGCAGCACGGTGAGCATTCGCAGCAGCCTCTTCACCGTGGAAGCGCGCCACAATCTCTTCCGCCAGCTTGATCTTCACGTCACGCGGATTGGCACCCGCCTCGACTTCAGCACGCAGCGCATTAATCTCGTCCATCGAGCGGAAGCTCAACAGCTCGAAGTAGCGCCACATCAAAGCATCCGGAATCGAAACCAGTTTGCCGTACATCACGCCCGGCGCTTCCTGGATACCTACATAGTTGCCCAGGGACTTGGACATCTTCTTGACGCCATCCAACCCTTCCAGCAATGGCATTGTCAGAATGCACTGAGCCTCCTGCCCATACGCACGCTGCAGCTCACGCCCCATCAACAGGTTGAACTTCTGATCGGTACCGCCCAGCTCAACGTCCGCGCGCAACGCGACCGAGTCATACCCCTGAACCAGTGGATAAAGGAACTCGTGAATAGCAATTGGCTGATTGGTGGAGTAGCGCTTATCAAAGTCGTCGCGCTCAAGCATGCGCGCAACGGTGTACTGGGAAGTCAGACGAATGAAATCAGCCGGCCCCATCTGATCCATCCAGGTGGAGTTGAACGCCACCTCGGTCTTGGCCGGATCGAGAATCTTGAACACCTGTGTTTTATAGGTCTCGGCATTATCGAGAACCTGTTCACGGGTCAACGGCGGGCGCGTAGCACTCTTGCCGCTTGGGTCACCGATCATCCCTGTGAAGTCACCTATAAGGAAGATGACCTGATGCCCCAATTCCTGGAACTGGCGCAGCTTATTAATAAGCACGGTATGACCCAGGTGCAAATCCGGCGCCGTCGGGTCAAAGCCGGCCTTGATACGCAGGGGCTGGCCACGCTTGAGCTTTTCGATCAGCTCAGCCTCGACCAACAGTTCTTCCGCACCACGTTTTATCAGCGCTAGCTGCTCTTCAACCGACTTCATAACAGACCCGCAAGGCTCAGATTCAAAAGGGAACCAACCATACAAGATCAGGGACTAATTACAAGTTTTGTCCTGCGTACGGGCACCGTTCAGCAAGCACGGCATTCGCGAGCTTGCGCCACAGATGATTTGGTTATATTTTATACAGTTATTTCATCTTCATCATGTCATTCATCTTTTCCATTTCATCTTCAAAGTCAAAATTACTTATGACCACAGAACCGTCTAAAGCGCCGCCGCTTTACCCCAAGACCCACTTGCTCGCCGCCAGTGGAATCGCCGCCCTTCTCAGCCTGGCACTCCTGGTATTCCCTTCCAGTGACGTAGAAGCAAAACGAACCTCCCTGAGTCTTGACCTGGAAAGTCCAGTTGAACAACTGACACAAGATCAAGACGCTTCCGACGCGCAACAAGCCACAAACGCACCGACAGAATCCCCATTCGCACAAATAGAAAGTACGCCCGAAGACACCCAGCAAGCCGCGCAAGAGCAGCCTGCACCAACCGCTGCCAAAAACCCTCAACACCGCGAAGTCATCGTCGCAAAAGGCGACACCCTGTCGACGCTCTTCGAGAAAGTCGGCCTGCCTGCCGCCACTGTTAATGAGGTGCTGGCCAGCGACAAACAAGCCAAGCAGTTCACCCAGCTCAAACACGGGCAAAAGCTTGAGTTTGAACTTACCCCCGACGGCCAGCTGAACAACCTGCACAGCAGCGTCAGCGACCTCGAAAGCATCAGTTTGACCAAAGGCGCGAAAGGCTTTGCCTTCAACCGCATCACCACTAAACCGGTAACGCGCTCCGCCTACGTACATGGTGTGATCAACAGCTCACTCTCCCAGTCGGCCGCGCGCGCCGGCCTGTCCCACAGCATGACCATGGACATGGCCAGCGTATTTGGCTACGACATCGACTTCGCCCAGGACATCCGCCAGGGCGACGAATTTGACGTGATCTACGAGCAGAAAGTCGCCAACGGCAAAGTGGTCGGCACCGGCGCCATTCTTTCCGCGCGCTTCACCAACCGCGGCAAGACCTACACCGCCGTGCGCTACACCAACAAACAAGGCAACACCAGCTATTACACGGCCGATGGCAACAGCATGCGCAAGGCTTTCATCCGCACGCCTGTGGACTTCGCTCGCATCAGCTCGCGCTTCTCCATGGGCCGCAAGCATCCTATCCTGAACAAAATCCGCGCCCACAAAGGTGTCGACTATGCAGCCCCGCGCGGTACGCCAATCAAGGCGGCCGGTGACGGCAAAGTGCTGCTGGCCGGGCGCCGTGGGGGCTATGGCAACACCGTGATCATCCAGCACGGCAACACTTACCGCACGCTGTATGGCCACATGCAGGGCTTCGCCAAGGGCGTGTCCACCGGCAGCAACGTGAAGCAAGGCCAGGTCATCGGCTATATCGGCACAACCGGCCTGTCTACCGGCCCGCATTTGCACTATGAGTTCCAGGTCAACGGCGTCCATGTCGACCCCCTGGGCCAGAAGCTGCCAATGGCTGACCCGATCGCCAAGGCCGAGCGCGCACGCTTCCTGCAACAGAGCCAGCCGCTGATGGCGCGCATGGACCAGGAGCGCTCCACGCTGCTGGCTTCAGCGAAGCGCTAACGCATGCCGCTCTATATAGGTGTGATGTCCGGGACCAGCCTTGATGGCCTGGATATCGCCCTGATCGAACAAGACCCGGCGATCAACCTGATCGCCACCCACTACGTCCCCATGCCGGATTCGCTGCGCGCCGAGCTACTCGGCCTGTGCGCCAGCGGGCCGGACGAAATCGCCCGCTCGGCGGTTGCCCAGCAACACTGGGTTGCACTCGCCGCAGACGGCATCCGCGCGCTGTTGGACCAGCAGCACCTCGCGCCTCAAGACATCCGCGCAATCGGTAGCCACGGGCAGACCATTCGCCACGAACCGGCGCGCGGGTTTACCGTACAGATTGGCAACCCAGCGCTGCTCACCGAACTGACCAGCATCACCGTCGTCAGTGACTTTCGCAGCCGCGACGTCGCCGCCGGTGGCCAGGGCGCACCTCTGGTCCCGGCCTTTCACGAAGCCCTGTTCGGCGAGCAAACCGGCAACCGCGCCGTATTGAACGTCGGCGGGTTCAGCAACCTCAGCCTGATCGAGACTGGCAAACCTGTTGCCGGCTTCGACTGCGGCCCGGGCAACGTCCTGCTGGATGCCTGGATTCATGATCAGCGTGGCGAACACTTTGACCGTGCTGGCCAATGGGCGGCCAGCGGCAAGGTCGAACCCCAACTGCTCGGCGCACTGCTCAGCGATCCGTTCTTCCAGGCCACGGGTCCGAAGAGCACCGGGCGCGAAGTGTTCAACCTGGGTTGGCTGCAACAACACTTAGGCAAACTGCCTGCTTTTGAGCCGCGGAATGTGCAGGCTACCCTGCTGGAGCTCACTGCGCAGACCATCGTCGAGTCCCTGCAAGCCGCACAAACAGACACTGAAACCCTGCTGATCTGCGGCGGCGGCGCCCATAACGGTGCGCTGATGAGCCGCCTAGCCGCCCTGCTGCCATCCGCTCAGGTCAGCAGCACGGCCGCCTACGGCGTAGATCCGGACTGGGTCGAGGCCATGGCCTTCGCCTGGCTCGCCCATTGCTGCCTGGAGGGCATCGCCGCCAACCGCCCCAGCGTCACCGGCGCGCGTGGGCTTCGGGTATTGGGCGCGATCTACCCCGCATAACCTGCAGACAGCAAAACGCCGCTTGGCCTATCAAAGCCAAGCGGCGTTTTTTTATGCCTTGGAAATCAGGCTATCGATCAGATCGAGAACGAAGACCCACAACCACAGGTAGTGGTGGCATTCGGGTTCTTGATCACGAACCGCGAACCTTCCAGACCTTCCTGGTAATCCACCTCGGCACCTGCCAGGTATTGGAAGCTCATCGGGTCCACGACCAGGCTGACGCCCTCGCGCTCGACGATAGTGTCGTCGTCGGCCACATCTTCATCGAAGGTAAAACCGTACTGAAACCCTGAACAACCGCCGCCCGTAACGAATACGCGCAGCTTCAAGCGATCATTACCCTCTTCATCGACCAGGCTCTTCACCTTGTGCGCAGCACCGTGGGTGAATTGCAAAGCCGTGGGGGTGAAGGATTCAACGCTCATGCTGATAATCTCCCGGCGTATCGCCGCCATCTGCGTAATGGCGGGCATTATCCGCTTCTCCTAGAAAAGCGGTCAACTATTGTTACGGTATATCAATCTGCGCTGTCGCCATTAAAAACACAAAAGGCCCGATCAACGGGCCTTTTGCGCAACAACACAGAACGCTTAAGGCAGCATGCCTGCGTGGGACAGGCCCAGCTTCTCGTCCAGACCGAACAGAATGTTCAGGTTCTGCACCGCTTGGCCCGACGCGCCCTTGACCAGGTTGTCGATGACCGACAGCACCACCACCAGGTCGCCATCCTGCGGACGGTGCACAGCAATCCGGCACACGTTCGCGCCACGTACGCTGCGGGTTTCCGGGTGGCTGCCGGCCGGCATCACGTCGACGAACGGCTCGTTGGCATAGCGCTTTTCAAACAGCGCCTGCAGGTCGACCGAGCGATCCACCACAGTGGCGTAGAGCGTGGAGTGAATGCCACGGATCATCGGGGTCAGGTGCGGCACAAACGTCAGCCCCACATCTTTCCCGGCGGCACGACGCAGCCCCTGACGAATTTCCGGCAAGTGACGATGCCCTTTTACCGCGTAGGCCTTCATGCTTTCCGACGTTTCGGAGTACAGCGAACCTACAGCAGCCCCCCGACCGGCGCCGCTCACGCCCGACTTGCAGTCGGCGATCAGGCGCGAAGTATCCGCCAGCCCGGCTTCCAGCAATGGCAGGAAACCCAGTTGAGTGGCGGTTGGATAGCAGCCCGGCACGGCAATCAGGCGCGCTTGCTTGATGTGCTCCCGGTTGACTTCCGGCAGCCCGTAAACGGCCTCCTCCAGCAACTGCGGCGCACCGTGCGGCTGGCCGTACCACTTGGCCCACTCGTCAGCGTCTTGCAGGCGGAAGTCGGCCGACAGGTCGATGACCTTGGTGCCGGCGGCCAGCAGTTCGCCCGCCAGCGCGTGGGCTACGCCATGGGGCGTGGCGAAAAACACCACATCACAGGCACCCAGGGTCTTGATGTCCGGAACACTGAAAGCCAGGCCGTCGTAATGGCCTCGCAGGTTCGGGTACATATCGGCCACGGCCAGCCCGGCCTCGGATCGGGAGGTGATAACCACCACCTCAGCTTGCGGATGCTGAGCCAACAGACGCAGCAATTCGACACCGGTGTAACCCGTGCCGCCGACGATACCGACCTTGACCATAAACCTGCCCTCAACGAACCCACTGGAAAGCCGTCGATAATAGGGGCCGTATCGTCCTGCGACAACCGTCAACGTGACGTACGGGCGCATGAGCCACTACTATCTTCAGTTACCGTGAACCTGGGAATAACTAGAAATGCTCTATCTATGGGTCAAAGCCTTCCACATCATCAGTATCGTCTGCTGGTTTGCCGGGCTGTTCTACCTGCCACGCCTGTTCGTCTACCACGCCCAAAGCGAAGACACCGTCAGCAAGGAACGCTTCAGCGTCATGGAGCGCAAGCTCTACCGCGGCATCATGGGCCCGGCAATGATCGCCGCCCTGGTGTTTGGCGGCTGGCTGATTTACCTCAACCCGAGCGTTTTCCACTCCGGCGGCTGGATCCACGCCAAGCTGACCCTCGTCGTGCTGCTGATCGGCTACCACCATATGTGCGGCGCACAGGTAAAACGTTTTGCCCGTGGCGAAAACACCCGCAGCCATGTCTTTTATCGCTGGTTCAATGAAGTACCGGTTCTGATATTGCTGGCTATCGTAATTTTGGTCGTGGTCAAACCGTTCTAACTTCAATCACACGGGGTACCTCCAATGTCGCTGCCCGCTCTGCTTGAACAACGTCTGCGCCTGCCCGTGGTGGCTGCGCCGATGTTTCTGATTTCCAACCCGCAACTGGTCCTGGCGTGCTGCCGCAACGGCGTGGTGGGGAGTTTTCCAGCGCTCAACCAGCGCGAAAGCAGTGGCTTCAAGGCCTGGCTGGAGGAAATCGAAGCGGGCCTGGCGCAATTGGACAACCCCGCGCCGTACGCCGTGAATCTGATCGTGCACAACAGCAACCCGCGCCTGGAAGCTGACCTGGCGATTTGCGTCGAGCACAAAGTGCCGATCGTCATCACCAGCCTGGGCGCAGTCAAAGAGCTGGTGGACGCCGTACACAGCTACGGCGGCCTGGTCTTTCATGACGTCACCACCCGCCGGCATGCCGAAAAAGCAGCTGAGGCGGGCGTGGACGGGCTGATCGCCGTGGCCGCCGGCGCCGGCGGGCATGCCGGTACCTGGAGCCCGTTCGCGCTGATCGCCGAAATCCGCCAGTTCTTCGACAAAACTCTGTTGCTGGCCGGCTGCCTCAATCACGGGCACGAGATTCTTGCCGCGCAATTGCTCGGCGCCGACCTTGCCTATTTCGGTACGCGGTTCATCGGCACCACCGAAAGCCATGCGCCGGATGCCTATAAAGAGATGCTGCTCACATCCCGCGCCGCCGACATCGTGCACACTCCAGCCGTGTCCGGTGTACCTGCAAGCTTCATGCGCCAGAGCCTGGAAAACGCCGGCTTCGACCTCGCCGCCCTGCAGGGCAAGGGCGAAGTCAACTTCGGTTCCAAGCTCAAGCCGTTGAGCGACGAAGCCAAGGCTTGGAAAACCGTGTGGTCCGCCGGCCAGGGTGTCGGTGAGATTGACGATCTTCCAAGCGTCGATGAACTCGTTGCGCGCCTGGATGCCGAATATCGCAAGGCGCGTGAACACGCGGCGCAGTTACACTGGCCACGCTGACAACCGCCAGGCCGGTTGACCGAAGCCGGCCTGCACCTCCCTTCCTGATTGAGTGACAAGGATGCCCGCATGAGCGACAACCGTTTCAAGATTGTGTTTGATGGGACCCTGCTCCCGGGTGTCGAAAGCACCACCGCCAAGCTGAACCTCGCCGAGCTGTTTAAAAGCGATGTCGCTGCCATCGAAAAACTCTTCACCGGCCGCTCGGTTGCGCTCAAGCGCGACTTGCCGCGTGCCGATGCCGAAACCTACCTCACCGCGCTGAAAAACGCCGGGGTCGATGCCCGAATCGAAGAGGAACAACCGGTCGCGTTCAGCCTGGATGAAACCCACGAGACAAGCTCCGGCGCGTCCGACCTCTCGCGCCCTGCCGCTTCGCCCTATGCACCGCCGCGTGCAGCAGTCGGCGAATACGCTGAGGAATTTTCCACCCTCAAGGTATTCACCATTCACGGGCGTATTGGCCGCTTGCGCTACCTGGCCTGGACGCTGGTGCTTACCGTCGCGACGTTGGTGGCGAGCGGTATTCTGTTCACCGCAGGCTTCGCCATCGCGACCGCCGCGCCGACCGTGGCGGCCATTTTCGGGGTGCTGACGGGCCTGGCGTTGTTTGTTGCGATGGTCTGGGTCAGCGTGCAGATCGGTGTGCAACGCCTGCACGACCTGGGATGGTCCGGCTGGCTCTACCTGCTGAACCTCGTGCCGCTGGTGAACAGTGTCTTCCCGCTCCTGTTGCTGGTGTTGCCGGGCAATTCGGGCGCCAATCAATACGGCCCTCCTCCACCGCGTAACTCCACCGCGGTAAAAGTACTGGCGACGGCGTGGCTGGCGTTCTTGCCGATCATGTTTGCCATCGTGGTGGCACTGGGCATGAACGGCTACCTGGACCAGCTTCAAGCCAATATGGACAGCGGCTATGAAAGCAGCTCCATTACTTCCGACGACGACGGCGACCAAAGCGTTATCGTTGATGAAGTCGACGTGCAAAGTGCTGACGACACGGCTGAACCTGTAGACTCTCCAGAACAGTAAAGAAACGCCCGCGCGCCTGTGATGCCTCTGTCACAGGCGCGGCGGCGTTGCGATGGAGAAAGGCATGACCCGTTACGCTCTGATCACCGGCGCCTCCAGCGGCATCGGCCTGGCCCTGGCCGAAGCCTTGGCCCGTCGCGGCCGCAGCTTGATTCTGGTGGCCCGCCAGCGTGATCAGTTGGAAAGCATTGCAATCGAATTGACTCAACGCTTCGGCGTCGAGGTGCTGTTTCGTGCCTGTGACCTGGGCGAGCCGCTGCGTTTATCGGGGTTTCTGTTGGAGCTTGAGGAAGGCGAACGGCAGATCGACCTGCTGGTCAATTGCGCCGGCATGGGCACCAGCGGGCCATTCCTGGCCCAGGACTGGATGACCGAACAGGACCTGATCGAAGTCAACGTGCTTGCCCTCACCCGTATGTGCCACGCCCTTGGCAACGCCATGGCCTTGCATGGCGGCGGGCAGATTCTCAACGTTGCGTCGGTTGCCGCCTTCCAGCCCGGTCCGTGGATGAGCAGCTACTACGCCAGCAAGGCGTACGTGCTGCATTTTTCCGAAGGCCTGCGCGAAGAGTTGAAAACCAGTGGCATCAAGGTTTCGGTGTTATGCCCCGGCCCGACACGCACCGCGTTCTTCGGCACCGCGCAGATGGACACCGCCAAGCTCGAACGCAGCCAGCAACTGATGAGCCCGGAAGAAGTCGCGCTCTATACCGTGCGCGCGCTGGAAAAAAACAAAGCCATCATCATTCCGGGCCGACGCAACCGCTGGATCACGTTCAGCCCCCGTTTAAGCCCGCGCTGGCTGACCCGCAAGATTGCCGGCGCCATCAACAAGGCCTATTGCTCGCGCTGAACGCGTGGGTACACTCCCGTGCACTTTCATAATGGAGAAACAGCTGTGGATACTCTGTTCACCAAGATCATCAACCGGGAACTACCGGCGGACATCATCTATGAAGACGACCAGGTCCTGGCCTTCAAAGATATTTACCCTGCGGCCCCTGTGCACTTTCTGGTCATCCCGAAAAAACACATTGCTACGCTCAATGACCTGACCGAAGAAGATAAGGCCCTGGCCGGGCATATCTTGTTTACTGCCCAACGTCTGGCGCTTGAGCAAGGCTGTGAAGAAGGCTTCCGCCTGGTGATGAACTGCAACCCAAAAGGCGGCCAGACCGTTTACCACATCCACATGCACGTTCTGGGTCAGCGCCAGATGAACTGGCCGCCGGGCTGAGCCATACCCGTGGCACGGGAGCCTGCTCCCTCGCCACAGAGGCAAATTGACTCAGCGCAAACGCTTGCACCTCTCTTGCGGTAAACTGGCCGCCGAGATTCTTCCCGGAGGTCAGCATGACTACCCAACGTCACTACTCGCCGATTGACCGCCTGCTGCTGCAAGCCGACATGGCCATGCGCACGCTGCTGCCGTTCAGCGGCCAGCCGTACCGCCCGTCGCCAGCCATCGTGCAACCCGATGCGCAGATGAGCGAGACCGAGACCCGCCACGTCGCCGGCCTGATGCGCATCAACCATACCGGCGAAGTCTGCGCCCAGGCGCTGTACCAGGGCCAGGCACTGACCGCCAAGTTGCCGCAGGTACGCGCAGCCATGGAACACGCCGCCGAAGAAGAAATCGATCACCTGGCCTGGTGCGAACAACGCATTCGTCAACTGGGCAGCCACCCCAGCGTGCTGAACCCGCTGTTTTACGGTTTGTCGTTCGGCATCGGCGCTGCCGCAGGCTTGATCAGCGACAAGGTCAGCCTGGGTTTTGTGGCCGCCACCGAACATCAAGTGTGCAAGCACCTGGATGAACACCTGGAGCAACTGCCGGCCGAAGACGAAAAATCCCGGGCGATTCTTGAGCAGATGCGCATTGATGAAGAACATCACGCCGAAAGCGCGCTGGATGCCGGCGGTTTCCGCTTCCCGGCGCCGGTGAGGTTTGGCATGAGCTTGCTGGCCAAAGTCATGACCAAAAGCACTTACCGAATCTGAACCACAAAAAAGGGCGCCCGCAAGGCGCCCTTCTTGTTGGTGGACCCGCCATCAACCCAGCTCGATAATCTCGTAATCATGGGTGATCGCCACACCGGCCGCGCCGAGCATGATCGAGGCCGAGCAATATTTTTCTGCCGACAGCTCAATGGCGCGTTTGACCTGAGCTTCCTTCAACGCCCGGCCCTTCACCACAAAATGCATGTGGATCCTGGTAAACACCTTGGGATCTTCAGTGGCGCGCTCGGCTTCCAGGAAGGCTTCGCAGCTTTCCACAGCCTGGCGGGATTTCTTCAGGATGCTGACCACGTCGAAATTGCTGCAACCGCCGACGCCCAGCAGGAGCATCTCCATCGGGCGTACGCCCAGGTTACGGCCACCGGCTTCCGGCGGGCCGTCCATGACCACCACATGGCCACTGCCCGACTCACCGAGGAACATGGCCTCGCCCGCCCATTGGATGCGTGCCTTCATCGCCCAGACTCCACTGCTAAAAAAGGGTAGCCAGCTTAGCACAGGGCCTTCGAACAACAGCGCCCCGCATGAAAGCGATCAATAACCGGGTTTAACCTGCAAATTCGCTAATCGAGTCAGAATGTGTCTGGTAAGCTGGCGCCAATTCAATGGCGCATTGCCATCCTTTGTATGGCGTGTATCAATGTTGATACCGCTGGATAAAAACAACTCCAACTACACCGTGCAGTCTTTTCGGGATACAACCATGGTTGCTCTTACTCCCACACCCAAAATCAAAAATCTCGACAAGCTGTTGATGCACTGCCAGCGCCGGCGCTACCCGGCCAAGCACAACATCATTTGCGCGGGCGAACGTTCTGAAACACTGTTCTTCATCATCAAAGGCTCCGTCACCATCCTGATTGAGGACGAAGACGGCCGCGAAATGATCATCGCCTATCTCAACACCGGGGATTTCTTTGGGGAGCTGGGGCTGTTCGAACAAGCCGGCAAGGAACAGGAACGCAGCGCCTGGGTACGCGCCAAGGTCGAGTGTGAAGTCGCCGAAATCAGCTACACGAAATTTCGCGAATTGGCCCAGCATGATCCCGACATTCTGTACGCACTGAGCGGTCAGATCGCCCAGCGCCTGCGCGACACCACACGCAAAGTCGGCGACCTGGCGTTCTTCGACGTCACCGGCCGCGTGGCCCGTTGCTTGCTGGAACTGTGCAAGCAGCCCGACGCAATGACGCACCCCGACGGCATGCAGATCAAAGTGACGCGCCAGGAAATCGGGCGTATTGTCGGCTGTTCACGGGAGATGGTCGGCCGGGTGCTCAAGGACCTGGAGGAGCGCAACCTGGTGCACGTCAAAGGCAAAACGATGGTGGTGTTCGGCACGCGTTAAGCCGGCAGGAACGTGGCCAGCATCTGCCGATACAAGGTGTCCAGCCGGGTCATCGCATCCGGCGCGGCGAAGGCTTCGTGCAAGGCAATGTGGCTGTCGGCACGCACGCGCTGATCGAGGCCACAGGCTTCATTGAAGCGATTGACCGCCGCGATCAGTTCTTCACGGTCGTTATCCAGCAGCAATGCACCGTGCACCAGACCGACCGGGCGCCCCCCGCTCTGCCGCCACCGCTGGGCGGTGCCGACCATCTTGCGGCCGTTGAGGTTGACGTTGTAGCGACCGTCGCAGAACGCGCCGTCGATTTCACCCACCGACGCATCGCCGCCCAACTCAATCAGCAAATCGCAGATCGGCTGGCACAAACGCTGGTAACCGGTTTCTATGCGCCCCTGATCCCCTTCGCTGCGCGGTGGCGCGTAAACCAGGGCGATATTGACGGTCGCAGCCGACTGCGGCACCGGTTCGCCCCCGGTTTCGCGCAGCAGCACCGGCCAACCGGCGTCTGCCGAGACTTTACTGGCGGCTTCAAAGGCGGGGAGGCGGCTCAAGCGACGCGGCATGACCAAGGCTTGGTCGCTGGGTTGCCAGAACAGCAGGCCGAACTCCTGTTCACCGGCGCAAACGGCAGCCAGCAAGTCCTGCTCGGCGGCGAGGCCAGCTTCAACCGTCATCCTTACTGGCTGAATCATCGAACACCTACCCTCTGGATAAACACAAAACAAATGTGGGAGCTGGCTTGCCTGCGATGCAGACACCTCGGTATATCGGTTACACCCGGGTGATGCTATCGCAGGCAAGCCAACTCCCACCTAGGCCAGCTCACACAGGTTGACCGTGTTTCATCAATCCAGTGTCGAACCGCTCACCGCCACACCACGCTCCGGGAAGAACAGGCGCTGCAGTTCCGCCCCCGGGTTCTCGGCGCGCATGAAGGTCTCGCCCACCAGGAACGAGTAGACGCCGCTGATTTCCATCAGCTCAACGTCGGCACGGTTGACGATGCCACTCTCGGTAATCACCAAACGGTCGCGCGGAATGCGCGGCAGCAGGTCGAGGGTGTTTTCCAGGCTGACTTCGAAGGTGTGCAGGTTACGGTTGTTGACCCCCACCAGCGGTGTGTCGAGGGTTTTCAGCGCGCGTTCCAGTTCGTCACCGTCGTGCACTTCAACCAACACGTCGAGACCGACGTTTTTGGCCACGGCAGCCAGTTCGGCCAATTTCACATCATCCAGGGCGGAGACGATCAACAGCACGCAGTCGGCGCCCAAGGCGCGGGCTTCGACGATCTGGTAGGGGTCGACCATGAAGTCTTTGCGGATCACCGGCAACTTGCACGCCGCACGGGCCTGTTGCAGGAACAGGTCGGAACCCTGGAAGTAATCGATATCGGTCAATACCGACAGGCACGTCGCGCCGCCCTTCTCATAGCTGGCGGCGATTTCGGCAGGCACGAAATGCTCGCGGATCACGCCTTTGCTTGGCGATGCCTTCTTGACCTCGGCGATCACCGCCGGCTGCTTGAGCTTGGCCTGGGCGATCAAAGCGTTGGCGAAGCCCCGTGGCGCGTCGGCCAGTTTCGCCTGCGCCTCCAACTCGGCCAGGCTGACCCGGGCGCGGCGCTCGGCGACTTCTTCGGCTTTGCGGGCCAGGATTTTTTCCAGAACGGTTGGAACACTCATCCTTCATTCTCCATCTTGAACACCGCAGTAAAGGCACCCAGTTCTTCGAGCTTTTCGCGAGCGAGCCCGGTGTGCAACGCATCATGTGCGAGGGCCACGCCCTCTTTAAGACTGTAGGCGTGATCGGCGGCATACAGCGCCGCACCGGCATTGAGCACGATCATTTCGGCGGCCTTCTGGCCATTCTCAGTCTTGCGACGCCCCAAGGCATCGCGAATCAGTTCCAGCGAGGCCGCCGGACTTTCCACCGACAGGCCATGCAAACTCTGGCTTTTCATGCCGAGGTCTTCAGGCTCGACCCAATATTCGGTGACCTGGTCATTCTTCAGCTCCGCCACAAAGGTCGGCGCGGCCAGACTGAATTCGTCCAGGCCATCTTTGGAGTGCACCACCAGCACATGCTTGCTGCCCAGGCGCTGCAAGACTTCGGCCAACGGGCGGCACAGCGCCTGGCTGAACACGCCGACCACCTGATGTTTCACACCGGCCGGATTCGTAAGCGGGCCGAGCATGTTGAACAGGGTACGCAGGCCGAGGTCCTTGCGCGGGCCGGCAGCGTGTTTCATCGCGCCGTGATGGGACTGGGCAAACATGAAGCCGATGCCGACACTGTCGATGCAGCGCGCCACTTGTACCGGCGTCAGGTTCAGGTAGATGCCGGCAGCTTCCAGCAAGTCGGCGCTGCCGCTTTTGCCGGAAACGGCACGGTTACCGTGCTTGGCCACGGTGCAACCGGCGGCCGCGACTACAAAAGAGGAAGCGGTCGACACGTTGAAAATATTCGCACCGTCACCGCCGGTGCCGACCACGTCGACAACGCCGTCGAGGGTGTTGAGTTCGACCTTGTCCGCCAGCTCGCGCATCACCGACACGGCGCCGACGATTTCGTCGATGCTCTCGCTCTTCATGCGCATGGCCATCATGAACGCGCCGATCTGCGCGTCGGTACATTGACCGGTCATGATCTCGCGCATCACATCGCTCATTTCAGCGGTGCTCAGGTCCAGGTGGCCGACGATACGGCTCAGGGCAGTCTTGATATCCATGGAAAGTCCTTAGCGCGTGCCGCCGCTCTGCTTGAGAAAGTTGGCGAACAGCTCGTAGCCCTGCTCGGTCAGGATCGATTCAGGGTGAAATTGCACCCCTTCGATGTTCAGTGTTTTGTGGCGCAGGCCCATGATTTCGTCGACCGAGCCGTCTTCCAGCTGGGTCCAGGCGGTCAGTTCCAGGCATTCGGGCAGGGTTTCGCGCTTGACCACCAACGAATGGTACCGGGTCACGGTGACCGGCAGATTCAGGCCGTGAAACACGCCCAGGTCACGGTGAAACACCGGGCTGGTCTTGCCGTGCATCACCTGGCGCGCACGCACCACATCACCGCCAAAAGCCTGGCCGATGGACTGGTGGCCCAGGCACACGCCTAGAATCGGCAACTTGCCGGCGAAATACTGGATGGCCTCAAGGGAAATGCCCGCCTCGGTCGGCGTGCACGGGCCGGGCGAAACCACGATGCGTTCCGGATTCAGGGCGGCGATTTCGGCAACGGTCAGTTCGTCGTTGCGCACCACCTTGACCTCGGCACCGAGTTCGCCCAGGTACTGCACAACGTTGTAGGTAAAGGAGTCGTAGTTATCAATCATCAGCAACATGTGGGTTCAAACCTCTTGAATTCACTGATTTCGAATGACCGCCTTCCAGAAGAGTGACCCGCTGCCGGACGCACGTTCCGGTTGCCGGGTTAGCGGCAAGGGGCGTCAAACAGAGGGTGAAGAAGGCAAATCGGTACAGGTCCGGCCGGGCCGGCAGAGAAAATGTCAGGCGCGCCAACGCCAACGGGCGTGTGCCTTGACTACTCGCATCAAGAGTTTGCTGATGATCAACACAGGGAGGGTCTCATTCATACGTTCAGGCACAGTAACGTAGCCTCGCCAGCGGTGCAATATGGAGCAACGAATACGGGCGTATCGCGGCGGCATCTTTGTAGGAAAAAACTGTTTTCTTCGAGGAAAAGCCTGAATACATTGCTAGTGTTTCGCATCCGATACAAAAACAACTAAATGGAATTTTGCATGCTTAAAGCACCGTATTTTGCGCCTCTGGCCGGTTGCCTGCTGTCACTGGCTTGCGCACAGGCATTTGCTGCACCTTCGCCCTACTCGACCATGGTGGTTTTTGGCGACAGCCTGGCTGACGCCGGCCAGTTTCCGGATGGTTCGAACGGGGCCACGTTGCGTTTCACCAACCGCACCGGGCCGACCTTCCAGGGCGATTACGGCCTGGTGTCGTCCACCCTGCTCGGCTCAAAGCTGGGTGTCGCGCCCAACGACCTGAACGCCTCCACCTCGCCGGTCCGCGCCGCACAAGGCTTGCCCGACGGGAATAACTGGGCGGTCGGTGGCTACCGGACCGACAACATTCTCGACTCCATCAACTCGGTATCCAACGCCGCCATTCCACCCGGCAACCCCGGCGGCGGCACCGTGTTGCGCAGCCGTCAGGGCTACTTGCCAGCCAATGGCGGGCGGGCCGACCCGAATGCGCTGTACTTTCTCTCCGGCGGCGGCAATGACTTCCTCCAGGGCCGCGTCCTCAGCCCCGGCCAAGCCGTTGCTGCCGGCGGGCGCCTGGCCGACAGCGCCCAGGCCCTGCAACAGGCCGGCGCGCGCTACATCATGGTGTGGATGCTGCCCGACCTGGGCCTGACCCCGGCCATCAACGGCACGCCCCTGCAGGGGCCCAGTTCGGCCTTGAGCAACATTTTCAACCAGTCGCTGGTTCAGCGCCTGTCGCAGATCGATGCCCAGATCATCCCGCTGAACATCCCGCTGCTGCTCAATGAAACCTTCGCCGACCCGGCGCGTTTCGGCCTGGCCACCGGACAAAACCTCACCGGCACCTGCTTCAGCGGCAACGGCTGCACTGCCAACCCCACCTACGGCATTGGCGGCACCAACCCCGACCCGACCAAGCTGATCTACAACGACTCGGTGCACCCCACCATCGCCGGGCAGCGCCTGATCGCCGACTACGCCTACTCCCTGCTCGCGGCACCGTGGGAACTGACCTTGTTGCCGGAAATGGCCCAAGGCACCTTGCGCACCCACCAGGACGAACTGCGCAACCAATGGCAAGCCGATAACGGCGCCTGGCAAGCGGTCGGGCAGTGGCGCGCCATCGTTGCCGGTGGCGGCCAGCACCTGAACTTCGACACCCAAAGCAGCTCGGCCAGTGGTGACGGCAATGGCTACAACCTGAACGTTGGCGGCAGCTACCGTCTCGACGAAAACTGGCGTGTCGGCGTGGCCGCCGGGCTGTATCGCCAGACCCTCGAAGCCGGCGCCAGCGATTCGGACTACAAGCTCAACAGCTACATGGGCACCGCCTTCGCGCAGTACCAGGAAAACCACCTGTGGGCCGATGCCGCGCTGACCGGCGGCAAGCTGGATTTCGACAGCCTCAAGCGCAAGTTCGCCCTGGGCGTCAGCGAAGGCTCGGAGAAAGGCGACACCGACGGCTGGCTATGGGCCTTGAGCGCGCGCCTGGGTTATGACATTGCCGGCGCCGGCAGTGACTGGCACCTGTCGCCCTTTATCAGCGCCGACTACGCGCGGGTCGAGGTCGATGGCTATTCGGAAAAGGACAACCGCTCCACCGCGCTGACCTTCGATGACCAACAGCGCGACTCCAAACGTCTCGGTGCCGGCTTGCAAGGCAGCTACCGCATCACCCCGCAAACCCAGGTCTTTGGCGAAGTGGCCCACGAGCATGAGTTCGAAAACGACACGCAGAAGGTGAGGATTTCACTCAACAGCGTGCCGGGCATCGACTTCAAGCTGGACGGCTACACCCCGCGCAGCAACTCGGATCGCCTGAGCCTGGGCGTGAGCCACAAGCTCACAAAGGAGCTGGCGTTGCGCGCTGCGTATAACGTGAGGAAAGATGACAACCTGACCCAGCAAGGGGTGAATGTGGGGGTTAGCCTGGACTTCTGACACGCCACAAAACAACTGTGGGAGCCAGCTCCCACAGTTGAATGCGGACCGACAGCTAGCCCTGCGGGGTCTGCTCGGCCAATGCCACTGCGCGGAACATCGCGCGGCGTTTGTTCAGGGTTTCTTCCCATTCAAGCGCCGGCACCGAATCCGCCACAATCCCGCCGCCCGCCTGCACATGCAACTCGCCGTCCTTGATCACCGCCGTGCGGATCGCAATCGCGGTGTCCATGTTGCCGTTCCAGGCGAAATACCCAACGGCGCCGCCGTAGACACCCCGCTTGACCGGCTCCAGCTCGTCGATGATTTCCATCGCACGAATCTTCGGCGCGCCCGACAAGGTGCCCGCCGGCAGGATCGCGCGCAACGCGTCCATGGCAGTCAGGCCCTCTTTCAGCTCGCCGGTGACGTTGGACACAATGTGCATCACGTTGGAATAACGCTCGATGACCATCTTCTCGGTGAGCTTCACCGAACCGATTTCCGAGACGCGCCCGGTGTCGTTGCGGCCCAGGTCGATCAACATCAAGTGCTCGGCGATTTCCTTGTCATCGCTCAACAAGTCTTCTTCCAGCGCCAGGTCGGCTTCTTCGGTTGCGCCACGCGGGCGGGTGCCGGCAATCGGGCGCACGGTGATCAGGTTGTCTTCCACCCGCACCAGCACTTCCGGCGAGCTGCCGACAACGTGGAAATCGCCGAAGTTGAAGAAGTACATGTACGGCGTCGGGTTGAAGCAGCGCAGCGCACGGTACAGATCGATCGGCGCGGCCTTGAAGTCGATGGACATGCGTTGCGACGGCACCACCTGCATGCAGTCACCGGCGAGGATGTACTCCTTGATGGTGTCGACCGCGCGTTCGTAGTCATCCTGGGTAAAGCTGGAGCGGAACACCGGGTCGGCGGCCGGCGGACGGCTGAGGTCCAGGCCACGGCGCGGGGTGATCGGCTGGCGCAGTTTTTCCAGCAGCGCTTCGAGGCTGGCCTGACCCTGCTCGAAGGCATCCGCCTGGGACGGGTCAGCGAGCACGATTGCGTGCATCTTGCCGGCGAGGTTGTCGAACACCACCACCGCGTCGGACACCATCAGCAGAATGTCCGGCACGCCCAACGGGTCCGGATTCGGGCATTTGCCCAGGCGTTTTTCCACATAACGCACGCAGTCGTAGCCGAAGTAACCGACCAGGCCGCCGTTGAAACGCGGCAAGCCCGCAATGGTCGGCACGTTGTAGCGCGCCTTGAAGGCTTCGACGAAGGCCAGCGGGTCTTCCACGTCGTGGCTTTCGATCTCGACGCCGTCGTGGGTGATGCTCACGCGGTGGTCGTGAACCCGCAACACGGTGCGGCACGGCAGCCCGATGATCGAGTAACGCCCCCACTTCTCCCCGCCCTGCACCGATTCCAGCAGGTAGGAGTTGGGCTCGTCGGCCAGTTTCAGGTAGATCGACAGCGGGGTGTCGAAGTCGGCCAGGGTTTCGCAGGCCAGGGGGATACGGTTGTAGCCGGCAGCGGCCAAACGCAGGAATTCTTCGCGGATCATGAGGTGCCTCGTGGCTTGAGGGTCTAACGGTCAGGTGTGCAAACGTGCCGCAGGGCGCGGCCGGGATCAGTCAGGCGCGCCAACGCCAGCGGGCCAGGGCCTTGATGACTTTCATCCAGAGTTTGCGAGTGACCACCACGAGGGAGTTTCCAGAATGGGTTGGTTCGATGTCGGGCAACGTTATCTCAGCGCCCGCTCCCAAGCAACCGGGGATTAGCAGGCGCAGGTCATCAATCACCATGGCAGGCGACTCTTCGGCGATCGGCCGGCCATGGTTATAGCCGTAACTCAGCGCCACGCACTGCACACCCGCGGCTTTGGCCGCCAGCACGTCACTGCGCGAGTCACCGACAAACAGCGACTGCGAAGCCGGAATATTGGCCATTTTCATCACAAAGAACAGCGCGGCCGGGTCGGGCTTTTTCTGCGGCAAGGTATCGCCGCCGATGATCCAGCGGAAATACCGGCCAATTTTCATCTGATCCAGCAGCGGCGCGACAAAACGCTCCGGCTTGTTGGTGATCAGCGCCATTTCCACACCCTGCTTGTGCAGCCACTTGAGGGTGTCACGCACGCCGGGGTAAACCACGGTCAGTTCGTGGCCGTCTTCATAGGCGGCGTTAAACAGTTCAAGTGCGTGCTCGGCCTCGACTTCATCGACGCCTTCAGCATCAATGTGGTTGGCCAGGGCCCGGCGCACCAGCATCTGTACGCCGTTGCCGACCCACATGCGGACCGGCTCGATCCCGACCGGCTTGCGCCCCAGCTTGAGCAGCATCTGGTCCACCGCGGCCGCCAGGTCAGGCACCGAATCGATCAAGGTACCGTCCAGATCGAACATCACCAACCGTGGCAGTTTGCCGGGGAACAGCTGCTCGAAGCCGCTCATGGACGCGCCAGCGCCAGTTCGGCCCGCATCTTGTCGATGACTTCCTTGTAGTCCGGCGCGTTGAAGATCGCCGAGCCGGCCACAAAGGTGTCGGCACCAGCGGCAGCGATTTCACGGATGTTGTTGACGTTGACCCCGCCGTCGATTTCCAGGCGGATGTCGCGACCGGACGCATCGATCAGCGCGCGGGCTTCGCGCAGCTTGTTCAGCGTGCCGGGAATGAACTTCTGCCCGCCGAAGCCCGGGTTGACGCTCATCAGCAGGATCATGTCGACCTTGTCCATCACGTACTCGAGCACGCTCAGCGGAGTGGCCGGGTTGAACACCAGGCCCGCCTTGCAGCCGCCTTCGCGGATCAGTTGCAGGGTGCGGTCCACGTGCAGCGTGGCTTCCGGGTGGAAGCTGATGTAGGTCGCGCCCGCTTCGACGAAGTCGCCGATGATGCGGTCTACCGGGCTGACCATCAGGTGCGCATCAATCGGCGCGGTGATGCCGTACTTGCGCAGCGCTGCGCACACCATCGGGCCGATGGTCAGGTTGGGCACGTAGTGGTTGTCCATGACGTCGAAGTGCACGAAGTCGGCACCGGCGGCCAAAACCTTGTCCACTTCCTCACCCAGGCGGGCGAAATCGGCGGAGAGAATCGATGGAGCAATGACGAAGGGCTGCATGACGCACCTTTTTTGAGCTAAATCACGATGGCGCGCATTGTATACCTCATGCTTTGCCGCGCGCACCGTGACCTGGTTCAACGGTTAGTAAGCCGCCCGGTAGATTTTCTCGATATCCGCCGCGCTGAGCTTGCGCGGGTTGTTGCGCATCAGACGCTCGATACCCGCGGCTTCCGTGGCCATGGCCGGGATGGCGTCCTCGGGCACGCCGAAGCTGCGCAGGCCTGCCGGGATCTCGACTGCGGCACACAGTCGCGTCATCGCCTCGACCGCCCTGTCGGCGGCCTCGTTGACACTCAACCCGGTGATATTCACGCCCATGGCTTGGGCGATGTCCTGCATGCGCTCCACACAGGCCAGCTTGTTCCAGTGCATCACGTAAGGCAGCAACAGCGCATTGCTGACGCCATGGGCAATGTTGAAACGCCCGCCCAACGGGTACGCCAGCGCATGCACCGCGCCAACCCCGGCATTGCCGAACGCCATGCCGGCCATCAGGCTGGCGGTGGCCATGTCGTCACGAGCCTGCAGGTTGGCCGGGTTGGCGTAGGCCTTGGGCAGCGCGTTGGCGATCAGTTTGATGGCGCCGATGGCCAGGGCGTCGGTAATCGGCGAGGCATTCAGCGACAGGTAGGATTCAATGGCATGTACCAGCGCATCCACGCCACTGGCGGCGGTGACGCCTCGTGGGCAGGTCAGGGTCATTTGCGGGCTGATCAGCGCCACATCCGGCAGCAGATAATCGCTGACGATGCCTTTTTTGAGTTGCGCGGCCTTGTCGGAAAGAATCGCCACGTTGGTCACCTCCGAACCGGTGCCCGCCGTGGTGGGGATGGCGATCAACGGCGGGCCTTTGCGCGGCACCTGGTCGACGCCAAACAAGTCTGCCAGCGCGCCGTGATAACCGGCGTAGGCCGCGACGCTTTTGGCAATGTCGATGGCACTGCCGCCGCCCACGCCGATCAGCCCGTCATGCCCGCCCTCGCGGTACACACGCATGCAGTCCTCGACGATTGCGATTTCCGGGTCGGGCATCACGCGGTCGAAAATCTCGTACGTGCGCTCGCCCAAGTGGTCAAGCGCCAGCGCCACGGTGCCGGACTTGACCAGCGCGGCGTCGGTGACGATCAGCGGGTTATCCACATCCAGGCGCGTGAGCTCAGCGGCGAGTTGTTCGATAGCGCCAGCGCCGGTGAGCAATTTGTGGGCGATCTTGAATGAGGAAGTACTCATGTGCGCGGCCTCTTGTCAGGAAATGGGCTGGCACAAGATTAGCTCGGGATTTGGGGTTGCCTAGCATTCAAGTTCTGAATGGGCATTTCTGACTCAGCATAGAACCCATGTGGGAGCGGGCTTGCCCGCTCCCACATTTTGATCTTTCATCCAATAGTTAAATCTGTGCCGTACGCAGTTTTTCGCTGCGCCCGCGCAGCCATTCGAGGGTCAGCAACAGCAGCACCGAGAAGGCAATCAGCAGGGTCGCCGCCGCCGCAATCGTCGGGCTGAGGTTTTCGCGAATGCCGCTGAACATTTGCCGTGGCAAGGTGGCCTGCTCCGGCCCGGCGAGGAACAGCGTCACCACCACTTCATCGAACGACGTCGCGAAGGCAAACAGTGCCCCGGAAATCACCCCCGGAGCGATCAGCGGCAGGGTCACCCGGCGAAACGCGGTCAGGGGCGATGCGCCCAGGCTGGCCGCCGCACGCACCAGATTGTGGTTGAAGCCCTGCAGCGTCGCCGACACCGTGATGATTACAAACGGCACACCCAGCACCGCGTGCACCACGATCAGCGAGAAGAAGCTGTTACCCAGCCCCAGCGGTGCAAAGAACAGGTAACTGGCCACGCCGATAATCACCACCGGCACCACCATCGGCGAAATCACCAGCGCCATTACCAGCGCCTTGCCGGGAAAGTTGCCGCGTGTCAGGCCAATCGCCGCCAGCGTACCGAACAGCATGGCCAGCACCGTGGCGGCCGGGGCGACGATGATGCTGTTCTTCAGCGCGCGCATCCATTCCGCCGAGGCAAAGAAATCCTGATACCAGTGCAGCGAGAAACCCTGCAACGGGTACACCAGAAAGCTGCCGCTGTTGAACGACAGCGGAATGATCACCAGCACCGGCAATATCAGAAACAACAGGATCAAGCCGCAGAGCATCCGCAAGCAGTAGAACCACACCCGTTCAACGGGCGACATGTAAGGGCTCAGCATCGCAAGGTCTCCTCAGCTCAGGCGCAGGCGGCTGGCGCCCACCAGGCGGTTGTAGATCAGATACAGCAGCACGGTGGCCAGCAGCAGCAAGCCGCCCAGCGCCGTGGCCATGCCCCAGTTGATGCTGGTGTTGGTATAGAACGCCACGAAATAGCTGACCATCTGGTCGTTCGGGCTGCCGAGCAGCGCCGGGGTGATGTAGTAACCAATCGCGAGGATGAACACGAGCAGGCAGCCCGCGCCCACACCGGCGTAGGTTTGCGGGAAGTACACGCGCCAGAAGCTGGCGAACGGGTGGCAACCCAGGGAAATCGCTGCGCGCATGTAGGTCGGCGAGATGCCTTTCATCACGCTGTAGATCGGCAGGATCATGAATGGCAGCAGGATGTGCACCATCGAGATGTAAACCCCGGTGCGGTTGAACACCAGCTCCAGGGGTTTATCGATCAAGCCCAGGCTCATCATCGCGCTGTTGATCAGGCCGCCCGATTGCAGCAGCACGATCCACGCGGCCACGCGCACCAGAATCGAGGTCCAGAACGGCAACAGCACCAGAATCATCAGCAGGTTGCTTTTGCGCGCCGGCAGGTTGGCCAGCAGGTAAGCCAGCGGGTATGCCAGCAGCAGGCAGATAAAGGTAATCACCAGGCCCATCCAGAAGGTGCGGGCGAAGATATCCAGGTAAATCGCCTGATCCGGCGTGGCGGGGGCCACTTCACCGAGGTCGTCGATGCGATGGTCGACCGCCGCCAGCAGGTAGTAAGGCGTGAGGGTACTGGTATTGCGCCGGATCGCCTGCCAGTACGCCGGGTCGCCCCAGCGTTCGTCGAGGCTTTCCAGCGCTTCTTTATAAGAGGCCGGCGCTTCGGTAAACGGCAGCGCCCGCGCGGTTTTGGTCAGCAGGCTGCGGTAGCCGGCCAGTTCCATGTTCAAGCGTTTGGACAGGTCGCCCAGAGTCTGGTTTTTGCGCGCCTCGCCCAGGTCTTCACTCAAGGCCTGATACACCGGCTCGCCCGGCAAGCCACGCCCGTCCCAGGCCTTGACCGCCACCACGGTGCGCGGCAAACCGCCCACCACTTCCGGGTTGCCGACGCTTTTGTAGAGCAGCGCAACGATCGGCACCAGGAACACCAACAACAAAAACAGCACCAGCGGCGCAATCAAGGCCTGGGCCTTCCAGCGGTTGAGCCGCTCGGCACGCGCCAGGCGCTGCTTGAGGGTGGGGCTGGGGATGGCGGTGACCATGGTGAACTCCGTCAATCAGAGGTGAAGGCCCTGCGCGCCGGGCTTTGTGTGGGAGCCGGGCTTGCCCGCGATGGCATCGGCTCGGTGTATCAGAAGCACCGAGGTGTTTGCATCGCAGGCAAGCCAGCTCCCACATGGGCCTGTTTTTCACAGGGGGTTATGCGGTGTTACTTGGCAGCCCAGGCGTTGAAGCGCTGCTCCAGTTGCTCGCCGTTGTCCGCCCAGAAGCTCACATCGATCTGCACCTGGTTGGCGATGTTGTCCGGGGTGGTCGGCATATCCTTCAACACGTCCTTGGCCAGCAACGGCACCGCCTGGGTGTTGGCCGGGCCGTAGGCAATGTTTTCCGAGTAGGTTTTCTGCTGCTGCGGCTGCACCGAGAACGCGATGAATTTTTTCGCAGCTTCCGCGCGGTCTTTCGGCAAGCCTTTAGGAATGGCCCAGGCATCGAAGTCGTAGATGCCGCCGTTCCACACCACTTTCAGGTTGCTTTCCTTTTGCACGGCGGCGATGCGGCCGTTGTAGGCCGAGCTCATCACCACGTCACCGGAAGCCAGGTATTGCGGCGGTTGGGCGCCCGCCTCCCACCACTGGATATATGGCTTGAGCTCGTCGAGTTTCTTGAAGGCACGGTCCTGGCCGTCTTTGCCGGCCAGCACTTTGTAGACGTCTTTGGGCGCAACACCGTCAGCCATCAAGGCGAATTCCAGGGTGTACTTGGCGCCTTTGCGCAGGCCGCGCTTGCCCGGGAATTGCTTCACGTCCCAAAAATCTTTCCAGCCGCCCGGTGGTGCTTTCAGCTTGTCAGCGTTGTACGCCAACACGGTCGACCACACAAAGAAGCCCACGCCGCACGGCTGGATAGCGCCCTTCACATAGTCGGCGCCATTGCCGAACAGTTTCGGGTCCAGCGGTTCGAACATGTCTTCGTCACAACCTCGGGACAGCTCCGGCGACTCCACTTCCACCAGGTCCCACGACACGCTCTTGGTGTCGACCATGGCTTTGACCTTGGCCATTTCACCGTTGTACTCGCCGGCGACGATCTTGCCGTTGCCCGCGCTTTCCCACGGCGCATAGAAGGCCTTGACCTGCGCCGCCTTGTTCGCGCCACCAAAGGACACGACCGTCAGGTCCGGGCCTGCCATGGCCTGTGTCGCGCCCATCAAGCTCAACGCCAGGGCCGAATATTTAAGGGATCTCAACATTGTTGTTCTCTCCACGTGCAGGGTTGGTGAAGCCAGGGGGCGATCAGTTCGCCTCTAGAAGTGGGTCGAGTGCGCGAACGTGCTCGACTTGCCAGCCAATCGGTACCACGTCGCCGACTGCCAGGGCCGGGTCCAGCTCGGCAATCGGTTGTTTCACAAAAAAATCGGCCTTGCCGCAGACTTCCAGGCGCACGCGCACGTGGTCGCCCAGGTAGATAAATTCCGCCACGCGCCCCGAGAAACGGTTGACGCACGACTCGCTGGAGCCATTGAGGCTGACGCGCTCCGGGCGCACTGACAGCGTGACCGGCCCGCCCACCTGGCCGACATTCACCGCCAGCGCCTCGACCTTCTCGCCACGCGCCAATTCCACTACGCAACGCTCGCCGGTGTGGCTGTGCAGGCGGCCATTGAGGCGGTTGTTCTCGCCGATGAAATTGGCGACAAAGGTGTTTTTCGGCTCTTCATACAACGTGCGCGGCGCGGCGATCTGCTGGATCTCGCCCTGATGGAACACCGCCACGCGGTCGGACATGGTCAGCGCCTCGCCCTGATCGTGGGTCACGTACACCACGGTCACGCCGAGGCGCTGGTGCAGGTGCTTGATCTCCATCTGCATGTGTTCGCGCAGCTGCTTGTCGAGGGCGCCGAGGGGTTCGTCCATCAGCACCAGCTGCGGCTCGAACACCAGCGCCCGAGCCAGGGCCACGCGCTGTTGCTGGCCACCGGAGAGCTGCGCCGGGTAGCGCTGGGCGAAGGCGTCGAGCTGCACCATGCTGAGCACGCGTTTGACTCGCTCGCTGATATCAGTCTTGCTCAAGCCGCGCACCGACAGCGGGAACGCCAGGTTCTCGGCGACGGTCATGTGCGGGAACAACGCGTAGTTCTGGAACACCATGCCGATGTCGCGCTTGTGCGGCGGCACGTTGTTGATCGAGCGCCCGGCCAGCAGGATCTCCCCGGCGGTGGGCGTTTCAAAGCCGGCGAGCATCATCAGGCTGGTGGTCTTGCCCGAACCGGACGGCCCGAGCAAGGTGAGGAACTCGCCCTTGCGGATTTCCAGGTTGAGGTCTTTGACGATCAGGTTCTCGCCGTCGTAGCTCTTTTGCACGCCACGAAAGCTGACCAGCACATCCTTTGAATCCACCTCGCTCATACCCGCACCTTTTTGTTTTGGACTGCCGTGGCACAAGCGTAGTCCAGCCGCGAAGCCCCGGAAATCGGGGGCCGGGAGAGAATGGCATCAGCCGGATGGAAGGTTGGGGGTAGGGATCGCCCTACACGGATGGCGCTGCCGGATATGCGGGCGCCTCGGCCACAGGTCGCGCGGGCCACAGGCAGGCGTGTGACCGTGCGGCTACCTGTCGCAAATAGACAGCCCTACATAGTGAACACCGCTGGGCAGGGCTGCGCCGTTATACCTGGGGTTCGTGACTTTCAGATCCAGGAAAACGGATTTCCCATGACGAACAACCGACTTGTACCCCTCTCGCTCGAACAGGCCATCAGCGCCCAATTCGCTTCACGTCCCGCACTGGCGGACGTGGCGTGGCGACTATTGAGCGAGGCCATACTTAAAGAATACCCAACGATCAAACTTGATCCGGCCCTGACACGGGTCGGCCTTCCAACCGCGTCTGCCAGGCTTGAGTTGAAACCGCTGAAGGCACTGATGCTGGACTTTCTGGGCACCGGCAACGCACCCGACTTTCAAGACAAGTTCGGCCAAAGCGCGCGCCTGGTAGACGAGTTCCTGATCATCAAACTGAGCCCGCCCGAAGCCCCCGGCACATACCCCGACATGACGCTGATCCAGCAGATGATCGTCGAACTGCCCTGGACGCTGGCCGCCGCGCTTCAAAACGATCTGGCAGCCTACTGGCGTGACCCGGCCGACACCGGCACCAGCCGCTGGCAATGGCTCAGTGACCGGTTCAGGGAAACCCTGCAATCCAGCGCTATCGAGCAAGCGCAGTTGGATGACCTTGAACGCCAAGCCATCGATCAACTCGTCCGCTACCCGACTCTGGAACAACGCACGCGTCTGTTCGCAAGCCATGCCGTGCACGCTTATTGCCCTGAGCTTGTCTTCACGCAAGGCGCGCGGACAACCCGTCAGTTAAGCCCGGCGCTGCTGCTGGTTCGCTCCGTCGCAGGCCAGACAAGCGTGCTGCTGTGCAACGCAACAGGGCTGTGCGAACCCTTTGCCTCGGTCGATGCGTTCACCCAGACATGGGGCCAGCGAATGGCCGCGCTTTATGAAGTGGAGCACATCACCCTCAATCGTTACGAACCCGATGGGAATGTCTTCGACTGCCACGCCGCCGCCGTGCTGAACGAGCAACTGGAGAACCTGCAAACACTGGGCATTCCCTCCAGCCAGGGTATCGAGACGCTGACGGCGCTTTATCAACGCATCACCGACCCCGGTTATTACTTCCTCAACCCGGCGGCGCCATCGTACTCGTCACTGGCCAACACGCAGGAAGCCTTGCCGGAGTGGCTGCAGAACGCCTCGCCGGCCGACCGGATTGCCTACCGGCAACACAGCCTGGCCCTGGCAAGCGCGAAAAAACGCAGCCACGGGCACACGTTTCTCAGCGACATCGCGGATATTCACAGCTTCGCCGCAGACGCGTTGCACAGCCAACTCAAGCTCGACGAAGCAAGGCTGGGCGGGGTCAGCGCCGAACACTCAAGGGCCCAACAGTTTCTGCCCGAAGACCTGCAACTGACCTTCATCAAAGCCGCGGGCTTGCCGGGCGCCGTGGGCGTGACCCAGCGCACGACCTTGAACCTGGTGGACCTGGCGATTGCCAACCTGGCCGGGCAACCGGGAATCCTGACGACCATCAGCCACAAAACAGGCCTGGCGCTGCCTGACTGGCTGACCCCGAACTACATCACACGCAGTGACGGCCTGATCGAAACCGTGGATATCGGCAAAAGCTACCCCGACATGCTCAGGCAACAGCTGCTGGGCGACGACAGCCTGATCCCGGAACGCGAAACGCGCTTCGCCGACCAGACCGCTGCACAACTGCCATTGCTGGCCCTGGAACTCAAACTCCGAGGGCAAAACGGTTTGACCGAGCGAGGCGTGCGCTGTGTTTGTGCATTGCTGGGTGCTGACGCCCAAGACCGCCAAGTCGATGGCCAGGCCGTGGTCATGCGTGAATTGGCACTGATACGCAAAGCGGGCGCCGGCGCCGACACCGTCGCCAACATGTTCATCATCGAGGCGCAGGACAGCCATGTCGGCCCGCACCTGCTTTACCGGCCCCTGTACGCTGAGCCTTTGCAGGAATTCGCCACACGCCCGCAGCTGCTGCAAGCACTGGCTGAACCGGGAGCACTGCAAACCAGCGTTCTGACATGGCTGTCCGACAAGGCCAGGCCCATTTATGACAACGGCGGGTTCAATGAGCCCCACTACGTCAGGTTCGGTCGGGGAAGCGATTTCGGCCCTATCGAAAGCCCCCTGCCCGCCACACTCGCCGTCGACGAGACGGGCAGCGAGCTGCAGCTCAGTCTTTCGCGCGGCAAGCTGATGCAATACCTCTACGGCAGCAACGCCCGCGCATTGGTTGACCAGGCAAACCGCGATTCGGTGTCCAACCACGAAAGCCGTTGGGCGGTATTGATGGAGGGCGCGAATCTGCTGTTCAGCACGCTTTTGCAGCCATTTTTGCGCGGCCCCATGATGCTGACCGGCTGGCTGATTTCACTGATGAACAGCGCCAGCCACGACATTCCGGCGCTCAACAGCCCGGACCCGATCACCCGTGAGCTGGCACTGGTCGACCTGTTGATGAATGTGGGCATGCTCTTGCTCCAGCTACCGTCTGCCACCAACCACCCGCCAACAACCCTGGGCCGGGATATCCAGGCCTTGCAACCGCCGGGCTCGCGTCGCTCCCCCGGGCAGTGGCCCGAACCGCTCCCGGCACAAATAACCGAAGGCAGCGTGACCCTCGACGCAGAAGCCACCGGCTTTCATGACACGACCTTCGACTTCAGTTTTTCAAGCGCCCGTGATCGGCTCACGCCCAGTCAGGCCGAACGCTTGGCGAGCTTTCAGGTCCCCAAACCCAATGACCTGCCGCCGGCGATCGCAAGCGGACCGGGTAAAGGGCTTTACGAGATGAACGGCAACCGCTACGCACAGGTCGATGGCCATTGGTATCGAATTGAAATACGGCCGGACAACCGCGTCGTTTTACCCACGGAAGGCAGTACAGCAGGCCCCTGGCTTAAATCGGACGGTGACGGGCATTGGTCATTGGACTTGAACCTTCGCCTGCGCGGCGGTATGCCGCGCAGCCGGATCGAGGCCGCGCGTCAGGCCAAGGCCGCCAGAAAGGCCGAGCTGGCGACGGAATTTTCTCAACTGATCCGTGATCAGCACCCCCTGCAAGACACCGTCGACCGTGCGCATCGCGCGATGGATGCTGCCAACACTGTGGATACGCGTCGCGCTTTCGACGCGGCGCTGAATGCCCAGACCCAGCGTTATCAACAGCTATTGGACTCGCTCAAAGAGCGCCGCGAATTGCAAATCCCCGTAGCGCCCAGGACGGTGGCGGTTTTCCTGAGCAACGCCATCAAAAACGTGCGCAAGTCGTCGCACCTGGCCAGCGAAGACCGTTTGGATTTGTGCGCGGCACACCCGGAGTTCTTTATCCAGACCGAACAGACAGCCCGTCAGATTCTGGCTCACAAAGACCGCTATGCGCCGTTCACCCGGCAGTTGATAGAAATCAACGAGCGACAGATACAAGCCCTCGACCGTCAGGACGGTTACCTCCAGGAATTGGCCGAGTTGGGCTCGCCTGGGGCAGACGAATACAAAAGCCTCACCGCAGACCGCAGTGAAGAAGTGACAGCGCTGGGGGTGAGATTCCTGCAATTGCAGAGCCTGAAGTTTTCACTGTTCAAGAACCTGGCCGACTTCCCCGAAGAACTCTCGGACATCCTCGATCCGCTGGGCGCACAAGTGCGTACCCATGCCGAGCTCAACCGCCTTGAACTGGACCCAGATGATCGCCTGCAAACGCTGGAAAGCCTCAACGAGCGTTACGGTCAGGCGGTAGACGCCTTGCGGGGCGAAGTCATTGTCTATGCCGACGGCATCGACATGACCTGTTTCACCCGCGTCCAGAAACTGGTGGAAACCCTGTACCTGGACACCACCCGGCAATTGGCCGAGGCGATCAGGCCGGATGCTCAACCGACCGTACGCCCCGCAAAACAGCCATTATTCAGGCAAGGCGAGCTTCGCAAAAAGATCATCAAGACCCGAAAGCAGGGGGTGTTGATTGGCGAGTTCAAATCCGCCAGCAAGGAGTTGGCGACTGATCATGTCGAGGTCAGGTCCGAACAGGACAAGCGATTGCTGGCCACTTACACGCTTCAGGGTGATGCATGGGAAGAAGTCCGGACACAGACACCGCAGCCCGTAACTGCAACACGCCCTCTGAACATACTCAACACCACTGCGCGCCAACGCCTGGCGGAACTGAATCAAATCCTGGCGCGCGAGGAGCGCTATGCCAAAGCCTCGCGTTTTCCCGTGGAGATAGAGGAAAGCCTGCATCGCGCGGCCAACCGCTACAGTGACCTCTTTTCGGAACTGAAACGGGCCCAGGAACGGGAAAAGAAACCCGACCGGAACCTGCTCGACGACTTGGAGAAAGCCGCCACCACACTGACAAGCAAAGGCCAGGAACTGCGTATCCGTGCTTCCCTGGCGTTACCGCCAACCCACGCCAACCTGGCTTATCTGTTGAAACTGCAAAAGGTTCAGGTCGCAAGGCTGGGTGATCGCAAGCCCATGCGCGGCGAGCGCAAAGACTTCATTCAGGAATACGCGGTCAATGACCGTAGCGGCGCCCCCTTGTGGTACGCCCACTTTCATTACCCGAACGCCAATACGGCGGAGCAGTCCTACACCGTCGCGCATTTGAAAACGGTCCAGCAGCGCAAGGAAAGCTACTACTCGTTGCTGGCCAAATCCCCCGGCAACCAGGCCCTTGTGGACGTGCATCGCGGGCTCATCGGCAAAGACCTCGCGCAACACTGGTTTTTACCGCTGGCGCCTTGAACGGCGATGACGCGGGGCTTAAAGCAGTTTGTGTTCCAGGGCGTACTTCACCAGTTCGGCCAGGGACGTGATATTGAGCTTTTGCATCAGGCGCGCCTTGTGGGTGCTGATGGTCTTGCTGCTCAGTGCCAGTTGCTGGGCAATGTCGTTGACGTTGGCGCCCTGGGCCAGGCGCTCGAATACCGAGAACTCCCGCTCGGACAGCAATGAGTGCAGCGGGCGCGCATCGGTCAGGCCGACCTCGAACACCATGCGGTCGGCCAGGTCCGGGTCGATATAACGCCCGCCCGCCGCGACCTTGCGAATCGCCGTGAGCAGCAGCGCCGGGTCGCTGTCCTTGGTGGCGTACCCGGCCGCCCCCACCTTCAAGGCGCGAGCGGCCATTTGCGCTTCGTCGTGCATCGACAGCACCAGGATCGCCGGCGGGTTGTTCAACGCCCGAATGCGCGCGATGGCTTCCAGGCCATTCACGCCGGGCATCGAGATATCCAGCAACACTACCTCGCACGGCACGTGGCGCAACGTCTCGAGCAATTGCTCGCCATTGCTGGCCTCGCCCACCACTTGCAGGTCTTTGGCCAGGCCGATCAATTGCTTGATGCCTTCACGCACGATGGTGTGGTCTTCGGCTACCAATACACGGATCACAGGGGTTTCCTCTTTTTATAGTCACGCATCCAGCGGCACCGTGACGCTCAGGGTGGTGCCCTCCCCCGGCTCGCTGTGCAGGCTCATCTGCCCGCCCATCATCAACACGCGCTCGCGCATGCCCACCACGCCGAATGACACCGGTCGCCCCTGGCCCTGAACAAAACCCACACCGTCATCGCTGATGGTCAGCCGCAGGTCCGGGCCTTCCACGACCAATGTCAGTTCGACAGTATGCGCCTGGGCGTGGCGCATCACATTGGTCAGCGCCTCCTGCAGAATCCGGAACAGGCCGATGGCCTTGGCATCGCTCAGGGCCGGCAAGCTCTCCGGCACCTGCACCAGACAAGGGATTTGCGTGCGGGCCTCGAAGCGCCGGGCCTGCCATTCGATGGCCGAAGCGATACCGGCGTCGAGAATCGGCGGACGCAACGCCGTCGCCACGTCGCGCACCAACTGGAACAGCTGGGCAATCAGGCGCTTCATGCTGTTGAGCCGCTCGTTCAGGCCGGGGTCGAGTTGCGCATAGGCTAACTCACACATCGAGGTTTCCAGTTTGAGCACCGTGAGCATTTGCCCCAGCTCATCGTGAACTTCACGGGCAATGCGCGCCTTTTCTTCTTCGCGCACGGTTTCCAGGTGAGCCGACAACTCGCGCAATTGGGTTTCGCTTTGCAGCAAGGCTGCCACATAGCGTCGACGCTCGGTGACGTCATTGAGGTAAACCACCAGATACTCGCCGTCGGCAAACCGCAGAAAGCTCAATGACACATCGGCCGGCAGAAGGCTGCCGTCGGCGCGCAGGCAATCGGTGGCAAAATTTTGCGGGCCATCCTCGCTGGCGCGCGCGCGTTTCCACAGGTTGAGCCAGCGGTCCATGTTCAGGGTCGGGTCGAAATCGATCAAAGGCCGCTCGATCAAGGCGCCGGGTGCGTAACCCAACATGCTTTCGGCGGCGCGGTTGGCGTAACGCACATGGCTGTCCCAGTTGACCCACAAAATGCCCACGGTGCTTTGGTCGATGGAAAACTGTGTCAGCCTTAGCGCTTCAGCCCCCGCGGCGCGCGCGGCACTTTCCTCACGGGCGGCCAGCAGGTTGTGCTCGAGCACCCGTTGCTGGCGTCGCTGCCACCCCACCACGGCCAGGCTGGCGAGCAGGAACAGGCCCAGTAACAGGCAGAGGTTTTGCCACAGGCCAGGGGATTCGGTCAGTCGAGGGTATTTGGGCTGCAGCCAGCGGCTGTGCAATTGGTCGAGGTCCCGCGCCGGTATCGCGCGCAAGGCGCTTTGCATGATGCTCGCCAGTTCCGGCCACTCACGGCGCGTGGCCACCCGCAGCAGTTGCGGCAGCCCGATATCGCCCACCACCGCCAGCCCGGCGAACTCCGCCTCGCCCGACAGCCGGCTCAATTGCGCTTCGTCGACCACGGCGTAGCGCGCCTGCTGGCTGACCAACAATTGCAGGGCCTGGCGCTCCATGGGCACGCCTTGCAGGTTCAGGTTGGGGTAAGTGCTGCGCAGGTAATCGGCCACGGCGCTGGGCATGCGCACGGCAACGCGGGATTGTTCGTCGAGTTTTTCCAGCTCCACCGCACCGCCGCCCTCGCGAATGCCGATGATGTGCTGGGGCACGCGCATATACGGGTCGGTGAATAACCACAGCCGCAGGCCGGCGGGGGTTTGTTGCAGGCCGGGGGCGATGTCCACTTCGCCCTCGCGCACGGCGGCTTCCAGCTGTTCCTGAGTGGGAAAGTTGCGCCAGAGCACTTCAATGTTCAGCGCCTTGGCCAGCCATTGCATCAATTCCACATTGGCCCCGGACAGCCGTTGCAGGCGCCGGTCGTATTGCGCGTACGGCGCCTGCAACACCACACCCACGCGCAACTCGGGATGCTGCGCCAGCCAATCGCGCTGCTGCGCATTCAGTTGCACCTGCGGTATGGCAGGCGCAGGCGCGGCGGTGGCCATCAAGGCAACGCACAAACAGCCGATAACCAGCAGACAGCGAAAACCCATGATCCACGTCTCACATCACTGACAAATACTGACCAACCCATTAGGCTGCTGGAATCACTTCTGGCCGGGAATTAACGATGCCCTTTTCTCACCGTTCGGCACTGCCAGCATTGTGCCTGTCGCTGCTATTTACCAGCGCCTTTTCTGCCCACGCCGCCGACGCCCCCGCGCCCGCCGCCGAAAAACCGGCTGAACGCCAGGCCCTGCCCGAGCGCAGCGCCCAGGAAGCCGTTGCCCTGGAACGCCAACTCCCGCCACATGAACAACAGCAATTGCAGGCTGGCAGCGATTCATTCCTGGCGCTCTGGAAACCGGCCAACAACGCCGAGCCCGAAGGTGTGGTGATTATTGTGCCGGGCGCTGGGGAAAGTGCTGACTGGCCGCAAGCAATCGCACCATTGCGCAACAAATTGCCGGACGCCAACTGGGGCACGCTCAGCCTTTCGTTACCGGATGTGAACATGGACACGCTGCCACCGCGTGTCATGGAGCCGCCCAAAGCCGCCGTCGACACCAGCAGCAAAGACGGCAGCACCGCCGCCAAGCCCATCGAACAAGCCGCCAGCGCCGAAGCCGAAGGCACTGACCCGGCGGTAGTGCCAGGCACGGATGAGCAGGACAAAACCGACGCCAAGCGCATTTTCGACCGCATCGACGCTGCCGTAGCGTTCGCCCAGACCCAGAGCGCACGCAGCGTGGTGTTACTCGGGCATGGCACCGGCGCCTGGTGGGCAGCGCGCTACCTGACCGAGAAACAACCGGCCCAGGTGCAAAAACTGGTGATGGTGGCGGGTAAAACCCCGGCCGCTCGCCAACCGGATCTGCAACAACTGGCGCCAGCGCTGAAAGTGCCGACGGCGGATGTCTACTATCAAGACACCGAACAAGACCGCAAAAACGCACTGGCACGCGTCCAGGCGGCCAAGCGGGCGAAGAATGAAGGCTATAAACAGGTGTCGCTCAAAACCCTGCCCGGCAACGGCCCGGCGGAGCAAGAGCAGTTGTATCGGCGGATTCGCGGGTGGTTGAGCCCGCAGGCGGCTGCCGACTGACTTAAAAGTGATAACCCGATCAACTGTGGGAGCTGGCTTGCCTGCGATGGCGGGCTGTCAGTGACAACTGTTTGGCTGGCACACCGCTATCGCAGGCAAGCCAACTCCCACAGGGGTTATGGGTTTCATTTGAGGACCGGGAAAGCTACCTGAAATCCCGCCGCTCACGGATCAGCGCATAGGCGTTATGCAGTTCGCGGGTACGCTCGGTGGCCTCACGGACTTGCGCAGGGCTGGCGCCACTGCCGGCAATCTTGTCCGGGTGGTGGCGGCTGAGCAGGCGGCGGTAAGCGCGCTTGATCACCGACGGCTCCGTGGTGGTCGTCACGCCCAAAATGCGCAAGGCATCCTGATAAGCCCCGCCCCGGTTGGCCAGCGGCTTGCGTTCCTGCACATAGTCCGAGGCCAGCGCCTTGAGTTGTTGTGGCGTCCAGCCCAGCCACTTACCCCACAATTCGATCAGGTCGCGCTCGGCGTCATCCGCCCGCCCATCCGCCCAGGCCATGCGCCAGCACGCGCGCAACACGCCTTCGGCGGCATGGGGTTGAGCCTTGAGTACGCGCAAATACGTGCGCACACGGTCAGCGCCGGACTTGCCCCGGTTAAAGGCGGCAATGGCGCGACGCCGGGCCGGCTCGGTCATGTCCAGCGCGCGCATTTCCTGGCGCGCCTGCTGGATATGCCCGTCCGCGACCCGCCCGTTACTTTTGGCCAGGCGCCCCAGCAGCACGAACAGCAATTCGTCATTGCGCAGCGCCGGGCGCCCGCCAAGCCGTTCGCGCAACTGCGCCCAGCTGTGCAGTTGCAGGCGGCGGTCCAGCGCCTGCCCCAGCAATGCGCCCAGCAAGGCCCCCGGAATGCTGGCAATGGCAAAGCCAGCCCCGGCGCCGATCAGCGTCCCTGGCCACAGCATGTTATTGGCCCACAGCCAGCAGGCTTTCAACCTGCGCCAAGCGCTCCAGCGTACCCACGTCAACCCAGCGTCCCGTCATGTGTTCCCCTGTTACCAGGCCTTTGGCCATGGCTGTGCGCAGCAGCGGCGCCAGCTTGAAGGCACCGGCGCTGCAACCCGCGAATAATTGGGGGTCGAGCACAGAAATGCCACTGAAGGTCAGGTTATCGGCACCCGGCGCGGCATCATGAAGCAAACCCTGGTCAAGGTAGAAATCCCCGCCGCTGGGGTGGTGCGCCGGGTTGTCGACCATCACCAAATGGGCCAGACCGTCGATCGGCTGACGCAATCGGGCAAAATCGTAGTCGGTCCAGATGTCGCCATTGACCACCAGAAACGGTTCGTCCCCCAGCAGCGGCAACGCCTTGAAAATCCCGCCACCGGTTTCCAGCGGCTCGCCCTCCGGCGAGTATTGGATGCGCAGGCCAAACTGCGCACCGTCGCCCAGGTAACTTTCAATCTGCTGCCCCAGCCAGGCATGGTTGATCACGATATCGGTGAAGCCGGCCCTGGCCAACGCCTCCAGGTGATACTCGATCAAGCGCTTGCCGCCGGCCTGCACCAGCGGCTTGGGCGTGTGCAAGGTCAGCGGGCGCATGCGCTCGCCCTTGCCCGCCGCCAGGATCATCGCCTTCATACGGTCGCCTCGACGGGTTGGCGCAGGCTGGCGAGCAATTCGCCCAGCTCGGCCAACTCCGGGCGATCGGCCAGCACTGCTTCTATATAAGCAAAGAACCGCGGCACGTCTGCGAGGTAACGCGGCTTGCCATCACGGTGGCAGATGCGCGCAAAAATGCCGATAACCTTGAGGTGACGCTGCACGCCCATCAGGTCGCTGGCACGCAGGAACTCCTCGTAATCGGCTTGCACCGCAATACCCAGTTGCCCGGCGCGCTCCCAGTAACCGCGCTGCCAATCGCGCACGCGGGCCTTTGGCCAACTGAGAAACGCATCCTTGAACAGGCAGGTGATGTCGTAGGTCACCGGGCCGTAGACCGCGTCCTGAAAGTCCAGCACACCGGGGTTCGGCTCGCTGATCATCAGGTTGCGCGGCATATAGTCGCGATGCACCAGCACTTTGGGCTGAGCCAGGGCGCTGTCGATCAGGTGATCGCTGACGCGCTGCCAGAGAGCCTGCTGCCGAGCATCGAAATCAATGCCCAGGTGACGGCGCACGTACCACTCCGGAAACAATTCCAGCTCGCGCCGCAACAAGGCGACGTCATAGCTGGGCAGCGGCGCGTCCATCGGCAATTGCTGAAAAGCCAGCAACGAGTCGATGGCGTCGGCAAACAACTGATCGGCGTTTTGCTCGTTAATCACGTCCAGATAGGTTTTTCTGCCCAGGTCATTGAGCAAAAGGAAGCCGCGCGGCAGATCTTCTGCATAAATTTTTGGCACATTAATTCCCGATTTCGCGAGCAAATCGGCGATATCGACGAAAGGTTTGCAGTTTTCCTGGGGGGGTGGCGCGTCCATGACGACGAAAGATTGACCGCCTCCTTCCCACCGGAAGTAACGCCTGAAACTCGCGTCGCTGCTGGCCGCGGTCAATGTGGCCGGGGGTACGGCACCCCAGCCTTGAGCGTTGAAAAGGATCGGTAACTGCTCATCCAGCCAGACTTGCAGTTGCTGTAAACGTAGATCTTGCTCGGGCATTACAAGGGTCTCCGACGGCGCTAGCCGTCAAGCGGGTCATGCTTTATTATCACGCATCTTTTTCAGACCATCGAGAGGCGTGCGGCCCACACCGCGGGCAGATGGCACGCAGGAAGCCCGGACTAATAAGATGGCATTGAAATCCCCCGCGTTTCGTAGAAAATTTCCGTTGCTGGTAACCGGCAGTCTGCTGGCCATGCAACCTTTCGCCACCTCATTCGTGGTCGCCGCGGAACAGTATGACTGCTCAGTCTCTGCTTCGGGTGCCTGGGATTGCGCGCCGAAGACTGCCGCCGCCCCGTTACCACCGCGCCCGGTGCACGACGGTGCAGCCGTCAGCGACGCCGGCAGCACGGCCCAGGCCAATGCCGGCGGCAGCGCCGCGACCGAGCCCAAGCCCGTACTGGTCACCGAATCCAAGGGCCGTGGCCTGCGTTCGCGCAGTGCCGACTACAGCCACCTGGACTGGGTGCCCCGCGAGAAGCTGACCGCAGCCCAGCTGGCTGAAACCGGCCCTTATTGCTCCGGCGCGTACGTCGAGCCGCAACGTCCTGGCATGAATGACAAGACGGACAAGAGCGACTCGCCGACCTTCATCGGCGCTAAAGTATCCCGCTACGAGCAGGAACAGCAGGTTGCAACCCTGGCCGGTGACGTCGTCATGCGCCAGGGCAGCATGCAGCTGGAGTCTCAGGAAGCCAGCCTGTATCAAGCCGAGAACCGTGGCGAGCTGAACGGCGATGTGCGTCTTCGCGACAACGGCGCCCTGATCGTCGGCGACCACGCCCAGGTTCAGCTCGACACCGGCGCCGCCCAGATCGACAACGCCGAATACGTGCTGCACAAATCGCGCATCCGCGGTAACGCGCTGTACGCCAAGCGTGCCGAAAACGCGATCATCCGTCTCAAGGACGGTACGTACACCACCTGCGAGCCGGACAGCAACGCCTGGCAGCTCAAGGGCAACAACATCACGTTGAACCCGGCCACCGGTTTCGGTACGGCGACCAACGCGACGTTGCGGGTCAAGAACATTCCGATCCTGTACACCCCGTACATCTATTTCCCGATCGACAACCGTCGTCAATCCGGCTTCCTGCCACCGAGCTTCAGCACCGGCAGCGAAACCGGCTTCACACTGGTAACGCCGTACTACTTCAACCTGGCGCCGAACTACGATGCCACGTTGTACCCGCAGTACATGACCAAGCGCGGCTTGTTGATGGAAGGCGAATTCCGCTACCTCACCAAATCCAGCGAAGGTCAGTTCGGTGCTGCGTACCTGAACGACGACAGCAACGAGCGCGAAAAGCAGACTGACTCGGAAAAAACCCGCTACATGCTCAACTGGCAGCATAAAGGCGGGCTGGATTCGCGTGTTGCGACCCAGGTCGACTACACCAAGATCAGCGATCCTTTCTACTATCAGGACCTCAAGTCCTACCAGGAAGGTATCCAGACTCAGGACTTCGTCAACCAGCAGGGCTCCGTGACGTATCGCGGCGATACCTTCCAGGCCCGACTGAACCTGCAAGCCTACCAGCTGGCTACGATTTCCCAGATCACTCCGTATGACCGGTTGCCGCAGATCACCTTCAACGGGATGCTGCCTTACCACCCGGGTGGTGTGAACTTTACTTATGAGACGGAGGCTGTGCGGTTTGATCGTGACCTCAGAAGCGGCAACGTTTTTGATAAGGACGGTGGTCCACTGCCAAACGGAACCCCGCGACTGGATGACCTCGTCAATGGCCTGACCCGTGCAAACGGGGATCGCTTGAACGTCGCTCCAGCTGTCGAATATCCGATGAACTGGACCTACGGTTTTATTACGCCGAAGCTCAAATATGTTTACACCAAGTACGACCTGGACTTGGATGGCAGAGGCAAGAACGACATCGTTATCCAACAGGCGGCAGCTGCTGCTTCAGGCACTCCGTATGCAGGCGGCGTTTTCAAAAGCTCCCAAGACCGCGCAATTCCAATCGCCAGTATCGACAGCGGCCTGTACTTCGACCGCAATACCAACTGGTTCGGCAAAGACTATCGCCAGACCCTGGAACCGCGTGCCTACTATCTCTATGTGCCTAACAAGGACCAGAGTGATATCCCGGTATTCGACACCAGTGAATACTCCTTCAGCTACGCCTCGCTGTTCCGCGACAACCGCTTCAGCGGTTACGACCGGATCGGTGACGAGAACAAGCTGTCCCTGGGCGTGACCAGCCGCTGGATCGAAGACAATGGCTTCGAACGTCAGCGCGTGTCCGTGGGCCAGGCGGTGTACTTCAAGAACCGCGAAGTTCAATTGCCGGGCGTTCTGGCTTCCGACCGTGCTGATGCACAGTCCGATGTGTCGCCTGTCGCCCTGGAATACGAATATCGCTACAACCGCGACTGGCGTGCGACTGCCGACTTCAACTGGGATACCGAAGAACACAGCACCCGCTCCGGCAGTGCGATGCTTCACTACCAGCCTGAAGACAACCCGAACAAGATCATTAACGTCGGTTATCGCTATCGTAACGACCAGGTCGTCTACAACCAGCTGACCGGCAAATGGCAGTTCGGCGGCGACTTCGGCCAGCCAGGCGACCCGAACTTCGTGAAGGATTACTACAAAATCCAGCAGCACGATTTCTCGATGATGTGGCCGATCGTTCCCCAGTGGAACCTGATCACACGCTGGCAGTATGACTACGCCCGCAACCGTACCCTGGAAGCCTTCGGTGGTTTCGAGTACGACAACTGCTGCTGGAAACTGCGCGTCATCAACCGTTACTGGGTTTCCAACGACGAATACAGCCAGATCGCCCCGCTCAACGAAAAGGGTGACCACGGGCTCTTCTTCCAGATCGTCCTCAAAGGACTCGGCGGCCTGACCGGCGCCAAGGTAGAGAGCTTCCTCGACAAAGGCATTCAAGGTTATCGTGAACGTGAAGATCAAGCTTTCTGATTGTCTGCGCCCGCTCGTGCTGGGCGCGCTGTTCCTGGGTACCGTTTCGGCACACGCTGCGGTTCAGCAACTGGATAAAGTGGCCGCCATCGTCGATAACGACGTGATCATGCAGAGCCAACTGGACCAACGGGTCAAGGAAGTTCAGCAAACCATCGCCAAGCGCGGTGGTGGCGTGCCGCCGACCAGCGTGCTGGAGCCACAGGTTCTGGAGCGCCTGATCGTCGAAAACCTGCAACTGCAGATCGGCGAGCGCTCCGGCATCCGTATTTCGGACGAAGAACTGAACCAGGCGGTGGGCACCATTGCTCAGCGCAACAACATGAGTGTTGACCAGTTCCGCGCCGCCCTGGCTCACGACGGCCTGTCCTATGAGGACGCGCGTGACCAGATCAAGCGTGAAATGATCATCAGCCGTGTACGCCAGCGCCGCGTGGCCGAGCGTGTTCAGGTGTCGGAACAGGAAGTGAAGAACTTCCTGGCCTCGGACCTTGGCAAGATGCAGCTCTCCGAAGAACTGCATTTGGCCAATATCCTGATCCCCACCCCGGACAGCGCCAGCTCCGAGCAGCTCAACGCTGCCGCCGCCAAAACCCAGGCTGTTTATGACCGCCTGAAAGCCGGTGCCGACTTCGCCCAGACCGCCATTGCCGTATCCGGCAGTGACAACGCGCTGGACGGCGGTGACATGGGCTGGCGTAAAGCCGCTCAACTGCCACCACCGTTCGACCGCGAACTGAGCGCGATGAACGTGGGTGATATCACCCAGCCTGCACGTACGCCGGGCGGCTTCATCATTCTCAAGCTGCTGGACAAGCGCGGCGGCGAGACCTCGCTGAAAGACGAAGTGCATGTTCGTCACATCCTGGTCAAACCAAGCGAAATCCGCACCGAAGCGCAAACCAAGGAACTGGCCCAGAAGATCTATGACCGCATCGAAGGCGGTGAAGACTTCGCCACACTGGCCAAAAGCTTCTCGGAAGACCCGGGTTCCGCCCTCAACGGTGGCGACCTGAACTGGATCGACCCGAAAGCCCTGGTGCCGGAGTTCCAGGACGTGATGGCCAAGACTCCGCAAGGCGTTCTGTCCAAGCCGTTCAGGACCCAATATGGCTGGCATGTACTGGAAGTCCTTGGCCGTCGCGCCACCGACAACACCACGCAAGCCCGCGAGCAACAAGCCCTGACCGTATTGCGTAACCGTAAATACGACGAAGAGCTGCAGACCTGGTTGCGTCAGATCCGCGACGAAGCCTACGTGGAAAACAAGCTGCCCGCCGCCGAGCAAACAGGCGCCGATCAGGCAGCCCAGTGAAACCCCAGCGTTTCGCGGTAACACCCGGCGAGCCGGCCGGCATTGGTCCTGACCTCTGCCTGCTGCTCGCCTCGCACTCTCAGCCACACCCCCTGATTGCCATTACCAGCCGCGACCTGCTCCTTGAGCGGGCCGCGCAACTGGGTGTGGCCGTCAATTTACTGGACGTGGCACCGGGAAACTGGCCTGACGCGCCAGCACCGGCGGGCAGCCTGTATGTATGGGATACCCCGCTTGCCGCCAGGGTGGTTGCCGGGCAACTGAACAAAGCCAACGCGGCGTTCGTGCTGGAAACCCTGACCCGCGCCGGGCAAGGCTGCATCGACGGCGACTTCGCCGGCATGATCACCGCCCCCGTGCATAAGGGCGTGATCAACGAATCCGGCATCGCCTTCTCCGGCCATACCGAATTCCTTGCCGAGCTGACCGGCACCGATCAGGTCGTGATGATGCTGGCCACCCGTGGCCTGCGCGTCGCCCTGGTGACTACACACTTGCCGCTGCGTGACATCGCCGATGCGATTACCGCCGAGCGTGTGGAACGCGTCACGCGCATCCTGCACACCGACCTGCAACAGAAATTCGGCATCGCCCAACCGCGCATCCTGGTCTGCGGGCTCAACCCCCACGCCGGCGAAGGCGGGCATTTGGGCCATGAAGAAATCGACATCATTGAACCGACATTAGAGCGCCTGCGCCAAGAAGGCATGGACCTGCGTGGCCCATTGCCTGCGGACACTCTGTTTACCCCCAAATATCTGGAGCACTGCGACGCAGTGCTGGCGATGTACCACGACCAGGGGCTGCCCGTGCTGAAGTACAAAGGCTTCGGCGCGGCAGTCAACGTGACACTGGGCCTGCCGATCATCCGCACTTCCGTCGACCATGGCACTGCCCTGGACCTGGCGGGCAGCGGCAAGATTGATACCGGCAGCCTGCACGTGGCCCTGGAAACCGCCTATCAGATGGCCGAGACCCGTATATGACCGAGCATTACCAACACCGGGCGCGCAAGCGCTTCGGGCAAAACTTCCTGCACGACGCTGGCGTGATCGATCGCATCCTGCGTTCCATTCACGCCAAGCCTGAAGATCGCTTGCTGGAAATCGGCCCGGGCCAGGGCGCACTCACCCAAGGCCTGTTGGCCAGCGGTGGCCAGCTCGACGTGGTTGAACTGGACAAGGACCTGATCCCGATCCTCAACCAGCAGTTCGCCGGCAAGCCCAACTTCAACCTGCATCAGGGCGATGCGCTGAAGTTCGACTTCAATACTCTCAATGCCGCGCCGAACAGCCTGCGCGTGGTCGGCAACCTGCCCTACAACATCTCCACGCCGCTGATTTTCCACCTGCTGAACAACGCCGGCATCATCCGCGACATGCACTTCATGCTGCAAAAGGAAGTGGTTGAACGCCTGGCCGCAGGCCCGGGCGGCGGTGACTGGGGCCGTCTGTCGATCATGGTTCAGTACCACTGCCGCGTGGAGCACCTGTTCAACGTCGGCCCCGGCGCGTTCAACCCGCCGCCGAAAGTCGACTCGGCCATCGTGCGCCTGGTGCCGCACGCCGTGCTGCCCCACCCGGCCAAAGACCACAAACTGCTGGAGCGCGTGGTACGCGAAGCGTTCAACCAACGCCGCAAGACGTTGCGCAACACGCTCAAGGCCTTGCTGAGCAACGCTGAAATCGAAGCCGCCGGCGTCGATGGCGGCCTGCGCCCGGAGCAACTGGACCTGGCCGCGTTCGTACGCCTGGCCGACCAGCTTGCCATTCAGCCTGCCCCAACAGCCGACTGAAGTTTCTGTGGGAGCTGGCTTGCCTGCGATAGCGGACTATCAGTCGACATACCATTGACTGACCCACCGCCATCGCAGGCAAGCCAGCTCCCACAGATCGCATGTCTGGCCTAGTGCCCGCTTCTTGGCCTAGACTGATCCGCATCTGCTGTCCTCCGCTTTGCTTTTAAGGCCTCTTGCATGTCCGATCCTCGCTACCAGATCGACGTCAGCGTCGTCACCCGCTTCCTCGCGGACCAATCGCAACCTGACCAGAACCGCTTTGCCTTCGCCTACACCATCACGGTGAAGAACAACGGGCTGGTGCCGGCCAAACTCCTGTCGCGCCACTGGGTGATCACCGACGGCGACGGCCAGGTCGAGGAAGTGCGCGGCGCGGGCGTGGTGGGCCAGCAACCGCTGATCGACAGCGGCGCCAGCCACACCTACAGCAGCGGCACGGTGATGACCTCCAAAGTCGGCACCATGCAAGGCTCGTATCAGATGAAGGCCACCGACGGCCAGCTGTTCGACGCCATCATCGCGCCCTTCCGCCTCGCCGTGCCGGGAGCGTTGCACTGATGGCAACGTACGCGGTCGGCGACCTGCAAGGCTGCCTGGAACCGCTCAAGTGTCTGCTTGAGCGCGTGGCCTTCGACCCGTCAAAAGATCGCCTGTGGCTGGTCGGTGACCTGGTCAACCGTGGCCCCGAATCCCTGGAAACCCTGCGCTTCCTTTATAAGATGCGCGATTCTCTGGTGTGCGTGCTCGGCAACCATGACCTGCACCTGCTGGCGGCCGGCAATAACATCGAACGCCTGAAAAAAGGCGACACCCTGCGCGAAATCCTTGAAGCACCCGACCGCGCCGAATTGCTCGACTGGGTGCGCCACCAAAAGCTCATGCATTACGACGAGGCCCGCAACACGGCCCTGGTACATGCCGGCATCGCGCCCCAGTGGACCGTGAAGAAAGCCCTCAAGTGCGCCGCCGAAGTCGAAAGCGCACTGGCCGACGATAACCTCTACACCGCTTACCTCGACGGCATGTACGGCAACGAACCGGCGAAGTGGGACAACGACCTCAGCGGCGTGCCCCGCCTGCGCGTGATCACCAATTACTTCACGCGCATGCGCTTCTGTACCGCCGAAGGCAAACTTGATCTCAAGAGCAAGGAAGGCGCCGACACCGCGCTGCCCGGCTATAAGCCATGGTTCGCCCACAAGGAACGCAAAACCCGCGACACGAAGATCATCTTCGGTCACTGGGCCGCCCTCGAAGGCGAATGCGATGAACCTGGCGTGTTCGCCCTCGACACCGGTTGCGTGTGGGGTGGCAGCATGACCCTGATGAACATCGACACCGGCGAGCGCCTGAGCTGCCAGTGTGAATCTCCCCTATCCGTCACACAGCCGGCTGCCGCCAAGCCCTAGGAGCCTCCCATGAGCGAATTCAAACGCATCCCTCCCCAACAAGCCCAGGCCCTGCGCGAGCAAGCCGCAGTCGTGGTGGACATTCGTGACCCCCAAGCCTACGCAGCCGGCCATATCACAGGCGCGCAGCACCTGGACAACCACAACATCGCCGATTTCATCCGCGCCGCCGACCTCGACGCCCCGGTGATCGTGGCCTGCTACCACGGCAATTCCAGCCAAAGCGCGGCGGCCTACCTGATCAGCCAGGGCTTCTCCGACGTCTACAGCCTGGACGGCGGCTTCGAGCTGTGGCGTGCGACCTTTCCTGCGGAAATTACCTCGGGCGATTCGCAATAATTTTTTTCACACCCCGCTACCCCGCGTGATGCTTGGGCTCGCGCCGTTTCTGACGAACGGCGCAGCCAAACTAATTGCGTATCGCGCCTTGACCTCCCCGATTCCGAACTATCCTTAAGCGCAGGCCATCCGAATCAGGGGAGAGCCGGTACACCGGCGTGCGGGTCATCGGTAGCGTTTCAGGGTGTTCTGGGGGGAAAACGGCCATTGGCGATCGTCAATGGCTGCCAGCATCGACTGATTGATCCGGCGTCGGCTCCACGTATCGAGCGAGGTGACGACGTCATGAGTATCTTTAGCCACTTCCAACAACGCTTCGAGTCCACACAGCAGGAAGAACTCACGCTGCAGGAGTATCTTGAGCTGTGCAAAAAGGACCGCAGCACCTACGCATCTGCCGCCGAGCGCCTGCTCATGGCCATCGGCGAGCCGGAGCTGGTAGACACCTCGAACAACTCGCGGCTGTCGCGAATATTCTCCAACAAGGTGATTCGCCGCTATCCGGCCTTTGAAGACTTCCATGGCATGGAAGAATGCATCGACCAGATCGTCTCCTACTTCCGCCATGCCGCCCAAGGCCTGGAAGAGAAGAAACAGATCCTCTACCTGCTCGGCCCCGTCGGCGGCGGTAAATCGTCCCTGGCCGAAAAACTCAAACAACTGATGGAAAAGGTGCCCTTCTACGCAATCAAGGGCTCGCCGGTGTTCGAGTCGCCTTTGGGGTTGTTCAACGCCACGGAAGATGGCGCGATCCTCGAAGAAGACTTCGGCATTCCTCGCCGCTACCTCAACACCATCATGTCGCCCTGGGCGACCAAGCGCCTGTCCGAGTTTGGCGGCGACATCAGTCAGTTCCGCGTGGTGAAACTCTACCCGTCGAGCCTCAACCAGATCGGCGTGGCCAAGACTGAACCGGGCGATGAGAACAACCAGGACATTTCCGCGCTCGTCGGTAAAGTCGATATCCGTAAACTGGAAGAATTTCCGCAGAACGACGCCGACGCCTACAGCTATTCGGGTGCGTTGTGCCGGGCCAACCAGGGCCTGATGGAATTCGTGGAAATGTTCAAGGCGCCGATCAAGGTGCTGCACCCACTGCTCACCGCCACCCAGGAAGGCAACTACAACAGTACCGAAGGCCTGGGCGCGATTCCGTTCACCGGGATCCTGCTGGCCCACTCCAACGAATCGGAGTGGCACACCTTCCGCAACAACAAAAACAACGAAGCCTTCATCGACCGGATCTACATCGTCAAGGTGCCGTACTGCCTGCGGGTCAGCGATGAAATCAAGATTTACGACAAGCTGCTGTTCAACAGCTCGCTGGCCAAGGCCCATTGCGCGCCCGACACCCTGAAAATGCTGGCGCAGTTCACCGTGCTGTCGCGCCTCAAGGAGCCGGAGAACTCGAACATCTATTCGAAGATGCGCGTGTACGACGGCGAAAACCTCAAGGACACCGATCCGAAAGCCAAGTCGATCCAGGAATACCGCGACACGGCAGGCGTGGACGAGGGCATGAACGGCCTGTCGACGCGGTTTGCGTTCAAGATCCTGTCCAAGGTCTTCAACTTCGACCCGCACGAAATTGCCGCCAACCCGGTGCACTTGCTCTATGTGCTGGAGCAGCAGATCGAACAGGAGCAATTCCAGGCCGAAACCCGCGAGCGCTACCTGCGTTTCCTCAAGGAATACCTGGCGCCGCGCTACATCGAGTTCATTGGCAAGGAAATCCAGACCGCTTATCTGGAGTCCTACAGCGAGTACGGCCAGAACATCTTCGACCGCTATGTGCTGTACGCCGACTTCTGGATTCAGGACCAGGAATACCGCGATCCGGAAACCGGCGAGATTCTCAACCGCGTGGCCCTCAACGAGGAGCTGGAGAAGATCGAAAAACCGGCCGGCATCAGCAATCCGAAGGATTTCCGCAACGAAATCGTCAACTTCGTGCTGCGCGCCCGGGCCAACAACAATGGCAAGAACCCGACCTGGCTCAGCTACGAAAAACTGCGGGTGGTCATCGAGAAGAAAATGTTCTCCAACACCGAGGACTTGCTGCCGGTCATCAGCTTCAACGCCAAGGCCAGCAAGGAGGACCAGCAAAAACACAACGACTTCGTCACACGAATGGTCGAACGCGGCTACACCGACAAACAGGTACGCCTGCTTTCCGAATGGTACCTGCGGGTGCGTAAATCACAGTAAGGCAGCGACGGGCGAACGCTGCCGGGCCCCTGGCCTGGCAGCTGACCGCTTGTCTCTAAGCTTCCAGCTCGCGGCTTGAAGCTTGTAACGTGAAGCTGCCCGGAGGGCTCCCAATGAGCTATGTGATCGACCGACGCCTCAATGGCAAGAACAAGAGCACGGTAAACCGCCAGCGTTTCCTGCGGCGTTACCGTGACCACATCAAAAAGGCCGTGGAAGAGGCCGTCAGCCGCCGCTCCATTACGGATATGGAGCATGGCGAGCAAATCAGCATTCCGGGGCGCGACATTGACGAACCGGTGCTGCACCACGGCCGGGGCGGCAAACAGACCGTCGTGCACCCTGGCAACAAGGAGTTCACCACCGGCGAACATATCCAGCGCCCACAAGGCGGTGGCGGCGGCAAAGGCCGGGGCAAGGCCGGTAACTCCGGCGAGGGCATGGATGAGTTCGTGTTCCAGATCACCCAGGAGGAATTCCTCGAATTCATGTTCGAAGACCTGGAGCTGCCCAACCTGGTCAAACGCAACCTGACCGGCACCGACACCTTCAAGACCGTTCGCGCGGGCATCAGTAACGAGGGTAACCCGTCGCGCATCAACATCATCCGTACCCTGCGCTCGGCCCATGCCCGGCGTATCGCCCTGTCGGGCAGCAGCCGCGCCAAACTGAAACAGGCCAAGGAAGAATTGGCGCGCCTGAAACGCGAAGAACCGGACAACTTCGGCGATATCCAGGAAATCGAAGCCGAAATCGAGAAACTCAGCGCGCGCATTCATCGCGTGCCGTTCCTCGACACCTTTGACTTGAAGTACAACCTGCTGGTCAAACAACCCAACCCCAGCTCCAAGGCGGTGATGTTCTGCCTGATGGACGTGTCCGGCTCAATGACCCAGGCCACCAAAGACATCGCCAAACGTTTCTTCATCCTGCTGTATCTGTTCCTGAAGCGAAATTACGACAAGATCGACGTGGTGTTTATCCGCCATCACACCAGCGCCCGGGAAGTGGACGAAGAAGAGTTTTTCTATTCGCGGGAAACCGGCGGCACCATTGTGTCCAGCGCCTTGAAGCTGATGCAGGAGATCATGGCCGAGCGCTACCCGGCCAACGAGTGGAACATCTACGCGGCCCAGGCTTCGGACGGCGACAACTGGAATGACGACTCGCCGATTTGCCGCGACATTCTGATCAACCAGATCATGCCGTTCGTGCAGTACTACACCTACGTCGAAATTACCCCCCGTGAGCACCAGGCCCTCTGGTTCGAATACGAACGCATCGGCGAAGCCTTTGCCGACACCTTCGCCCAGCAGCAACTGGTCTCGGCCGGCGACATCTACCCGGTCTTCCGTGAACTCTTCCAGCGCAGGTTAGTGACATGACCGCCAAAAAAGAGCATAAGCGCCAACCCATTTCCACCGGGTCCGAATGGACCTTTGAACTGATCCAGGCCTATGACCGGGAAATCAGCCGCATCGCGGCAGGTTATGCCCTGGACACCTACCCCAACCAGATCGAGGTGATCACGGCCGAACAGATGATGGATGCCTACGCCTCGGTGGGCATGCCGTTGGGTTATCACCATTGGTCCTACGGCAAGCACTTCCTCAGCACTGAAAAATCCTACACACGGGGCCAGATGGGTCTGGCCTACGAAATCGTCATCAACTCCGACCCGTGCATCGCCTACCTGATGGAAGAAAACACCATCTGCATGCAAGCGCTGGTGGTGGCACACGCCTGCTATGGGCATAACAGTTTCTTCAAGGGCAACTACCTGTTCCGCACCTGGACGGACGCCAGCTCCATCATCGATTACCTGGTGTTCGCCAAGCAGTACATCATGCAATGCGAGGAACGCCACGGCATCGATGCAGTGGAAGACCTGCTCGATTCCTGCCATGCCTTGATGAATTACGGGGTCGACCGCTACAAACGCCCTTATCCGATTTCCGCAGAAGAAGAGCGCCTGCGACAGAAGGAGCGCGAGGAGCATCTGCAGAAACAGATCAACGACCTGTGGCGCACCATCCCGAAAAAGGCCGGCAAAAACAGCGACAAGGACAATGCGCGCTTCCCCGCCGAGCCTCAGGAAAACATCCTGTATTTTCTGGAAAAACACGCGCCGCTGCTGGAGCCCTGGCAGCGGGAAATCGTGCGCATCGTGCGCAAGATCGCCCAGTACTTTTATCCACAGCGCCAAACCCAGGTGATGAACGAAGGGTGGGCGACGTTCTGGCACTACACGCTGATGAATGACCTGTACGACGAGGGCCTGGTCACTGACGGCTTCATGATGGAGTTCCTGACTTCCCACACCAGCGTGGTGTTCCAGCCCGGTTTCGACAGCCCCTATTACAACGGCATCAACCCCTACGCATTGGGCTTTGCCATGTACCGCGACATTCGGCGCATGTGCGAACACCCCACCGAAGAAGACCGCCGCTGGTTCCCGGAAATCGCCGGCAGCGACTGGCTGTCGACCATCAAGTTCGCCATGAGCAGCTTCAAGGATGAGAGCTTCATCCTGCAGTACCTGTCACCTCAGGTGATTCGCGACCTCAAGCTGTTCAGCATCCTCGATGACGACCTCAAGGACGATTTGGTGGTGCCCGCGATTCACGATGAGCCCGGCTACCGCACCATCCGTGAAACCCTGGCCGCGCAGTACAACCTGGGCAATCGCGAGCCGAACGTGCAGATCTACAGCATCGACGTACGCGGCGACCGCTCGCTGACGCTGCGTCATCAACAGCACGACCGTAAACCGCTGGGTGATTCCACCGAGGAAGTGCTCAAACACCTGCACCGGCTCTGGGGCTTCGACATTCACCTGGAAACCCTGCAGGGCGATCAGGTGATGAAGACTCACCATGTGCCACCCCGTAGCGACCACAACGACAACGATTACGGTCGCCTGGACCTGGCCGTCGTGCACCTCTGAAACCGCGAAAGCCTCCATTGGCCAGGCGCAGGCGGTATCCTGTGCCGCTAATGGAGGCTTTTTCATGAAAATCTACAAAGTCGGCGGTGCGGTTCGTGACCGCTTGCTGGGCATCAAGGTCACCGACATCGACCGCGTTGTCGTTGGCGCCACTGCTGAGGAAATGCTCGCCAAGGGCTACAAGCCGGTTGGCGCCGACTTCCCGGTGTTCCTGGACCCGAGAAACGGTGACGAGTACGCCCTGGCCCGCACTGAACGCAAAAGCGGCCGGGGCTATGGCGGCTTTGTGTTTCACGCCAGCCCCGACGTAACGCTGGAAGAAGACTTGACCCGTCGCGACCTCACGATCAATGCCATGGCGGAAGACGACGACGGCAACCTGACCGACCCTTACCACGGCCAGCGCGATCTGGAAGCCCGCATTCTTCGCCACGTTTCCCCCGCTTTCGCCGAAGATCCCCTCCGCGTTCTGCGCGTAGCGCGCTTTGCCGCACGCTACGCTGATTTGGGTTTTACGGTCGCGCCACAAACCCTGCAGCTGATGCGTCAACTCAGTGAGTCCGGCGAACTGGAAGCGCTGACCCCGGAACGCAGCTGGAAGGAAATCTCCCGCGCACTGATGGAGGATCAGCCCCAAGTGTTCATCCAGGTGCTGCGCGACTGCGACGCTCTGAAAACCTTGATGCCGGAAGTGAACGCACTGTTCGGCGTGCCGCAGCCTGAAGCCCACCACCCCGAAATCGACACCGGCGTGCACACCCTGAGCGTGCTGGAACAAGCGGCGCAGCATAAACAACCGCTGACCGTGCGCTGGGCCTGCTTGCTGCATGACTTGGGCAAGGGCCTGACGCCTGTGGATAAGTGGCCGCAACATATTGCCCACGAACACACGGGCCTGAAGCTGATCAAGGCGGTCAACGAGCGCTTCAAGGTGCCGAAGGATTGCCAGGAACTGGCGTTGCTGGTGGGCCAATATCACACCCACGGCCATCGCGCGCTGGAGCTGAAAGCCTCGACCTTGCTGGAGTTGCTGCAAAGTTTTGACGTATACCGTCGCCCGCAGCGCTTTGAGGAGTTTGTGGTGGCCTGTGAAATGGACGCTCGGGGTCGCAAGGGTTTCGAGCAACGAAGTTATCCACAGGCGGATTATTTGCGCGGCGCGGCGAAAGTGGCCCGAGAAGTCTCAGTGGCGCCGCTGCTGGAGAAGGGTTTCAAAGGCCCGGAGCTGGGCGAAGCCCTCAAGCGCGAACGGCTCAAGGCACTGAAAGCTTACAAGGAACAGCGCAACACCTAGCAGGTGAGCCTTCCAACTAGCGCAAAACCCGTGGGAGCGGGCTTGCCCGCGAAGACGTACGCCCAGCAAACATTGATGTTGACTGACACACCGCTTTCGCGGGCAAGCCCGCTCCCACAGTTGAATCGCTGGCTACAGGAGATTCGACGGGGTCAGTTGCTGGTCCTGCCACTCAAAGCCGACAGGCGCCAGCACTTGGTCGATCTGCGCATCGCGCCATAGCTCGGCCAGCGTCTTGCCCGCCTCGGGATGCACACGCTGCGGCGCCATCAGCGACAACGGCCACAGCACAAACGCGTTTTTCAGGATCTCGGCGCGCGGCAGGATCAAACCGTCGAAATTCCCCGTCAACTCGCCATACAGCAGCACGTCGATATCCAGCGGCAAGCCTTTGCGATCCGGTGCGTAGCGGCCGTTGTCAGCCTCGATGAATTTCAAGCGACGGTCCAGTTCCATCAACGGCAAATCGGTGTAAGCCGACACCACCAGGTTGAAGAACGGCCCGCTCTTGATGCCCACCGGCTGGCTTTCGAACACGGGCGAGCAGCGCACGTCGGTCAAAAAGCTCGCCAGCGCGTCCAGACCGGCGCGCAAGTGGGTTTCGCGCTCGATATTGCTGCCCAGACCAAGGTAAACCTGAGTTAGCGGCATCCGCGCTCGATCTCCACGCCGACGCCTCTGGCGGCCGGTACGGCGCCGGGCTTGGTCAGTTTGAGGTGCAACCAGGGAATCTGGAATTCGCTCATCAACACTTCGGCCAGGCGCTCGGCGAACGTTTCCACCAGTTGGTATTGAGACTGCTCGGCAAACGCCTGGATACGCGCGGACACGCTGGCGTAGTCCAGCGCCAGGGTCAGGTTGTCACCGGCCGCAGCCGGGCGATTGTCCCAGGCGAAGCTCAGGTCCAGGCGCAGGCATTGCTTGATGCCGCGCTCCCAGTCGTAGGCCCCGATGACGGTGTCGACTTCCAGGCCTTCGATAAACACTCTGTCCAAGCACTCTTCTCCGCAGCACGACAAGGGCGCGATGCCCCGTTAGAATCAGGGCGTCCTCGCCCGGAATAGTTAGCATGTTTTGGTCACTGGCGATTCTCGCCTACCTGCTCGGCTCGCTGTCCTTCGCCATTTTGCTCAGCCGCCTGACGGGAAATCCCGACCCGCGAATGAGTGGCTCAGGCAATGCCGGCGCCACCAATATGTTGCGTCTGGCCGGCAAGAAACTCGCCGTACTGACGCTGCTCGGCGACGTCTGTAAAGGCTTGTTGCCCGTGCTGATGGCCAACCTCGCCGGCCTGTCCCTGCAACAACAGGCCTGGGTGGGCGTGTGTGCCGTCCTCGGCCATCTGTTTCCACTGTACTTCCGCTTTCGCGGTGGTAAAGGTGTTGCCACGGCCGCCGGCATGTTGCTGGGGATTTACCCTCCGGCCGCCTTGCTGGCCGTGCTGGCCTGGCTGCTGACGTTCTGGCTGACCCGCACCAGCTCGCTGGCCGCGCTGATCGCCACCCCGCTGACCCTGCCGTTACTGGCCTGGCAGGAACCGGCGGCGCTGTTGCCGATGAGCGTGCTGACGCTGCTGATCGTCTGGCGCCATCGCGGCAATTTACGCGACCTGTTTGCCGGGCGCGAACGGCATTTTTAAATACCGTCGACACGCCCCGCTTACAGCGGCGACAACTGCTCCATCGGCCAGCGCGCCTGCACGCTGATCGCCAGGCTTTCGTGCTGCCCGGCCTGCAAGCGTTGGCAACCGGCGTAGGCGATCATTGCGCCGTTGTCGGTGCAGAACTCCGGGCGCGCGTAAAACACATCGCCCTTCATGTCGCCGAGCATTTTTTCCAGCGAAGCGCGCAACGCCTTGTTCGCACTTACGCCGCCGGCAATCACCAGACGCTTCATGCCCGCCTGTTTCAGGGCGCGCTTGCACTTGATGGTCAAAGTCTCCACCACGGCCTGCTGGAACGCCAGCGCGATGTCGCAACGGGCTTGCTCGCCGTCGTCTCCGGCGCTGACGCTTTGTTGCCAGGTGTTGAGCGCCGAGGTTTTCAAGCCGCTGAAGCTGAACATCAGGCCCGGGCGATCGCACATCGGGCGCGGAAAGGTGTAACGGCCCGGCACGCCTTTTTCAGCGAGACGCGCGATTTCCGGACCACCGGGATAATTGAGGCCCATCATCTTCGCGGTCTTGTCGAAGGCTTCGCCGGCCGCGTCGTCCAGGGACTCACCCAGCAAGGTGTATTGGCCGATGCCATCCACCTGAACCAGCTGCGTATGGCCACCGGAAACCAACAAAGCGACGAACGGGAACTGCGGTGGTGTTTTTTCCAGCATGGGGGCCAACAAATGGCCTTCCATATGATGCACACCGAGGGCCGGAATGCCCCAGGCAAAGGCCAGTGCCTGGGCACAAGAGGCCCCAACCAGCAGGGCTCCGACCAATCCCGGGCCAGCGGTGTAGGCGATGGCGTCAATCTCGGTCGGCACGCAGCCGGCCTCGTCCAGCACCTGGCGAATCAGGGGCAGCATGCGCTTGACGTGATCACGGCTGGCCAGCTCCGGCACGACACCGCCGTAGGCGCGGTGCAGGTCGATCTGACTGAACAGTGCGTCGGCCAGGAGCCCGCGTTCACTGTCGTAAAGTGCGACACCGGTTTCGTCGCAGGAGGTTTCAAGTCCCAGTACTAGCATGGGTTTGCGCCTTGTAGAGGCTGAATTCGAAGGCGCGCATAATAGTCGCCACTCCCCCTCCCGACTAGCGGTTTTCGATCAGAGGCTTTGCATTCCGGGCAATGAGGGGTTAACATCCGCAACCCTTAAAAACCGACGACCTCAGCCGCGAATTTTTTGCGACGAGAACGTTGATCCCGGTAATGAAAGAAGGTAGCTCTGGATGCCAGCCGTCAAAGTTAAAGAGAACGAACCCTTCGACGTAGCTCTGCGTCGTTTCAAGCGCTCCTGCGAAAAAGCCGGTGTACTGGCTGAAGTTCGTAGCCGCGAATTTTACGAGAAGCCAACTTCTGAGCGTAAGCGCAAAGCAGCAGCCGCTGTTAAGCGTCACGCCAAGAAAGTTCAGCGCGAACAGCGCCGCGCCGTTCGTCTGTACTAATACACAGACGTTCGTAGCAAGCTTCTGCCAAGCCCGGCCCTCAGCCGGGCTAATGGCATTTGCGGATATCGCTTGATGCTTCACTGTTGACGCCGCACACGCGACCGAGACAACTGCTTCACACGTCAGGACTGGCTCTTTTGCCAGCGGTGCACGTCTCTTCTGACGAGCCTAACAAGGCTACTGACGAGCACACTTATTCATTATTCAGGCGATCAAACCGGTCGACTGTGCCCAAACATGAGCTTCCGAGGCCACCACTGGCCAAGACCGGACGCCTGGGGCAACTTTTCCACGTCGAAAACTGACCTTAAATTAACGTCAGCTAACGTTCGGCAGATACACTTCCTGACAACCCATGCAGACGCCAGACGCTCAAGCACCGGATTTACGTGCGCTTGAACACTTCACGGGCCCTCATTTACACGCAGTGATGACGAGAACGCCATGGCCGGGCTTATTCCTCAGAGCTTTATTGACGACCTTCTGAACCGCACCGACATCGTCGATGTTGTCAGTTCGCGCGTGCAACTGAAAAAAGCCGGCAAGAACTACACCGCCTGCTGCCCGTTCCACAAAGAGAAAACCCCTTCGTTCAGCGTCAGCCCCGACAAGCAGTTCTATTACTGCTTTGGTTGCGGCGCCGGCGGCAACGCCTTGGGGTTTCTCATGGACCACGACAACCTGGACTTCCCCCAGGCCATCGAGGACCTGGCGAAAGCTGCCGGCATGGAAGTCCCGCGCGAAGAAAGTGGTCGCGCGCACAAACCACGACAGCCCACCGACTCGCCGCTGTACCCGTTGCTGACTGCCGCCGCCGACTTCTACCGTCAGGCGCTTAAAAGCCATCCGCAGCGCAAGGCAGCCGTCGACTACCTCAAGGGTCGCGGCCTGACCGGTGAAATCGCCCGCGACTTCGGCCTCGGTTTCGCACCTCCTGGCTGGGACAACCTGTACAAGCATTTGAGCAGCGACACGCTCCAGCAAAAAGCCATGATCGACGCCGGCTTACTGGTGGAAAACGCCGAAACCGGCAAGCGCTACGACCGCTTCCGCGACCGCGTGATGTTTCCGATCCGCGACAGCCGGGGCCGCATCATTGCCTTTGGTGGCCGGGTGCTGGGCGACGACAAACCCAAATACCTGAACTCTCCGGAAACCGCCGTATTCCACAAAGGCCAGGAACTCTACGGCCTGTTCGAAGCGCGCAAGAACAATCGTAACCTCGATGAAATCATCGTGGTTGAAGGCTATATGGACGTGATCGCCCTCGCCCAGCAGGGCCTGCGCAACGCCGTCGCCACCCTCGGCACCGCCACCAGTGAAGAACATTTGAAGCGCCTGTTTCGCGTGGTGCCCAGCGTTCTGTTCTGCTTCGATGGCGACCAGGCGGGGCGCAACGCGGCCTGGCGCGCACTCGAAGCCACGCTGTCGAGCCTGCAGGACGGGCGCCGCGCGCGCTTTCTGTTTCTGCCCGAAGGCGAAGACCCGGACACCCTGGTGCGCTCCGAAGGCACCGACGCCTTCCGTGCGCGCATCAACCAGCATGCACAGCCGCTGGCAGATTACTTCTTCCAGCAGTTGACCGAAGAAGCCGACCCGCGCTCCCTCGAAGGCAAGGCCCATATGGCCACCCTCGCGGCGCCGCTGATCGACAAGGTGCCCGGCGCCAACCTGCGCACCCTGATGCGTCAACGTCTTCAGGAAATCACCGGATTAAGTGGCGAAGCCGTCAGCCAGCTGGTGCACAGCGCACCGCAGGACGCGCCTCCCGCCTACGACCCGGGCATGGATTACGACGCCATGCCCGACTACTCCGACTTCCACCAACCGCAGGAGGCCTACGCGCCCCAGCAGGAGTGGACACCGAAGAAGCCCGGCGCCGGCGGCAAGAAGTGGGACAAAAAACCCTGGAACAAGAACGGCAAGCGCGGCGATCGCGATGAACACCATGCGCCGCGAACTCCTGTCGCCGTCGAAGCTCCAACGCTCATCGCGTTGCGCACGCTGATCCACCACCCGCAGTTGGCGGGCAAGGTCGAGAGCGCCGACCACTTTGCCAACGCCAGCAACACCTATGCTCAGGTGCTGATCGCCTTGATCGAGGCGGTTCAGAAAAATCCTAAGCTAAACTCAATTCAGTTGATGGCGCGCTGGCATGGCACCGAGCAGGGCCGATTACTCAAAGCCCTCGCGGAAAAGGAGTGGCTAATTGACGGCGAAAACCTTGAACAACAGTTTTTAGACACCATTACTAGGTTATCCGCGGGCCAGCATACGCAGACCCTCGATGAGCTCATCAAGCGAGCAAGACAGCCGGATTTATCGGCTGAAGAGAAAATTCAGATAGCAAAACAGATGCGCGACCTCTTAAAACAGAACGTTTACGCATCAAACCCGACCTCAGCTGGCGTGTGAGGTCATAGCTCGGGTATAATCCTCGGCTTGTTTTTTGCCCGCCAAGACCTTCAGTGGATAGGGTGTTATGTCCGGAAAAGCGCAACAGCAGTCTCGTATCAAAGAGTTGATCGTTCTTGGTCGTGAGCAGGGTTACCTGACTTACGCGGAGGTCAACGACCACCTGCCTGAGGATATTTCAGATCCAGAGCAGGTGGAAGACATCATCCGCATGATTAACGACATGGGGATCAACGTATTCGAAGCTGCGCCAGATAAGGATTCCCTTATGCTGGCGGACGCCGATACCGACGAGGCTGCCGCTGAAGAAGCTGCTGCCGCGCTGGCTGCTGTGGAGACCGATATCGGTCGTACCACCGACCCTGTGCGCATGTATATGCGTGAAATGGGTACCGTCGAGCTGCTGACACGCGAAGGCGAGATCGAAATCGCCAAGCGTATCGAAGAGGGCATCCGTGAAGTGATGGGCGCAATCGCGCACTTCCCAGGCACGGTTGACCACATTCTCTCCGAGTACAACCGCGTCACCACCGAAGGTGGGCGCCTGTCCGACGTTCTGAGCGGTTACATCGACCCGGACGACGGCATTGCGCCGCCTGCCGCCGAAGTGCCGCCGCCTGTCGATGCCAAGGCTGCGAAAGCGGACGACGATTCCGAAGACGACGACGCTGAATCCAGCGGCGACGACGAAGACGAAGTTGAAAGCGGTCCGGATCCGATCATCGCTGCACAGCGTTTCGGTGCGGTTTCCGATCAGATGGAAATCACCCGCAAGGCCCTGAAAAAGCACGGTCGCACCAACAAGCAGGCGATTGCCGAGCTGATTGCGCTGGCCGAGCTGTTCATGCCCATCAAGCTGGTACCGAAGCAATTCGAAGGCCTGGTTGAGCGTGTTCGCAGTGCCCTTGAGCGCCTGCGTGCTCAAGAACGCGCCATCATGCAGCTGTGTGTACGTGATGCACGCATGCCGCGCGCCGACTTCCTGCGCCAGTTCCCGGGTAACGAAGTTGATGAAAGCTGGACCGACGCACTGGCCAAAGGCAAGGCGAAATACGCTGAAGCCATTGGTCGCCTGCAGCCGGACATCATCCGCTGCCAGCAGAAGCTGACCGCGCTTGAGACCGAAACCGGTCTGACGATTGCCGAGATCAAGGACATCAACCGTCGCATGTCGATCGGTGAGGCCAAGGCCCGCCGCGCGAAGAAAGAGATGGTTGAAGCGAACTTGCGTCTGGTGATCTCCATCGCCAAGAAGTACACCAACCGTGGCCTGCAATTCCTCGACCTGATCCAGGAAGGCAACATCGGCTTGATGAAGGCTGTGGACAAGTTCGAATACCGTCGTGGTTACAAGTTCTCGACGTATGCCACCTGGTGGATCCGTCAGGCGATCACTCGCTCGATCGCCGACCAGGCCCGCACCATCCGTATTCCGGTGCACATGATCGAGACGATCAACAAGCTCAACCGTATTTCCCGCCAGATGTTGCAGGAAATGGGTCGCGAACCGACCCCGGAAGAGCTGGGCGAACGCATGGAAATGCCTGAGGATAAAATCCGCAAGGTATTGAAGATCGCCAAAGAGCCGATCTCCATGGAAACCCCGATCGGTGATGACGAAGACTCCCATCTGGGTGACTTCATCGAAGACTCGACCATGCAGTCGCCAATCGATGTCGCCACCGTTGAGAGCCTGAAAGAAGCGACTCGTGACGTACTGTCCGGCCTCACTGCCCGTGAAGCCAAAGTACTGCGCATGCGTTTCGGCATCGACATGAATACCGACCACACCCTTGAGGAAGTCGGTAAGCAGTTTGACGTGACGCGCGAGCGGATCCGTCAGATCGAAGCCAAGGCGCTGCGCAAGTTGCGCCACCCGACGCGAAGCGAGCATCTGCGCTCCTTCCTCGACGAGTGATACCAGAACCCCCGGCCCAGGCCGGGGGTTTTGTTTTGCCAAGATAAAATCCCGCGCAACACCCCTCCCCCGCAATGCCCGTCTACACTCGAAACATTCCCCGTGCCATAACGAGACCGTTATGCCCAGACTGCCGACCGTGTTACTGCTGTCGCTGCTGACCTGGACCGCAACGGCTGGCGCGTTGACTCTTACTGATGATGAGCGTGGCTGGCTGGCGGACCATCAGGAGCTGCGCCTGGGGGTGGACGCTTCCTGGCCGCCCTTTGAATACCGTGATGAAAATGGCCGATATCAAGGCCTGGCCGCTGATTACGTGCGCCTGATCCAGGATCGCCTGGGTGTGCGGATCAAGCTGATCGAGCCGGCCAACTGGACCGCCGTGCTTGAGCAGGCGAAAAACAACCAGCTCGACTTGCTGCCCGGCATCATGTCCACGCCGGAACGCCAGAATTATCTGGGCTTCACACGCCCTTATCTCGACTTTCCCATCGTCATCCTCGCCCATGAGGGCGGCGCGAAACCGCGCAACCTCAAGGACCTGTACGGACTCAAGATCGCCGTGGTGGAAAACTACGCACCCCACGAATTGCTGCGCACCCACCACCCCGACCTGAACCTGGTGGCAATGCCCAATGTCAGCTCGACCCTGCAAGCCCTGGCCACCGACGAAGTGGACGCCGTAGTCGGCGACCTCGCCTCCAGCGTCTGGAGCCTGCGCCAACTTAAACTCGACGGTTTGTACGTCAGCGGCGAAACGCCCTACCGCTATCAGCTGGCGATGGGCGTGCCGCGGGATGAAAAAATGCTGGTGGGCATTCTGGACAAGGTGCTCGCCGACCTCAGCTCGGATGAAACCGACGCCATCCAGCAACACTGGGTCGGCAGCTTCACCGACCACCGCACCATCTGGGCCGACCTGCTGATGTACGGCCTGCCGGCGGTGCTGTTACTGAGCACCGTGCTGGCCATCGTAATTCGGATCAATCGTCGGCTCAGCTCGGAAATTTCTCGCCGCGTCGCCCTTGAACAAGAACTGCGCAGCAGCGAGTACCACTATCGCGGCCTCGTGGAGAGCCTGTCCGCCATCGCCTGGGAAGCCAGCGTTACGGATTTCACCTACAGCTACGTGTCACCGCACGCCGAAGACTTGCTGGGCTACCCCCGCGCCCATTGGCTGATCCCGGGCTTCTGGCGCAACATCATCCACCCTGCCGACCTGACCCGCGCCGAGGCTTATTGCTACCGGGAAACCCGCGCCAATCGCGACTACAGCCTTGATTACCGGGTGATCACCGCCGATGGCCGCTGTTTATGGGTGCGCGATATCGTCAGCCTGATCGAGCATGGCCATGAGCCGGTGCTGCGCGGCTTGATGATCGACATCAGTGAAGCCAAACGCACCGAAGAAGCCCTGCAATTGTCCGAGCAAAAATTCGCCTCGGTATTCCAGCAGTGCCCGGACATTCTGGTCATCGCACGAATGTCAGACGGCTGCCTGCTGGAGGTCAACAAGGCGTTTGAAGACCAGATCGGCCTGACCGCCGGGGAGGTCATCGGCAAAACGGCTACCGAACTGAATATCTGGGGCATTCAAGGCGTCGGCCCCGACCTGCTGCAGCGGGTGCAGACCACCAGCATTCGCAACCTGGAGATGCCGTTCCTGCGCAGCAATGGCCAAGCCTTTACCGGCCTGATTTCGGCCGAGCCGTTCCAACTCGACACCACTGAAGCCTTGGTCGTGGTGGTGCGTGATATCACCCAGCTCAAGGAAACCCAACAACGCCTGCAAACCTCCGAAGAAAAATTCGCCAAGGCGTTCCACGCATCGCCGGACGGCCTGTTGCTCAGTCGTCAGCGCGATGGACTGTTGATTGAAGTAAACGAAGGTTTCAGCCGCCTGACTGGCTTCACCAGCGCGACATCGTTGGACCAATCGACATTGGACCTGGGCATCTGGGTCGATCTCAACGAACGCAAACACATGCTGGAATTGATGCATCGCGATGGCTTCGTCCAGGATTTCGTCTGCCACATCCGACGCGCCGACAACCAGATTCGCCTGTGCGAACTGTCCAGCCGCCCGCTGCCCATTGGCGATGACGACTGCATGTTGACCATCGCCCGGGACATTACCGAGCGCCAATTCATGCAGGAAAAACTGCAACAGGCCGCCACGGTATTCGAGAGCACCGCCGAAGGCGTGCTGATCACCGACACCCGGCAGAACATCAGCGCCGTTAACCGCGCCTTCAGTGAAATCACCGGTTACAGCGAAGCCGAAGCTCTCGGCCAGACGCCGCGCCTGCTCGCCTCCGGCCTGCACGACAGCGCGTTTTACGCGGCGATGTGGCATCAGTTGACGGCGCACGGCCACTGGCAAGGCGAGATATCCAATCGTCGCAAAAACGGCGAGCTGTACCCCAGCTGGCTGACCATCAGCGCCGTGCGTAACCGCGAACAACTGATTACCCACTTTGTGGCGGTATTTGCCGACATTTCCAGCCTCAAACTGGCCCAGGCTCGTCTGGATTATCAGGCCCACCACGACCCGCTTACCGGCCTGCCCAACCGCACACTGTTCGAGAGCCGGTTGCAGGCGGCGCTCAATGGCCAGCAGGAAAGCGGCAAACAGGGCGCGGTGCTGTTTCTCGACCTGGACCGCTTCAAACATATCAACGACAGCCTCGGCCACCCCGTTGGCGACCTGTTGCTCAAAGACATCGCCGTGCGCCTCAAGGAGCAATTGCGTGACGTCGACACCGTAGCGCGCTTGGGCGGCGACGAATTCATCATCCTGCTGCCCGGCCTGCAACACGCCAACGACGCCCAGCACCTGGCCAATAAGCTGCTCGCCTGCTTCACCCCACCTTTCCAGGCCGGCGAACACGAGTTCTTTATCAGCGCCAGCATCGGCACCAGCCTTTATCCCCAGGACGGCACCGACGTCGCCACCCTGGTCAAAAACGCCGACGCCGCCATGTACCGCTCCAAAGCCAAGGGCCGCAACCGCGTCGAAAGCTACACCCGCGACCTCACCGCCCAGGCCAACGAGCGTGTGGCCCTGGAACACGAACTGCGCCGCGCCATAGAGCGTGATGAACTGAGCCTCTATTACCAGCCCAAGCGCAGCCTGGCGACTCAGGAACTGATCGGCGCCGAAGCCTTGATCCGCTGGCACCACCCAACCTTCGGCGAGGTGCCGCCCGAGCACTTCATTGCCCTGGCTGAAGAAAACGGCATGATCCTGCAGATCGGCGACTGGGTGCTGGAACAGGCCTGCCAGCAAATGCACGCCTGGAAAGAGGCCTTCGAAGACTTCGGCCCGCTGTCGGTGAACCTCGCCGGCGCGCAATTGCGCCACCCCAACCTGCTCGCACGCATCAAACAGCTACTGCGCGATTACGCACTCGAACCTGGCCGTCTGCAGCTGGAAATCACCGAAAACTTCATCATGAGCCAGGCCGAAGAAGCGCTTGAAGTGCTGCACCAGCTCAAACGCCTGGGCGTACAGCTGGCGATCGACGACTTCGGCACCGGCTATTCATCCCTCAGCTACCTCAAACGCCTGCCGCTGGACTTCCTGAAAATCGACCAGTCCTTCGTACGCGGCCTGCCCGACGACCCCCACGACGCCGCCATCGTGCGCGCCATCATCGCCCTGGGCCACAGCATGCAATTCACCATCATCGCCGAAGGCGTGGAAAACCCCGCGCAGCAAGCCTTCCTCGCCGAAGAAGGCTGCGAACAGATGCAAGGCTACATCGTCAGCCTGCCCCTGCCGCCGGAGCTTTTCGCCGAGGCTTTTCTTCGTATGAGGGTTTCAGACTTTTCGGATGGCATAGCGGGAGAACCATCGTTATAATCCGCGACCTGTTACAGGGCCTATAGCTCAGTTGGTCAGAGCAGAGGACTCATAATCCTTTGGTCCACGGTTCAAGTCCGTGTGGGCCCACCAACTCCAAAGCCGCGCATTGCGCGGCTTTTGTCTGTCTGGCATAGCGATTTTTGTTGAACCCCTGCCGAATAAATCGACAAAAGTGTCCATAAAACGTCCACACTCTTGCCGTCCCCTTCATTGGAATTAATCTTGCCCACCCTCGATGAAATCGACCGCCAACTGATCGCCGCCCTGCAGATCAACGCACGTGAAAGCGTGGCCATGCTGGCCCGGCAGTTGGGTATTGCGCGTACCACGGTTACTTCGCGGCTGGCGCGCCTGGAAAAAACCGGCGTGATCACCGGTTACGGCGTGCGCCTTGGCCAACGGGTTGTCGATGGTGGTTTGCAGGCCTATGTGGGCATTACCGTGCAACCACGTTCGGGCAAGGACGTGTTGCGCAAGCTCAGCGCCATGGCGCAAGTCCAGCAGCTGTGCGCGGTGAGCGGCGAGTTCGATTACGTGGCATGGCTGCGCACCGATTCGCCGGAACAGCTTGACCAACTGCTGGACCAGATCGGCAGCGTCGACGGTGTGGAGAAAACCACCACCTCGATCATCCTCAGTAACAAATTGGATCGAGGCCAGCCAATCTGACCACTCGGCTCGTCACTTTGACTGAAAACAATCCAATCCGACGACACATTGCGTCTTATTAACGAGCGCAACGCTCCCTAAACTGGCTGCCATCTTTTCCTATACTCAACGGGCCCCATCCCGCCGAGTCGTCAGTAAGGTCAGCCATGAGCATTCCGTCCAGCACCATCAGCAAGACCAATCGCCACCCGGCAGACGGTAAAAAACCCATCACCATTTTCGGCCCGGACTTTCCGTTTGCCTTTGATGACTGGATCGAGCACCCGGCTGGCCTGGGCAGTATTCCCGCCGCCAACCATGGCGCCGAAGTGGCGATTGTCGGCGCAGGTATCGCGGGCCTTGTCGCCGCGTATGAGCTGATGAAGCTCGGCCTCAAGCCTGTGGTGTATGAAGCCTCGAAGATGGGCGGCCGCCTGCGCTCCCAGGCGTTTGAAGGTGCCGAGGGCATCATCGCCGAGCTGGGCGGGATGCGTTTTCCGGTGTCGTCCACCGCGTTCTATCACTACGTGGACAAGCTGGGCCTTGAGACCAAACCGTTCCCCAACCCGCTGACCCCGGCTTCCGGCAGCACGGTGATCGACCTCGAAGGCCAGACTCACTACGCACAAAAACTTTCGGATTTGCCGGTATTGTTCCAGGAAGTGGCTGACGCCTGGGCCGACGCGCTTGAGGCGGGCTCGCAGTTCGGTGATATCCAGCAGGCCATCCGCGACCGCGACGTGCCGCGCCTGAAGGAGCTGTGGAACAAGCTGGTGCCGCTGTGGGATGACCGCACGTTCTACGATTTTGTTGCCACTTCCAAGGCCTTCGCCAAGCTGTCATTCCTGCACCGCGAAGTGTTCGGCCAGGTGGGTTTCGGCACCGGCGGCTGGGACTCGGACTTCCCCAATTCGATGCTGGAAATCTTCCGTGTGGTGATGACCAACTGCGACGATCACCAGCACCTGGTGGTCGGCGGCGTGGCCCAAGTGCCCATGGGCATCTGGCGCCATGTGCCGGAGCGTTGCGCCCACTGGCCGGCCGGCACCAGCCTCAGCTCGCTGCATCGCGGTGCGCCACGGGCGGGTGTGAAACGTATTGCGCACGCCCCCGGTGGCCGTTTCGCGGTAACCGACAACTACGGCGACACCCGCGAATACACCGCCGTGCTGACCACCTGCCAAAGCTGGCTGCTGACCACCCAGATCGAATGCGATGAAACCCTGTTCTCGCAAAAGATGTGGATGGCGCTGGACCGCACGCGCTACATGCAATCGTCGAAAACCTTCGTGATGGTCGACCGCCCATTCTGGAAAGACAAAGACCCGGAAACCGGCCGCGACCTGATGAGCATGACCCTCACCGACCGCCTGACCCGCGGCACCTACCTGTTCGACAACGGCGACGACAAGCCGGGCGTGATTTGCCTGTCGTACTCGTGGATGAGCGACGCGCTGAAAATGCTGCCGCAGCCTATCGACAAGCGCGTAAAGCTCGCCCTGGACGCGCTGAAAAAGATCTACCCGAAAGTTGATATCAAGGCGCGCATCATCGGCGACCCGATCACCGTGTCGTGGGAAGCCGACCCGCATTTCCTCGGTGCCTTCAAAGGCGCGTTGCCTGGCCACTATCGCTACAACCAGCGCATGTACGCGCACTTCATGCAGAAAGACATGCCTGCCGAGCAGCGCGGCATTTTCATCGCCGGTGACGACGTGTCCTGGACCCCGGCGTGGGTGGAGGGCGCGGTGCAAACTTCGCTGAACGCGGTGTGGGGCATCATGAACCACTTCGGTGGCAGCACTCACCCGGAAAACCCCGGCCCGGGCGATGTATTCGACGAAATCGGGCCGATCGCCCTGGCCGATTAAGGAGCTGAACATGCGCGTCGCCCTCTACCAATGCCCGCCGCTGCCGCTGGATGTAGCGGGCAACCTCGCGCGCCTGCACGCACTGGCGCACGAGGCGTCCGGCGCCGATGTGCTGGTGCTGCCGGAGATGTTTCTCACCGGCTACAACATCGGCGCGGAAGCGGTCGGCGCCCTGGCTGAAGCGCCGGACGGGCCATCGGCGCAGGTGATCGCCGACCTCGCAAAAAGCACCGGGCTGGCAATTGTGTACGGCTACCCGGAACGGGCCGAGGACGGGCAGATTTATAACGCCGTGCAGTTGATCGACGCCCACGGCCAGCGGCGGTGCAATTACCGCAAGACTCACTTGTTCGGCGACCTGGACCACTCCATGTTCAGCGCCGGGGAAGACGATTTCCCGCTGGTGGAACTCAATGGCTGGAAGCTGGGTTTCCTGATCTGCTACGACCTGGAGTTTCCGGAAAACACCCGGCGTTTAGCCTTGGCGGGCGCCGACGTGATCCTGGTGCCCACCGCGAATATGGTGCCGTTCGACTTCGTTGCCGACGTCACCGTGCGGGCGCGAGCGTTTGAAAACCAGTGTTTCGTGGCCTACGCCAACTACTGCGGGCATGAAGGCGAGATTCAGTATTGCGGGCAAAGCAGCATTGCCGCGCCAAATGGTCAGTGCATCGCCCAGGCAGGTCTGGATGAGGCGTTGATTGTTGGCGAACTGGACCGCCAATCGATCCTTGATGCCCGCGCGGCGAATCACTACCTGCAAGACCGCCGACCGGAGCTCTACGGCACGCTGCATAAACCCTGACGCGACCGGTTTGTTAACATGGGCACCTTCACTGTTTCGGAAGTGCCCATGCCTGCGACGGCCCACCCCCAACACCTTCACCTGACCCTGGCCAATGGCCTGCGGGTTTCCTTGCGCCATGCACCACGCTTGAGGCGTTGTGCCGCGATTTTACGGGTGCAGGCCGGCAGCCATGACGTGCCATTGGCGTGGCCGGGGTTGGCGCACTTCCTGGAACATCTGCTGTTTCTGGGCACTGAGCGTTTTCCCACAGGCGAAGGCTTGATGGCCTACGTGCAGCGTCACGGTGGGCAGGTCAATGCCAGCACCCGCGAGCGCGCTACGGACTATTTCTTTGAGTTGCCGGTGGCGAGTTTTACAGGTGGGCTGGAGCGTTTGGGCGACATGCTGGCCCATCCGCGCCTGGCGATCGATGACCAGTTGCGCGAGCGCGAGGTGCTGCATGCGGAGTTTGTCGCCTGGTCCCAGGATGCCGCGGCGCAGCAGCAGGTTGCACTGCTGGAAGGCTTGGCGGCGGATCATCCGTTGCGCGGCTTTCATGCGGGCAACCGAGACAGCCTGCCGGTTGAGCGTGAGACATTTCAACAAGCATTGCGGGAATTCCATACCCACTTCTATCAGAGCGGGCAAATGACCTTGAGCCTCGCCGGTCCGCATTCCCTGGCCGAACTGGAAGCACTGGCGCAGAGCTTCAGCGAGCAACTGACATCGGGACCGCTGCACCCTCAAACGTTTCCACCCGCCTTGATGCCCGACCCTATGCGCAGCTATCAGCACACTGCAGATGAACATTTGCATCATGTCATCGCCTGCAACGCACCACGCGAAGCCTTGGACTTTCTCTGCACCTGGCTCAACGCCTCGGCGCCCGGTGGTTTACTGGCCGAGCTGAAAGCCCAAGGGCTGGCTACCGCTCTGCAGGCGTCGGTGCTTTATCACTTCGCCGGACAAGCCGTGCTGGACGTCAATTTCACTCTCGGCTCTCAAGATGATACGGCGACACGCATTGAGGCACTTCTGCACGACTGGCTGAGCTTTTTCGCACACAGCGACTGGACTTCTCTGCGCGAAGAATTCGCGCTGCTATCCGCTCGCCAACAGCAAACCCAAGGCGCGCTGGCGTTGGCGCGAAATGACCGCGAAGATCTGTCTGAACAAGCTATCGCCAGCTTCAAGACCATGCTCGATTCATTGGGCTTGCCTGCGCCCCGACACACTTGGCAGCTCCCGCCGAACAACCCGTTCCTGCGTCCACCGGTAAAAGAAGAACGCGCCGGCCTGATTCGCGGCCAAACCAGTGCGCACCGGGGCTTGCGCACCTTTGCGCAGGATCGTTCACGGGGGCGGCGGGAGACAGCGGCACTGACCTTCAGCCAGGCGTTGCCCCAGGACAGCGACGAAGGTGCGTTGTATCTGCACTGGCGCTTCGAGTCCGCCGTGCCCGCCGGGCTGGAAAACACCTTGCAGCCGTTGCGCGAAAATGCGCGGCAGGCAGGGCTCGACATCTCATTGGAAACCATCGGCCATGATTGGCGGGTGACACTGGTCGGTCTTCACGAACTGATGCCCGCCGTGCTGGAAGCCCTGGCCCATCAACTGAGCCAGCCACTGGAAGCGCCACCGGCCACGACGCCGCTGATGGCTATTCGCGAACTGCTCAAGGCGCTGCCTGCTTGCTCGGTCGCAGCGGGCTCAGCAGTGCGTGAGGTGTCGTGGACGACCGCGCGCTGGCAAGGGATGGGGTTCGCTCTGCCTCGGGCATGTGAAGCGGCAGTCAAAACAGCCGCGGCGCGCCTGCCCGGGCAACCCGCAATCATCGAACACGCATTTGCGGCCATCGGCGGCCAGAACCTGTGGCACGAGGTGAACACCGAATCCAGTGAGGCGGCGGTGCTACTGTTCTGCCCGGCACCCACACAGTCCTTGGCCGACGAAGCGGCATGGCGCCTGCTCGGGCATCTGCTCCAGGGTCCGTTCTACCAGCGCCTGCGTGTTGAGCTGCAAATCGGCTACGCCGTTTTCAGTGGCATCCGACAGATCCAGGGCCAAACCGGGCTGCTGTTTGGCGTGCAATCCCCCAGCGTTTCCGTGGAAGGGATCGTTGATCATCTGCAGACCTTCCTGAAGCAACTGCCTGCGTTGATCGAAAACAGCACTGAATTGGGCAACGATTCACTGGCGCAGCAATTCGCCGCGCTGCCACTCGCGCAAGCCGCCGATCTGCTTTGGCACGCGCACCTTGCCGGCCATTCGTCGGGTTATCTGGATCAGCTTCAGCAGTTGATCCAAACCCGTACGCGTGAAGATTTATTGCTCGCCGCCGCCCAGCTCAACAACGCCACAGGCGGCTGGCGCTGCGTGGCGAACGGCCCGCGCATCTCGGACTTCTGGAAAACCGCAGGTTGATCATTGCCCAGTCTGCAACAGGCTTTTTCCATCAAGGTAGCGCTATCCTGAAAAGAATTAAGTAACATTCATACGCAATATCTGAACATCTCCTACTGGAGGTGGACTATATGTATGACTCAGTAGTGAACGTCCCATCCCTCCACAGGAGAATGAATATGACCTGGTCCAAACCTGCTTACACTGATCTGCGCATCGGCTTCGAAGTCACCATGTACTTCGCCAGCCGCTGATACGCCTGGTAATACAACGCCTCGGTTCGCCCGGGGCGTTTTTGTTTTGAGCTTTGCTTGATGGAGCGTCCATGTTTGTCCAGATTCTAGGTTCCGCCGCCGGCGGTGGCTTCCCGCAGTGGAACTGCAACTGCGTGAACTGCGCAGGTTTTCGCGACGGCAGCCTGCGGGCGCAGGCGCGCACTCAGTCGTCCATTGCTATTTCCGACGACGGTGTGAACTGGGTGCTGTGCAATGCCTCGCCAGACATCCGCGCGCAACTGCAAGGCTTCGCGCCGATGCAACCCGGCCGCGCCCTGCGGGATACCGGCATCAGCGCGATCATCCTGATGGACAGCCAGATCGACCACACCACCGGTCTCTTGAGCCTGCGCGAAGGCTGCCCGCATCAGGTGTGGTGCACCGACATGGTCCATGAAGACCTGAGCACCGGCTTCCCGCTGTTCACCATGCTGACCCACTGGAACGGCGGCCTGGCGTGGAACCGCATCGAGCTGGATACGAGCTTCACCATCCCGGCCTGCCCCAACCTGCGTTTCACCCCGCTGCCACTGCGCAGCGCCGCACCGCCCTATTCGCCGCACCGCTTCGACCCGCACCCCGGCGACAACATCGGCCTGATCGTCGAAGACCTGCGCACCGGCGGCAAACTGTTCTACGCCCCGGGCCTGGGCAAGGTCGACGCGCCGCTGCTGGAAATCATGGCCGGCAGCGACTGCCTGCTGGTGGACGGCACGATGTGGGATGACGACGAAATGCAGCGCCGTGGCGTCGGTACCCGCACCGGCCGCGAGATGGGCCACCTGGCGCAGAATGGCCCCGGCGGCATGCTGGAAGTGCTGGAGCAACTGCCCGAACAGCGCAAGGTGCTTATCCACATCAACAACACCAACCCGATCCTCGATGAAGATTCCCCCGAGCGCGCGGAACTGGTGCGGCGCAATGTCGAAGTGGCTTACGACGGCATGAGCATCGAATTGTAGGAGCTGACGAAATGACTGACACGCCGTTGACCACCACGGAATTTGAAGCCGCCCTGCGCGCCAAGGGCGCCTTCTACCATATTCATCACCCCTACCACGTGGCGATGTATGAGGGCCGCGCCAGCCGCGAGCAGATCCAGGGGTGGGTCGCCAACCGCTTCTACTACCAGGTGAACATTCCGCTGAAAGACGCCGCGATTCTGGCCAACTGCCCGGACCGCGAGGTCCGTCGCGAATGGATCCAGCGCCTGCTCGACCACGACGGCGCTCCCGGTGAAGACGGCGGCATCGAAGCCTGGCTGCGCCTGGGCCAGGCCGTAGGCCTGGACCCCGACCAACTGCGCTCCCAGGAACTGGTGCTGCCCGGCGTGCGTTTTGCGGTGGATGCCTACGTCAACTTCGCCCGTCGTGCCAGCTGGCAGGAAGCCGCCAGCAGCTCGCTGACCGAACTGTTCGCGCCGCAGATCCACCAGTCGCGTCTCGACAGCTGGCCGCAGCATTACCCGTGGATCGACCCGGCCGGTTATGAATATTTCCGCACCCGCCTCGGCCAGGCCCGGCGCGATGTGGAACACGGGTTGGCGATCACCCTGCAGCACTACACCACCCGTGAAGGCCAGGAGCGCATGCTGGAGATTCTCCAGTTCAAACTCGACATCCTGTGGAGCATGCTCGACGCCATGAGCATGGCCTACGAACTCAAACGCCCGCCCTATCACAGCGTGACCGACCAGCGGGTATGGCATAAGGGGATCACCCTATGAGCTTTGATCGCAGCAAAAAACCGGCCTGGCGTCAGGGCTATCGCTACCAGTACGAACCCGCGCAAAAGGGCCATGTGCTGCTCTACCCCGAAGGCATGATCAAGCTCAATGACAGCGCCGCGCTGATCGGCGGTTTGATCGACGGCGAGCGTGACGTGGCCGCCATCATCGCCGAACTGGACAAGCAGTTCCCCGGCGTGCCCGAGCTGGGTGAAGACATCGAGCAATTCATGGAGGTCGCCCGTGCAGAGCACTGGATTACCCTTGCCTGAAAAGCCCCCCGTTGGCCTGCCGCTGTGGCTGCTCGCCGAGCTGACTTACCGCTGCCCGCTGCAATGCCCGTACTGCTCCAACCCGCTGGACTTTGCCGAGCAAGGCAAGGAGCTGAGCACAGAACAGTGGTTCAAGGTGTTTCGTGAAGCGCGGGAGATGGGTGCCGCGCAGCTGGGCTTTTCCGGCGGCGAGCCGCTGGTGCGCCAGGACTTGGCCGAGTTGATCGCCGAAGCGCGCAAGCTGGGGTTCTACACCAACCTGATCACCTCCGGCATCGGCCTGACCGAGCAGAAAATCAGCGACTTCAAAAAGGCGGGCCTGGACCATATCCAGATCAGCTTTCAGGCCAGCGACGAACAAGTGAACAACCTGCTGGCCGGCTCGAAAAAAGCCTTCGCGCAAAAGCTGGAAATGGCCCGTGCGGTGAAGGCTCACGGCTATCCGATGGTGCTGAACTTTGTGACCCATCGGCACAATATCGACAAGATCGACCGTATCATCGAGCTGTGCATTGCACTGGAGGCGGATTTCGTCGAACTCGCCACCTGCCAGTTCTACGGCTGGGCGCAACTCAATCGTGTGGGGCTGTTGCCGACTCGAGAACAGTTGGTGCGCGCCGAGCGCATCACCAACGAATACCGCGCCAAACTGGAGGCCGAAGGCCACCCGTGCAAGCTGATCTTCGTCACGCCGGATTACTACGAAGAGCGCCCGAAAGCCTGCATGAACGGCTGGGGCAGTATTTTTCTGACAGTGACGCCGGACGGTACCGCCTTGCCGTGTCACGGCGCCCGACAGATGCCGGTGCAATTTCCGAATGTGCGCGATCACAGCATGCAACACATCTGGTACGACTCGTTTGGCTTCAACCGCTTTCGCGGCTACGACTGGATGCCCGAGCCGTGCCGGTCGTGTGACGAAAAGGAAAAGGACTTCGGTGGCTGCCGTTGCCAGGCTTTCATGCTCACGGGCGACGCCAGCAACGCCGACCCGGTGTGCAGCAAATCCGAGCAGCACGGCATCATCCTTCAGGCACGGGAAGAAGCCGAACACGCTACCCAGACCATCGAGCAACTGGCCTTTCGCAACGAGCGCAACTCACGGCTCATCGCGAAAGGCTGACGGGTTCAACGTTTGGCGATGATATACACCGCGTGCACGATGCCCGGAATGTAGCCGCACAAGGTCAGCAGAATATTCAGCCAGAACGCGCCGCCGAATCCTACTTGCAGGAACACACCCAGTGGCGGCAGCAGAATGGCGATGATGATACGAATGAAATCCATGGGGTCAGCTCCAGAAAGTCGGCTCGTGTGAGCCGTTAAGCTAATCGACCTTGGCGGTTTGTGAGGGTTCAGTGGAATCTGGCATTGCGCCATCCTTTAACCGACCCACAAAAAAAACGCCCCCAGCCAAAAGAATCAGGCTGGAGGCGCCGCGTATGCCGCGAGACGGTTCAGGAAACGGGGTGTTAAACAGCGATGCCCTTGCGGCATTGCAGTTGGGCGGTGCGCACGCGGGAGAAGGCACGAGCCAGGCGCAGGAGCATTTCGTCGATGTGGTTTTTGCTGACGTTAAGCGCCGGGGTAAAGCGCAAACAGTCGGGCTGCGGGGCGGTGAGGATCAGGCCTTCATGCAGCGCAGCCTTTACCACCGCATCCGCGGAATCATCCGACAAGGTCAGGCCCCACATCAGCCCGTTGCCGCGTAATTGGCCGTGGTCGTAACGGTAGGCCAGCCGGGCAAGGCCCTCACCCAGGTGCAAACCGGATTCGCGTATCTGCTGCAGAAAGCCGTTTTCCGTCACTGCGTCCAGCACTGCTACACCGGCGGACGCCATCAGCGCATTGCCGTGATGGGTGCCCTCCAGCTCGCCGACTTCAAAGCAACAGGCCTTGCCGCGCGCCAGCAACGCAGCCAAGGGCACGCCGCTGCCCAGGCCTTTGCCGAGGGTGATGATGTCGGCGCGCACACCGTACTGTTCTTCTGCCAGCAAGGAGCCGCAGCGGCCGACGCCGGTTTGCACTTCATCAAGGATCAGCAAAATGCCCAGCTCGCGGCACAGGCGCTCAACGCCCTTGAGGTAGTGCTCGGTCGCGGGGATCACACCGGCCGTGCCCTGAATCGGCTCCAGCAGGATCGCAACGGTTTGCGCGTCGACCGCGGCATGCAGCGCGGGCAAGTCGTTGAACGGCACATGGCTGAAGCCCGGCAATTGCGGTTCGAAACGATTGCCGGCAGCGCCCGCCGACGCGGCCATCGCGGCAAAACTGTGGCCATGACAACCACCGCTGGCCGTGATGATGTGGTGCGCGCCTGCGCGATGCAATTGGCCCCATTTGCGCGCGAGCTTGATCGCCGCTTCGCAGGCTTGCGCGCCGCTGTTGAGCAGGTACGCCTGGTCGCTGCCGGTGAGATGGCACAGGCGGTCGGCGAGGTTGAGTTGAGCGCGGTTGTACAGGCCACCTCCCGGGTTGATCAAGGTTTGCATCTGGGCGGTCAAGGCGTTGAGCACCACCGGTGAGCTGTGGCCGAGGCTGTTGGCGCCGCCGCCCTGACTGAAGTCCAGGTAGGCACGGTCGTCACTGTCCGACAGCCACGAGCCTTCGCCGCGTACGAAAACTTGCGGAGGGCGCGCCACCGTGGGCATCAGGCATTCGCTGGAGGGGTCCTCACGCGGCGTATCAAAAAGCAGATCGTCGAGGCTCGGTGCAGGACGGCGAAACAAGTTCACAGTTCACCTCCCGTGGCAACGGGACTTTGGTCGGTCACCCTTGTACAACCTGGCTGGAGATTGTTTGCCTTGCCTATGTAAACGCCATCAACATAAACGCTGTTCATTGCCCGATCCGGCCCTGTAAGCCCTGCGAATAGGCGCTAGACTAGGCCCCCGGGGGGCCTGCGGCCATTTCGATTTTCCAGCTTTTTCGATAAGTAAGGCTTATGGATTTCAAGCAACTGCGTTATTTCGTCGCGGTGTACGAGGAAGGCCACGTAGGCCGTGCTGCGGAGCGCTTATCGATCTCCCAGCCGGCGCTGTCACAACAGATTCGCCAACTGGAACAGAACCTGGATGTCAGCCTGTTCGAGCGCAGCAGCAAGCGCCTGTTGCCGACGCTGGCGGCGCACACCTTGTACAACCATGCGTTGCCATTGATCGACGGTATGCAGCAAGCGGTGGAGGCCCTGCGCAACTTCAAGGGCCAGGCGATGCGTACATTGGCCATTGGCGTACTGCAAACCGTGCACACCAGCCTGGTCCCGCAAATGCTCGAACGCGTGCGCAAGGCTCAGCCGCACCTGGTGGTACAGATTTACGAATTGACCGGGTTGGAGATCGAGCGGCGATTGCTCAACGGCTCACTGGATATCGGTATCAGCTACTTGCCACCGCGCCAGCCTGGCTTGACCGGCGTACTGCTGTACGAAGATGAGTTGAAGGTGGTCATCCCCGATGATCACCCACTGCGGGAATTCAAGAAAGTCTCACTGAAACAGGCGGCCGAATTGCCGATGTTGCTGCTGGGGGAGGAATTTCAGGTCCGGCAGATCTGGCAGGGCCAGTTGGCCAACCTGGGGCGGCGCCCGCAAGTACAGGCTGAGCTGAATACGATGGTGGGGATCCTCGACAGCCTGCCCCACACGAAACTGGCGACGGTGCTGCCGGGACGTTCCCAGGACGAGCACAACAGCAAGGCCCTGCTGTGGAAACCCTTGAGCGAACCGCGCGTGCCGCTGAAAGTGGGCCTGGTATGCCGCGATGTGCAACGCCAGCAGGCGACGGTGGCATTGCTGCGCACCTTGCTGGAAGACGTGATGAATGCCCCGCAGGCAGGCGCCTGACTTTTTTGCGGGCAAAAGAAAACCCCGCCGAAGCGGGGCTTTGCAGACTGTTTCCCTGACATCCATTTCACTCCGCCACCCTGGCAGAATCCTACGTGTCCGTGTTGTTGCTTTGCGCTTCCTGCGCGACGTCCATGTGAAGTAGATTATCCGTGGATCCAATTTGGCGATAGAGGACGAATAGCAGCACGTCATGTAAGAGATTGCTTACACGCCCTCCCCGCCATCAGAACTGAGCTTCATCCAGCAGGAACAGCGATTCGCTCCCGGCTTTCACCGAAGCACTCAACGAGTGAATGCGCGGCAGCAGACGGGCGAAGTAGAAACGCGCGGTGCCCAGTTTGCTGGCGTAGAAATCGTCCTCAGCCTCCTTGCCCAGCGCGGCCTTGGCCATGCGCGCCCACATATAGGCGTAAGCCACGTAGCCAAATGCGTGCAGGTATTCCACCGAGGCGGCACCGATTTCATTCGGGTCGGTCTTGGCGCGGTCGAGCACCCACGCGGTCAGTTCATCCAGGTTATCCACCGCCGCGCTGAGCGGCCGGGTGAATTCGCCCAGTTCTGCGCCGGCGGTGGCGATGAACTGGCGGATTTCATCCGCAAACAGGGTGTAGAACTTGCCCCCGCTGCCGACGATTTTGCGGCCCATCAAGTCGAGCGCCTGAATACCATTGGTGCCTTCGTAGATCTGCGTGATGCGCACATCACGCACCAGTTGCTCCTGGCCCCACTCGCGAATGTAGCCGTGCCCGCCAAACACTTGTTGGCCCAGCACCGTGGTTTCCAGGCCGAGGTCGCTGAGGAACGCCTTGGCGACCGGCGTCAGCAAGGCCACCAGGTTATCGGCGCGCTCGCGGGCGGCGGCATCTTCGCTGAACTTGGCGATGTCCAGTTGGGTCGCCACGTAGGTGGAGAACGCGCGTCCGCCTTCGTTCGCCGCCTTCATGGTCAGCAGCATGCGACGCACGTCCGGGTGCACGATGATCGGGTCGGCGACCTTGTCTTTAGATTTGGCGCCGGTCGGCGAGCGGCTTTGCAAGCGGTCCCGCGCGTACTCAATCGCGTTCTGATAGGAGCGCTCGCCGGACGCCAGCCCCTGGATGCCCACGCCCAAACGCTCGTAGTTCATCATGGTGAACATCGCCGCCAAACCACGGTTCGGCTCGCCCACCAGGAACCCCACGGCCTGGTCGAAGTTCATCACACAGGTCGCGGACGCCTGGATGCCCATTTTGTGTTCGATCGAGCCACAGCTCACCAGGTTGCGCGCACCCAGGCTGCCATCGGCATTGACCATGAACTTCGGCACCAGGAACAACGAAATCCCCTTGGGCCCGGCCGGCGCGTCCGGCAGCTTGGCCAGCACCAGGTGGATGATGTTTTCGGTGAGGTCGTGTTCGCCGCCGGTGATGAAGATCTTGGTGCCGCTGATGGTGTAGGAACCATCCGCTTGGGGCTCGGCCTTGGTGCGGATAATCCCCAGGTCAGTGCCGGCGTGCGCCTCGGTCAGGCACATGGAACCGGCCCACTCGCCGGAATACATCTTCGGCAGGTAGGTGGCCTTGAGTTCCTCACTGGCGTGGGTGTTGATCGACACGCAGGCGCCGGACGTCAGCATCGGGTACAGGCCGAATGCCAGGCTGGACGAGTTGATCATCTCTTCCACCTGGGCCGACACCGCCTTGGGCATGCCCATGCCGCCGAAGACCGGGTCACCGCCCACGCCCACCCAGCCACCTTCGGCGTAGGTTTTGTAGGCCTGTGGAAAACCGTCCGGCGTAAACACGGCGGTGTTGTCCCAACGGCAACCTTGTTCATCGCCGCCGCGGCTCAGCGGGGCGATGGACTTGGCGGTGACTTTGCCGGCTTCCTCGAGGATCGCCTCGACGGTTTCGGCATCTACGGTGTCTGCCAATGCCGGCAATTGGGCCCAAGTGTTGGCGACCTCAAAGACTTCATTGAGGACGAAGCGCATATCACGCAGCGGCGCTTTGTAATCAGCCATGGCAAACCTCGTGAGAACATGAAAAGTGATTCGGCAGGATCGGTTTTACAGGCCCCGAGTGTACCCGAACAACTTTTCAGACACATAGGGTCCTTTTGTGACTATTTAGTATTTATTAGTCATATCGCAATTCTAATGTGGCCTTGTGTGGGAGCTGGCTTGCTTGCGATGGCGTCACCTCGGTGGACCTGACAAACCGAGGTGCCCGCATCACAGGCAAGCCAGCTCCCACGTTTTGACCGCAGTGAATCAATCGCGCCTATAGGGCAAATAGCTGAGCAGGCAAGCTCATGAGGCATTCGCTGCCAGCCTCCACAGCGGCGCGATGTGTGGCCGTGCGCGGCAGCAGGCGTTTGAAATAGAAATCGCAGGTAGCCAGTTTGGCCCTGGCAAATTCGGCATCATCCTGATCTTGAGCCGCAATCGCCATGCGCAACCACAGGTAGGCGAGGATGATGTAGCCGCTGTACATCAAGTAATCCACGGCGGCCGCCCCCACCTCATCCGGGTTCTTCATCGCCGCCATGCCGATTTTCATGGTCAACTCGCCCCACTGCCCGTTCAGGTCATCAAGCTGCGCCACGTAAGCCTTGAGCTGCGGATGTTCGGCATTCGCCGCACAAAACTTGTGCACGATCCTGGTAAACCCGCGCAACAGTTTGCCCTGGCTGCCCAACACCTTGCGCCCCAGCAAATCGAGGGCCTGAATGCCGTTGGTGCCTTCATAGATCGGCGCAATCCGCGCATCACGCGCCAACTGCTCCATGCCCCATTCGCGGATGTAACCGTGGCCGCCGAAGATCTGCATGCCGTGGTTGGTCACCTCAAGGCCGGTGTCGGTCATGAAGGCTTTGCAGATGGGGGTGAGGAACGCCAGCAGGTCCTCGGCGTCCTGGCGCTCGGTGGCGTCGCCGCTCAGGTGTGCGGTGTCGAGCAGTTGCGCGGTGAAGTAGGTCAGCGCGCGGTTGCCTTCGTTGAAAGCCTTCATGGTCAGCAGCATGCGGCGCACATCGGGGTGCACGATGATCGGGTCGGCGGCTTTTTCCGGGGCTTTGGCACCGGTCAGCGAGCGCATTTGCAGGCGGTCGTTGGCGTATTGGATCGCGCCTTGAAAGCTCGCTTCACCATTGCACAGACCCTGCATGCCAGTGCCCAGGCGCGCGTGGTTCATCATGGTGAACATGCAATTGAGGCCCTTGTTCGCCTCGCCGATCAGAAAACCTTTGGCAGCGTCAAAATTCAACACGCAGGTGGCCGAGCCTTTGATGCCCATTTTGTGTTCGATGGAGCCGCAGTGCACCGCGTTGCGCTCACCCGAGTCGGCGAGGAACTTGGGCACGATAAACAGCGAAATGCCCTTGGTGCCCGCCGGCGCGTCCGGCAGCTTGGCCAGCACCAGGTGGATGATATTGGCGCTCATGTCGTGCTCGCCGGCAGAGATGAAAATCTTGCTGCCGGTGACCGCATAGCTGCCGTCCGCCTGGGGCACGGCACGGGTTTTGATCAAACCCAGGTCGGTGCCGCAATGGGCTTCGGTCAGGCACATGGTACCGGTCCACTCGCCCGCCGTGAGCTTGTTCAGGTAGGTGGATTTTTGCGCTTCGGTGCCATGGGCATGGATCGCCGTCATCGCGCCGTGGGTCAGCCCGGGGTACATACCCCAGGAGGTGTTGCTGGAGCCGATCATCTCGCTGAGCACCAGTCCCAGGGACGACGGCAAACCCTGGCCACCGTAGGCCGGGTCGGCCGCCAAACCGTGCCAGCCGCCTTCCACGTACTGTGCGAAAGCTTCCTTGAAACCTTTGGGCGTGGTGACCACACCATTGTCGAAATGGCAGCCCTCTTCGTCGCCGCTGCGGTTGAGCGGCGAGAGCACGTTTTCGCAGAATTTGGCGCCTTCTTCGAGGATCGCGTTGACCATGTCCGGGCTGGCGTCGGTCGCGCCCAGCGCCGCGTAATGGCCGTGAAAATCAAACACGTTGTCTATCAGAAAGCGCATGTCGCGCAGGGGAGCTTTGTACTCAGGCATGGCAATGTCTCCGGCAGCAGATGCCTTCAACCTACTGCCGGCCCGCGCCTCGGACAATCACTGTAGAACCGCTGAATACACCGCCATCACTCAACCGGCAGCGGCCTCCATGCGCACCGCGCCGCGACGGTTTTGCCCGGCCGCGACCACACAGTTACGCCCGGCGCCCTTGGCTGCATACAACGCCTGGTCGGCGGATTTGAGCACTTCTTCCGGCGTGCGTTGCTCGGCCTGGCGTTCGGCCACGCCGATGCTGACGGTCACCGACACGCTCGACGCACCGCTGCCCGCACGCCGCTGGCGACCTTGATGGTCGTCCTGCGGGCGGTCCGGATTACGCAGTTTGATGTCGTAGTCGGCGATGATCCCGCGGATTTCCTCCAGGTGCGGCATGCATTCATCCAGGGTCTTGCCGGCGAACACCACCGCGAACTCTTCACCGCCGTAGCGGTACGCCCGCCCGCCACCGTTGACCCTGGACAGCTTGCTCGCCACCAGGCGCAGCACTTGGTCACCCACGTCGTGGCCATGGGTGTCGTTAAAGCGCTTGAAGTGGTCAACGTCAGTCATCGCCAACACGTAATTGCGCCCCAGCCGCTGCATGCGTTCATTGAGCGCGCGTCGCCCCGGCAGGCCGGTGAGTTCGTCGCGGAACGCCATCTGGTAGGCCTCGTGGGCCACACCGGCGGCAATCATCAGCATCACCTGGCTGCACATGATGTTCAGGGTAAACGGCAGGATGAACGTTTGCGGCAACATCCAGAACAACCCCAGCAAACCAACCAGTTGCGCCGCGTGCAACGGGCGCGGCTGGTACCAGTACTGCGCGGCCAGGGTCAAAAAGCCAATCAGGAACATCGGGTATGAAAGCTGGATCAGGCTCATCCAGCTGCCATGCAGCGCGGGCCAGCGAATCTCGGCCAGCCAGCTCAGCACGGCCTGGGGATAACTTTGCTCAAGGGCCAGCGCCACACTGCCGACCGCCAGCAGCACCGCACAGCGGGCGATGAAGTCGCGGAACAGGTGGGTTTTTTCCTGCCACAGCGCGTAAATGCTGAACAGCAACGGCAGCAGCAGGCAGCACAGGTGAAACACCACGGCGGCGTCTTCGCGGACGCGGCCATTGTCGCGGTAGAAATCGGTTTGGGTGTCCAGCAGGAAATACACGATGTACACGGTGATCATCAGAAACAGCTCACGCTGGCGCCGATAGACCGCGCAATACGAACCGCCGAGCAACAGCACCAGGGTCGGCAGCACATTGAAAAGCGAGGTGAAGAACACGTTGAGGTCTTTGACGTATGCAGCCGACAGCCCGGCCAGCAAAAGCAGCAGTGACGGTAGGAAATGGCTGAAACGTAGAGCGGACACGCGTGACAAGGGTAAAGCTCCGACCCGCCAGATAGATGGCACAGTGCCTTCATTGCGCACAGTTAAGCACATTCAATGTGACCTGTATCACATTGCCATCACTGTAACGGCAGCCAACGGCAATCCCTGAGCGCCACGCTGCGTTTTTTCTCGCCCATAAAAAAACCGCCGCGTCCCGGGGAAGCGGCGGTTTCTCAAGAGAACCCGGAAGGCTTAGTAAGCCAGGCCGAAGTTTTCTTCGTTCATGTCCATCAGGTTGTTCGCGCCCGACAGCATGGTAGCTTTATGGGCCAGGGTTCGCGGCAGGATGCGCTGGAAGTAGAAGCGCGCAGTCTGCAACTTGGCGGTGTAGAAAGCCTCTTCGGTGGTGCCGGCCGCCAGTTTCTCGGCTGCCAGGCGCGCCATGTCGGCCCAGAAGTAAGCCAGGCACGCGTAGCCGGAGTACATCAGGTAGTCCACCGAGGCGGCACCGACTTCTTCGCGGTCCTTCATCGCGGCCATGCCGACCTTCATGGTCAACTCGCCCCACTCTTTGTTCAGTGCTGCCAGTGGTGCAACGAACTCTTTGACCGCTTCGTTGCCTTCGTTGGCCTGGCAGAACTTGTGCACGATCTTGGTGAAGCCCTTGAGTGCCTCGCCCTGGGTCATCAGCACTTTGCGGCCCAGCAGGTCGAGGGCCTGGATGCCGGTGGTGCCTTCGTACAGCATCGAAATGCGGCTGTCGCGAACGTTCTGCTCCATGCCCCACTCGGCGATGAAGCCGTGGCCGCCGTAGATCTGCACGCCGTGGTTGGCGGACTCAAAACCGACTTCGGTCATGAACGCCTTGGCGATCGGCGTCATGAACGCCAGCAGGCCGTCAGCCTGTTTCCTGGCTTCGTCGTCGGTGCCGTATTTGACGATGTCCACTTGCTTGGCGGTGAAGTACACCATCGCGCGGTTGCCTTCGGCGAAGGCTTTCATGGTCAGCAGCATGCGGCGCACGTCAGGGTGCACGATGATCGGGTCAGCGGCTTTGTCTGGCGCTTTCGGGCCGGTCAGGGAGCGCATTTGCAGGCGGTCGCGAGCATATTTCAGGCCGCCCTGAAAGCCGATCTCGGCGTGGGACAAGCCTTGCAGCGCGGTGCCCAGGCGAGCGGTGTTCATAAAGGTGAACATGCAGTTCAGGCCTTTGTTCGCCGGGCCGATCAGGAAACCGGTGGCCGCGTCGAAGTTCATCACGCAGGTGGCGTTGCCGTGGATGCCCATCTTGTGTTCCAGCGAGCCACAGGTCACAGCGTTGCGTGCGCCAATCGAACCGTCGGCGTTCGGCAGGAACTTCGGCACGATAAACAGCGAGATGCCTTTGGTGCCGGCCGGTGCGTCCGGCAGGCGGGCCAGTACGATGTGGACGATGTTGTCGGCCATGTCGTGTTCGCCGGCCGAGATGAAGATCTTGGTGCCGGAAACTTTGTAGGAACCGTCGGCCTGAGGCTCGGCCTTGGTGCGCAGCATGCCCAGGTCGGTGCCGCAGTGCGGCTCGGTCAGGCACATGGTGCCGGTCCATTCGCCCGACACCAGCTTGGTCAGGTAGGCCTCTTGCTGCTCAGGAGTGCCGTGCTCGGAAATGGTGTTCATCGCACCGTGGGACAGGCCCGGGTACATGCCCCACGACCAGTTGGCGGCGCCGACCATTTCGCTCACCGCCAGGCCCAGGGATTCCGGCAGGCCCTGGCCACCGTGCTCCACGTCGTGGGCCAGGCTTGGCCAGCCGCCTTCGACGAATTGTTTGTAGGCTTCTTTGAAACCGGTAGGGGTCTTAACGCCTGACTCGCTCCAGGTGCAACCTTCGATGTCACCCACGCGGTTCAACGGTGCCAGCACTTGCTCACAGAACTTGGCGCCTTCCTGAAGGATGGCGTCAACCATGTCCGGGGTAGCGTCCTGGCAAGCCGGCAGGCTCTGATAGTGCGCTTCATAACCGAGCAGTTCGTCACGAACGAAGCGAATATCACGCAAGGGGGCCTTGTAGTCAGGCATAGCGATAAACCTCTGCTGATGTATCTGGGATGAACAACCGCGTGGATGAGTGATGGCGGTCAAACAGGTGTTTGAAACATACGTTTACGACCTGGGGATGTCAAGCGTCGTCCTGAAGCCGTTTGTCATGACATGAATCAACCCCAGGCACGGCAAGGCCTGCGGCGCGATGCCACGTCAAAAAGGAGTTTAGGAGTTCTGCGGGGTGACGCAGGGCAAATGTGGGAGCTGGCTTGCCTGCGATGCAGACGCAGAGGTGTATCAGGAAGATTGAGTCGATACCATCGCAGGCAAGCCAGCTCCCACAGAAAGCGAGAGCCAGCGCATAGGTAGATTAAGCGTAGGTGTCGATCAACGTACCGAGCATTTCATCCGAAGCCTTGGCGACTTTTGCGCCCAGCTCCACTTGAAACTTGCCCTGGGCCATTTCGACCATGTTGCTCGCCGAATTGGACGGCTGGGCGCGATCGTTGGCTTGCAAGCGATCACTTTGTGCATCCGAGGGCTGGGTCGTCGCGGTACCGGCGATTTTGCCGGCCGCCTGGTCGACACGGTTCTGCCCGGTCTGAATGCTGCTCAGCCCCGAATAAAACGCGCTGCTTCCAGAGATTTCCATGGCGTAAGCCTGCCTTTAGAGAATCGTGAATATGAATTGAAGCAGACAACCCGGCGAAACGCCCGTCAAAAACACTAATGGCATAATGCCTTAGCGATAGCCAAAATCAGTCAAGCAGGTCCAATTCCAGGTACTCGGCCACCGCTTCGGCCCCGGCCTGCTTGAGTTTCGGCACGCGCCCCAGGCACGGCGCCGGCAAGCGTTCAGCCAGGGTGGCAAGGTTTTCTTCCAGACGAGAGGTCTTGGGGTCGATGATATTCGCCACCCAGCCTGCCAATACCAGGCCGTCCCGCGCGATGGCCTCGGCCGTGAGCAAGGCATGGCTGATACAGCCCAGGCGCACGCCCACCACCAGAATCACCGGCAGCTTGAGCGCCATGGCCAGGTCCGACAGGTTGCTCTGATCGGCCAGCGGCACGCGCCAGCCGCCCGCCCCTTCGATCAAGGTGAAATCCGCCTGAAGCGCCAGAATCCGCTGCATGGGTTTGAGCAGTGATTGCACGGTCAGCGCCACGCCCGCTTCGCGCGCGGCCAAATGGGGTGCAATGGCGGGCTCGAACGCCACCGGGTTGACCTCGTCATACGTCAGCGGCAACGAACATTCAGCCAGCAACGCCAGGGCATCGCTGTTGCGCAGGCCTTTGCTCGTCAACTGGCAGCCCGACGCCACAGGCTTTCCGGCGGCAGTGCTCTTGCCCGCCAGCCGTGCGGCATGCAGCAGGCCGGCGGCGACGGTGGTCTTGCCGACATCCGTATCGGTGCCGGTGATGAAGTAAGCGGCGCTCATAGCGGTTTCTCCAGTACGGCGTATACCACCTGGTAAGTGGCAGGCAGGCCCTTGGCCTGACGGAACTGCTCGTAGGCGTCCACCAGTGCAACAATCCGCGCGCGGCCCGTCAACCCTCCCGGCCGACCCGGGTTGAGGTTATGCGCGCCCAGCGCTTTGAGTTCGTGGGTCAGGCTGCGCACATCCGGGTAGTGCAGCACGTGGGGCTGACGCTCCAGGCTGCGCACGCGCAAACCGCTGTTGGCGCACAGCTGTTGGTAGGCCTCGAAAGTGCGGAAGCGGTTGACGTGCACCAGGCCGTCGGCCGCGCGCCAGCTTTCCCGCAGTTCATCCAGCGTGCCCACGCACAGGCTCGCGAAGGCGAATACACCGCCGGGCTGCAGTACGCGATAAGCCTCGCTGAGCACGGCGTCGAAGTTCGCACACCATTGCACCGCCAGGCTGGAGAAGATCAGCCCGCAGCTTTCGCCCTGCAACGGCAGGCGCTCGGCATCACCGGCGATGAAATGCTCGGCGCCGCCCAGTGGCCGCGCGTGGTTGAGCATGCCTTCGGCAATATCCAGCGCCACGCCCTGGCTGGCGGGCAGGCGCTCAGCGAGCACGCGGCTGAAAAAACCCGTGCCGCACCCGAGGTCCAGCCAGCGTTGCGGATCGATTGCAGCGGGAAGACGAGCCAACAATTCATGGCCCACCGCGCGTTGCAGTTCGGCCACGCTGTCGTAGCTGGCGGCCGCACGGGAAAAGGACGCCGCCACCTGGCGCTTGTCCGGCAAGGCGCCCGGCAGTGGGGGGTGGGCTAAATCAGTCATCAACACACTCATGCAAAAAAGCCTGGATGGCCCCGGCAACACCGTGGGGGTCTTCCAGTAGAAAAGCGTGACCGGTCTGCTCAATCAGACCGATTTCAACATCCGGCAACAAAGCCAGCAGATCACTGGCCGCCTCGGCGGGCACCAGGCCGTCCAGCCCGGCGAACAGGTGCAACTGCGGGCCGCGGTAGGCGAGCAAGGCGTCGCGCGTGTCCAGTTGGGCGAGCAGCTCCAGGCCGGGCATCAACACGCTGGAAGGCGCCGTCGGCGCCCCGCTGACCAGCAGGCGCGACAGCCCGCGCGGGTCTTCGCCGCCCTTGGCACACAGCAGTCCGAAACGTTTAAGGGTGACCTGGGAGTCGGCGTGGCATCCGGCGAGGAACGCGTCGAAGGTTTCGGCCGGCATCGCATTCGGCCAGCCGTCGTGGGCGACAAAACACGGGTTGCTCGCCAGCGTCAGCAGGCCGCAGCAACGCTCGCCGCGCCGCGCCGCCAGCTCGGAGGCGAGCATGCCGCCCAGTGACCATCCGCCTAGCCAGGCGTTGTCCGGCAGCGTGGCGTCGAGTTCGTCGAGCCATTCATTCAGGTCGCTGGAATCGAGCACAGGCAAGGGCTCGATATGCACCTGCAGATGTTCGTCAAGCCCGCGCAAGGCGGCGGCCAAAGGCTCCAGCGGCGAAACGCCGAGGCCCCAGCCGGGCAGCAGGATCAATCGGTCACGCATGGTCGGGCTCCGTAATGCTTAACAACCGGAAACACTCCTCCAATGCGTTTAACAATAGCTGCACCTGCGCTGCGCTGTGGGCCGCCGTCAGCGTCACGCGCAACCGTGCGCTGCCGGCGGGCACGGTCGGCGGGCGAATAGCGGTCACCATCAACCCACGCTCGCGCAGCATCTGCGACAGGCGCACTGCCTTGGCGCTGTCGCCGATCAGAATGGGCTGGATCGGCGTGAAGCTGTCCATCAGGTCCAGGCCCAACTGCTCCGCGCCTTGGCGGAACTGGCGGATCAATCCATTCAGATGCTCGCGGCGCCAATGCTCGGTGCGCAACAGCTCCAGGCTTTTCAGCGTGGCGCAGGCCAGCGCGGGCGGTTGGCTGGTGGTGTAAATGTAGGGCCGGGCGAACTGGATCAGGCTTTCGACCAGCTCTTCACTGCCCGCCACAAACGCCCCGGCGGTGCCGAAGGCTTTGCCGAGGGTGCCGACCAATACCGGCACATCCTCCTGACTCATGCCGAAATGCTCGACGATACCGCCGCCGTTCGCCCCCAGCGGACCGAAGCCATGGGCATCGTCCACCATCAACCAGGCACCTTTGGCACGGGCCTCTCGGGCGAGCGCCGGCAAGTCGGCCAGGTCGCCGTCCATGCTGAACACACCGTCGGTGACCACCAGCGTATTGCCGGTGGCTTTCTCAAGACGTTTGGCCAGGCTGTCGGCGTCGTTGTGCAGGTAGCGGTTGAACCGCGCGCCGGACAGCAAACCGGCATCCAGCAACGAGGCGTGATTGAGGCGGTCTTCCAGCACCGTGTCGCCCTGCCCCACCAGCGCGGTCACCGCGCCGAGGTTGGCCATATAACCGGTGGTAAACAGCAACGCACGCGGGCGCCCGGTCAGGTCGGCCAGGGCTTCTTCCAGCTCATGGTGCGGCGTGGCGTGGCCGACCACCAAGTGCGAGGCGCCACCGCCCACGCCCCAACGGGACGCCCCGGCGCGCCAGGCTTCGATCACGTGCGGGTGGTTGGCCAGGCCCAGGTAGTCGTTGTTGCAGAAGGCGAGCAAGGGCTGGCCGTCGACCACCACTTGCGGGCCTTGGGGGCTGTCCAGCAGCGGGCGCTGGCGATAAAGGTGTTCGGCACGGCGGGCAGCGAGGCGCGCGGCGAGATCGAAAGACATGCTGGCCTCGGGTAGGTCTGGGTGAACACAGCCTCAATGTGGGCTGGTTTGTGTGGGAGCTGGCTTGCCTGCGATAGCATCACCACTGTGTAACTGACACACCGAGGTGCCTGCATCGCGGGCAAGCCAGCTCCCACATAAGCCCGCTCCCACATTTGGAATGCATTCCAAATGGAAGAGTTGGCGTCAAACCACGGCGTTATAGAACTGCTCGCTGCTTTTCTGCTCCACCAACGCCTGCTCGATCGCCGCCTGATGCACTTCATCGGCGTGCTCTTCACGGGCTTCCGGCAAAATTCCCAGGCGCGAGAACAGCTGCATGTCCTTATCGGCCTGCGGGTTGGCGGTGGTCAGCAGTTTGTCGCCGTAGAAAATCGAGTTGGCACCGGCAAAGAACGCCAGGGCCTGCATCTGTTCGTTCATCGCCTCGCGGCCGGCCGACAGGCGCACGTGGGATTGCGGCATCAGGATGCGCGCCACGGCCAGCATGCGGATGAAGTCGAACGGGTCGATGTCTTCGGCGTTTTCCAGCGGTGTTCCGGCCACTTTCACCAGCATGTTGATCGGCACCGATTCCGGATGCTCCGGCAGGTTGGCCAGCTGAATCAGCAGGTTGGCGCGGTCGTCGAGGGACTCGCCCATGCCGAGGATGCCGCCCGAGCAGATTTTCATCCCCGAATCGCGCACGTAAGCCAGGGTTTGCAGGCGCTCGCTGTAGGTACGGGTGGTGATGATGCTGCCGTAGAACTCCGGCGAGGTGTCGAGGTTGTGGTTGTAGTAGTCCAGGCCGGCCTGGGCCAGGGCTTCGGTCTGGTCCTGGTCGAGACGGCCAAGGGTCATGCAGGTTTCCAGGCCCATGGCCTTCACGCCTTTAACCATTTGCAGCACGTAGGGCATGTCTTTGGCCGACGGGTGTTTCCAGGCGGCGCCCATGCAGAAGCGCGTGGAGCCGATGGCCTTGGCGCGGGCAGCCTCTTCGAGGACCTTCTGCACTTCCATCAGCTTTTCTTTTTCCAGGCCAGTGTTGTAGTGGCCCGACTGCGGACAATATTTGCAATCTTCCGGGCAGGCGCCGGTTTTGATCGACAGCAAGGTCGACACCTGCACACGGTTAGCGTCGAAATGTGCGCGGTGCACGGTCTGCGCCTGGAACAACAGGTCATTGAAGGGCTGCACGAACAGCGCTTTGACTTCGGCTAGAGACCAATCGTGACGCAGGGTGGCAGAGGTGCTGGCGCTCATGGGCGATTCCTTGATTATGCTTGGGCTTACGCGGTGGGAAAGGCAATACCCACAGTCACGACACGGATGCTCGGCATATTTAAGGAAGATTCATGCACTGTCAACCAGACTACAAACAGCAGGTTTACATCTGGCTAAAAAACAACCAATTCTGTTTAATTTGTGATGAAGCCGCCGAATCAGCCGATTGTGTGTGCAACGTCTGCGAAACCGAGCTGCCGTGGCTGATGGCGCACTGCGAGGTCTGCGCCCTGCCCTTGCCAATGGAAGGCCTGACCTGCGGCCAATGCCAAAAAAAACCGCCGGCCTATAAACAAGTGATTGCTCCCTGGACCTACAGCTTTCCGGTCGACACCCTGATCAGCCGCTTCAAGCACCAGTCACTCTGGCCCCTCGGCCATCTGCTCTCGCGCTTGCTGGGGCAGCATTTGCAGCACCGCTTCGACAACACCGAACTCGGCCGCCCCGACTGCCTGCTGCCGGTACCCATGGCGCGCAAACGCCTGCGTGAACGCGGTTTCAACCAGGCGCAAATGCTGGCGCGCTGGCTCAGTGAACGCCTGGCCATCCCTCACGATGAACACCTGTTGCTGCGCCCCCATGACACCGTCGCGCAACAGGTGCTTGATGCCAAATCCCGCCAGCGCAACCTGCTCAGGGCCTTCGCGCTCGTACCCGGCGCCCGGGTAGAGGGTCGCCACTTCGCTCTGGTGGACGACGTGTTGACCACCGGCGCCACCGCCCACAGCCTCGCCCGACTTTTAATGGACGCCGGCGCGCGCCAGGTCGACGTGTATTGCCTGGCCCGCACGCCAAAACCGGGCGCGTGACTTGACTCCAGTGCGCCACGCCTGCAACGTCCGCTGACCTTATCGAAGCGTAACCCCATGTCTCTGCCGACCTCACTCAGCCAACACATCATCCGCCGCCCCCAGCGCATTGCCCTGCTGGCGCACATCGCCGAGCAAGGCTCGATCACCCGCGCCGCGAAAAGCGCCGGTTTGAGTTACAAGGCTGCGTGGGACGCCATCGATGAGCTGAACAACCTCGCGCAAAAACCGCTGGTGGAACGCAGTGTCGGCGGAAAAGGCGGCGGTGGCGCCAGACTCACCGCCGAAGGTGAACGCGTGTTGCGTCTGTATCAGCGCCTGCAAGTGTTGCAGGCCGAGATATTGGGCTCGGACGAAGATGCCAGTGACTTCAACCTGCTGGGCCGCTTGATGTTGCGCACCAGCGCGCGCAACCAATTGCACGGTCAGGTCGTCGCCGTCGACAGCCATGGCCGCAACGATGTGATCCGCCTGCAGTTGGCCGGCGGCCTGACGCTCGACGCGCAAATCACCCACGACAGCACGCAGCGACTGGAGCTGGAGCCCGGCGTGGAAGTCATTGCATTGATCAAGGCCGGCTGGCTGGAATTGCTCGCAGTCGGGCACCCCGCAACACCTGGACACAATTGCATGGGCGGCCTTATCGACGCGATTCTCGACGCCGATGACGGCCCGCGCGAAGTGCGCATTGCCCTGCCCAACGGCCTGGTGTTGTGCGCTCTGGCGCAGCCCGCCGCGCTCAAGGCGTTGGGCGCCGCAGAAGGCCTGCCGATTCAGGTGCAGTTCGCGCCCAGCAACGTGTTGCTCGGAACCCCCGTGTAGCGCTGACGCCGCCTTCAAACTGCAACAATTTCGTCACGAGGGCTCCTTAAGGTGTCTGCAAAAACCGCAGGGAGCCTGAAATGAGCCTATTAGAAGAAAACCAAGCCACCGACCTTGAGCAGATGGTCGGCCTCACCCGCCGCCGCTTTATCGGCGCGGGCGCCCTGTGTGGCGCCGCGATGTTCCTCGGCGGCAACCTGCTGACCCGCAGCGCCCTGGCCGTGAACGCCGCTTCCGCCAGCCCCTTGCTGGGGTTTGCCAGCATCGCCGCCGCCACCAGCGACGCCATCACCCTGCCGCCCGGCTACAGCGCCTCGGTGCTGATCAGCTGGGGCCAGCCGCTGAGCAAAAACGCCCCGGCCTTCGACCCTTCCGGGAACGGCACGGCCAAGGCTCAGGAGCAGCAGTTCGGCGACAACAATGACGGCATGAGCCTGTTCGCCTTCCCCGGCGACAACAACCGCGCGCTGATGGCGATCAACAACGAATACACCAATTACCGCTACCTGTTCGCCCACGGCGGCGCGCCGCAATCGGCCGAAGACGTGCGCAAGGCCCAGGCCAGCGAAGGCGTGTCGGTGATTGAAGTGCGGCGCAAGGGCGACACCTGGCAGTTCGTGCAGGACTCGCGCTACAACCGCCGCATCCACGGCAACTCGCCAATCCGCCTCAGTGGCCCGGCCGCCGGCCACGACTGGCTGAAAACAAGCGCCGACAACACCGGCAAAAAAGCCCTCGGCACCTTCCAGAACTGCGCCAACGGCAAAACGCCGTGGGGCACTTACCTGACCTGCGAAGAAAACTTCACTGATTGCTTCGGCAGCAGTAACCCACAACAGACCTTCGACGCCGGCCAAAAACGCTACGGCGTGGTGGCCGCCAGCAAAGACATCAACTGGCATCAGCACGACCCGCGCTTTGACATGGCCAAGAACCCCAACGAACTCAACCGCCATGGCTGGGTAGTGGAAATCGACCCGTTCGACCCGCAATCCACCCCCGCCAAACGCACCGCCCTGGGCCGTTTCAAGCATGAAAACGCGGCCCTGGCCGAAACCCGTGACGGCCGCGCCGTGGTGTACATGGGCGACGACGAGCGCGGCGAGTTCATCTACAAGTTCGTCAGCCGCGACAAAATCAACCACAAGAACCCCAAGGCCAACAAAGACCTCCTCGACCACGGCACCTTGTATGTGGCCATTCTCGACGCGGGCGACGGCAACGCCGACCACCCCAAGGGCAAGGGCCAGTGGGTGGAGTTGGCCCACGGCAAAAACGGCATCGACGCAAGCTCCGGCTTTGCCAGCCAGGCCGAAGTGTTGATTCACGCGCGCCTGGCCGCCAGCGTGGTAAAAGCCACGCGCATGGACCGCCCGGAATGGATCGTGGTCAGCCCCACCGATGGCCAGGTGTATTGCACCCTCACCAACAACGCCAAGCGCGGCGAAGACGGCCAACCGGTCGGCGGCCCGAACCCGCGCGAGAAAAACGTCTACGGGCAGATTCTGCGCTGGAAGGCCAACGCCGATGACCACGGCGCCGCCGATTTCAGCTGGGACCTGTTTGTGGTGGCGGGCAACCCCGGCGTGCATGCCGGCACGCCGAAAGGCGGCTCGTCGAATATCAACCCGCAAAACATGTTCAACAGCCCCGACGGCCTGGGTTTCGACAAGGCCGGGCGCTTGTGGATTCTCACCGACGGCGACTACAGCAACGCCGGTGACTTTGCGGGCATGGGCAATAACCAGATGTTGTGTGCCGACCCTTCAACCGGGGAAATTCGCCGCTTTATGGTCGGGCCGGTGGCCTGTGAGGTGACCGGCATCAGCTTCTCGCCGGACCAGAAAACCCTGTTTGTGGGGATTCAGCACCCCGGCGAAACCGGTGGCTCGACCTGGCCGGAGCATTTGCCGAACGGCAAGCCGCGCTCGTCGGTGCTGGCCATTCGTCGGGATGACGGCGGCATCGTCGGCGCCTGATAAGGCCTCATCGCAGGCAAGCCAGCTCCCACAGTTGACCGAGCTCCAACATGAAAATGCGGTCAAATGTGGGAGCGGGCTTGCCCGCGAAGGCGTCCGCACAGCCACCGCCTATCTATGCTGTTACCATACCCGGCCGGACGCGGCGCCCTGCTGCGCGCAGGAGTTCGCATGGCCCACCCGTTTGAAACACTGACCCCCGACCTGGTACTCGACGCCGTCGAAAGCATCGGTTTTCTCAGCGACGCGCGTGTATTGGCACTCAACAGTTACGAAAACCGCGTCTACCAGGTGGGCATCGAAGACTCAGAGCCGCTGATCGCCAAGTTCTATCGGCCTCAGCGCTGGACCAACGAAGCGATTCTCGAAGAACACCGCTTCACCTTCGAACTGGCCGAGTGCGACGTGCCGGTGGTTGCACCGCTGATTCACAACGGCGAAAGCCTGTTCGAACACGCGGGCTTTCGCTTCACCCTGTTTCCACGCCGTGGCGGGCGCGCGCCGGAGCCGGGCAACCTTGACCAGCTCTATCGCCTCGGCCAGTTGCTCGGGCGCTTGCACGCGGTGGGGTCCACCCGCCCGTTCGAACACCGTGAAGCGCTGGGCGTGAAGAACTTCGGCCACGATTCCCTCACCACCTTGCTGGAAGGCAACTTCATTCCCAAAAGTCTGCTGCCCGCCTACGAATCCGTGGCGCGCGACCTGCTCAAGCGTGTGGAAGAGGTGTACAAGGCCACGCCCCACAAGAACATCCGCATGCACGGCGATTGCCACCCCGGCAACATGATGTGCCGCGACGAGATGTTCCATATCGTCGATCTGGATGACTGCCGCATGGGCCCGGCGGTGCAGGACCTGTGGATGATGCTCGCGGGTGACCGTCAGGAATGCCTGGGCCAACTGTCGGAATTGATGGACGGCTATCAGGAATTTCACGACTTCGACCCGCGCGAACTGGCGTTGATCGAACCCCTGCGGGCCTTGCGCCTGATGCACTACAGCGCCTGGCTGGCGCGGCGCTGGGACGACCCGGCATTCCCCCACAGCTTTCCGTGGTTCGGCAGCGAACGGTATTGGGGTGACCAGGTGCTGGCGCTGCGTGAGCAATTGGCGGCGCTCAACGAAGAACCCCTGAAACTCTTCTGACCACACACTCCCCTGTGGACGCTGGCTTGTGTGGGAGCCGCTTTTCTGTGGGAGCTGGCTTGCCTGCGATGCAAGCACCTCGGTTTACCTGTTGCACCGCAGTGATGCCATCGCACGCAAGCCAGCTCCCACATTAAGCAAAGCGGGTCCCACTGGCGGATAAATATCCTTACAATCGCGCTTTGTTAGCTGCCTAAGCAAGGATTCTGCAATGCAAGCCGCCAACCCGCGCAAAGGGTACATCCTGGGCCTGAGCGCCTATATCACCTGGGGCTTGTTCCCGCTCTATTTCAAAGCCATCGCCAGCGTGCCCGCCGCGGAGATCATCGTGCACCGCGTGCTGTGGTCCGCGCTGTTTGGCGGTTTGCTGTTGATGGTGTGGAAACACCCCGGCTGGTTTCGCGAGTTGCGCGACAACCCCAAGCGCCTGGCGATTCTGGCGCTCAGCGGCTCGCTGATTGCGGCCAACTGGCTGACGTATGTATGGGCGGTGAACAGCGGGCGCATGCTCGAAGCGAGCCTGGGTTACTACATCAACCCGCTGGTGAACGTGGTGCTGGGCATGCTGATCCTCGGCGAACGCCTGCGGCGCTTGCAGTGGGTGGCGGTGGGGCTGGCGGCAGCCGGGGTGGCGCAACAGGTGTGGCAGGTCGGCAGTTTGCCGTGGGTGTCACTGGTGCTGGCGATGACCTTCGGCTTTTATGGGCTGATCCGCAAACAGGCCCCCGTGAAGGCGCTGCCGGGCTTGGTGGTGGAAACCTGGATGCTCGTGCCGATTGCCATCGCGTGGTTGCTGTTCAACCCGTCGGCCCACAGCATGCAGCCTGAATTCTGGAGCACCTCCGAAGCCTGGTGGCTGGCGGCGGCGGGGCCTGTCACGCTGATCCCGCTGGTGTGTTTCAACGCCGCTGCACGGCATTTGCCCTACACCGCGCTGGGCTTTTTACAGTACACCGCACCGACGCTGGTACTGCTGGAAGCCGTGCTGCTGTTCGGTGAACACCTGGCACCGAGCACCTTGACCGCCTTCGCCTTTATCTGGGCTGGCCTGGTGGTGTACAGCGTGGATATCTGGCTGAGCGCGCGCAAACGCTGATCAAATAACGTACAAACTCCTGCAAGCCACAGCCGGCCTAGCTTGCAGGCATTCACCCCAAGGTTATCCACAACCTGATCCCCGCCATTTGTGCACAAGCCCTTGAAACTGCTCGTTTTTTGCTCAACAGGCGGAGAGGCCCGGCGGGCGTGGTGCGGCGCCGGGTCTCTACAGGTTATCCACAGGCCCATGCAAGATTTCCATGCATAACCTTGCGGGCAAGTCATTCCTCGTGGTGCAACTCCACCATCAAGTCATCGGCCAGGGTTTCCAGGGACAGTTGCAAGGTATCCAGGGACAACGCGGCCGGCACCTGCAAGAGCGCCTCGGCGGTGAACAGCGGGTCACCACTCATGGGCGCCGGACGCACGTCGGTGCTCAGGCTTCCCAGGTTCACGCCCTGCCTGCTCAATAGCGCAGTAATCTCGCGCACGATGCCCGAACGGTCGTTGCCCACCAGCGTCATCAGGATCGACTTGGACGCCGCAGCCTGCCCGCTGCTGCCCTCACCCACCAGCACGCGAATGCCATGGGTGGATAAGTCTTCCAGCGCGCCCACCAGCGCCTGACGGTTTTCCGTGGGTACACTGACCCGCAATATCCCGGCAAACTGCCCGGCCATGTGCGCCATGCGGCTTTCCAGCCAGTTGCCACCGTGGGTGGCGATGTTCTGCGCGATACGTTCAACAAGGCCGGGTTTGTCGGCGGCGATAATAGTGAGTACAAGATGGTCCATGGCGAAGCCCTCTGAATTCAATCTACAAGGTGGACTCGGGAGCCCTCGAAAACAAATCGTGTACCATTTTTATATTTATCTGGAACAATTCAGTAGTTTTTTGAGAACATCCCATCCCCCACTGTGACCGAATGTCACAGGAGGGTCGCTAAACGACGTATTTAGTCAAATTTTCACAACCGCAAGTCATCATGTAGTATGCCCAATCGCGCACTACATAACGTTGGGTCGATGTCTGCCAAGGCACCTACGTATCGCGAAATCCGCCAGCCCGGCCGCCTTTTTCAGGCATGTACCGGGGGATCGGGTTCGTGGTTTAAATGGCCAGAGGCTTCATTGGTAAATTGAAAAGCTGAAAAGCGCATAAGCTCCGAAGAGTGAGGCAAGAGATGACTGAACACGTTCAAGTCGGTGGCCTTAAGGTCGCCAAAGTCCTGTTCGACTTCGTGAACAACGAAGCCATTCCCGGCACCGGTATCACAGCCGACCAGTTCTGGGCCGGCGCCGACAAGGTCATCCACGACCTGGCCCCGAAGAACAAAGCCCTGCTCGCCAAGCGCGACGATTTCCAGGCGCGCATCGACGCCTGGCACCAAACCCACGCGGGCACCGCCCACGACGCGGCGGCCTACAAAGCCTTCCTGCAAGACATCGGCTACCTGCTGCCAGAAGCTGCAGACTTCCAGGCTACGACCCAAAACGTCGATGACGAAATTGCCCGCATGGCCGGCCCGCAGCTGGTGGTGCCGGTGATGAATGCCCGTTTTGCCCTCAACGCCTCGAATGCGCGCTGGGGCTCGCTGTACGACGCGCTGTACGGCACCGACGCCATCAGCGAAGCCAATGGTGCCGAAAAGGGCCAGGGCTATAACAAGGTGCGGGGCGACAAGGTCATCGCCTTCGCCCGCGCCTTCCTCGACGAAGCCGCGCCGCTCACCGCCGGCAGCCACGTTGACTCCACCGGTTACAAGATCGTCGATGGCAAGCTGATCGTCAGCCTCAAGGGCGGCAGCAACAGCGGCCTGCGCGACGACGCACAGCTGATCGGCTTCCAGGGCCCTGCGGCCGAGCCGATTGCGATCTTGCTGAAACACAACGGCCTGCATTTCGAAATCCAGATCGACGCCAGTACTCCGGTCGGCCAGACCGACGCCGCCGGCGTCAAAGATGTGCTGATGGAAGCCGCGCTGACCACCATCATGGACTGCGAAGACTCCGTGGCCGCCGTGGATGCCGATGACAAAGTGGTGATCTACCGCAACTGGCTCGGCCTGATGAAGGGCGACCTGGCCGAAGAAGTCGCCAAGGGCGGCAAAACCTTCACCCGCACCATGAACCCTGACCGCGTCTACACCGGCGTGGATGGCCAGGACGTGACCCTGCACGGCCGTTCGCTGCTGTTCGTGCGCAACGTTGGCCACTTGATGACCATCGACGCGATCCTCGACAAAGCCGGCAACGAAGTACCGGAAGGCATTCTCGACGGCCTGGTCACCAGCCTGGCGGCGATTCACAGCCTCAACGGCAACAACAGCCGTAAAAACAGCCGCACTGGCTCCGTGTACATCGTGAAGCCGAAAATGCACGGCCCGGAAGAAGCCGCGTTCACCAACGAGCTGTTCGGCCGTATTGAAGAAGTGCTGAACCTGCCGCGCAACACGCTCAAAGTCGGGATTATGGACGAAGAGCGCCGCACCACGGTCAACCTCAAGGCTTGCATCAAGGCGGCCAGCGAGCGCGTGGTGTTTATCAACACCGGTTTCCTCGACCGCACCGGCGACGAAATCCACACTTCCATGGAAGCAGGCGCGATGGTGCGCAAGGCGGCCATGAAGGCGGAAAAATGGATCGGCGCCTACGAGAACTGGAACGTCGATATCGGCCTGAGCACCGGCCTGCAAGGGCGTGCACAGATCGGTAAAGGCATGTGGGCCATGCCCGACCTGATGGCGGCGATGCTTGAGCAAAAGATTGCTCACCCGCTGGCGGGCGCCAACACCGCCTGGGTGCCGTCGCCCACTGCGGCTGCGCTGCACGCGTTGCACTACCACAAGGTCGACGTGTTCGCCCGCCAGGCCGAACTGGCCAAGCGCGAACGCGCCTCGGTGGACGACATCCTGACGATTCCTCTGGCGACAAATACCGATTGGTCCGACGAAGAAATCCGCAACGAGCTGGACAACAACGCCCAGGGCATCCTCGGCTATGTCGTGCGCTGGATCGACCAGGGCGTGGGCTGCTCCAAAGTGCCGGACATCAACGACGTCGGCCTGATGGAAGACCGCGCCACGCTGCGCATCTCCAGCCAGCACATTGCCAACTGGCTGCGCCACGGCATCGTCAACGAAGGTCAGGTAATGGAAAGCCTCAAGCGCATGGCGCCGGTGGTGGACCGTCAGAATGCCGGTGACGCGCTGTACCGTCCGCTGGCGCCGGATTTTGACAGCAACATTGCGTTTCAGGCGGCGGTGGAATTGGTGATTGAAGGGACTAAACAGCCCAATGGTTACACCGAGCCGGTGTTGCATCGTCGGCGTCGGGAGTTCAAGGCTAAAAACGGCCTGTAAATGAAAAAGCCCTGATCGAAAGATCAGGGCTTTTTTATAAGCCCGGCAAGTACGTCAGGCCAATGCAATAAGATGCTGCGCGTTGTGGCGGCCAGTCAGGATGTGTAGGCAAAAATCACCCCATTTAACAGCACACTTTCTCCTGTCGAACTCTCCAAACGCACATTTTGCAAATCCCCCTTCTGTACGCGCAGGTCACCCTCCTTCTCAATCTCCAGTCGAAGTAGCCCAGCTGCCGACTGAGTATCAAACGTCTTGCCACTGCTGTCGGTATAAATAATGTTGTCGGGTGACCCAGTGGTAATGATCTTTGAGCCCGATGTGAACGATTCGGCATAGGTTATTTCGATTTTCTCAGCCCCTCCGCCCGAGACCTTGGTTCTCTTGGACGTGCCGGAGACGTTTTTAATGGCAAGAACCCGGGCTTCGGGGGCATCGTCTGTTTTTATCAAACAGAAGGTGTTTTCCAATTCTTTATCAGTTTTCGCTTTGGTTTGCGCAGCAGTCGTCATGGCGAGCTCCTTGTGCACAGGTGATGAGCCACTGGCAACGTTCCAGAACGCTCAAGCCCAGTACACCGTCTTCGCAGTTTCCTGCCTACTGTCAGAGTTGACAGGTTCGACCAACGGTCGCTACTGGACCATCCCCAGTTCGCGCTTGACCATCTTCGCCAACTTCACGCTATCGATCGGCTTGAGCATGAAGTCCACAACACTCATGTGCATGGCATCGATCACGTCCCGTGCTTCCGCATCGCCCGACATGATGATGATCGGCAACGCGGCCCGGGTGGAACCGCGCACTTGCTTGATCAATTCCAGGCCATTGCTCGGCGCCATGCGCAAATCGGTGATCAACAAGCCGATGGAACTGCTGGAGCTCAATAAGTCCCACGCCGATTCGCCACTGTCGGCGGTCATGCAGCGAATGCCGTCCAGCCCGAGGATTTCCGCCAGCAGTTCACGCGCGTCCTTGTCGTCGTCAACAATCAACACGCGCTGTGGCGGTAAATCGGGCTCCAGCATCACGGCGCTCAGCGCCTCGCGCTCGGCATCACTCAAAATATCGTGGTCGGACATACGTTTCTCAGCAGTTCTCATCAATCTCCCAGCACACTCGTCAGACATCTGCGGAAGGGCGAACAATGTGCACTTCGTCGGAAAGTTTGCCTAGTGGGCGTTCTACGGGGTTTGGACGATAGCCATGTAAGGTTTTTCCCTAGCGGGGCGCGGTTCTCCTCGACCTAGACTTACGTCCAATGGGCACCCGCCGCGCGGAAGTCGACCATGGGGAACGATAACGACAAAAAAACTGCGGTCACTGTTATGAGTAAAGCTGATGCTTTCGCCCAGGCGGGAAAAACCGCCGTGTTGCAGAACATCCACGGCACCCTGCAATTCCTGCAACGCTTCCCGCCCTTCAACCAGATGGAAAACGCGCACCTGGCGTTTCTGGTCGAGCAATGCCAACTGCGCTTTTACGGACCGGGTGACAGCATCCTCAAGCCATCGGGCGGGCCGGTGGAGCACTTCTATATCGTCAAGCAAGGCCGGGTAGTGGGCGAGCGGCCGGACTCCAGCGAAACCACCTTCGAAATCACCACGGGCGAATGTTTCCCACTCGCCGCGCTGCTCGGTGAGCGCGCCACGCGCACCGAACACAAAGCCGCTGAAGACACCTTCTGCCTGCAACTGAACAAACCGGCCTTTATCAAACTGTTCGCGCTGTCCAGCCCGTTTCGCGACTTTGCCTTGCGCGGCGTCAGCAGCCTGCTGGATCAGGTGAACCAGCAGGTGCAGCAAAAAGCCGTGGAAACCCTTGGCACCCAGTACTCGCTGAACACCCGCCTGGGGGAATTGGCCATGCGCCACCCCGTCACCTGCAGCCCCAATACGCCGTTGCGCGAGGCGGTAACGCTGATGCACGAGCAGCAGGTGGGCAGCATCGTGATCGTGGACGCGCATAAAGCGCCCCTGGGCATTTTTACCCTGCGCGACCTGCGCCAAGTGGTGGCCGACGGCGCCAGCGACTTCAATCAAGTCATCGAACATCACATGACCCAGGCGCCGTTTTTTCTCACGCCGGACCACAGCGCCTTCGATGCCGCCATCGCCATGACCGAGCGGCACATCGCCCATGTGTGCCTGGTCAAGGACCAACGCCTGTGTGGCGTGGTGTCCGAGCGCGACCTGTTTTCCCTGCAACGCGTGGACCTGGTGCACCTGGCCCGCACCATCCGCAATGCGCCACGGGTGGAAAACCTGGTGGCCATACGCGGCGAAATCGGCCAGTTGGTCGAGCGCATGCTGGCCCATGGCGCCTCGTCGACCCAGATCACCCACATCATTACGCTGCTCAACGATCACACCGTGTGCCGGGTGATCGAACTCACGCTGGCCGAAAACAGCGACCCTGGCGTGCCGTTCAGCTGGCTGTGTTTCGGCAGCGAAGGGCGTCGTGAGCAAACCCTGTTTACCGACCAGGACAACGGCATCCTGTTCGAGGCCAGGGACGCTGCCGAGGCGGCGGACATTCGCGCACGGCTGTTGCCGCTGGCGCAGCAGATCAACGGCAGCCTGGCGCTGTGCGGCTTCAGCCTGTGCAAAGGCAACATTATGGCGGGCAACCCCGAGCTGTGCTTGTCGCGGGCGGAATGGGCGCGACGGTTTGCGGCGTTCATCCGCGAGGCGACGCCGGAGAACCTGCTGGGGTCGAGCATCTATTTCGACTTGCGCGTGGTGTGGGGCGAAGAACGCGGCGCCGAGCAACTGCGCCAGGGCATTCTGGATCAAGTGGCGGATAACCGGCTGTTCCAACGCATGCTGGCCGAGAACGCCTTGCGCCAACGCCCGCCCGTGGGGCGTTTTCGCGAATTTGTGTTGACCCGCAAAGGCGCGGAAAAAGCCACGCTGGACCTGAAAGTGCAAGGCCTCACGCCGTTTGTAGATGGCGCTCGCTTGCTGGCCCTGGCCAATGGCATCCACGCCAACAACACCCTGGAGCGCCTGCGCCAATTGGTGGGCAAGCACATCATCGAACCGCTGGACGGCGCGGCTTATGAAGAGGCGTACCATTTCATCCAGCAAACCCGCATGCAGCAGCACCAGTTGCAGACCCGCGAGAACCAGCCGTATTCCAACCGCGTCGACCCCGACAGCCTCAACCACCTGGACCGGCGCATCCTGCGCGAATCCCTGCGTCAGGCCCAGCGCCTGCAAAGCAGCCTGACATTGCGGTATCAACTGTGAGCTGGTTCGGATGGCTACGTAAGAAAAAACCCGGACTCGACGCAGAACAACAGCAGCGCCTGGCGCAATTGCCCAAACCCGTCGCACTGGGGGAAGGGCCATTGCGCAGCCAACGCTGGGTGGTGGTAGACCTGGAAACCAGCGGCCTGAACCTCAACCGCGACCAAGTGCTGTCCATTGGCGCCGTGGTGATCGAGGACGGTGCGGTGGACTTTTCTCAACTGTTCGAACGCACCTTGCAACGTGCTGAAACAAAGCTCAGCCCCAGCGTGTTGATTCACGGCCTGGGCCCCAGCGCGATTGCCGCCGGCAGCGACCCGGCCGAAGCGCTGCTCGACTTCATGGAATTCGTCGGCGACAGCCCGTTGCTGGCCTTTCACGCGCCATTCGATCACCACATGCTGTGCCGCGCGCTCAAGGACAGCCTGGGTTATCGTCTGGGCCATCCGTTTCTGGATGTGGCCGACCTCGCCCCGCTGCTGTGCCCCGAAGCGAACATTCGTGAAGCCGGGCTTGATGACTGGATCAACCACTTCAAGCTGCACGTGGGAGAACGTCATCACGCCAGCGCCGACGCCCTGGCCACGGCCGAGCTGATGCTCATCCTGTTCAGCCGCGCAAGCCGCCAGCACATCGACAGCCCGCAGGCACTGCAAGAGCGTTTGAGCCAATGGAAACGGCGCAAACAGGCGCCCTCTTTCTAGCGGACGCAGAGCGTCCAGAGAGGCATTCCCACGCAGAGCATGGGAACGATCGCCCGACAGACGCCAATTGCGCACGCCCTGCGCCTCTGACACAATCGCGAATAATTCTCGTTAGTTTAAACCTCTTGTTTATTCGGTGATGCCTTGTCGTCGGTCCAGACCCCACACAGTGAGCTAGTTGGCGCGTTGTATCGCGACCATCGTGGCTGGCTGCTGGCCTGGCTGCGGCGCAATGTGGCGTGCCCGAGCCGCGCCGAGGACCTGAGCCAGGACACCTTCATGCGCCTGCTCGGCCGCGACGAGCTGCGCGAACCCCGCGAGCCACGGGCGTTTCTGGTGGCCATCGCCAAAGGCCTGCTGTTCGACTACTTCCGTCGCGCCGCCCTGGAACAGGCCTACCTCACCGAATTGATGCTGATTCCGGAAAGCGAGCACCCCTCGCCGGAAGAACAGCAACTGATCCTCGAAGACCTGAAGGCCATCGACCGTTTGCTCGGCAAGCTCTCGAGCAAGGCCCGCGCGGCGTTCCTCTATAACCGCCTCGACGGCCTAGGCCACGCCGAAATCGCTCAGCGCCTCGGCGTGTCGGTGCCGCGCGTGCGCCAGTACCTGGCCCAGGGCATTCGCCAGTGCTACATCGCCCTGTATGGCGAGCCGTTGTGACAGCCTCAAGGCCGGTTTCGGCGCGTGTGCTGGATGCTGCGATTGCCTGGCAACTGTCTCTTGATTCGGACGACGGCAGCGCGCTGGAGCGCGAGGAGTTCGACAAATGGCTGGCCAGCGATGAAGAACACGCCCGCGCCTGGCGCCAACTGGGCATGCTCGACCAGCGCTTCAGCCTGGCGTCGGGCCCGGCACGGGCGGCATTGCTGCAGTCGCGCCAGAGCATCCGCCAGCGCGTGCGCAAGCTGGGCAGCGGCCTGGCGAGTGTGGCGCTGGTCATTGGCCTGGCGCTGTTTGCCGGTGAACGTTATGTGCCGATCCACTATTGGCTGGCCGACCAGCGCACCGCCACTGGCGAGCAACGTACGCTGAAACTGGCGGATGGCACGCTGATCAACCTCAACACCCACAGCGCCATTGACGTGCGTTTTGATGAGAAACGCCGGTTGATCGTGTTGCAGGAAGGCGAAATTCTCGTTGAAACCGGCCATAACGATGCGCGGCCTTTTTATGTGCAAACCCGCGACGGCAGCCTGCGGGCGCTGGGCACGCGGTTTATCGTCAGGCGCGAGGACGACGCCACGCGCTTGAGCGTGTTGCAGTCCGCGGTGGCTGCGCAGCCGGAGGCGTTGCGCCAGGAACAAATTTTCAAGCAAGGCCAGCAAGTGCTGATGCGCAGTGACGGCCTCGGCCCGGTGCTGGCCGTCACCCCCGCCACCGACGCCTGGACCCGCGGCATGCTGGTGGTCGACAACGCCCGTTTGGGCGATGTGGTCAATGAACTGGGGCGCTACCGCACCGGCTACCTGGGGGTGGATAAAAACGCCGCCGACTTGCGCATCACCGGCAGCTTCCCGCTGCATGACACCACACTGGCGCTCAACGCCCTGCTGCCCACCTTGCCGGTGCAGATCGAGCAGCACACGCCGTGGTGGGTGACGGTCAAGGGCAAGCCTTAGGCTTCGGCGTGCCCCGGCTATTGCTATCGCAGGCAAGCCAGCTCCCACATTTTTGTCGGTGTTCACAAATCAAAATGTGGGAGCTGGCTTGCCTGCGATGAGGCCCTGGAGAACACCCCAAAAAATATTTTCACCCCGCCCTATCACTTTTTGATTCTCGTCCGGCACCTAGGCAATTGAGAAATATTTCCATTCAGGAGCCGTCCCCATGTCCCGCACGCTCGACACCTTGCTGCGCCCCAGCCTGTTAGCCCTGGCCATCGCCCTCAGCGCCCCGCTGGCCAGCACCTCGCTGGTCGCCGCCGAACAGGCTTCCAGCGTGCGCGCCTACAACCTGCCGGCGGCGCCGCTGGCCACCACCTTGAACCAGATCGCCAGCCAGGCGGGCCTTGCGCTGACACTCAATCCGTCGCTGGCCTCGGGCAAAACCTCGGCCCCGGTCAAAGGCCAGTTCGATGCACAGGGCGCGCTGCGTGAGGCATTGCGCGGGACGGGGTTGCAGCTGGAGCAAAGCAGCGCGGGCACCTTCACCCTGGTCGCGATCCCCGACGGTGTGGTGGCCCTGCCGGAAACCAACATCACCGGGCAAGACGCCAACTACGAAAGCGCTTGGGGCCCGGTGCAAGGCTACCTGGCGACCCGCACCGCCGCCGGCACCAAGACCGACACTGCGCTGGTCGAAGCGCCGCGCTCGATCTCCGTCGCCACCCGCCAGCAGATGCAGGACCGCAACGTCCAGAACCTGGACGACGCGGTCAAATACATGCCCGGCATCGTGTCTGCCAGCTACGGCAGCGACACCCGTTACGACTGGATGCGCGTGCGCGGCTTCGAACCCACGCAGTTCCTTGATGGTTTGCCACTGCCACGCGGTGTCTACGCCAACCCGAAAGCCGAAACCTGGAACCTGGACCGCCTCGCCCTGTTGCGGGGCCCGGCGTCGTCGGTCTACGGTCAAACGCCACCCGGCGGCTTGCTGGACATGGTCAGCCGCCGCCCCAGCGCTGAATCGAGCAGTGCCATCCAGCTGCAATACGGCAGTGACAACTACCGCCAAATCAACTTCGCCAGCACCGGCAAGATCGATGATGAGGGCCGGTTTCTCTACGGCCTCAGCGGCGTGGTCCGCGATGCGGGCACTCAGGTCGATCACATCGACAACAAGCGCTACAACATCGCGCCGAGCCTGACCTGGAACATCGACCCCGATACCAAGCTGACTTTCCTGTCGCAATTCACGCGAGACGATACAGGCGCCACCAGCCAATTCCTGCCGATCGTGGGTACCAAGATAAACTCGCCATTGGGTGACGTTTCCCACCACAAAAACCTGGGCGATCCGGATTACGAGTTCTACGACCGTACCTACTACGCGCTGGGCTATGCTTTCGAGCACCGCTTCAATGACACCTGGCAGTTCAAGCAGAACCTGCGCTACACAAAATCGGAGCTGTCGTTCCAGCAGTTGACCGTAGGTGCCTACGCCTATTTCCCGGTTGACGCTGCCGGCAATATCGACCGAACCTCGACCAACGTTGATGAAAACATCGGCCAATTCGCGGTCGATAACAATTTTCAGGCCGACTTCAGCACCGGCGACATCACCCACACCCTGCTGCTGGGCCTGGATCATCAACGCACCGACACCTCATACCTGTCGATCTACGGTAGTGCCGGGCGCGTCAATATCTTCAACCCGGTGAACACTGCGCCGGTGGTACGCCCTCCGCGCTCCGATGCGTATTACGACTACAACCAGAAAACCGTGCAAACCGGCCTCTACGCACAAGACCAGATGGCCCTCGACAAATGGCGCCTGACGCTCGGTGGGCGTGAAGACTGGGTGCACCAAGGCACCACCTACTTCAACAAAAACGACGCAACCAACACTGACCGCAGCAAGAACTTCAGCGGCAACGCGGCGATCAGTTATGTGTTCGATTCGGGCTTTGTGCCTTACCTGTCCTACGCCGAGTCGTTTCAGCCTGCCAGCAACGCCAGCGTAGATCCGGTGAAATCCTACAAGCCCACCGAAGGCAAGCAATGGGAACTGGGGGTCAAGTATCAGCCACCAGGCACCAACACATTGCTGAGTGCAGCGATCTATGACCTGACCCAGAAAAACGTACTGGTCGCCAGCACAGGCGCGGGCGGCCAGGCGGTCACCGACCAGACCGGCGAAGTGAAGGTCAAGGGGTTGGAACTGGAGGCCGTGTCTGACGTCACCGAGAACCTCAAAGTAATCGCGGCTTATACCCTCGCCAAATCCGAAGTGCAGAAAGGCGAGTTCAAAGGCAACCGCCTGCAACTGATGCCGAACCAGCAGGCATCGTTGTGGACCGACTATACCTGGCACAACGGTGTGCTTGACGGCTTCGGTATCGGCTTCGGCGCGCGCTACACGGGCAACACCTATGGCGACCAGGCCAACACCTGGTTGGGCAAGGCCAACGCCTACACGGTGTTCGACGGCGCGGTGCATTACGACTTGGGCCGTCTGGACAACAGCCTCAAAGGGGCCTCGTTGAAACTCAATGCCACCAACCTGTTCAACAAGGATTACATTTCCACCTGTGACGGTTCCTACTGCTACTTCGGCGACCAGCGCAGCGTTGTCGCCAGCGCCACCTACCAGTGGTAATCGCCTGAGTTAGTCACCGGGCCGTCCCACGGGGCGGCTTTGGTGTGTCTGAAGGTTGAAAAAATGAAAAGCAAAACCATCCGCCGCTGGTCCTTCATCCACACCTGGACCAGCCTGATCTGCACGGTGTTCCTGCTGCTGCTCGCCCTCACCGGCTTGCCGCTGGTGTTCCACCATGAGATCGACCATCTGCTGGGCAACGAGCCGCAACTGGCGCAGATGCCTGCCGACACACCGCAGCTCAACCTTGAGCAACTGGTCGCCAAAGCCCAGGCCCATCGCCCCGGCGAGGCCATGCAATACCTGGCCTGGGACGAAGACGACAAGAACGGTGTGATCGCGATCATGGCCGCCACGGCCGGCACCGAACCCAACTCGTCCCATACCTTCATGCTCGATGCACGCACCGGCGACGCCCTGGAAACGCCGGCGGCCAATGGCGGGCTGACCCTGTTCCTGCTGCGCCTGCACACCGACATGTTCGTCGGGCTGCCGGGCAAGTTGCTGCTGGCGTTCATGGGCATTTTGTTTGTGGTGGCGATTGTTTCCGGCACGGTGCTGTACCTGCCATTCATGCGCCGGCTGAAGTTCGCCACCGTGCGTCAGGACAAATCCACGCGCCTGCGCTGGCTCGACCTGCATAACCTGATCGGCATAGTCACCCTGACCTGGGCGTTGGTGGTGGGCGTGACCGGCGTAATCAGTGCCTGCGCCGATCTGATCATCGCCGCCTGGCGCCAGGACAGCCTCAGCGCCATGATCGAACCCTACAAAAACGCCCCGCCGTTGACCCAGCGCGCACCCGCCACCGAACTGCTGAGCATCGCCGCCAAGGCCGCGCCAGGCATGGAGCCGGACTTTATCGCCTTCCCCGGCACGCGCTTTTCCAGCGAGCACCATTACGCGGTGTTCATGAAGGGCAGCACGCACCTGACCTCACATCTGCTCACGCCTGTACTGATTGATGCCAGCACCCTGGCCGTCACCGCCATCGCCGAACGGCCGTGGTACATGGACGCCATGGGCATGTCACAGCCGCTGCATTTTGGCGATTACGGCGGCATGCCGATGAAGGTTCTGTGGGCGGTGCTGGATGTGCTGACCATCATCGTGCTCGGCAGCGGGATTTACCTGTGGGTCGTGCGGCGCAAGGCCGCCAAACCATGAAGCCGCGTCAGTCTAGTTTCTGGAAGGTGTTCGGCATTCCACTGGGGATTGGCCTGCTCAGCGCCGCCGGGTTGTTTGCGGCGTTGTTGGGGGACGGGCTGTGGGATTCGCTCAGTTGGGTGGGGTTGGGGGGTCCGGCAGCCATTGGTGTTTGGGGGTTGTTTAAGCGGTGCGGCTGAAGGCGCTATCGCAGGCAAGCCAGCTCCCACATTTAACGGTGCTCACAGATCAACATGTGGGAGCTGGCTTGCCTGCGATGAGGCCTTCAAAAACACCCTCAATATCTCTAGGCTAGCCGCAGCCCATTTCCGAGGTTTGCCCAATGTCCGCTCCCAGCATGACCTTGTTTCACAACCCCGCATCGCCCTTCGTGCGCAAAGTCCGCGTGTTGCTGGCTGAAACCGGCCAACAGGAGCGCGTAGCCCTGCAAAGCTGTCTGCCAACGCCAGTCAACCCGGATGCCCAGGTGGTGCAAGGCAACCCTGTCGGCAAAATCCCCGCCCTGCGCCTGGCCGACGGCAGCGTATTGCACGACAGCCGGGTGATCCTCGATTACCTCGACCACCAGCACGTCGGCAACCCGCTGATTCCCCGCGACGGCTCGGCGCGCTGGCGCCGCCTGACCCTCGCCTCAATGGCCGACGGCATCATGGACGCCGCGGTACTGGTGCGTTACGAGACCGCGATGCGCCCCGCAGAAAAGCACTGGGCGCCATGGCTGGACGAGCAACGCAACAAAATCCGTCGCAGCGTCGCCGAGCTGGAACAGGACGCCATTGCCGAGCTGGCCAGCCACTTCGACATCGCCGCGATCAGCGTGGCCTGCGCCTTGGGTTACCTGGATTTCCGTCACCCGGACCTGCAATGGCGTGACGCCAACCCGAAGCTTGCCGCCTGGTATGCCGAGGTCAGCCAGCGACCTTCGATGCAGCAGACTCAACCCCCGCTTTAACCTCCGCCTCCACCCCATGTGGGGGCGGGCTTGCCCGCGATAGCAGTGGATCAGAAACAGAGATGTTGAATGACACACCGCTATCGCAGGCAAGCCCGCTCCCACAGAGGCTGGTGGCAAAGTTGAGATAGTCGACCATCCGCGCCCTCATCTGCCGATCCTCACGCAACCCGATCATTGCACCGCCTCCATCTCAAACCCCTTGCGCTTGCCCACGCCGTACCAGTCCAGTTTGCGCGTCAGCACCATCACCGTGCCCAACAGGCCGAACAGCAACAGCGAGCCCATCAACAGCGCGTAATCCTCGGCGCTCAACAACCCGTACAACAAGCCATACAGCGCCGCCAGCCCCGCCGAAAACCCCAGGCCGTGGCGGACGCTGCGCAGCACGTGGCACACGTAAAAGCCGACCAGCAACACACAGGCACTCGCCGAGACGAGGTAAGCCAACGCGAAGCCGATGTGTTCGGACAACGACAGCAACAACAGGTAGAAAAACGCCAGGGCAACCCCCACCAAGGCGTACTGGATCGGGTGCACCGCCAGGCCCTTGAGCACTTCGAACAGGAAGAAACCGGCAAAGGTCAGGGCGATAAACAACAGCGCGTATTTGATCGCGCGGTCGCTCTTGAGGTACTGGTCCACCGGGTCGATGAAGTTCACGCCGAAGCTGCGGCTGTTGAAGTCGTCACAGACCTGATCGTACGAACAGCCGCGCAGGCTTTCTTCGAGGTTGGTAGAGAAGAACGTGGTCTGCCAGTTGGCGGTGAATCCCTTGTCGGTCACTTCCCGTTGTGACGGCAGGAAGTTTCCGATAAAGCTCGGGTGCGGCCAATTCGAAGCCAGCGACACCTGGCTGGTCTTGCCCACCGGTACCACCTGCAACTGTTCGGTGCCTTGCAGGCGCAGGTCGAAAGCAAAATCCAGGGCGGCCGGTTTTTTGCTGTCCTGTTCCGGTAACGCCACATGCACGCCCTCGCCCAGCCAGCCCACTTGGGTGCCCGGCGAAAACTCCAGGCGCTGACCGCCCAGCTCCAGCATCAACGCATTTTCAATGCCGCGAATATCGCTGATGCCCACCGCCAGAAACGCCGGCTCAAAGGTGTAATCAGCGAAGTTTTCCTTGATGCCCAACTGCTCAGGCAAAACAAAACGCCCGCTGATGCGGTTGTCGGCGTGGAACAGCCGCGCCTGGTAGATGCCTCGCGCACGCAGTTCGGTTTGCACCTGGCCGTCGAGCTCAAAACGCTCAGGCAGGAAATACAGACGGCCGCGCACTTCACGGGTTTCCTCGTAGCGTTGGTTGAGCTTTTCATTGAGTTTCCACTCGCGGACGATCTTGCGGTACGGCACCACCATCACCGGCCCGGTGAGGCGCTGGGCGTAGCTGGAACTGCGGGCGATGTCGGCCAACACGGCATCACGCGTGTATTGGCGCTCGGTAATGATGCCGTTGATCATCAGCAACGGAATCAGCAACAGCAACATCAGCAGCGCAATCGCGCCAAGTTTGAAAAGCAGGCTGCGGTTCATGGGGCTCTCCCTGTTTGAATGGGGAGAGTCTGGGCAGCCCGTATGGGCGGTTTATGTGGGGGATGTGGAGACTGTGTGGAGTTGCAGCACCACTTGCACGCCGCCCGGCACATTGCCGATCTGCAGGGTGCCACCGTGAAGCTTCATCACTTCCTCGACAAAGTTGAGGCCCAACCCCGTGCTTTTACGCCCGCTGGCGGGGCGCGGCAGCGAGTAGAACCGCTCGCTCAAGCGCGGCAGGGCATAGTCGGGAATCGGCGCCGCCGCGTTGAACAGCGTGATCTGCACTTCATGGTGGCGCGTATGGGCGCTGAACCTCAACGTGCCACCGGGTGGAGTGAAATCCAGGGCGTTATCCAGCAGATTGCCCAGCGCCTGGCGCAGCAAAAACGGTTCGCCGAACACCTTCACATCCGCTGCAATCGCCTGCTCGACCTGCAAACCCGCGCCTTCAATGCGCGCGCACTGCGCCTTGAGCACATCCTCGACCATCGTCGCCAGCGCAATGCTCGTCTGTTCCTCCAGGCCCTGTCGTTGCTCCACTTGCGCCAGGTTCAGCAGGCGTTCGATCAACTGCTGCAAGCGCGCGCTTTCACTGTCGATATTGCCCACGAAGCGCTGTTGCTGCTCGCGGGTCATGTCCCCCTGCAACAGCTCCGCCGCGCCGCGAATCGCCGCCAGCGGGCTCTTCAATTCGTGGGTTAGGGTGTGCACGTAATGCTCGACGTAAGCCTTGCCTTCCAGCTGGGTGCGCATGTGCTCCACGGCGGTGGAAAGTTGCTTGAGCTCGCCGCCGCGGTAATGCGGCAGCTCCGCGCGCCGCCCTTCGCTGACCGCCTCGGCATACGCCGTCAGGCGCCTTAACGCCACACTCAGCCACCACGACAACAGCGCACCGAGCAACAGCCCCAGCACCATCAGGCCGGCGCCGTACCACAGCAGGCGGTTCTCGGTGCGGTCCACATAGGGCTGCAACGAACTGTTGGGCTTGGCCACGGTGACCACGCCGATAATCCGGCCGTTGTCACGGATCGGCGCGCCCACATGCATCACCGAGGAGGCCGGATCATCCAGTTCACTGCGGGTGGAACGCGCGCCGTATTCGCCGCGCAGGGTCAGGTACACATCGTTCCACTGGGAGTAATCCTGGCCCACCGCTTCGCCGGTGGAGTCGAGTAACACGATGCCGTTGGCGTCGGTCACGTAGATGCGATGGTTGACCTGGTTCTTCGGCAAGCCCCAGATGGTCGCGCCCGGCTGACGCGTGCCGTATGCCTTGAGGTATTCGGGCCAGTGGCTCTGGCCGAGGGTGCCGTTTTTCACGTCCTCGCGCAGGATCTCGGCCAACAGGTTGGCCGTGTCCACCAGGGTTTCTTCGGTGGACTGGCGCACGCCGGGGCGGATTTCCTTCATCACGGTGTTGAGCACGAAATAACCGGTCAAGCCGATAAACAGCGCATACACCAGGAAAATCCGCAGCCCCAGGCGCATCAGCTGTTGCCCGGGCTGTAGCTGTAGCCCAGGCCGCGGTGGGTCTGGATCGGTTCGGCATCAGCGGCCACATTGCGCAACTTGCTGCGCAGGCTTTTGATATGGGTGTCGATGTTGCGCTCGTAACCGGCATCGGCGGGCACGCCCACGGCGTCGAGCAATTGTTCGCGGCTGAACACCCGTTCGGGCTGTTCCAGCAGGCTTTGCAGCAGGCGGAATTCGTGGCGCGTCAGGCTCAGGGGCTGGCCGCGATAACTGATCTGCATGCGCTCCAGGTCCACCTGAAACACGGCAGGCGCTGCGCCGGGGCCGACTCGTTTGAGGATCGCCTTGACCCGCGCCGCCACTTCGCGCGGGCTGAACGGCTTGACCACATAATCGTCGGCGCCGATTTCCAGCCCCACCACCCGGTCGATTTCGCCATCGCGGGCACTGAGGAACATCACCGGCACTTCGGTGAAGCGCCTGAGTTGCTTGCAGGTTTCAAAGCCGCTGATGTCCGGCAAGCCGATGTCGAGGATGATCAGGTCGGCGGGCGTCTGCCGTTGATGCGCCAGCGCCTCCTGGCCCAGGCTCAGCCAGGTGGTGGTGAAGCCTTCACCTTGCAACGCAAAGATCAGCGTGTCGGCAATCGCGGCTTCGTCTTCGACAATCAGGATATGCGGCATGGGCGTCTGTCAGCAGTCCGGTTTGTCAGCCGTGTAACGGCGGGCCGGGTTGACCGCCGCGCCGAATTCACGCAGGGCCTTGGCGCCGATCAGCAGCGGGTAGTTGAAACTGCTGCGGTCGGTGAGGTTGACCTCGACCGTGCGCTTGACGTCGCCCAGGCACATTTCCAGGTCGATGACCGGGCGCTTGGCCACGGTGGCTTCGTCCTTGTCGTCGTCTTCATCGGCGCGGCTTTTGATTTTGCTGATGCGCGAGACCTTGTGTTCGAAGACCTTGTCGCTCGCATCCTTGCCGCCAATGCGGAAGCGCACCCAGTCGTCGCCATCACGCTTGAAGGTTTCGATGTCACGGGCCGACAGCGAAGCGGTCAGGGCGCCGGTGTCCATCTTGGCTTTGAAGGTCTGGCCGATCTCGGGCAACTGGATGTATTCGTAGCGACCGTAGAGGGTCGGGTCGGCGGCCATGGCCGGCAGGGCAAACAGGGCGAGCGAGGCAAATAGCAGTTTCACGAAGTAATTTCCCCGGAAAGAAGTAGGCGGATTCTAGACCGCAAAAGCGCAGCTTAGTTAGCTCGTTCCCACGCTCAGCGTGGGAATGCCTCTTGTGACGCTCTGCGTCACGCCTTTAAGCAGACGCGGAGCGTCCAGGGCTGTATTCCCACGCAGAGCGTGGGAACGATCAAACACTACATGCCACATTGTGAAACATTCGTCGGGCAATTTGCGATTTGGCCTCTAGACTCACCTCTCTTATCATGGCCCGCCCACATAATTCCAAGAGTTGCTTATGCGCCGCCTGCTCACCGGCTGTTTGGTCACACTGCTGCTGTTACTCAACACCCTGGTGCTGTTCGGGCCATTGATGGTGTTTGCCCTGCTCAAGCTGGTCGCCCCCGGCCGCTTTCGCGACTACATGTCCTGGGCGGTGATGTGGATCGCCGAGACCTGGGCCGAGATCGACAAGCTGATTTTCTCGCTGTGCATTCCCACTCAATGGGACATTCGCGGCGGCGACGAACTGCGTGGCGACACGTCCTACCTGGTGATCAGCAACCACCAATCCTGGGTCGATATTCCGGCGCTGATTCAAGCCCTCAACCGGCGCACGCCGTTCTTCAAGTTCTTCCTGAAAAAAGAGCTGATCTGGGTGCCCTTCCTCGGTCTGGCCTGGTGGGCGCTGGATTACCCGTTCATGAAGCGCTACACCAAAGCCTTTCTGGCAAAGCACCCGGAACTGGCGGGGCAGGATCTGAAAATCACCAAAGAAGCCTGCGAGCTGTTCAAGCGCCAGCCGGTGACGGTGGTCAATTACCTGGAAGGCACGCGGTTCAGCGAAGCCAAGCGCGCGCAGCAGGCCTCACCCTTTGCGCGGCTGCTCAAGCCCAAGGCGGGCGGCGTGGCATTTGTGCTGGCAGCGATGGGCGAACAGCTGGATGCCATCCTCGACGTGACCGTGGTCTATCCGCAGCAAAAGATTCCGGGGTTCTGGGACTTGATCAGCGGCGCGGTGCCGAAGGTGATCATTGATATCCGCACCCGTGAGCTGGACCCGGCGTTGTGGCAGGGGGATTACGAGAATGATCCGGCGTTTCGCCAGACTGTCCAGAACTGGGTGAACCAGCTCTGGATGGAGAAGGACGCGCGCATCGAGCAGCTGCGCGCGGAAAAGACTTAGCTGCCAGTGCCCCAGGCCGAGGCGAGTTTGCCCAGCACCGACTGGCTGGCGCCCTGGCCGCCCAGGTATTGCAGAATCACCGGCGCAAACTGGCCGACCATGCCGCTGTCCATGCCCAAGGCGCTGAAGGCGGTGTTCAGGTCGTTGGTGTTTTTCACGTTACCCAGCACGCTGTCCAAGCCGCTGGTCTTGCTGCCGCCGGTCTGGCCGAGCAAACCGCTCAAGGCACCGAGGCTGCCCAAGGAGTTGCTCCCCGACAGTTGGTCCAGCCCGGGCACGCTCTTGCCCAGTTGCGAATAATCCGTGCTGCTCAACTGGTTCTTGGCCAGGCCCAGCATGGCGCCGGTACCGCCGACGGCTTGCTCGGGGGTGACGTTCAGTTGCGAGGTCAGGGCGCTCAGCAGGCCGGCGGTCTGGGAGCTCGGCGCTGCGGCAGCCGCCTTGTTGTTGCTGCCTTGGGCGCCGGAAACGGCGTTGGCCACGTCACCGAGGCTGAAACCTGCGGCAAACACCGGGCTGGCGGCCACGGTCAACAGGCAGGACAGGGCAATACCGCGAGAAATCTTCATCAAGACAACCTCTGAATGTAGGAGCTAAAAGCAGGCGTTTGACTGACAGTCCTGGAGGAATGTTCCCACTTCAAGACCCCTATCAAGAATAGTTCAGAAAATTCCGCATCCAAATGGCCAAGCCTTGCGTATATCTGGCATGCCTCGCCCGGAGCCGGATGGAATGAATGCAAGAGCTGAACTACCCTCTGCCTACCGTGCGCCGTCCCGTCGCCCTCGTACGAGAGCCTGGAGAAGCCCTATTTCGATGAACGATGCTGACCCGTTGCGGCCGTTGCTGGCCCAATGCGCCCTGGGCAACCGCCAGGCGTTCGAAACCCTGTACCGCAGCGTGTCGCCGCGCCTGCATGGCGTGGCGTTGCGTTTCATGGGCCGCACGGACCTGGCCGAAGAGGTGCTGCAGGAAGCCTTTGTGCGCATCTGGTACAACGCCTCGCGCTACGAAGCTCACCTGGCGGCGCCGATGACGTGGATGGTCAACATCACCCGCAACCTGGCCATCGACCAGCTGCGCAAACACCGTGAGCAACCCCTGGCAGACGGCCAGCAGGACGCAATGCTTGACGACAGCCCCAGCGCCCACGAGCAACTCGACAGCGAGCGCGACGCCCGCGCCCTCAACCGTTGCCTCGACACCCTCGACGGCATGCAACGCCAGTCGATCACCGTGGCTTACTTTCAGGGCCTGTCGTGCTCGGAACTGGCCGACCATCTGGCGGCGCCTCTGGGCTCGGTCAAATCCTGGATTCGTCGCGGCATGGAGCGCCTGCGCAGGTGCCTTGAATCATGAACTACCAAACCACTGCCCTGCGCCGTGCCCTCGCCGCCGACTACGCCATCGGGTTGATGCCCGCGACCGCGCGCAAACGTTTTGAACACCTGCTGCTGGACGACGCCGCGCTACGCATCGAACTTGGCCACTGGCAGGATGCCCTCGCCAGCCTGACCGGTACATTGCCCGAACGGCCGGTGCCCGATCACGTGTGGGCCGGCATCAAGGCGCGGATTGAGCCGCAGGTGCTGCATGTACCGGCGAAGAAGCCGTTCTGGATGAATTTCCGCTTGCTCGCGGCGGCGTGCGCCGTGGTGCTGGCGCTGTTTGTCGGCGTGCTCTACCAGCGCGAGAACACCGCGCAGTACAACGCCACCCTGGTCAACGCCAGCCAGCAACCGGCGCTGCGCATTCAGGCGTTTGCCGATTACCTGCAAGTCGAGCCGTTGACGCTGGCGGCGCTGGAACCTGCGCGAGTGCTGGAACTGTGGGCCATTCCGGCCGGCGGCAAGCCGATTTCCCTGGGTTTGGTGCCTGATGCCGGCAAAGGCCGGATTCAGCTGAGCAAGGAGCAACAGGCGTTGCTGACGGCACCACTGACCCTCGCCGTCAGCCTGGAGCCACAAGGCGGTTCGCCAACCGGCCAGCCGACCGGCCCTGTGCTGTACCAAGGCGCGCTGGCTACTCGCTGACACCACTCAACCCCATGTGGGAGCTGGCTTGCCTGCTCCCACATTTGATCTTCATCATCAGGGCGGTTTGCTCCCGGCAAAGAGGGCGGCTGTGTGTCGCCCTTTCCCACTCCTGCCACTCCCGACTCCCCGGAACCCAAGCGTCGTTACAGCCCACCCAAGACAGCCTCTATCAGGCCTACCTACTCAGGAGCTGTAACCCTCATGATCGGATTGATCCCTAACGTTTTTGCCGTATTCAGTGCCATCAGCAGTCAGCAACCGCGCGCGCAAGCCATCGACATCGGCCAATGCCCGGCCCCGCGAGACATCCACTCCACACCCTACACAGACCCCGACCTTCCACCACCTTACGGTGAAGGTTATCAATACACCGCCACTGCCAACGGCAAGACCTGGACCGGGCAAACTGCTGCGACCAGCGACGACTACCTGGCACCGGAGTACGAGCTCAAACCAGAGGAAATCAACGAGCAAAACGGCAAGGTCCATTGCGATTACGGCGGCAAGCGCCTGGTTAAAAACGGCGAGGTGGCGGATCCCTATCTGCGGCTGACGACACTTAAATAACCCATAAAAAATGGCGACCTTCAGGGTCGCCATTTTTTTAGCCTCTTGCCTTACGCCGCACTGAACAACTTATGCGGATCGATCACAAACTTCTTCGGCACGCCCGCATCGAACTCGCCGTAACCGCGCGGTGCATCATCCAGGCTGATCACTTGCACGCCCACGATTTCAGCAATGTTGATGCGGTCCCACATGATCGCCTGCATCAGTTGGCGGTTGTACTTCATCACCGGGGTTTGGCCGGTGTGGAAACTGTGGGACTTGGCCCAGCCCAGGCCGAAGCGAATGCTCAGGCTGCCCATTTTTGCGGCGGCGTCCACGGCACCCGGGTCTTCGGTCACGTACAGGCCCGGAATACCGATCTTGCCGGCCACGCGCACCACGCCCATCAGCGAGTTGAGCACAGTGGCCGGGGCTTCGGCTTTCACGCCTTCATGGCCGTGGCCGCGGGCTTCGAAGCCCACAGCGTCGACGGCGCAGTCCACTTCCGGCTCGCCCAGCAGGGCGGCGATTTGTTCGTGCAGCGGAGTGTCCTTGGACAGGTCGGCAATTTCAAAGCCCTGGGCCTTGGCGTGGGCCAGGCGCACCGGGTTGACGTCGCCGATGATCACCACCGCCGCACCCAGCAGGCGGGCCGAAGCGGCAGCGGCCAGGCCGACCGGACCGGCACCCGCGATGTACACGGTGCTGCCAGGGCCAACGCCTGCCGTCACGGCGCCGTGGTAGCCGGTCGGCAGGATGTCGGAGAGGCAGGTCAGGTCGCGGATTTTCTCCATGGCCTTGTCGCGGTCCGGCAGTTTCAGCAGGTTGAAGTCAGCGTAGGGCACCAGCACGTACTCGGCCTGGCCGCCCGTCCAGTCGCCCATGTCGACGTAGCCGTAAGCGCCACCGGCGCGGGCCGGGTTGACGGTCAGGCACACGCCGGTGTGTTGTTCCTTGCAGGAGCGGCAACGGCCGCAGGCCACGTTGAACGGTACGGACACCAGGTCGCCGATTTTCAGGTTCTCGACGTCGCTGCCCTTCTCGATCACTTCGCCGGTGATCTCGTGACCGAGCACCAGGCCGGTCTGGGCGGTGGTACGGCCGCGTACCATGTGTTGGTCGGAGCCGCAGATGTTGGTGGAGACCACGCGCAGGATGACGCCGTGCTCAATCTTCCTGCCACGGGGGTCCTGCATTTTGGGATAGTCGATTTTCTGTACTTCGACCTTGCCGTTGCCGAGATACACGACACCACGATTACCAGACATGCTTTCACCTCGCTGTTGTTTTTATGGAACTGCGTCGCCCAGGCAGGCGGCGCGTTAAGTGCTCGGGTACAGATGCTGTTTCTTGTGTTGTTTGTCAGGGCCTCATCGCAGGCGAGCCAGCTCCCACATTTGATCGGGTTCACACGGTCAAAAATGTGGGAGCGGGCTTGCCCGCGATAGCGATCTAAAGAACGACCGTGCGATTGGCGTTCAAAAACACCCGCCGCTCAATGTGATACCCAACGGCCCGGGCCAACGTCAGTCCTTCAATATCGCGCCCCTTGGCAATCAAATCCTCGGGATAGTGGCTGTGGTCCACCACCTCCACGCCCTGGGCAATGATCGGGCCTTCGTCCAGGTCGTTGTTGATGTAATGCGCCGTGGCGCCCACCAGCTTCACGCCCTTGTTGTACGCCTGGTGATACGGCTTGGCGCCCTTGAAGCCCGGCAGCAACGAGTGGTGAATATTGATGGCCTTGCCATCGAGCTTGCGGCACAGCTCCGGCGACAGCACTTGCATGTAGCGCGCAAGGATCACCAGCTCGGCGCCGGTGTCTTCCACCACTTGCCACACCTGACGCTCCTGGGACGGTTTGTCGTTGGGGTCGAGGGGGAAATGGTAGTAGGGAATCTGGTGCCAGTCGGCCAATGGCTTCAAATCGGGGTGATTAGAGACCACTGCGACCACGTCCATCGACAGTTGGCCGATGCGCTGGCGATACAGCAAGTCGTTCAGGCAGTGATCGGCCTTGGAGACCATGATCACCACTTTTGGCCGATAGTTCGGCGCCGTCAGCTCGAAGATCATGCCGAAGGCTTCGCCACGGGTGGCCAGGCCATCGCGGAAGGCCTGCTCGTCAAACCCGTCGGGCTGGCGGAATTCCACGCGAATGAAGAACCGACCCGAAAGGCGGTCATCGAACGAGTGGTGCTCGGTCACATAGCAACCCTGCTCAAACAGGTAGCGGGTCACCGCGTCCACCGTGCCGAGCACGCTGGGGCAGTCGGCGGTCAAAATCCATGTATCAGGTGCGCGGCTCATTGTGCGTGACTCCTTGATCGTTCCCACGCTCTGCGTGGGAATGCCACCATGGACGCTCTGCGTCCGCTCTTGGGACGCAGAGCGTCCCGGGATGCATTCCCACGCAGAGCGTGGGAACGATCAGTATCAGGCTGCTACGCTCAGGCCGAATTCGGCAGACGCATCCTGCAGCCACAACCACCAGTAATCCGAGAAGCTGCGACGAATCAGCAGTTCCCAGGTGTCTTCGGCCGTGTGGCGAATCACCAATTGCGATTTGGCAAACACCGTACCCACCGCCTTGCCCACCGGGAAGTTGTTGGGGTGCACGTCGTAGCTGGTGGACTTCATCAGCACATCGCGCACGTTCGGGCCGCTGAGTTCGAGGATCTGCTGGCCGCCGCTGACATTGACGACCTGGATATGCAACTCACCCAGGGCCGCACGCAGGTTTTGCTCGGCGGCGAATTCTTCACCGCTTGGCACGATCAGCAACCACTCATCCGGGCCGAGCCATTGCAGGCTGGTTTCGCCCTTGACGACGACTTGCAGGGCGCCGGGCAGTTCGATACCCAGGGCCTTGTGCACACCGGCCGCGAAGGCGGCGTCGTGGCCGTCGCCACGAATCGTCAGGTGGCCGAGGAGTTTCTTTTCGCGTACGGTCACGCCGGCGTTTTTGCGGCCCTTGCCGACCAGGCTGGCGAGGTCGGCATGGTGCAGCGACGACTCGGCCTTGGCGCCGGAGGTAGGGCGTTGTTGGTAAACATTGGCTGCTGTCATAAAGCACCTTTCCTGAATACTGTGGATCGTTCCCAAGCTCTGCGTGGGAATGCCGCCATGGACGCTCTGCGTCCGCTCTTGGGACGCGGAGCGTCCCGGGATGCATTCCCACGCGGAGCGTGGGAACGATCAGGTGTCAGATGTTCTGGCGATCGCCTTTCGGGTCGAAGAACACCGAAGACACAATCTCCGCCTCGATCACGCTGCCATCGGCCTGCGGCGAAAACACCCGCTCGCCCATGCGCTTCAAGCCGCCCTTCACCACCGCCATCGCGAACGAATAGCCGAGGGAGTTGTGGGCATAACTTGAGGTGACGTGGCCGACCATCTTCATCGGGATCGTCTGCTTCGGATCGAACACCAGCTGCGCGCCTTCCGGCAGCCACACATTCGGATCGATCGGCTTGAGGCCCACCAGTTGCTTGCGCTCTTCACGCACGCAGTCTTCACGGTTCATGCCGCGCCAGCCGATCCACGAGAACGGTTTGGTACGGCCGACACACCAGCCCATGTTCAGGTCGTCCGGGGTCATCGAGCCGTCGGTGTCCTGGCCGACGATGATGAAGCCCTTCTCGGCCCGCAGTACGTGCATGGTTTCGGTGCCGTACGGGGTCAGGTTGTATTTCTTGCCCGCCTCGACGATTTTTTCCAGCACGCCCATGGCGTAGTCGGCCTGCACGTTGACTTCGTACGACAGCTCACCGGTAAACGAAATCCGGAACACGCGAGCCGGTACGCCGCCGACCAGACCTTCCTTCCAGGTCATGAACGGGAAGCCGTCCTTGTCCAGGTCGATATCGGTCACTTCGCTCAGCAGCTTGCGGCTGTTGGGGCCGGACAGGGTCATGGTCGCCCAGTGGTCGGTGACCGAGGTGAAGTACACCTTGAGGTCCGGCCATTCGGTCTGCTGGTAGATTTCCAGCCACTGCAACACGCGAGCCGCGCCGCCAGTGGTGGTGGTCATCAGGAAGTGGTTGTCGGCGAGACAGGCGGTCACGCCGTCATCGAAGACCATGCCGTCTTCCTTGCACATCAGGCCGTAGCGCGCCTTGCCCACATCGAGCTTGGTCCAGGCGTTGGAGTAGATGCGGTTGAGGAACTCACGCGCATCCGGGCCCTGAATGTCGATCTTGCCGAGGGTGGACGCATCCAGCAGGCCGACGCTGTCGCGCACGGCCAGGCATTCGCGTTTCACCGCGGCGTGCAGGTCTTCACCATTGCGCGGGAAGTACCACGGGCGTTTCCACTGGCCGACGTCTTCAAACTCGGCGCCGTTTTTCACGTGCCAGGCTTGCAGTGCGGTGTAGCGCACCGGCTCGAAGATGTGCCCGCAGTGACGGCCCGCTACCGCGCCAAACGTCACCGGCGTGTAGTTCGGACGGAACATGGTGGTGCCCATCTGCGGGATGGTCACGTTCAACGAACGGGCCGCGATGGCCAGGCCGTTGACGTTGCCCAACTTGCCCTGGTCGGTGCCGAAGCCCAGCGCGGTATAGCGTTTGACGTGCTCGACCGACTCGAAACCTTCGCGGGTCGCCAGTTCAATGGCGGCGGCGGTCACGTCGTTTTGCAGGTCGACGAATTGCTTCGGCGCCCGTGCAGTCGGCTTGTCATGCGGAACTTGGTACACGGCCAAAGTCGGCTCTTCCAGACGGCTCAGGGCCTTTGGCAGAGTACCTTCCACTGGCGCAAAACCGGCTTCACTGGCCGCGCGCACGCCGCCTTCAAAACCGTCTGCCAGGGAATCACCGAGGCCGTAGACGCCGTTGATGCCACCCACGCACACGCGTTTTTGCGGGGCTTCGCCCGGTACAAAACCAAGGATGTCTTCACGCCAGGTCGGCTTGCCGCCCAAGTGTGAGGCCAGGTGCACCACCGGGCTGTAACCGCCGGAGCTGGCCACCAGGTCGCACTCCAGCCACTCGCCGGGGCTGGTGACCTTGTGGGCTTTGACGTCAATCGCAGCGACGCGGGCGGCAGTGACGTGCTTGCTGCCACGGGCTTCGATCACGGCGCTGCCGGTGAGGATGCGAATGCCTTTGGCGCGGGCTTCTTCCACCAGCGCGCCGCGTGGGTTGTGGCGCACATCGGCCACGGCGACCACTTGCAGGCCGGCATCGAGCCAGTCCAGCGCAACGCGGTAGGCATGATCGTTGTTGGTCGACAGCACCAGTTTCTTGCCCGGCGCCACGCCGTAACGGCGCACGTAAGTCGAGACGGCACCGGCCAGCATGTTGCCCGGTACGTCGTTGTTGCCGTACACCAGCGGGCGCTCGCACGCGCCGGTCGCCAGCACCACACGCTTGGCGCGCACACGGTGGATACGCTGGCGAACCACGCCAATCGGCGCACGGTCACCGAGGTGATCGGTGAGGCGCTCGTGAATGGTCAGGAAGTTATGGTCGTGGTAGCCGTTGACGGTGGCGCGGGGCAGCAGCACCACGTCCGGCAGGGCTTTCAATTCAGCAACCACGCTGGCAACCCATTCAGCGGCTGGCTTGCCGTCAAGGCTTTCGCGGGAATCGAGCAGCGAGCCGCCGAATTCTTCCTGCTCATCGGCGAGGATCACGCGGGCACCGCTGCGCGCAGCCGCCAGGGCCGCCGACAAACCGGCCGGGCCTGCGCCCACAATCAGCACGTCGCAGTGACGGTTCATGTTGTCGTAGGTGTCCGGGTCGTTCTCGGTCGGCGAGCGGCCAAGGCCAGCCGCCTTACGGATGTACTTCTCGTACGTCATCCAGAACGATTGCGGGTACATGAAGGTTTTGTAGTAGAAACCCGGCGGCATCAGCTTGCCGCCGACCTTGCCGAGAATGCCCATCACGTCATTGTTGACGTTCGGCCAGCCGTTGGTACTGGTGGCGACAAGGCCTTGGTACAACGCCTGTTGCGTGGCGCGCACGTTGGGAATCTGGGTGGCTTCGGTGGCGCCGATCTGCAGCACCGCGTTCGGCTCTTCGGCGCCGGCGGCGAAGATGCCGCGAGGGCGCGAGTACTTGAAGCTGCGGCCGATAATGTCGACGCCATTGGCCAGCAGGGCTGCGGCGAGCGTGTCACCTTCAAAGCCCTTGTAGGTCTGGCCGTTGAAGGTAAACGTCAGGACTTTGTTACGGTCGATCCGGCCACCGTTGGACAGGCGATTGGTCTGGCTCATACCTTCTCTCCAGAGGCCTTGGCGGTGAATTGTGGCTTCTCACCGATCTTGTAGGTTTCAAGAATTTCGTAGGTCAGGGTGTCGCGGGTCGCGTTGAAGTACTGGCGGCAACCGGCAGCGTGAATCCACAGCTCCTGGTGCAGGCCACGGGGGTTGTCGCGGAAGAACATGTAGTCGCCCCACTCTTCATCGGTGCAGGCATTCGGGTCCAGCGGGCGCGGGATGTGCGCTTGGCCGGACGCGTGGAATTCCTCTTCGGAGCGCAGTTCGCCACAGTGAGGACAGAAGATATGCAACATAGGGAATTTCTCCTGTTAGTGGGCGACGGCCGCAGCGCCGTGTTCGTCGATCAACGCACCGTTGTGGAAACGGTCGATGGAGAAAGGTGCCGCCAACGGGTGCATTTCACCCTTGGCCAGGCTGGCGGCAAACACGTTGCCTGAGCCTGGGGTGGCCTTGAAGCCACCGGTGCCCCAACCGCAGTTGAAGAACATGTTGGGTACCGGCGTCTTGGAGATGATCGGGCACGCATCCGGCGTGGTGTCGACGATGCCGCCCCACTGACGGTTCATGCGAACACGGGACAGCACCGGGAACATCTCGACGATGGCTTGAATGGTGTGTTCGATCACTGGGTACGAGCCGCGCTGGCCATAGCCGTTATAGCCGTCGATACCGGCGCCGATCACCAGGTCGCCCTTGTCGGACTGGCTGATGTAACCGTGTACAGCGTTGGACATGATCACGCTGTCGATAATCGGCTTGATCGGCTCCGACACCAGCGCTTGCAGCGGGTGTGATTCGATCGGCAGGCGGAAGCCCGCCAGCGAGGCCATATGCCCGGAGTTACCGGCCGTGACCACACCGACGCGCTTGGCGCCGATAAAGCCCTTGTTGGTTTCCACGCCGATGCACACACCGTTTTCCTTGCGGAAGCCGATCACTTCGGTCTGCTGGATCAGGTCCACGCCGAGGGCGTCAGCCGCACGGGCAAAGCCCCAGGCCACGGCATCGTGACGGGCCACGCCGCCGCGCCGTTGCACGGTGGCGCCGAGTACCGGGTAGCGCGTGTTTTTCGAGCAGTCGAGGTACGGGATCTCGTCGGCCACTTGTTTGGCGTTGAGCAGTTCGCCGTCCACGCCATTGAGGCGGTTGGCGCTCACGCGGCGCTCGGAATCACGGATGTCCTGCAGGGTGTGGCACAGGTTGTACACGCCACGCTGGGAGAACATCACGTTGTAGTTCAGGTCCTGGGACAGGCCTTCCCACAGTTTCATCGCATGTTCGTACAGGTGCGCCGACTCGTCCCACAGGTAGTTGGACCGCACGATGGTGGTGTTGCGCGCGGTGTTACCGCCGCCCAGCCAGCCTTTCTCGACCACGGCCACGTTGGTGATGCCGTGTTCCTTGGCCAGGTAGTAAGCGGTCGCCAGACCATGCCCGCCGCCGCCGACAATGACCACGTCGTAGACCTTCTTGGGGGTCGGCGTGCGCCACATTTTCTGCCAGTTTTCGTGGTGGCTGAGTGAGTGCTTGAAGAGGCCGAAGCCCGAGTAGCGTTGCATAGTCATTACTCCAAAACCGCGCTCAGCGATAAACCGGGAAATCAGCGCACAGGGCAGACACGTGCTTGGCCACGTTGGCCTCGACATCGGCGTCGCCGAGGTTGTCGAGGATGTCGCAGATCCAGCCGGCCAGTTCGACGCATTGCGGCACTTTGAAACCACGCGTGGTCACCGCCGGGGTGCCGATGCGCAGGCCCGAGGTCACGAACGGCGACTGCGGGTCATTCGGCACGGCGTTCTTGTTCACGGTGATATGGGCACGACCGAGGGCGGCGTCCGCCTCTTTGCCGGTGAGGCCCTGACGGATCAGGCTGACCAGGAACAGGTGGTTGTCGGTGCCGCCAGACACCACGTCATAGCCGCGCTTGATGAAGACTTCCGCCATGGCCTGGGCGTTGTCGATCACTTGTTGCTGATAAGCCTTGAAGCCAGGCTCCAGCGCTTCCTTGAAGCACACGGCCTTGCCGGCGATGACGTGCATCAGCGGGCCGCCCTGGGCGCCCGGGAACACGGCAGCGTTGAGTTTCTTTTCAATCTCTTCGTTGGACTTGGCCAGGATCAAGCCGCCCCGTGGACCGCGCAGGGTCTTGTGGGTGGTGGTGGTGACCACATCGGCATACGGCAGCGGGTTCGGGTACAGGCCAGCGGCTACCAGGCCGGCGACATGGGCCATGTCGACGAACAGCAGCGCGCCCACTTTGTCGGCGATCGCGCGAAAACGCGGGAAATCCAGGGTCTTGGAGTAGGCGGAAAAACCGGCCACGATCATTTTCGGCTTGTGCTCCACCGCCAGGCGCTCGACGTCGTCGTAGTCGATCAGGCCAGTGTCGGTGTTGATGCCGTACTGCACCGCGTTGTACAGCTTGCCCGAGGACGACACTTTGGCGCCGTGGGTCAGGTGACCACCGTGGGCCAGGCTCATGCCCAAGATGGTGTCGCCCGCATTGATCAGAGCCAGGTACACGGCGCTGTTGGCGGACGAACCGGAGTGCGGCTGCACGTTGGCGTAATCGGCACCGAACAGTTGCTTGGCGCGTTCGATGGCCAGGGCTTCCACTTTGTCCACATGCTCGCAGCCACCGTAGTAGCGCTTACCTGGATAGCCTTCGGCATATTTGTTGGTGAGGCCGCTGCCCTGGGCTTCCATCACACGTTTGCTGGTGTAGTTCTCTGACGCGATCAGCTCGATATGATCTTCCTGACGCTGCTCTTCGGCATTCATGGCCGCCAGCAGTGCGTCGTCATATCCCTGAATCTGGTCTTGTTTGCTGAACATCGCGTCTCTCCCAGCCTTTCGTATTGTTGAGGCCCTCGCAGGGCCCTTTGATGCGATGGTAGGGCTGGTGCAGACAGGTCAAATGCCTGCGCACGCCACGCAAAGGTGCGTTTACGACATTCATTGAGCGACGTAGATCAAATGTGGGAGCTGGCTTGCCTGCGATGGCATCACCACCGTTTGGCTGAGAGACCGAGGTGCCTGCATCGCAGGCAAGCCAGCTCCCACACGAGCCAGCTCCCACAGGGGTCAGGCGATGAATTGGCGGACGAGTAGCAGCAGCAGGAAATGCAGGGGATAGAGGGTATAGGCCCAGCGACGCATGGCCGGTGGCGAGGCGTTTTTGGCATGTCGCAACAAGACCAATCCGCCCAAAGGCGCGATCAGGCATGCGGCCAACCCCATAAACGCAACTGGCGTGCCGCTATTGAGCAGAATCTGCCATTGGTTGGCGGCGAGGCAGACCACCCCCGGCAATACGCTGAAATACCACCCCCGACAAAACACCAGCAGCATCGCCAGCGGTAACAACACACCAAAAAACCCGAACATCAGATGCGCGGAAAACACGCCGGCAATCGTGACGGCAATCAGCGCCAATCCTCGATCAAAAAGCGCCTTCTGCTGCCATCCTCGGGCAACCAGCAGGCCCAGCGCCAGGGTCGGCAGCACGTTCAACGTATCGGCATCGTCGATAAACAGGCGGTACGGCACTTCGCTGATCACGCTGAACAGCAACAGCCACCCCAGGTAGCGCCACTGACCGGTCACGGGTGCATTTCGTGTGCGGTGCAAATTCGCTGCAATCGCCAGGCAAAACCACGGGAACGCCAGACGCCCCGGCACATACAGCCCATCCAGGCTCAACCCGACATAGCGCAGGTGGTCCAGCACCATGCACAGCAGCGCCAGCCACTTGAGCAAATCCAGAGCGCCATCCCGGACGCGTCCCGCAGGCATCGTTTCAGTACCGTGCATAATTCCCCAGTGACTTTGCATTTACAGTGCGTGCGCACCCGCGACAATCTTGGTTACAGTGCGCACCAACATCGACCACAGGAATGGGCCATGACCGACAAGAGCCAACAATTCGCCAGCGACAACTATTCCGGCATTTGCCCGGAAGCCTGGGCCGCCATGGAACAAGCCAACCAGGGTCATCAACGCGCCTATGGCGATGATGAGTGGACCCACCGCGCCGCCGACGGTTTCCGCAACCTGTTCGAAACCGACTGCGAAGTGTTCTTCGCCTTCAACGGCACCGCCGCCAACTCCCTGGCGCTGTCTTCGTTGTGCCAGAGCTACCATAGCGTGATTTGCTCGGAAACCGCCCACGTCGAGACCGACGAATGCGGCGCCCCGGAGTTTTTCTCCAACGGCTCCAAACTGCTTACCGCCCGCACCGAGAACGGCAAGCTGACGCCGGAATCAATCCGCGAGATCGCCCTCAAGCGCCAGGACATCCACTACCCGAAACCGCGCGTGGTCACCCTGACCCAGGCCACGGAAGTCGGCAGCGTGTACACCCCGGATGAAATCCGCGCGATCAGCGTCACCTGCAAAGAGCTGGGCCTGAACCTGCACATGGACGGCGCGCGCTTTTCCAACGCCTGCGCATTCCTCGGCTGCTCGCCCGCCGACCTGACCTGGAAAGCCGGCGTGGACGTGCTGTGCTTTGGCGGCACCAAAAACGGCATGGCGGTGGGTGAGGCGATCCTGTTCTTCAACCACAAGCTGGCCGAAGACTTCGACTACCGCTGCAAACAGGCGGGCCAACTGGCGTCGAAAATGCGCTTCCTTTCAGCCCCGTGGGTGGGCTTGCTGGAAAACGACGCCTGGCTCAAGCACGCACGCCACGCCAACCATTGCGCGCAATTGCTGAGCAGCCTGGTGGCGGATATCCCTGGCGTGGAATTGATGTTCCCGGTGCAAGCCAACGGCGTGTTCCTACAGCTGTCGGAACCGGCGATTGCCGCGCTGACGGCCAAGGGCTGGCGCTTCTACACCTTCATCGGCAAAGGTGGCGCACGGTTCATGTGTGCGTGGGATACCGAGGAAGAGCGCGTAAGAGAATTGGCCGCGGATATTCGCGAAGTGATGGGCGCCTGATACTGGCGTATCGCCGAGTCTGTTATTTGATATTTCTGACAGCAGCGCGCTGCATTTTCATTGTCTAGCCTCCTGGAACCCGAAAGGAAAACGCTGCTGCAGCGGCGCCCTTTCGGGTACGACAGCCTGCCGAACAACCGGCCGGAAATGGACATCCAATAGAGAGCCAAACCATGGAATATGTCATCAGCGGCAACAACCTGCAAAACGACGACGCTATCAACACCACGGTCATTGATTGGGATGAGTTTCGCCAGAACGCACAAGTCGGCGACACCATCCGCGAGCCCTCAAGGACGCTGAGGATCTACGATAAAGTCTACGAAATGACAGCATCAGGCCAGAATTTCGTCGTCCACATCTACGCCCAATAACCCCTCAACTGACCGATCGTTCCCACGCTCTGCGTGGGAACGCCTCCCCGGACGCTCCGCGTCCCGCCCACACCCGATTTCAAGGATGAATTATGGGCAGAAGCCGCTACACCATCACCGAACCCGAGAAACCGCATTTCCTGACGTGCACCGTCATGGAATGGCTTTCTCTATTTACCCGCGACTACATCGTTGCTCATCTTTTGGAGTGTTGGCGCTATCAGCAACGTCACGAAGCGCTGAGCCTCTACGGTTATGTCGTTCTTGAAAACCACCTGCACTTTGTCGCCCAAGCGCCTGACCTGTGCAAGTGCGTCAGCCAATTCAAATCCTTCACCGCGCGCACGATCATCAATGACTTGCAAAGCAAGGGTGCGGAACGCGTGTTGCAACGCCTGCGTTTCAGCAAACGCGCGCACAAGTCGGATCGGATTTACCAACTGTGGCAGGAGGGTTCACATGCCGAGTTGGTATACAGCGAGACAGTGATGCGCCAAAAACTCGAATACATCCACAACAACCCGGTAAAACGGGGTTACGTGGACCTGGCCGAACACTGGCGCTACTCCAGCGCTCGCAACTATGCCGGAATGGAAGGACTGATCGACATCCAGCGCTGGCACTAAAGCGCAAGGCTTCACTCCTGCGTGAAGGCGGAACGAGCAGTGCCGACCCGATCGTTCCCGCGCTCTGCGTCACAACGCACGCAAGGCATAGGTCCTGCGTGAAAGCGGAACGCGGAGCGTCCCGGGGACATTCCCACGCGGAGCGTGGGAACGAGCAACGCACTGACCCGATCGTTCCCACACTCTGCGTGGGCATGCAGCCCGTGACGCTCTGCGTCACAACGCGCGCAAGGCACCGGTCCTGCGTGAAAGCGGAACGCGGAGCGTCCCGGGAGGCATTCCCACGCGGAGCTTGGGAACGAGCAATGCCGAACCGATCGTTCCCACACTCTGCGTGGGCATGCAGCCCGTGACGCTCTGCGTCACAACGCGCGCAAGGCATAGGTCCTGCGTGAAAGCGGAACGCGGAGCGTCCCGGGAGGCATTCCCACGCAGAGCGTGGGAACGATCAAGCCTGGGCTAGAATTCGATGCGCACGTCGCCTTTCGGCACGCTGCAGCATGACAGGATGTAACCCTCGGCCTCGTCTTCCTCGGTGATCCCGCCGTTATGGTCCATCTCGACTTCGCCACCCAGCTTCATCACTTTGCACGTACCGCAAATGCCCATGCCGCAGGCTTTCGGGATCAGCAAGCCCAGTTTGGCGGCCGCGGCGTGCACGGTTTCTCCCGGCGCCACGCGGATGCTTTTACCCGAAGCAATGAATTCCACCTGATGCAGATCCGCCAGGTCGATCTCCGGCGCTTCGGCCGCCTGTTCGGCTTGCTCCACCGCGTCCGCCCGGGCTTCCGGCGGCGTGGCGCCGAAGGACTCTTCGTGGTACCGCGACATGTCGAAACCCGCCACTTCCAGCAGGCGCTTCACCGCGTTCATGTAGGGCGTAGGCCCGCAGCAGAACACTTCGCGCTCGAGGAAGTCCGGCACCATCAGTTCGAGCATCTTGTGGTTCAGGTAACCGCGATACCCTGCCCAGGGTTCGCCCAGGCCGTGCTTTTCACAGATCAGGTGCAGGCTGAAGTTATCGATCCGCGACGCCATGTGTTCCAGCTCGCGGTGATAAATGATGTCTTTGGGCGAGCGGGCGCTGTGGATAAATGTCATGTCCACATTGGCGTTGGTGTCGTAGAACCAGCGCGCCATGGACATGACGGGTGTGATCCCCACACCGCCGCTGAGGTACAGCACTTTCGGGCTCGGGAAATCGATGGCGTTAAACAACCCCACCGGCCCGTGCACCGCCAACTCTTGCCCTTCATGAAGCGTGTCGTGCAGCCAGTTGGACACACGCCCGCCAGGTACGCGCTTGATGGTCACCGAGAAGCTGTAAGGCACCGATGGCGAGCTGGAAATGGTGTACGAGCGCATGATCGGCTGGCCTTCGATCTCCAGCTCAAGGGTGACGAATTGCCCCGGCTTGAAAAAGAACAGGATCGGCTGGTCGGCCATAAAGCAGAAGGTGCGCACATCCCAGGTTTCCTGGATGACTTTGACGCAACGGACAATGTGCCGGCCATTGGCCCAGGTCTGGGTGGTTACCGGATTCAGGAAATTATTGGACATGTTGTTCTCCGTAGCCGTGCGTCGGCCTGATGGTGGCGATTCTGCGTAACGGCAGAACCACCCATTTACCTATCTGCGACATTCACATACTTACCGCGACCAGCCCCCAACGACCTAGGGTTGCGCGTCGGGATCAGAGTGGGCCATGTCGCTAATGGACAAGGTTCTGGCAGTCGGCGGCCCCACACTCGCCTCAGACAACGACGTTTTCTTTACGCCTTGCAAAGCACCAACCGTAGCCACTATTCGCCGGCCACACAGAATGGCCATGAGGACACACACGATGGACGTCACCGCAACCTTAAGCTTGGGCGATCCGCTGGAACCCGCACGCAAGGCCACCGCGCAAATGCTGCAAGAACGCGAGCGCACCTTTTCGCTGCCGCAGCCGTTTTACTCTGATGAGCGGCTGTTTGATATCGACATGCAGGAGATCTTCCAGAAAGAGTGGTTGATCGCCGGCATGACTTGCGAGATTCCCACCAAGGGCAACTACCTGACCCTGCAGGTGGGCAAGAACCCGATCATTGTGATCCGTGGCGCCGAAGGCGTGGTGCACGCGTTCCACAACGTCTGCCGCCACCGTGGTTCGCGCCTGTGCACCAGCGACAAGGGCAAGGTCGCCAAACTCGTGTGTCACTACCACCAGTGGACCTACGAGCTGGACGGTCGCCTGCTGTTCGCCGGCACCGAGATGGGCGCCGACTTCGACATGAAGCAATACGGCCTGAAACCGGTGAATGTGAAGACCGCCGGCGGCTACATCTTCATCAGCCTGTCGGAGAACCCGCCGGCCATTGACGACTTCCTGTCGACGCTCACCCACTACATGGAACCGTACGACATGGAAAACACCAAGGTGGCGGTGCAAACCACCTTGATGGAAAAAGCCAACTGGAAGCTGGTGCTGGAAAACAACCGCGAGTGCTACCACTGCAACGCGTCGCACCCGGAACTGCTGAAAACCCTGCTGGAATGGGACGACGTCACCGATCCGCGCGCCGACCAGGCCTTCAAGGACCATGTAGCCGCCTCTGCCGCTGCCTGGGATGCCGAGAAGATCCCTTACGCCCACGCCAGCTTCGGCCTGCGCAACCGCATCGTGCGCATGCCGCTGCTCAAGGGCACCGTGTCGATGACCATGGACGGCAAACAAGGCTGCGCCAAGCTGATGGGCCGCATCAAGAACCCGGACCTGGGCTCGATGCGCATCCTGCACCTGCCGCACTCCTGGAACCACTGCATGGGCGACCACATCATCGTGTTCACCGTGTGGCCGATCAGCGCCCAGGAAACCATGGTCACCACCAAGTGGATCGTGCACAAGGACGCCGTGGAAGGCGTGGATTACGACCCGGCGCGCATGCGTGAAGTGTGGGACGCCACCAACGACCAGGACCGTCGCCTGGCCGAAGAGAACCAGCGCGGGATCAACTCCACTGCCTACCAACCGGGTCCGTACTCCAAGACCTATGAGTTCGGCGTGGTGAACTTTGTGGACTGGTACAGCGAACGCATGCTGAGCAACCTGGGCGCTGCGCCTGCGCCATACCTCAAGGGTGTGGCGGTGCACGAGTAACTGACACACCACAGACCAAACTGTGGGAGCTGGCTTGCCTGCGATAGCGGCGGTGAATTCACTGCCGACATCGCAGCGGTGCGACGATTCGACAAGCCAGCTCCCACATTTTTTTCTCCACATTGCTCATAATCTGATCAACCCTCCTGCAGCCCTGAAGCAGCAAGCACTCCAGCCTTTACCCAACAACTTATCCACAAAGCCACCCACAGCAATTGTGGGCAAGTGCGCTTTGCTCTTCAAATTAGTTGAAGAAAATCCATGACTTATTCAAAGTTCATGCTCTCGATCATGCTTGATCATTTATTGATCAAACCTTTTAAAGCCATATAAAACGTGGCCTGTAGCGGTACGCGAACACCTTATCCACAGAAGCACCAACAGACTTTGGGGGCAACTTTCACGGTGCTGTGGAAAACCGCCTCAAAGCTTCATAAACCGGGGAGATTCGGCGGTTTTCATCGAATAAAGTCTTGAATTGATCATATTTCAACCAACCCACTGAAAGCCTTTGTCTACGTGGCCTGCAGCCGATAGCGAACATCTTATCCACAGAAGCGCCAACAGACTTTGGGGGCAAGTCTGTACAAGCGCTCAAAGTTATTCAGTGAGAAAACCCAGGAAAAACCGTCAGTTAGCCTGGTCGTTTTTCGTACAGAGGGCTGGAGGGCTTGATTCACAGGGGGTATGGACAAGCGCGAACAGGTTATCCACAGGCGGATCAACAGGGATTGTGGGTAATCCCTCAGAGGCTTGCACGATTCAACATGAGAGCTGGCATATTTGTGGGAGCCGGGCTTGCCCGCGATGCAGGCAACTCGGTCTTGGGGGAAGTCGAGGTGATGCTATCGCAGGCAAGCCAGCTCCCACAGCGAATTAGCGGACGACGCCTTCCTCTATCAATAATTTGAGAATGGCCTCGGCGCCAGCTTCAGGAGTGAGCCCCTTCAGCACCTGCCCACCGCCGCCACTGGCCTTGGCGGTTGCGGCCTTCATCCGGTCCGCACCGCTCTTGGCCTTGATCACCTTGAGGCGCTTGGGACGAGGCTTGGCCGGTTGCAACACCGCGCCTGTGAATAACTCGTCCTCCTCCACCTCGACCTCATGGGCTGCCAGCTCGCCACGTTGCGCAGGGCCGTAGGCGCTTTGCCGAGGTTTGGGTGCGGCGTTATCCACCGTGGCCAGAAACGGCAGCCGCACTTTAAGGCGCCGCCGCTGGCCACGGGGCAAGGCTTGCAGCACATGGGCCACGCCGCCGTCGATGGACTCCACGTGCGCCAGCCCTACGATCAGAGGCCAGCCCAATTGTTCGGCCAGCAAAAACGGCAGCATGCCCGAGCCTTCGCCGGTTTCCGCCTGGCTGCCGGTGAGCACCACCTGGGCGTCGGCATCGCGTAAATAGTCACTGAGCACCGGCAAGGCGTCGCTGCCTGCAGGCTGTTCCAGCACCTGCAATTGCGGCAAACCCATGCCCAGATAACTGCGCAGGGTCGGCTCATGGACGTTGCCCGCGTGCAGCACTTGCAACTTATCCCCAGCCATCTGCAGGCCCAGTTCCACAGCGCGCGCGTCCTGCTCGGCACGGCGCGGGCGCCCTGAGGTGGGGTGGGCGCCGATGGACACCAGGCTGATTACATTCGTGGTCATGGCCATATCCTTAAGCTGCATCGCGATTGGCGCCGTTGCGGTAAGCCTCTACCGCCGCGATCAAGGCGTGCAGGATTGCGGCGCTTTCGCCGATCACCGACAGGTCGGCACGCTTGATCATGTCGCAACCCGGGTCCAGGTTGATCGCCACCACCTTGTCGCAGGCACCAATGCCTTGCAGGTGCTGGATAGCGCCGGAAATCCCCACGGCCACATACACCCGCGCCGTGACCCAGGTGCCGCTGGCGCCGACCTGGCGATCACGCGCCATAAAGCCGTCGTCCACCGCCACCCGCGAAGCGCCTTCGGTGGCGCCCAGTGCAGCGGCGGTCTGGTGAAACAGTGCCCAGTCCTTCACGCCGTTGCCGCCAGAGAAAATGAATTCGGCTTCGGCCATCGGAATGGCGGCCGGGTCCACGGCCACCGCGCCGAGGTCTTCGATGCGTGGCAGGCTGCGCGCCAGGGGTGTGGATAACTCCACCGGCAGCACTTCATGGCGAGTGTCACTGACGGGATCGGCACATTCGGCGGCCGCGAGAATCAGGCGAGGCAGCGGCCGGGCCAGGTCTTCCTGGCCCGCACCGGCGCGGCCAATGCACTCGTTACCCTTGATCTGCCACACCCGCGTGGCCGGGCGTTCCTTGAGGCTCGCAGCAAAACGCCTCCCCAGTTCTCCGCCACCGCTGCGGCTGTCGGGCAGCAGCCAGTGACGCGGATTGAACTGGTTATCCACAGCCCGCAGGCCCTGGACACGTTGCTCCGGTGAATAACCGTCGAATGCGTGGCCTTCCAACACCAGCAGGCGATCAACACCGGCTGTGGCAAACGCGCTTTCCTTGTGTTCGCCAAACACCACCGCCAGCACGGCGCCGTCGCTGCCGGCCAACTGCCGCGCCAGGCCGAGCAAGTCGCGGTCGTGGCTGCTCAGGCGGCCGCCGACCATGTCCGGCACCACGTTGATGTAGAACGCAGGCGCTGGCACCTGGTGCAACGGCAACTGCACTTCCACCGCCGCCGTGCGCTTGGCCGCACCGCCCTGCTGGGCACCGCTGCGATCGATACGCTTGATGCCGTTGGGGCCGATAAAACCCACGCCATGCACATTTTTGCGGATGACACCGTTGGGCCCCATCCAGCTGTGTTGTACCGGCTGCATCGCCGCGTGCAGCGGGTGCAGGCGGTTACGGGCGATCCATTCGGCCCGGGGGTCGCGGCGGATAATGTCGCTCATCAGTGCACCTGCGCAGGTTGACGTTTTAACGGGGCTTTGACCGGTGCGGCGTCTTCCAGCAACGCGTCGGCGACCAATTCGGCGATGTCCTTGATCAGCGGGCGCGGCTCAACCACACCTTCGAGCATCGCCGTGCACTGTGGACAACCTACGGCCACCAGCTCGGCGCCGGTTTCGCGGATGTCTTCCATGCGCATGTCCGGGATCCGTTGCTTGCCGGGAATGTCAGTGATCGGCGCGCCGCCACCGCCGCCGCAGCAGCGTGAACGGAAGCCCGAGCGTTGCATCTCCTTGACCTCGATACCCAGCGCACGCAGTACCTGACGCGGCGCCTCGTACTCGCCGTTGTAGCGGCCCAGGTAGCACGGGTCGTGATAGGTCACGCTGTTGCCCTTGTGCTGGCCGAGGTTCAACGCGCCTTCGCCGATCAGTTCGGCCATGAAAGTGCTGTGGTGCTGCACAAGGTAGTTGCCGTTGAAGGCGCCGTACTCGTTTTTCAGCACATGGAAGCTGTGCGGGTCGCAGGTGACGATGCGTTTGAAGCAGTACTTTTCCAGGGTCTGGATATTGCGCGTGGCCAGCAGCTGGAACGTCGCCTCATCGCCAAGACGGCGGGCGACGTCGCCGCTGTCGCGTTCTTCCAGGCCGAGTACTGCGAAATCAACCTTGGCCGCCTTCAGCACTTTGACGAATGCGCGCAGGGTGCGCTGGTTGCGCATGTCGAAGGCGCCGTCGCCGACCCAGAACAGCACGTCGGTGCTGCCTTTTTCGCTGAGCAACGGCAGGTTCAGATCCGCCGCCCAGTTCAACCGGCCACCCGGTGCAAAGCCGCCGGGGTTGTCGGTGGCGATCAGGTTTTCCAGGACTTCGGCGCCCTTGTTCGGCGTAGCGCCTTTTTCCAGGGTGAGGTGGCGGCGCATGTCGACGATGGCGTCCACGTGCTCAATCATCATCGGGCACTCTTCCACGCAGGCGCGGCAGGTGGTGCACGACCAGAGGGTTTCGGCATCCACCAGGCCGTTGACGATCGGCTGGTGCGGGTTGCCGCCGTGTTCGCCCACCGGTTTGCCGGGATAGGGGCTGCCGGCGAACCTGGCGTCGGTGCCACCGGCCAGGCCCACGACCATGTCCTGGATGAGTTTTTTCGGGTTCAGCGGCTGGCCGGCGGCGAACGCTGGGCACGCGGCTTCGCATTTGCCGCACTGCACGCAGGCGTCAAAACCGAGCAGTTGGTTCCAGGTGAAATCCTTGGGTTTTTCCACGCCCAGCGGCGCGGTTTTATCGCTGAGGTCCAGCGGCTTCAAACCGGTGGAACGGCCACCGCCGAAGCGCTCGGCACGGCGGTGCCAGGCCAGGTGCAGGGCGCCGGCGAAGGCGTGTTTCATCGGGCCGCCCCAGGTCATGCCGAAGAACATTTCGGACACGCCCCACAACACGCCCACGCTCAGCAATGCGGCGAGCAACCAGCCGCCGAAGTCCGCCGGCAGAATCCCGGCCACCGGCAAAGTGACCAGGAAGAAGCTCACCGAGAACGCCATCAGGCTTTTCGGCAGGCGCATCCACGGGCCTTTGGACAGGCGTGACGGCGGGTTGCGACGGCGCAGGTACACGAAGGTAGCGCCGACAAACATCAGCACCGACGCCAGCAGCAGCGCGTAGCCGAGAATGCGGTTATGCAGGCCGAAACCGTGCACCAGAATCGCGAGCAGCGCCGACAGCACAAAGCCGAGTGCCGTGGCGACGTGGGTGTTGGCAATGTATTTGTCGCGGGCGACCACATGGTGCAGGTCAACCATGTAGCGCTTGGGCATGGCCAAAAGGCCGCCCAGCAAGTCGACCTCAGACGCGCGGCCACGGCGCCACATGTTCACCCGGCGCAGGGCGCCGAGGACGGCAAGGCCCAGGGCGGCGAACAAGAGAATCGGAAGAAGGGTGTTCAGCATGGTGAAGCTCCCAAAGACCTCGAGGTCTTGCAGGTCGAGATGCCTTGCTCAATTCCTGTGGGAGCGGGCTTGCCCGCGATTGCAGTGTGTCAGTCAACAAAGATGTCTACTGAACCACCGCTATCGCGGGCAAGCCCGCTCCCACAGGGTTCTCCACAAGCCGTCAGAAATCCTTGCACAGGCGCAGGGCGTCATAGATCGCAGCGTGAGTATTGCGCTGCGCCACACAGTCACCGATGCGGAACAGCAAATACCCGTCACCCGCCTCGCTCAGGCACGGTTGCGGCTTGATCGCGAACAGGGCTTCGACGTCGATCTGGCCCTTGTTGCGCGAGCCTTCCTTGAGGGCGTAGTAAATGGCTTCGTCCGGGCGCACGCCGTTCTCGACGACCACCTGGTCCACCACCCGTTCCTCTTTCGCGCCGGTGTATTCGTTCTCCAGCACCGCCACCAGCTTGTCGCCTTCGCGGTAGACCTTTTCCAGCATCATGTCGCCGGTCATGATCACTTCTTTGGGATACATGCTGCGGTAGTAGGTGGGGAACGACGTACCGCCGATGGCCACGCCTGGCTTGATGTCGTCAGTGACAATCTCGACCTGGCTGCCTTTGTCCGCGAGGAAATCGGCCACCGACATGCCGGTGAACTCGCAGATGGTGTCGTAGACCAGCACGTTCTTGCCCGGCGCCACTTTGCCGTCGAGCACATCCCAACTGCTGACGACCAAACCTTCGGCTGCGCCCCAGTGTTCGTTCTGCTCCACATTCGGGGTGCCACCGACCGCCAGTACCACCACGTCCGGGCGCAAGTCCAAAATAGTGTCGGCATCAGCCGCCACGCCCAGGCGCAGGTCGACTTTCAGGCGCGCCAGTTCCAGCTGGAACCAGCGCGTGATCCCCGCGATCTGGTCACGCTGCGGCGCCTTGGACGCTGTGGTGATCTGCCCGCCAATAAATTCTTTTTTCTCGAACAGGGTCACGTCGTGGCCGCGCTCGGCAGCGACGCGCGCCGCTTCCATCCCGGCCGGGCCGGCCCCCACCACCACGACTTTGCGTTTTGGCCCGGTGGATTTTTCGATGATGTGCGGCACGCCCATGTATTCACGGGAGGTCGCGGCGTTCTGGATGCACAGCACATCCAGCCCCTGGTACTGGCGGTCGATGCAGTAGTTGGCGCCGACGCATTGTTTGATCTGGTCGATCTGGCCCATCTTGATCTTGGCGATCAGGTGCGGGTCGGCGATGTGGGCACGGGTCATGCCGACCATGTCCACATAACCGCCTTCCAGAATCCGCGTGGCCTGGTTCGGGTCCTTGATGTTCTGCGCGTGCAGCACCGGCACCTTGACCACTTCCTTGATACCGGCGGCCAAGTGCAGGAATGGTTCCGGTGGATAACTCATGTTGGGGATAACGTTGGCCAGGGTGTTGTGCGTGTCACACCCCGAGCCGACCACGCCGATGAAATCGAGCATGCCGGTGTCGTCGTAGTACTTGGCGATCTGCTTCATGTCCTCGTGGGACAGGCCGTCCGGGTGGAATTCGTCACCGCACAGGCGCATGCCCACGCAGAAGTCATCACCCACTTCGGCGCGCACGGCCTTGAGCACTTCCAGGCCGAACTTCATACGGCCTTCAAAGGTGCCGCCCCATTCATCAGTACGCTTGTTGACCCGCGGGCTCCAGAACTGGTCGATCATGTGCTGGTGCACGGCCGACAGTTCCACGCCATCCAGGCCACCGGCCTTGGCACGGCGTGCAGCCTGGGCGTAGTTGCCGATCACGCGCCAGATTTCCTCCGGCTCGATGGTTTTGCAGGTGGCACGGTGGACCGGCTCACGCACGCCGGACGGCGACATCAGGGTCGGCCAGTTGAAGCCGTCCCAACGCGAGCGGCGGCCCATGTGGGTAATCTGGATCATGATCTTGGCACCATGCTTGTGCATGGCGTCAGCCAGGTTCTGGAAGTGCGGGATGATGCGGTCGGTGGACAGGTTCACCGAACTCCACCATTCCTGCGGGCTGTCGATGGCCACCACCGAGGAGCCGCCGCAAATCGCCAGGCCGATACCGCCCTTGGCTTTCTCTTCGTAGTACTTCACATAGCGGTCAGTGGTCATGCCGCCGTCGGTGGCATACACCTCGGCGTGGGCCGTGCTGAGCACGCGGTTGCGGATGGTCAGTTTGCCGATCTGGATCGGCTGGAACATTGCTTCGAAAGCCATGGCACGGTCCTCGGCTTACAACGGCTTGACGGTGAACAGGCCGTCATCGTGGCCCTCTTCGGAGCCTCCGTAGACTTGTTCGGCCACAGTGCGGATTTTGCTGCCGCGCGCTTGCAGGATCTGGTCCATGGCGCCGGCAAACCAGCCGGTGAACATGTAGTCCACTTTGCGCCCGACCTTGCCGTATACATAGACGAACGCCGAGTGTTCCAGCTTGACGCTGGCGGTGCCTTTGTCCAGGTCGATGTCCTGGATCTTGAACAGGCCCCAGCCGCGTTGCGACAGGCGCTTCATGTAGTGCTCGAACACCGCAACGCCTTCCAGGCCGTGGCATTCGGCTTCTTTTTCACACCAGTGCCAGGCGGATTTGTAGCCGGCCTTGTAGAGGATTTCGGCGTAGGCATCGGCGCCCAGCACTTCTTCGATACCGATGTGGTTATTGACGAAGAAATGGCGCGGCACGTACAGCATCGGCAGGGCGTCGGAGGTCCAGACACCGGTTTCGCTGTCGACTTCGATAGGCAATTGCGGGGCGATCTTGGCCATGGAAACTTAACTCCAGAAAATTCTAAGTAGTGCCCCCGACGAGGACTGTCGGGGGAAAAGAAGTGGCGGCTTACTCGCCCCAGACGTCCTTCAGGACGTTGACCCAGTTCTCGCCCATGATCTTGCGCACCACGCGCTCGCTGTGGCCGCGCTTGAGCAGGGTCTCGGTGAGGTTGGGGAACTCGCCCACGGTGCGGATGCCCAGCGGGTTGATGATCTTGCCGAAGCTGGTCAGGCGGCGGGCGTAGCCTTTGTCATGGGTCAGCATTTCGAAGAAATCCTGGCCATGGCCCTGGGTGAAGTCGGTGCCGATGCCGATGGCGTCTTCGCCGACGATGTTCATGGTGTATTCGATGGCTTCGGCGTAGTCGTCGATGGTCGAATCGATGCCCTTGGCCAGGAACGGCGCAAACATGGTCACGCCGACAAAGCCGCCGTGGTCGGCGATGAACTTGAGTTCTTCATCGGACTTGTTGCGCGGGTGCTCTTTAAGGCCGGACGGCAGGCAGTGGGAGTAGCACACTGGCTTTTTCGATTCGAGGATGACTTCTTCGGACGTTTTGGAGCCCACGTGGGACAGGTCGCACATGATGCCGACACGGTTCATTTCGCCCACCACCTCACGGCCAAAGCCCGACAGGCCGCCATCGCGCTCGTAGCAGCCGGTGCCGACCAGGTTCTGGGTGTTGTAGCACATCTGCACCACACCGACGCCGAGCTGCTTGAAGATCTCCACGTAGCCCAGTTGGTCTTCAAACGCGTGGGCGTTCTGGAAGCCGAAGATGATCCCGGTTTTGCCCTGCTCCTTGGCCTTGCGGATGTCGGCGGTGGTTTTCACCGGGATCACCAGGTCGCTGTTTTCACGGATCAGGGTCTGGCTGGCCACGATGTTATTGATGGTGGCCTGGAAGCCTTCCCACACCGACACAGTGCAGTTGGCGGCAGTGAGGCCGCCTTTGCGCATGTCTTCGAACAGGTCGCGGTTCCACTTGGCAATAATCAGCCCGTCGATAACGATGCTGTCGGCGTGCAGTTCGGCTGGGCTCATCAGGCGTCCCCTTATTGGCGATTCATGCGCCGAATCGTCTGCCGGCGCTTTGGGGCCAGCATATGCCCAGGGGCCGACAGAGCCGGGTGCAAAAACGACAGGGGAATTGCCGAAAGCGTCAATCCGCGACAAAGGCCTACATGACATCTCCCACTCGCGGCTGTTCTTTGTCCCACGCTTGAGCCAGAATTTGCGCCATCACCTGATATGAGACGGCGCAATGAAATCGATTTTCCTGGCTTTGGCACTCATCGCAACCACCGCACACGCGGCTGAAGACACCGACAGCACGCCCTGCGATGGCATCGAAAACGACAAGCAAACCCTGGAATGCGCCACCTACAACAAAACCACCGCCGAGCAATTGCTCAAGGATAACTACCAAGGCCTGCTCGAACGCATGGGTTCAACCTATGCCAGCAACAAGTCGCAACTGGCCGACATTACCGCTCGTCTGAAGGATGCCCAGCAAAAGTGGGAAAAACTGCGCGACGCCGATTGCGCCGTGGACACCTTCCCGGCGGTAAACGGCAGCAAGCAGTACGCGATCCAGCAGAACGACTGCCTGGCGCGGATGAGTGATGAGCGGTCGGAGTTTTTGGAGTCGATCGGCCAGGAATAAGCGACAATCTCCGCCACTTTTTCTCTGAACCAAGGCTACCCATGACCATTTGTGGCATCGAAATCAAAGGCAGCGAAGCCATCATCGCCGTGGCCTCGCTGAACAACGGGGCGCTGGCCCACGTCGCCCTGGCCACCAGAAAAATCGCCCTGGAAAACGACGATGAGGCGGCCAACGTCAAAGCCTTCGCCGCCCAGGTGAAGGCTTTTGTGCAGGCAAATGCCATTACCCGTATCGCCATCAAGAAGCGCAGCAAAAAAGGCGAATTTGCCGGCGGCCCGACCACGTTCAAGATTGAAGGGGTGTTTCAGTTGCTGGAAGGTGTGGAGGTGACGCTGCTGTCGCCGCAGACCATCAATGCGCAGAACAAGAAGCACAACCTTGAGCTGCCGGCGACGCTGAACAAGTACCAGCACGAAGCTTATAAAGCGGCGTGTTCGGCCCTGCTGAAAAAATAAACCACGCCACCTATCCACTGTGGGAGCTAGCTTGCCTGCGATAGCGGTACGTCAGTTGACATCTATCGCGCCGACCCACCGCCATCGCAGGCAAGCCAGCTCCCACATTTGATTTGAGTTGTCCCTTGGTCAGGTGTTTTGGCGCTTGTGCTGCAGCCAATCACCAAACGTCTTGTCCTCCAGCGCATAACCACCTCTGCTCGACTTCCACACCAGCTCCTTGTCACGCAGTGCATCAATGCAGGCCTGAATCGTCTGGGTGCCCGGCACCACGTCGCTGCCCATCTCTTCCAGCGCCTTGCTGACCGCCGCCAGGGTGCTATCGGTAAATGGCGCGAACGGCTCGTTGTTTTGCGAACGCTCCACCATCACTTCCAGCACGGCGCGCTGGGGGACGGTGAGGTTGTTCCAGGCGCTTTCGAATTCAGTCCACACGCCAGCGCGCAGTAACTCGGCGCGGCTGTGCAGCAGTTGGCCCAGGTTGCTCGCCTCGCCCAGCTCCAACGCCACTTCCCCAATAATGGTGCGCAGCATTTCCGGGCGGTGCCCCACCAGTTCAAAGGCTTCGTCGATGTCGGCCGCATTGAACTGGTTGGTCTGGGCCAGGTGCGCGTTGAGGTGGACGGTGTAGGCCTGGGTGAACGCTTTGCCCAACAGCGGAAACGGCGTGATGCTGGAGCCAAAGAACGGCTGGCTCTTGCCCAGTACCAAGTGGGCCAGTTTGTCGCGGTTGGAACCGGTAAACACCAGATGCAAACCGCTGCCCTCTTCGTCACGCCCTTGGTTGAGCTGATCCCGCGCGGCCTTCAGCGCGAACATGGCATTGATGCCGGAGTCGCTGGTCAGCGCGTGTTGCGCCTCATCAATCACCAGCACCACGGGTTTTTCCGCCGCGTGGTGCAGCAACTCCAGCGCCTGGGTCAAGGTTGCGCCAACAGGCAATTGCGGTTTGCTGAAGTCCCAGGACAGGGTCCGCAAAAAGCTCAGTTTCTCCACCCCAAGGTTTTTGGCCAGCTTGCGAATGCCCTTTTCATAGGGCGCCAGTGCGGCGGCAATGGCACTGGCAATCAACTCTGCCGGATCTTTGTCTTTGTCGGCCCACAGGTCGACATACACCGTCAGCCAGCCTCGAAGCTGACATTCCGGAATAAGGTCTTCACGCAAAAAAGTACTTTTGCCCGTGCGACGCGGCGCCGCGAGAAACAGGCCAGAGGTGAAATCCTGAAGACCGCCCCCCACCAGACCGTCGGCAATGCTGCTGGCCAGAGTGGGGCGGCGGAACACAAAGCCGCTGTGCTTGGACATGGTTTTATACTCAATTATTGAGAGAACTATAATTTATAGCCTCGAGTATAATTAACTATAATTGTCCGTCACACCACCTCCCGTCGCCGATCCTCCCGCGGGCACTTGGCAAACCGCGCCCTATAGCTGCGGGTGAAGTAAGACGGCGACTCAAACCCGCACGCAATACTCACTTCCAGCACACTCATGCCGCTTTGACGCAAAAGCTGCCGGGCTTTTTCCAGGCGCAGGCCGAGGTAGAAGTTGCTCGGGGTGTCATTCAGATGCAGGCGAAACAGCCGCTCCAGTTGGCGGCGCGTCACCTTGATCGCCTCGGCGAGCGCCAGGGTGCTCAGCGGCGGCTCGGTGTGCTGCTCCATCTCGCCAATCACCTGCACCAGCTTCTTGTTATTGATGCCGTAGCGCGTGGCGATCTGCATGCGCTGGTGGTCTTTGCGCGGGCGGATGCGGCCGAGCACGAATTGTTCGGACACCTGGATCGCCAGCTCCGGGCCGTGGGACTGGGCGATCAGGTCGAGCATCAGGTCGATGGACGCCGTGCCACCGGCGCAGGTGATGCGGCGGCGGTCGATCTCGAACAGTTCCTGGGTCACGGTGAGCTGCGGATAGGATTCCTTGAAGGCATCAATGGCTTCCCAGTGCAGCGTAAGGCGGTGCCCATCGAGCAAGCCGGCTTCGGCCAGCACGCAGGCCCCGGTGTCGATGGCGCCGAGGGTCACACCGTCGTGGTCGAGGCGGCGCAGCCAGTGTTCCAAGGCGGGCGTGGCGAACTTCAAGGGCTCGAAGCCTGCGACCACCATCAGCGTCGCGCCCTTTTTCAGCGGTTCCAGCGCAGCATCGGCGTTGACCGACATGCCATTGCTCGCCAGTACCGCGCCGCCGTCGGCGCTCAACACATGCCAGCGGTACAGCTCGCCGCGAAAGCGGTTGGCCACCCGCAAGGGTTCCAGCGCGGAGATAAAACCGATGGCCGAAAACCCCGGCATCAGCAAAAAGTAGAAATCCTGGGACATGGTGGCGCTCTCGTCGTGCGGGCAGCGTGGCACTGTGATACTCCCGTTCTGGAGTGGATTCAAGGGGGCAGGTCGCTGCAGTGCAAGAGTCGGTCGCCGCCGTGCGTTTTATGGGCCCTCAAGCTGCGTAACTTGATGCCACGGCGCACAAAGACGCCGGACCCCACAATAACGACCTGCCGAGGGATCCACCATGAACCGACTGATCAGCCGCTGCGTGCTTGCACTCAGCGCCAGCGCCATCTTGAGCACCAGCGTATTCGCGGCCGACGCAGAATCCTGCCGGAACGTGCGCATGGGCGTGGTGAACTGGACCGACGTAATCGCCACCAGCGCCATGACCCAAGTGTTGCTCGACGGCCTCGGCTACAAGACCAAACAAACCAGCGCCTCCCAGCAAATCATCTTCGCCGGCATCCGCGACCAACGCCTGGACCTGTTCCTGGGCTACTGGAACCCGCTGATGACCCAGACCATCACGCCGTTCGTCGACGCCAAGCAGGTCAAAGTCCTCGACAAACCGAGCCTGGAAGACGCGCGCGCCACCCTCGCCGTGCCGACTTACCTGGCGGACAAGGGGCTGAAGACCTTTGCTGACATCGCCAAGTTTGAAAAAGAGTTGGGCGGCAAGATCTACGGCATCGAACCGGGCTCGGGCGCCAACACCCAGATCAAGGCGATGATCGCCAAGAACCAGTTCGGCCTGGGCAAGTTCCAGCTGGTTGAATCCAGTGAAGCCGGCATGCTCGCCGCGGTCGACCGCGCCGTGCGTCGCAAAGAGGCTGTGGTGTTCTTCGGCTGGGCGCCGCACCCGATGAACGTCAACGTCGCCATGACCTACCTCACCGGCAGCGACGACGCCCTGGGCCCGAACGAAGGCATGGCCACGGTGTGGAGCGTGACGTCGCCGACCTACGCCGAACAGTGCCCCAACGTGAACAAACTGCTGACCAACCTGACCTTCACCGCCGCCGACGAGAGCCGGATGATGCAGCCGTTGCTGGACCACAAGGACGCCATCGAGTCCGCCAAACAGTGGCTCAAGGATCACCCCCAAGACCAGGCCCGCTGGCTGGAAGGCGTGACCACCTTTGACGGCAAACCGGCTGCGGCCAACCTGCAATTGACCAGCAAATAACCTGATTCGAATCACCGTGTCGCAGCCGCCTTTTGGCTGCGCACGGCACCACTACGCCCGCCTGTAAGGAACCTGCCTCATGAATCACGACGTCATCATCACCTGCGCACTCACCGGTGCTGGCGACACGACCAGCAAAAGCCCCCACGTGCCGGTCACTCCCAAACAAATCGCCGCCGCCGCCGTGGAGGCCGCCAAGGCTGGCGCCACCGTCGTGCATTGCCATGTGCGTGATCCGCAAACCGGCAAATTCAGCCGCGACGTGGCCCTGTACCGCGAAGTGATGGAGCGCATCCGCGAGGCCGACATCGACATCATCGTCAACCTCACCGCCGGCATGGGCGGAGACCTGGAGATCGGCGGCGGCGAGAACCCGATGGAGTTCGGCCCCAATACCGACCTGGTGGGCCCGCTGACCCGCCTGGCCCACGTGGAAGAGCTGCTGCCTGAAATCTGCACCCTGGACTGCGGCACCCTGAACTTCGGCGACGGCGACACCATTTACGTGTCCACCCCGGCGCAACTGCGTGCGGGCGCCAAGCGCATTCAAGAGCTGGGCGTGAAGGCCGAGCTGGAAATCTTCGATACCGGTCACCTGTGGTTCGCCAAGCAGATGATCAAGGAAGGCCTGCTCGACAACCCGCTGTTCCAGCTGTGCCTGGGCATCCCGTGGGGCGCCCCGGCCGACACCACCACCATGAAGGCCATGGTCGACAACCTGCCGGCCGACGCGGTGTGGGCGGGCTTCGGCATCGGCCGCATGCAAATGCCGATGGCCGCGCAAGCGGTGCTGCTGGGCGGCAACGTGCGGGTCGGCCTGGAAGACAACCTGTGGCTGGACAAGGGCGTGCTTGCCACCAACGGCCAGTTGGTGGAACGCGCCAGTGAAATCCTCAGCCGCTTGGGGGCGCGGGTCATGACCCCGGCCGAAGGCCGCGTGAAGATGGGCCTGACCAAGCGCGGCTGAACCAGACACCACACCCCCGTGGAAGCGGGCTCTGTGGCGAGGGAGCAAGCTCCCTCGCCACAGCAAGCCAGGTCCCACATTGAATCACCGAACTTTTCAGGACTGTCGCCCATGAGCTTTATCACCGAAATCAAAACCTTCGCCGCCCTCGGCAGCGGTGTCATCGGCAGCGGCTGGGTGTCGCGCGCACTCGCCCATGGCCTGGATGTAGTGGCCTGGGACCCTGCGCCCGGCGCTGAAGCCGCCCTGCGCAAACGCGTCGCCAATGCCTGGGGTGCCCTGGAGAAACAAGGCTTGGCGCCTGGCGCGTCCCAGGACCGCCTGCGTTTTGTCGCCACCATCGAAGAATGCGTGAAAGATGCCGATTTCATCCAGGAAAGCGCCCCGGAGCGCCTGGAACTCAAATTGGACTTGCACAGCAAAATCAGCGCGGCGGCCAAGCCGAATGCGTTGATTGGTTCGAGCACCTCGGGCCTGTTGCCGAGCGAATTCTACGAAGGCTCGACCCACCCGGAACGCTGCGTGGTCGGCCACCCGTTCAACCCGGTTTACTTGCTGCCGCTGGTGGAAGTGGTGGGTGGCAAAAACACTGCACCGGAAGCGATCCAGGCGGCGATCAAGGTGTATGAATCCCTCGGCATGCGCCCGCTGCACGTGCGCAAGGAAGTCCCGGGTTTTATCGCCGACCGCCTGCTGGAAGCACTGTGGCGCGAGGCGCTGCATCTGGTGAATGACGGCGTGGCAACCACCGGCGAAATCGATGACGCCATTCGTTTTGGTGCCGGTTTGCGTTGGTCGTTCATGGGCACTTTCCTGACCTATACCCTGGCCGGTGGCGATGCCGGCATGCGGCACTTCATGGCGCAATTCGGCCCGGCACTGCAATTGCCATGGACGTATTTGCCGGCGCCGGAGCTGACCGACAAATTGATTGACGATGTGGTGGAGGGCACCAGCGACCAGCTGGGCAAACACAGCATTTCGGCGCTGGAGCGCTATCGTGATGATTGCCTGCTGGCGGTGTTGGAGGCGGTGAAAACCACCAAGGAAAAACACGGTATGAGCTTCGCCGAATAACCCTGTGGGAGCTGGCTTGCCTGCGATAGCGGTGTTGAATTCAGCACCGCTATCGCAGGCAAGCCAGCTCCCACATTTGACCGAGTACTTGTCCGAGATTTATGTCATGCCTGCATTGACGACTTACACCACAAAAATTCTCCCCGACTGGGTGGACTACAACGGCCACCTGCGCGACGCGTTCTACCTGCTGATCTTCAGCTACGCCACCGACGCGCTGATGGACACCCTGGGGCTTACCAGTGAAAACCGCGAAGCCAGCGGCCACTCGCTGTTCACCCTGGAACTGCACTTGAACTACCTGCACGAAGTGAAACTCGGCGCCGAGGTGGAGGTGCACACCCAACTCATCGCCCATGACGCCAAGCGCCTGCACCTCTATCACAGCCTGCACCTCGTGGGCGACGAGAAGGAACTGGCGGGCAACGAACAGATGCTGCTGCACGTCGACCTCGCCGGCCCGCACTCGGCGCCGTTCACCGAGGCGACGCTGGAAAAACTCACGGCCATCAGCGCCGAACAGGCCAACCTGCCGCGTCCTGCCCTGCTTGGCCGAGTAATCGGATTGCCACCCAAAAAATAAAAACAAGGAGCCACCATGCAAAACGCCGCCGCTGTTGCCGATTTTCGTACTTACCCAAAAATCAGCGACCTCGCGGATGCGCGAGTGCTGGAGGATCAGATCCTTGTGCATTGGGCCGACGGGCGGGCCAGTCCGTTTCATCACCAGTGGCTGCGCGACAACTGCCCCTGTGCGGAGTGCGTGTACAGCGTGACCCGCGAACAGGTGCTGGAAATCGTCGATGTAGAGGAACACCTCGGCGCCCTCAGTGCGCACATCGACGGCGGTTTCCTCCAAGTGCAATGGCGCGGCGGCCACAACAGCCGGTTTGATCCGGGCTGGCTGCGCGCCCACGCCTACGATGATGAGTCACGCGCTGAACGCCGCGCGGCGAAGCCCAAATCCGTGCTGTGGAACCATACCTTCTCGCTGCCGGTTTTCGACTACGCCGCCGTGATGCAAGACCCCGAGACGTTGCTGCAATGGCTGCTGGCCCTGCGTGACAGCGGCCTCACACAAATCCGTGGCGTGCCCACCGAGCCGGGCTCTTTGGCGCTGATCGCCAAACGCATTTCGTTTATCCGCGAAAGTAACTTCGGCGTGCTGTTCAACGTGCAGTCCAAAGCCGATGCCGACAGCAATGCCTACACCGCTTTCAACCTGCCACTGCACACTGATTTGCCCACCCGCGAGCTGCAACCGGGCCTGCAATTTCTGCATTGTCTGGTGAACGATGCCAACGGTGGCGAAAGCATTTTCGTCGACGGGTTTGCCATCGCCCAGGCCTTGCGCGCGGAAGACCCCGAGGCGTTTCGTGCGCTGTGTGAGATTCCGGTGGAGTTTCGCAATAAGGACCGTCACAGCGACTACCGCCGGCTCGCACCGATCATCGCGCTGGATGCCTTGGGCGACGTGGCGGAGATTCGCATGGCGAACTTCCTGCGCGGGCCGTTCGACGCCAGCGTGGAACAGATGCCGTTGCTGTATCGGGCATACCGGCGGTTTATTGCGATGACGCGGGAGGATCGTTTCCGTGTGGTCAAACGTCTGAACCCGGGGGAGTTGTGGTGCTTTGATAACCGGCGCACTTTGCATGCGCGCAATGCGTTTGACCCGGCGTCGGGGGCGCGGCATTTTCAGGGTTGCTACATCGACCGGGATGAGTTGTTGTCCAGGATATTGGTGTTGCAGCGTTAGATCGCTATCGCAGGCAAGCCAGCTCCCACAGTTTGACTTGTGAACACAGTTAAAGGTGGGAGCTGGCTTGCCTGCGATGAGGCCGATAACAACACCACAAAACCCAGCCAAAAAAAGCCCCGATCAAGCCGTGACGAGACCGGGGCAGAGCGCTTGGTGTGAGCGTGACATCTCGAGGGTGACCAAACCTTCAAGCTGTTTGCTGGCATTCAGTGTGCCTGTTACTTCTGTCGGTAAATGCCCCGAAAACGACCTGCTCATAGCCATCCGAGCCATTCACGGATTCTGCCCTTGCCCACTGGCAGATGGCCTACCAGAATCAAGCTCAGACCCCGCTCCCTACACCAGGATAAAACGTCATGATGCACGCGGATTTGATTGACCAGGATGACCTGCTGGGCCAACTGCGCTCGCTGGGTTTTGAAGTGTCCAGCGGCGCCACCGCAGAGCAGGCCTGCGAGTGCGCAGTGCGCGGTTTGAGTGCGGCACGGGCCAAGGCACTCAAGGGTATGGTGGAGCAGATGTACACCGGCAGTGCGACGATTCTGCCGGCGGTGAGGCAGGCGATCGACAAGCAGTTGTTGCCGGCTTTGGTGCAGTTCAAACAGAGCTCTGGTGCCTGATACACCGCTATCGCAGGCAAGCCAGCTCCCACATTTGAATGTATTCACAAATCAACATGTGGGAGCTGGCTTGCCTGCGATGAAGGCGACTCGGTCTAGAGCCTTACACTGGCAAACGTCGACTCATTACGCGCCTGGCTCAACGCCGACATCGGCCCCGACAACGGTGACAGCACCAGCGCCTGCGGAATCGGCATCATCGCCACTTGCTGGGTGGTGTTGGAACCCACGCGCTCATCCCGCGGCGGAATGCCGAAGTATTCGCGGTAGCACTTGGAGAAGTGCGGCGTAGACACAAACCCGCACACCGATGCCACTTCGATAATCGACATCGGCGTTTGCTTGAGCAACTGCCGCGCACGGATCAAGCGCAACTTGAGGTAGTAGCGAGACGGCGAGCAGTGCAGGTATTTCTGGAACAGCCGCTCCAGCTGACGACGGGACACGGCGACATACACCGCCAGTTCGTCCAGGTCGATCGGTTCTTCCAGGTTGGCTTCCATCAACGCGACGATTTCCTGCAGCTTCGGCTGGTTGGTGCCAAGCATGTGCTTGAGCGGCACACGCTGGTGATCCTGTTCGTTGCGGATGCGTTCGTACACAAACATTTCCGAGATGGCTGCCGACAATTCACGGCCGTGGTCGCGGCTGATCAGGTGCAGCATCATGTCCAGCGGCGCGGTGCCGCCCGAACTGGTGAAGCGGTTACGGTCCAGCGTGAACAGGCGTGTGCTCATGGCCACGCGCGGGAAGGCTTCCTGCATCGACGCCAGGCATTCCCAGTGCACGCTGCAATCAAAACCGTCGAGCAAACCGGCGCAGGCCAGGGCCCAGCTGCCGGTGCACACGGCACCAAGGCGACGGGACTGGCGCGCCTGGCTTTGCAGCCACGACACATGCTCACGGGTCACAGTACGTTGGATACCCACGCCGCCGCACACAATCACAGTGTCCAGGGCCGGGGCTTTGTGCATGGAGGCATCGGGGGTGATTTGCAGGCCGTCGCTGGCCCACACCTGGTTACCGTCGACACTCAGGGTCGTCCAGCGGTACAGCTCGCGGCCGGACAGCTGGTTGGCCATGCGCAGCGGTTCCACGGCCGACGCCAGGGAAATCAGCGTGAAATTGTCCAGCAGCAAAAAGCCGATGGATTGAGGCGCACGGTTCTGGGGTTGGGCCCCGGAGTTGAACGACGTCATCGCGGTATCTCCTCACACAAAGCGGGTGATGGCCTCAGGCGAGGCTCTTGTTATTGCGCTCGTCTGCGGCGAGAGCGAGGCTTTGAATTGATAGAGCAAATGCCATGCCTAAAGTTGAATGGCCGTCCAATAACTCCTAAAAACGACCTGATGACGCGTCTATATAAGCCCGTGCCGGGAGTGCGGGATATGACCCGAATCGGGCGTCAGACCGAGCCCGCCTACGGGGTGTGAGCAGATCGGTAGCACTTGTGGGAAGGCGCTTTGCGGGCGTGGGAAAAGTCTGTCACCGCTGGCACGGATGACGGGTGGTCAGGCGCAGAATCGTTTGGGAGCTACTTATCTGTTTGCGACGCGCTAAAAGGTGGCGCTTTTGGATCCGGGTGTTCACTTTATGAGCAGTGGTGTCTGGAGTATTGCTATCGCAGGCAAGCCAGCTCCCACATTTGGAATGCGTTCCCCTGTGGGAGCTGGCTTGCCTGCGATGCAGTCGACTCGGTCTCAGCACTCAACGGCGCTGACCGCCAACCCGCCCCGCGATGTCTCTTTGTACTTGTCATGCATATCCGCCCCGGTATCGCGCATGGTGCGGATCACCCGGTCCAGGGAAATAAAGTGCTGGCCGTCACCCCGCAGGGCCATTTGCGCCGCGTTGATCGCCTTCACTGCCGCAATCGCATTGCGCTCGATACACGGCACCTGCACCAGGCCGCCCACCGGGTCGCAGGTCAGGCCGAGGTTATGCTCAAGGCCGATTTCAGCCGCGTTGCACAGTTGCTCCGGGGTGGCGCCGAGGATCTCCGCCAGCCCGGCCGCCGCCATCGCACACGCCGAGCCGACTTCACCCTGGCAACCCACTTCGGCGCCGGAGATCGAGGCGTTCTTTTTACACAAGATGCCCACCGCCGCCGCGCCGAGCAGGTAGTCGACCACATTGGCCTCGGTGACATCCTCACTGAACTTCATAAAGTAGTGCAGCACCGCCGGGATGATCCCCGCCGCACCATTGGTCGGCGCCGTGACCATGCGCCCACCGGCGGCGTTTTCCTCATTCACCGCGAGAGCGAACAGGTTGACCCACTCCATGGCGCTCAAGGTTGAACCGATCACATTGGGCTTGTTCAGTTCCTGCAAGCTGCGGTGCAACCTGGCGGCGCGTCGCCGCACATTGAGGCCGCCGGGCAGGATGCCTTCGTGCTTGAGGCCCTGCTCCACGCAATCCTGCATGGCGCGCCAAAGCTTCATCAGGCCGCTGCGGATTTCTTCTTCGGAGCGCCAGGTTTTCTCATTGGCGAGCATCAATTCGGCCACGCGCAGGTTGTGGGTCTTGCACAGCTGCAGCAGCTCCACCGCGCTGGAAAAATCGTAAGGCAACTCGGTGCGGTCCATATCCGCCACACCGCTTTGCGCCTGGGCTTCATCCACCACAAAACCGCCGCCGACCGAATAGTAGGTGTCACGGTGCAACTCACCGTTGTCGCCGAACACCACCAGGGTCATGGCGTTGGGATGGAACGGCAGGTTTTCGTCGAGCAGGCGCATGTCGCGCGCCCAAATGAAAGGCACCGGCAGGTAGCCGTCGAGCAGCAGGGTGTCGGTTTCACGCAGGGTATGAATGCGCAGGCCGATTTGCGACGGATCGATTGCGTCCGGCCATTCGCCCATCAGGCCCATGATGGTGGCGGTGTCGCTGCCGTGGCCGATGCCGGTGGCGGACAGCGAGCCATACAGCTGAACTTCGACGCGCCGCACTTGTTCCAACACATCACGTTCACGCAAGGCTTGAACGAACAACGCCGCGGCGCGCATGGGGCCGACGGTGTGAGAACTCGAAGGCCCGATGCCGATCTTGAACAGGTCGAAAACGCTGATAGCCATTGCCGTGGAACTCCTCGATAAGCACGGGCTACCTGCTACGCTGAATTCGCCCGAATGGCGGCATCATCAAGCTTTTGCTGCCCCTCACGGCGTCTCACACCGACGTGACCATGCTCACTAACGTCGCTGGCAGGCGATAAGGCGTTTTGGCCGTTTTTAGCGGTGCAGATCGGCAAAAACAGCAGTTTTGCCGCTGGAAAAATCTGTAAGCGACGTCACCGACACTGGATACGACCATCCCTGTACTGGATACGACGCCCCCTGTAGGCGTCAGATTTTCACTGGTACATGATCAGTCTCGACTCGTTTGCAAGGCACCGTGCCGTCGCGTCATCGCGCGCACCAACCGCAACACCTATAAAGCGCGGCGCAGGCCGCCAGAAAAAACACAGGAGTCTAGCCCCATGAAAGGTTCACCCTCGTTGTTGTTGGCCGCCATGCTGAGTCTGCCAGTCCTGGCGCACGCTGCAGAACCGGCACAATGTCAGACCGTCAATTTCTCCGACGTCGGCTGGACCGACATCACCGTCACCACCGCCACCACCAGCGAAATCCTCAAAGGCCTGGGCTACAAGCCGCGCACCACGATGATTTCCGTGCCGGTGACCTACAAGTCTCTGGCGGACGGCAAGAACATGGACATCTTCCTCGGCAACTGGATGCCGACCATGGAAAACGACATCAAGCAGTACCGTGATGCCGGCACCGTAGAAACCGTTCGCGCCAACCTTGAGAACGCCAAGTACACCCTGGCCGTGCCCGAGGAGCTGTACAACAAGGGCCTGAAAGACTTCGCCGACATCGTCAAATTCAAGGAAGAGCTGGGCGGCAAAATCTACGGTATCGAGCCGGGTAACGACGGCAACCGCACCATCCAGACCGTGATCGACAAGAACCAGTTTGGTTTGAAAGACGCGGGCTTCAAAGTCGTGGAATCCAGCGAAGCCGGGATGCTCTCGCAGGTGGAACGCGCCACCAAACGCGGCCAGGCCATCGTGTTCCTCGGCTGGGAACCGCACCCGATGAACACCCGCTTCAAGATGAAGTACCTGACCGGCGGTGACGACTCGTTCGGCCCCAACTACGGCCAGGCCACCATCTACACCAACACCCGCAAGGGCTACACCCAGGAATGCAGCAACGTTGGCCAGTTGCTGAAAAACCTGGTGTTCACGCTGAACATGGAAAGCACCCTGATGGGTAAAGTCCTGGACGACAAACAAAAACCCGACGTGGCCGCCAAGGCCTGGCTCAAGGCCAACCCGCAAGTGCTCGACACCTGGCTCGCCGGTGTCACCACCTATGACGGCAAACCAGGGATCGACGCCGTAAAAGCTTACCTCGCCAAGTAACCCGCTGACCCCGGGGCGGTGCGCTGCCCCGGGATGTTTTCCCCTTCGCATGTGGACATTCACTACCATGCTGACTGAACAGAAAATCCCACTGGGCCAGTACATCGCTGCCTTCGTTGAATGGTTGACCCAACACGGCGCCAACTACTTCGACGCAATCGCATCGACCCTGGAAACGATGATCCACGGCGTGACGTTTGCGCTGACCTGGTTCAATCCGCTGGCATTGATCGGTCTGATTGCGCTGCTGGCTCATTTCATTCAACGCAAATGGGGCCTAACGGTTTTTGTCATCGCCTCCTTCCTGCTGATCCTGAACCTGGGGTACTGGCAGGAAACCATGGAAACCCTCGCGCAGGTGTTGTTCGCCACCCTGGTCTGCGTGGTCATCGGTGTGCCGCTGGGCATTGTTGCCGCGCACAAACCGCTGTTCTACACCATGATGCGGCCGGTGCTCGATCTGATGCAGACCGTACCGACCTTCGTCTACCTCATCCCTACCCTGACCCTCTTCGGGCTGGGTGTGGTGCCCGGCCTGATCTCCACGGTGGTGTTCGCGATTGCCGCACCGATCCGCCTGACCTACCTGGGTATCCGCGATGTACCGCAAGAGTTGATGGACGCCGGCAAGGCCTTTGGCTGCTCGCGCCGTCAGTTGCTCTCGCGTATTGAACTGCCCCACGCCATGCCGAGCATCGCCGCCGGCATTACCCAATGCATCATGCTGTCGTTGTCGATGGTGGTGATCGCGGCTCTGGTGGGCGCCGACGGCCTCGGCAAGCCGGTGGTCAACGCGCTCAACACCGCCGACATCGCCCTGGGCTTTGAAGCCGGCCTGGCGATTGTGCTGCTGGCCATCATGCTCGACCGCATCTGCAAACAACCCGACGCCAAAGTAGGGGGTGATGCATGAGCATTATCCGATTCGACAATGTCGATGTGATCTTCTCCAAAGACCCGCGCGAAGCCTTGAGGCTGCTGGACCAGGGGATGCACCGCAACGAGATCCTGAAAAAAACCGGGCAGATTGTCGGCGTGGAAAAAGCCAGCCTGGACATCGAGAAAGGCGAAATCTGCGTGCTGATGGGCCTGTCGGGCTCCGGCAAATCCAGCTTGTTGCGCTGCATCAACGGCCTCAACACCGTGAGCCGCGGCCAGCTGTTTGTGGAGCATGAAGGCCGCCAGATCGACATCGCCTCGTGCACCCCCGCCGAGCTGAAAATGATGCGCACCAAACGCATCGCCATGGTGTTCCAGAAGTTCGCCCTGATGCCCTGGCTGACGGTGCGCGAGAACATCAGCTTCGGTCTGGAAATGCAGGGCCGCCCGGAGAAGGAACGGCGCGCGCTGGTGGATGAAAAACTCGAGCTGGTGGGCCTGGCCCAATGGCGCAACAAGAAGCCGGACGAGCTGTCCGGCGGCATGCAGCAGCGCGTCGGCCTGGCACGCGCCCTGGCCATGGACGCCGATATTTTGCTGATGGACGAACCCTTCTCCGCCCTCGACCCGTTGATTCGCCAGGGCCTGCAGGATGAACTGCTGGAGCTGCAACGCAAGCTGAGCAAAACCATCGTGTTCGTGAGCCACGACCTGGATGAGGCGCTGAAACTCGGCAGCCGCATCGCAATCATGAAAGACGGCAAGATCATCCAGTACAGCGTGCCGGAAGAAATCGTGCTGAACCCGGCCGATGACTATGTGCGCACCTTCGTCGCCCACACCAACCCGCTGAACGTACTGTGCGGCCGCAGCCTGATGCGTACCCTGGACAACTGCAAGCGCATCAACGGTTCGGTGTGCCTGGACCCGGGCGGCGACTCGTGGCTGGACCTGGCCGAAGGCAACACCATCAAGGGTGCCCGCCAGAATGGCGCGGTGCTGAACCTGCAGAACTGGGCGCCGGGGCAAGCGGTGGAAGGCTTGGGCCGAGTGCCGACGCTGGTGGATTCGAATATCGGCATGCGCGATGCGTTGCAGATTCGGTATCACACGGGGAACAAGCTGGTGTTGCATGACAACAACCAGGTGGTGGGGATTCTGGGGGATAGCGAGCTGTACCATGCCCTTTTAGGCAAGAACCTCGGCTAATCAACTGAAGGAACTGGATCAATGTGGGAGCTGGCTTGCCTGCGATAGCTTTAGTGAATTCACAAAAGCTATCGCAGGCAAGCCAGCTCCCACAGTTGACCGCACTCCAATCAGGAAACAGCGGCGCCAGTGAGGGCACCGCCAGGCTCAACCATCAGCTATAGACACGGCCAAGGAGCTGCCGATGGCTTTCAAACTGATCGAGCACGTCCCGGGTGATTTGCTCCTGGGTAAAGCCCATCAGGTCATATTCCTGAGGCCCGTTGTGCAGGTACACCTCGGCACGGTAATAACGGGTGCGCTCTTCTTCAGGCACGTCGCTCGGCGCCGACGAGTAAGCATCCAGACTCACTTCATAGACAAACGGGTTGCCCTCGGACATCTCGATCCGCACGCCAATGCAGCGCTTGGACTTACCGAGCAAGGTCTGCACTTCCAGCCCCTGATCACGCAACGCGGTCGCCGCCTCCTCCAGCGCCGGCGTCACGTGTTTGTCCATAAAGCGTTGTACCGTGCCCTGGCTCGGTTGCAGGTCCAGGGCAGTCAAACGCTCGCTGAAACCCCGACGGCCACGCTCGGCCAATTGCGCTTGCTCTTGTTCGATGGCCACGTCCTGGCGCATCGCCTTGTGCAAACCGAACATAAAGAACACCAGCACCACCGAGAACGGCAGCCCCGCCAACACCACCATGGTTTGCATGGCTTCGAAGTTGCCGGCAAACAGCAGGCCGATGGTCACCAGCGTGATCACCACCGACCAGAAGATCCGCAGCCAGTGCGGCGCGTCTTCATCCACGTTACCGCCTTTGCAGGACAGGTTGGCCATCATCACCGCGCCGGAATCCGCCGGGGTCAGGAACAGCACGAAGCCCACGAAGATCGACACACCAATCACGACTTTCGACGCCGGGTAATGCTCAAGCAACTGGTAGATGGCCATGGACGGCTGTTCCAGTGCGGTCTTGCCCAGCTCCACGGCGCCGTGGTTCAGCACCAGGTCCAGCGCCGAGTTGCCGAAGATCGACAGCCACGCCAGGGTAAAGCCCAGCGGAATCAGCAATACGCCGGCCACCAGTTCACGCACCGTGCGGCCACGGGAAATACGCGCGATGAACATGCCCACGAATGGTGCCCAGGAAATCCACCACGCCCAGTAGAACAGGGTCCACAGGCCCATCCAGCGCTCGGTCTTGTCGGCGTCGCCTTCGTACACATACAGGTCGAAGGTTTTCAGCACGATGCCGTTCATGTAGTCGCCGATGTTCTGCACGAAGCCGTTAAGCAAGTGCAGGGTCGGGCCGAACAGCAGCACAAAGATCAGCAAACCGCTGAACAGCACGATATTGAGGTTGGACAGGCGACGAATGCCGTTCTCCACACCCGACACGGCGGCGATGGTCGCCACGGTGCTCATCACGATGATCACGATCAGCAGGTTGGTGTTGCTGTGCTGCATGCCGAACAGGTTTTCAAGGCCCGACGACACCTGCATCGAACCGATCCCCAGGTTCGTCACCAGGCCCAGCAGCGTCACGAACATGCCGAAACCGTCCACCGCATGGCCGGCCGCACCTTTCACCCAACGCTCGCCCACCAACGGGTACAGTGCCGAACGCAAGGCCAGCGGCTGGTTGTGACGGTAGGCAAAGTACGCCACGGCCAGGCCGACCAGCGCGTAAATCGCCCAGCCATGCAGACCCCAGTGCAGGAACGTCAGTTGCAACGCCTGGCGTGCGGCGCCATTGCTGGCGGCTACGCCTTCGGGCGGGTTGAAGTAGTGGTCCAGAGGCTCGGAGGCACCGAAGTACAGCAAAGAGATGCCGATGCCGGACGAGAACAGCATGCCGGCCCAGGCGCCGTAGCTGAAGTCCGGGGTGTCGTCCTTGCTGCCCAGTTTCAACTTGCCGTAGGACGAAAACGCCAGGCCGACCACAAACACCAGATAAGCGGCGATGACCACCATGTAGTACCAGCCAAAGCTTTTCGACAGCCAGGCCTGTGCTACGCCAAGCATGCGCCCGGCCTCCTGCGGGGCGATGATCAGAATGGCGGTCAACAACAGAATGAGCGCGGTGGAGGTGTAGAACACCCAACCGTTGACCCGAACCTTTTCCGGCGGGGTCTTTATAAGAGAGGCAGAACTCATGGCGCAGATGCTCCGGGCAGTGCGAGAGAGAAACACAAGGCAACGGTTATCCCGGGACATCGATTTTTCGGCAGTCGACGGACGGGTGTTATAAAGACACCCCGAAAATTCTCGAACCCCGCCGAGGCGGTGGCCAGGCCCTGATACGGCCTGTTTCAAGGGTTTTTGCAGGTGTCACAGGACGCTGCTCTCAGGTAGGAAATATCTGTAGGCAGCGACCATTTGTCGCAGATCTTATTCTTTGTTGATTGAACGTTCAATCAAAACAAAATAGACTGGCCATCAAGCCGACGGACGTTTATCGCCCATCGGCAGGCCTAAGGAGAGGTGCTACATGCCCAAGGTCGGTATGCAACCCATACGCCGCCAGCAGTTGATCGAAGCCACCTTGACGGCCATCGATCAGGTCGGAATGGGGGATGCCAGCATTGCGCTGATCGCCCGTTTGGCCGGCGTTTCGAACGGCATCATCAGTCACTACTTTCAGGACAAGAACGGCCTGATTGCCGCGACGATGCGGTACCTGATGAATGTGCTGATCGAGAACGTCCACGAACGCAGGCTTGCGCTTACGGATGACAGCCCCCGTGCTCACCTGCAGGTGATCATCGGCGGCAACTTTGACGCGAGCCAGGTCAACGGCCCGGCAATGAAAACCTGGCTGGCCTTCTGGGCCACCAGCATGCACCACCCGTCTTTGCACAGGTTGCAGCGGATCAACGATCACCGTCTGTATTCCAACCTGTGCTGCCAGTTCCGCCGTGTGCTGCCGCTGGAAGATGCACGCAGCGCAGCCCGGGGCCTGGCGGCTTTGATCGACGGTTTGTGGTTGCGCGGCGCCCTGTCGGGAGACGCTTTCGACACGGAGCAGGCGCAACGCATCGCTTACGAATACATGGATTTCCAATTGGCCAAGCAGGTGAGTTAGAGCACACATAACCGCTCAACCCCTGAACTGCTGTCGCTGAGTGTTGCCAGACCCTTATGGCTCCATTTTTCGGCGGTTAACGCCAACCACTTATGCACTTGCGAGGACTTTATGGCCCGTTTCGAACTGCAAAAACTCTACATTGACGGCGGCTACAGCGACGCTGGCAGCGATGCCACCTTCGAAGCCATCAACCCGGCTAACGGTGAAGTTCTCGCCCAAGTGCAACGCGCAACGAAAGAAGACGTTGAGCGTGCTGTGGTCAGCGCCGAAAAAGGCCAGAAAATCTGGGCTGCCATGACCGCCATGGAGCGTTCGCGCATCCTGCGCCGTGCCGTCGACATCCTGCGCGAGCGCAACGATGAACTGGCCGCACTGGAAACCCTGGACACCGGTAAAGCCTTCTCCGAAACCAAATACGTCGACATCGTCACCGGCGCCGACGTGCTGGAATACTACGCAGGCCTGGTGCCCGCCATCGAAGGCGAGCAGATCCCGCTGCGCGACACCTCTTTCGTCTACACCCGTCGCGAGCCGCTGGGCGTGGTCGCCGGTATCGGCGCGTGGAACTACCCGATCCAGATCGCCCTGTGGAAATCCGCACCGGCCCTGGCCGCCGGCAACGCGATGATCTTCAAGCCAAGCGAAGTCACCTCGCTGACCACCCTGAAACTGGCCGAGATCTACACCGAAGCCGGCGTACCGGCGGGCGTGTTCAACGTACTGACCGGCAGCGGCCGTGAAGTCGGCACCTGGCTGACCGAGCACCCGCGCATCGAGAAAGTCTCGTTCACCGGCGGTACCGACACCGGCAAGAAAGTCATGGCCAGCGCGTCGAGCTCCTCGCTCAAGGAAGTGACCATGGAGCTGGGCGGCAAGTCGCCGCTGATCGTGTTCGAAGACGCCGACCTGGATCGCGCCGCCGACATCGCGATGATGGCCAACTTCTACAGCTCCGGTCAGGTCTGCACCAACGGCACGCGCGTGTTCGTACCCAAGCACCTGCAAGCGGCCTTTGAAGCCAAGATCGTTGAGCGCGTTGCGCGCATTCGCGTGGGCAGCCCGCAAGACGACAACACCAACTTCGGCCCGCTGGTCAGCTTTGCCCACATGGAGAGCGTGCTGGGCTACATCGCCAAAGGCAAGGCAGAAGGCGCCCGCGTGCTATGCGGCGGCGACCGCCTGACTGATGGTGAATTCGCCAAAGGCGCCTTTGTGGCCCCGACCGTGTTCACCGACTGCACCGACGACATGACTATCGTGCGTGAAGAAATCTTCGGCCCGGTGATGAGCATCCTCACCTACGAAACCGAAGAAGAAGTGATCCGCCGCGCCAACGACACCGACTTCGGCCTGGCTGCCGGCCTGGTCACCCGCGACCTGAACCGCGCCCACCGCGTGATTCATCAGCTGGAAGCGGGTATCTGCTGGATCAACGCCTGGGGCGAGTCCGACGCGAAAATGCCGGTCGGCGGCTACAAGCAATCCGGTGTGGGCCGCGAAAACGGCATCAGCTCGCTGAACAACTTCACCCGCATCAAATCGGTACAGGTTGAGCTGGGCGACTACGCCTCGGTGTTCTAAAACCCGAGCCTTGTGTTGCCTGTGAGTGCCCTATCGCAGGCAAGCCAGCTCCCACATTTGGAATGCATTTCCCTGTGGGAGCCGGGCTTGCCCACGATGAGGCCCGACCTGACTATCTCAAAAGAGGGTGCATCTCATGTCCCAAGAATACGATTACATCATTGTGGGTGCCGGCTCCGCCGGTAACACCCTGGCGACCCGTCTGACCGAAGACGAAGGCGTTACCGTCCTGCTGCTGGAAGCCGGCGGCCCGGACTACCGTTTCGACTTCCGCACGCAAATGCCAGCCGCCCTGGCCTTCCCGCTGCAAGGCCGCCGCTACAACTGGGCCTACGAAACCGACCCCGAGCCACACATGGACGGCCGCCGGATGGAATGCGGTCGCGGCAAAGGCCTGGGCGGTTCTTCGCTGATCAACGGTATGTGCTACATCCGTGGCAACGCCATGGACTACGACAACTGGGCCAAACTGCCAGGCCTGGAAAACTGGACCTACCTGGACTGCCTGCCGTATTTCCGCAAGGCCGAAACGCGGGACATCGGCCCGAACGACTACCACGGTGGCGAAGGCCCGGTCAGCGTGACCACGCCCAAGCCTGGCAACAACCCGCTGTTCCACGCCATGGTTGAAGCCGGCGTACAGGCCGGCTACCCGCGCACCGACGACCTGAACGGCTACCAGCAAGAGGGCTTCGGCCCGATGGACCGTACCGTCACGCCCAAAGGCCGCCGCGCCAGCACCGCGCGTGGCTATCTGGACACGGCTAAAAAACGCTCCACGCTGACCATCGTCACCCACGCCCTGACCGACAAGGTACTGTTCGAAGGCAAACGTGCCGTGGGCGTGCGTTACTTGATCGGCGCTGCCGAAGAGCGCGTTGAAGCCCGTGCGCGCAAAGAAGTGCTGGTGTGCAGCGGCGCAATCGCGTCCCCGCAACTGCTGCAACGCTCCGGCGTGGGCCCGGCCAAACTGCTGGAAAGCCTCGACATCCCGGTGGTCCACGACCTGCCCGGCGTCGGCGAAAACCTGCAGGACCACCTTGAGCTGTACCTGCAATACGCCTGCACCCAGCCCGTGTCGCTGTACCCGTCGCTGCTCTGGTACAACCAGCCGGCCATCGGTGCCGAATGGCTGTTCAACGGCACCGGCATCGGCGCCAGCAACCAGTTCGAAGCGGGCGGTTTTATCCGCACCCGTGAAGAATTCGATTGGCCGAACATCCAGTACCACTTCCTGCCGGTGGCGATTAACTACAACGGCAGCAACGGTGTGAAAGAGCACGGTTTCCAGGCGCACATGGGTTCCATGCGTTCGCCGAGCCGTGGTCGCGTGCAGTTGAAGTCGAAGAACCCGCGGGACTACCCGAGCATTCTTTTCAACTACATGGCCACCGAGCAGGACTGGCAGGAATTCCGCGACGGCATCCGCCTGACCCGTGAAATCATGCAGCAGCCGGCGCTGGACCAGTACCGTGGCCGCGAAATCAGCCCGGGCATCGACGTGCAAACCGATGAACAGTTGGACAAGTTCATCCGCGAGCACGCCGAAACCGCGTTCCACCCTTCGTGCTCGTGCAAGATGGGCACCGACGACATGGCGGTGGTGGACGGCGAAGGCCGCGTGCATGGCATGCAGGGCTTGCGTGTGGTGGATGCGTCGATCATGCCGATCATCACCACCGGCAACCTGAACGCACCGACGATCATGATCGCCGAGAAAATCGCCGACAAGATCCGTGGCCGCCAGCCGCTGCCACGCAGTACTGCCGACTACTACGTAGCCGGCGACGCGCCGGTGCGTGGCAAGCCGTTGCGTGAAATCGCGCAGTAACTGAAACACCGCGGTGCCTGGATCGCAGGCAAGCCAGCTCCCACAGTTGATGTGTGAACACCTTCAACATGTGGGAGCGGGCTTGCCCGCGATGAGGCCCGACCCGCCAATGCAAAACCCCTCCTTGTTCAGCTACTCTGTCTGCCTGCCCGCACCGAGCCGCCCACAAGGAAGGCCCCATGTTCGACAAACACGCCACACTCAAACAGCACTTCAGCGCCCTGCGCACCCGTGCCGAATTCTTTTCCCTGCGTTATGTGCGCGAATCCGGCCAGTACCTGTCGGTGCGCAAAAACGTCGCCGAACCACCGCACCTGAACCACGATGAAGGCGCCATGCTCACCGTGCGCCTCAATGGCGTGGAAGCCTATGCCGCCACCAACGACATTTCCCTGGCCGGCCTGCAAGCCGCTCTCGAACGTGCCGAAGCGCAGGCCCGGCTGATCAAGCCTCACGCGCTGCTCGACCTGCAAACGCAGCACGTATCCGGCGACGTCGCCGACTACCTGTCGCCCGACCTCGACCAACCCTTCCCGTCCCTGAGCGACTGCTACCAATTGCTCGGCAGCGAGTCCGCCGCCGTGCCCAAGGACGAGCGCCTGGTGAGCTGGGAAGTCAGCCTGGGCCTGACCCACGTCGAACAGATCTACCTCAACAACGCCGGCGCCGAATTGCGTCAGGCCCAGCGTTTCGTGTTCCCCGGCGTCAACGTCACCGCGTACGACGGCAATGACAGCCAGACCCGCACCCTGGGCGGCAGCAACTTCGGCCAGCAAGGCGGCTTTGACGTGATCAACCGCTTCGGCCTGATCGGTGCCGCGCCGCGCATCGCCGATGAAGCCCTGCAACTGCTGCTCGCGCCGAACACCCCCAACGGCCCGCGCGACCTGCTGCTGATGCCTGACCAGATGATCCTGCAGATCCACGAATCCATCGGTCACCCGCTGGAGCTGGACCGCATTCTCGGTGACGAGCGCAATTACGCCGGTACCAGCTTTGTGAAAGCCAGCGACTTCGGCCACCTGCAATACGGCTCGCCTTTGCTCAACGTGACCTTCGACCCGGACATTCCGGAACAACTCGCCAGCTATGGCCATGACGACGAAGGCACCCCGGCGAGCAAGCAATTCCTGATCCGCGAAGGGCTGCTGCTCAAGCCGCTGGGCGGTGCGCTGTCGCAATTCCGTTCGGGCATGAGCGGCGTGGCCAACAGCCGCGCCTGCAGCTGGAACCGCCCGCCGATCGACCGCATGGCCAACCTGAATATCGAAGCCGGCGACAAGAGCCTGCCGCAACTGATTGGCGGCATCGAAAACGGCATTCTGATGTCCACCAACCGGTCGTGGTCCATCGACGATGCGCGCAACAAATTCCAGTTCGGCTGCGAATGGGGTCAGTTGATCGAAAACGGCGAGCTCAAGGGCGTGGTGAAAAACCCCAACTACCGGGCGATTTCCGCGCAGTTCTGGCGCAACCTCAGCGCGGTCGGTGACGCCAGCACCTTCAAGGTGCTGGGCACGCCGAACTGCGGCAAGGGTGAGCCGAACCAGGTGATCCGCGTGGGCCATGCCTCGCCCGCCTGTGTGTTCAGCCATGTCGACGTATTTGGGGGAGAGGCCTGATGAATAACTTCAAGGCACTGGTGGACTGGCTCAAAGAGGCTGTCACCGACAAGGAAAAATTTCACCTGGGCTACGCCGATGAGGCGTCCGAATTCGTGCGTTTCAACCATGGCCAGGTGCGCCAGGCCGGGCAGGTGCAACAGGCCAGCCTGAATCTGAAACTGATCGACGACGGCCGCCACGCCGACCTGGGCATTACCTTGTCCGGCGAGCCGGAACTGGATCGCCAACGCCTGGCCGATGGCCTGCAGCAACTGCGCGAAACCCTGCCGTTGCTGCCGCAGGACCCGTACCTGCTACTGAACCACAACGCCTGGCAGAGCAATAACGAACAGACCCGCCCCTTGCCGGAACTGGCTCAGGTACTGGAAGACATCAGCCGCGCCGCCGACGGCGTGGACCTGGTCGGCTTCTACGCTGCCGGCCCGATCACCCGTGGTTTTGCCAGCTCGGACGGCGCCTTCGGCTGGCACCGCGCCAACAGTTTCAACTTTGATTTCAGTCTGTTCCACGCCAACGGCGAGGCGGTGAAAGCCAGCTACGCCGGGCACACCTGGAACAGCGCCGAGTTCGCCGCACGCTTCCAGCAAGCCCGCGAACAGCTGGAATTCCTCGGCCGCCCGCTGCACACGCTGGCGCCGGGGCAATACCGCGCCTACCTGGCCCCGGCGGCGCTGGAAGAAATCATCAGCATCATCACTTGGGGCGGTTTTTCTGCCCAGGCCATCGCCAGCAAAGGCAGCTCGCTGCAAAAGCTGTATGCGGATGAGCAATCGTTGAGTCCGCTGGTCACCGTCAGCGAGCAGATCAGCGGCTCCCTCAGCCAGGCGTTTTCCACCGAGGGTTACCCGCGCGGGGATGTGACGCTGATCAAGGAGGGCAAGGCCGAGGGGCAGTTGATCAACTCGCGCAGTGCCGCCGAATACGGCCTGAGCACCAACGGCGCCAGCAGCGATGAATCCCCGAGTGCCCTGCAAGTGGCGCCGGGCAGCCTCGCCCAGGCCGATATCCTCAAGCAACTGGGCACCGGGCTGTACATCAGCAACCTGTGGTACCTGAACTACTCCGACCTGCCAGCGGCCCGGTTGACCGGCATGACCCGCTTTGCCACGTTTTGGGTGGAAAACGGCGAGATCAAAGCACCGGTCAGCACCATGCGGTTTGATGACAGTGTGTACAGCCTGCTCGGTTCACAACTGGAGGCGCTGACGGCTGAACGGGAGTTGCTGCTGTCGGCGAGTACGTATAGCCAGCGCAATACCGCCTCAAACCTGTTGCCGGGCGCATTGGTAAAACGCCTCACCCTCACGTTGTAAACACACCCGACAATGTGGCAACCGGCTTGTGAGGGAGCCGGGCTTGCCCGCGATGCAGGCACCGAGGTGTATCAGTCACGCTGGGGTGATGCCATCGCAGGCAAGCCAGCTCCCACACAAGCCCGCTCCCACAGGGGTTCTCGCCGCATTCATACATCGTTGTCCCTCCCAGTCCTACCGCCCTTTCTCTTCTTCTCTGCCCGCGCAAGCGGCCGGTTGTCGCCTGTAAAAAACCTCGTTATAAGGGTTAGTGGCATCCCGCCATATCACCCACGTGCGCGCACGTGTGCACGACCTTGCCTCGGAGTGGGCAAGTTGGAGCGTTGACATGAACCATGGAAGTTTTGTCATTGAAAAGCTGTTCAAGCACTACAACGTTCACATCGAGAGACTGGGCAACGACCCGACTAAAAAGACCGTCCTGTTGGTCAACGGGGCGCTGTCTACCACTCGCTCATTTGCCCGTACCAGCAAGTGCCTGGCCGAGCATTTCAATGTGTTGCTGTTCGACCTGCCGTTCTCCGGCTACTCGCGCGAGCACAATACCGACCTCGACCTGGTGACCAAGGACGACGAAGTCCAAATCCTTCGCGCGCTGGTGGAGCGCTTCGAGGTTAACCACCTGGTGTCGGCCTCCTGGGGCGGCATCTCAACGCTGCTGACCCTGGCCCACAACCCGCCCTCCATCGAAAGCTCGGTAGTGATGGCCCTCGCGCCCAACCTCAACCAGGCCATGCTCGACTACGTGGAACGGGTGCGCGTGCTGATCGAGGCCGATGACAAATCCGCCGTCGGCCACCTGCTCAACGAAACAGTGGGCAAATACCTGTCGCCACGCCTCAAGCGCAATAACCACCGCCACCTGTCGAACATGGCCACCACCGAGTACCGCCAGGCGCGCTTTCATATTCACCAGGTGCTGGGCCTGGGCGATGGCAACTACCTGCCGGCGCTCAGGCAAATTGAAACCCCGGTGCATTTCCTCAATGGCACGCTCGACGAATACACCCCTGCCGCCGATGCGCTGCTGTTCAAACAGTACGTGGGCCGCAGCAGTTTTTCTGTGGCCGAGCACACTGGCCATTTGCTGGACCTGGAGTCTCGCGAAGCCGCGCTGTCGGTGCACCGCGCCTTGCTGGATTTCCTGGTGGGCAAGCACGCAAAGTTGTCAGATTTAGACGAACCGCCTGTGGGAAAAGGAGCGACGGATGGCGCATAATCGCGACACATAGCCTGCTAACAAAAGGGTTCACATGCCGAATCGCGCCCCGCTCGACGCCAAGACCGCCCGCTGGCTGCCCTGGGTGGTGGCGATTGCCTTCTTCATGCAGTCGCTGGACGGGACGATTCTGAACACGGCACTGCCGGCCATGGCCCGGGACCTCGCGGAAAACCCGCTGCGCATGCAAGGGGTGGTGATCGCCTACATGCTCACCGTCGCCTTGCTGATCCCGGCCTCGGGCTGGGTGGCCGACCGCTTCGGCACCAAGAAGATCTTTTTCGGCGCAATCATGCTGTTCAGCATTGGCTCGCTGCTGTGCGCGCTGTCCAGCAGCTTGACGATGTTGGTGGGTGCGCGGGTCATCCAGGGTTTGGGCGGCGCGTTGATGCTGCCGGTCGGGCGGCTTGTCGTGCTACGGGCTTACCCGCGCTCCGAACTGGTGCGCATCATGGGTTTCATCACCATTCCCGGCCTGCTCGGCCCCCTGCTCGGCCCGACCATGGGCGGCTGGATGGTGCAATACCTGACTTGGCACTGGATCTTCCTGATCAACCTGCCGGTGGGCATGGTCGGCTGCTACGCCGTGTGGAAACTCATCCCCGACCTGCGCGGCAGCGAGCGCACGCGGTTCGACAGCATGGGCTTTGTGCTGTTTGGCGCGGCGATGGTGTTGATCACCATCGCCATGGAAGGCCTGGGCGAACTGCACCTGCCGCACCTGCGGGTGATGTTGTTGCTGTTCGGCGGGCTGGCGTGCCTGGCGGCGTACTGGCTGCGCGCCGGGCATATCGACAACCCGCTGTTTTCGCCGGTGCTGTTCAAGACCCGCACCTTTGCCGTGGGTATCCTCGGCAACCTGTTCGCGCGACTGGGCAGCGGCGCCCTGCCGTTTCTGGTGCCCTTGCTGTTGCAGGTGGCGCTGGGCTATTCGCCGTCGGAAGCCGGCATGAGCATGTTGCCGCTGGCGGCGGCGGCGATGTTCGCCAAGTCCATCGCCCGCACCCTGATCGAGCGCTTGGGCTACCGCATCGTGCTGACCGGCAACACGCTGTTCCTGGGCATCATGCTCGCCAGCATGGGCCTGGTCAGCGAACACACGCCCTACCCGCTGCTGTTGTGCATGCTGGCGATATTGGGCGCGATCAACTCCCTGCAATTTACCGCCATGAACACCGTCACCCTGATCGATCTTGACGACGCCCAGGCCAGCAGCGGCAACAGTTTGCTCTCGGTGGTGGCGCAATTGTCCCTGAGCCTGGGCGTGGCTTGCGCCGGTGCGCTGCTCGGCGGGTTTACCGCTGAAGCCGGCAACGACGGCGTAAGCACGGTGCTGGGTGCCTTCCAGCTGACCTTCCTTACGGTGGGCATCATGGCGATGCTGGCGGCGGCGATCTTCCTGCAACTGTCGCCTACCGACGGCAAACGGGTGATCAACCGCGAGCACGATCTGGAGCATTAACCGGCTTCCCGTCTAGAACTTGCGGGGAAAACCCTGCGGGGCTGGTACACTGCGCAACATTTTGTTTTGCAGAGCCAGTCCCGTGACTACCATCGCCACCGCTTTTAATACTTTGCCCCTGTCCGCCGCCATGCTGGCTAACCTCGACTCGCTGGGTTACGTCGAGATGACGCAGATCCAGGCGCAAAGCTTGCCGGTGATCCTCAAGGGGCTGGACCTGATTGCCCAGGCCAAGACCGGCAGCGGCAAGACTGCCGCCTTCGGCATCGGCCTGTTGAACCCGATCAACCCGCGCTACTTCGGCTGCCAGGCCCTGGTGATGTGCCCGACCCGTGAGCTGGCCGACCAGGTCGCCAAGGAAATCCGCCGCCTGGCCCGTGCCGAAGACAACATCAAGGTACTGACCCTGTGCGGCGGCGTGTCCCTCGGCCCGCAGATCGCCTCGCTGGAACATGGCGCCCACGTGATCGTCGGCACCCCGGGCCGCATCCAGCAGCACCTGCGCAAGGGCTCGCTGGTACTCGACGGTTTGAACACGCTGATCCTCGACGAAGCCGACCGCATGCTCGACATGGGCTTCTACGATGCCATCGAAGACATCATCAGCAAGACCCCGCCGCGCCGCCAGACCCTGCTGTTCTCGGCCACCTACCCGGTGAGCATCAAGCAGTTGGCGTCCAAGTTCATGCGCGCGCCGCAACAGGTGAAGGCCGAAGCGTTCCACTCCGATGACCAGATCGAGCAGCGTTTCTACGAGATCTCGCCGGAAGAGCGCATGGACGCAGTGACCAAGGTCTTGGCGCACTTCCGCCCGGCCTCCTGCGTAGCGTTCTGCTTTACCAAGCAGCAAGTGCAGGAAACCGTGGATCACCTGACGGCCAAAGGCATTTCCGCCGTCGGCCTGCATGGCGACCTGGAACAGCGCGACCGCGACCAGGTGTTGGCGATGTTCGCCAACCGCAGCACCTCGGTGCTGGTAGCCACCGACGTGGCCGCCCGTGGCCTGGACATTGACTCGCTGGACATGGTGATCAACGTCGAACTGGCCCGCGATTCGGAAATCCACATTCACCGCGTGGGCCGTACTGGCCGCGCCGGTGAGACCGGCCTCGCCATCAGCCTGGTGGCGCCGTCCGAAGCGCACCGCGCCCAGGCCATCGAACAACTGCAGAAAACCCCGCTGAACTGGGACCAACTGGACAACCTCAAGCCGCAGAGCGGTGGCCCGTTGCTGCCGCAGATGAGCACGCTGTGCATCGCCGCCGGCCGTAAAGACAAGGTGCGTCCGGGCGACATCCTCGGCGCGCTGACTGGCGAAGCCGGGATTCCGGGGGCCCAAGTGGGCAAGATCGCGATCTTTGACTTCCAGGCCTTCGTGGCCGTGGAACGCGGAATCGCCAAGCAGGCGTTGCAGCGTTTGAACGACGGCAAGATCAAGGGCCGTTCGTTGCGCGTTCGCATCCTGTAAGAACCCCACATATTTACTGTGGGAACCGAATCAATGTGGGAGCTGGCTTGCCTGCGATAGCGATGGTGAATTCACCGCCGCTATCGCAGGCAAGCCAGCTCCCACATTTGATTGCATTTCATATTAAGTTTTTGTGAGGACATTGCTTTGCGCTCGACCGAAGTTGTGATCATTGGCGCCGGCGCCGCAGGCTTGATGTGCGCACTGACCGCCGCCGGGCGTGGGCGCAAGGTGATGTTGATCGACCACGCCAACAAGGCCGGCAAGAAGATCCTGATGTCGGGCGGTGGCCGCTGCAATTTCACCAACATGTACACCGAGCCCGCCAACTTCCTCTCGCACAATGCGCACTTCTGCAAATCCGCGCTGGCGCGCTACACCCAGTGGGACTTCATCGGGCTGGTGGCCAAACACGGCGTGCCGTACCACGAGAAGAAACTCGGCCAGCTGTTCTGCGACAACAAGTCCAGCGACATCCTCGGCATGCTGCTCGACGAATGCATCCAGACCGGCGTCAGCCTGCACCTGGACACTTCAATCCAGGAAATCGCCAAGATCGACGCTGGCTATCAGTTGCAGACCACCCTGGGTGAGCTGCGCTGCGAATCCCTGGTGATCGCCACCGGCGGCCTGTCGATTCCGACCCTGGGCGCCACCGGCTTCGGTTATCAGGTGGCCAGGCAATTCGGCCACGAGCTGCTGCCGACCCGCGCCGGGCTGGTGCCGTTCACCATCACCGATCAGCTCAAAGACCTGTGCGGCGAGCTGTCCGGCACCTCGGTGGACTGCCTGGTCAGCTGCAACGGTCAGAGTTTTCGCGAAAACATCCTGTTTACCCACCGCGGCCTCAGCGGCCCGGCGATCCTGCAGATTTCCTCTTACTGGGAAACCGGCGACACGGTGGAAATCAACCTGCTGCCCGACCACGACGCCCACACCTGGCTGCAACAGCAGCAGGCCGAGCGCCCGAACAGCGAGCTGAAAACCCTGCTGGGCGAGATATTCACCAAGAAAATGGCCAACCTGCTGGCCGAAACCTGGTTTGTGTCCAAGCCGATGAAGCAATACACCCACGCCGAAATCGCTGATATCGCGCAGAAACTGGGCAGTTGGCAACTGGTGCCGGCGGGCACTGAAGGCTATCGCACCGCCGAAGTAACGCTGGGTGGCGTGGACACGCGGGAAGTGTCGTCCAAGACCATGGAATCGCTGAAAAGCCCGGGCTTGTACTTTATCGGCGAAGTGCTGGATGTGACCGGTCACCTGGGTGGGTTCAACTTCCAGTGGGCCTGGGCTTCGGGCTACGCCGCTGCGCAATACATCTGATGGATGCACTCGTTGATCGTTCCCACGCTCTGCGTGGGCATGCATCCCGGGACGCTCCGCGTCCCAAGAGCGGACGCAGAGCGTCCATGGCGGCATTCCCACGCAGAGCGTGGGAACGATCATCCAAAATTTTGCTGCCAGATGTGATCGCCACGCTTGCCGTGACGTCATTACTGGCTCAATTTAGCGGCATCGTCCCGGAAGACTCCAGACTTCATGTCATCGACCTCGTTCAAGCAGTCCATGCGGCGCCTGTGGGCGCTGGATAAATTCAGTTACAGCGTACGGGTATTCATCGCCCTCACCGGCAGCATGGCGCTGTGCTGGTATCAAGATGAAATGACGCTGCTGATCCCATTGTTTCTGGGGATTATCGCCAGCGCCCTGGCCGAGACCGATGACAGCTGGCAAGGCCGCCTGAATGCCTTGGCGGTAACGCTGGTGTGTTTCAGCGTTGCCGCGCTGTCGGTCGAATTGTTGTTCCCCTACCCCTGGATCTTCGCGATCGCCCTGGCCCTGGCGAGTTTTTGCCTGACCATGCTCGGCGCCCTGGGCGAACGTTATGGTGCGATTGCCTCGGCGACGCTGATTCTGTCGGTGTACACCATGATCGGTGTGGACCAGCGCGGTGGCGCCGTCACCGATTTCTGGCATGAGCCGCTGCTGCTGGTGGCCGGCGCCGCCTGGTATGGCGTGCTGTCGGTGCTGTGGCAGGCGCTGTTTTCCAATCAGCCGGTGCAGCAGAGCCTGGCGCGCCTGTTTCGCGAGTTGGGGCGCTACCTCAAGCTCAAGTCTTCATTGTTCGAGCCGATCCGCCAGCTGGATGTGGAAGCCCGGCGCCTGGAATTGGCCCAGCAAAATGGCCGTGTCGTTGCGGCACTGAATGCGGCGAAGGAAATCATCCTGCACCGCGTCGGCAATGGTCGGCCGGGTTCGAAGGTCAGTCGTTACCTGAAGCTGTATTTCCTCGCGCAGGACATCCACGAGCGCGCCAGTTCCTCCCACTACCCTTACAACGCGCTGGCCGAAGCCTTCTTCCACAGCGACGTGCTGTTCCGCTGCCAGCGCCTGTTGCGCCAGCAAGGCAAGGCCTGCCAGGCGCTGGCCGAGTCGATCCAGCTGCGCCAGCCCTTCATCTATGACGACAGTTTCGCCGAAGCGCTCGGCGACCTGAACGCGTCGCTGGAACACCTGCGCATCCAGAGCAACCCGGCGTGGCGCGGCCTGCTGCGCTCCTTGCGGGCGCTGGCGGCCAACCTGTCGACCCTCGACCGCCTGCTGGGCGACGCGAGCAACCCTGACGCCCTGGCCGATGCCACCGACAGCAGCCTGCTCGACCGTGCACCCCGCAACCTCGGCGAAATGTGGACGCGCCTGCGCACCCAACTGACGCCGACGTCCTTGCTGTTCCGCCACGCCCTGCGCTTGCCGCTGGCGCTGATGATCGGCTATTGGATGGTGCACCTGATCCACCCGTCCCAAGGCTACTGGATCATCCTCACCACCCTGTTCGTGTGCCAGCCGAACTACGGCGCCACGCGGCGTAAGCTGGGCCAGCGGATTATCGGCACCGCCATCGGCCTGACCGTGGCCTGGGCGCTGTTCGACCTGTTCCCCAGCCCGCTGGTGCAATCGATGTTCGCCATCGCCGCCGGCCTGGTGTTCTTTATCAACCGCACCACGCGCTACACCCTGGCCACGGCGGCGATCACCTTGATGGTGCTGTTCTGCTTCAACCAGGTGGGCGACGGCTACGGGCTGTTTGTGCCGCGCCTGCTCGATACCTTGCTCGGCAGCCTGATTGCGGGCCTGGCGGTGTTCCTGTTCCTGCCGGACTGGCAAGGCCGGCGCCTGAACAAAGTGCTGGCCAACACCCTGACGTGCAACAGCATTTACCTGCGCCAGATCATGCAGCAGTACGCCGCCGGCAAGAGCGACGACCTGGCCTATCGCCTGGCACGGCGCAACGCTCACAACGCCGACGCGGCGCTGTCCACCACGCTGGCCAACATGCTGATGGAGCCGGGGCATTTCCGTAAGGAAGCCGACGTGGGCTTCCGCTTTCTGGTGCTGTCGCACACCCTGCTCAGTTATTTGTCAGGGCTGGGTGCGCACCGCGAGACGCAATTGCCGGCCGAGGTGCGTAAGCATTTGATCGACGGCGCCGGGAACTCACTGGCGGCGAGCATTGATGAAATCGCCACGGGGTTGGCAAACAAGCAGCCGATTGCGATTCAGAGTGATGCCGAAGAAGCCCTGGCGGCGGACCTTGAGCAGATGCCGGACGAGATCGATGAAGGGCAGCGGCTGGTGCAGACCCAGTTGGCGTTGATTTGCCGGCAGTTGGGGCCGTTGCGCACACTGGCGGCGCATTTGATCAAGGATACCAGCGAGGCTTAGGCCGTCATCGCAGGCAAGCCAGCTCCCACACTTGAAAGTGTTCACAAATCAAACGTGTGGGAGCTGGCTTGCCCGCGATGGAGGCCTGAAGAACCCTACATCCCATGCGCCTTCATCAACCGCGCATAACTGCCATCCGCCTTCATCCTGGCAATTTCCCGATCGAAGCTGGCGACAATTCGCTCATGCTCGGGGTTCTTCAGACTGACCAGAATATGCAGGCTGTTCTCGCTCAACGGCTTGCCCAGAAACTCCACCGAGTTGCGCACCCTGGGCGACTCACGCGCCAGGTAATAGCGGGCGACATACTCATCTTCAAGGGTCAGCCGCACACGCTGCGCCGCGAGCATGCGCACGGCCATGGCGAAGTTATGCACCGGTACTTTATTCAGCAGCGTGTCCTGGTCAAAAGGCGCCGAATAGGCATAGCCGCGCACCACGGCAATGGATTCGTCGTGCAGCTGTTCAAGGTTTGTGTAGTCGATGGGGTCGTCACGGCGCTTGATAAAACGCACGCGGTTGAGCAAGTACTCGCCGGAAAATTGCCCCAACTGCGTGCGTGATTCGTCGTACCACGCGTTGACCAGCACATCGTAGCGACCATCGCCCACGCCCATCAACGCGCGCGCCCAGGGCACCTGCTCGAAATCGCTGGCATAGCCCGCGCGGGCCAGCGCCGTAGTCACGATATCGGTGGCCAGCCCGCCATTGACCAGTGTGGAGTCGGTAAAGGGCGGCCATGCATCCGCGACCAGCCGCAGGCGTTGTGCAAAGGCAGGCTGGGCCAGCAATAACGCTACGATCAAAGCAACGGCACGAGAAAATCGCGGCATGCTCAAAGTCCTTGGCGGGCAGGCGATGGCCTGATAACAGTAGCTCATCAATGAGCCTGCATTGCAGATTACACAAACACGCCGGCGGTGCCCGCACTGAATGATGGCAAATTGACGCCATTCACAAAAAATGCACTTTTTAGACAGCACCGCCCGTCGCGCTTACTATCCGGTTCAGCCACTTAAACAAGAGAACACACCATGACGGTCGACTGGGTCTGCAAACATCACAATGACTTGGGCAAAGAGCAGCTGTACGCGATTTTGCGCCTACGCAACGAGGTTTTCGTCGTCGAGCAGAAATGCGTGTACCAGGACCTCGACGGGCAGGACCTGTCGAGCGACACCCATCACCTGATGGCCTGGCACAACGACGAACTGGTGGCCTACCTGCGCCTGCTGGACCCGGAAACCCAGGGCGGCGACGTAGTGATTGGCCGGGTGATCGTGGCGCCGGTGGCGCGTGGTACCGGGCTGGGGCATCAGATGATGGAAGAAGCGCTCAAGCGCATCGAGGATATCTGGCCGCAGACTCCGATTTTTCTGTCAGCCCAGGCGCACTTGCAGGGCTATTACGGGCAGTACGGGTTTGGGGTGGCGGGTGAGGAATACCTGGAGGATGACATTCCACATATTGGTATGCGTCGGGCCTGAATACGCCATCGCAGGCAAGCCAGCTCCCACAGTTTGATTTGCGAATACTTCAAGTGTGGGAGCTGGCTTGCCTGCGATGGGGCCATACCCGTCACCCCTCTTATTCAGGGATAGCCCAACACCTGCTTGATCACCAGCAGATTCGCCTCGATCCACCGCCGATCAATCGCCCCCCAACTGCGAATCCGATAATGCCCCGCGTGGTTGCGGGCACCGTCTTCCTGCTCAAACTCACACACGATATCCAGATCCGCCAGCGCCGCAATCGTGTCCTGCGCCGTGCGTCGTGGCATGCCGGTGACGTCGGTCAGCGCCGGGACGCTGCTGGCCTGCTGGCTGTCGATCAAATACGCCACATACAGACGGCGGTAAAAACTGCTTTTGGTCTTGCTCACTTCCATGGTGGGTCGCCTGTTGTGGTTAGGGCTTGCACTGCAAATCGCGGTACGTGAGGTACACCCGCAGGTCGAATTCCACCTGGTGGTAGCCCGGCATCATGTATTCGCAGAGTTTGTAGAAGGCCTTGTTGTGGTCCGATTCCTTGAAGTGCGCCAGCTCGTGCACCACGATCATGCGCAAAAACTCCGGCGCCGCCTCCTTGAACAATGAGGCGATGCGAATCTCTTTCTTGGCTTTGAGGTTGCCGCCCTGCACCCGCGAAATCGTGGTGTGCAGGCCCAGGGCGCGATGGGTCAGGTCCAGGCGGTTGTCGAACAGTACCTTGTCGATGGCCGGCGCGTTGCGCAGGTGTTCCTGCTTCAAGGCCAGGGCGTAGCTGTACAAGGCCTTGTCGCTCTGCACCCCGTGGCGCTCGGGGTAACGTTGTTCCAGGTAAGCGCCCAACTGGTCTTTGGCGATCAATTGGCGCACTTGCTCCTGAAGCGCGGCGGGATAGGCCTGGAGGTATTTCAGCGTGGTCATGGGGTCTGCAACAGATTCGGGTGGCCGCCAGTGTAGCGAATTCAAAGCAGACGGGGGTGCGACCACGCGAGCATCTCGTCTGCCATCAACGGCTGCGCCGCCCACGGCCCCTGAACAAACGAACAGCCATTGGCCTTGAGCCAGCGTGTCTGCTCCTGGGTTTCCACACCTTCAGCAATCACCAGCACATCGAAATGCCCGCACAGTTGAATGATGCTGCGCGCCATTGCGGCATCCTTTGCCGAGCCAGGCAGACGCGCGACCAGTTGCGGGTCCAGTTTGAGTGTGTCGAACGCCAGGTCTCGCAGGTGGGCCAGGGAACACTGGCCGCAACCGAAGTCATCCAGCGCAATGCGGATGCCGATCTGGCGCAGCAACTTGAGCTGCTTGGCCGACTCCTCAAGGTTGCTCATCAGGCAGTCTTCGCCGATTTCCACCTCCAGTTGCCGACCGTGCAACCCATGTCGCTCAAGCACCTGCTGCAGTTGAGTGGCCAGGTTGGGCATATTGAACTGGCTGCTGCTCAGGCTCACGCTCAACACCAGTTCTTCTTCAAAATTGGCTTTCCACGCCTGACGCTGAGCGGCGGCCTGCTGGTAGATCCAGGTGCTCAACTGGCTGATCAACCGTGCCTCTTCCAGCAAGGGTAAAAACAGCCCTGGCGGCACATCGCCAACACTGGGGTGCTGCCAGCGCAACAGCGCCTCTACGCCGCGCAAGCGCCCATCCTCCAGCGAGACCTGTGGCTGATAGACCAGGGTGAAATCCTTGTTCTGGATTGCCGTGCGCACGCTGTCTTCGAGCATCAGCCGCGAACGCGCGCGGCCATTCATTTCCTGATCGTAATAGCGATATTGCTGGCGCCCCGCGCGCTTGGCTTCGTACATGGCGATGTCGGCTGCACGCAGCAAGCCGTTCAAATCGGAGCCGCAATCCGGGAACGTGGCGATGCCGATGCTCACGCCGAGCATCACTTCCAGGCCGTCGACCTGCTGGCACACCGACACCCGTTCGATCAGTTTTTCCGAAATCTTCGCCGCCTGCTCGGGAAATTCCAGCTCCAACAGTGCGGTAAATTCGTCGCCGCCCATGCGCCCGAGAATGTCGTAGGAGCGCAAACACGCCTGCATCTGCTCCGAGACCCAGCGCAACACCCGGTCGCCGGCGTCATGGCCCAGTGAGTCGTTGACCCGTTTGAAACCATCGAGGTCCAGGTACAGCAACACCAGTGATTGCTCGTTGCGCTCACTGCGCAACAAGGTGTTTTCCACGGCCTGATGGAAACCCCGCCGGTTCAACAGCCCGGTTAGCGGGTCCGTCACGGCCTGGAATTCCAGTTGCTGATGCAGATGACGCACCTCGGACATATCCAGCACCGTCACCACCATGGCCTTCTGCTCGGCGGGCAAGGGCGCGCTGGACAAGGCCACCGGCACCTGCTGGCCACGCCCGGTGCGCAAAATGGCGTCGTGCTGGCGCCATGTTTCCCCTTTGCGGTAGGCCTCGTACATCGGAAAGCTCAGCCAGGCCGGCACATGGGGTTTTTGCAGGAAGCTCAGGAAACTCTCGCCCTGCAACTCGGCCATGGTGGCATTGAGCAGCCGCGAAATAGCCGGGTTGGCGTACTCGATCACACTGCCCTCGCCCACCACCAAAATCCCTTCGGCGGCGTTGTCCAGCACCGACGCATTGAAGGCGCGGGCGGATTCCAGGTCATGGCTCAGGCGCTGCAAAGCCCGGCGATTGCGCTGGTGCTCCAGCAACGCCTGGACCTTGGGCTTGAGGATATTGGGGTCAAACGGCTTGAACAGGTAATCGACGGCGCCGCTGGCGTAGCCTTCCTGCACGGCGGCGGGCGATTGGGCATTGGCCGTGAGAAAGATAATCGGGGTCATGCGTGTGCGCTGGCTGCCGCGCATCAGGCGCGCCACTTCAAAACCGTCCATGCCGGGCATGCGTACATCCAGCAGCACCAGGTCGACTTCGTGGGCCAGCAGTAATTCCAGGGCTTCCAGCCCGGAAGCGGCGGTGATCACCCGCCAGTCTTCCCGCTGCAGAAGCGCGCGCATGCTAATCAGGTTTTCCGGGTAGTCATCAACCACCAAAAGAACCGAACTGCCATCGCCGTGGTGTGGGGCGCCATCCATGCTACGTCTCTTCCTTAAGAAACTGCACCGGTCACTTCTGATAAAAAGACCGGACAAACACTGAGGCCTCACTCTAGCCCCGGTTCCAAAAAAGCAGAAGTGAAGTGGGTGCCATCATTGCGCCAAAGCCGAGGCAGCCGACTAACGGTCAAGCCCCACAAGCCCCGCCGTGCGCGAAACATGGCTTTTTGGCATTCCTCTGACGCCAATAAATTGCCAGCAATTGTTTAACAACCGGACGAGCACCGCCTATAAAGAACCTGTAAGGCCCCCGGGCCAAAGCTTTCACCCTCTGTAAAAGGCCAACGCCATGATCGACCTTTCCACCTGGAACCTGAGCATTCCCGTCGGCTCGCCGCCCGCGACCATCAACACGCCAAAATTGATGAGCGGCTTCAAGGACCAGTATTTCCAGGCCGAAGGCAGCAACGTGCAATTCTGGACCCCGGTGACCGGCACCCGCACCGAAAACGCCATCTACCCGCGCAGCGAACTGCGCGAAACCTACGCCGACGGGCGCCTGCGCAACTGGGCTTACCCCGACGCCGACAACTTTCTGCGCGCCACCCTGACCGTCAACCAGGTGCCCTCCACGGGCAAGGTCGTGATCGGACAGATTCACGCCTACGACAGCCAAAAACCCCTGATCAAACTCGAATACCAATTCAAGGAGAAGACCCAGACCGGCAACATCGTCGTCAAAGTCCGCATGCACCCGGATGACGGCGAAGGCCGCGTGATCACCGTGGCGTCCAATGTGCCGCTGGAAAAGAGCTTCACCTACGTGATCAACCTCAACAAGGCCGGGCTGCTCAGCGTGTATGCCGCCGATGGCGAATGGAACGAACGCATCGGCGCGGCGTGGGGCGCCCGGCAGCTGTATTTCAAGGCGGGGGTGTACGTGCAGGACAACAGCGGCAACAGCAAGGAAGGCGCGCGGGTGACGTTTGCCAAGCTCGATATTGATCATGAGTAAGCGACTCGTAACCTGTGGGAGCCGGACTTGCCCGCGATGGCCGACTCTCAGTCGATACATTCGGTGACTGATACCCCGTCATCGCGGGCAAGCCCGGCTCCCACAGGGGTTTGGCGTGTTCGAGGCATCGCCCACAAAAAAGCCCGCATCGCTGCGGGCTTCTTTTTAAAACGCTGAGGCTTAGTTCACCTTGGCGTTCAACTCACCTTTCAGGTAACGCTGGTACATCGCTTCCAGCGAGATCGGCTTGATCTTCGAAGCGTTGCCGGCAGTGCCGAAAGCTTCGTAGCGAGCGATACACACATCACGCATGGCGGTCACGGTGGCGCCGAAGAATTTACGCGGGTCGAATTCGCTCGGGTTGGTGGCCATCAGGCGACGCATGGCGCCGGTGGACGCCAGACGCAGGTCAGTGTCGATGTTGACCTTGCGCACGCCGTACTTGATGCCTTCGACGATTTCTTCAACCGGTACGCCGTAGGTTTCTTTGATGTCGCCGCCGTACTGGTTGATGATCGCCAGCCACTCTTGCGGGACCGAGGAAGAACCGTGCATCACCAGGTGGGTGTTCGGGATGCGTTTGTGGATTTCCTTGATGCGGTCGATGGCCAGCACGTCGCCGGTCGGTGGCTTGGTGAACTTGTAGGCGCCGTGGCTGGTGCCGATGGCGATAGCCAGGGCGTCAACTTGGGTTTTTTTCACGAAGTCAGCGGCTTCTTCCGGGTCGGTCAGCATTTGGCTGTGATCCAGCACGCCTTCAGCGCCGATACCGTCTTCTTCGCCGGCCATGCCGGTTTCCAGGGAACCCAGGCAGCCCAGCTCGCCTTCAACCGACACGCCGCAGGCGTGAGCCATGGCCACGGTTTGTTGGGTCACGCGTACGTTGTACTCGTAGTCGGTCGGAGTCTTGCCGTCTTCGCCAAGGGAGCCGTCCATCATCACCGAGCTGAAGCCCAGTTGGATGGAACGCTGGCACACGTCAGGGCTGGTGCCGTGGTCCTGGTGCATGCACACCGGGATGTGCGGGAATTCTTCGATGGCGGCGAGGATCAGGTGACGCAGGAACGGCGCGCCGGCATATTTGCGGGCACCGGCCGAAGCCTGGACGATCACGGGGGAGTCGGTCTTGTCAGCGGCTTCCATGATGGCGCGCATCTGCTCAAGGTTGTTGACGTTAAAGGCTGGGACGCCGTAGCCGAACTCGGCTGCGTGGTCCAGCATTTGACGCATGCTGATAAGTGCCATTGTGTTGTCTCTCCCGGTCGAGGGTCGTTAATCGTGCAAGCCTGCCGTAGCGGCGGCTGCTATTCAAGTTATTGCAGATCAAGGGGTTAAGGCTTGCGCTGCTGAATCGTTATTGCTGGTGTGGCGAAGTGCAAATGCCACGGTGAAGCAGATCAATGTGGGAGATGGCTTGCCTGCGATGGCGGCGAACCAGTCGAAATGTGTTTTGCTGACCCACCGCCATCGCAGGCAAGCCAGCTCCCACACTTGATCTTCAGAGACCTCACTATTGAGCTTTACAGCCCCGCCCAATCAAATCGTCTGTGGCCACCCAGTAAACCAGGCCTTCCTCACCTTTTGTGTGAAACGCCAATTGGCCGTCGCTATACAGCACGCCCGAAGCGGCAACTTCCTGCTTCAGGCGATAAACCTGGTCGGAACCGCCGAGGCGTACATCCACCTCGGATTTGGCCTGATTAGCAAAGCGCCAGTTGACCTCAGCCTTGCTGTCGCAGGTCCAGGTGGTCCACTTGTCGGCAGGCTCTGCCTTGTTGAACATGTTCATGCTGCTGCAGCCGGCCAACAGGGCCGCGGCTGCCAGGGCGAAAACGCCTTTCATTGCCAAACCTCGCAGGGCGGCCCAAAGCCGCCAGTTGATCAGACCCGTCAAGGGCAACCCTGTTCCTGACCGTTGGGCGCGGCGTCGTATTTCTCCAGGCGCTCGTTACCGATGCGCTTGTTGATCACCGGCATGGTCTCGGCTTGCCAGTCGGCCTGGTAGCAACCTTTTTTCTGCGCAGGCCCGGGCTTTTCGGCCTCGGGCACCGCGCTTGACGTGCTGCCGCAACCGGCCAACAGGCCCGCCGCGATCACCAGTGCCAACGACTTGATCATGGGAATGCTCCTTTTCCGGATCACGAGCCTTAGCCTTTGGCTCGGGTTTCCAACACTTCAACGGCTGGCAGGACTTTGCCTTCGACGAACTCCAGGAATGCGCCGCCACCGGTAGAAATGTAGGAGATTTGCTCGGCAACGCCATATTTATCGATGGCGGCCAGGGTGTCGCCACCGCCGGCAATGGAGAACGCCGAGCTTTCTGCGATCGCTTTGGCCAGTACTTTGGTGCCGTTGCCGAACTGGTCGAACTCAAACACGCCCACCGGGCCGTTCCACAGGATGGTCCGGGAGGCTTTCAGCAGTTCGGCGAAGTTGGCTGCGGTTTGCGGGCCGATGTCCAGAATCATGTCGTCGGCCGCCACATCGGCGATCAGCTTGACGGTGGCTTCGGCGCTTTCGGCAAATTCCTTGGCAACCACCACGTCTACCGGCAGCGGCACGCTGACTTTGGCGGCGATGGCGCGGGCGGTGTCGAGCAGGTCCGGCTCGTACAGGGACTTGCCCACCGGGTGACCGGCTGCAGCCAGGAAGGTGTTGGCGATGCCGCCGCCGACGATCAACTGATTGCAGATCTGGCTCAGGCTGTTGAGCACGTCCAGCTTGGTGGATACCTTGGAGCCGGCCACGATGGCTGCCATCGGTTGGGCTGGAGCGCCCAGCGCCTTGCCCAGTGCATCCAGCTCAGCCGCCAGCAACGGGCCAGCCGCAGCAACCTTGGCGAATTTGGCCACGCCGTGGGTCGAGCCTTCAGCGCGGTGGGCGGTGCCGAAGGCGTCCATCACGAACACGTCGCACAGCGCAGCGTATTGCTGGGCCAGTTCGTCGCTGTTCTTTTTCTCGCCCTTGTTGAAGCGCACGTTTTCGAACAGCACGACGTCGCCGGCTTTCACGTCAACGCCGCCCAGATAGTCAGCCACCAGCGGCACGTCACGGCCCAGGGCTTTGCTGAGGTAGTCGGCTACGGGCTTGAGGCTGTTTTCGGCGGAGAACTCACCTTCGGTCGGGCGACCCAGGTGGGAGCAGACCATCACGGCCGCGCCTTTTTCCAGGGCCAGCTTGATGGTCGGCAGCGAGGCCAGGATTCGCGCATCGCTGGTGACAACACCGTCCTTGACTGGGACGTTGAGGTCTTCGCGGATCAGTACGCGCTTACCTTGCAGATCGAGGTCGGTCATCTTCAACACGGTCATGGGTCGCAGTTCCTGAATTACTGTTGAGGTTGTTTAGAGGCGATGTGCAGATAATGTTCCGCAACATCCAGCATGCGGTTGGCAAAACCCCATTCGTTGTCGAACCAGGCCAGGATGTTCACCAGCCTGGGGCCGGAAACGCGGGTCTGGCTGGCATCGACAATCGCCGAATGCGGGTCGTGGTTGAAATCACAACTGGCGTGGGGCAACTCGGTGTAGGCCAAAAGCCCCTTGAGCGGGCCGCGGGTGGCGGCGTCGCGCAGAATCCGGTTGACCTCCGTCGCGTCGGTGTCGCTGACGGTCTGCATAGTGATGTCCAGGCAAGACACGTTCACCGTCGGCACCCTTACGGCTTTGGCCTGGATTCGCCCGGCAAGTTCCGGCAAAAGCCGTTCAATGCCGCGCGCCAGGCCGGTGGACACCGGAATCACTGACTGAAACGCCGAACGCGTGCGGCGCAGGTCTTCGTGGTGATAGGCGTCGATCACCGGCTGATCGTTCATCGCCGAGTGGATCGTGGTGATCGACACATAATCCAGGCCAATCGCCTGATCCAGCAGGCGCAAGAGCGGCACGCTGCAGTTGGTGGTGCAGGAGGCGTTGGACACCAGCAGCTCATCGCCGGTCAGGCAATCCTGGTTGATGCCGTAGACGATGGTGGCGTCGACATCCGCCTCGCTGGCCATCGGCTGGGAAAACAGCACACGCGGCGCGCCGGCGTCGAGAAAACGCTGGCCATCGGCACGGGTGTGGTAGACACCGGAACATTCCAGCACCAGGTCGACGCCCAGCGCTTTCCAGTCGATGCCTTCGGGGGTGGCACTGCGCAAGACCTGCACGCAGTTGCCATTAATGTGCAGACAATCGCCCTCAACCCGCACTTCGCCGGGGAAGCGGCCGTGGGTGGAGTCGAAGCGTGTCAGGTATTCGATGCTGGCCATGTCGGCCAGATCATTGATCGCGACAATTTCAAACCCGGCCGCCGCCCCTCGCTCGAACAGAGCACGCAAGACGCAACGACCAATGCGGCCGTAGCCGTTGAGTGCAACTTTGTAGGGACGCGGTTGAGGCATGGGGTTCTCGATCAATGTTCGTTCAGTGTTGAAGGTGCTGACGCCATCGCGGGCAAGCCCGCTCCCACATTAGACCGCGATCCAAATGTGGGAGCGGGCTTGCCCGCGATAGCGCCAGTACACACAACGCAGACTGACTTAGTCTTCCAGCAGCTCTTCAGCCTGACCCAGGATGTTTTCCAGGGTGAAACCGAATTCTTCAAACAAGGCTGGCGCCGGCGCCGACTCACCGTAGGTGGTCATGCCGATCACGCGACCTTCCAGGCCCACGTACTTGTACCAGTAGTCGGCGTGGGCCGCTTCGATGGCGATACGCGCGCTGACCTGCAATGGCAATACCGACTGCTTGTAGCCGGCATCCTGGGCTTCGAACACGCTGGTGCAAGGCATGGACACCACGCGAACGTTGCGGCCCTGGGCGGTCAGCTTGTCGTACGCCTGAACGGTCAGGCCCACTTCGGAACCGGTGGAGATCAGGATCAGCTCCGGCTCGCCGATGCAGTCTTTCAGCACATAACCACCACGGCTGATGTCGGCGATCTGCGCGTCGGTACGCGCCTGGTGCTGCAGGTTCTGACGCGAAAAGATCAGCGCCGAAGGGCCGTCCTTGCGCTCGATGGCGTGCTTCCAGGCCACCGCGGATTCCACCGCGTCGGCCGGGCGCCAGGTGTCCAGGTTCGGCGTGGTACGCAGGCTGGTCAATTGCTCGACCGGCTGGTGCGTCGGGCCGTCTTCGCCCAGGCCGATGGAGTCGTGGGTGTACACATGGATCACACGCTTCTTCATCAGCGCAGCCATGCGCACGGCGTTGCGCGCATATTCCATGAACATCAGGAAGGTCGCGCCGTAAGGCACCAGGCCGCCGTGCAGGGATACGCCGTTCATGATGGCGCTCATGCCGAACTCACGTACGCCGTAGTACATGTAGTTGCCGCTGGCGTCTTCAGCCGACACGCCTTTGCAGCCTTTCCACAGGGTCAGGTTGGAACCGGCCAGGTCGGCCGAACCGCCGAGGATTTCCGGCAACAGCGGGCCAAAAGCGTTCAGGGTGTTCTGGCTGGCTTTACGGCTGGCGATGGTCTCGCCCTTGGCCGCGACTTCGGCGATGTAGGCCGAGGCTTTTTCCGAGAAGTCGGCCGGCAGGTCACCGGCGAGGCGGCGTACCAACTCATTGGCCAACTCAGGGAATTCGGCGGAGTAGGCAGCAAAACGCTGGTCCCACTCGGCTTCGGTCGCCAGGCCTTTTTCCTTGGCATCCCATTCGGCTGCAATATCAGCCGGAATTTCGAACGGGCCGTAGTTCCACTTCAACGCTTCGCGGGTCAGGGCGATTTCCGCGTCACCCAACGGGGCGCCGTGGCAGTCTTCTTTGCCCTGCTTGTTCGGCGAACCGAAACCGATGGTGGTCTTGCAGCAGATCAGGGTCGGCTGCGCGCTCTTGCGGGCGGTGTCGATGGCGGTCTTGATTTCTTCCGGGTCGTGACCGTCGACGTTGCGGATCACCTGCCAGTTGTAGGCTTCGAAACGTTTGGGGGTGTCATCGGTGAACCAGCCTTCGACTTCACCGTCGATGGAGATGCCGTTGTCATCGTAGAAAGCAATCAGCTTGCCCAGGCCCAGGGTACCGGCCAGGGAGGCGACTTCGTGGGAAATGCCTTCCATCATGCAGCCATCACCCAGGAACACGTAGGTGTGGTGGTCGACGATGTCGTGGCCGGGGCGGTTGAACTGTGCGCCCAGGACTTTCTCCGCCAGCGCGAAGCCAACGGCGTTGGCCAGGCCCTGGCCCAGGGGACCGGTGGTGGTCTCGACGCCTGGGGTGTAGCCGAATTCCGGGTGGCCCGGGGTACGGCTGTGCAGCTGACGGAAGCTTTTCAGGTCGTCGATGGTGACGTCGTAGCCGGTCAGGTGCAGCAGCGAATAGATCAGCATCGAGCCGTGGCCGTTGGACAGCACGAAGCGGTCACGGTCGGCGAACGACGGGTTGCTCGGGTTGTGTTTCAGGTAGTCACGCCAAAGCACCTCGGCGATATCCGCCATGCCCATCGGGGCACCGGGATGGCCGCTGTTGGCTTTTTGCACGGCATCCATGCTGAGGGCACGAATAGCGTTGGCACGCTCACGACGGCTGGGCATCGCTGATCTCCTGGAGTTGAATAAAAGAAACGGAAAAAAGGACCGGCATTTTCCCTCAGCCACCGCCTGCGGGCAATGACAGATAGTCACTTGAGGGTGATTTCCTGTGCATTGCAACGCAATCGCCTGCAGAAACCCTGCCCGCATTCGTCTAAAAGTTATAGCGGCTGCTTATAACTACCGATTATCGACCAATATCAAAACTTTTTGATATTGACCTTGCGGTGCTTTCCCCCCGTCACTAGACTGCTGGCCTTATGAACCTACCCGTGCCCTCCCTGCGTCCCGACGACGGCGATGACCTGGCAGCCTTGTGCAAGGCCGCCGGCGATCCGTTGCGCCTGAACGTATTGCGCGCACTGGCCAACGACTCCTTCGGCGTACTGGAGCTGGCGCAAATTTTCGCCATCGGCCAGTCCGGCATGAGCCACCATTTAAAGGTCTTGGCCCAGGCCGACCTGGTCGCCACCCGCCGCGAAGGCAATGCGATCTTTTACCGTCGCGCCCTGCCCCACACCGAGCTGCTGGGCGGCAAATTGCACGCTGCGCTGCTTGAAGAAGTGGATGGCTTGAGCCTGCCGGGCGACGTGCAGTCGCGCATCAGCCAGGTCCACGGGCAACGCGCCGCCGCCAGCCAGGATTTTTTCTCACGGGTCGCCGAGAAGTTTCGCGCCCAGCAGGACCTGATCGCCGGGCTGCCCCAATACCGCGAAAGCGTACTGGCGCTGCTCGACAAGCTGAGCTTCAGTGATGAGGCGACCGCACTGGAAGTCGGCCCCGGCGACGGTGGTTTTCTGCCGGAACTGGCACGCCGCTTTCAGCAGGTCACCGCGCTCGACAACAGCCCGGCGATGCTCGAACTGGCGCGCCAGCTGTGCGAGCGTGAAGCACTGGGCAACGTCAACCTGCAGTTGGCCGATGCCCTGAATGACACCAGCCTGCGGGCCGACTGCGTGGTGCTGAACATGGTTTTGCACCATTTCGCCGCCCCCGCCGACGCCCTCAAGCAAATGGCCGGGTTGCTGCACCCCGGCGGTAGCCTGCTGGTTACGGATTTATGCAGCCACAACCAGAATTGGGCCAGGGAGGCCTGCGGTGATCTCTGGTTGGGTTTTGAACAGGACGATCTGGCCCGTTGGGCCACCGCTGCGGGACTCGTTCCCGGGGAAAGCCTCTATGTAGGTTTACGTAATGGTTTCCAGATCCAGGTCCGCCATTTTCAGCGACCGGCTGGCGACACTCACCATCGGTAAATATCAGGAAAACATCGAGATGAGCGAATACTCCCTTTTCACCTCCGAGTCCGTGTCTGAAGGGCATCCGGACAAAATCGCCGACCAGATTTCTGATGCGGTGCTGGACGCCATCATTGCTCAAGACAAGTTCGCCCGCGTGGCGTGCGAGACCCTGGTGAAAACCGGTGTAGCGATCATCGCTGGCGAAGTGACCACTTCGGCCTGGGTCGATCTGGAACAGATCGTCCGTGATGTGATCACCGACATCGGCTACAACAGTTCCGACGTGGGCTTCGACGGCGCGACCTGCGGCGTGATGAACATCATCGGCAAGCAGTCCCCCGACATCAACCAGGGTGTGGACCGCGCCAAACCTGAAGATCAGGGCGCCGGCGACCAGGGCCTGATGTTCGGCTACGCCAGCAACGAAACCGACGTACTGATGCCGGCCCCCATCACCTTCTCCCACCAGTTGGTGCAGCGCCAGGCCGAAGCCCGTAAAAACGGCCTGCTGCCGTGGTTGCGTCCGGACGCCAAGTCCCAGGTCACCTGCCGTTACGATGGCGGCAAGGTGGTGGGCATCGACGCGGTCGTGCTGTCGACCCAGCACAACCCGGACGTTTCCTACGCCGATCTGCGTGAAGGCGTGATGGAGTTGATCGTCAAGCACGTGCTGCCTGCCGAACTGCTGACCAAAGACACCCAGTTCCACATCAACCCGACCGGCCAGTTCATCATCGGCGGCCCGGTGGGCGACTGCGGCCTGACCGGCCGCAAGATCATCGTCGACAGCTACGGCGGCATGGCCCGTCACGGCGGTGGCGCCTTCTCGGGTAAAGACCCGTCCAAGGTTGACCGTTCGGCGGCTTATGCCGGCCGTTACGTGGCCAAGAACATCGTGGCGGCCGGCTTGGCTGAGCGTTGCGAGATTCAGGTTTCCTACGCGATTGGTGTAGCCCAGCCTACATCGATTTCGCTGAATACCTTCGGCACCGGCAAGATCAGCGATGACAAGATCATCAAGCTGGTGCGTGAGATCTTCGACCTGCGCCCGTACGCCATCACTACCATGCTCGACCTGCTGCACCCGATGTACCAGGAAACCGCAGCCTACGGCCACTTCGGCCGTACCCCTGCGCAGAAGACTGTCGGCGACGACACCTTCACCACGTTCACCTGGGAAAAAACCGACCGCGCCAACGACCTGCGTACCGCCGCCGGCCTGTAAACGCTCACGGTACACAAAGCCCCGCCAGGTTTGCCTGGCGGGGCTTTTTTCATGGCCAGTTACAGAAACTCGCTAACAAATTCACCGCGCCATCAGGCTGTTTTGTGAGGACCTGGATCACTTAGGCTGAACGCCCCCTTTCGAGCAAGGATGCTCATGATGCGTGTACTGACAGCTCTTTTACTCAGCGCCCTGCCATGCCTGGCGTGGGCCGGCAATTGTCCCGAAGAGGCGCGCTCCCAAGTGGCCCACCTCGCCGAACAGATCAGGCAGTGGGATGACAGCTACCATCGGCTCGGCCACTCCCCCGTCGGCGACGAACTCTACGACCAGGCCCGCCAACGTCTTGCGGGCTGGCGCGAATGCTTTCCTCAGGCGGTGAACAGGGCCGACCAGCCACTGGCGAGCTCACGAGGCACGCTACCGCACCCGGTCGCACACACGGGCCTGCAAAAACTGCTGGATGAAGCCGCCGTAGCCGACTGGCTTGGCAGCCGGCAAGATGTCTGGGTTCAGCCCAAAGTCGACGGGGTGGCGGTGACCCTGAGGTATCGCCGGGGTCGCTTGAGCCAGGTCATCAGCCGGGGCGACGGCCTGCTTGGCCAGGACTGGTCAACCGCAGCGCGCAAGATTCCCGGCATCGTCCAGCAGTTGCCCGAAGCCATCGACCTGGTGCTGCAAGGCGAACTCTACTGGCGCCTCGACGAACATGTGCAATCGGCCAACGTTGGGCTGAATGCCCGCAGCAAGGTCGCCGGGCTGATGAACCGCCTGCAGTTGAGCGACACAGAGGCCGCAGGCATTGGCCTGTTCATCTGGGCCTGGCCCGACGGCCCGGCTGACTTCAGCGAACGCCTCGCCACCCTCGCCCGCCTGGGCTTCACCGACAGCCAACGCTACAGCCACGCCATCCAGAACATCACCGAAGCCGCACGCTGGCGAACCTACTGGTACAACCACCCGTTGCCTTTTGCCAGTGATGGCGTGGTCCTGCATCAGGCCAGACGTGCGCCCGCCAAGCGCTGGCAGGTCAGCACGCCTTATTGGGCCGTGGCCTGGAAGTACCCGGCGGCCAAGGCGTTGGCGCTGGTAAGCAAGGTAAATTTCACTATCGGCCGCACCGGGCGCATCACCCCCATTCTGGAACTGGAGCCGGTGCAGCTGGATGACCGGCAGATCAGCCGCGTCAGCGTCGGCTCGCTCAAACGCTGGCAGGCGCTGGATATCCGCCCCGGCGACCAGGTGTCCATCAGCCTTGCCGGGCAGGTGATTCCAAGGCTGGATCAGGTCATCCTGCGCAACCCCAACCGGGTTGAGGTGCACGAGCCCGACGCGCGCGCCTATCACGCCTTGAGCTGCTGGCAACTGGACCCGGGCTGCGAAGAACAAATGCTGTCGCGCCTGACCTGGCTCAGCGGGAACCAGGGCCTGGCGCTGCCACATATCGGGCGCGAGACCTGGAACGTATTGATCCAGGCCGGTCTAATCGCAGGCTTTCTCGATTGGTTAACCCTGGATGCGGCAGAGCTTGCTAACATTGATGGCTTCGGCGAACGCAGCCGTGCGCGGGTGCTCGAAGGCATTCAAAGCGCCCGGCAGCGCCCTTTTGCACAATGGCTCAAAGCCCTGGGTGTACCGCCTGCGGCCCGTAACAATCTGGAGGGTGACTGGCAGACGCTGGTCGCCAAAGACACCCAGGCCTGGCTGGCCATTGATGGCATCGGCCCGGGTCGCGCGGCACAACTGAGTGCTTTTTTTCGCGACCCGCACGTTCAGGCCCTGGCTGAAACTTTACGCGTGGCCGGTATAGACGGTTTTCAAGCCCGGCCTGATCAACAGTAAACCCTTGGCAGAATTCACCCTGCTTTTCGCTTTCGACTTTGGAGCCCTATATGAAATTTCTCGCCCCGCTTGCCTTGTTGACCGTCGCAAGCCTCATGGCCACACCCTTGCTGGCGGCCGAACAAGCCCAACCACTCACCGGTTGCGCCGCCAAGCGCCAGGCCATCAGCACCCAGATCGAACAAGCCAAGGCCCACGGCAACAGCGAGCAACAGGCAGGCCTGGAAAAAGCCCTGAGTGAAGTCACCGCCAACTGCACCGACGCTTCCTTGCGCAAAGAGCGTGAAAACAAGGTGCTCGACGCCAAGCATGAAGTCAGCCGCCGTCAGGCCGACCTCGACAAGGCAATGAAAAAAGGCGACGCGGACAAGATCAACAAGCGTAAAGACAAACTCGCGCAGTCCCGCAAGGAACTGCAGGACGCCGTCGAAGAACTCGACCAGTAAAACCGGTCAGTGGTCGCGAAACTGTTTGTGGCAGGCGGTGCAGGCATCTTCGACTTTCTGCACGGCTGGCCCCAGGTTGCTGGCCTTGTAAGGCTGGACCCGGCTTGCGATCACCAATTCACCGGTGGCCGTTTCAAGGTTGCGCGCCAGCTCCTGAAAGCGTGCCTGCTGCTGCCAGACGTTGTCTTTGGCGCTGGTGTGGTCTTCTTCACGCACGCTCGGGAAATGCTTCCACGGCTCATGGGACAACGCATCGAGTTTGACCGCGCCTTCGGCAAACCGGGCGCCGTCGAACGGAATACGTCCACGCAACATGCCGCCCAGGTCTTCGCCGGTCTTGAGCATCTGCTTGAAGATCGCCTTGCGCTGACCCAAAGGCGAATTAGGGTCGACGCCGCCGCAGGCGGACAGTGTCAGGCAGGCCAGCAATACAACGGTCAGTCTTTTAAAAGTCATGTTGGCTTCAAGGTCACGGGAAACGGCGGCCAGTATCCTCGCCCCGCCCGCAAAGACCAATAGCCCTATTAATAATAAGGGTTGCCTGAGCACATTGAGATACAGGCAATCGCTTCAGGAAAGGTGTGTATGAGTGTCATGTTGAAACGCTGGAGCCGCCGCCTGGTGTGGGCTCTGCCGATGATCGCGCTGCTGGCCGGTTGCGATGGCGGCAAGGACGCCGGCAAAACAGATGAAGCGGCGAAACCCCACGCCGTCGCCACCTATGTGAACGCGCCTTGGGAAGCTCTGCCGGCAGTATCCGACGGCGATTTGCTGGCAGGCTTTGAATCCTGGCGCAGCGCCTGCCAGCGCCTCAAGGCCGACCCGGTCTGGGGCGCAACCTGTGCAGCGGCGGCCACTGTGCCGGGCAATGCCGTGGCGGTACGCGCCTTTCTCAAGGAGCGCCTGGATGTATTCGGCCTGCGCTCTGCCGACAACACGCCAAACGGCCTGATCACCGGTTACTACGAACCGGTCTACCCCGGCAGCCTGACCGAAACGGCCACCGCTCATGTGCCGGTGTACGGCGTGCCGGACGACTTGATCATCGTCAACCTGGAAAGCATCTACCCCGAACTCAAGGGCAAACGCCTGCGCGGTCGCCTGGAGGGCCGCGTGCTTAAACCCTATGACGACGCGAGCACCATCAATGGCCAGGGCTCCAGCGCCAAGCCAATTGCATGGCTGACCGACCCGATGGACCTGCAATTCCTGCAGATCCAGGGCTCGGGCCGCATTCAACTGGCAGGCGGGCGTCAGTTGCGCGTGGGGTATGGCGACCAGAATGGCTACCCGTACCGCCCCATCGGCCGCTGGCTGGTGGAGCAAGGCCAGTTGAAGAAGGAAGAAGTGAGCATGGGCGCCATCAGCGCCTGGGCCAAGGCCAACCCGCAACGTATTCCTGAACTGTTGGCCAGCAACCCCAGCTATGTGTTCTTCAGCGCTCGCCCGGACAGCAACGAAGGCCCGCGCGGTTCGCTGAACGTGCCGCTGACCGCCGGCTACAGCGTGGCGGTGGACCGCAAAGTCATTCCGCTGGGCAGCCTGTTATGGCTGTCGACGACCAAACCGGATGGTTCGCCCCTCGCACGGCCCGTCGCCGCGCAGGACACCGGCGGCGCCATCACTGGCGAGGTGCGCGCAGACCTGTTCTGGGGTACCGGCCAGGCTGCAGGCGATTTGGCGGGAAATATGAAGCAGCAGGGCCAGATCTGGATGTTGTGGCCAAAGGGCGCAGCATTACCGCACGTGCCCGATGCCCCCGCCGGAACCTGACAGCCTGATCGTTCCCACGCTCCGCGTGGGAACGCATCCCGTGACGCTCCGCGTCACAAACGGACGCAGAGCGTCCAGAGCGGCATTCCCACGCAGAGCGTGGGAATGATCTCGAGCCAGCTCCCACAGAGGTTCTGCGTCAACCGTCAGATCGAGACAAAAAAGAAGCTCGCAATCAATGCCATCCCCACCGCCCACACCAGCGAGCGAAACATCGCCCAGTCGGCCAGGTAGCAAATGATGTACAGCAGGCGGCTGGTGATAAACAGCACCGCCAGCACATTGATGGTCACCAGCGATGCCGTGCCGGCCAGGTGCGCAATGATCACCGCCGCCGCAAACGCCGGGGTCACCTCAAAGCTGTTGAGTTGCGCATTGTGGGCACGCTTGGCCACCCCCTCGAGGGTATCGAGAAACGCACGCGGGTCATGGTTCTGCCGCGGCCCGAACTTGCCGCCGCTGAATTTGGCCACCCCCGTGCACAGATAAGGCAGGAAAATTGCGATCAACACACACCAGAAAGCGACCGTCATCACTGATTCCTTTTGTCGTTTTAGTCAGGAGTTAGAGTTTTAGCACTAATACCGCCAGGCCGCACCCAACCGCTATGAGCCGCCCCGCGCCGAAAGGTTCTATCAGGCTTTTGCGCAAACCGTGCAACATCAGGCTGCCAATGCGGTCCATCCCCCATCATGCCCGTTCCACCCCAACTTCCAAGGACCCCGGATGCTTGAACTCGTGGCCGCCTTTATTTGCCTCACCACTCTGCTCACCTATGTGAACTTCCGTTTCATCGGCCTGCCGCCGACCATCGGCGTGATGGTCACCGCCTTGATGTTCTCCCTGATTCTGCAAGGCCTGAGTTTTATCGGCTACCCGGGCCTGGAAGAACGCATCCAGCAACTGATCGGCCAGATCGACTTCGGCGACTTGCTGATGAACTGGATGCTCTCGTTCCTGCTGTTCGCCGGCGCCTTGCACGTCAATCTGAACGACCTGCGCAGCTACCGCTGGCCCATCGGCTTGCTGGCGACCTTCGGCGTATTGATCGCCACCGTGGTGATCGGCAGCTTGGCGTACTACATCTTTGCCCTGTTCGGCTGGCACGTGAGCTTCCTGTACTGCCTGTTGTTTGGTGCACTGATCTCGCCCACCGACCCGATTGCGGTGCTCGGCGTGCTGCGAACCGCGAATGCTTCCAAACCCCTGAAAACCACGATTGTCGGTGAGTCGCTGTTCAACGACGGCACAGCAGTGGTGGTATTTACCGTGTTGCTGGGCATCGCACAGCTGGGTGAAACGCCAACCGTCGGCGCCACCGCCATGCTGTTCGCCCATGAAGCCATTGGCGGGGTGGTGTTCGGCGGCCTCATCGGCTACCTCGTATACCTGATGATCAAGAGCATCGAGCAGCATCAGATCGAAGTGATGCTGACCCTGGCACTGGTGATCGGCGGTTCTGCGATGGCCACCGAACTGCACGTTTCGGCACCGATTGCGATGGTGGTTGCGGGTTTGATCATCGGCAACCTGGGCCGCAAGCTGGCGATGAACGACATGACGCGGCGTTACCTGGACGGTTTCTGGGAATTGCTCGACGACATGCTCAACGCCCTGCTGTTCGCGCTGATCGGCATGGAATTGCTGCTGTTGCCGTTCAACTGGCTGCACGTGTTCGCAGCCAGTTTACTGGCCGTGGCAATCCTGCTGTCACGCCTGCTGACCGTGGCCCCGGCGATCCTGCTGCTGCGCCGCTGGCGTACGGTGCCGCGCGGCACTATCCGCATTCTCACGTGGGGCGGCTTGCGCGGCGGCGTCTCGGTGGCCTTGGCACTGGCCCTGCCATTGGGCCCGGAGCGCGATTTGCTGCTGAGCATCACCTACATCGTGGTGCTGTCGTCGATCCTGTTGCAGGGTTTGAGCATCGGCAAACTGGTCAAGCGCGTGACCCGGGACGAGCCCCAGGCCACACCTGACGCTCACTGACCCTTATCGATCTGCTGCGGATGCCTCGGGTCCGCAGCCTTTTTGCCCGGCAGGCTGCTTTCGCTGCGAATCTGCGCGTGGCTGATCAGCGCAAAGATAAAACTGCCGCCAATGATATTGCCCGCCAGGGTTGGTCCGGCGAATACCTGCCAGAAATCCTTCCACGGCAGCTCGCCCGCAAACACCAGGTAAGACACCTCCGCCGAGCCGACGACGATGTGGGTGAAGTCCCCCAGCGCCATCAGGTAGGTGATCAGAATGATGATGAACATTTTGGCGCTTTCCATGGAGGGGATCATCCACACCATGGTGGCGATCATCCAGCCGGAAATTATGCCCTTGGCGAACATCTGGCCCGGGTCGTTTTCCATGACCTTGCGCCCGATTTCGAGGAAGGCCATATCCGTCTTGGTATCGAAGATCGGCAAGTGCAACATCACGTAGGCCACCAGCAAGGTGCCGCACAGGTTGCCCACCAGCACCACCGTCCACAGCCGCAACAGGCGGCCGGCATTGGCCAGCGTCGGTTTGCTCATCACCGGCAGCACGGCGGTCAGGGTGTTTTCGGTGAACAACTGCTGACGCGCAAGAATCACCGCGAGGAAACCCGCGCAGTAACCAAAGCTGGCGATCACCTTGAACCCTTCGCCATCCGGCAGGCGCGAGTTGAGCAGCCCCATGCCCATCAACGACAGACCCATGGTCAGCCCGGCGGCCAGCGCCGACCACCACAGCGCCGCCACATTGCGTTCCAGCTCCTGGTCGCCCTGTGTACGGATGATTTCATGGAGCACAGCCGCGCGGGGCGGCTGGTTTTTGTCCACGTCCTGTTGCTCTTCCTGCGACAGGTTGGGGGTTTTTCCGTCTGTTTGAGTGGCCATGATGTACCGGAGTCCGAAGGGTGCCTGTAGCTACGACACGCCGCGACAGTGGCTGTTCAATGGCACGCTCGCTAAACCCGCATGCGCCAGGCCTTGGCCCTGTTCAGCGTGTTGTCGCTGAAGGGTTTGTCCCATAGTTTGTCAGGCGCGCTGTAGCGCTCGGTGATGCTGTCGAGCACGGCATTGAAGTCCTGCGGCGTGCGCGCCTTGCCCAGGTCACGCTCTGCACGGCGCAGCAACTCGACATTGGCGTCAGGCTGGCCTGGCCGGAACATGGCGGGATAAATCACGTCGCGAATGAAATGACCGGCAACGACGGCAACATCACGCCGTTTCATTTCGTCCACCGCGCCGAGCATTACCCGCGACACCGCACCACGCTCCAGCTTGGCCGTGACCTGCAGCAGTTGCTGGAAGTTGGCGTTGTCAGGCACATTCAGCTGCTTGGCGAGCCACTGCGAATAGGCCGGATGAGTGGCAAGGGCCTCCAGGTTGCGCAATGCAGACGCCAGGCGCGGTGTGATTTCCAGGCGGTCACCGGCCTGGTTCGCCTCGGTTATCGCCTGATGGACGTGCGCCAGCATCGCTTTGGCTTCTCGCCTGAAGCGCAGCACATCACGCGAGGCATCATCCTGAGCCAATGAGCTTTCGACACTGGCGAGCAACTCATCGTCCATGGCCAGCACGGCATGCTCGGTCGACGCAAACTTATGCTCCTGGCGTACCAGCGCTCGTTGCTGCAAATGCCCGTTCACGGCTTTCAGCGCGTTATCTTGCAAGCCTTTCTTGGCCTCATCCGGCAGGGCGAAATTGACGGTTCCGCTGAAAAAACTGCTGTAGTCACCCTGCTCCGTTTTCAGGGGCATCTGCACCGTCTGATCGGCGTAGCCTTTCTTCAGCCTTGCCTGGTTCAGCTGTTCATTCGCGGCGAAGTTCACGCCCAGCGCCGAATCCGCCGTGGCACTGCCATAGCCGCCACGGGACTGAAGCGGGATGGTTTCGAATGTCAGAATCAATTGCTCTGGGCGACTCAGCGGGCTGTCCGGGAACTGGCGCTGGTACAGGCCATCAACCGGCGTGTTGAGCATCAGGCCGCCGTCCTGAAAGGCATTTCTTTCGCCGTCGACCTGAAAGCCGTGCCCTTGTTCCACCGGCGCTTTGAACACCACCGGCAGGGCGGCGGAGATATGCGCGGCGCGCGCCACATCCATATCCGGGGTCAGGCTGGTGTTGAAGACCACCAACTGCGAACGCCCCTCGAACGTGCCGGTTCCGGTGATATTGAGGGTCTTGATGGCGGGAATGTGCGGGCTGAGTGTGTGCAAATCGGAAAAAGTTACTGCCCCACCGGCGCGGAGTTTGTCCGCAATGGCCTTCACTGCCGGCAGGTCCGCCTTCGAAGGCGACTCGGCAATACGCGCCAGCACCGTGGCGCGTGTTTGGCTACGCACCAGCTCTTCCAGTTTCTCGGCTTCGGTTCCCAGGCGCGGAAGCACAGTAGTGGCTGTTTGCAAGTGACGGCTGAATTTACCCAGCCAGTTTCCAATCTTTGATCCCGCCTTCTGGAACCAACGGGTCAACGCGTTCGAACTGTCCATCAGCGAAGACAGATCAAGGTTATTGGACAGTTCGGTGAATGCTTGCGCGGTCATGCCGCTGGCCAACAACGCGGCCGAAATAGCCCCCGCCGACGACCCCGAAACACTTTGAACCCCCTGCAACGCATTGTTTTCCTCCAGCGCCTTGATGGCTCCCGGGAAGGCCACCCCCTTGGCCCCACCGCCACTGAGTACCAGTTGGGTAACCGCAGGCGGTGCCAACATCAGGGTGATGCGGCCGGCAGCGTCACGGCTGAGGGTTACCTTGCGGTCGCCGGCCTCGTTCAGCAGAACTTTGTTCGCAGCATCTTGCTGAACGGGTGGCGGCGTCGGCGTGCCAGCAATCGCAGGCCGGGAACCTGCCGGGGTGGAAATTTTCATACGGAGGCACTCTCATCAGGATGTAGTCCTGAGTGACGAGAGGGCCTGGGAAGGATCCGCGCGGAATGATTTGGTTACGCAAATCAAACCGCGCCAGCGTTACTCATCCTGAAACTGGTCTTTCACGTATTTGATTTCGGTGCGGCCATGGGGCGCGGGCAAGCCGTCTTCGCCCAGGTTGACGAAGACCATTTTTTCCACGGTCAGGATGCTTTTGCGGGTGATTTTGTTGCGCACTTCACAGGTGAGGGTGATGGAGGTGCGGCCGAATTCGGTGGCGGTGATGCCCAGCTCGATGATGTCGCCCTGGCGCGAGGCACTCACAAAATTGATTTCTGAGATGTACTTGGTCACCACGCGCTGGTTGCCCAACTGGACAATCGCATAGATGGCCGCTTCTTCGTCGATCCAGCGCAGCAGGCTGCCGCCGAACAGGGTGCCGTTGGGGTTGAGGTCTTCGGGTTTAACCCATTTGCGGGTGTGGAAGTTCATGGTCACTCCAAAGCGTCTTGCGAAATGATGGAAGACATCATGGCAGAGCCCGCGCCCGACCTCTACGCGCCATTGCCTATCAGCCCTATGCGCGATCTTGATTTGGCCGACAGAAAGGCTTGGGAAGTGCCGCGCACACGGCTATAATCGCCCCCGCTTCAAAACGGTCATCTTCAGTTGATACCGTTCTCCCGCCACCTGTCCGAGGGGCGCTGCAGCAGGTTCAACCTGTCAGGCTCGGATGGGGCGTTGTCCAGCCTGGTTAGCCAGCTGGATACTAAACGCACAACGGCGCCCATTCGCACACTACGAATGGAGGCTCTTCATGAGCGCTGTCAACACGCCTGCAGAATTCAACGACTACAAAGTCGCCGACATGTCCCTCGCTGCCTGGGGCCGTCGCGAAACCTTTATCGCCGAATCCGAAATGCCGGCCCTGATGGGTCTGCGTCGCAAGTACGCCGCTGAGCAACCGCTCAAGGGCGCGAAGATCCTCGGCTGCATCCACATGACCATCCAGACTGCCGTGCTGATCGAAACCCTGGTTGCCCTGGGTGCCGAAGTACGCTGGTCGTCCTGCAACATTTTCTCGACTCAAGACCAGGCCGCTGCCGCCATCGCCGCTGCCGGTATCGCTGTGTTCGCCTGGAAAGGCGAGACCGAAGAAGAGTACGAGTGGTGCCTGGAGCAAACCATCCTCAAGGATGGCAAGCCATGGGACGCCAACATGATCCTCGACGATGGCGGTGACCTGACCGAGCTGCTGCACAAGAAGTACCCGCAGATTCTCGACCGCGTCCACGGCGTGACCGAAGAAACCACCACCGGCGTACACCGCCTGCTGGACATGCTGGCCAAGGGCGAGCTGAAAATCCCGGCCATCAACGTCAACGACTCGGTCACCAAGAGCAAGAACGACAACAAGTACGGCTGCCGTCACAGCCTGAACGATGCCATCAAGCGCGGTACCGACCACCTGCTGTCGGGCAAGCAAGCCCTGGTGATCGGCTACGGTGACGTGGGCAAGGGTTCCTCCCAGTCCCTGCGTCAGGAAGGCATGATCGTTAAAGTCTCCGAAGTTGACCCGATCTGCGCCATGCAAGCCTGCATGGACGGTTTCGAAGTGGTTTCGCCGTTCATCAACGGCCAGAACGACGGCACCGAAGCGAGCATCGACAAGGCCCTGTTGGGCAAGATCGACCTGATCGTGACCACCACCGGCAACGTGAATGTGTGCGATGCAAACATGCTCAAGGCCCTGAAGAAGCGCGCTGTTGTCTGCAACATCGGCCACTTCGACAACGAAATCGACACCGCTTTCATGCGCAAGAACTGGGCATGGGAAGAAGTGAAGCCGCAGGTACACAAAGTTCACCGTACCGGCGCCGGTGATTTCGACCCGCAGAACGACGACTACCTGATCCTGCTGGCTGAAGGCCGCCTGGTTAACCTGGGCAACGCTACTGGCCACCCAAGCCGCATCATGGACGGCTCGTTTGCCAACCAGGTACTGGCGCAGATCTTCCTGTTCGAACAGAAGTACGCCGACCTGTCGCCCGCCCAGAAAGCCGAGCGCCTGACCGTGGAAGTACTGCCGAAGAAACTCGACGAAGAAGTGGCCCTGGAAATGGTCCGTGGCTTCGGCGGCGTGGTGACTCAACTGACCAAGACCCAGGCCGATTACATCGGCGTGACCGTTGAAGGTCCGTTCAAGCCGCACGCTTACCGCTACTAAGCAGCCCTGTAGGCGCCAGCTTTAAGGTGGGAGCTGGCTTGCCTGCGATAGCATCACCTCGGTATACCTGAAATACCGAGGTGCCTGCATCGCGGGCAAGCCCGGCTCCCACAAAAGCCAGGCTCCCACATGCCTCACAGGCTTTCGAGTTCCCAAGGGTATTACCATGTCCCAAGACCGTCGCTACAGCTTCGAGTTCTTCCCGACCAAGACCGATGCTGGGCATGAAAAACTGATGGCTACTGCCACTCAGTTGGCCAGTTACAACCCCGACTTCTTTTCCTGCACCTACGGCGCCGGCGGCTCGACCCGTGACCGCACGATCAACACCGTGCTGCAGCTGGAGAGCCAGGTCAAAGTTCCCGCCGCTCCGCACTTGTCGTGCGTGGGCGACAGCAAGGCCGACCTGCGCGGCCTGCTGACCCAATACAAGCAAGCCGGCATCAAGCGCATCGTCGCCCTGCGTGGCGACTTGCCGTCCGGCATGGGCATGGCCAGCGGTGAGCTGCGCTACGCCAATGACCTGGTGAGTTTCATCCGCGAAGAAAGCGGTGACCACTTCCACATCGAAGTGGCGGCTTACCCGGAGATGCACCCTCAGGCACGCAACTTCGAAGACGATCTGCACAACTTCGTGCGCAAGGCCAACGCCGGTGCCGACAGCGCGATCACTCAGTACTTCTTCAACGCCGACAGCTATTTCTACTTCGTCGAGCGCGTACGGGCCATGGGTGTGAACATCCCGATCGTGCCGGGCATCATGCCGATCACCAACTACAGCAAACTGGCGCGTTTTTCTGACGCGTGCGGCGCTGAAATCCCACGCTGGGTGCGCAAGCAACTGGAAGCTTACGGCGATGACGTCAAGAGCATCCAGGCGTTCGGCGAGCAGGTCATCAGCGAAATGTGCGAGCGGCTGCTGCAAGGCGGCGCCCCGGGCTTGCACTTCTACACCCTGAACCAGGCCGAGCCGAGCCTCGCCATCTGGAACAACCTCAAGCTGCCACGCTGAGGGTTTGCCCGCAGCACCCAGGGCCCTCGTCATCACGAGGGCCTTTTTTGTTCCGCCACACTACCCGCCAATGCGCATGCCAGAGCTTCTCTTTAAGGCAACAGCATCGTAATCTCAGGGCATGCCCGTCATTCTCAAGTTGTTGACCGCCGTGCTTTTTACTCTCCTGAGCCTCAGCGCTTTCGGCGAGAAACTGCGCATTGTCACCGAACCTTGGACGCCTTATGTCTACGAAGACAAAGGCACCATGCGCGGGCTCGACTATGAAACCACCGTGATCGTATTCCAGCGCCTGGGCGTTGACGTGGACTGGCAATTCCTGCCCTGGAAACGCTGCCTGGCGATGCTTGACCAGGGCCACGCCGATGGCGCGCTGGATATTTTCCACAGCCATGACCGCGACGCCCAACTGCTGTACCCCAGTGAACCCTTGTCGGAAGTCGAGTTTGCGCTGTTCTATGCCAACGAACGCCCGCACCCGGTTGAAACGCTGGCCGACCTGCGCGGCCTGACTGTCGGTACTTCGCCGGGCTACCTGTACGGCGATGGCTTCAGCGAGTCCACGCTGTTCAAACGCGAGCCGGCGCCCAGCCACGAGGCCAACTTCGGCAAATTGGCGCTGGGACGCATCGACTTGGTGATCACCGACCGTCGCGTCGGCCAGCATGTGATCAAGGCCCTGGGGCTGGAAGGCAAGATCAGCCAGGCGCCGCTGGTGGTCAGCCGCCAGCAGCAATTTCTCGCGGTACGCCGTGGCGCCGGCATGGACCTGCTGGTGCGGCGCTTTGCCGCCGAACTCAAACGCTTCAAACAGGAACCGGCCTACGCCGCCCTGAGTGCCAAATACGCTGGAATTGCGGCCATTACGCCTCCAGAACACACCGTTGAGCAGCAGGAAAGCAGCGCGCCGTGATTGCTCTGTTATACTCCGGCCTTTCCGCCAGGCTTACGCCCGGCCGCTGAGGTCTTGAAAAAGGCACCCAACCCAGCTACTGCGCAGCTTTCAGCCCGCGCGAGCCGGTGGAGTGCCCGCCAGACGCAGCAGGACCGGACGGGATTTCGCTCCCCTAAGCGCCATTCACGCCCGGCAAGATTATCCCTCTGGGCCAAGCCCTAACTAAAACAGGATTACTCATGTCCTTTGCTTCCCTCGGTCTCTCCGAGGCTTTAGTCCGCGCCATCGAGGCAGCGGGCTATACCGAGCCTACTCCGGTGCAACAGCGGGCCATTCCCGCCGTGTTGCAAGGTCGCGACCTGATGGTTGCGGCTCAGACAGGTACTGGTAAAACCGGCGGCTTCGCCCTCCCGATCCTGGAGCGGTTGTTCCCCAACGGTCACCCGGACAAATCCCAGCGTCACGGCCCGCGCCAACCGCGCGTACTGGTCCTGACCCCTACCCGCGAACTCGCCGCGCAAGTGCATGACAGCTTCAAGCTGTATGCCCGCGACCTGAAGTTCGTCAGCGCCTGCATCTTCGGCGGCGTCGGCATGAACCCGCAGGTTCAGGCCATGTCCCGTGGTGTGGACGTGCTGGTAGCGTGCCCGGGGCGTTTGCTCGACCTGTGCGGCCAAGGCAGCGTCGACCTGTCCCACGTGGAAATCCTCGTGCTGGACGAAGCCGACCGCATGCTCGACATGGGCTTTGTCCATGACGTGAAAAAGGTCCTCGCCCGCCTGCCGGCCAAACGTCAGAACCTGCTGTTCTCGGCCACGTTCTCCCAGGACATCACGGCCCTGGCCGGCAAACTGCTGCATAACCCGGAACGCATCGAAGTCACGCCGCCGAACACCACGGTCGAGCGCATCGAGCAACGCGTCTTCCGCCTGGCCGCCAGCCACAAGCGTGCGCTGCTGGCCCACCTGATCACCGCTGGCGCGTGGGAACAGGTGCTGGTGTTCACCCGCACCAAGCACGGCGCCAACCGCCTGGCCGAGTACCTGGACAAGCACGGCCTCACCGCCGTCGCCATCCACGGCAACAAGAGCCAGAACGCGCGCACCAAAGCCCTGGCCGACTTCAAGGCCGGCACCGTGCGCATTCTGGTCGCCACCGATATCGCCGCGCGCGGTCTGGATATCGACCAGTTGCCCCACGTGGTCAACTTCGAGCTGCCGAACGTCGATGAAGACTACGTGCACCGTATCGGCCGTACCGGCCGCGCCGGTCGTTCGGGTGAAGCCATCTCCCTGGTGGCGCCGGACGAAGAAAAACTGCTGAAAAGCATCGAGCGCATGACCAAGCAGAAAATCGCCGACGGCGACCTGATGGGCTTCGATGCCAGCGCCGTGGAGGCTGAAAAGCCGGAAGCGCGTGAACGCCCGGACGTTCGCAACCCACGCAACCCACGCGGTCCGAAGGGCGATGGCCCGAACGGCGGCGGTGGTGGCGGTGGTCGTCGCGACAAGGGCAAAGACAAGGGCGGCAAGGAAAAGGCGCCAACCAACGGCCGTGGCGAACGCCCGGCCCGCGAGCAAAAACCTCGTGAAGGCACGCCGGCCCGCGAACAGCGCCAACCGAGCCAGCCGCCGCGCGCGGCCGCCGACCGTGCGCCGGACGAGTTCCTGGACGACGATATCGACAACTTCGGCAACCGTGTCGACTACGTGCCCCAAGCCAAACCGGCCCAGGGCCGTGGTCGCCGCCCAGGTGCTCCGGCACAGGGCGCTGGCGCAGGTGCTCCAAGCGGCGGCCAACCCCAGGGCGGTCGTCAGAACGGCCCGCGTAACAGCAGCGGCGGCACCACCGGTACGCCACCTGCCAAGCGCAATGGCCCGCGCAATGGCGCCCCGCGTGACGGTCAGGCGCGTCGCGAAGACTCGCGCAACCGCCGCCCGAACCGTGACGACCAGCAACGCTCGTCCGAACCGGCCGTACAGAACCCGCGTGGCGGCCCGGCGCCGAAGATCATCCACAAGGAGTCGAAAGCCGACCGCTTCCCGACACCCGAGCAGTTGGACCAACTGCCAGGCCGTCCTCGTGGTGAGAAACCGGCGCTGCTGACCCGCAACCGCTGAGTGTTGATGCTGTAAAAAAACGCCCCGATTATTCGGGGCGTTTTTGTATCCGTAGTTGAATCATCGTTCGGAAATTTCACCGGCCTTGTGAAAGAGTTTGGCAAAGATCATCCAGCGGCCTTCAACTTTCATCAGGTTTAAATAATCGACCATGACGTTATTGAATAAACGTAGACGCACTTTGGCGATGGCCATTTGCGGCGACATCACATCAATCAGCAGCACTTCGTCCAGTTGTGGAAACCCGCTTTCCTGCGGCGACTGACGCCCTTCGACCATGGTTCGGTACTCGTCAAACGGTCGAACCACCACATCGGCATTCTGTGCGCTGTAAAGCATGCAGCCACGGTGAAACACCTGGTCAAACGCCTTTAAATCCTGAGTTTGCAAAACACTGAAGTAATCTTTCAAAAACGCCTGGATTTCATCAATCACGGTTCGCCGCTCCACAATGTTCAACTCAACGTTATTTGAGTAAATAACTCGTCGCTCATTATCGGTAGCCCGTTTAATTGGCGTATAGCGGCTATTATTAGGCTTTTCCGTGAAAGGAATTCACCTATTGAAACTTCCTCCGCTTGCGGCACTCCGCGCCTTCGAAGCCCTGGCGCGGCTGGGCAAGGTGAACCTGGCGGCGCTTGAACTGCATGTCACTCACAGTGCCGTCAGCCATCAGATTCGCTCTCTTGAAGAGTATTTGGACATTGCGCTGGTGACGCGTCACAAGCGCACGTTGCTGCTGACGGAGGAAGGCCGGGTTTATGCCTATCAAATCCGGCAGGCACTGGGCGAAATTGCAGGGGTTACGGAGAAACTGGTGGCCAAAGCAAGGCACCCGCAGTTGACGCTTTCGGTGCTGCCCTCCTACGCCATGTATTGGTTACTCCCGCGCCTGCAAGGTTTCATGAGTGCCCACCCCGGGTTTCGGTTGAAACTGGAATCGAGCATGGAGTTCGCCAGCTTCGAGCAAGGCCTGATTGATTGCGCGATTCGTTTCGGCCATGGCCAGTGGGCTGACGTACAGTGCGAACCGCTGATGGCGGACACCCTCATCGTGGTTGCAGCTCCCCACTTCAACGCAGGCGTGCTGCCGGATACGGCGCATGACATCCTCCATCAGCCACTGCTGCACGCCAGTGAAAGCTGGCCCGTCTGGCTCAGCGCAGCCGGCGTGGAAGGCCAGCGCCCGCAGGCCTCGCTGGAATTCACCGACTCGACGCAGCTGCTCGAAGCTGTGAGGCTGGGATACGGTATCGCGCTGACTCGCCGATCCATCGCCCACTCGCTGATTCACCGCGGCGACTTGGTCAAACTGACCGATATCGAACCGGCGCACTCCTCCCGTTACTACCTGGTCTGGCCCGCCGGCAGTCAACGTTCGGCACAACTGAACGCCCTGCAGCAATGGCTCAAAGACGAGGCCGAAGCGTTTCAAGCCAGCCTGTAGCACAGTGACCGTACGCCAGACAGCAAAACGCCGACCCGGGGGTCGGCGCTTCATTACAGCGGCGAAAATTACTTCGCTTTGACGCCTTCCAGCGAGATGTCCAGGTCAACCGTCTGGGACGTCGGGCCCGGGCCTTTGATGCCGAAGTCGTTCAGCTGCAGGGTGGTGGTAGCGTTGAAGCCGGCACGCTCGCCGCCCCACGGGTCTTTGCCTTCGCCGTTGAAGGTGGCCTTGAAGGTCACAGGCTTGGTCACACCGTGGAAGGTCAGGTCGCCGGTCACGTCAGCCGTTTTGGCGCCGGTGGATTTAACCGAGGTGGAGACGAACTTGGCGTCGGCAAACTTGGCCACGTCCAGGAAGTCTTTGCTGGCCACGTGCTTGTCACGTTCTGCGTGGTTGGACCACAGGCTGGCGGTTTTCACGTCGACGGAAATCTTGCTGTCTTCAGGCTTGGCCGAATCCCAGCTGAAAGTACCGTCCCAGTCCTTGAAGGTACCGTGAACGTAGCTGTAGCCCAGGTGGCTGATTTTCCAGTCGATGAAGGCGTGCTGGCCTTCCTTGTCGATCTTGTAGTCAGCGGCCATCGCGGTGCCTGCGGACAGCAGGGCGGAACCGATAGCCAGAGCGGCGAGAGTCTTTTTCAACATGCTTTCTATTCCTTGTGAGTCGAGGTTGAACATCAGGCTTTGCGCCCCAGCATTCGCGTCAGGGTCGCGTCACGATCGATAAAGTGGTGTTTCAACGCAGCCACGCCGTGCAAGCCGGCGAAGACCACCAGTACCCAGGCGAGGTACAAATGCACCAGGCCGGCGTTGTCTGCCTGATCCGGTAGACCGGAAATCACAGCAGGAATCTCAAACAGGCCAAACACCGAAATACCGACACCGTCTGCGGTGGAAATCAGGTACCCGGCAATCATCACGGCAAACAGCGCCAGATAAAGGAAAGCGTGGCCAAATGCAGCGCCAATACGGGTCAAACGACTGTAGCTGGCCAGCGGTGGAGGTGGCGGGCTGACCAGGCGCCAGACAATGCGCACCAGCATGACGGCGAACAGCGTGATGCCGATGCTCCTGTGCAGGTCGGGCGCGTCTTTGCGCCAGGCGTCGTAGTAGTCGAGACCGACCATCCACAGGCCCAGCGCGAACAAACCAAACACCACCAGGGCAACGCCCCAGTGCAAAACCATGCTGACCCAACCATAGCGGGCCTTTGAATTACGTAGCTGCATGTCCAAAATCCCGTAAGAGCCGTGCCCAAGACTAGCGATTTACCTATCGAATTAAAGCGAAAATTTCGCTTTGAAATATCGAGAAATACGATCTTGAGAGTAGGCACAGTACGTTAACAATCGATTAAGGACTATTCCCAGGAAACGTGACAGATCGTCCTGCATTTACTGCCAATTCATCCTGCAAGGCCGCAATGGGTTGTGGCACGGCCTGGCATTGCATAGGCTTGCGCGATTGTTTCGCCTACGCCGCACGCAGGATCGCTTCGAGGAGATAAGACGATGGGCTTGAATAACCAGTGGATGCAACGCGACCTCGCGGTGCTCTGGCATCCCTGCACCCAGATGAAAGACCACCAGCAACTGCCGTTGATCCCGATCAAACGCGGTGAAGGCATCTGGCTGGAAGATTTCGAAGGCAAGCGCTACCTCGACGCCGTCAGTTCCTGGTGGGTCAACGTGTTCGGCCACGCCAACCCGCGCATCAACCAGCGCATCAAGGACCAGGTCGACCAGTTGGAACACGTGATCCTCGCCGGTTTCAGCCACCAGCCGGTGATCGAGCTGTCCGAGCGCCTGGTCAAGATGACGCCCGAAGGCCTGACTCGCTGCTTCTACGCCGATAATGGCTCGTCGTGCATCGAAGTCGCGCTGAAAATGAGCTTTCATTACTGGCTCAACCGCGGCCTGCCGAACAAAAAGCGCTTTGTTACCCTGACCAACAGCTACCACGGCGAAACTATCGCCGCGATGTCGGTGGGCGATGTGCCGCTGTTTACCGAGACTTACAAGGCGCTGCTGCTCGACACCATTAAAGTGCCTAGCCCGGACTGCTACCTGCGTCCCGACGGCATGAGCTGGGAAGAACATTCGAGAAACATGTTTCTGGCCATGGAACAGACCCTGGCAGAGAACCATGACACCGTCGCCGCCGTGATCATCGAGCCGTTGATTCAGGGCGCTGGCGGCATGCGCATGTACCACCCGGTGTACCTCAAGCTGCTGCGCGAAGCCTGCGACCGCTATGGCGTGCACCTGATCCACGACGAAATCGCCGTAGGCTTCGGCCGCACCGGCAGCATGTTCGCCTGTGAACAGGCCGGCATCCGCCCGGACTTCCTCTGCCTGTCCAAGGCCCTGACTGGCGGCTACCTGCCACTGGCTGCCGTGGTCACCACCGACGACGTCTACGACGCCTTCTACGACGACTACCCGACCCTGCGCGCCTTCCTGCATTCCCACAGCTACACCGGCAACCCGCTGGCATGTGCGGCGGCGCTGGCGACGCTGGATATTTTCGAAGAAGACAACGTCATCGAGAACAACAAGGCCCTGGCCCGGCGCATGGCCAGTGCCACCGCACACCTGGTGGACCACCCCCATGTGTCCGAGGTGCGCCAGACCGGCATGGTGCTGGCCATCGAAATGGTGCAGGACAAAGCCACCAAAACCGCCTACCCGTGGCAGGAGCGCCGCGGCTTGAAGGTGTTCGAGCATGCCCTCGAACGAGGCGCGCTGTTGCGCCCGCTGGGCAGCGTGGTGTACTTCCTGCCGCCCTATGTGATCACGCCGGAGCAGATCGACTTCCTGGCTGAAGTGGCCAGTGAAGGCATCGACATCGCCACCAACAGCAAAGTCAGCGTGGCAGTCCCGAAAAACTTCCACCCCGACTTCCGCGATCCGGGCTAAACACATGATCGTTCCCACGCTCTGCGTGGGAATGCAGCCCAAGACGCTCCGCGTCCACTGTGCACACCAATTTCCAGAGAACAGAAATGAGACTGTCCCGCTTCTTCACCGACACCCCGCTGAGCATCGGCGACCATGAGTTGCCCGAAGCCCAGGCGCACTACATCAGCCGTGTACTGCGCATGACCGAAGGCGACGCCGTGCAACTGTTCGACGGCTCCGGCCAGGAGTTTCTGGGCAGCTTGCTGGAAGTCGGCAAGAAGCGTGTCACCGTGCAACTGACCGAACGCTTTGCCGGGCAAACCGAATCACCGTTGCATATTCACCTCGGCCAGGGCCTGTCCCGGGGCGAGCGCATGGACTGGGCGATTCAGAAAGCTACCGAGCTTGGGGTCAACGAAATCACCCCGATCTTCAGCGAGCGTTGCGAAGTGCGCCTCAAGGACGAACGCGCCGACAAACGCCTGCTGCATTGGCGCCAGGTGGCGATCAGCGCCTGCGAGCAATGCGGGCGGTCAACGGTGCCGGTGATACACCCGCCGTTGCTGTTGGCCGACTGGCTCAAGCAAACCGACGCGGATTTGAAGCTGGTGCTGCACCCGGTCGCCGAGCCGATGGTGAGCCACGCCAAGCCATCCCGCCTGGCTTTCCTGATCGGCCCCGAAGGCGGGTTGACTGACGGCGAAGTCGAAACCGCTCAAGGTGCAGGCTTTCACGCCGCCCGCCTCGGCCCGCGCGTACTGCGCACTGAAACGGCGCCGGTGGTGGCGCTGTCCGTCGCCCAGCAACTTTGGGGCGACTTCTGACCTGCTGTGCAAACCCAATCAAAACTGTGGGAGCTGGCTTGCCTGCGATGAGGACAGATCAGCCACCAAAGAGGTCGGCTGGCCCACCGTTATCGCAGGCAAGCCAGCTCCCACAGGTCACAGCACGTAATGCATGATCGCCACAAAGTGCAGCAGGCTGCCGCCGATCACGAACAAGTGCCAGATCCCGTGGGAATGCCGCAGCCGATCTTCCAGGGCGAAGAAGATAATGCCGACGGTGTACAACACCCCGCCCGACGCCAGCCACACAAACCCCGCCGTGCCCAGCGCGGCGAGCAGCGGCTTGACCGCCACCAGCACGATCCAGCCCATCACCGCATAAATCACAATGGACAGAATCCGCGCCTCTGAGCGCGGCTTGATCTCCTGCAAAATGCCGATCACCGCCAGCCCCCAGACGATGCCGAACAGCGTCCAGCCCCAGGGGCCGCGCAGCGTTACCAGGCAAAACGGCGTGTAGCTGCCGGCAATCAATAGGTAGATTGAAAAGTGATCAACCTTTTGCATGATCTCTTTCCGCCGCCCGCGCACGCTGTGGTACACGGTGGATGCGCTGTACAGCACCATCAACGTAAAGCCATAAATCGCCACGCTGACAATCTTCCAGGGGCTGCCGTCCAGGCTCGCCACCACCAACATCCACACAGCCCCGATGCAGGCCGCAACCGCCCCGAGCAAATGGCTCCAGGCGTTGAATCGTTCCCCGTGATACATGTGTCACTCACCTCGAATAACCGTTATCACCCAAGCATTCTGACGCGACTCACTCACCATCAGGTAACACCCTTTCTTCATTTGCCCAAATACACGGGCCCGTAGATCATTCGCTCCCACATAAAAGCACCTCATCGGTACTCTCCATGCCCGAACTCGAACCTGACCAGCCTCAACCCACTCTGTGGCAGTTGTTTTACAACTTCGCCCTGGTCGGCCTTTTCGGCTTCGGCGGCGTGATGCCCTGGGCGCGGCAGATGATGGTTGACCGCAGGCAGTGGGTCACCGAGCAAGGCTTCAATGAACTGCTGACCACCGGCCAGTTCTTCCCCGGCCCGAATATCGGCAACGTCGGCATCATCTTCGGCCGGCGCCTGCATGGCTTGCCAGGTGCGGTTGTGACCGTGTGCGGGCTGTACCTGTTCCCCTCGATCATCACCGTACTGGCCGGGTTCGCCTATGCCAAATGGTGGAGCCACGAGGTGGTGCAGCAGATTTTCGGCGCGGTGATGCCGATCGCCACCGGCTTGATGCTCGGCACCACCCTGCGTTTGCTCAAGGCCATGCCCGGAACGCTCGCCAACTACAGCGCGTTCGTCCTGACCTTCGTGCTGATGGCGGTGTTGGTGCTGCCGCTGTGGATGGTCTTGCTGATCAGCATCCCCAGCTCCCTGGCCCTGAGCTTTATCGACACGAAGCGGGTGGCCGGCTGATGCAAACCGTTTTGCTGCACCTGATGATCCAATGCGCGCTGTGGTCGCTGATGGCGATTGGCGGCAACACCGTGGCCATCGGCGACATTCACCGCTACACCGTGGTGGATATGCACTGGATCACCGACGCGCAATTCGTTGCCTTCTTCGCCCTTTCCCAGGCATTGCCGGGGCCCAACGGCATGTTCCTGGTGTTTATCGGCCAGCAGGCGGCGGGCCTGCCGGGAGCGCTGGTGGCCTTGCTGGCCAAGCTGGTGCCCTGCTCGGTGCTGGCGTACCTCGGCGCGGGCTGGCTGGAGAAGCACACGCAAACGCCTTGGGTGCAGCGCGTCAAACGCAGCCTGCTGCCGATTTCCATCGGCCTGATTCTCGCCTCCACCTACATCCTGATGAACAGCCTGGAAAACAACACCACCAGCCTGGTGCTGACCCTGGCCAGCGCCGCCGTGGTGTATTACACGCGGCTGAACGCGATCTGGCTGATCATCTTCGGCGTGCTGCTGGGCCTGGGCAGTGCATGGCTGGGAGTGAACTGGTTTTAGGGGCACAATCGACGGCATTCGAACCAGAGTCACGGCCATGCTGATCGACGAAGAATTCACCCTCAAGAAGCTGGAAATCTTCCTGGCGTTCATGCGCACCGGCAACCTGGCGCGTGCCGCCGCCGAGCTGCAAACCAGCAACGTCAGTGTGCACCGCGCCATCCACTCGCTGGAAAACGCCCTGCGCTGCCCGTTGTTCAAGCACGAGGGCCGCAACCTCACGCCGCTGGAAAGCGCCTACGTGCTGGAAGAACGCGCGCAGAAACTGGTGGCCGACGTGGTCGACAGCGTGCGCCTGACCCGCGAAGCCGCTGGCTTCTCCGCCGAGCGTTTCAAGCTGGGCTCGCTGTACTCGCTCACGGTAAAAACCGTGCCGCAGCTGATCATGGGCCTGAAAATTCGCCGCAGCGAACTCAATATCGACCTGATCCTGGGCTCCAACTTCGACCTGCTCTACAAGCTCAAGAACATGGAAGTGGACGCGATCCTCATCTCCCTCGACGACCACGCCAACGACCCCGACTGCGAGCAGATCGCGCTGTTTTCCGACGATATTTTCCTGGCCACGCCGGCGGATTCACCCTTCGACCGCGAACAGCAAATCGACCTCGCCGACGTGCGCGACGCCACCTTCATCACCCTCACCCAGGGCTTTGCCACCCATCAGGATGGCAACCGCGTATTCAAGCAGGCGGGGTTCGAGCCAAAGGTGGCGATGCAGGTCAATGACATTTTCACGTTGCTGAGTATGGTCAGCTCGGGTGTGGGCTATGCCTTGCTGCCAGGGCGAATTGCGGCGGTGTACGAGAACCGCGTGAAGCTGATACCGCTGCAACCCCGTTACCGGTTGCAGCAGCAGATTGGCGTGGTGTTTTTGAAGGCCAAGGAGCGCGACCCGAATTTGCTCGCGTTGCTGGCGGAATGCCGGATGTACGCCAACCGCCAGGCTTGAGACCGCCATCGCAGGCAAGCCAGCTCCCACACTTGAATGCATTCACAAATCAAAAGGTGGGAGCGGGCTTGCCCGCGATGAGGCCATCAAAGCCAGCGACAATCAGCCGACCAAGCCACGCACAATGAAGTAGAGCACCGAAGGCCCCAACAAACACCCAAGCCCGGTATGAAACGTCGCGGTCAACGCGCCATACGGCACCAACCGCCGATCCGTCGCGGCCAGCCCGGCCGTCACACCGCTGACCGTTCCGGCCAACCCGCCAAACACCATCGCCGAACGCGGGTTGTCCAGCCCCATCCAGCGCGCCGCCACCGGCGTGCCGACCATCACCAGAATCGCCTTGATCAACCCCGTGGCAATCGACAGCGCCATCACATCCGAGGTCGCGCCAATCGCCGCACCGGTGACCGGGCCGACGATGTAGGTCACGGCACCGGCGCCAATGGTGGTCATGCTGATCGCATCGCGGTAACCAAAGGCCCAGGCCATGCTCGCGCCGACGATAAACGGCAGCACCGTACCCAGCAGCAGCGCCACCACACCAATCAATCCGGCCTTGCGCGCCTCGGTGGCCTGCACTTCAAACGCCGTGGCGACAATCGCAAAGTCACGCAGCATCGCGCCGCCCATCAAGCCAATACCGGAGAACAGTGCCATGTCCGCCAGGCCTTTTTGCCCGCCGGTCACGGTGCCGCCCACCCAGGCCAGTACCAGCCCGATGACGATGGCAATCGCCGAACCATGAATGCGCCCGAACGTCAGGCGCTTGGACAGCACCACAGAAATCCACATCACCACGCCGACAAAAGCAAAGGCGGTAACCAGGCTGTTATTTTCCAGACCCTTATCAATGAGCGCCCACATATCAGCGCCCTCCCGCTACAGCAATCAGTGGTTCTTCGGCGGGTAACGGCTCGCCCTTGTGCGTTCGGCTGATCAGGGCAATCGTGCAACCGCACACCACCACCGAGCCGATCGCCGCCAGCACCGCGACCGGGCCGCCATGCAGCGCAGTCACCACGTTTTGTTGCGCGGCCATCGCCACCACCACGGGGATGTACATGGCGCCCCAAAAGCCCACGCCCATTTCGCAATCCTTGGTCATGCCGCCGCGCTTTTGCATCCACAAGCGCGCGCAGATCAGCAGGATCATGGCGATGCCCACCCCGCCCACATTGGATTTGACGCCGAGCAAAACGCCGAGCATGTCGCCCAGGATCACGCCCGCCAACATGCAGATCGCCAGCAATGCCACACCGTAAATAATCATGATCGTTGTCCTCAAAGTGCTCGTTCGAAATTGTTGTTTTTGTGCTTCGAAAGCCTTGGGTGGTGCTTTATCGGTGGCGGCGCTCCTCCTCTTGCAGCAGGGCCTGCAAAGTGTCCAGGCGCGCGCCTTCGCAGGCGATCACCGTGCCTTGTTCAAACACCCGGCGTGACAGGCCGGTGAGCACCGCGCCCGGCGGCAGTTCGATTTGCAGGCGCACGCCGCGCTCATAGGCGCTTTGCACGGTGCCGCGCCAGTCGACGACGCGGCACATATTGAAGGCCAGGTCGTCGCGCAACTGCTCAGGGTTGTGGATGGGCCGTGCGCGGGTGCTGCTCAGGTAGGTGATACGCGGCGGCTTGAGCGTGACAAAGGCGTGCGCCAATACCTGGGCCGGTTGCTCCAGCAGCGCGCAATGGGACGGCACACTCACGGCCAGGCGCCTGGCGACGCCGTTGCCTTTGACGCGGTCGGCGACGCGCCGCATGGCCTCGTCGCTGCCGGCGATAACGGTCTGGTTGTCGGCGTTGATATTGGCCAGATACACCGGGGTTTCGGGGCTGTGGATTTCCACCAGCAGTCTTTCGACTGTGGATAAATCAGGGCCTATCAACGCTGTCATGCCATAGCCCTGTGGATAAGCGCTTTGCATCAGCTCGCCACGCAGGCTGACCAGCTTCACCGCCTCGGCAAAGTCCAGCGCGCCCGCGATTACTGCCGCCGGATAAGCCCCGATGGACAGGCCCGCGACATAATCCGGCGTGTGGTGCAGCAGGCGGGCATGGGCCACGCCGGCAATCAACAGGCACAACTGAACCGCACGGGTATTCGTCAGCGCCTGTGCAGAATCCAGTGCGCGAACGTTCTCGCCCAAGGCATCACTGGCTTCCTCCAGCACATCAGCGCGCAACTGCTGGAGCATGCCCGGCCGTTGCGCGCCCTGCCCCGGAAACACCAAAAGGCTGCTCATGCCGCGGCCTGCCACGGGTCGAGTACCAAATGCGCGCCACTGGCGGTTTTCAGCAGCACCCGCCGCGAACCACCGGCCCATTCACGCAAGGCGACGGCGCCGAAAGGCGTTTGCACTTGCAGGTCCACGGCGCAAGGCGCTGTGTCGAGCATGGCCAGCAAATCCCGAGCATCGGCACGCGTCAGCGGTTCGGGGGTGCGCAGGATCAAATCCAGATCGCTCTGTGGGTGCAAGGCCTCGATGCCCGTGGCCAGTTCAAACCCTGCGCTGCCCGTCACGCCCCAGCTTCTGTTCGCCAGCACAGGCCGCAACACGGCAAGCGCGCGCACCGCCGGTAAATCCCGTGGTGACAGGACGTCACGCAACGCTTCCGGCGTGACGCAGCGCAGCACACTCGCCAGCGGCATCACGGCGGCGAAGCGTTGATCACGCGAACGCCCGCGCACGCCGACCGCCACACAGCCAGGTTCAGCGACGGCGCGCCGCACCACCACCGGCTGACCGGCGCCGACCGCCTGCACCGCCCAGGCCGGCGCCTCGGCAGGCAGGTGCGCCGGGGTCATGCCCCAGAGCAAGTCGTGGGCGTTCACCATTGCTCCCGCAACAGTTGGCGTACATGGCTGGAAGCCGCGCGGTTGGCGGCGCCGAGGCGGCCGCTCAAGTCGCGGCCATCGATATCCTTGATCGCATTCAGCAGGCAATCACTCACCCGCGCCACGTCGTCCGACGTGGGCTGTTCAATCTGGCTGACCGACAAGGTTTCCCACAGCAAACCGAGGCTGGCGTAGCTGTCGATGTCATAGGCCATGGGCGGCACGCTGGCGGCCAGGGCTTCCAGCTCTTCGACACTGCGCAAGGTCACCCGCGCGGCCGACGCCTTGCCCATGGCGTGCACCATCACGCCGGGGTCGCGCAGGGCGATCAGGCGGTTGGCCTGGTAACCGTGGGCGAGGAACGCGCCGGACATGGCCTTGCCCACCAGCAGCGCAATCACCGGGTGCCCGGCGAGCCGAGCACGGGCGTAGCTGTCGGCAGCGGCGGCCAGGGCCTGATGGATGCCGAGGGCCTCTTCGCGACGACCATAAGCCTGGCTCGGCACGTCGACGATGGCGATGATCGGGCGCTTGTCGCCACGGGCGATGGCTTCATCCACGGCTTTGGCCAGGCCCCACCCTTCGAGCAAGCCGACCTCGCCATTGCGGGCGCGGGGAAAGCGGTTTTGCGGGTCGGTGACCACGGCAATAAAACGCACCGCCTGTTCGCCCAATACGCCATCGGCGACTTTCAGCGAGTCCGGCAAACCCTCAACCGGCGTTGCGCCAGCGCTCAATGCGTTGAACCACTGCAAGCCTCTCATGAGCGTTCTCCCTGATACAGCGCGCGCACCGTCGCCGGGTCGATCTGCGGCGTGGCGTCGAGTTCGGCCAAACGCGCGAGGTAGAAATCGGCCTGGCGGCTGCGTTGTTGAGTCGGCAAACCTTGCTCCAGCAGTTCGGTGACGGTCTGTTGGATTTGCGCCACATCGTCCGCCACATAGCGGTCGGCCAGGCCACTGTTGAAGCGTTGCTCGCCGCCGGTAAGGCTCCAGATGAAAGGCCGGTCGCGGGAGTCGTACTCGTCCAGCCCGGCTTCCTGCTCGATCACTTGCGGGCCATTGAGGCCCAAACGTGCTTCGCGAGTCACGACCAGATAGCTGCACAGGCCCGCCGCGATGGACATGCCACCAAAACAACCGACACTGCCCGCCACCACGCCGATCACCGGCTGGTACTGGCGCAGGTCGACAATCGCCGCGTGGATATCGGCAATCGCCGCCAGGCCGAGGTTGGCTTCCTGCAGGCGTACGCCGCCGGTTTCCAGCAGCAAGACTGCGCGAGTCGGCACGCCTTTGCGGTTGTCCTCAGCCGCCAGCTCCAGTGCGCCCGCGATTTTTGCGCCGCCCACTTCGCCGAGGCTGCCGCCCTGAAAATTGCCTTCAATGGCGGCGATGACCACGGGTTTTCCGTCGATGCTGCCCTTGGCGATCACCACGCCGTCATCCGCCTGTGGCACCACGCCCTGGCGACTCAGCCACGGCGACATGACGCGTTGAAACGGGTCGATCAGTTCGCGGCAGGTACCGGCGTCCAGCAAAGCCTTGGCCCGTTGCCGCGCGCCGAGTTCGACGAAGCTGTGTTTAGCCCGCAAATCAGTCATGGCCGATCTCCTCGAAACCCTGCTCCAGGCGCAAACGCACCACGCCGGGGGTGGCGCCGAAATCGTGAATATCAATGTTCAACGCCGGCGGTGTCTGCTCCAGGAACATGCGCTCGAACAGATGTTGCCAGCGTTGTTCGGCGCCATTGACCGAGGTCTGCACCTGGATGGTCAGCGTGCCCGGCGTGCCCGGTTCCAGCAGCACTTCAAGGTCGCCCGAGCCGACGCAACCCACCAGTGCGCGGCCTTTGGGCGGCTGCCCGGCGGGGAATTCAAAGGATAAGGTTTCCATCAAAACGCTCCGTCGAGGCGGTCGATAAACAGGCAGGCGGCCAACAGGTCGGCGGCGCCGCCGGGGGAGGCATTCAGGGCCAGTAATTGCTGGTCGAGTTCGTGCAATTGGCGGCGCCCGGCGAGGGTGGCGCTGCCGCCCGCGTCGAGTACGGCTTGCGCGCCGAGTTGCATCGCGCTGATGCCTTCAGGGCCTGCGCGGTAGAGCACGCAGGTGTCGGCCAGCTCGGTCATGATGGCGAGCAGTGCATCCAGCCGGGCGTTCTGTTCGCCGCTGTTTTGCAGACGGCTTTTACGCAGTTGCGGCAGGCCGCGCTGCACCACCGACGGGAAACCGAGCTGGGCTTCCTCACGGGCACCGCGTGCGCCGTAACGTTGGGCAACTTGCGCGCCGTGGCTCATGGGTTGTGGCGCATAGCGGTCGTTGAGCAAGGCCAGTTTTGCCGCAGTCAGCGTGACCGCGCGAGGTGCCAGGGCAGCCGCTGCGGTGAGCAAGCCTAGCGCCCAGATGGCGCCGCGATGGGTATTCACGCCTTGGGTGGTGGCGAGCATCGCCTCTTCACCTTCGCGGCCGATTCGCCCAAGGGCTTCGCGCAGGGGCAATCCGACTTCACCGAATTCAATGGCCGCTTCGGCCATTTCCTTGAACATCGGCCACAGCGACAGCGCCGAGGCGTGCATCAGGCCCAGGTGCAAATCGCTGTGGGCGCCGTTGCCGCGACGGTCCACCAGGGCAGGTTTGGGCGACAAGTCCGCCTCGTCGATCAACGCTTCGACGGCCAGGTCGGCCAGGCGATCCGCGAGGCTGAGTTCATGCAGTTTGAGGGCGCGCATTTACCAGCTCCTGAACTTGGCGGGCGGGTTGTACAGGCCGCCGGACCAGTCCACCAGGTCGGCCACGCTCTTGGCGGCCAGCAGCTCGCGGGTGGCGTCGGTGCGGCGGATGCCCAAGTCTTCGGGCAAGGCGATCAAGCCTTCACGGCGCATGCGCGCGGTGTCTTTTGGGTTGTGACGCAGGCCGATGGCGGTCACGCCGGCGACGGCGGCGATCATGGCCTGGCGCTCTTCCAGCGAGCGCGCCTTGTAGAGGTAGGCGATGCCTTCTTCCGTGAGCAGGTGAGTCACGTCGTCGCCGTAGATCATGATCGGCGCCAGGGGCATGCCGCTTTTTCGCGCCACTTCCACGGCATCGAGGGTGTCGACAAAGGTGGGCTTGCCGCCTTCCTGGAAGGTTTCGACCATTTGCACCACGAGCTTTTTGCCGCGTTCGAGCAGGGCTTCCGGGGCGTCGTCGTGGCGCATGTCCAGCCACGCCGGGGTGCCATGGCGACGGCCGCGCGGGTCATGGCCCATGTTCGGCGCACCACCAAAACCGGCAAGGCGGCCACGAGTGACTGTGGAGGAATGCCCGTCGCCGTCCACTTGCAGGGTGGCGCCGATAAACAGGTCCACCGCATATTGGCCAGCGAGTTGGCAGAACATCCGGTTGGAACGCATCGAGCCGTCGCGGCCGGTGAAAAACACGTCCGGCCGCGCGGCGATGTAGTTTTCCATGCCCAGTTCGGTGCCGAAGCAATGCACGCTTTCCACCCAGCCGCTTTCGATGGCGGGGATCAGGGTCGGGTGGGGGTTGAGGGTCCAGTTGCGGCAGATCTTGCCCTTCAGGCCAAGGGATTCGCCGTAGGTCGGCAGGATCAATTCAATGGCGGAGGTGTTGAAGCCGATGCCATGGTTGAGCGACTGCACATTGTGTTTTTCGTAGATGCCACGGATCGCCATCATCGCCATCAGCACATGCACCGGCTTGATATGCCGCGGGTCGCGGGTGAATAGCGGCTCGATGTAGAACGGCCTGTCGGCCACCACCACAAAATCCACCCAACTTGCCGGGATGTCGACGCGGGGCAAGTCGGACACGTCGTCCACCAACTGGTTGACCTGCACGATGACAATGCCATCGCTGAACGCGGCGGGTTCGATCAGCGCCGGGGTGTCTTCGGTGCTGGCACCGGTGTAGATGTTTCCGGCGCGGTCGGCCATGAAACCGGCGGAGAGCACCACGTTGGGAATCAGGTCCACCACCAGCCGCGCGTAGAGTTCGATGTAGGTGTGAATCGCGCCGATTTCCAGCAGGCCGTCTTCGAGCAACTGGCTGATGCGCAGGGACTGGGTGCCGGCGAAAGAGAAATCCAGCTTGCGGGCGATGCCTTTTTCAAACAGGTCCAGGTGTTCGGAACGGCCGACGCTGGGCATGATCATGTGCAAATCGTGGAGCTTGGCCGGGTCGGTTTTGGCCAGGGAGCGCGACAGGAAGTCGGCTTGTTTCTGGTTGTTGCCTTCGAGCACCACGCGGTCGCCGGGGAGGATCAGGGCTTCCAGGGCCTCGACGATCTTGTCGCTGGGCAACACGGCCCCGTCTGCATACTGTTTGACCCGCCCGAGCCGCCGCTGCTTCTCGTCGCGCCGCCGCGTCCAGCGCGAATCGGGGGTGATGGGTGTTGTCATGGTGGCTCCACGGGGGTTGGTGTCGTGGGGCTACCTTAGGAGTGAATCAGCGGGGCATCAATCAAGCGCGGCGGCGGATCGTTACGGTTGCAGTAACGGACTATCAGCAAAAACGGACTTTTGCCGAACGAAGATTAAAAATGTGGGAGCTGGCTTGCCCGCGATGGCGGTGGGTCAGCCATGAAATTGTCGACAGATATTCCGCTATCGCAGGCAAGCCAGCTCCCACATTGGTTCGGTGGTGGTCCCTGTAGTTTGATCGTTCCCACGCTTTGCGTGGGAATGCCGCCTGGGACGCTCCGCGTCCCGCCAGCCAGCGCAAGGCTCAGTCCTGAATGCGGGCCACTGGATGCATTCCTTCGCTGCGTGTGGACACGATCAGCCGTTTTTCGATGACGGGATTAAAACTAGTCGCCCTGCCTACCCACAACAAGTTCATGCACAGCGCGAAATCTTGCGGGAAAAATCCGAAGGCGGCGCCTTCACAACGCCATTATCACCTTGACCTTACCTAACCCCTCCAGCGCATAGCTGTGGTACTCATACACCTCTCCCCTGATAACAAGATGCAGGCCACCCTCCTCATCAGTCACTTGCACATCCGGCTCCTTGGTTTTGAGAAAGGGATATGCCGACACCAATGCAGCGAGTATTTCCTGATCACTTGCCAAGTCTTTATGGACGTAATACCGGTAGGAAAAGCCCACCGTCGCACCCCCTTGGCTATCTCGCGCCCCATAGATAGAAGTGCCGTTACCCAGGGAGTGTTTCAACACAATTTCGTCCAGATCCGGTTTGCCGGATGACAGGATCCAACTGCTGCCAATATAGATAAGGCAAACCACGAGTAAGCTATTTTGCAAAATGTGCTTGAGGCGTGGCATTAAGAAGATGGCCATCTGCGAGTCCTTGCTGGCGGTGAGGAGCGCAGAACCTAGCACCTCACCTGGGACTGAACATCCCACCGAATCCGGGTTAAGAATTCACCTACAGCAACTCCACCACATTCAGACATTCGATCGCTTAACCTGACAGGCGCACAGGACCAAATGTGGGAGCTGGCTTGCCTGCGATGGCGGTGGGTCAGCCAGGGAAGCTTCAACTGACAGATCGCTATCGCAGGCAAGCCAGCTCCCACATGAGATCTCCACAAGGCTTAGCGTCAGGCCAGGCCGGATTCGACCAGCAGGGCTTCGAGCCCCATGAGGTCGGGCACCTTCGCCACATGCTCGCCCACCTGCACCGCCGCCAGCTCCAGCGGGCACAGCGGCACGTCTACATAACTCAGTTGGCTGTCGAGCTTGTACGACCGCGGAATTCCCTGAATCACCAGCGCAATGAACTTCAACGTCGGCCGCCCCCCCAGTGCGTTCAGCACTACGATCCGCGAACGTTCCCCCGTGACAATCGACTCGCCGCACACCGCTTCAAAACTGATCAACGGCAACTGCCGGTCCCGCCACGTCACTTGCCGCAAATACCACGGCGGCGCATCGCTGGCCGGTTCGCCGCGCTGGTAGTCGATCAGCTCGGCGACGGCGACGTTGGGCAGCACCAGGTGGCGGTCGGCCAATGGCAGCAGCAGGCCGGTGAGTTGCCGGGTGCGGTGGTCAAGCATGGGACTTGCTCCAGTAGGCGATGCTTTCCAGCAGCACCGACTCTTGATACGGCTTGCCGAGGTAGTCGTTGACGCCGATGGCCATGGCGCGGTCGCGGTGTTTCTGGCCCGTGCGTGAGGTGATCATGATGATCGGCAGGCGCATCAGCCGTGGGTCGTTGCGCACCTGAATCGCCACTTCGAAGCCGTCCATGCGCGGCATTTCGATGTCGAGCAGCATCAGGTCCGGGGTGTGTTCTTCGAGCAGAGCGATGGCGTCGATGCCGTCTTTGGCGGTGAGCACGTTCATGCCGTTGCGCTCGAGCAGGCGGCTGGTGACTTTGCGCACGGTGACCGAATCGTCCACCACCAGCACCAGCAGCGGGCGCTTTTTCAGGGGATCGTTGAGGATCAGCGGCGCGTCGGCCGTTTGCGCAGGCAGCGCCGGCTGACGGGCGCGAATATGCGCCAGCAAGTCGATGATCAGCACCACGCGGCCGTCGCCCAGAATGGTTGCGCCGGACAAGCCCTGAACCGCCGCAAATTGCGGCCCCAGGCCCTTGACCACAATCTCCCGCGTGCCGGCCATGGCGTCCACATGCACCGCCACGCGCCGCTCGTTGTACTGCACCAGCAGCACCGGCACGGGCTGATACTGGCCGAGCAATCGCGGGCGGCTGACGGTGTGCAGCAGGTCGCCGAGATAGAACAATTCATAGCGCTGGCCGGCATATTCATAGCGCGGCGGGTCTTGCTGATAGTGCCCCGCCAGCTCGTGGGGCAGCACCCGCACCAGGCCTTCGATGGTGTTGAGCGGGATCGCGTATTGGTCGTCGGCGCACTGCACCATCAGCGCGCGGTTGACCGACACGGTAAACGGCAGGCGAATGCGAAAATGCACCCCCGCCCCCGGCGTCGAGTCGATCACCATCGAGCCGCCGAGCTGGCGCACTTCTTCGTGCACCACGTCCATGCCCACGCCGCGCCCGGAAATCTGGGTGATTTTCTCTGCAGTCGAGAAGCCCGGCTGCAGGATGAACTGCAGCACGTCGCGGTCGCTGATCTCCTGATTCGGGTCGAGCAAACCACGCTTGATCGCCTTGCGCCGCACGGCTGCCAAGGGCACCCCGGCACCGTCGTCGCGCATGTCGAAAATGATGTCGCCACCTTCGTGGGTCAGGTCCAGCGTGATGCGCCCCTTCTCCGGCTTACCGGCCTGCAAGCGTGCCTGGCGCGACTCAAGGCCATGGTCGACGGCGTTGCGCAGCATGTGTTCCAGCGGCGCGACCATGCGCTCGAGCACGTTGCGGTCCATCTCGCCTTCGGCGTTGCCGACAATGAATTCCACGTCCTTGCCCAACTCCTCCGCCACTTGGCGCACGATGCGTTTGAGGCGCGGCAACATGCGCTCGAACGGCACCATACGCGTGCGCATCAGGCCTTCCTGCAGCTCGGTATTGACGCGCGCCTGCTGCTGCAACAGGTTGTGTGCGTCGTCATTGCGGCGGTCGAGGGTTTCCTTGAGGTCGAGCAGGTCGGAAGCCGATTCGGACAGCGCGCGCGACAGTTGTTGCAACTGCGAGTGGCGGTCCATTTCCAGCGGGTCGAACTCTTCATACCCCAGCCGCTCGGCCTCAGCCTGTTGACGACTGAGAATGCGGCCCTGGGTTTCGGTATCGAGGCGACGCAGCTGGTCGCGCATGCGCTCAATGGTGGTTTCCACCTCGTTGAGGGCGATGCGCGCATCGTTGACCTGCTGCTCGATGCGGCCGCGGAAGATCGAGGTTTCACCGGCCAGGTTGACCAGATCATCCAGCAGATCGGCCGAGATTTTCACCATGTCGGCGCCGGGATCAACCGCCGCTTCAGCCTTGCCCGCCGGCAATGCCACGGGCGCTACCGCTTCATCGCTGGGGTGCACCAGGCTTTTGATGCGCTCGATGAGTTTTTCCACCGAGCCCACCGGCAAGCCATCCGCCACCGCATCGATCATCTGCGCCAGGCGGTCGTGGCAGCCTTGCAGCAGCGCAAACAGTTCGGGCGACGGCGCGAGCAAACCGGCAGACAGCCCTTCGTAGAGAAATTCAAGCTCATGGGCCAGGTCGCCGATCGGCCCGATTTCGACCATGCGCGCGCCGCCCTTGAGGGTGTGCAGGTCGCGCAGCAGGGTTTCGACTTCCTGGCGGTTGCTCGGCTCGGCCTGCCAGCGCTGCAGGGCGCTGCTGGAGCTGTCGAGAATGTCGGCGGCTTCTTCGAGGAAGATATCCAGCAATTCGGGGTCGGCGCCCTGGGTTTCAGGGGCCAGTGTCGGCACCGTTGGCGTACCGTTTTGGCGCAAGGCGCGTACGCTGGCGACCAGCTCGGCACTGTCGCTCAGAGGCTGGTGGTCTTGCAGTTCATCCAGTTGCAGGGCCAGCCTTTCGTGGCTGGCCATCAGCACCTGGGACAACTCGGCGGAGTAGCTGTAACGGCGATCCACCAGCCCTTCGTAAAGGCACTCCAACTCATGGGCAAGCTCGGCCACCGGGCCGATTTCAGCCATGCGCGCGCCGCCCTTGAGGGTGTGCAAGTCGCGCTGCAACGACGACAGCGGCGCCGGGCTTTCCGGGTCGAGCAACCAGCGCTTGAGCGACTGCCCGGCGCTGTCGAGGATATCCACGGCTTCTTCGAGAAAGATCTCAACGATCTCGTCATCCATCGCCGTTTCATGGTCCAGCCTGGCCGTGGCGGCACCCAGTTCGGAGATGCTCAAGGCGCGGCTGCCGTCGCTTTTGATCAGGCCGGTGGCGGACGGGTCCAGCGCTTCGTCCAGCAGTTCGCGCAAGGCTTCGACACGCGCCGGGGCCGGGCTGATTTCCTGCCCGGCCGCCAACTGATCAAGCATGTTGATCAGCGCGTCATGGGCCTGCTCGGCCTCATGGAAAAACCGCTCGCTGACCGCCAGGCTGCTTTCTTCCACAGCGCCATACAGGTCGAGCAAGGCTTCGCACAACTCATCAATGGTGTGCAGGTCGGCGACGTGCGCGCCCTCCCCCAGCGTGGTCAGCTCATCCAGTAACGCGCTGAGCTCCTGACGCTCGCCGGGGTGTTGTTGCCAGCGGCGCAGCAGGTTTTCGGCGTCGAGCAGAATGTCCATGCCCTGGGCCAGGAAGTTGGCGATCAACTGTGGGTCGCGCTTGATGCGCAGGCCGGTGCTCGGTGCGTCAAGCAGGGCCTGAAGCTGGGCATCCAGCAGGCTCTGGGTGCGGCTGATCAGGTCGGCGGCGCCCTTGATCGGCGCCAACGGGTCGCCATTCAAGTCACGCAGGCCACGCTGGAACAGGTCTTCGGCTTCCAGCAGCAATTCTACCTCATCCAGGTCCAGCGGCAGGCGGTGCGCCTTGTACTCACGGGTCAGGTGGTCCAGCGGCCGTGCCAGCTCGGCAATCGGCAGCACGCCCGCCATGTAGGCGCTGCCCTTGAGGGTATGCAGGGCGCGTTGCAGCTCATCGCTGACTTGCAGCGGCACCTGTTCGGCGGCCTGCTGCAGAAAGTGGTTGAGGCTCTCCAGATGGCTCTGGGCTTCGTTGCGGAAGATCTCCAGCAGCATCGGGTCATGGGGCTCGCCGTCCGCGACTTGAGTGCCGCTGGCCAAGGCGTGGGCGCGGGCCGCCAAGGCGTCGACTTCATCGCGCTGGCGTTGGTCGTCGATGGCGAAGTCGGCAATCAATTCCGGCAACAAGGCCACGGCCTCATCGAGCACCTGTTGCACGTCAGGGCCGAGGGCCACGCTGCGCTCCAGCACACGGTTCAGCAGGTTTTCCACCGCCCAGGCCAGCTCGGCCAGCACCAGCGCACGCACCATGCGGCCGCTGCCTTTCAAGGTGTGGAAGGCGCGGCGCATTTCGCCCTGGGCGGTTTTGTCGCTGCTGTTGGGCAGGTTGCGGTGCAGCACGTCGAGGACTTCGTCGGTTTCTTCGAGGAAAACTTCGCGCAGTTCGTCGTCGATGGGCTCTTCGCCCGCCGGTGGCGGCAGCAGGCTGCCGGGACGCACCAGCGCCGGCGGGTTCAGGCGCGAGGTCGGGCTGGCCAATGCATCGAACTGGGATTGGCTGGGCGCAAGGTCAGTGGACAACGCACCTTCCGGCGCCACCAGCGCCTGGCGCCAGGGTTTCTCGGCGGGCAGATAACCCAGCGCGGCGAGACCTTGGGTGGCAAGTTCCAGGACTTTTTCACCCGCAGCGTCGGAGTCCTGAAGCATGCGCTCCAGGTAGTACTCAAGGCTGCTGATCACATCGGCAAAGTGGCCGAGTTGCGCCTGGGACGGCACGGCGTCGCCAGCCATCAGCTGTTCGTCGACGTAATCGGTGCAACCGCGCATCAGGCTCGCCGCCCGTGGCAGCGGGATCATCGCCAGGGCGCCGCGTACCTGGCTCAGCAGCTCCGGCAGGGATTCCAGGCGCTGGCGGTCCCAATCGGCTTCAACACAGTCGATCACCAGTTCCTTGGCTTGTCGCAGGCATTGGCAGGATTCGCGGATCACCAACTGGTGAATCTGGGTCAGGTCGGTGGTGGGCAGGCGGCTTTCTTCGCGGCTTTCCGGTTCGACGGTGCCGGCCATACCGGCCAGCGTGGCTTCGACGTACAGCAAGGCACCGGCAACGTCCATCAGCACCGCGTCATTGGGTTCGCGCTGGCCCTGCACCAGGCTCAACACCACGGCCAACTGGTCGATGATGACCTTGCGCGGCTGGCCGAAACCCAGCACTGCCAGGGTATCGGCGATCTGGCGCAGCGGCGCCAGCAAGGCGTCGAGGCCATCCGTGTGCTGGCGGTCGCTGCGCACGAACAGGTCCAGACGCTCTTTGACCCGCACCAGTTCTTCACACAACGCTCCCAGCACCGAGCCCATGGCATTGCGGTCCGGCCCGGCCAGGCGCGCGCGTTCGGCGTCTACCACGGCACTGTCCGGCAACGCCTCGTCCAGGCCGTAACGCTCCTTGAGGCTTTGCATGCGCGGCGTCGGCCGGGTGACTTTGGCGACGTAGAACAACAGGCTTTTGAGCAGTTCATCCGGCGCGGACTGGTTGATGCCGCCGAGGCCCTGAGCGAGCAAACGCTTGAGTTGCTTGGCGCTGGCCTTGAGCAGGCTGCGCAGGGCCGGGCTGTTGGCGATCACGCCGGTGAGCATGCCTTCGACCAGCGCCGAGGTGACCTGCCACAACGGCAGCAACGGCGCACCCTGGCACAACGCCTCGAGGCGCGCGAACACCCGCGCCATGTCCTCCAGGTTGCTCGGCCCGTGGTCCTCGCGCAGCAAACCGGCCAAGGCTTGTTGCAGCAGGCTATGCCATTGGCGCAATTGTTCGTGCAGCTCAGGCGTTGTGCGTTGCGCCAGCACGGCTTCGGGCAACGGCTCAATCGACAGCAGTTGCGGGCTGAACAGGCTGGTTTCCGACAGCAGGCTTTCACCGCGCGCGCTGCGCAGGTCGTTGAGCAGCGGCAATACCACCAGCGGCAGGTCACGGCGGGCGCTGTGCACGCGGTCGAGGTACAGCGGCAGTTGGTTGAGGGCTTGTTGCAACAGGCGGATGCTTTCATCGCGCTGGCTGACGCGCCCGGCTTGCAGGGCTAGGGCGAGTGCTTCGATTTCTTCGGCCAACAAAGCCGCGCCGTAGAACTCGACCATCAACAGCGCGCCATGCACCTGGTGCACGCCGGCCAGACACTCGCTGATGGCGTCGGGGTCGCTTGTTTCGACATAAGCATCGAGCGCCGAACGGGCCTGTTTCAGGGTTTCGGCAATGTCGCCCTTGACCCATTCGAGGGCCACGTAGTCGTGCCGATCAACCATAACTGCTCCGCTTAGAATTCGTGGGTTGCTGGTGTTGCATGGATCTCGAATTGAATGGAGATCCACTGTGGGAGCTGGCTTGCCTGCGATAGCGGTGGGTCAGCTATGCATGTGCCAGCTGGTAGACCGCTATCGCAGGCAAGCCAGCTCCCACAGTTGGGTTGTATTTCAATCATCGACCTGCTTGGGCGGCGGCAAGGTGAAGCCTGAAACCGATCGGCGCAACTGGCTGGCCATTTTCGCCAGATTGCCGATGCTCTCCGCCGTGGCAGTCGAGCCAGAAGACGTCTGCGTGGTGATCTGCTGAATCACATTCATGGTCAGGGAAATCTGCCCCGCCGATGATGTTTGCTGCTGCGCCGCATTCGAAATGCTTTGAATCAATGCCGCCAGGGTTTTCGAGACGCCCTCAATCTCTTCCAGCGCCACGCCCGCATCCTGGGCCAGCCGCGCGCCACGCACCACTTCGGTGGTGGTTTGCTCCATGGAAATCACCGCTTCGTTGGTGTCGGCCTGGATCGCCCGCACCAGCGTTTCAATCTGCCGCGTGGCCGCCGACGAACGCTCGGCCAGCCGCTGCACTTCATCCGCTACCACGGCAAAACCGCGCCCGGCATCCCCGGCCATGCTCGCCTGGATCGCGGCGTTAAGGGCGAGAATGTTGGTTTGGTCGGCAATGTCGTCGATCAGGCTGACGATATCGCCAATCTCCTGGGACGATTCGCCCAGACGCTTGATGCGCTTGGCGGTGTCCTGGATCTGTTCGCGAATGTTGTCCATGCCGTGGATGGTGTTGTGCACCACCTCGTTGCCCTTGTTGGCAATTTCCACCGAGCGCTCCGCCACCGCCGAAGATTCCGCGGCATTGGCCGATACCTGGTCGATGGACTGGGCCATCTGGTTGATCGCGGTGGACGCCTCGGCAATCTGCTGAGCCTGATGCTCCGAGGCCTGAGCCAGGTGCATGGCGGTGGCCTGGGTGTCCTGTACCGCACCGGCCACCTGCCCGGCAGTGAGGTTGATGGTGGCGACCAGATCACGCAGTTGGTCCACGGAGTAGTTGATGGAATCGGCGATGGTGCCGGTGAAGTCTTCGGTCACCGAGGCGGTCACCGTGAGGTCGCCGTCGGCCAGGTCTTCGATTTCATCGAGCAGGCGCATGATCGCATTCTGGTTGCGCTCATTCTTCTCGGCCGTTTCATGCAGTTGGCGGTTGGTCTCGCGCACCATCACCAGGCCGATCAGGATGATCGAGGTCAGCGCCAACAGGCCCAGCACATAACCGCCGATGGTGTCGAAGCTGCGCCCGCTGGCGAGGTTTTCAAAGCCGGTGGCCAGGTGCGAGGCTTCATCGAGCAGGGTTTGCGACAAGTTGAAAATATTGCTCGCCGAGGCGCGCACCTGGAACAGCTGCGGCGAGGTCTCGAGGATTTCATCCACGGAGCCTGAAACAAATTCGAACAGCTCGGCGATTTCCGCCAGCCGTGCGCGGGCGTCGTGGTCTTCCACCTGGCTGATACGCAGGCCCGGGTTGCCCTGCAGCATGCCGTTGAGCACCTGACCGAAGCGGTTGGCGTCGCGACCAAAGGCGTCGGCGGCCTGCACGGCGGTTTCGTCGCCGGCCAACACGGTGTTCACCGCACCGAGAATGCGCTCGGCCAACAGCGACTGGCGCTGGGCCAACGCCACCTGGCTGGCGGGGGCGCCGCGTTGCAGCAGGATGTCGACGACCTTTTCGGACTCCATCTGCAATTGCGGCACGGTTTCGGCGAGCGTCGCGGCCACTTGGTGCAACGACAGCACGGTCTGCTCGCTGGCGAGGATCGCGTCGGTGTTCTTCAGCAGCGCTTCCCAGTCGGTCTGCACCGCGCGCATTTCGGCACGCACCGCATTGGGCGCGGCGGGCAGCCCGGTTTCTATGTCACCTTTTTTCAGGTAGCCCCAACGCTGGGCAAAGTCGTTGCGCGCGTCAGACAACAGCTTGAACGCGGCGGCCTTGCCGGCGGCGGCTTCGGTGGCGTTCTTGGCAATGCGCTGGGACAGCACGCGCAACTCGCCGGCATGGCCGATGTACTGCTTGTCGTAGGTTGACTGGGTATTGAGGTAGGCGAAGTTGGCGAACAGCAACATGATGAACACGATCAGCGCAATAAACAGCACGATGATCTGCGAACGGCTGCGCGACGCGGCCTGGGGTTTGGTCGTGGTAGCGGTGGTCATGCGGCAACGTCCATGAAGCCCGGGGCCTGGGCCAGAGCGAAGGGGCTGAAGACCTGCCACAGCGGGTCGCCGTCGAACCGGCCCTGGATAAACGGCACGCCGGGGGTGTTGCTCGTCAACAATGCGTCTTGTGCAAAATGCTGCATGCCTACCACCTCATCCACCAGCAGCCCGACAAACAGGTCGTCGAATTCCACCACCAGCACCCGCCGTTGCTTGCGCACGCGTGACAGTTCAAGGCCGAGAAAACCGCCCAGGTCCATCACCGGCAGCAAGCGCCCGCGCAGGTTGGCCACGCCCTTGACCCAGGGTTTGACGCCCGGCATCACGGTGCAACGCGGCTCGTGCAACACCTCGGCGACTTCGCCCATGGGCGCCACATACAGATGCGGCCCCAGGCGAAAGCCGATGCCGCTCCAGCGTTGCAGGCGGGCTTCCTGGGACGGCAGGTCGGCGGCCAGCAGGCGGCAGCGGCGGTCGATGTCCAGCAGCAGCTCGAAGGCAGTTTGCGACTCGGTCATGATGGCGTGCCGTCAGCCGGCCAGCACCTTGTTCAGGGTGGCGATCAGGGTGTCTTCGTCCACCGGCTTGGTCAGGTAATCCTTGGCGCCCTGGCGCGCGCCCCAGATCTTGTCGGTTTCCTGGTCTTTGGTGGTGATGATGATGATCGGAATGCCGTTGGTTTCCGGCTCCTTGGACAGCTGGCGGGTGGCCTGGAAGCCATTGAGGCCCGGCATCACGATGTCCATCAGTACGGCGTCGGGCAGTTCCTGGCGGGCCAGGGCCACGCCGTCCGCGCCGTTTTCGGCTTTCAGAACCTGGTGGCCGTGCTTTTCCAGCATGCCGGTCAGTTTGTACATTTCGGTCGGCGAATCGTCGACGATCAGAACACGTGCCATGGTTTTCCCCACTACATTGGTGGACGCCGGCCCTTGTGAGGCGGTGTCAGTGTGCTTGTTCTACTGCGGCGAAGGCAGGCACGTAGGCCTTGATCGCGCCCAGCAGTTCTTCCTTGCTGAAAGGCTTGGTCAAAAACTGATCGACACCCACGATGCGCCCCTTGGCCTTGTCGAACAGGCCGTCCTTGGACGACAACATGATCACCGGAATCGACTTGAACGCCGGGTTGTTCTTCACCAGCGCGCAGGTCTGATAGCCATCCAGGCGCGGCATCATGATGTCGACAAAGATAATGTGCGGGTGGTGATCGACAATCCGGGCCAGCGCATCGAAACCGTCGATGGCCGTGATGACATCGCAGCCGGCGTTCTTCAACAGGGTTTCGGCGGTGCGGCGGATCGTTTTCGAATCGTCGATCACCATCACTCTCAAGGCGTTGGAATGCTGTTCCATATCTGCTCTACCATCGCCACAGCGAATCGGTTTTCGGTGTGTACTGCCTGATGTCTCACAGGTTGAACGCCGCAAGCCTCGGAATTCAAGGGCTGCTGCTTCGTGGCAGTCTTTTTAGCACAGTCTCCGGGCGCAATCTATCGAGCAACCGGCGCGGTGGTTTTTCCTTGACCCACAACAGCCGCAGCGCCACTCTGACGCCACTTTTATGCGCCCTTATTTGCTAGAGGAAATCCCCCATGAGCGTTCGCGTCGGCATTGTCATGGACCCTATCGCCAGCATTTCCTATAAAAAGGACAGCTCGCTGTCCATGCTCCTGGCCGCCCAGGCCCGCGGCTGGACCCTGTTCTATATGGAGCAGCGCGACCTGTACCAGGGCGACGGCGAAGCCCGTGCCCGCATGCGCCCGCTGCAGGTGTTCGCCAACCCTGAAAAGTGGTTCGAACTTGCAGATGAGATCGACAGCCCGCTGGCCGACCTCGATGTGATCCTGATGCGCAAGGATCCGCCGTTCGACATGGAGTTCGTTTATTCCACCTACCTGCTGGAGCAGGCCGAGCGCGCGGGCGTGCTGATCGTCAACAAACCGCAGAGCCTGCGCGACTGCAATGAAAAGCTGTTCGCCACGCTGTTCCCGCAGTGCACGCCGCCGACCGTAGTAAGCCGTCGCGCCGATGTACTGCGTGAATTTGCCGCCAAACATGGCGACGTGATCCTCAAACCCCTGGACGGCATGGGCGGCACTTCGATCTTCCGTCACCGCGCCGGCGACCCGAACCTGTCGGTGATCCTGGAAACCCTGACCGTGCTGGGCACCCAGCAGATCATGGGCCAGGCTTACATTCCGGCGATCAAGGACGGCGACAAGCGCATCCTGATGATCGACGGCGAGCCGGTGGATTACTGCCTGGCACGTATTCCGGCGGCCGGCGAAACCCGTGGCAACCTGGCGGCTGGTGGCCGCGGTGAAGCCCGCCCGCTGACAGACAAGGACCGCTGGATTGCAGCCCAGGTCGGCCCGACCCTGCGTGAAAAAGGCCTGCTGTTCGTAGGGCTGGACGTCATTGGCGAGAACCTCACTGAAATCAACGTCACCAGCCCGACCTGCATTCGCGAGATCGACAACGCATTTGGCACGAACATCGGCGAAATGCTGATGGCCGCCATCGAACGCAAGCTACAAGCCAAGTGACATAGAACAGCCGGACACGAACCAACATTGCGTTATCATGCGCCACCTGTGAAACGCGCGATGTTGGTTTTTTTGTCATGACACTCCCGTCCGAGCTGCCTCCCGAACTCTCCCACAGCGGCGTGCGCCCGGCTGATCGGCTTGGATTTACCCTGTTTCTGGCTGCCTTGATTCACCTGGCCCTGATCCTCGGCGTGGGTTTCACCATGGTCGAGCCCAAGCAAATCACCAAAACCCTGGAAATCACCCTCGCCACGTTCAAGAGCGAAAAGAAGCCCGAAAAGGCTGACTTTCTCGCCCAGGACAATCAGCAGGGCAGCGGCACGCTGGACAAGAAAGCCGTGCCCAAGACCACCGAGGTGGCGCCATTTCAGGACAACAAGGTCAATAAAGTCACGCCACCACCGACGCCCAAGCCCGAGGTCAAGCAGGCCGCGCCCAAGGCAGCCGTGACCACCGTTGCGCCCAAGCCGCAAAAAGCCCCGACCCAGCGCGAAAAAACCAAGACCGAACCGCAGCCTGAACCCGTCAAGCCGGCGCCGACGTTCGACAGCTCGCAACTCTCCGACCAAATCTCCAGCCTCGAAGCCGAACTGGCCAATGAGCAGCAACTGTACGCCAAGCGCCCGCGCATCTACCGCCTGAACGCGGCGTCGACCATGCGCGACAAGGGCGCCTGGTATAAGGACGAATGGCGCAAGAAGGTCGAACGCATCGGCAACCTCAACTACCCGGATGAGGCACGTCGCCAGCAGATTTACGGCAATTTGCGCCTATTGGTGTCGATCAACCGCGATGGCTCGCTCTATGAAGTGCAGGTACTGGAGTCGTCCGGCCAGCCGTTGCTGGACCAGGCTGCCCAGCGCATCGTGCGCCTGGCTGCGCCCTTTGCCCCGTTTACCGGGGACTTGAACGACGTGGACCGCCTGGAAATCATCCGCACCTGGAAGTTTGCCAAGGGGGACCGGCTGTCCAGCAACTGACTCTGTGGCGAGGGAGCTGATGATCGTTCCCACGCTCCGCGTGGGAATGAATCCTGTGACGCTCTGCGTCACGCCTGTAAAAGCGGACGCAGAGCGTCCAGGGCGGCATTCCCACGCAGAGCGTGGGAACGATCTTCACCTTCGCAGCTTGTCAGTTCGCCCCTCCACCGCCACACTAGCGGACATGAAAAATGTCAGTCCGACCTACCTCAAGCACCAATTCCTGATCGCCATGCCCCATATGGCCGACCCGAACTTTGCGCAAACCTTGACCTACATTGTCGAGCACACGGCCAATGGTGCCATGGGGTTGGTGGTGAACCGCCCGCAAGAGCTGAACCTGGCGGATATTCTTGAGCAACTGCGCCCCGAAATCGACCCGCCGGCCCGCTGCCAGGGCGTGCCGATCTACATCGGCGGGCCGGTGCAGACCGATCGCGGCTTTGTACTGCACCCCACCGGGCCGACGTTCCAGGCCACGGTCGAGCTGGAAGGCGTGTCACTGTCCACGTCCCAGGACGTGCTGTTCGCCATCGCCGACGGCATTGGCCCCGAGCAAAGCGTGATCACCCTCGGCTACGCCGGTTGGGAAGCCGGGCAACTGGAAGCCGAGCTGGCCAGCAATGCCTGGCTGACCTGCCCGTTCGACGCCGACATTCTGTTCAACACCCCCAGCGAACTGCGCCTGGAAGCGGCCGCCGCCAAGCTGCGCGTCAACCTCAGCCTGCTGACCAGTCAGGCGGGGCACGCCTGATGACCTTGCGCTTGATCCTCGGTTTTGACTACGGCACCAAACAAATCGGCGTGGCCGTCGGCCAGGTGATCACCGGCCAGGCCCGTGAGCTATGCACCCTGAAAGCCCAGAACGGCGTGCCGGACTGGAACCAGGTCGAAGCCCTCATTAAAGAGTGGAAACCCGACGCGGTGGTGGTCGGCCTGCCCCTGAACATGGACGGCACCCCCAGCGACATGTGCCTGCGCGCCGAAAAGTTCGCCCGCCGCCTCAATGGCCGCTACAACCTGCCCTTCTATACCCACGATGAACGCCTCACCACCTTTGAAGCCAAAGGCGAGCGCCGTGACCGTGGCGGGCAGAAAGGCAGCTACCGCGACAACCCCGTGGACGCCATCGCCGCCGCCTTGCTGTTGCAGGGCTGGCTGGATGAAAACACGGCTTTATTTGAATCCTGACTGACGCGGCTTGCCGCGTCTTTTTACGTTTGAGCCCGGACCTTGCCACGCCAAGGTCCTGAAGGAGCCTGCATGAGCTTGCCCAACCCCGCCGAACTGATCAGCCAAATGGCCACAAGCCTCACGGCCCATCTGCAACACCGCAACATCAGCGAGCCGCGCTTCATCGGCATTCGCACCGGCGGCGTGTGGGTGGCCCAGGCGCTGCTGGACGAACTGGGCAGCGACTCGCCGCTGGGCACGCTGGACGTGTCCTTCTACCGCGACGACTTCAGCCAGAACGGCCTGCACCCGCAGGTGCGCCCGTCGGCCCTGCCGTTCGAGATCGAAGGCCAGCACCTGGTGCTGATCGATGACGTGCTGATGAGCGGCCGCACCATCCGCGCCGCCCTGAACGAACTGTTCGACTATGGCCGCCCCGCCAGCGTGACCCTGGTGTGCCTGCTGGACCTGGACGCCGGCGAATTGCCGATCAGCCCGGATGTGGTCGGCGCCACACTGTCGCTTTCAGCCCATCAGCGGGTAAAATTGTCCGGTCCCACGCCGCTCGAACTCGAACTGCAAGACCTAGCCCTTTAAACCGCCTTGTACAGAGTCCCCGCGATGACGCCTCTAGATGCCAAGCGCCCGCTGCAGCTCAATGCTCAGGGTCAATTGCAACACTTCTTGTCCCTCGACGGTTTGCCCCGCGAACTGCTCACCGAAATCCTCGACACCGCCGACTCGTTCCTCGAAGTCGGTGGCCGCGCGGTGAAGAAGGTCCCGCTGTTGCGCGGCAAGACCATCTGCAACGTGTTCTTCGAGAACTCGACCCGCACCCGCACCACCTTTGAACTGGCGGCCCAACGGCTGTCGGCTGACGTGATCACGCTGAACGTGTCTACCTCGTCGGCGAGCAAGGGCGAAACCCTGCTCGACACCCTGCGCAACCTGGAAGCCATGGCTGCAGACATGTTCGTGGTGCGCCACGGCGACTCCGGCGCCGCGCATTTCATCGCCGAGCACGTGTGCCCGCAGGTGGCGATCATCAACGGCGGCGACGGCCGCCACGCCCACCCGACCCAGGGCATGCTCGACATGCTCACCATCCGTCGGCACAAGGGCAGCTTTGAAAACCTCTCGGTGGCCATTGTCGGCGACATCCTGCACTCGCGGGTCGCCCGTTCGAACATGTTGGCCCTCAAAGCCCTGGGTTGCCCGGACATCCGCGTGATCGCCCCAAAAACCCTGCTGCCGATCGGTATCGAGCAGTACGGCGTCAAGGTCTACACCGACATGGCCGAAGGCCTCAAGGATGTGGACGTGGTGATCATGCTGCGCCTGCAACGCGAGCGCATGGCCGGTGGCCTGCTGCCGAGCGAAGGCGAGTTCTACCGCTTGTTCGGCCTGACCACCGCACGCCTGGCCGGCGCCAAGCCGGACGCCATCGTGATGCACCCGGGCCCGATCAACCGCGGCGTTGAAATTGAGTCGGCAGTGGCCGACGGCTCGCAGTCGGTGATTCTGAACCAGGTCACCTACGGCATCGCGATTCGCATGGCGGTGATGTCCATGGCCATGAGCGGGCAAACCGCGCAACGTCAATTCGAGCAGGAGAACGCCCAGTGAAGCTCAGCATCCTCGGCGCCCGCGTCATCGATCCGGCCAGCGGCCTGGATCAAGTTACCGATCTGCACCTGGAAGCCGGCAAGATCATCGCCATCGGCGCCGCGCCCACGGGCTTCAGCGCCAGCGAGACCATCGACGCCAAGGGCCTGGTGGCCTCGCCTGGCCTGGTGGACCTGAACGTCGCCCTGCGCGAACCGGGTTACAGCCGCAAAGGCACCATCACCAGCGAAACCCGCGCCGCCGCTGCCGGTGGCGTGACCAGCCTGTGCTGCCCGCCACACACCAAGCCGATCCTCGACACCTCAGCCGTGACCGAGCTGATCCTCGACCGCGCCCGTGAAGCCGGCAATTGCAAAGTGTTTCCTATCGGCGCGCTGAGCAAAGGCCTGGAAGGCGAACAACTCGCCGAACTGATCGCCCTGCGCGACGCCGGTTGCGTGGCTTTCGGCAACGGCCTGGAGAGCTTTCGCAGCACCCGCACCCTGTTGCGCGCCCTGGAATACGCGGCCACTTTCGATTTGACGGTGATCTTCCACTCCCAGGACCGCGACCTGGCCGAAGGCGGCCTGGCTCATGAAGGTGCGGTCGCCAGTTTCCTGGGTTTGCCGGGCATTCCGGAAACCGCTGAAACCGTGGCGTTGGCCCGTGACCTGTTGCTGGTCGAGCAAAGCGGCGTGAGGGCACACTTCAGCCAACTGACCAGCGCGCGCGGCGTGGCCCTGATCGCCCAGGCTCAGGCTCGCGGCCTGCCGGTGACGGCGGATGTGGCGTTGTATCAGCTGATTCTGACGGATGAAGCGCTGATCGACTTCTCCAGCCTGTACCACGTGCAACCGCCACTGCGTACCCGCGCCGACCGTGACGGTTTGCGTGAGGCGGTGAAGTCGGGCGTGGTCTCGGCGATTTCCAGCCACCACCAGCCTCACGAGCGCGATGCCAAGCTGGCGCCGTTCGGCGCGACGGAGCCAGGCATCAGCAGCGTCGAGCTGTTGCTGCCGCTGGCAATGACGCTGGTGGAAGACGGTTTGCTGGATCTGCCGACGCTGCTCGCGCGGCTGAGCGCCGGCCCGGCTCAAGCCTTGCGCCTGCCCGCAGGCAAGCTGGCCGTGGGTTCGGCGGCGGATCTGGTGCTGTTTGACCTGGGCAGCTCCACGGTTGCCGGTGAGCAATGGCTGTCAAAAGGCGAGAACTGCCCGTTTATCGGGCATAGCCTGCCGGCGACGGTGCGGTACACATTGGTAGATGGGCGGATCAGCTACCAGGCATAAAGCGGGCACAATAAACAATGTGGGAGCTGGCTTGCCTGCGATACAGGCACCTCGGTGGTTCTGGCAAACCGAGGTGATGCTATCGCAGGCAAGCCAGCTCCCACAAAAGCCAGCTCCCACATTTGATTTGTGTTGCCCTACCGCCCGGCATTGCGCTCGGCATTGCGGATCGAAATCTGCGTATTCAGCGTCCAGAAGTCATACAGCACCCCCACCAGGAACAACCCGCCGGTCAGCAGGTAGATCAGGCCGGTGATCCATTTGCCCTGGTACATGCGGTGCACGCCGAACACCCCGAGAAACGCCAACAGAATCCAGGCCACGTTGTACTCAATCGGCCCTGCGGTGAAACGCAGGTCCGCTTCACGGTCCATGGCCGGGATCAGGAACAAGTCAATCAGCCAGCCAATACCCAGCAGGCCGAAGGTGAAAAACCAGATCGTCCCCGTGACGGGTTTGCCGTAATAGAAGCGATGCGCTCCGGTAAAACCGAAAATCCAGAGCAGGTAGCCGATCACCTTGCTGTGGGTGTCTTGCCCGGAATAACCCTGTTGATAGGTGTTCATGAAGGACCTCTTTTGCCTCGATAGATAAATTTTTTCATTTTCTTTGTGACTTTTTTACGGGCGCCCGACGTACGGCCAATGGTATCTTCCTTCCCGCAAAGCCTTATGCCACCTGACTTCTGTAGGACAATGGCGGCAATTAGTCGCGTTTTTCCTGAATTTGACCCCAGGGTTCAGTCGACAAACGGCCTGATTACGCCACAAAAAGCTGTTATAAAGTTGCGCGCAAACCTAAAAGAGCCACGCCTAATGCGACCATTTTTCAAGACATGGCTAACCATCTGCCTATTAATGCCACTGGCCGCCCACGCCACCAATCGTGAGCAACGTCTTCCCAACGTTAACGGTTTCACCCCTAAAGTTCACAGCACACCCAGCACTGCCAAGTCGGTAAAGCTGACCGTCAATCGCCCGACTCAAGTGAGCAAGGCCCACGGTAAAGCACTTCACACCCAACTGGCCGTCAATACCAAACAAAGCAGCAACGTCCTCAGCCGCGCCGTTAACGTGCTCGGTACTCCTTATCGTTGGGGCGGCAGCAGCCCAAGTAAAGGGTTCGACTGCAGCGGCTTGGTGAAATATGCGTTTAACGACGTAAAAGCAGTAGATTTGCCGCGTACCTCCAACGCCATGGCCGCCGGCCACGGTTTGAAGGTCGACCGCAAGGACCTGAAGCCGGGCGACCTGCTGTTCTTCAAATTGAAGAGCCGCCAGGTCAACCACGTTGCCATCTACCTGGGCAACGATCGCTTTATCCACGCACCGCGTCGCGGCAAGGCCGTCAGCATCGACACGCTGAAAAAGCCGTTCTGGGACAAGAACTACGTGATCGCCAAGCGGGTTCTGCCCAAAGAGCAGAACAACAACCTGCGGGTTGTTCAGCGCTGATCCTGAAGGCGCCAGGCTCCCCCTTTGAAATGCAATCAAATGTGGGAGCTGGCTTGCCTGCGATGACGGTGTGCCAGCCGACAAAGATGTTGCCTGGCAGTCAGCTATCGCAGGCAAGCCAGCTCCCACACTGATTTCATTAGTCTTTAGATATCTGCGGGCACCCTCGCCTTCTCCCGCGCATCTTCCCGGCTGACCAGCCCTTCCCCGACCAGCGCCTTCAAACTCATATCCAGCGTCTTCATCCCCAACGCCCCACCGGTTTGAATCGCCGAGACCATCTGCGCCACCTTGTCCTCACGGATCAAATTCCGGATCGCCGGCGTGCCCAACATGATTTCGTGGGCCGCCACACGCCCGCCGCCAACCTTCTTCACCAGCACCTGGGAAACCACGGCCTGCAACGACTCCGACAGCATTGAACGCACCATGGCTTTTTCTCCGGCCGGAAACACGTCCACCAGCCGGTCCACGGTCTTTGCCGCCGACGTGGTATGCAAGGTACCAAACACCAAATGCCCGGTCTCGGCGGCCGTCAGCGCCAGTCGGATGGTTTCCAGGTCACGCAGCTCGCCCACCAGAATCACATCCGGGTCTTCGCGCAAGGCCGAACGCAGCGCCGTCGAGAAACTGTGGGTATCGCGGTGCACCTGACGCTGGTTGATCAATGCCGTTTGAGGCCTGTGGATAAATTCGATGGGGTCTTCCAGCGTGAGGATGTGCTGGCGCCGATGCTGATTGAGAAAATCGATCATCGCCGCCAGCGTCGTGGATTTGCCGGAACCGGTAGGCCCGGTAACCAACACCAGCCCGCGCGGCAACTGGGCGATCCGCTGAAACACCTCGCCGAGCCCGAGGCTCTCCAGGCTCTGCACCTGTGCAGGAATCGTGCGAAACACCGCGCCCATGCCGCGATCCTGTTGAAACACGTTGGCGCGAAAACGCCCTACACCGGGCAATTCGAAGGCAAAATCCGTTTCAAGAGATGTTTCGAAATCCTTTTGCTGGTGTGTGTTCAGCAAAGGACTCAACAGATCCGCAACTTGCGTAGGTGAAAGTGTCGGCCCCTCCAGCGGCCAGACCTCGCCATCGACGCGCACCATTGGCACCAGGCCAGCCGATAAATGCAGGTCGGAAGCGCCGCGGCGCACGCTGGCCGTCAGCAGTTCAGTGATATCCAAAGGGCTTTCCATTTCCAGTAGAATGCCGCGGACTCCATATCCACGGGTGCAACTTGAATGTCGACGATAGCAGACAACATTGGCCGGGTTAGCCAGCGCATCCGCGCCGCGGCCCTCGCCGTGCAGCGCGACGAAAACAGCATCCACCTGCTGGCCGTGAGCAAGACCAAACCTGCCCAGGCCGTGCGCGAAGCCTATGCCGCCGGGATGCACGATTTTGGCGAGAACTACCTGCAGGAGGCCCTGGGCAAACAGGCCGAATTAACTGACCTGCCCTTGAGTTGGCACTTCATCGGCCCCATTCAATCGAACAAGACTCGCGCGATCGCCGAGAACTTCGCTTGGGTGCATTCCGTGGACCGTCTGAAAATTGCACAACGCCTGTCCGAACAACGCCCGGCCGACCTGCCGCCGCTGAACATCTGCATTCAGGTAAACGTCAGTGGCGAAGCCAGCAAGTCCGGCTGTACGCCCGCCGATCTGCCAGCGCTGGCCCACGCGATCAGCGCCCTGCCGCGCTTGAAACTGCGCGGTTTGATGGCCATTCCCGAGCCGACCGAAGATCGCACCGAACAAGACGCAGCCTTCGCCACCGTGCGCGAGCTGCAAGCCCGTTTGAATCTGCCGCTGGACACACTTTCCATGGGCATGAGCCACGACCTTGAGTCGGCCATTGCCCAAGGCGCCACCTGGGTGCGGATCGGTACCGCCCTGTTTGGCGCCCGCGACTACGGCCAGCCGTGAAATGGCTGACTTCCATCTGAGTAAGGACCTGTCATGAGCGACACGCGTATTGCCTTTATCGGCGCCGGTAACATGGCGGCCAGTTTGATCGGCGGCCTGCGGGCCAAGGGGTTGCAAGCCCAACAGATCCGCGCCAGCGACCCGGGCGCCGACACCCGCGCCCGCGTTAAAGCCGAGCACGGAATCGAAACCTTTGCCGACAACGCCGAAGCCATCCAGGGCGTTGACGTGATCGTGCTGGCGGTCAAGCCGCAAGCCATGAAAACCGTGTGCGAAAGCCTGCGCTCAAGCCTGCAGCCACACCAACTGGTGGTGTCGATTGCCGCCGGTATCACCTGTGCGAGCATGACCCAGTGGCTCGGTGCCCAGCCCATCGTGCGCTGCATGCCCAACACGCCGTCGCTGCTGCGCCAGGGCGTGAGCGGGTTGTACGCAACGTCCGACGTGACGGCTGCACAGCGCGATCAGGCGCAGGCGCTGCTGTCCGCCGTGGGCATCGCCCTGTGGCTGGAGCAGGAGCAGCAACTGGACGCCGTCACCGCCGTCTCCGGCAGCGGCCCGGCCTATTTCTTCCTGCTGATCGAAGCCATGACCGCCGCCGGCGTGAAGCTGGGCCTGCCGCAGGAAGTCGCCAAGCAATTGGCCGAACAAACCGCCCTGGGCGCCGCGAAGATGGCGGTAACCAGCGACGTGGACGCTGCCGAGTTGCGCCGCCGTGTGACGTCCCCGGGCGGCACGACCCAAGCGGCAATCGAATCGTTCCAGGCCGGGGGCTTCGAAGCCCTGGTGGAAAAAGCACTGGGTGCCGCGGCGCATCGTTCGGCAGAAATGGCCGAACAGCTGGGCAAATAGTCGTACCCCTACAAGGAAACCAACATGCTCGGAATCAATGACGCTGCCATTTTCATCATCCAGACCCTGGGCAGCCTGTACCTGCTGATCGTGCTGATGCGTTTTATCCTGCAACTGGTGCGGGCGAACTTTTACAACCCGCTGTGCCAGTTTGTGGTCAAGGCTACGCAACCGCTGCTCAAGCCACTGCGTCGGGTGATCCCGAGCCTGTTCGGCCTGGACATGTCGTCGCTGGTGCTCGCACTGCTGCTGCAGATCATGCTGTTTGCGGTGATCCTGCTGCTCAACGGCTACCAGGCCAACACCGTGCTGCTGTTGCCATGGGGCCTTATCGGCATTTTCTCGCTGTTTTTGAAGATCATCTTCTGGTCGATGATCATCAGCGTGATCCTCTCGTGGGTCGCGCCCGGCAGCCGCAGCCCTGGTGCCGAGCTGGTGTACCAGATCACCGAGCCGGTGCTGGCGCCGTTCCGCCGGTTGATCCCGAACCTGGGTGGTCTGGATATCTCGCCGATCTTCGCGTTTATCGCGATCCAGTTGCTGCAAAGCTGGGTGATTCCGCGTTTGGCGTACTTTGCGTACATGCCTAAAGAGCTGTTCGGGCTGATCTGACACGGCCACTTGTAGGAACTGGCTTGTGTGGGAGCTGGCTTGCCTGCGATTGCATCGCTGCGGTGTGACTGACACACCGCGGTGCCTGTATCGCAGGCAAGCCAGCTCCCACACAGCCCGGCCCCCACATTTTGTACTGTTTATTGAATTGAATCCGTGCAGGCCTTTGCTTGCCGCTGGGCCCCCCGCTCTTTAGACTTACGCCTCATTTAAACGAGAGCAGGGTCGATGCCAGCTGCCTTTCCCCCCGATTCTGTTGGACTGGTCGCGCCCCAAGTGGCGCACTTCAGCGAACCGCTGGCCCTGGCCTGCGGCCGGTCGCTGCCCGCCTACGACCTGATCTATGAAACCTACGGCCAACTGAACGCCACGGCGAGCAATGCCGTGCTGATCTGCCATGCCTTGTCCGGCCATCATCACGCCGCCGGTTTTCACTCGGCCGACGAGCGCAAGCCCGGCTGGTGGGACAGCTGCATCGGTCCCGGCAAGCCCATCGACACCACCAAATTCTTTGTGGTCAGCCTGAACAACCTCGGCGGCTGCAACGGTTCCACCGGCCCGAGCAGCCTCAACCCGGAAACCGGCAAGCCGTTCGGCGCCGACTTCCCGGTGCTCACCGTGGAAGACTGGGTGCACAGCCAGGCGCGCCTGGCCGACCTGCTGGGCATCAATCAGTGGGCAGCCGTGATCGGCGGCAGCCTCGGCGGCATGCAGGCGCTGCAATGGACCATCACTTATCCGGACCGCGTGCGCCATTGCCTGGCCATCGCCTCGGCGCCTAAATTGTCGGCGCAGAACATCGCTTTCAACGAAGTGGCGCGCCAGGCCATCCTCACCGACCCCGAGTTCCACGGCGGTTCGTTCCAGGAAGCCGGCGTGATTCCCAAGCGCGGCCTGATGCTGGCGCGGATGGTGGGGCATATCACCTACCTGTCCGATGACTCCATGGGCGAGAAATTCGGCCGTGGCCTCAAGAGCGAAAAGCTCAACTACGACTTCCACAGCGTCGAGTTCCAGGTGGAAAGCTACCTGCGTTATCAGGGCGAGGAGTTCTCCGGGCGTTTCGACGCCAACACCTACCTGCTGATGACCAAGGCGCTGGACTACTTCGACCCGGCCGCCAACCACGACGATGACCTGGCGAAAACCTTCGAGCACGCCAGGGCCAAGTTCTGCGTGATGTCGTTCACCACTGACTGGCGTTTCTCTCCGGCGCGCTCCCGTGAGCTGGTGGACGCCCTGATGGCCGCGCGCAAAGACGTCTGCTACCTGGAGATCGACGCGCCGCAGGGCCACGACGCTTTCCTGATCCCGATCCCGCGCTACTTGCAGGCGTTCGGCAATTACATGAACCGGATTACTGTGTGAGAACGCCATGAGAGCCGACCTGGAAATCATCCAAGACTGGATCCCCGCCGGCAGCCGCGTGCTCGACCTGGGCTGCGGCGATGGCGAACTGCTGAGCTGGCTGCGCGACAACAAGCAAGTCACCGGCTACGGCCTGGAAAACGACCCGGACAACATCGCCCAATGCGTGGCCAAGGGCATCAACGTGATCGAGCAGGACCTGGACAAGGGCCTGGGCAACTTTGCCAGCAACAGCTTCGACATCGTGGTCATGACTCAAGCCCTGCAAGCCGTGCACTACCCGGATCGAATCCTCGACGAAATGTTGCGCGTGGGCCGCCAGTGCATCATTACGTTCCCCAACTTCGGCCACTGGCGCTGCCGCTGGTACCTGGCCACCAAGGGCCGCATGCCGGTGTCGGATTTCCTGCCGTACACCTGGTACAACACGCCCAACATTCACTTTTGCACCTTCGAAGACTTTGAGGCCCTGTGCGGCGAGCGCGAAGCCAAAGTCATCAACCGCCTTGCCGTCGATCAACAGCACCGCCACGGCTGGGCGAGTAAGCTATGGCCCAACCTGTTGGGCGAAATCGGGATTTACCGGGTCAGCAGCCCTGGCCTGACCGACCACAAGATTGCCGTCTAATCATTTTCAAGAGGGACGTTCATGAGTCGTTTGGCTGTTTTTTTATTGACCGCACTGCTTGGCGCCAACGCCATGGCCGCCGACGTTATCGACCCTAACCGCACGAAAGAATTCGGCGACATCACCGTGCGCTACAACACCTTCACCTCCAGCTTCCTGCAGCCGGAAACCGCACAGGCCGCAGGTGTGGTACGCAGCAAGAACAAGGGTTTGATCAACGTTTCCGTATTCAAGGGCGTGACGCCGGTGGTGGCGCAAGTCACCGGTACCATCAAGGATTCGCTGGGCAAAAGCGAAGTGCTGACCTTCAAGCAGATCACCGAAAAAGGCGTGACCAATTACCTCGCGCCCTACTCCGTGCCGCAGCAGGAATTCAAAACCTTCACCATCAATGTTGAAACCGCCGGCAAGGCCCACGGTTTCAGTTTTGTCCAAGAACTTTTCCCGGCCGAATGATGAATCTTTCCCAACTCGTACTGGCCAGCCATAACGCCGGCAAACTCAAAGAACTGCAGGCCATGCTCGGCGAGTCCGTGCAATTGCGCTCGATTGGCGAGTTCAGCCAGGTGGAACCGGAAGAAACCGGCCTGTCGTTCGTCGAGAACGCCATCCTCAAGGCACGCAATGCCGCACGCATCTCCGGCCTGCCGGCACTGGCCGACGATTCGGGCCTGGCGGTGGATTTCCTCGGCGGCGCCCCAGGCATCTACTCGGCGCGCTATGCCGATGGCAAAGGCGACGCGGCCAACAACGCCAAGCTGCTGGACGCCCTCAAGGATGTGCCGGATGCCGAGCGCGGCGCGCAATTCGTCTGCGTGCTGGCACTGGTTCGCCATGCTGACGACCCGTTGCCGATCCTCTGCGAAGGCCTGTGGCACGGGCGCATTTTGCACGCAGCCAGCGGCGAGCACGGCTTTGGCTATGACCCGCTGTTCTGGGTGCCGGAGCGCAATGTCTCGAGTGCCGAGCTGGCCCCGGCCGACAAAAACCAGATCAGCCATCGCGCCCGCGCCATGGTTCTGCTGCGCCAGCGTCTGGGCCTGAAATGACCCAGAACACCTCTGCGCAGCCGCTGATCCACGGCGGCGCGCAAACACCTCGGGCGGCCCTGCCGGTGCTGCCGCCCCTGGCGCTGTACATCCACATTCCGTGGTGCGTGCGTAAATGCCCTTATTGCGACTTCAACTCCCACACCGCCAGCAAGGTGCTGCCGGAAGAAGAGTATGTGGACGCGCTGCTGGCCGACCTCGACCAGGACCTGCACGCGGTGTATGGCCGCGAATTGAGCTCGATCTTCTTCGGCGGCGGCACCCCGAGTCTGTTCAGCGCTGCGGCGCTGGGCCGTTTGCTCAAGGGTGTGGAAGCACGCATCCCGTTTGCCCGCGATATCGAAATCACCCTGGAAGCCAACCCCGGCACCTTCGAGCAAGAGAAGTTCGTGGCGTACCGCAAGCTGGGCATCAACCGCCTGTCTATCGGGATCCAGAGCTTTCAGCAGGAAAAGCTTGAAGCCCTGGGCCGCATCCACAACGGTGACGAAGCCGTGCGTGCTGCCGGCATGGCCCGCCAGGCCGGGTTCGATAATTTCAACCTGGACTTGATGCATGGCTTGCCGGACCAGTCCCTGGAAGACGCTTTAAGCGACCTGCGCCAGGCCATCGCGCTGAAGCCGACACACCTGTCGTGGTACCAACTGACCCTCGAACCCAACACCGTGTTCTGGAACCAGCCGCCCGCGCTGCCGGAAGACGACACGCTGTGGGATATCCAGGAGGCCGGCCAGGCGCTGCTGGCCGAACACGGCTACGCGCAATATGAAGTCTCGGCCTATGCCCAGCCCGGTCGCCCGGCACGGCATAACCTGAACTACTGGAGTTTCGGCGATTTCATCGGCATCGGCGCCGGTGCCCACGGCAAGCTGAGCCACCCGGACGGACGCATCGTGCGCACCTGGAAGACTCGCGCACCAAAGGATTACCTCAACCCGGCCAAAAGCTTCCAGGCCGGCGCGAAGGAACTGACCAACGAAGAGCTGCCATTCGAGTTCCTGATGAACGCGTTGCGCCTCACTGAAGGCGTCGACGCCAGGCTCTACGCCGAGCGTACCGGCCTTGATCTGGCCAGCCTCGACGAAGGCCGCCGTGAGGCCGAACAAAGTGGCTTAATGCAGGTCGAACCGTCACACCTGGCGGCCACCGACCGCGGGCAACTCTTTCTCAATGACCTGTTGCAGAAGTTTTTGAGCTGACGCTCTTAAGGAAATCACATGGATTTGGTACTCGACCTGCTCGCCACCGTATCCCGCTGGAGCCGTAGCAACCTGTCGGAAATCTCCCTGGCCCTCGTAGGCTGTTTGCTGGTGTTGTTTGGCGCCGACATCAAGGGCTGGGTCGAAGCCCGCCTGGGCAGCATTGCTGGCGCATTGCGCGTACCGCTGATGGCGTTGGTGTGCATGATCGGCAGCGGCGCCGCGTTGATCTATGCCACACCGTGGATTGTGCGGGGCTTGAGCCAGTTCAATAACTACAGCCTGGCGCCGGTGCTGGTGGTTGTGCTGGTGTTGATTGGCGTAGTCGCAGACCGCCGCTGATCCCAAAGCCAACACAAAACAAATGTGGGAGCTGGCTTGCCTGCGATGCAGACACCTCGGTGTATCAGTGATACCGAGGTGATGCTATCGCAGGCAAGCCAGCTCCCACAGTTTTGACCGCGTACTGTCAGTCGACTTTCTCGAACTTCAAATCCCAAACCCCATGCCCCAGTCGCTCGCCGCGGCGCTCAAATTTGGTGATCGGGCGCTCCGCCGGGCGCGGCACGCATTTGCCGTCTTCGGCGATGTTGCGGTAGCCGGGGGCGACGTTCATCACTTCCAGCATGTATTCCGCATACGGTTCCCAGTCAGTGGCCATGTGCAGGATGCCGCCCACTTTCAGCTTGCTGCGCACCAGCTCCGCGAAGGACGCCTGGACGATGCGGCGCTTGTGGTGACGGGATTTGTGCCATGGGTCGGGGAAGAACAGCATCAACCGGTCGAGGCTGTTGTCGGCGATGCAGCGGTTGAGCACTTCAATCGCATCGCAGTCGTAGACCCGCAGGTTGGTCAAGCCCTGGGTCAGCACGCCGTTGAGCAGCGCGCCGACACCCGGGCGGTGCACTTCAACACCGATAAAGTCCTGTTCCGGCGAGGCAGCGGCCATTTCCAGCAGGGAATGGCCCATGCCGAAGCCGATTTCCAGGGAACGCGGGGCCGAACGGCCGAACACCTGGTCGTAGTCCACCGGCGCATCGGCCAATGGCAGCACGAACAGCGGCGCACCTTGCTCCAGGCCCTTTTGCTGGCCTTCGGTCATGCGACCGGCGCGCATCACAAAACTCTTGATGCGGCGGTGCTTGGACTCATCGCCTTCTTCCACGGTGTTCGGCGTTTCGTTTGATTCAGTCATCAATGGCTCTTACTTGATCAGACCATCCAGCGGCGAGGAGGCGCTGGCGTAGAGTTTTTTCGGCATACGGCCGGCGAGGTAGGCCAGGCGGCCCGCGACGATGGCGTGTTTCATGGCTTCGGCCATCATGATCGGCTGCTGAGCGTGGGCAATCGCCGAGTTCATCAGCACCGCTTCGCAACCCAGTTCCATGGAGATGGTCGCGTCGGAGGCAGTGCCCACGCCCGCATCCACCAACACCGGAATTTTGGCTTCTTCAAGGATGATCTGCAGGTTGTACGGGTTGCAGATACCCAGGCCGGAACCGATCAGGCCCGCCAGCGGCATCACCGCGATGCAGCCGATTTCCGCCAGTTGGCGCGCGATGATCGGGTCATCGCTGGTGTAGACCATCACGTCAAAACCTTCCTTGACCAGTGTTTCGGCGGCCTTGAGGGTTTCGATCACGTTGGGGAACAGGGTTTTCTGGTCGGCCAACACTTCCAGCTTCACCAGGTTGTGGCCGTCGAGCAGCTCACGGGCCAGACGGCAGGTGCGCACGGCCTCGATGGCGTCGTAGCAGCCGGCAGTGTTCGGCAGGAAGGTGTAGCGATCCGGCGACAGCACTTCGAGCAGGTTCGGCTCGCCTTCGATCTGGCCCAGGTTGGTGCGGCGTACGGCAAAGGTGACGATTTCGGCGCCCGAGGCTTCGATGGCCAGGCGGGTTTCTTCCATGTCGCGATACTTGCCGGTGCCGACCAGCAAACGGGACTGGTAGGTACGACCGGCCAGGACGAAGGGCTTGTCGCTACGAACGATGCTCATGGGAAATCCTCGAATTGGGGTGAGGTTCTGCAGAATTCAGGCGGGCGACTAGCCGCCGCCGATGGCGTGGACCACTTCGACCTGGTCACCTTCGGTGAGCGCAGTCTCGGCGTGCTGGCTACGCGGGACGATATCCAGGTTGAGTTCCACTGCGACGCGACGCCCGGTCAGGTCGAGGCGGGTCAGCAGGGCCGCAACGGTTTCACCGTCGGGCAGTTCAAAGGATTCGCCGTTCAACAGAATGCGCATGCCGCGGGCCGCCATCGTTTTTAGGGGCCCGCATTCTAGCCCGATTGCCGCAGCAGGCCCAAGCCCCTCGGTCAGATGGCCTGCAACCGCCACGCCGCCAAACCGAGGAAAAACCAGCCCAGCAGGAAGGCCAGACCGCCAAAGGGTGTGATGATGCCGAGCTTGCTGAAACCGGTCAGCATCAATACATACAGGCTGCCGGAGAACAGCAGGATGCCGACGGTAAACGAGATTCCCGCCCAGCTGACCAGCCGGCCAGGAATATGCGCGGCCAACAGCGCGACGCCGAATAATGCCAGGGCGTGTACCAATTGGTAGGTGACGCCGGTGTGGAAGATCGCCAGGTACTCGGCGCTCAACCGGTTTTTCAGGCCATGGGCGGCGAAGGCGCCGAGCGCGACGCCGGTGAAACCGAAAAAGGCAGCCAGCATCAGAAAGCTACGCAGCATGAGGAACTCCAGTCAGACGCAAGGGGCAGGGTCTGTATAATGGCCCGCTCAACGGGTTCGGCCAAGCCATCTCTATGCTGCGTCTCCTCTTCAAGCGTTTTCTCAAAGTCGTGAAATGGTTTGCCATCGGCAGTGTGTTGCTGGTGCTGCTGTTTCGCGTCGTGCCGCCGCCGTTCACGGCCTTGATGGTCGAACGCAAGATCGAGTCGTGGGTCGACGGCGAGCCGATTGACGTGCAGCGTACCTGGGTGCCGTGGGATGAGATCTCCGATGACCTTAAAGTGGCGGTGATGGCCGGGGAAGACCAGCGTTTCCCGCAGCACTGGGGCTTTGATTTCGGCGCGATCCAGGCGGCGATCCTGCACAACGAGCGCGGCGGTTCGATTCGCGGCGCCAGCACCTTGAGCCAGCAGGTGTCGAAAAACCTGTTTCTGTGGACCGGCCGCAGCTATTTGCGCAAGGGCCTGGAGGCGTGGATTACCGGGCTGATCGAGGTGTTGTGGCCCAAGCAACGGATTCTTGAGGTGTACCTCAACAGCGTGGAATGGGATGAAGGCGTGTTTGGCGCCGAAGCGGCGGCGCGGCATCACTTCGGGGTGAGTGCCAAAGGGCTTTCCCGCCAACAGGCCAGCTATCTGGCGGCGGTGTTGCCTAATCCCAGGGTTTGGAGCGCCAGTCATCCAACTGCCTATGTGGCACGGCGCGCGGCGTGGATTCGCCAACAGATGAGCCAACTGGGTGGCGATGGCTACTTGGTGGAACTGAACAACACCCGCAAAGCCCCCTGGTCCGACTGACACAACACAGAACCACTGTGGGAGCTGGCTTGCCTGCGATGAGGCCCTGTCAGTCAGCTCATTTGCAGGCTGACCCACCGCTATCGCAGGCAAGCCAGCTCCCACAGTGGAGCGCGTTAGGCACGTACAAAAATGCCCCGATCTTTCGACCGGGGCATTTTTTATTGCTGCGTTTTAAGCCGCGATCGACAATTTCAACTTGTTCATCGCGCTTTTCTCAAGCTGACGAATCCGCTCCGCCGACACGTTGTACTTCTGCGCCAGGTCGTGCAGCGTGGCTTTGTCTTCCGCCAGCCAGCGCTGGTAGAGGATGTCACGGCTGCGGTCGTCCAGCACTTCCAGCGCTTCGTGCAGGTTGTGGTTGGAGTTGTCGCTCCAGTCGGCGTCTTCCAGTTGACGCGCCGGGTCGTACCGGTGGTCTTCCAGGTAGTTGGCCGGCGATTGGAAGGCGCTGTCGTCGTCCGCTTCAGCAGCGGGGTCGAAGGCCATGTCATGGCCGGTCAGGCGGCTTTCCATCTCGCGCACTTCACGGGGTTCCACACCGAGGCTTTCGGCCACGCGGTGGACTTCCTCGTTGTTCAGCCACGCCAAGCGTTTCTTTTGGCTGCGCAGGTTGAAGAACAGCTTGCGCTGGGCCTTGGTGGTCGCGACTTTCACGATGCGCCAGTTGCGCAGGATGAATTCGTGGATTTCCGCCTTGATCCAGTGCACGGCGAACGACACCAGACGCACACCCATTTCCGGGTTGAAGCGTTTCACAGCCTTCATCAGGCCGACGTTGCCTTCCTGGATCAGGTCAGCCTGAGCCAGGCCGTAGCCGCTGTAGCTACGGGCGATATGTACGACAAAACGCAGGTGGGCGAGCACCATCTGCCGAGCCGCCCCCAAATCCTGCTCATAGTAGAGACTCTCGGCCAGTTCACGCTCCTGCTCGGGCGTCAGCAATGGAATGCTGTTGACCGTGTGCACATAGGCCTCCAGGTTCGCACCCGGGACCAGAGCATAAGCAGGTTGCAAAGAAGTGGTCATACGAAAAAACCTCCGACTCACATAACTCGTGCAGTGAAGCACTGCGAAAATTGACCGGGAACCGTAGGACAAGTTCCCTAAACCACCATTACGGTCAATACAAACGAAACCACATTACCCTGACATTAACTACTTCGGCGCCAGCTCACGCAGGTGACGGGCCACCGCAATCCAGGCACCGATATACCCCAACAACACCGCGCCAAGCAAGAGACTCAGACCATCGGCGACCGGCACGCCCGCCAGGGCGAAATCACTGCCGTACAAGCCGGCAAGCCCTACAACCGCATCGTTCAACCAGTCCAGGCCAAAAGCCAGTACGCCCCAGGACAAAATCCCGGCACCAAAGCCATAAAGCGCGCCCATATAGAGAAAAGGACGACGCACATAGCTGTCCGTGCCGCCGACCAGTTTAATCACTTCTATCTCGGTGCGACGGTTTTCAATATGAAGACGAATGGTATTACCTATCACCAAAAGTAATGCGGACACCAACAGCACCGTCAGGCCAAACACAAAGCGGTCACCCAGCTTGAGGATCGCCGCCAGGCGCTCTACCCAGACTAGATCAAGTTGCGCCTGTTGCACCTTGGGCATCTCTGCGAGTTTTTGCCGCAGGGCTTCCAGCGCGGGCTTGTCGACTTCATTCGGCGTCACCAGCACCACGCCCGGCAGCGGGTTTTGCGGCAGCTCTTTAAGGGCTTCGCCCAGGCCGGATTGTTGCTGGAACTCTTCCAGGGCCTGATCGCGGCTGATGTACTCGGCATCCGCTACGCCCGGCAGGTTCTTGATGTCATCGCGCAAGCCCTCGCCGTCTTTGGCGCTGGCGTCGATATTCAAATATAGCGAAATCTGCGCCGCGCGCTGCCAGGAACCGCCGAGGCGCTCCACATTATTAAGCAGCAGCGACAAGCCCATCGGCAGGCTCAAGGCCACGGCCATGACCAGGCAGGTGAAGAAGCTGCCGATCGGCTGCTTGCCCAGACGGCGCAGGCTGTCGAGCAAACTGGCGCGATGGCTTTCGATCCAGGCGCGCAGCAGCGTGCCGAAATCCGGGCCATCGTCATCATCATGTTTTTTCTTTTTCTGCGGTTGCGGATCGGCGGCTTTCGGCGCCACGCGCTCGGAGACCTTGGGGCTGCGGGTAGCACTCATACGCCAGCCTCCCCGTCACCGATCAGGCGGCCGCGTTGCAGGGTCAGCATGCGGTGGCGCATGCGCGCAATCAGCGCCAGGTCGTGGCTGGCGATCAGCACGCTGGTGCCCAGGCGGTTTATATCTTCGAACACCCCCATGATCTCGGCCGCCAGGCGCGGGTCGAGGTTACCGGTGGGTTCGTCCGCCAGCAGAAGGGCCGGGCGGTGGACGATGGCACGGGCAATACCGACGCGTTGCTGCTGGCCGGTGGACAGGTCGCCGGGGTACAGGTCGGTCTTGTCCGACAGCGCCACGCGCTCCAGGGCCGAATCCACGCGCTTGACGATTTCGGCTTTGGACAACCCGAGAATCTGCAGCGGCAAGGCGACGTTGTTGAACACCGTGCGATCAAACAGCAACTGGTGATTCTGGAACACCACGCCAATCTGGCGGCGCAGAAACGGAATCTGCGCATTGCTGATAGTGGCCAGGTCCTGCCCGGCCAGCAGCAGTTTGCCCGTGGTCGGGCGCTCCATGGCCAGCAACAGACGCAGCAGCGTGCTTTTGCCGGCGCCCGAATGGCCGGTCACAAACAAAAATTCGCCGCGACGCACTCGAAAGCTCAGCTCATGCAAGCCCACATGCCCGTTGGCATAGCGTTTACCGACCTGTTCGAATCGAATCATGAACGCTCCCGCTCGGCGAAAAGTGCCTGTACAAAGGGTTCGGCTTCAAAGGTGCGCAGGTCATCGATGCCTTCACCGACGCCGATGTAACGAATCGGCAACCCGAACTGTTTGGCCAGCGCGAAAATCACGCCGCCTTTGGCCGTGCCGTCGAGCTTAGTCAATGCCAGGCCGGTCAGTTGCACCGTCTGGTTGAATTGCTTGGCCTGGCTGATGGCGTTCTGCCCAGTACCGGCGTCAAGCACCAGCAGCACTTCGTGCGGGGCGTCGGCGTCGAGCTTGCCGATTACGCGGCGGACTTTCTTCAGCTCTTCCATCAAATTGTCTTTGGTGTGCAGGCGGCCGGCGGTATCGGCGATCAACACGTCGATATTACGGGCCTTGGCAGCTTGAACGGCGTCGAAGATCACCGAAGCCGAATCTGCACCGGTGTGCTGGGCGATCACCGGGATCTTGTTGCGCTCACCCCAGACCTGCAACTGCTCAACCGCAGCGGCGCGGAAGGTGTCGCCCGCCGCCAGCATGACTTTCTTGCCTTCGGACTGCAGCTTCTTGGCCAGCTTGCCGATGGTGGTGGTCTTGCCCGCGCCGTTCACGCCGACGACCAGGATCACGAACGGTTTCTTCGGCGTGATCACCAGCGGGGCTTCCACGGGCTTGAGCAGGGCGGCCAGTTCGGCCTGCAGGGATTTGTACAGAGCGTCGGCGTCGGTCAGCTGCTTGCGCGCGACCTTCTGGGTGAGGCTGCGGATGATCACGGCGGTGGCTTCGACGCCTACGTCAGCAGTGAGCAAGCGCGTTTCGATGTCTTCCAGCAACTCGTCATCGATGACTTTCTTGCCGAGGAACAGGCTGGCCATGCCCTCGCCGATGCTGGCGCTGGTTTTGCTCAGGCCTTGCTTGAGGCGGGCGAAGAAACCGGTTTTGCTGGTTTCGACAGGGGCCGCGACAGGCTCCGGCTCAATTACGGCAGGCACTGCAACCATTACGGGAGCAGGGGCAGGCTCCGGCTCAATTACGGCAGGCACTGCAACCATTACGGGAGCAGGGGCAGGCTCGACCGGCGCTGGAGCTTCTACAACCGGTGCGGCTTCGACAGCCACTTCAACCGGCTCGACCACCGGCGGAATCGGCGGCACCACGTGCTCGGCCTGTACATCTTCAACCAGCGCAACAGGCTCTTCGGCCACCGGCAGCTCCAGCCACGGTTTGTGCTCCGGTTCAGGCTCAACCTCTGCCACCGGCTGCAATACCGGTTCGGCTATCGGCAACACGATCGGTGCCGGCGTTTCAGCAACCGGCTCAGCGTCCAATACCGGCTCGGGAGCTGGCTCAGGCTGGACTTGCGGCTGTTCGACGACGGTTTCCTGCGGCTTTTTGCGCAGCCATCCGAACAGGCCTTTTTTCTCGCCAGCCGCGGCTGGGTTCTTCTTGTCGTCGTTGGAACCAAACATGGAGGACGGCTATCTCAAAGTAGCGATGCGCCAGGGCGCCTCGGTAAATAAATTCGATGCAGAACAGACTGCTTTAACGCTCGCTTGTTCATGCGCAACATTTTGTAAGGCGTAAATAAAGGCCTTAGCAAATCGTTTCAATAAAGGACTGAAGCGATAAGATCGTCGAAAAGCGGAAGATCGTCGGGGAAAACCAACGCCAAATCCTACATTCCTACGATTGGATCCGAGACAAGATGACAGCCGCAGTGGCCGTGTCCAAATCCGATCAGTATCCTAGCACCCTCTCGCCCGCCGACGCTAAGACCACGCGGGCAGCCCAACAGGTTAAAAAACGAATGAATGCTCTAGCCCGCCGCGCCGCAGGCCTGCTGCTCAGCACAGTTTGTCTGCCCCTTTCAGCTTTGGCTGCCGACCCACAACCCACCCATGAATTTACCCTCGATAACGGCCTGAAAGTGGTCGTGCGTGAGGATCATCGCGCGCCGGTGGTGGTTTCCCAGGTCTGGTACAAGGTCGGTTCGAGCTACGAAACCCCGGGCCAGACCGGCTTGTCCCACGCCCTTGAGCACATGATGTTCAAGGGCAGCGCCAAAGTCGGCCCCGGCGAAGCCTCGCTGATCCTGCGCGACCTGGGCGCCGAAGAAAACGCCTTTACCAGCGACGATTACACCGCTTATTACCAGGTGCTGGCCCGCGACCGCCTGGGCGTCGCCTTCGAGCTGGAAGCCGACCGCATGGCCAGCCTGCGCCTGCCGGCCGACGAGTTCAGCCGCGAAATCGAGGTGATCAAGGAAGAGCGTCGCCTGCGCACCGACGACAATCCGATGTCCAAGGCTTTCGAGCGCTTCAAGGCCATGGCCTACCCGGCCAGCGGCTACCACACGCCGACCATCGGCTGGATGGCTGACCTGGAACGCATGAAGGTTGAAGAACTGCGCCACTGGTACCAATCCTGGTACGTGCCGAACAACGCCACGCTGGTGGTGGTCGGCGACGTAACCCCGGATGAGGTGAAAAACCTCGCCCAGCGCTACTTCGGCCCAATCCCCAAGCGTGACGTGCCACCGGCCAAAATCCCGCTGGAACTGGCCGAACCCGGCGAGCGCTTGCTGACGATGCATGTGCAAACCCAACTGCCGAGCGTGATCCTCGGTTTCAACGTGCCGGGCCTGGCCACCGCCGAAGACAAGCGCTCGGTGCAGGCCCTGCGCCTGATTTCTGCGCTGCTGGACGGCGGCTATAGCGCGCGCATCTCCGAACAGCTGGAACGCGGTGAAGAGCTGGTTTCCGCCGCCTCCACCAGCTACGACGCCTACACCCGTGGCGACAGCCTGTTCACCCTCAGCGCCACGCCGAACCAGCAGAAGAAAAAGACCATTGCCCAAGCCGAAGCCGGCCTGTGGCGCCTGCTGGACGAACTGAAAGCCAAGCCACCGTCCGCCGAAGAACTGGAGCGTATCCGCGCCCAGGTGATTGCCGGCCTGGTTTACCAGCGTGATTCCATCACCAGCCAGGCCACGGCCATTGGCTCGCTGGAAACCGTCGGCCTGTCGTGGAAGTTGATGGACACTGAACTTGCCGACCTGCAAAGCGTGACCCCGGAAGATATCCAGAAAGCCGCGCGTACCTATTTCACCCGCGAACGTCTGAGCGTCGCCCATGTTTTGCCTGAGGAGACCGCTCATGAGTGATCGTAAAAACAGCCGCCTGATCTTCCCGGGCCTGATAGTCGTCACCCTGATCGCCGCCAGCGCCGTGTATTTCCTGCGCCCGAACGAGTCCGTCGCCAGCCAGGCGCTGGACAAGGCCCAATCGGCCAACAAACTGCAATCCCTGGCGGAACTGGACGGCAAGGCGCCGACCAACCGCAAGCTCGACGTGCAAACCTGGACCACCGCCGAAGGCGCCAAGGTGCTGTTTGTCGAAGCACACGAATTGCCGATGTTCGACATGCGCATCCTTTTCGCCGCCGGCAGCAGCCAGGACGGCAACACGCCGGGCGTGGCGCTGCTGACCAACGCCATGCTCAACGAAGGCGTGCCGGGCAAGAATGTGAGCCAGATTGCCAGCGGCTTTGAAGGCTTGGGCGCAGACTTCGGCAATGGCGCTTTCCGCGATATGGCGCTGGTCTCCCTGCGCAGCCTGAGCGACAGCGACAAGCGCGATGCCGCCCTGGCGCTGTTTGACGAGGTGATCGGCAAGCCGACCTTCCCTGCCGATTCCCTGGCGCGCATCAAGAACCAGATCCTCGCCGGTTTTGAATACCAGAAACAAAACCCGGGCAAGCTGGCCAGCCTTGAGCTGTTCAAGCGCCTGTACGGTGACCACCCTTACGCGCACCCGAGCGAAGGCACACCGCAAAGCGTTCCGGCGATTACCCTGGCGCAGTTGCAGGCATTCCACGCCAAGGCTTATGCAGCAGGCAATGCGGTGATTGCCGTGGTGGGCGACCTGACGCGCGCCGAGGCCGAGGCCATGAGCGCCAAGGTATCGGCATCGCTGCCCAAAGGCCCGGCCCTGGCGAAGATCGCCCAGCCGAGCGAGCCCAAGGCTGGTCTGAGCCATATCGAGTTTCCGTCCAAGCAGACGCACTTGCTGTTCGCGCAATTGGGCATCGACCGTGCCGACCCGGACTACGCGGCCTTGTCCCTCGGCAACCAGATCCTGGGCGGCGGCGGTTTCGGCACGCGCTTGATGAGCGAAGTGCGCGAGAAACGTGGCCTGACTTATGGCGTGTACTCCGGCTTCTCGCCGATGCAGGTTCGCGGCCCGTTCATGATCCAGCTTCAGACCCGCGCCGAAATGAGCGGCGGTACGCTGCGCCTGGTCGAAGACGTGCTGGCCGATTACCTCAAGAACGGCCCGACACAGAAGGAGCTGGATGACGCCAAGCGCGAGCTGGCCGGCAGCTTCCCGCTGTCCACCGCCAGCAACGCCGATATCGTCGGGCAACTGGGCGCCATGGGTTTCTACAACCTGCCGCTGAGCTATCTTGAGGATTTCATGAAACAATCCCAGGCCCTGACCGTAGAGCAGGTCAAGGCTGCCATGAATAAACACTTGAGCGCCGACAAGATGGTCATCGTGACCGCCGGCCCGACGACTGCGCAAAAGCCACTACCGCCCCCCACTGATAAACCCGCCGAGCAGCCGCTCGGGGTTCCGGAGCATTAATGGCCAGTTCATCTCGCCCGAAAAAACCCGTCCACAACGTGCATAACGGTGTGGGCCAATTGCGCATCATTGGCGGCGAATGGCGCAGCCGCAAACTGAGCTTCCCCGACGTTGTAGGCCTGCGCCCCACGCCCGACCGCGTGCGTGAAACCCTGTTCAACTGGCTCGCGCCGTACATTGCGGGTGCCAAGGTACTGGACCCGTTCGCGGGCAGCGGCGCGCTGTTTCTGGAGGCGTTGTCCCGTGGCGCCGCCCTGGGCCAGGCGCTGGACGCCAGTAATGTGGCCGTTTCCAGCCTGAAGGAACACCTGGGCACCCTGCGCTGCACTACCGGCCAGGTACAAACCGCCGACGCGCTGCGCTACCTGGAAACCCAGCCGGCCAGCGCGTTCGACGTGGTGTTCCTCGACCCGCCGTTCAATCAGAACCTGCTGCCAACCGTGTGCGCATTGCTGGAAGAGCGCGAATGGCTGGCGCCGGATTCTTGGATCTACACTGAAAGCGAGACCGCGCCTTCGACCCTGGGCCTGCCGGCCACCTGGCGCCTGCACCGTGAGCAGAAATCCGGGCGGGTGTATTACGCGCTGTGGCAGCGTAGCATCGCCTGACTTCCAGGCAAGCAGGCTTATTGTGGCGAGCAGGCTTGCCACATGAAGCCTTGCTCGTTACAGAGATGTCCATGAAGCCTTCCACCGAGCTGTTCACCCCCGCCTTCGGCCTCGGCAACCCCCACCTGCAAACCCTGTGGGGCCCGCTGTGGCGACCGACGACCCACCTCGAACGCCAACGCGAACGCCTGTGGCTGGATGACGGCGACTTCCTCGACCTCGATTGGCACGGCCCTCACGACGCTAAAGCGCCGTTGGTGCTGGTGCTGCACGGGCTGACCGGCTCCTCCAACTCGCCTTACGTGGCCGGCCTGCAAAAAGCCCTCGCCACGCAGGGCTGGGCCAGCGCCGCGCTGAATTGGCGCGGTTGCTCAGGCGAGCCCAACCTGCTGGCGCGCAGTTATCACTCCGGCGCGAGCGAGGACCTCGCAGCGGCCATTGCACACCTGCGGGCCAAACGCCCCTTGGCGCCTTTGTACGCGGTGGGTTATTCACTGGGCGGCAATGTGCTGCTCAAACACCTGGGGGAAACCGGCGCGGCCTCGGGCCTGCAGGGCGCCGCGGCGGTGTCGGTGCCATTTCGGCTGGACCAATGCGCAGACCGCATCGGGCTGGGCTTTTCGCGGGTGTATCAGAAGCACTTCATGCGCGAAATGCTTGCCTATATCCGCGTCAAACAGCGCCGTTTTCTACAGGATGGCCAGGCTGACGGATTGAAAACCCTGGAAGGCCTGGGCTCACTGGAGAAGATGCGCACCTTCTGGGACTTCGACGGCCGGGTGACTGCGCCACTGCACGGTTTTCTCAGCGCCGAAGACTATTACCGCCGCGCATCGAGCCGCTATTACCTGGGCGACATTCGCACGCCGACCCTGATTATCCAGGCAGCCGATGACCCGTTTGTGTTCGCACACAGCTTGCCCGAGGCCAGCGAGCTGTCGGCTTGCACCGAGTTTGAGTTGCTGGCCAAGGGTGGGCATGTGGGGTTTGTCGAGGGTTCGGTGAAACGTCCGGGTTACTACCTTGAGCGGCGCATCCCCCAATGGTTGCTGACACAGCACATTTTTGATCGGGTTTTCACCTTCGAACGCTAGTCGCCAGTCGCAACCGCTCGCGCCGGATCCGTAATCCACTCACTCCACGACCCCGCATACAACTTGCCCAACGGGTAACCCGCCAAACTCAAGGCGAACAGGTTGTGGCACGCCGTCACGCCCGAGCCGCAATACGCCACCAGCTCATCCGGCGAACGCCCCTGCAACTGCGCGGCAAAACGCTGCTTGAGTTGCTCGGCCGGCAGAAAGCGCCCGTCACTGCCCAGGTTTTCGTTGAAGGCTGCGCACTGTGCGCCGGGAATATGCCCGGCGACCGGGTCGATAGGCTCCACTTCGCCGCGAAACCGCGCTTGGGCACGGGCGTCAATCAGCGTGAGCCCCGGTTGGCCCAGGCGCTTTTGCAAATGCTCGGCATCCAGCAGCAGGTGATTATCCGGCGTGCCGGCAAATGTACCCGGCTCGATCACCGGCGCATCCAGGCTCAGCGGGAAACCGGCAGCGTGCCAGGCCTTGAGGCCACCATCGAGGATAAACACGCCATCACGTTTGCCCAGCCAGGCCAGCAACCACCACGCCCGAGCGGCATAGGCGCCAGGGCCGTCGTCATACAGCACGATATCGGTGTCGGCGCTGACGCCCCACACACGCAGCTGCCGCACCAACGCGTCTGCCGTCGGCAGAGGATGGCGGCCGGTTACACCTTTGGTCACCGGGCCACTGAGGTGACGCTCCAGGTCAGCGTATTGGGCGCCTTCGATGTGACCCTCTTCGTAGCTGCAACGCCCGTAATCCGGGTCTTCCAGGGCAAAGCGGCAATCCAGGATTACCAGCCCTCCGGCCTTCTGGCGCTCGGCCAGTTGCTGGGGGCTGATCAGTTGGGCAAGCGGCATGACGGACTCCTGTGAACAGATTCGGGAAAGGTCCTACTTCACTTCTTCCAGTGCCTGGTTCAACGGCACATAAAACTCTTTGAACAGGGCATCCACCGCCTCTTTCGCCTGGGGTGTGACAAATCCTGCCTCCAGCACGAGCACCTGATACACCCCGCGTTTAATGGCTTCGGCGCTCAGGTGGGCCGAGTTTTCATTGGTGGTGCACAGGAAACGCACCCACGAAGTGAGAATAATCCAGGCATTGAGCGTCAGGGCCTCGGTTTGCACCGGGTCCATGTTGAGGATGCCGGCATCGACAAACCCCTGGTAAATCGCGCCGCCCTGGGTCAGGCAACGCTGGGAAAAACGCCGGTAACCGGTGGCCAGCTCCGGGTCACTTTCCAGCAAATGCTCGAGGTCGCGGTGCAGGAAGCGGTAGCGCCACATGCCCGCCAGCACGGCCTGCAGGTAGAAGCGCTTGTCTTCGACAGTCACGGCGCGGCCCGGTGGCGGACGCAGGAAACTGTCGACCAGAGCTTCGTACTCGCGAAACAACACGGCGATGATCGCCTGCTTGTTGGGGAAGTGGTAGTACAGGTTGCCCGGGGAAATTTCCATGTGGGCGGCGATATGGTTGGTGCTGACACTGCGCTCGCCTTGCTGGTTAAACAGCTCCAGGCTGGTTTGCACAATGCGCTCGCTGGTCTTTACTCGTGGTGCCATAGGGGATCAGCTTCTATACACGTGATGGGGCATCTTACGGTCTATCCGCAACGGGATAAATCCGTGTGTTATTGCAATGACATTTGACAATCTAGAGTAATGACTCTAAAAATCCAGGCAGACCTATAACAATCGGGAACCGCGCCATGTCTGCCAACGTCGCTTACCTGCAAGATTCCCAGGCGCTGGATCAACTCCAGGACCTGTTCGACGCCCAACGTCGCGCCTATGCCGCCAACCCGATGCCACCGGCCGCGCAGCGCCAGCAGTGGCTCAAAGCATTACGCGACTTACTGAGCGACGAACGTCAGGCGCTGATCGACGCCATCAGCCAGGACTTCAGCCAGCGCAGCGCAGATGAAACCCTGTTCGCCGAACTTATGCCCAGCCTGCATGGCATTCACTATGCCAGCAAACACCTCAAACGCTGGATGAAACCTTCCCGCCGGGCCGTCGGCATTGCCTTCCAACCCGCGTCGGCCAAGGTCATTTATCAACCTTTGGGCGTGGTCGGTGTGATCGTGCCCTGGAATTACCCACTCTATCTGGCCATCGGCCCGCTGGTTGGGGCCCTGGCGGCCGGCAACCGGGTGATGCTCAAACTCAGCGAATCCACGCCTGCCACGGGGGAATTACTCAAGGCATTGCTGGCGAAAATCTTCCCGGAAGACCTGGTATGCGTGGTGCTGGGCGAGGCCGAAGTGGGCATGGCGTTTTCGAAGTTGCGCTTCGATCACCTGCTGTTCACCGGCGCCACCAGCATCGGCAAGCACGTGATGCGCGCCGCCGCCGAACACCTCACGCCAGTGACGCTGGAACTGGGCGGCAAGTCGCCGGCCATCGTATCCGCCGATGTACCGCTCAAAGACGCTGCCGAGCGCATAGCCTTCGGCAAAACCCTGAACGCCGGGCAAACCTGCGTCGCACCGGACTACGTGCTGGTGCCGGAAGACCGCGTGGAAGGTTTCGTCGAGGCCTACACCCAGGCCGTTCGCGGGTTTTATCCGACCCTGACGGACAACCCGGACTACACCGCCATCATCAACGAGCGACAGCTGGCGCGGCTCAATGCCTACGCCAAGGACGCCGCCGACAAGGGTGCCCAGTTGATTCCCCTGTACGAACAAGGCCAGGCCCGACGCATCGCCCACACTCTGGTGCTGAACGTCAGTGATGACATGACCCTGATGCAGGACGAAATCTTCGGCCCGCTGCTGCCGATCGTGCCGTATCGCGGCCTCGATCAGGCGTTTGCCTACATCAACGAGCGCCCGCGCCCACTGGCCCTGTATTACTTCGGCTACAACAAGGGCGAGCAGAACCGCGTACTTCACGAAACCCATTCCGGCGGCGTGTGCCTCAACGACACACTGCTGCACGTGGCCCAGGACGACATGCCCTTCGGCGGCATCGGCCCCTCGGGCATGGGCCATTACCACGGCCATGAAGGCTTCCTCACGTTCAGCAAGGCCAAGGGCGTGCTGGTCAAGCAACGTCTGAATGCGGCCAGGCTGATTTACCCGCCCTACGGTAAATCCATCCAGAAGTTGATCCAGAAGCTGTTTATCCGCTGATAAAAGCCATTCACGGGATACTAAAAACAATGAACCCCAGCCTGACTGACTCTCCTGCGCTCTCGCGGCGCGGCGTCTTGAAAATCGGCCTGTGCGCCAGTGCCTTCCTGGCCACCGCAGGCCTGGGCGCCAGCCTCAGCGGTTGTTCCAGCAGCACGCCGGCCAGCGGTTTTGCGATGTTGCGCAGCAGCGATTTGCCGTTCCTGCGCGCAACCATTCCGGTGCTGCTCGAAGGCGCGGCGAGTGCCCAGGAGGTGGTCGCCGGTATTGAAGACACCTTGAAAAAACTCGACTACAGCCTGCAGCACCTGTCGCCGGAAATGTTCAAGCTCACCCAGCAACTGTTCGACGTGCTGAGCATGGGCATTACCCGAGGGCCATTGACCGGCATCTGGGGCAGTTGGGAAAACGCCAGCGCCGAGCAAATCCGCAACTTCCTGCACCGCTGGGAAAACAGCTACCTCAACCTGCTGCGCATGGGCCAGGGTTCGCTGCTCAAGCTGGTGATCATGGCCTGGTACTTCCGGCCCGCATCGTGGGTGCATTGCGGCTATCCCGGCCCACCCAAAATCTGACCCTGACAACCCGATTAACTGTGGGAGCTGCGGTGCGACGATTCGACTTGCCTGCGATAGCGGTGGTGAATCCAACATCGCTATCGCAGGCAAGCCAGCTCCCACATTGACTGCAACTTCGTACAACAATAAGAGTGCACGTCTATGCCCGTACCCGATCTATTCCGCGACGGCCTGGCCCGCGGCTGGAAAACCCACAACGGCGCGGCCCTGAGCAGCGACCTGACCCTGGAAGCCGACGTGGCAATCATCGGCAGCGGCGCGGGCGGCGGCACCACGGCGGAAATCCTCAGCGCTGCAGGCTACAAGGTCTTGTTGATCGAAGAAGGCCCGCTCAAGACCAGCAGCGACTTCAAGCTGCTCGAAGACGAGGCCTACGCCAGCCTGTATCAGGAAGGCATCGGCCGCATGAGCAAGGACGGCGCCATCACCATCCTGCAGGGCCGGGCCGTGGGCGGCACCACGCTGATCAACTGGACGTCGAGCTTCCGCACACCCGACGCCACCCTCGCCCATTGGGCCAGCGAATACGCGGTGAAGGGCCACAGCAGCACGGAGATGGCGCCGTGGTTCGAAAAAATGGAACAACGCCTGAGTATCGCGCCGTGGGCCATACCGCCCAATGCCAACAACGATGTGATCCGCAAAGGCTGCGAAAAGCTCGGCTATAGCTGGCACGTGATCCCGCGCAATGTGCGCGGCTGCTTCAACCTGGGCTATTGCGGCATGGGGTGCCCGGTCAACGCCAAGCAGTCGATGCTGGTGACCACCATCCCGTCCACCCTGGAAAAAGGCGGCGAACTGCTCTATCTGGCACGCGCCGACCACCTTAAATACAGCGGCGATACGATCAGCAGCCTCGAATGCGTGGCGATGGACGAGCGCTGCGTAGCGCCCACCGGGCGCAAGATTACGGTGAAGGCCCGGCATTACGTGCTGTCGGGCGGCGGCATCAACAGCCCGGCGCTGCTGATGCGCTCCGACGCGCCCGACCCGCATTCGCGGCTGGGCAAGCGCACCTTTTTGCATTTGGTGAATTTCTCCGCCGGGCTGTTCGACGAGGTGATCAACCCCTTCTACGGCGCGCCGCAGTCTATCTACTCCGACCATTTTCAGTGGCAGGATGGCACCACCGGAAAAATGTCCTACAAGCTGGAAGCGCCGCCCTTGCACCCGGGTTTGGCAAGCACCCTGTTCGGCGGCTATGGCACGCAAAACGCCCTGGAGATGAGCCAGCTGCCCCACACGCACGCCATGCTGGCCTTGCTACGTGACGGGTTTCACCCCGACAGCCCTGGCGGCACCGTGGAGTTGCGCGGCGACGGCACGCCGGTGCTGGATTACCAAGTGTCCGATTACGCCTGGGACGGCCTGCGCCGGGCTTTTCATACCATGGCCGAGATTCAGTTCGCGGCGGGCGCCAAGTCGGTCAAGCCGCTGCACCACGATGCGCGTTACGTCACCAGCCTGGCTGAGGCCAAAAGCATGATTGACGGCCTGAGCCTGGAACTCCACCGCACGACGCTGGGCAGCGCCCATGTGATGGGCGGTTGCGCCATGGGTGAAGACCCGAAGAACGCGGTCGCCGACAGCCTTGGCCGTCATCACCAATTGCGCAATTTGTCGATCCACGATGGCTCGCTGTTCCCCACCAGCATTGGCGCCAACCCGCAATTGTCGGTGTACGGGCTAACCGCCCAACTCGCCACAGCGTTGGCCGAACGTCTGAAAACAGCATGAAAAAACACGGTATTCGCGGTGTCTATACGGCTTTCTTATGCATAAGTTGACTTGGCCGACCGGGAAGGCTGCGATACCATCCGGTTCCCCAACGGACTCCGCCAGGACGACGCGATGAACCGAGTGTTGTACCCAGGTACCTTCGACCCGATTACCAAAGGCCATGGCGATCTGGTCGAACGCGCCTCTCGCCTGTTCGACCATGTGATCATCGCGGTCGCCGCCAGCCCCAAGAAAAACCCGTTGTTCCCCCTGGAACAACGCGTGGAGCTGGCGCGAGAGGTCACCAAGCACCTGCCCAATGTGGAAGTGGTCGGCTTTTCGACCTTGCTTGCGCACTTTGCCAAAGAGCAGAACGCCAATGTGTTCCTGCGTGGCCTGCGTGCGGTGTCGGACTTCGAATACGAATTCCAGCTGGCCAACATGAACCGCCAACTGGCGCCGGACGTGGAAAGCCTGTTCCTCACGCCGTCGGAACGTTATTCGTTCATTTCTTCGACGTTGGTCCGTGAAATTGCCGCTTTGGGCGGGGATATCACCAAGTTCGTGCACCCGGCCGTGGCCGATGCGTTGACGCTTCGCTTCAAGAAGTAATTTGCCGTAAGGACGAGCTGTGGCTTGTTGTGGCGAGCAGGCTTGCCCTGCGTTGGGCTGCGCAGCAGCCCTAAAATCAGACGATTCGTTTCTGACTGACACTGCGCGGTGCTTTGAATAGGGGCCGCTTCGCAGCCCAACGCGGGGCAAGCCCGCTCGCCACAACAAGCCCGCTCGCCACAGGTTAATTTGCCACAGGTCATGTGCACTCGCACTGCGGGCGCCAATGCGGCACAATTGCGCGCATTAGTTTTCAGATGCCTTGGCTGACTGCCCTGGCAGGAGTTTCCATGTCCCTGATCATCACCGACGATTGCATCAATTGCGACGTCTGCGAACCCGAGTGCCCGAACGCTGCGATTTCCCAAGGCGAAGAGATCTACGTGATCGACCCCAACCTGTGCACGCAGTGCGTCGGCCACTACGACGAACCTCAGTGCCAGCAGGTGTGCCCGGTGGATTGCATCCCACTGGATGAAGCCCATCCAGAGACGGAAGAGCAGTTGATGGAGAAGTATCGGAAGATTACCGGTAAGGCTTGAGGGCCTCATCGCAGGCAAGCCAGCTCCCACATTTTGACCGTGAGTGTGGGAGCGGGCTTGCCCGCGATGGCGGCCTCAGCCCTCACACAACAATCAGCGCTGGCACCTGGGGCAAAACACACTCGCCCGCTGTCCCAACACCACATTGCGCAGTTCAGTCCCGCAGACCTTGCACGCCTCGCCGCCCCGGCCGTAGACGAACAGCTCCTGCTGGAAATACCCCGGCTGCCCGTCGCCGCCGATAAAATCGCGCAAGGTCGTGCCGCCACGCTCAATCGCCGCCGCCAGCACGCGCTTGATCTCGATCGCCAGCTTCCAATAGCGCGCCCGCGAAATACCGCCCGCCTCACGACGTGGATCAATGCCCGCCGCAAACAGCGCCTCCGTCGCATAGATATTGCCCACACCCACCACCACCGCGTTGTCCATGATGAACGGCTTAACCGCCATCGACTTGCCACGGGACAGCTGGAACAACCGCTCGCCATCAAACAGATCGGTCAACGGCTCCGGCCCAAGGCGAATCAACAGTTCGTGGTTGTGCGGGTCCTGGCTCCAGAGCATCGCGCCAAACCGTCGCGGGTCGGTATAGCGCAGCGCCAGGCCGGACTCCAGCTCGATATCCACATGCTCATGCTTGAGCGCCGGCAGGCCGGCTTCCACCAGGCGCAAGTTGCCCGACATGCCCAAATGGCTGATCAAGGTGCCCACTTCGGCGTTGATCAGCAGGTATTTGGCCCGCCGCTCCACCAGCACGATGCGCTGCCCGGACAAGCGCACATCCAGATCGTCCGGAATCGGCCAGCGCAGGCGCCGCTCACGCACCACCACGCGGCTGACCCGCTGGCCCTCAAGGTGCGGCGCGATTCCGCGCCTTGTCGTCTCGACTTCTGGTAACTCGGGCATGCATACCTCGTGAAGAAAGGTTTAGTGGGCGCCCAGCTCGCGGATCGACAGCTTCATGCTTTCAAAGTCGTAGTCCGACAGGCCCACGTAATCCAGCACCAGGTGGCCGATGGCGTTCCACTCGTGGTCCACCGACTGGCTGCCCAGCACACGGTACGACGAGCAAATGTGTTCGGCCATTTTCAGGATCGCCAGCAGGTTTTTAAGCTGCGGGTTGCGTGACGATTCATCGCTGAAAATCGCCAGGGCATTGTGGTGGTTGGCGATGGCGTCAGTCACGTGCTCCGGCAGGCGCCAGGATTTGGCAGTGTAATAACCGACCACGGCGTGGTTGGTGTTGAACGCGTTGTTCTCGGTATCGACCACGCGGCAATCCGGGCCGGCGTTGGCGTAAGCCTCTTCCAGCACGGCCATGTAATTGGGGAAGCGCTTGAGCATCAGCGGCACGCCGCAATCGTGGAACAGCCCCAGGGCGTAGGCTTCGTCCACGGCTTGCGAGCCCGTGCGCTTGGCCAGGGTCAGGCAGGTCATGGCCACGTCCTGGGCGGTGTCCCAGAAACGGTTGAGGGTGACGATGGTGTCGTCGCTCATCTCGCCCTTGATCGACTGCGCGTTGATCAGGTTGATGATCGAACGGCTGCCCAGCAGGTTCACGGCGCGCTGGATCGAGGCGATTTTGTTGCTCAGGCCGTAATACGGCGAGTTGACGATTTTCAGCAAGGCGCCGGACAAGCCCGGGTCTTGGGCGATCAACCGCGCGATCACTTCAAGGTCCGGGTCGGGCATGTATTGCTCCATCTGCAAATCCACCATGATTTGCGGTTGGGGCGGCACGCTGATGCCTTGCAGGGCCTGCTGGATCTGTTCGGGAGAAAGCTCTTGGGACATAAGTACACACTCTGGGCTAGGCGGCGATTCTAACCTCTATGGGAAGCTGACCGACACCTCAAACACCGGAATGCAAACCCGATCAAATGTGGGAGCTGGCTTGGCTGCGATGGCATCACCACCGTACGTCAGATACACCGAGCCGTCTGCATCGCAGGCGAGCCAGCTCCCACATGAATCGGTGCGCAACAGGTATACTCCCGCTCTTTTTTCCGGAGCGACGTCATGTCCCTGCCAAGCCTGCGTCTCAAAGCCAACGCCGATCGTCGTTTGCGCAACGGCCACCTGTGGGTCTACAGCAACGAAATCGACGTGGCCGCCACCCCACTTCACGGCTTTCAGGCAGGCGACCAGGCCATTCTGGAAGCAGCCGGCGGCAAGACCCTGGGCATCGTGGCCATGAGCCCGAACAACCTGATCTGCGCTCGCCTGCTGTCGCGTGACATCAAGTTGCCGCTGGACAAGTCGCTGCTGGTGCACCGCCTGAACGTCGCCCTGTCCCTGCGCGACCGCCTGTTCGACAAGCCGTTCTACCGCCTGGTCTATGGCGACTCCGACCTGCTGCCGGGCCTGGTGGTCGACCGTTTCGGCGACATCCTCGTGGTGCAGATCGCCTCGGCGACCATGGAAGCCCATAAAGAAGACGTGATCGCCGCCCTGACCCAAGTGCTCAAGCCGAGCGGCATCCTGTTCAAGAACGACTCCGCCGCACGCGACGCCGAAGGCCTCAACCGCTACGTCGAAACCGTGTTCGGCCTGGTGCCGGAGTGGGTTGCCCTGGAAGAAAACGGCGTGAAATTCGAAGCCCCGGTGATCCAGGGCCAGAAGACCGGCTGGTTCTACGACCACCGCATGAACCGTGCGCGCCTGGCCCCGTATGCCAAAGGCAAGCGCGTGCTCGACCTGTACAGCTACATCGGCGGCTGGGGCGTGCAAGCCGCGGCCTTCGGCGCCAGCGAAGTGTTCTGCGTCGACGCCTCCGCCTTCGCCCTCGACGGTGTGGAACGCAACGCGGCGCTGAACGGCTTTGCCGAGAAGATGACCTGCATCGAAGGCGACGTGTTCGAAGCCCTGAAAGAGCTGAAAGCCAGCGAAGAGCGCTTCGACGTGATCGTCGCCGACCCACCGGCCTTCATCAAACGCAAAAAAGACATGAAAAACGGCGAAGGCGCCTACCGCCGCCTGAACGAGCAAGCCATGCGCCTGCTCAGCAAGGACGGCATCCTGGTCAGCGCATCCTGCTCGATGCACCTGCCGGAAGACGACCTGCAAAACATCCTGCTGACCAGCGCCCGCCACCTGGACCGCAACATCCAGATGCTTGAACGCGGCGGCCAGGGCCCGGACCACCCGGTGCACCCGGCGATTGCCGAGACGCGGTACATCAAGAGCATTACGTGCCGGTTGTTGCCGAATAGCTAACCAACACCTGTAGGAGCGAGCTTTGCTCGCGAAAACCTCACAGACAACGCGGGCTACCTGACGGCACCGCGTTATCGTTGACGATCTTCGCGAGCAGGCTCGCGCCTACAGGAAGACGGTGTAGAATCGGCCTATTCATCGCCAGTCATCCCCCGGCGGGTTTATGAGCTCGAGGCCCAAGCAAGCGGCGATCCCGCGACGCGAGTGGCAACTTTTGGACACACGGCCATTTTCTGAGTGTTCCAGACGTCAATAGAAGCTCACTCCCCAGTAGTACCTGATTAGTAGTTACCTGATTAGCCGCCCGGAGTGCTCCATGCCAGATTACCGCTCGAAAACATCCACCCACGGCCGCAACATGGCCGGCGCGCGCGCACTGTGGCGTGCCACGGGGATGAAAGATGACGACTTCAAAAAGCCGATCATCGCGATTGCCAACTCGTTCACCCAATTCGTGCCGGGCCACGTCCACCTCAAGGACCTGGGCCAGTTGGTCGCCCGCGAGATCGAACGCGCCGGCGGTGTAGCCAAGGAATTCAACACCATCGCCGTGGACGACGGCATCGCCATGGGTCATGACGGCATGCTGTATTCCCTGCCGAGCCGCGAGATCATCGCCGACTCCGTGGAATACATGGTCAACGCACACTGCGCCGACGCCATCGTGTGCATCTCCAACTGCGACAAGATCACCCCTGGCATGCTGATGGCGTCCCTGCGCCTGAACATCCCGGTGATCTTCGTCTCCGGCGGCCCGATGGAAGCCGGCAAAACCAAGCTCGCCTCCCACGGCCTCGACCTGGTGGACGCCATGGTCATCGCCGCCGACTCCAGCGCTTCTGACGAGAAGGTCGCGGAATACGAGCGCAGCGCCTGCCCGACCTGCGGTTCGTGCTCCGGCATGTTCACCGCCAACTCAATGAACTGCCTGGTGGAAGCCCTGGGCCTGGCGTTGCCGGGCAACGGTTCCACCCTGGCCACCCACAGCGACCGCGAGCAGCTGTTCCTGCAGGCCGGCCGCACCATCGTCGAGCTGTGCAAACGTTACTACCACGACAATGATGAGTCGGTGTTGCCGCGCAACATTGCCAACTTCAAGGCGTTCGAAAACGCCATGACCCTGGACATCGCCATGGGCGGTTCCACCAACACCATCCTGCACTTGCTGGCCGCGGCCCAGGAAGCCGAGATCGATTTCGACCTGCGCGACATCGACCGCCTGTCCCGCCACGTGCCGCAACTGTGCAAAGTCGCGCCGAACATCCAGAAGTACCACATGGAAGATGTGCACCGCGCCGGCGGGATCTTCTCGATCCTCGGCTCCCTGGCCCGTGGCGGCCTGCTGCACACCGACCTGCCGACCGTGCACAGCAAGTCCATTGCCGAAGGCATCGCCAAGTGGGACATCACCCAGACGGACGACGAAGCGGTGCACACCTTCTTCAAGGCAGGCCCGGCCGGCATCCCGACGCAAACCGCGTTCAGCCAGTCGACCCGTTGGGACACCCTGGATGACGACCGTGAAAACGGCTGCATCCGCAGTGTCGAGCACGCCTATTCGAAAGAAGGCGGCCTGGCCGTGCTGTACGGCAACATCGCCCTGGACGGCTGCGTGGTGAAAACCGCCGGTGTGGACGAATCCATCCACGTCTTTGAAGGCAATGCCAAGATCTTCGAAAGCCAGGACAGCGCCGTGCGCGGCATCCTCGCCGACGAAGTGAAGGAAGGCGACATCGTGATCATCCGCTACGAAGGCCCGAAAGGCGGCCCGGGTATGCAGGAGATGCTTTACCCCACGTCTTACCTGAAATCCAAAGGCCTGGGTAAAGCCTGCGCCTTGCTGACCGACGGCCGTTTCTCTGGCGGTACATCGGGTCTGTCCATCGGCCATGCTTCGCCGGAAGCCGCTGCCGGTGGTGCTATCGGCCTGGTGCAGGATGGCGACAAGGTGTTGATCGACATTCCGAACCGCTCGATCAACCTGTTGATCAGCGACGAAGAACTGGCCGCGCGCCGGGTCGAGCAGGACAAAAAGGGTTGGAAGCCGGTGGAGAAGCGTCCGCGCAAAGTCACCACCGCACTGAAAGCCTACGCCCTGCTGGCCACCAGCGCCGACAAGGGTGCGGTGCGTAACAAGGCGATGCTCGACGGCCTGTAAGCCTCGTCCATAAAAAATGCCCCGCCAGGTGCGGGGCATTTTTTTGCCTGTGAACGATCGTTCCCACGCTCCGCGTGGGAATGCATCCGGTGACGCTCCGCGTCACCACCTTTAAAAAAACAGACGCAGAGCGTCTGGGGCGGCGTTCCCACGCAGAGTGTGGGAACGATCAATGGGTTACTGGATTTCGTCCGGCTTCACGATCACCCAGTTCTTGTCCGCGGTCACCGGCAGCCCCTCTTTGGCCTGCGCAGCTGCGTGTTTGGCCATCATGCCGTTCAACTGTGTCATGTACTTGTCCTTGCGGTTGATCCACAAGTGAATGCCGCCCTTGGCCACGTCCACATCGTGGAACAGCATGTAGCCGTCGCTGCTTGGGGTGTCCCCCCCCACGATCACCGGTTTTTTCCATTCGTCGATATAGGTCAGGATCGCCGCGTGCTTACCGGCCATCCAGGTCGCCGGGGTCCACAGGTAAGGGGTCAGTTCCAGGCCAAGGTTGGCCTTCTCGTCATACTTGCCGGCGGCGATTTGCTTGCGCGCGGTGGTCAGCTCGCCGGTCTTGCGGTCCTTGAGCAAGGTGCTCACGCCGATGACGTTCTGCGGTTTGACGTTGTAGCCGTACTTCGGATCGGCCGCGACCATGCGCACCAGCTCTTCCGAGGCGGCGGTCATCACGTACACCTCAATGCCGTTTTCCATCAGCTTGTTGAACAGCTCGGCCTGGCCGGTGAAGACTTTCGGCGGCTGCACCTCGGAGGTTTTCACCACATCACCTTCGTAATAGGTCACGGGCACGGGCTTGCCGGAGGCCATCATCTCGTCAACATAACCCTTGAGTTCCTTGAGGGTGAAGCCGGAGAAAATCTGCGCCACCCACGGATAGCAGACCATGTCGTCGACTTCGCACAAGCGGTAGTAGTAGCTGAACAGGCTTTCCTTGTGGTCGGCGGTGTCTTTGAACGGGATCAGCTTGAGGGACGGGTCCATGGTGTCGCGGGTGATCAGGCCCTTGTTTTCCAGGTAGGGCAGCAGCGACTCTTCGAGGTCGTAGCGATAGCTGGTGTTGTCCATGTCGAACACCGCGAAGTTACCTTTGTTGGCATTCGCGGCAATCATCTTGTTCAGTTGCTCGGCGGCAGGCGCCGGCCAGTGCTTCAACTCGGTGGCAGCAAAGGCCTGGCTGGCGAGGCCAAGGCAGAAGGCGGCGGCAAGCATTTTCGGCGCGAGCTTCATAAGCGGTTTCTCCCTGAGTGAAAGACATCGACGCTAACAAATCTCCATGACAGTTATCACCCGAGCGCGACCGCTTGTGTCGTGATTACGCCAAGGCCATGCGCGTAAGCGTCAAAGGCTTATTCCAAAAACGACAGTCACCATTCCATATCGGTATTAAATCAATATATTTCAAGCTGTTAGGCTTTCCGGTTCGCAATCGCAGGCTCACGCGGTTGGCTGCACTCTCAATGGAGCTTCAATGAATCTGCCTCTGATTCTCAACGTATTGGTGTTCGTGGCCCTGTTGCTGGGCCTGGCACAAACCCGTCACACAAACTGGAGCCTCGCCAAGAAGGTTTTGTTCGCCCTCGTCCTCGGCGTGGTGTTCGGTACGGTGCTGCACACGATCTACGGCGACGGCAACCCCGTGCTCAAGGCTTCCATCGGCTGGTTCGATCTGGTGGGCAACGGTTACGTGCAGTTGCTGCAAATGATCGTGATCCCGCTGGTATTTGCCTCGATCCTCAGCGCCGTGGCACGTCTGCACAATGCATCGTCCCTGGGCAAAATCAGCTTCCTGACCATCGGCACGCTGCTGTTCACCACCGCGATTGCGGCACTGATCGGCATCGGCCTGACCAACCTGTTCGGCCTCACCGCCGAAGGGCTGGTGGCCGGTACCCAGGAAATGGCGCGCCTGCAGGTGATCCAGAGTGATTACGCGGGCAAGGTCGCCGACCTGAATATCCCGCAATTGCTGCTGTCGTTCGTTCCGGCCAACCCGTTCGCCGACCTGGCGCGCGCCAAGCCGACGTCGATCATCAGCGTGGTGATTTTCGCCGCCTTCCTGGGGGTTGCCGCGCTGCAATTGCTCAAGGATGACGTGGAAAAGGGCCAGAAAGTGCTCAACGCCATCGACACCCTGCAAGCCTGGGTGATGCGCCTGGTGCGCCTGGTGATGAAGCTCACGCCCTACGGTGTCCTGGCGCTGATGACCAAAGTGGTCGCCGGCTCCAACCTGCAAGACATCATCAAGCTCGGCAGTTTTGTGGTGGTGTCCTACCTCGCCCTGGGCCTGATGTTTGTGGTGCACGGCTTGCTGCTGTCGCTGGCCGGGATCAACCCGCTGCGGTTCTTCCGCAAGGTGTGGCCGGTGCTGACCTTTGCCTTTACCAGTCGCTCCAGCGCGGCGGCGATCCCGCTGAGTATTGAAGCGCAGACCCGCCGCCTCGGCATCCCGCAATCCATCGCCGGTTTCGCCGCCTCGTTCGGCGCCACCATCGGCCAGAACGGTTGTGCCGGGCTTTACCCGGCGATGCTGGCGGTGATGGTCGCGCCGACCGTGGGTATCAACCCGCTGGATCCAATCTGGATTGCGACCCTGGTAGCGATTGTGACCTTGAGTTCGGCAGGCGTGGCGGGGGTGGGCGGCGGTGCAACCTTTGCCGCGCTGATCGTGCTGCCGGCGATGGGCTTGCCGGTGTCACTGGTGGCGTTGTTGATTTCCGTGGAGCCGCTGATCGACATGGGCCGCACGGCGCTGAACGTAAATGGTTCGATGACGGCGGGGGCGATTACCAGCCAGGTCATGGGGCAGACGGATAAAGCGCTGCTGAATGCCGATGAGCATGCCGAGTTGGCGCAAGTCTGATAGACCGCTATCGCGGGCAAGCCCGCTCTCACATTTTGATGTGTGAATACATTCAAGTGTGGGAGCTGGCTTGCCTGCGATGCACTTAAGCCTTTTCCCACACTTCGAAGTTGTACGCAGGCTTGTCGCCTTCTGCTGGATTCTCCAGGTTCGACACCAGCTTCCACTGGCCCAAATCAAACTCCGGAAACCACGCATCCCCTTCCGGACTCAACGCCACCCGCGTCAAATACAGGCGATCCGCCTGCTCCAGCCCCTGGGCATACAACTGCGCACCGCCGATCAGCATCAGCTCATCCGCGCCCTGAGCCAATGCCCACTCTTCAGCGCGTTCCACGGCGGCCTCCAGTGACGGAAAAACTTCCGCACCTTCCAGCGCCAAATCGGTCTGACGGCTGACCACAAGGTTCAGGCGCCCCGGCAGCGGTCGGCCCAGGGAATCCCAGGTCTTGCGCCCCATGATGATCGGCTTGCCGAGCGTGGTGGCCTTGAAATATTTGAAATCCCCCGGCAAATGCCAGGGCATGCTGTTGTCGACGCCGATCACACGGTTTTCACCGAGGGCTGCGATCAGGCTTAAAGGGAGAGTTTTTTTCATGGCGACGAGAATACCAGAGCCGCGAGTCAGCGGTTATGCTCCAGGCTCACTTGCTCAACAGGATGGCGCGTGACTGCACTGAACCCGCTGCAAACACTTTGGCTGACCGAAACCGTGCGTCTGCGTGAAGAACACGCAGGCCCCTTGGAAGACCTGGAAGCCAACCGCCTGGCCCGCACGGCCGGTGGCGACTTGCCAGCGCGCATTCAGCACCGCGCCCTGCACCTGGCCGAGCGCGACGGCCTGACCGCCGCCCTCACCCGCTGGCTGCAAGGCGCGCGCCTGGCGCTGGTGCTGCTGGCAATCGTCGCGGTGGTCAGCGGCGCCGGGCTGGCCTTTGCCGCCTTGGGCAACGGCGTGACGCCGGTAAACGTGTTCTGGGCGCTCGGCAGCCTGCTCGGCTTGAACCTGATCCTGCTGATCAGTTGGGCGCTGGGCCTGCTGTTTGCCGGGGAACACGGCGCCAGCCTGGGGCGTCTGTGGCTGTGGCTCAGCGAAAAATTCGCCCGCGACGCCAAGGCCGCGCAGCTGGCGCCGGCGTTGTTGCTGCTGTTGCAGCGCCAGAGACTCAACCGCTGGGCCGTCGGCGTGCTGGTCAACAGCCTGTGGTTGCTGGCCTTGCTCAGCGCCATGGTGATTCTTCTTACGCTGCTCGCCACCCGCCGCTACGGCTTTGTGTGGGAAACCACCATCCTCGGCGCCGATACCTTTGTCGCCGTCACCCAAGCCTTCGGCAGCCTGCCCGCCTTGCTGGGCTTTAATGTGCCGACCGTCGAGATGATCCGCGCCAGCGGTGATTCCGCCCTGAATATCGAAAGCGCCCGTCAGGCCTGGGCCGCGTGGCTGGTGGGGGTGCTGCTGGTCTACGGCATCCTGCCGAGGTTGATCCTCGCCCTGCTGTGCCTGTGGCGCTGGAAACGCGGGCGTGCGGCCTTGCGTCTGGACCTGAACCTGCCCGGCTATAGCCAACTGCGCGAACGTTTGATGCCCAGCAGCGAGCGCCTTGGGGTCAACGATGCAGCCCCCGAACAGCTGCACCCCGTGACCGGCGGCGTCAGCGAACTGGAAAGCGACGGCGCGCTGCTGGTGGCCATCGAGCTGGACGACCAGCACCCATGGCCGCCCAAACTGCCCGCCAGCGTAAAAAACGCTGGCGTCCTCGACAGCCGCGAATCGCGCAACAAACTGCTGGAACAACTTACCCGCTTCCCACCCGCGCGCCTGGCCATCGCCTGCGACCCGCGCCGCTCGCCGGACCGCGGCAGCCTGGCGCTGATCGCCGAACTCGCGCGCAGCGCCTCCGCCACCCGCGTATGGCTGCTGCAAGCCCCGCCCGGTCAGGCGCTCGACGCCGAACGCCTCGGCGACTGGCACACCGCGCTGCAACAGCTGGAATTGCCTTTCGCCGACTGCGCGCCGCTGAACTGGCTGGAGACCGGTCATGACTAAACCGCTGAAACTCGCCGTGGTCGGCCACACCAACGTCGGCAAAACCTCGCTGCTGCGCACGCTGACCCGTGACGTGGGCTTCGGCGAAGTCTCCCATCGCCCCAGCACCACACGGCATGTGGAAGGCGCGCGGTTGTCGGTGGACGGCGAAGCGTTGCTGGAGCTGTACGACACGCCCGGCCTGGAGGATGCCATCGCCCTGCTCGACTACCTTGAGCGTCTGGATCGCCCCGGCGAACGCCTCGACGGCCCGGCTCGCCTGGCACGCTTCCTCGAAGGCAGCGAAGCCCGCCAGCGTTTCGAGCAGGAAGCCAAGGTGCTGCGTCAATTGCTGGCCTCCGACGCCGGCCTGTATGTGATCGACGCCCGCGAGCCGGTGCTGGCCAAGTACCGCGACGAACTGCAAGTCCTCGCCAGTTGCGGCAAGCCGCTGTTGCCGGTACTCAACTTCGTCAGCAGCAACGACCACCGCGAGCCGGACTGGCGCGAAGCCCTCGCCCGCCTCGGCCTGCATGCGCTGGTGCGTTTCGACAGCGTCGCCCCACCGGAAGACGGCGAACGGCGCCTGTATGAAAGCCTCGCCCTGCTGCTGGAAAACGCGCGGCCACAGCTAGAGCGGCTGATCCTCGATCAGGAAGCCCAGCGCCAGGCCCGCCAGCAAAGCGCCGCGCGGTTGATTGCCGAACTGCTGCTCGACTGCGCCGCCTGTCGCCGCAGCGTCGTCACCGAAGACGAGCAACACGCCATCGGTGACCTGCGCAAAGCCGTGCGCCAGCGTGAACAAAAATGCGTGGAAGCCTTGCTCAAGCTGTTCGGCTTCCGCCCACAGGACGCCGCCGCCAGTGATTTACCTTTGCTTGACGGCCGTTGGGGCGACGACCTGTTCAACCCTGAAACCCTCAAACAACTTGGCGTGCGCGTCGGTGGCGGGATCGCCGCAGGTGCAGCGGCCGGCGCGGGCGTGGATTTATTGGTCGGCGGCCTGACCCTCGGCGCCGCCGCCATTGCCGGTGCAATCGCCGGCGGCGCACTGCAAACCGCCCGCAGTTACGGCAGCCGCCTGCTGGGCAAGATCAAGGGCCAGCGCGAACTGACCGTCGACGACAGCGTGTTGCGCCTGCTCGCCCTGCGCCAGCGCCAGCTGCTCAAGGCCCTGAATTTGCGTGGCCACGCGGCGCTGCACAGCATCAAGGTCGACACGCCCCAGGACAAAACCTGGCGCGAAGGCAAGTTGCCCGACGCGCTGCACAAAGCCCGCGCCCATCCGCAATGGTCGTCCCTCAACTCTCACGCTCGGTTGAGCCAGGGCGAGCGCCAGGAGCAGGTCGAGGCATTGGCACGTCAACTTGATGATTCATGACCCACCTCAATACCAGTTGAAGTCCAGGAAAGTCGTGCATAACCGCCGGATCAACGCTTTGTCGGCTTTGCCGGCAACTCCGTCGAAGTCCACATCACTGTTAGTAAACGACTCCAGTACACCATTGCCATCGGCGTCATACGCAGCCGCCTGATAAACCAGCGAGTCTTGGCAGGGCACGCGCGCGTGTTCATGAAACTCCATCCGGACAGCATTGGGCGCTCCACTTTTAGCGAAGTGCTCAACGCGAATCACCATCGTGCGCTGCCAGCGATTGCCGGTGTTGAACCAATTGAGCTGGAGGAAGGCATCAGCAAAAACATCGAGCAGCCGCTTATCCAACACGTCATTTTCGCCGTCTCGATTGATGTCCCCTGAACACAGCACATCCACCACCCTGTCTGCGCTGATATCTACAGCAATCGCCTCATGGGAAAGCTCTTCAGGCCCGCCTGGCAGTTGGCGGAAAAAATTAAGTACGACGGTATCGGCTTTACCGTTCCTGCCACGGTCTTGAGCTGCCACTTTCAAATAACGCATCAATGTTGTTCCTTTTACCAACGAAACAACCACTCTAGGGAGCGTATCGGCTCTTCACTAGCCGACACGTCCTTGCTTTCAGTAAGAATCCAGCGACCTGATTGACAGCCGCAACAGCGCGCAGGCTTTGGCCTTGAGCACTTCCAAATCCAGCACCGGCACATGCATTTCCTTGGCCTGTTCGTCCCAATGGCGCATGCGCAAGCTCACGGCGCACAGCGGGTCCTGTTCAAACGCGCGAGCTTCCTCGGCACTCATCACGCCGCCCTGATACGCCAGGGTACGACGGCTGGCTTCGCTCAAGCGTGCGTAGTAGTCGGGTTGGCTGAACGTCAGATAGCGCTTGGCTTGAACGTGATATTCCACCAGCTTGGCCATGCGCTCGCTGAAACCTGCACGACGCAGGTAATCGGCGCCCAGCCGCTCGTGGCTGACCACGCCATAGCCGCCCATGTTCTCGCCGCCTTCCCCGCAGATGTGCCCGATATCGTGGAAGAACGCCGCCAGCACCACTTCATCATCAAAGCCTTCGGCCATCGCCAACTGCGCCGCCTGGGACATGTGCTCGATCTGCGACACCGGTTCGCCGATGTAATCGGCCTTGCCGTGCTGTTCATACAAGCCGAAAACCTCGGCAATCGCCTGTTCCGGGTTCATCGCGCGTCTCCCCACAAGGTTGTGATATTTCGTTCGGCCAGCGCCGGGCCGACGCTCATGCCGACGCCGGTGTGCATCAAGGCAGCGCTCACACCAGGCGCGGCGCGCAGAAAGGAAAACGGCCCCGGCCCGCGCGAGCCGTAAATGCCCTGCCAGCGCTCCACCACCTGGATCTTGCAGCCCAGAGTCTGTTCGGCCAGTTCAATCATCCAGTCATCGACCTGCTCGGCGTTGAACGGCGAGGCATCGCTGCCGTAGTCGTGGGAATCGCCGATGATCAGCTCGCCATGGGGCGTCGGGCTGATGAGCAGGTGAATGCCGTGTTCATGCAGGTGCGGTGCTTCACGCAGGATCTGCGCCTGCACCGGCGCAGCTTCCGGCAGGTCGGCAAAGGCGCCGTAATGCACGCAACTGAGGCCGGTAAGCAAAGCGTGTTGCAGGTTCAGGTTGACGGTCGGCCGCGCACGCAGCATTTGCAGGCGGCAAATACTCGGGTTGAGTTCGGCCATCGCGCCCGCCAGCAAGGTTTGGTAGTCGTGGCCGGAGCAGACAATGATTTGCTCGCCGCGAAAGCTCCCCGCCGTGCTGTGCAGCTGGCCGGGCTCGACGTCGCGCACCAGGGTGGAGAAGTAAAACTCCACGTTCAGTGTTTGCGCCAGGTAGTTGATCAACGCCGGGATCGCCTCGCGCGAATACAATTGCTGATCGTCCTTGCCGTGCAGCGCCGCGCGGTGATGACGGAATTGGCCGCCATACAGATCCTTCATGGCCGCGCCTTGGAGCAGCTCGACGTTGTAGCCGTGTTCCTGCGCGCGACCGGCGCAGAAGGCTTCCAGCAAGTGTTCTTCAGCTTCGGTGCGTGCGAACAGGTAAGAGCCGTTGCGCTTGAGTTGCAACCCGGCGGCGTGCGCCCAATGGCCCCAGATGTCGCGGCTTTCCCGCGCCAGGTCAAGCATCGGTCCCGGCGGTTGGCCAGTGACCAGCGCCTGGCCGAAGTTGCGCACAGAAGCGCCGAGTGGCGTGGCGCTGCGTTCGAAAACCTTGACCTTGAGGCCGCGTTTGGCGGCCGCAAAGGCGTGGGACAGGCCAAGAATGCCTGCGCCCACAATTAACAGATCACTACTCATGCAGTCCTCTCGTTCCCACGCTCCGCGTGGGAATGCATCGGGTGACGCTCCGCGTCACGATTTCAAGAGCGGACGCAGAGCGTCCGAGGCGGCATTCCCACGCAGAGCGTGGGAACGATCGGTACCTTATTGACCGGCCGCTTTTTCTGACTTGCCGTCATAGCGCTTGCGCCACTCGGTCAGGATGCTGTCGCGGTTCTTCGACGCCCAGGCAAAGTCGTTCTTGATCAACCGTTGCTCGTAGTCAGCCGGCAATTCGGTCTGCGGCTTGGCAATGCCCGGCTGGGCGAGGACGGCGAAGTTGTCCTTGTACAGCTCCATCGCAGCGGGGCTGGCGGAGAAGTCAGCGAGTTTTTTCGCCGCGTCGGCGTGGGCAGTGCCCTTGATCACGGCGGTGGCTTCGATGTCCCAGCCCAGGCCTTCTTTCGGCAGGATGATGTCCAGCGGCGCGCCCTGACGCTTCAACTGCACGGCCGGGTATTCGAAGGAAATACCAATCGGGAATTCACCCGACGCCGCCAGCTTGCACGGCTTGGAGCCGGAGTGAACGTACTGGCCGATGTTCTGGTGCAGGTCGTCCATGTACTGCCAGCCCTGCTTCTCGCCGAAGGTTTGCAGCCAGGCGCTCACATCAAGGAAACCGGTGCCGGACGAGGCTGGGTTCGGCATTACGATCTTGCCCTTGTACTCAGGCTTGGTCAGGTCCTGCCAGCTCACCGGCTTGGTCAGGCCCTGCTTCTCGGCTTCGACGGTGTTAAAGCAAATGGTCGCGGCCCACACGTCCATGCCGACCCAGGCCGGTGGGTTGGCGGCGTCGCGGTAGTTCTTGCCGATCTTGTCCAGGTCCTTCGGTGCGTAGTTGTCGAGCATGCCTTGCTGGTCGAGGATCGCCAGGCTAGAGGCGGCCAGGCCCCAGACCACGTCGGCTTGCGGGCGGTCTTTTTCGGCCAGCAGCTTGGCGGTGATGATGCCGGTGGAATCGCGCACCCACTTGATCTCAACGTCCGGGTTGGCCTTTTCGAAAGCCTGTTTGTAGGTTTTCAACTGCTCGGCTTCGAGGGCCGTGTACACGGTCAGCTCGGTCTTGGCGAAGGCATTCAGGCTGAATGCAGTGAGTACCGCAGCGACCAGCGCCTGGGGCTTGAACATGAAACACCTCCTACAGGGACGATTATTGGCCGGGCGCGGTCTGGCGCCAGGCTTGGGAGCGGCGCAACGCGCCACGTGAGGCCCACGCCAGCAGCAGCGAAACGCCGGCCGAGGTGAACAGAATCAGGGTGGACATGGCCGCCGCGCCGCCCACGTTTCCGGCGTCGTCCATGTTCAACACGGCGACGGCGGCGAGGATGGTGTCGGGGCTGTAGAGGAAGATCGCGGCGGACACGGTGGTCATCGCCGACACAAACAGGTAGCGCACGATGTCCAGCAACGCCGGCAGGCAGATCGGCACGGTCACGCGCAGGTAATGGCGGTACAGCGGCGCCTTGAGGGACAGCGCGGCGGCTTCGAATTCGGCGTCCAGTTGGCGCAACGCGGTGGTGGCGGTCATCTGTGCGGTGGTCAGGTAATGCGCAATGGTGCACACCACCAACAAGGTCATGGTCCCGTAAAACACATGCAGCGGGTTGCCGTTGAGGTTGAAAAAGAACACGTAACCCAGGCCCAGCACCAGGCCGGGAACGGCCATCGGCACAAAGCTGAGCATGCGCAGCGCCAGGTTGAGGCCTTTCTGGCCGCTGGTTTTTTCCATCAGGTACGCGCCGGTGAAGATCAGCAAGCTGCCGACCAGCGCCGTGCACAGCGCCATGGTCAGGCTGTTGCGGTAGGCCAGCCAACCGCCGCCCGCGGTGTCTTCGAACTGATAGTGGCTCAAGGACAACGAGAGGTTGTACGGCCAGAATTTGACCAGCGACGAATACACCGCCATGCCGAACACCAGCAGCAACGCGGCGCAGATCAGCAGCACGATCGCCAGGTAGAAACCGTCTCGCAGCCGCGACGGTGCGGGCTGGAACACTTGGGCACGGCCACTCATGGAGTCGCCATGACGACGACGCAGCCAGGCGTCCACCGCAAAGCTGAACAGTGCCGGTAGCAGCAACACCATGCCGATCAGCGCGCCGCGACCGAACTGTTGCTGACCGACCACTGCCTTGTAGGCTTCCAGCGCCAGCACCTGATAATCGCCGCCGACGACCACGGGCACGCCGAAGTCGGTGATGGTCAGGGTGAACACCAGGCAGAACGCCGCAAACACCGCCTGACGGGTGGCTGGCCAAGTGATGCTGCGAAACGCCCGCGCCGGGCTGGCGCCCATGCTCGAGGCCGCATCAAACAGACGCGCATCCGCCAGGGACAGCGCCGACAGCAAAATCATCAAGGCATGTGGGAAGGTGTAGATCACCTCACCCAGCACAATGCCCCAGAAGCCGTAGATATTGTCCGAGAGCAAGCCGCGCAACAGGCCCTGGTTGCCGAACAGGTAGACCAGCGCAATCCCCGGCAGCATCGACGGCGCCATCAAGGGCAGCAGCGAAAGACCACGCCAGATCGCTTTGCCGGGAATCAACGTGCGTTGCAAGGCGTAGGCAAACAGGTAGGCCAGCGGTACGACAATGGCCGCCACGCTGAGGGAAACTTTCAGGCTATTGCCCAGCAACCAGTGGAAGTTGGCGCTGGTCACCAATTCCCGCGCGGCGACCAGCCCACCGCCCTGCCCGGCTTCGCTGCTGAAGCCGCGCCAGAAGATCGCCAGCAGCGGCATCAACACGGCGACGCCCAGCAACAACAGCCACAGCAGTTTGCCGCCGACTACGAAAATACGGTCACCGGTTTCTGCACGGGACACCTGTCGTGGCTGCGTCATGACAGTGGCCATCTCAGGCAAACACCTGCAGGCTGCGCGGCGGCAAGGCCACCCAGATATTCTGGGCACCCAGGCGCGGCATGGCTTCCGGGGCCAGTTCAGCCAGCAGTGGATGGCCCGGCAGTTGTTCCAGCTCAAAGCTCATGCGGCAGCGGTTGCCGAGGAAGGTGATCTCGCGAACCTTGGCCGGGAACAGGTTCTCTTCATGCACCGGCGGGTTGACGCTGATCGCTTCCGGGCGACAGAAAAGACGGCCGGACTTGGCCACGCCGGCGTCGTCGGCCAAGCGCATGTTCATCCCACCCACTTGAGCGTGGCTCGCACTGTTGCGGCTGAACGGCAGCCAGTTGCCCTGGCCAACAAACTCCGCCACAAACGGCGTGGCCGGGCGGTCGTAGATTTCCTGGGGCGTGGCGTACTGCTCGACCTTGCCGTTATTCATCACGGCGATGCGGTCGGCCATCAGCATGGCTTCGTCCTGGTTGTGGGTGACCATCAGCGTGGTGATGCCCAGGCGCCGCTGCAGTTGGCGCAGCTCGGTGCACAGATGCTCACGGACGCGAGCGTCGAGGGCCGACATCGGTTCGTCCAGCAGCAATAACGAAGGCGCCGGTGCCAACGCTCGGGCCAGGGCGACACGCTGTTGCTGACCGCCCGAGAGCTGGCCGGGGTATTTCTTTTCGCTGCCCACCAGACCCACCAGTTCCAGCATTTGCCCGACACGCTTGCGTACTTCGTCACGGCCGCTGCCGGTGAGGCCGTAGCCGATGTTCGCTTCGACAGTCAGATTCGGAAACAGCGCGTAGGACTGGAACAAAATGCCATAGTCCCGTGCCTGCGGCGGCAGAAATGAAACGTCGCGGTTACCCAGGCGCAGTTCACCGCTGTCTTGGCGTTCAAGGCCTGCGATGCAGCGCAGCAAGGTGGTTTTGCCACAGCCGGACGGACCGAGCAGGCACACCAGCTCGCCGGCGGCGACGTCCAGAGACACATTGTCCAGCGCGGTGAAGGCGCCGAAGCGCTTCTGGATACCGCGCACCGTCATCGGCGCGCCGGGGTGGGTCAGGGCTGTGTTCATGCTAGGCACCTCATCAAACTGATGAAGGCCATGCTAGGGGGCCAATGCGTCCCTGATGTGGCAGGAAGGCAAAAGCGAGTGATAGTGGTATTGGTGGATTTGTGTAGGACTTCGGCAGGTGATTGGTCGGGGCGGGCCTCATCGCAGGCAAGCCAGCTCCCACACTTGAATGTGTTCACAAATCAGAATGTGGGAGCTGGCTTGCCTGCGATGAGGCCCATTCCGACAGCACTGAATCTCAGATCGGCGACATTTCCTGCGCCAGCCCCAGAAACGCCGCCGGCAACCGCGCGCCTTTGCGCTCCTTGAGGCAGTACAGGTACTCCGGAATCTGCGGCGCATTCTCGATGGTCAGCACGCGCAATTGCGGGTCATGGGGCACTTCCTGGCGCGCAATGATGCTGATGCCGATGTTGCGCAACACCGCCTCGCGGATCGACTCGCGGCTGCCGATCTCCAGCAGCGGCCCATAACTCACACCGGCGCCCTGCAACATTTCTTCAGTCAGTCGTCGCGTGGTGGAGCCGGCCTCGCGCATCAACAACGTGTGCCCGGCCAACGCACTGAGCGGCACATGATCGAGCTTGGCCAGCGGGTGGTTGCGGTGCACCGCCAGCACCAGCGGGTCGGTGCCGAGCACGCGACGGATCAAACGCGGGTCTTCGAGTAATTGTGACGAGGCGGCAACGTCGACGCGGTAATCGTCCAGCGCTTCGAGTACCTGCTGGGAGTTGCCGATTTCCACCGACACGTCCACCTGAGGCAAGCGTTCGCGAAAGGCTTTGACCAGGTCGAGGATGTAATACGGCGCTGTTGCGGCGATCCGCAATGCGCCCTGGACCTGGCCGGTGTTACGCAGGAAAAACTCGATGTCGGCTTCCTGCTGCAACAGCGTCTTGACCATCGGCAGCAGCCGCGCGCCGTCGTCACTGACGGTGAGGCGGCGCCCGCCACGGTAGAACAGCTCAACGCCGTAGTGACTTTCCAGGTTGCGAATCTGGGTGGTGACCGTGGGCTGGCTCAGGCCGAGTTTTTTCGCCGCCTGGGTGATGCTGCCCAGGCGGGCGACCATGAAAAAAGCCTTCAGTTCGGCACTCAGCACACCACCCTCTCATCGTTTATTTGCGCAACAGGCGCAGGCCATTGAACACCACCAGCAGGCTCACGCCCATGTCGGCGAACACCGCCATCCACATGGTCGCCATGCCCAGGAAGGTGACCGCGAGGAAGATCGCCTTGATCACCAGCGCCAGGGCGATGTTCTGCTTGAGGATACTCGACGTTTGCCGCGAGAGCCGAATGAAAGCCGGAATCTTGCGCAAATCATCGTCCATCAGCGCCACGTCGGCGGTCTCGATGGCGGTGTCGGTGCCCGCTGCGGCCATGGCAAAACCAATCTCGGCGCGGGCCAGGGCCGGGGCGTCGTTGATGCCATCGCCAACCATGCCCACGCGGTGGCCTTGGGCGTAGAGGGTTTCGATGGCTTGCAGTTTGTCGGTGGGCAACAGGTCGCCCTGGGCCTGATCGATGCCGACCTGAGCGCCAATCGCCTGAGCGGTGTGGGTGTTGTCGCCGGTGAGCATCAGGGTTTTGATGCCCAGTTCGTGCAGTTGCTGGATAGCTTCGCGGCTGCTGTCTTTGACGGTGTCGGCCACGGCGAACAGCGCCAGCGGGCCGGACTTGTCGAGCAGCAAGACCACGGACTTGCCTTGTTTTTCCAGGGCGAAGAGTTTTGCTTCCAGCGCGGGCGAGCACAGGCCGAGGTCTTCCACCAGGCGGTGGTTGCCCAAGTGGTAGGTTTCGCCGTTGATGTCGCCGCGCACGCCACGACCGGCCAGCGCCTGGAAGTTATCCACAACATGCGTCGGCAGGTTTTTATCCGCAGCCGCGTTGGCGATGGCCAGGGACACCGGGTGATCGGAACGCCCGGCCAAACTCGCCGCCAAGGCAGGTGCGCTGTCTTCGATATTCGGGAACAGCGCCAGGTAATCGGTCTGCACCGGCTTGCCGTGGGTGATGGTGCCGGTTTTGTCGAGGGCCAGGTAGTCGAGCTTGTAACCGCCCTCCAGGTACACGCCGCCCTTGATCAGGATGCCTTTGCGCGCAGCGGCCGCCAGACCGCTGACGATGGTCACCGGGGTGGAAATCACCAGTGCACAGGGGCAAGCGACCACCAGCAGCACCAGCGCGCGGTAGATCCAGTCAAACCAGGCGCCTGCCATGAACAGTGGCGGAATCACCGCGACGCCGAGGGCAAACAGGAACACGGCTGGGGTGTAGACCTTCGAGAAACTGTCGACAAAACGCTGGGTCGGTGCCCGCGCGCCCTGGGCCTGTTCAACGGCGTGGATGATCCGCGCCAGTGTCGAGTTGTTGGCCGCTGCGGTCACTTTATATTCCAGCGAACCCGCCTGGTTGATGGTGCCGGCGAAGACTTTATCGCCCACGGTCTTTTCGATCGGCAGGCTTTCACCGGTGATCGGCGCCTGGTCGATGGTGGATTGGCCGGCGGTGACTTCACCGTCGAGGCCGATACGCTCGCCGGGTTTTACCCGCACGATGGCGTCCAACTCGATGCTTTTGACTTCCTGCTCAGCCCACGAACCGTCGGCTTGCTGCACCGTGGCCTGTTCCGGGGTCATTTGCATCAAACCGCTGATGGCATTGCGCGCACGGTCCAGGGACTTGGCTTCGATCAGCTCGGCCACGGTAAACAGGAACATCACCATGGCTGCTTCCGGCCACTGGCCGATCAACACGGCGCCGGTCACGGCGATGCTCATCAGCGCATTGATGTTCAGGTTGAGGTTTTTCAGGGCAATCCAGCCCTTTTTGTAGGTGGTAAGGCCGCCGCTGAGGATCGACACCAGCGCCACCAGAGCAATTACCCATGTCGGCGCGGCGTTGGTGAAGTGCAGCACTTCAGCACCCAATGCGCCCACGCCGGACACCGCCAGCGGCCACCAGTGTTTCTTGGCCGGTGGTTCAGCGGCGGGCGTGCCTTCTTCGATGGGGTCGGCTTGCATGCCGAGGGATTTGATCGCGTCGATGATCGGCGCGGTGCTCGGCAGGTCATGGGTGACGCCGAGGATGCGGTTGATCAGGTTGAATTCCAGCTGCTGCACGCCGGCGAGCTTGCCCAGTTTGTTCTGGATCAGCGTCTGCTCGGTGGGGCAGTCCATGGCTTCGATGCGGAAGGTGCTCAGGCGCGAACCGGCGGTGGGTGCCTCGCTCAGTTGCACCACCGCAGGGGCTGGCGTGCCGGAACAGCAGGAACCGCCGTGGCCGTGGTTATGCACAGGCGTGAGTTTCTTTGGGGCATGGTCGTGATCGTGGTCATGACCGTGCTCGTGTTTATGCGGGGTATGGAGGGAATCGCTCATTCTGTCGCGTCCGTAAAGGTGCCTGTTGCCAAGTAAAGACCCTGTAGCCACTATAGGGTCAAGCACCCATTTGGAGATTGCTGCGATGAAGATCGGCGAATTGGCCAAACTGACCGACTGTCAGGTGGAAACCATCCGGTATTACGAGAAAGAAGGCCTTCTGCCACCGCCGGCCCGCACGGACGCCAACTACCGCGTGTACACCCAGGCGCACACCGAGCGGCTGATCTTTATCCGCAACTGCCGCAGCCTCGACATGACCCTCGAAGAAATCCGCAGCCTGCTGGGGCTGCGTGATAGCCCGCAGGACCAGTGTGAAAGCGTGAATGCGTTGATTGACGAGCATATCCACCACGTCAAGGCGCGCATCGACGGGCTGTTGGCCTTGCAGGAACAGTTGCTGGATTTGCGCCAGCGTTGCGGCGGTGGGGATCAATGCGGGATTTTGCAGCGCCTGGAAGTCAGCGGCGGCGTGCAGGCCAGCGAGGCCGAGCACTCCCATGTGGGGCGCAGTCATGGGCACTAAGCCAGATGGATGGCGCCTGACAGGCCGCCATCGCAGGCAAGCCAGCTCCCACAGGAGACTTGCTGTGTTTGATCGTTCCCACGCTCTGCGTGGGAATGCCGCCCTGGACGCTCCGCGTCCCGAAGTCGGCGGGTAATTAAGGTCCTGCGCTAGGTGACGCAGAGCGTCACAGGATGCATTCCCACGCAGAGCGTGGGAACGATCGGCACCCATCGCCATCGCCGGCAAGCCAGCTCCTACATTGATTTACTGTTGCTGCAGATCCTCGGGCAATAGCGCTTCGGGGATGTTCTGGTAGCTCACCGGCCGCAGAAAACGGCGGATGGCCATGGTGCCCACCGATGTAGCGCCAAAGTTGGTGGACGCCGGATACGGCCCGCCATGCACCATCGCCTCGCTCACTTCCACACCCGTCGGGAAGCCATTGGCGAGGATGCGCCCGGCCTTGCGCTCCAGAATCGGCAGCAAGCGGCTAACCTCGGCGCTGTCCTCTGCCTCCAGATGAACCGTGCACGTCAGTTGCCCTTCCAGCGACCGCGCGATCTCCAGCAATTCGTCGCCATCCTTCACCGTCACCACCAGCCCCAAAGGCCCGAACACTTCATGGCCCAACGAAGCATTGGCCAGCCATTCGCGGCCCGTGGTCGCGAACAGATACGGCATGGCCTGGCGCGGTGCGCAGGTGTTGGACAGCACTTCGCGCACGCCCACGGCATTCGCCACGCGCTCACGGCCATCGCGATACGCGGCGGCAATGCCTTCGGTCAGCATCACCTGCGCGCCAACCGGCGCCAACGCGCCGGCCGCCGCGTCGATAAATGCATTCGCCGCTTCGCCTTCAACCAGCACGGCCACGCCGGGGTTGGTGCAGAACTGGCCCGCGCCCAGCGTCAATGAGCCCGCCCAGCCTTTGGCAATGTCTAAACCGCGCGCGGCCACCGCGTGAGGCATCAGGAACATCGGGTTCACCGAGCCCAACTCGCCAAAAAACGGGATCGGCTCAAACCGCTTGGCACACAGATCAAACAACGCCCGACCCGCGCCCAGCGAACCGGTAAAGCCCACCGCCTTGATCAGCGGATGCTGCACCAACCGTTGCCCCACCGCCCGCGAACCGCCGTGCACGAGGCTGAAGACGCCAGGGTGCACGTCGCACTTCTGGATTGCCGCGTGAATCGCCTCGGCCACGATTTCGCTGGTGCCGGGGTGCGCCTCGTGCCCCTTCACCACCACCGGGCAACCGGCAGCCAGCGCCGACGCCACGTCACCGCCGGCCGTGGAAAACGCCAGCGGAAAGTTCGACGCACCAAACACCGCCACCGGCCCGATCGGGCGCTGGATCAAGCGAATGTCCGGGCGCGGCAGCGGCTGGCGATCGGGCAATGGCACATCGTGACGACGGTCGAGGTAATCCCCCGCCAGAATATGCGACGCAAACAAACGCAACTGCCCCACGGTACGCCCGCGCTCGCCTTGCAAGCGCCCTTCCGGCAGGCCGGTTTCCAGCGCGCCCACGGTGGTGATGATCGCGGCACGCGCCTCGATTTCATCAGCGATGGCGTTCAACAATTCGGCACGCGCCTCCCGGCTCGAATAACCGAAGCTCCAGAACGCCGCTTCCGCCGCCTCACAGGCGCGGTTTACCAGCTCGATGCTGCCCGCCGAAAACCACTGGGCCGGGCCCTCGGTCGGCGCGTTGGAAAAGGTGCTGTCGCCGGCGACCCAAACGCCTGCGATCAGGTGCTTGCCGTGGGGTGTAAAAGACATGGGCGTTTCCCGAAGTTGAAATGGATTAACCGAAATAGCGCACGCGAATGGCGTCGATGGCCACGGCGATAAAGATCATCACGCCGCCGATCATGCCGACATAAAACGACGGCACATTCACAATCGCCAGGCCGACCTGGATCACCGTCAGCAACAATACGCCGCCGAGTACACCTTTCACGTTACCGCGCCCGCCGAACACACTGACGCCCCCGATGATCGGCGCGGCAATCGCATACAACAGGTAGCTAGAACCCTGGCTGGAGGTGATCGCCATCTGCCAGGACGCCAGCAAAAAGCCCGCCGCCGCCGCGAGAAAACCGGAAATGGTGTAGGTGATGATCTTCACGCGGTCCACGCGGATGCCCGCCGAATTCGACGCAATCGGGTTGCCGCCCACCGCGTAGATTGAGCGGCCCAGTACCGTGCGACGCAGCACCACGCCCATCACCACCAGCGCGACCAGGAACACCACCGGCATCAGCGGCCAACCACCGAGGGTGACCTGGCCGATCCAGATGTAGCCGTCGGCCATGTTGGTCAGCGTGGTGCCCTGGGTCAGTGCCAGCAGTGCGCCTTGCAGGATGATCATCATCGCCAGGGTTTCGATCAGCGAGACCATTTTCAGCCGGGTGATGCACAGCCCGTTGAAGAAGCCAATCGCGGTGCCCACCAGCAAGCCGATGATCACCGCCAGGTACCACGGCAAACCCCAGCTCGAATAAGCCAACGCACCGACCGCCGACGAGAACCCGGCATTGGCCGGGATCGACAAATCAATCTCCGCCACCAGCAACGGCAGCGCCACCGCCAGCCCCAACATGCCGAGCACGGTGGCTTGCACCATCACGTTCTGCAGGTTGAACAGGGTGAAGAAGAATTCGTTGAACAGACCGAAGCCCGCCACCAGTGCGATCAGCCAGATCCACACCACGTTGTGCAGCACCCAGCCCAGCATGGCCGGACCGTTGATTTTGGTTGCGGCAGGCGCTACCCCGTTGCCGGGTTTCACTAAAGTACTCATACCCGTGTCTCCACTCTTTTTCTTATTCAACTGCTGGATCCTTGTACGGATGCGCGGATGCGCTCGACGCAGATGTCCTCTCCCGTCAATGTTTCCTTGATCGTGCCCTGATCGAAGATGCACACCCGGTCCACCGCGCGCACCAGTTCATCGGTGTCGCTGGACACGATGATCACCGCTACGCCGGCATCGCTGAGTTCGTCGATGATGCGCAACACATCCTGCTTCACACCCATGTCGATGCCCCGGGTCGGCTCGTCCACCATCAACAACCGTGGCTGGGTCGCCAGCACCCGGCCCAGGCAGACCTTTTGCTGGTTGCCGCCACTGAGGGTGTTCACCGAGTAATCCGGGTTGGGCGATTTCACGCCCATCGCCGCGAAGTAGTGGTTGATCACCGAGGCTTCGGCATCGGCGTCGATAAAACCCAATTTGCTGCGCGTGGCGAGGGACGACATGGCGATGTTGCTGCCAATCGACATCTGCCCCACGGCGCCGTCCTTGCGGCGGTCGTCGGAGAGGTAAGCAATGCCCGCCTCGAACGCCGCGTTGGGGGAACGTGGCAGTGGGCGCACGTCTTCGCCGTTCATCGCCAGGGTGCCGATGGCCGGGTGCAGGCCGAAGATCGCCCGGGCCATTTCCTTCGCGCCGGCACCGGGCAGGCCGGTAAAGCCGACCACCTCGCCCGGTGCGATGTCCAGGCTGTCGAGCGCCAGCCACTTGCCGCGCACACCGCGCAGGGAAATCGCCGGCGCCTTGCCGCTGTGGTCACGGCGCTTGCGCTGAAACAGCTGCACGCCGTGGCCGATCACCAGCTCGGTGAGCTGCTCGGAGGTCAGCCCGCTGATGTCCGAACGCGTACCCGCCAGGGCGCCGTCGCGCAGCACGGTGACCGCGTCGCAGATTTCGAGGATCTCGTCGTTGTAGTGAGAGATAAAGATGAAGGTCACGCCCTCGCCTTTCAGGCGCAGCATGAAGTCGAACAACTGGCGCCGGTCGACCACGGTCAATGACGCGGTCGGCTCATCGAGGATGATGACCTTGCCCCCGGAAAACATCGCCCGCAGGATGTTCAGCTTGCGCCGCGCCACGGCGTCGAGTTGCCCGGCAAGCGCCTTGGGGTCGATGCCGGAACCGTCGAGCATGCGCGCCGCGTCCGCGTTCAACTGTTTCCAGTCGACCAGGCCATTGCGCGTCGGCCAGATACCGAGCATCAGGTTTTCGGCGGCGGTGAGGTTGCCGATGATCATCGGCTCCTGGGTCACCAGAAACACCCCGGCCTGCTCCATCACCTTGACGTCCACCTGCTTGAGCGGCTGGCCGTTCATGAGGATCTGCCCGGAAGTGGGGATGACCTGCCCGGAAATAATCCCCACCAGCGTGGATTTGCCCGCGCCGTTTTCCCCCAGCAGCCCATGGATCGAGCCGCGACGGATTTGCGTGCTCACCCCGCGCAAGGCGCGGACCGGGCCGTAGCTTTTGGCGACATTCTCGATGCTCAGGATCGTGTCGTCGGGCGTTGGGTGTAAGGTCATTTTGTTGTTCTCACCATCACCTTGTCGGATAAACATCGCGCCAGTCGTTGCTCACGCCGCGCGACGGCCCATCACTTGGAGGCCACGCCCCACACCTTTTCCGCGACATAGCCCCAGTGGCGTTTATCGTCGGCGTTTTCAGGCGTGATCATGAACGCCGGGATCACCAGCGCCGGGCCGGTCTTGCCTTGCACGATCTCGCCGGTTTCCCAGAAGTAATCCTTGTTCTGGTAAGTGCCCAGCGGCACGGCCTGGCCGTTGAGGGCGTACTTGGTGATCATTTCCACGGCGATCTGGCCGTAGGCAACCGGGTCCTGGGACACGCAGCCGTCCATGTAGCCGTCCTTGATCCAGTCCAGCGCTACCGGTTCGCCGTCGATATTGATGAAGATGACGTGGCCTTTTTCGCCGACTTTCTTCCAGCGGTCTTTCTGTTTCAGTGCGGCGGCGATGCCGCGTGACGGCGAATCCGACGGCGCGTGCACGGCGTCCAGGTCAGGGAATTCCGAGAGGGTGGAAAGCGTGACCGACTGCATCTTGTCCAATTGGCCTTCGGTGGGTCGCGCGAGGTATTTGATCTCGGGGTATTTGGCGAATACCGAGTCCATGCCCTCTTTGCGCAGGCGCCACGCCACCGAGGCCAGGGCGCCGAAGCAGTTGAGCACGGTGCCTTTGGGGCTGCCGTACTTGGCCACCAGGCGTTTGACGATTTCTTCAGCGGCCATCACGCCACCCTTGAAGTTGTCGAAGCTCACGGTGATCGCCACGTCGCCGCCGTCAGCCGGGGTGTCGATGATGCCCACCGGGATCTTGCGCTGGTTGTAGCGCTTGATCGCCGAGACGATGGCCTGGCTGTCGATGGGGTCGGAGATGATCGCCGACGGCTGGGACAGCATCAGGCTCTGCCATTGGCCGAGCTGGGTGGTGGTGTCGAAGCTGGCGTTGGTCGCCTGAAACTTGCCGGACTGGGCCAGCACCGCACGCTTGACCGACTCTTCCTGGATCACGAAGAAGTAGTAATCCAGGCTTTTGTTGGAATAGGCCACCGACAGCGGGGTCTGCGCCATGGCCGTGCGCCCCAGCAGCGAACCCAACCCCAGTACCACACCGCCAGCCAGGACGCTGCGGCGGCTCACGCTCGAAAAATCGACTTTTTTCATGGAAGTGACTCCGACTTATTATTGTTGGTTGAGTACGTCTTTCCTTTCTTCACGCGTCGTGCGGTATAGCTCCAGACAAACCGGGAAATCAGCGCATCCGTACGTAGGACGTGCCGTCAAAACACCCCACCACCATGCCCGCCGCCTCGCGGGTGAACAGGCCGTTTTCCACCACGCCAGGGATTCGGTTCAACTCGATTTCCAGGGGCGCCGGTTCGGTGATCACCGGGCCGCAATGGCAGTCGAGGATGAAGTTGCCGCTGTCGGTCACCACGGTCTCGCCGTTGCGTTCGCGGCGGATGATCTGCACGTCGCGGATGCCGTGTTCGGCGAGCACACGCTGAACTAGCCGCTCGGTCTGCTTCCAGCCGAACTGCACCACTTCCACCGGCAGCGGGAAGGCGCCCAGGTGGTCGACAATCTTGGTTTCGTCGGTCACGCAGATCATGCGTTTGGAGGCATGGGCGATGATCTTTTCCCACAGCAGGCAGGCGCCGCCGCCCTTGATCATGTTGAACTGGCCGTCGATTTCGTCGGGGCCGTCGACCGTCAGGTCCAGTTCGCCGATGTCGTTGGGGTCGGTGATCTCGATACCGACTTCCCGCGCCACATCATTGGTGGAGCGCGAAGTGGTGGTGCAGGTGAGTTTCAAGCCATTGGCCACGTGCTTGCCCAGCTCGCGAACGAAGAAATGCGAGGTGGTCCCGGAGCCCAGGCCCAGCTTCATGCCATCGCGCACAAATTCCTCGATCACCCGGCGGGCGGCGACTTTTTTGGCTTCGTTCTGTTGATTACTCATTACCTGCTCCACGGATCGGGGTTTAAATTTTGTCGGTACGCCAGGAATCGAGGGCGGTCAGTTGATCGGGGAACTGACTACCGCTGGCGATGGCAATGGCCGCCACCAGCATGTTGGTGACCAAATGGTGGTTAAGCCGTGATGCCAAGGGCGTCATCAGCTCGGTGTGTTCGTAAGGCTTCACGGCGATCAGCACGTCGCTGACCTTCGCCAGCGGGCTGTCATCGGCAGCAATCGACACCACTTTGGCCCCGGCCTTGCGCGCGGCAACGGCCATGTCGACCATCTGCCGGGTGTGCCCCGACTGCGAAAAAATCAGCGCCACTTCCCCGCTGCGTGCGCCCTCGGCGTGCATCTCCTGGCGCTTGCCGCCGAGCAGGGCCTGACAACGCATGCCGAGGCGCTGGAACTTGTGCTCGGCATCCAGCGCGTTGACCACCGAAATGCCCGTGGCATAGATGCCTACCCAACTCGCGGCCTGCAGCAACTGTGCGGCTTCGGCGACTTTTTCCGGCTCCAGGTCTTCTTCCAAACGCTGGATCGCGTTCAGCGAATTGCGGCAGGTCTTGCGCACAATGTTGTCGATGCTGTCATCCGGGATGATCTGCTCGTAGGCAAACGGCGCCGACGGCACCAGGCTCTGCACCAGGTGCAGCTTCAATTCCTGATAGCTCTCGAACCCGAAACGCCGGCAGAAACGCATCACCGTCGGGTCGCTGACCGAGCAGGTTTCCGACAACTTGGCCATGCTCATCTGCAGCACTTTGGACGGCGAGGTGGAGACGAAATTGGCCACCCGGCGCTCGGCGCGGTGCATGTTCTTGCTTTCATCAATAATACGTTGCAGCAAACTGTCGCTCATATCCGCTCCTGGGCGATGGGTGGGCTGCGTTGTAACAGATCAGCCAAACGGTTCAAGCGCTGCGCCGCAGAAATCTCCACCTGCGGGCCACCGCCCCACGGCACCACAAAAAACGCGACACCGGCGGCGCGTGCGGTTTGCTGGTCAACCCGGGTGTCGCCCACGTAGGCCCAGGTGTGCTCGGCCAGCGCCATGGCGTCGGCGACGGCGAGCAAGTGGCCGGGGTCGGGTTTGCAGGCCGGCACAGCGTCGGCGCCAATCGCGGCGTCGAACAGATCCGCCAGGCCCAGTTGCTGCAGCACTTTGCCGGTGACGGCGTGGTTTTTGTTGGTGCAAATCCCCAGGCGAATCCCGGCTTCGCGCAGCGCCACCAGGTCTTCACGCACGTGGGGATAGAACCGCGTGCGCCCGGCCGGGTCGTCCATATAGGCTTGCAAATAGCCTTCAAACGCGCGCTGCACCTGGGTTTCGGTGTAGGAAATACCCAGGTCTTCGAGGATGTCGACGATCAAGCGCCGAGGGCCGTTGCCGAGGAAGGTTTCCACGTGATCCGGGTCCAGTTCAGGCCAGCCGTTCAGCATGAAGCCGACATTCAGGGCCTTCGCGATATCGCAGGCGCTGTCGATCAGCGTTCCGTCGAGATCAAAAATCAGCGCGTTATAGACGGCCATGAAAATGACTCCTAATCGAAAAGAGGGGCGCCGAGCTCAACAAAGGTTTCCCTGAGCGTCGGGTACAAATGGCGATAGATGCGATGGGCGTGGGCGTGGAGCTCGGCCGTGGCGCCGTCTGGCGCCTGGCGGGTCATCCCACGGCAGCTGGCGGCGGCACTGGCCGCGTCGGGCCATACGTTGACCGCCAACCCGGCCACCAGCGCCGCACCGAATGCTGCCCCCTCGGCCGCGCCTTCGGTGGTCACCACGTCGCAGCCGAAAATGTCCGCCTGCAACTGGCGCCACAGCACCGAGCGCGCACCGCCACCGGACGCCTTGATCACCTGCCCGGCAATGCCCAGCGGGCGCATCAGCGCGTACATATCGGCGAGGGCATAGACCGAGCCTTCCATCACGGCGCGGGCCATATCACCGCGTTGATGGCGGCCAGTGAGGCCGATAAAGGCGGCCCGCAGAACCGGGTCCGGATAAGGACAGCGTTCGCCGTTGAGGTAGGGCAAAAACAGCAGGCCATGGGCGCCGGGCGGGCTGTCGGCGGCTTCGGCGGCGATCTGCTCGAAGGGCACGCCGGCGCAGAAGGTGTCGCGAAACCAGTTCATCGAGCCACCGGCGTTCAGCGACACGCCCATGCAATGCCACTTGTCGGCGGCGACGTTGCAGAAGATCTGCAGGCGACCGTCGGGGTTGTCCTGGGGGGTGTCCAGCGCCGCCGCGAGAATGCCGGCGGTGCCGATGGTGGTTTGCAATTCGCCCGGCGCAATCACGCCGGAGCCGAGGGTCTGGATCACCGAGTCACCGCCGCCACCGGCCACAGGCGTGCCCACCGGCAGGCCAAACAGCTGGGCACCCTGGGCACTGACCCGGCCGGAAATCACTTGGGATTCAAACACCGGTGGCAGCAACGCGGGGTCAATCCCCAGCGTCTCCACCAGCCCCGTCGCCCACTGCCGCGAGCGCACGTTGAACAGACCGGTGCCCGACGCATCCGACACTTCGCTGGCGACTTCGCCGGTCAGGCGCAGACGCAAGTAGTCCTTGGGGTTGAGCACCGTGGCCAGGCGTGCGAACAGCTCGGGCTCATGGCGTTGCATCCACACAATCTTGCCGCCGGTGTAACCCACCAGCATGCGGTTGTCGGTGGCCGCCAGCAGGCCTTCAAGGCCACCGGCTGCCTGGGTGATCCACTCGCATTCGGCGGCGTTGCGCTGGTCGTTCCACAGGATCGCCGGGCGCAGGACTTTTTGCGCGGCGTCCAATGGCACCAGCCCGTGCATCTGGCCGGACAAGCCCACCGCCAGCAATTCCACGCCGGGCGCCTTGGCCAGTACCCCGGCAATCGCACGGCGGGCGCCATCGATCCACAGTTCAGGGTCTTGTTCGGTCCAGCCGGGCCGCGGTTGGGACAGCGGATACGTCGCCGTGTCGGCGGCAATCACCGCGCCCCGGGCGTCCAGCAGCAACGCCTTGCACCCGGAGGTGCCGATGTCGATACCAATAAGGGCCTGCATGGCTCAATTCCCGACGCCGTGGTGCAGGCGAACATGCTTGAAGTTGAAGTACTCCAGCAGCCCTTCGCGCCCGTGCTCGTAACCTACGCCACTCTGTTTGCGGCCACCGTAAGGCGCGTTCATGATCCCGGCGTCAACGTTATTGATGGCCACGTTGCCGTAGTCGAGCTGCGCCGACAGGGTGTGGATGTCCACCAGGTCGCGGGCGTACACATAGGAGGCCAAGCCGTAAGGCGTGTCGTTGGCCAGTTGCACGGCTTCGGCGAGGTCATCGAACGGCGCCACGCCCACCAGCGGGCCGAAGGTTTCTTCAGTCATCACCAGCATCTCGTGAGTGCAATCGGCGACGACTGTAGGGCGGAAGAAATACCCGTGGGCGAATTCCTCGCCCTCGGGTGCCTTGCCGCCAGCGACCAGGCGCGCACCCTTGGCCAGCGCATCTTCAAGGTGGGCGCGGGTTTTGTTCAGGGGTTCAGCGGAGGCCATGGCGCCCAAATCGGCGCCGGGGTTTTCCAGGCCGTTGCGCACGGTCAGCGCCTCGGCGGCGGCGCCCAGTTGGGTGACGAATTCTTCGTAAATCGAACGGTGCACATAAATGCGGTTGATCGCGATGCAGATCTGCCCGCAGTTACGGAAACTGCGGCGCGTGGCGCCTTTGACGGCGGCGGCGACATCGGCGCTGGCGGTGACCACCATCGGGCAGTTGCCGCCCAGTTCCAGGGACAGGCGCTTGACCTGCGGGCAGCTGCGCTGGATGTGCAGGCCCACGGCGCTGGAGCCGGTGAACGCGACCTTGCTGACATCCGGGTGCTCAACCAGCGCTTGGCCGACCACCGAACCCTTGCCGGTCAGCACATTGACCACGCCTGCGGGAATCCCGGCGTCGATGCATTTTTGCGCAATCGCCAGCGCGGTGAACGGGGTCAATTCAGCAGGCTTGATAACGATGGTGCAACCGGCGGCCAGGCTCGCGCAGAGCTTCCAGCCGACCAACTCTGCCGGGTAGTTCCACGGCGTAATCGCAGCGACGACGCCAATCGGCTCGCGCACCACCAGGCTCTGGAAACCCGGTTGATCGTTGGGCACGATCTCGCCGTGTACGCGGGTGGCTTCTTCTGCATAGAAATGGCAGGCCTCGGCGAGCTTGAGCACTTCGCCACGGGCTTCATTGACGGGCTTGCCCTGCTCGGCAGTCATCACCTGTGCCAGGGTCTGCGCATCGGCGGCGATCAGGTCGCCCAGGCGGTGCAAGGCTGCAGCGCGGGTTTTCGGCAATTCGCGGGACCAGAGTAGAAAGGCCCGGCGTGCAGCGGCCACGGTTTCGTTGATTTCCTGCGGCGTGGCAGCAGCGATATGCCCCAGCACTTCACCCGTTGCGGGGTTCTCGACCGGCAACTGGGCGCCGGCGCCTTTGCGCAGCTGACCATCGATAAACAAGGCGCCTTGCAGCGCGGCAATTGTGTCGCCGTGAATCTTATTGTTATGCATCGAACTGCTCCGTCACCTGTCTTGGCGGTTGAACCACTCGCTTAATTCGAAAATATAGTATTGCTAGCTTTTTGCAATAGTCCGGTGAAAATTCATCCACACGACTTTTGCACCACAAATGTGCGCACGTGCCTGAAACACTTAATATTCGCCTTATTTTTCAGCAAATTAGTCTTAAAACGCGGTTTTTATCGCGAAAAATGCGGTTTCTTTCATGTGAGAGCGCTTGACCGTGCTTAAAATCGAAACGTAGCATTACTAGATATCAAACAATAAAGGATCATCCTCATGCTGCCCATCTCACTCAAGCACGCCAAATTGGTCGGTCGGGTCTGGCTTCCCGGCAAGGGCCCCTGCGTGGTGATCCTGCGCGAAAACGTGCTGATCGACGTCACGCCGTCCGTGGTCTCCATGGCCGATTTCCTCGACAACAACCCTGCCGAACGCTTCGACACCCTGGCCGGTGAACCGGTAGGCGACCTCGCGGACCTGATCCTTGAACCCTCCGAGATGGGCTATCACTCGGACCGCCCTTGCCTGCTCGCGCCGTGCGACTTCCAGGCGCTCAAGGCCTGCGGCGTGACCTTTGCCAGAAGTATGGTCGAACGCGTGATTGATGAACGCACCGCGGGCGATCCCGGCCGCGCCAATGAGCTGCGCGCGCTGATCGGTTCGTTGATCGGTGACAGCCTGTCGAATGTGCAGGCCGGCTCCGCCAAGGCCGCCGAGATCAAGGCCGCGCTGATTGCCGAAGGCCTGTGGTCGCAGTACCTGGAAGTGGGCATCGGCCCGGACGCCGAGGTATTTACCAAATCCCAGCCCATGGCGGCAGTCGGTTATGGCGCGCAGGTGGGCATCAACCGTATTTCCGAGTGGAACAACCCCGAGCCCGAAGTGGTGCTGGCGGTGGACAGCCAGGGCAATATCCGTGGCGCCACCCTGGGCAACGACGTGAACCTGCGGGATGTGGAAGGCCGCTCGGCGCTGCTGCTGGGCAAAGCCAAGGACAACAACGCTTCATGCTCGATCGGGCCGTTTATCCGCCTGTTCGATGAGCACTTCACCCTGACCGACATCGAAAATGCGACCCTGACCCTGTCGGTCAGCGGCCTCGACGGCTTTGAAATGTCCGGTGGCTCGAACATGGCCGAGATCAGCCGCAAGCCGGCGAATCTGGTCGAGCAAACGCGCAACAAATCCCATCAGTACCCGGACGGCTTCATGCTGTTTCTGGGCACCATGTTTGCGCCGACCCAGGACCGCGAGAAAAAGGGTTCGGGCTTTACCCACAAGGCCGGTGACCTGGTGGAAATTTCCACGCCGCTGCTGGGCACCCTGCGCAACACCGTCGTGTATTCCGACGAGGCCGCCCCCTGGACCTACGGCACCCGCGCGTTGATGCGCAACCTGGCAAAACGGGGGCTGCTATGAGCCAGAAGTTGGTCGTGACCGACCAGGCGTTCGGCAACACACGCCATGAACAGGCCGCCGCCGCCTTGGTCGGCGCGCAGTTTTCCGAGCACCAGTGCCGCAGCGAAGACGAAACCCTGGAAGCCGTGCGCGGCGCCCATGCGGTGATCAATAACTTCGCGCCGATGACCCATCGCGTGATGGCGGCCATGGCGCCCGGTGCGGTGGTGGTGCGCTATGGCGTCGGCGTGGATAACGTCGACCTCGCGGCGGCCAGGGAACTGGGGATTCGGGTGTGCAACGTGCCGGATTACGGGGTTGAAGAGGTGGCCGACCATGCCGCCGCGATGACCCTGGCCCTGGCGCGCAAGCTTGATCATTACGGCACAGGCATTCGCAACGGCGAATGGAAAATCGCGCAGATGGTCGATGGCGTGCGCTCCCTGCGCGACACCACCGTCGGCCTGATCGGGCTGGGCCGCATTGCCCGTGCGTTTGCGTCACGCATGGCGGCATTTGGTTGCACGATTGTGGGTTATGACCCTTACGTCACCAACCAGCAGGCGCGAGAGGCCGGGATCGAGCCGATGTCGCGGGCCGAGGTGATTGCTTGCGCCCATGTGTTGTCGCTGCATGTGCCGCTGACGCCCGAGACGCGCCATGTGATCGATGCCGATGCCATCGCGCGGATGCCCAGGGGGGCTATTCTGATCAACTGTTCCCGGGGTGGTTTGATCGACGAGACGGCGCTGGCCCAGGCGCTGGTCAGCGGGCAGTTGTCGGGGGCGGGGCTGGATGTGTTCGAGAAGGAACCGTTGCCGGCGGATTCGCCGTTGCGCAGTGCGCCGCATTTGTTGGTGTCGCCTCATGCGGCGTTTTTTTCCGATGCATCGGTGGATGCGTTACAGCGGTTGGCCAGCGAGGAAGCCTTGCGCGGCTTGCGCGGCGAAGCCTTGCGCTGTGCGCTGACCTGAACATAGGCCTCTGTGGCAAGCCCGCTCGCTACAAGGGCAGTGCGCGCAACTGCTTTTCCATTTGTGTGTTGAGGGAAGATCAATGAATTATTCGGAAAAACAGGCGCTGAACGGCAAGCTGGCGCTGGTGACCGGCGCCGGTCAGGGCATTGGGGCGGCGATTGCTGAAGCGCTGGCGGCGACCGGGGCTGAGGTGATCTGCACCGATATTCTGCACGCCCGGGCCTTGGCGACTTCGCAGCAGTTGACCGAGAAAGGCTATGCCGCCCGCGCCGAAGCCTTGGATGTGACGAACAGCGCCGCCATCAACGCCCTGGCGACGTCGCTGCCGCCGCTGGATATTCTGGTGTGCAACGCAGGCATCGTCACCAACACGCCCGCCGAGGAAATGACCGACGAGGAATGGGACAAGGTCATTACCGTCAACCTCACCGGCGTGTTCCGTACCTGCCGGGGGTTTGGCCGGCGCATGCTGGAAGCCGGGCGCGGGTCGGTGATCAATATCGGGTCGATGTCGGGGCAGGTGGTCAACGTGCCGCAGCCGCAATGTCACTACAACGCCTCAAAGGCGGGCGTGCATCAACTGACCAAATCCTTGGCGGTGGAATGGGCGAAACGCGGGGTGCGGGTGAATGCGGTGGCGCCAACCTATATCGAAACGCCGTTGCTGCATGGGCTGGAAAGCCAGCCGGGGTTGATCCAGCGCTGGCTGGACTTGACCCCCGCCGGGCGCATGGGCCAGCCCCATGAAGTGGCGTCGCTGGTGCAATTTCTCGCCTCCGATGCGTCGAGCCTGCTGACAGGCTCGATCATCAATGCGGATGCGGGCTACACCTGCATCTAGGCGTCAGATGGCGACGTCGGCCTTGATGCTGGGGTCGGCGTCGTAGCCGACAATTTCGAAGTCTTCGAACTTGTAGTCGTAGATCGACGCCGGTTTGCGCTTGATCACCAGTTCCGGCAGCTTCTTCGGTGTGCGCGCCAGTTGGGTGCGGATCTGTTCCATGTGGTTGCTGTAGGCGTGGGTGTCGCCGGTGGTGACGATGATCTCGTGGGGGATCAGGTCGCATTGCTGGGCCAGCATATGGGTCAGCAGCGCCAGGGCGGCGGTGTTGTACGGCAGGCCGAGGAACACGTCGGAGCTGCGGATATACAACTGCATCGACAGGTGGCCTTCATGCACGAACGCCTGGTACAGCAGGTGGCACGGCGGCAGGGCTTGCTTGCCGTTACGCGCGTTTTCCTGCGGGCTTTTGGTTTCGTCCGGCAGGTATTCGACGTTCCAGCCGTGGAACAGGATGCGACGGCTGTTGGGGTTGTTCTTCAGCGTGTCGACCATGTAGTCGATCTGGTTGATCGTGCCGCCGTCCTTGGTGGGCCAGGCGGTCCACTGCTCGCCGTACACCGGGCCGAGGTCGCCGTCTTCGGTGGCCCATTCGTCCCAGATACGCACGCCGTTTTCGTTCAGCCACTTGATGTTGGTATTGCCGCTCAACATCCAGATCAATTCATTGGCGATGCTTTTGAAATGAAGCTTTTTCGTGGTCAGCAGCGGGAAGCCGTCGGCCAGGTTATGCCGATACTGACGGGCAAACACGGCCTTGGTGCCGGTGCCGGTGCGATCGCCCTTGGTCAATCCATTGGTCACGACGTCGTTCAGTAGTTCGAGATATTGCTTCATGTGTGTACCTGTATCAAAGAAGCCGGGGCTCGCAAGCCCCGGCATTCGAGTTTAAAGCGCGGCGTTCTTGATCGGCTGCGGACGATTGTAAGCCCACCACAGCAAGCCCAGGCCAGCGATGATCATCGGCAGGCTGAGAATCTGACCCATGGTCACCCAGCCCCACGCGAGGTAGCCCAGCTGTGCATCCGGCACGCGGACGAACTCAACGATAAAACGGAAGATCCCGTAGAACAGCGCGAACATGCCGGACACGGCCATGGTCGGGCGCGGCTTGCGCGAGAAGATGTAGAGGATCAGGAACAGCGCTACGCCTTCCAGCGCGAACTGGTAGAGCTGCGACGGGTGGCGCGGCAGTTGCGCCGGGTCGCTGAACGGCGGGAACACCATGGCCCACGGCACGTCGCTCGGCTTGCCCCACAATTCGGCGTTGATGAAGTTGCCGATACGCCCGGCGCCCAGGCCGATCGGCACGAAGGGTGCGACGAAGTCCATCAGTTGGAAAAACGATTTGCCGTTGCGACGACCGAACCACCACGCCGCGATCATCACGCCGACAAAGCCGCCGTGGAACGCCATGCCGCCCTTCCACACCTCAAAGATCAGTGTCGGGTTGGCGATATAAGCCGGCAGATCGTAAAACAGCACATACCCCAGACGTCCGCCGACGATGACGCCCATCGACATCCAGAACACCATGTCGGAGAGCTTCTCCTTGGTCCAGGTCGGGTCGAAGCGGTTCAGGCGCCGGGAGGCCAGCAGCCAGGCACCGCCGATGCCGATCAGGTACATCAACCCGTACCAGTGGATTTGCAGCGGACCGATGGCCACGGCCACCGGGTTGATCTGCGGGTAAGGCAGCATTGCGACTCCTCGTTAAATCATTAGTCATGGCGCACCGGACCATGCCGGTGTGCGATTAAGCCTGCGTTACAGCCGCTATATCAAATTAAGAAGTTCGCACACGCCAAATAGGCTGGCATGTTAACGGATGGAAGGCGTGCGGCCCAACTTCGATACGATGGAACGCCTGCCGCTGTATCGGTAGAGTGGGGAAAAACACAAAAGGGATCACCTGATGTGCCTGATTGTTTTCGCCTGGCGGCCGGGCCACGCCCAACCGCTGATCGTCGCGGCCAACCGTGATGAGTTTTACGCGCGCCCCAGCCTGGCGCTGGCTCAGTGGCCCGATGCGCCCCACATCTACGCTGGCCGCGATCAGGAAGCCGGTGGCACCTGGCTTGGCGTGAACGCCGACGGGCGCTTTGCCGCCCTCACCAATATCCGCAACCCGCACCAGCCGCCGGCACGCAAGTCCCGAGGGGAATTGGTGGCGCGATTTCTTGCGGGTTCTCAGCCGATTGAAGAGTATTTGGCCGACGTTAACGGCCGTTCGATTGAATATTCCGGGTTTAACCTGCTGGTGGGCACGCGGGATGAGCTGTGGCATTACAACGCCAATGACACCGAGCCGACGCGGTTGAACGCTGGTGTTTATGGATTATCCAACGCGGGCCTGAATACGCCGTGGCCAAAGCTGCTCAAGGCCAGGACGGCGTTGGGCGGGTTGCTGGAAAACCCGCAGCCGGAGGCGCTGCTGGGCATTCTGAGCGACCCGCAGACCGCACCGTTTGCGGATTTGCCGGATACCGGCGTGGGGTTGGCGACGGAGAGCCTGCTGTCCAGCGTGTTTATTGCCAGCCCGAGTTACGGGACGCGGGCGAGCACCGTGTTGATTGTGAATGCCGATGGCACGCGGCGGATGGTGGAACGCAGTTTTGGGCCCCATGGGGGGCGGCTGGGGGAAGTAGAGCTGATGATTTAGGGGTGTCTGGACTGGCGCCATCGCAGGCAAGCCAGCTCCCACTCTGGACTGTGTACAGTTCAAATTGTGAGAGCTGGCATGTGACGGTGTATGCAGTTCAAATTGTGGGAGCTGGCTTGCCTGCGATGGCCATACCCCGGTTTAGAGGGTTTTCGCCGAAGCCGGGTTGATCATCCGCGTCAGCCCCAGGTTCTTCAGCGCCAGTTGCAGCGAGCTGTGGATAACTTGCGGGTTGTCGATGGTCATCAGCTCGGCCAGCAGCTCCTTGGCCATGCTCAATTCCACCTGGCGCAGCATCCACTTCACCTTCGGCAAGTTGGTGGCGTTCATCGACAGACTGTCAAAGCCCATCGCCATCAACAGCACCGCCGCCGCCGGGTCGCCGGCCATTTCACCGCAGATGCTCACCGGCTTGCCTTCGGCATGGGCGTCGCGCACCACATGCTGCAGGGCTTGCAGCACCGCCGGATGCAGGTAATCGTAAAGGTCGGCCACCCGCGGGTTGTTGCGGTCCACGGCCAGCAGGTACTGGGTCAGGTCGTTGGAGCCTACCGAGAGGAAGTCCACCTGCCGCGCCAGCTCCTTGGCCTGGTACACCGCCGCCGGGATTTCGATCATCACGCCAATCGGCGGCATCGGTACGTCGGCGCCCTCGTCGCGCACTTCGCCCCAGGCGCGGTGGATCAGGTGCAGCGCCTCTTCCAGCTCATGGGTGCCGGAGATCATCGGCAACAGGATGCGCAGGTTGTTCAGGCCTTCGCTGGCCTTGAGCATGGCGCGGGTCTGCACCAGGAAAATTTCAGGATGGTCGAGCGTGACCCGAATACCGCGCCAGCCGAGGAAGGGGTTGTCTTCCTTGATCGGGAAATACGACAGTGACTTGTCGCCGCCGATGTCCAGGCTGCGCATGGTCACCGGCAACGGGTGGAAGGCCTGCAGTTGCTCGCGATAAATCGCCAGCTGCTCCTTCTCGCTCGGGAAACGCTGGTTGATCATGAACGGCACTTCAGTGCGGTACAGCCCCACCCCTTCGGCGCCGCGCTGTTGCGCACGGGCTACGTCGGCGAGCAATCCGGTGTTCACCAGCAACGGCACGCGGTGGCCATCGGTGGTCACGCACGGCAGTTCGCGTAGCGAATCGAGACCCAGGGCCAGTTGTTTCTCTTCTTCCACCACCTCGGCGTATTGCTTGCGCAGTACTTCGCTGGGGTTGGTGAAGACTTCACCACGATGGCCATCGACGATCATGTCGATGCCATCGACTTTGGAATACGGCAGATCCACCAGGCCCATCACCGTCGGAATGCCCATGGCCCGGGCCAGGATCGCGACGTGGGAGTTACCCGAACCGAGTACCGACACCAACCCGACCAGCTTGCCTTCCGGCACTTCGCCGAGCTGGGTGGCGGTCAACTCTTCACTGACCAGGATGGTGTTGTCGGGGAAAACCATGTTGGTGGTACGGTCTTCCTGCAGATAAGCCAGCAGGCGGCGACCGAGGTCGCGCACATCCGAGGCCCGCTCGCGCAGGTAGGCGTCGTCCATCATTTCAAAGCGGTTGACGTGATCGGTGACGACCTGGCGCAGCGCGCCCTGGGCCCATTGGCCGGTCTTGATCACGGTTTTGACTTCGTTCCCGAGGGACGCGTCGTCGAGCATCATCTGGTACACGTCGAACAACGCGCGTTCTTCGGGGCGCAGCTGGGTGGCCAGCTTGTTCGACAGGTTGCGCATGTCGGCGCGCACGCCTTCCAGGGCGGTCTTGAACAGTTTGATTTCGGCGTCGATGTCGTTGACGGTTTTGTCCGGCACCACGTCCAGATCCGCCGGCGGCAGCATGACCACCGCCGTACCGACTGCAGCGCCCGGTGAACCCGGCACACCGACGAACTTGGCTTCCTGGATGCCCTTGCCTTCACGGCCCAGGCCGCGAATCGAACCGGTGGCTTCGGCGTGGGCAATTACGCCTGCGAGCTGCGCGCTCATGGTCACGAGGAAGGCTTCTTCACCTTCGTCAAACTGGCGGCGCTCTTTTTGCTGGATGACCAACACGCCGACGACGCGGCGGTGGTGAATGATCGGCGCCCCGAGGAATGAGGCGTAGCGCTCTTCGCCGGTTTCGGCGAAGTAGCGGTAACGCGGGTGATCGGCCGCGTTTTCGAGGTTCAGGGGTTCTTCACGCGTCCCCACCAGGCCCACCAGACCTTCATTGGGCGCCATGCTGACCTTGCCGATGGAGCGCTTGTTCAGGCCCTCGGTGGCCATCAGCACAAAACGGTTGGTTTCGGGGTCCAGCAGGTAAACCGAGCAGACCTGGCTGCCCATGGCTTCCTTGACGCGCAACACAATAATCCCCAACGCCGCCTTGAGATCCTTGGCGGAGTTAACTTCCTGGACGATCTTGCGCAGCGTATTGAGCATGGCTCGGGGTCGAACTCCGTCGTCAGTCGCGCGCTAAAAGGCGCGGGGCAAGCTCTTTGAGAGCGCGACGATAAACTTCGCGCTTGAATGTCACCACCTGGCCCAGCGGGTACCAATAGCTGACCCAGCGCCAGCCATCGAACTCCGGTTTACCGGTCAAATCCATCCGCACCCGCTGCTCGTTGGAGATCAGGCGCAGGAGAAACCATTTCTGCTTCTGGCCGATGCACAGCGGTTGGCTGTGGGTACGCACCAGGCGTTGCGGCAAACGATAGCGCAACCAGCCACGGGTACAGGCCAGAATTTGCACATCTTCGCGCTCAAGGCCGACTTCTTCATTCAACTCACGGTACAAGGCGTCTTCAGGGGTTTCGTCGGGGTTGATTCCGCCTTGAGGAAACTGCCAGGCATCTTGGTTGATTCGGCGAGCCCATAGCACCTGTCCGGCATCATTCGTAAGAATAATCCCGACATTAGGACGGAAACCATCGGGGTCGATCACGGCAACAACCTCGCAAACGCATGTCGCCGCATTGTTCCACAAAGGTTGATCAAGCGGCAACGAGGCTTCTTACCTTATGTGCACTCTTGTGAAAAGACCGTATTCTGGACGCCTTTTTACAGACTTTTCAGCGAGTAACTGCAATGCGCCTGGCTTTATTCGACTTGGACAACACCCTTCTCGGCGGTGATAGCGATCACGCTTGGGGCGATTACCTCTGTGAACGCAGGATTCTCGACCCGGTGGCCTATAAGGCCCGCAATGACGAGTTTTACCAGGATTACCTGGCCGGCAAGCTCGACAACGCCGCCTACCTGAACTTCAGCCTGGAAATCCTCGGCCGCACCGAGATGGCCCAGCTGGACGAGTGGCACAACGACTTCATGCGCGACTGCATCGATGCGCTGATGCTGCCCAAGGCCGCCGAACTGCTGGCCAAACACCGCGCCGCCGGCGACAAACTGGTGATCATCACCGCCACCAACCGCTTTGTCACCGCGCCGATCGCCGCGCGCCTGGGCGTGGAAACCCTGATTGCCACCGAGTGCGAAATGGAAAACGGCCGCTACACCGGGCGCAGCACCGACGTGCCGTGCTTCCGTGAAGGCAAGGTGACGCGCCTGAACCGTTGGCTGGAAGAGACCGGGTACAGCCTGGAAGACAGCTACTTCTATAGCGATTCGATGAACGACCTGCCGTTGCTGGAGCAAGTGACCCATGCAGTGGCGGTGGACCCGGACCCGAATCTGCGGGCTGAGGCCGAGAAGCGTGGCTGGCCGGTGATTACATTGCGCGGCTGATGGCCCCTTCGCGGGCAAGCCCGCTCCCACACTTGACCGAGTTCCAACATGAGAATGAGGTCAAATGTGGGAGCTGGCTTGCCTGCGATGAAGGCGACTCGGTCTTGAACCTTAAACCGGCTTGGCCCCCATCAGCCCGGCAATCGCCACAAACCCCACCAGGCTGACCACCGCCAGCACCAGCGTCAAATTCAGGCTGCCGCCCTCCCCCCTGCGCAGCCGGTTAAGCCGCGCCACCAGCCAGAACCACGCCAGCGCCGCCACGGTGTAGAGAATACTGGAGCCCAGAATCCAGGCTTGCCCCAGCGGCCAGCCGATCAAATGCACCAGCCACCAGCCGGTAAACGGCATGCTCACCAGGCACACGCCCATCAACAGCCACACGAACGCCCACGGGCGCTGCACAATCGCTGCCGGGCCGACGCTGCGCTTGCGCCAGGCCAGTACCGCCAGGCCGAGGCCGCTAAACAGCAGCAACACGGTGGCCGTGATGTGGATAACCTTGAGGGTGGTCAGCGTTTCCATGGTCTCTATTCCTTAAGGGCCGCTCAGTCAGCGTAGTCGCTCAACCGAGGAACAGCTGGTAGGCCGGGTTTTCGCTTTCATCCCAATACGGGTAGCCGATTTCCGCCAACGCCGCCGGCACCAGGTGGCGCTCGTCCGCCGGCACTTGCAGGCCGGCCACCACACGACCATCCGCCGCGCCATGGTTGCGGTAGTGGAACATCGAGATGTTCCAGCGCCCGCCGAGCTTGTTGAGGAAGTTGAACAGCGCGCCCGGCCGCTCCGGAAATTCGAAGCGGAACACCAGTTCGTCACTGACTTTAGCCGCGTGCCCGCCCACCATATGGCGGATGTGCAACTTGGCCAGCTCGTTCTCGGTCAGGTCCAGCACCGGGAAACCCTGACTTGTCAGGCTGGCGATCAGCGCGCTGCGCGGGTCGTTTTCCGGATGGGTCTGCACGCCAACGAAGATGTGCGCCTCGCGGCCGGTGTGGTAGCGGTAGTTGAATTCGGTGATCTGGCGCTTGCCCACGGCTTCGCAGAACGCTTTGAAGCTGCCCGGCTTCTCGGGGATGGTCACGGCGATGATGGCTTCGCGCCCCTCACCCAGCTCCGCACGCTCGGCCACGTGGCGCAGGCGGTCGAAGTTGACGTTGGCGCCCGAATCGATGGCCACAAGGGTCTGCCCGGTGACGCCACGGGTTTCCACGTATTTCTTGATGCCCGCTACACCCAGCGCGCCCGCGGGCTCGGTGATGGAGCGAGTGTCGTCATAGATATCCTTGATGGCCGCACAGATTTCATCGGTGCTGACGGTGATCACTTCGTCCACATAATCTTTGCAGATGTCGAAGGTGTGCTGGCCGATCTGCGCCACCGCCACGCCGTCGGCAAAGATCCCGACGGTCGGCAGCACCACGCGCTCACCCGCAGCCATGGCGGCTTGCAGGCAGTTGGAGTCGTCCGGCTCGACGCCGATGATCTTGATGTCCGGGCGCAGGTATTTCACGTAGGCCGCAATACCGGCGATCAGCCCGCCGCCGCCCACCGGTACGAAAATCGCGTCCAGCGGCCCCGGGTGCTGGCGCAGAATTTCCATCGCCACGGTGCCCTGCCCGGCAATGGTGTGCGGATCATCGTAGGGATGGATGTAGACGTAGCCTTTTTCGTCGACCAGTTTCAGCGAATACGCCAGCGCTTCCGGAAAGGAATCGCCGTGCAGCACCACTTTGCCACCACGGGAGCGCACGCCTTCGACCTTGATTTCCGGGGTGGTCTTGGGCATCACGATAGTGGCCTTGACCCCCAGCACCTTCGCCGCCAGGGCCAGGCCCTGGGCGTGGTTGCCGGCAGACGCCGTGACCACGCCGCGCGCACGCTCTTCGGCGGTCAGCTGAGTCAGCTTGTTATAGGCGCCGCGAATCTTGAACGAGAACACCGGCTGCAAGTCTTCACGCTTGAGCCAGACCGTGTTGCCCAGGCGCTCGGAGAGCTGGCGCGCGGTCTGCAGCGGGGTTTCTACGGCAACGTCGTAAACGCGCGAGGTGAGGATCTTTTTGACGTACTGTTCAAGCATCGGCGGGCTTCTACTTTCACGGTTTGGCAGGGCCAAGGAGTCTAACCCGGCTTTTGGCCGGGCGACCACACGAATCCCGAGGTTTTGTTGGGGTATACTCGCCGCCCTCGATAACTCCCCGCCCGTTCCGGAGCCCGCATGACCCAGGATCAACTCAAACAGGCAGTGGCCCAGGCCGCCGTCGATTTAATCCTTCCCAAACTCGACGACAAGAGCATCGTCGGTGTCGGCACCGGCTCCACCGCCAACTGCTTTATCGATGCGCTGGCCCAGCACAAGGGCGCGTTCGACGGCGCCGTGGCCAGCTCCGAAGCCACCGCCGCACGCCTCAAAGGCCACGGCATTCCGGTGTACGAACTCAACACCGTGAGCGATTTGGAGTTCTATGTCGACGGCGCCGATGAAAGCGACGCGCGACTGAACCTGATCAAGGGCGGCGGCGCAGCCCTGACCCGCGAGAAGATCGTGGCGGCCGTGGCCAAGACCTTCATCTGCATCGCCGATGCCAGCAAACTGGTGCCGGTGCTCGGTGCGTTCCCGCTGCCGGTGGAAGTGATCCCAATGGCCCGCAGCCACGTGGCCCGCGAACTGGTGAAACTGGGCGGCGATCCGGTGTACCGCGAAGGCGTGTTGACCGACAACGGCAACATCATCCTGGATGTGTTCAACATGCAGATCACCAACCCGGTGGAGCTTGAGACGCAAATCAATGCGATCGTGGGCGTGGTGACCAACGGCTTGTTCGCCGCGCGCCCGGCGGATGTGTTGCTGTTAGGCACTTCCGAAGGTGTAAAAACCCTCAAGGCCTAAGCACGACTGCTTTTGCTTTATGTGGGAGCTGGCTTGCCTGCGATGACGGTGGTGAATTCACTGATGCCATCGCAGGCAAGCCAGCTCCCACATGGATCCTGTGGTGTTTCAGAGAGTTGGTTTTTTGAACACGTAGAACAGGTTCGGCTCGCTGACCACATACAACGAACCTTCGTCATCCATGGCGATACCCTCGGCTTGAGGCACCCGTTTTTTCAGACCATGGCGCCCGTTCAGCAATGAAAGACTGCTTAACGGCCGACCGTCGATATCCAGCTCCAACACCAGAAATGACTCATCCGACAGCGCCAGCAAATGGCCGCTGCGCTCGTCGTATTGCAGGCTCGACAGGTCACGCACAAACAGCCCGGCATCGCGCTTGGGGTTGTTGATCACGTGCACCGAGTAGGTTTTTTCCGGTTTGAAGTGGGGAAACCCGTGGACTTCGTAAATCAGCATCGGGTCGCGCTCCTTGGCCACGAACAGGCGCTTGCCCACCGAGTCGTAAGCCAGGCCCTCGAAGCCTTTGTTGCCGCCGATGTGCACGCCCAGGGTCATCTGCTCCGCGTCGGCAGCGTCGAGGAATTGGGTGTCGTCGTTGACATGCACCTTGATCAGCCGCTGCTGGGCCTCGTCACTGATCACATAAATGTTGTCGCTGATGAACTCCACCGCCTCGGCATCACCAAAGCCCACCAGCGCAATGCGCCGCAGCACCTTGCCCTCCAGGGACAGCTCGATCAGCTCGGCGTTTTTATTGGTGACGGTAAACAGGCTTTTGCGCACCGGGTCGTAGGTCAACGCCGAGACATTGTCGTTGAGGCCTTCAATCACCCGGCCTTCCAGCACCACCCGGTAATCGGCCAGGCCGATGGAGCGCTCATCCGCAGGGTGACGCCAGGTTTGCCAGTTGAACCACGCGCGTTCGAATAAACGGAATTGCTGCGCAACCACCCCGGCGGTAGCCAGGGCGATCAATAACAGAATGAAAAACGCAGGTTTGGGGCGGGCAAATCGGCGCATCGGCAGGGCTCAAGATTAAAAGTGGCGAATGAATATCACGCCTGTCTGAATTTAAACTTAAACGCTGCCCGATGTCTGGCGAATGCCGTTACTGGAGAAATATCCGACGTAATCGTGGGTTATTTTTGCTTTTCAAAACGATAGAACAGGTTTGGCTCACTCACCATGTACAGCGTGCCGCTCTCGTCCATGGTCACGCCTTCGGCGCGCGGGATGGTGTGTTTGAGGCCGTTGAAGCCGCCGAGCAGGGTCATGAAACTGACTTGTTCGCCCTTCTCATCCAGCTCCAGCAGCAAGTGGGAGTCGGCGGACAGCACCAGCAAATGCCCGGTGCGCGGGTCGACGGCCAGGGCCGAGAGGTTGCGCATGTCCAGCTCGGTGCTGGCGAGTTTTTGCTTGTCGCCAGTCAGTGTGGCGCCGTCGCTCTTCCAGGTGAACAACGCAGGCGGGCGTTCCTCACCGAGTACGATCTGCCCGGTGCGCTTGTCCCAGGTGATGCCTTCAAAGGCTTTGTTCTGGTCTTTGGACGGGCCGAGGTCGTAGGTTTTGAAATCGGCGATGTTCAGTTGCTGGGTGCCGGCGTCGACCTTGACCACAGTCAGGGTGTGCATGCGCTCGTCGACAATGGCCATCAGGCCGTTTTCCATCACCGTCACGCCCTCCGGGTTGTTCCAACCGTTGAGCGGCATTTTGCGCAGCACGTCGCCTTGCAGGCTCAGTTCCACGAGGAATGGGTTCTTGCCCATGACGGAAAACAGGGTTTTGGTCTGCGGGTTGTAGGAAACGTCGGAGGCCTCATCCTTTTCCATGCCGGGCAGTAACTTGCCGTCGATGACCGCGTGGTAGTCCGGCAGCCAGACGCTGGCTTGCTGTTCAGCCGGCGTCTCGAAACGCTCCATCACCCACAACACGCCGCGATCATCCCAATGCATGGCCCAGGAAACGCCATACACAATCACCCCGACCAGGAACAGCCAGGAATACCAGCGCAGGGCAAAGCGGGAACGGGGCTTGGAGGTGATCGAAGGCAGGGGCACGGCCATGGGGCGCTTTTCCGGGGAGTCAGCTTTAGGTGATAGCACAGGATCAAACGGCCCGCGCGCAAGAAGCTGGGGATTATCCGGATGCGGTGTGAAAAAAATGCAAAAGCCCAAGCCCGGGATGCACACAAAAACAGTGTGGGAGCTGGCTTGCCTGCGATGGCATCAGTAAATTCACCACCGTCATCGCAGGCAAGCCAGCTCCCACATTGGAGTTGCCTGCAGGCGCTAGCGAACGCTGCTTTCGAAGCGGCTTGCGCCCACCAGCTCCAACACCAGCTCATCGCCCACGTTCAGCGGGCCAACACCGACCGGGGTGCCGGTGAGAATCACATCACCGGCCTGCAGCGAGAAGCAGCCGGCCATGTGCTGGATCATCGGGATGATCGGGTTGAGCATCTGCGAGCTGTTGCCGTCCTGGCGCACCTGGCCATTGATGGTCAGGCGAATGCCGATGTCGGTCACGTCCGGGAAGGTGCTGCCGACCACGAACGGTGCAATCACGGCCGCGCCGTCGAAGGACTTGGCGATTTCCCACGGCAGGCCCTTGGCTTTCAGCTCGGCCTGCTTGTCACGCAAGGTCAGGTCCAGCGCCGGGGCGAAGCCGGAGATGGCGTCCAGCACCTCTTCGCGGCTGGGCTTGGTCGACAACGGCTTGCCGATCAGCACCGCGATTTCCGCTTCGTAGTGCACCGAGCCGCGCTCGGTCGGAATGGCGAAACCGCCTTCCAGCGCCACCACGCAGCTGCCCGGTTTGATGAACAGCAGCGGCTCGGTCGGTACCGGGTTGTCCAGTTCCTTGGCGTGTTCGGCGTAGTTACGCCCGATGCACACCACTTTGCCCAGAGGGAAATGGATGTTGGTGCCGTCGACATACTTGTGCTGGTAGCTCATGGAACGACTCCTTCAGGGGCGGTTAAACAGCGAAGATCTTGCCAGGGTTCATGATCCCGTTCGGGTCGAACACGGCTTTCACGGCTTTCATGTACTCGATCTCAACCGGGGAACGGCTGTAGGTCAGGTAATCGCGCTTGGTCATGCCCACGCCGTGTTCGGCGGAGATCGAACCGTTGTATTTCTCGACGGTTTCGAACACCCACTTGTTCACGGTGGCGCACTTGGCGAAGAACTCGTCCTTGCTCAGGTTTTCCGGCTTGAGGATGTTCAGGTGCAGGTTGCCGTCACCGATGTGGCCGAACCACACAATTTCGAAGTCCGGATAATGTTCGCCGACGATAGCGTCAATTTCCTGCAGGAACGCCGGCACTTTGGAGACAGTGACCGAAATATCGTTCTTGTATGGCGTCCAGTGGGAAATGGTCTCGGAGATGTATTCGCGCAGCTTCCACAGGTTGTGCAGCTGGGTTTCGCTCTGGCTCATCACGCCGTCCAGCACCCAGCCCTGCTCCACGCAGTGTTCGAAGGTCTCCAGCGCGTGGTTGGCGACTTCTTCGGTGGTGGCTTCGAATTCCAGCAGCGCGTAGAACGGGCACTCGGTTTCGAACGGCGCGGGTACGTCACCACGGCCGAGGACCTTGGCCAGGGCTTTATCGGAGAAGAATTCGAACGCGGTCAGGTCCAGCTTGCTCTGGAACGCGTGCAGCACCGGCATGATCGAGTCGAAATCCGTGGTGCCGAGCACCATGGCGGTGAGGTTCTTCGGCGCACGGTCCAGGCGCATGGTGGCTTCCACCACAAAGCCCAGGGTGCCTTCGGCGCCGATGAACAGCTGGCGCATGTCGTAGCCGGTGGCGTTCTTGATCAGGTCGCGGTTCAGTTCCAGCACGTCACCTTTGCCGGTGACGACTTTCATGCCGGCAACCCAGTTGCGGGTCATGCCGTAGCGAATCACCTTGATCCCGCCGGCATTGGTGCCGATATTGCCGCCAATTTGGCTCGAACCGGACGACGCGAAGTCCACCGGGTAGTACAGGCCTTTTTCTTCGGCGACGTTTTGCAATTGCTTGGTGACCACGCCCGGCTGGCACACGGCGGTGCGGTCGGTGAGGTTCACGTCGAGAATCTGGTTCATATAGTCGAACGACACCACCACTTCGCCATTCGCCGCGACAGCCGCCGCCGACAGCCCGGTACGCCCGCCCGAGGGCACCAGCGCCACCTTGTGTTCATTGGCCCAACGGACAATGGCCTGCACCTGCTCGGTGGTCTTGGGGAACACGATGGCGACCGGCGCGGGTGCGAAATGCTTGGTCCAATCCTTGCCGTAAGCCTCCAGGGAGTCTGCATCGGTCAGCACTTTACCGGGCTCAACCAGGGTCTTTAGCTCATCAATCAGGGCAGGATGGGTCATCGACAGAACTCTCGAACAATTCATGGTCATCCTGAGAACGCTTCACGTCGCAGGAATGAGTGTTTAGCGGGGCGCGTATGCTAGCATACCGCCCCCGCAGGACAGAGCCCAAGGGCGTTTCTGCGGTGACGGCTTTCCTGCCGTCCGGGTCAGCTTGTGCTGCTCGATTCCCTGCCATTTTTCTCCGGGATACAGGTTTACGCAGATGAGCAAGACTTCTCTCGATAAGAGCAAGATCAAGTTCCTTCTTCTGGAAGGCGTCCACCCATCGGCTGTCGACGTTCTGAAAGCCGCCGGGTACACCAGCATTGAGTACATCACCAGTTCTCTGCCGGAAGCCCAACTCAAGGAAAAGATCGCCGACGCGCACTTTATCGGCATTCGCTCCCGCACTCAGCTGACCGAAGAGATCTTCGATCACGCCAAGAAACTCGTGGCGGTCGGCTGTTTCTGCATCGGCACCAACCAGGTCGACCTCAACGCAGCGCGCGAGCGCGGCATCGCGGTGTTCAACGCACCGTACTCCAACACCCGTTCCGTTGCGGAGCTGGTGCTGGCCGAGGCCATCCTGTTGCTGCGCGGCATCCCTGAGAAGAACGCGTCGTGCCACCGTGGCGGCTGGATCAAAAGCGCGGCCAACTCCTTCGAAATCCGCGGCAAAAAGCTGGGTATCGTCGGTTACGGCTCGATCGGCACTCAGCTGTCGGTACTCGCTGAAGGCCTGGGCATGCAGGTGTTCTTCTACGACACCCTGACCAAACTGCCACTGGGCAACGCCACTCAGGTGTCGAGCCTGACCGAACTGCTGGGCATGTCCGACATCGTGACCCTGCACGTTCCGGAAACCGCTGAAACCCAGTGGATGATCGGCGAGAAGGAAATCCGTGCCATCAAGAAAGGCGGCATCCTGATCAACGCAGCCCGTGGCACCGTCGTCGAATTGGACGCCCTGGCCGACGCGATCAAGGACAAGCACCTGATCGGCGCCGCCATCGACGTGTTCCCGGTGGAGCCACGCTCCAACGACGACATCTTCGAAAGCCCGCTGCGTGGCCTGGACAACGTGATCCTGACCCCGCACATCGGCGGTTCCACCGCTGAAGCCCAGGCCAACATCGGCCTGGAAGTGTCGGAGAAGCTGGTCAAGTACAGCGACAACGGTACCTCAGTATCGTCCGTGAACTTCCCGGAAGTGGCCCTGCCGGCTCACCCTGGCAAGCACCGTCTGCTGCACATCCACCAGAACATTCCTGGCGTGATGATGGAGATCAACAAGGTTTTCGCGGAAAACGGCATCAACATCTCCGGTCAGTTCCTGCAGACCAACGAGAAGGTCGGCTACGTGGTGATCGACGTCGACGCCGAGTACTCGGACCTGGCGCAAGAGAAGCTGCAGCACATCAACGGCACGATTCGTAGCCGCGTGTTGTTCTAAGGTTTCAACGCAGCACAAAAAAGGGAGCCCCGAGGGGCTCCCTTTTTTGCGTCTGGCTAACGCTTATTTCACGTTAACCGTGATGACTTTCGAAGCTACCGTGGGGTTGAACTGCATGTGCAGCTTGTCGCCGGCCACCAGTTGCAAGGTGTGCTTGCCCGGGGTGAGGGTCAGCTCGGTTTCGGTTTGCGCCTTGCCGTAGTGGATCACGGTGTCGGTGGCCGGGATCGGCACGCTGGCGTCCGGCAGTTCTTTCTGGTCGACCAGCAGGTGGTGATGGCCGGTGCCTGGGGTCTGGTCGGTGGCCGGGGCCAGCTTCAAGCCTTCCATGCCGAATTTGACGGTGAAGGTCTTGTCGACGGTGGCGCCATCCTTGGGCGACACAATAAACACTTTGGCGCCTTCAGGTGGCGCGCTGCGCGGGATGCCGTCGGCGGCGGTGGCCAACATCGAGGCGCCCAGCAGCAGGCTGGCAATCGTTGCACGGGCAAGTAGAGCTTTCATTCGCTTCTCCAGTTTCTGCATGAAATCTGTTGGGTTATGACAACTTCGCGGCAAATTGCTGTCCAAGGCACTCATCACCATAGCAAAGCGATGCTGACTGGAGCCTCGCACAGCTGAATTCTTTAGGAGCGACCATGCGCTTTTCGCCTGGCCTTGTACTGTTGCTGCCCCTTCTGAGCCCCTTGGCTCACGCCGAACTGATCGATGATGTGTTTGACCGTGGCGAACTGCGCATTGCCCTGGAGGCCAACACCCCGCCTTTCAACTTCAAGGACGGCGACAAGCTAACCGGTTTTGAAGTGGAGCTGGGTGAACAATTAGCCAAGGAAATGGACGTACGCCCCTCTTTCATCACCACCGATGACGCCGACCTGCTGCCAGGCGTTGAAACCGGCAAATACGACGTGGCCATCAACCATATCGCTATGACTGCCGAGCTGCAGGATCGGTTCGATTTCAGCGAGAGCTATAAGCAAACACCTGAGCTGGCCATTCCATTCCAAAAGGGCAACCCGGCGTTCAAAAGCAGCCTGGACAAGGCGCTGCAGCACATCAAGGCAGATGGGCGTTTGAAGGCGATGACGAAGAAGTGGTTCGAGCCTGAATGAATGCGGCCAGCTCCCACAGTTTGATCTAGGTGAGACTTGAGATTTGGGCCAAAGCGGCAACTGCTTCGGGCAACTGGAGCTCACTGAACACCAGCACCCCATGACGCTTGAGCAGCGCCGCCGTCACCCCTTCCCCGCTCACTTTCACTCCTGAGAACGTGCCGTCATAAGTCAGCAGGTTGCCGCACGACGGACTATTGGCCTTAAGCACAGCGATACGGATGTTGTGCAGCCGCACCAGCGCCAGGGCCTGACGGGCGCCGTCAAGGAAGGCCTCGCTGAAATCTTCGCCCTCGGCTGTCAGCACTTGGGCGCGGCCTTCCCACACATCGATGCCTTGCCCGCCGGGAATTTCGGCAGGCGGCCTGGGCGTCGGCAGGCCGCCCGACACTTCCGGGCAGATCGCCACCACCCGCCCCTCGGCCTGCCACGCCGCCAACTGATCGAACGGCCCGCTGCCCGCGCCGTCGTAGCGCACCTTGTGCCCAAGCAGGCAGCGGCTGACCAGAATCTTTTGCATGACTAAAACGGCTCGTTGCCGCGCCGGCGAAACCAGCCGGTGAGGGACAGGCGCTCGCGTGTGGCGGGCAGGACTTCGTGGGGCACCTCGCCCGACAGAAACACCACCAGGCAACCGCCGACGGGGTCCACGTCATAGGCCTGGCCGCCTTTGAGGTACATGCGCAACTGCCCGCCGTGCTCGGGCAGCCATTCCTCATTCAGGTAGACCACCGCCGAAACCATGCGCCGGTCGTCATCGCGAAAACGGTCCAGGTGCTTGAGGTAAAACGCGCCGGGCGGGTACATCGCGAAGTGGCTTTCGAAATCTTCCAGGCCCAGGAACAGGCCGCGGTTCATCGCCTGGCGCAGGCTGTCCATCAAGCCCATGTAGGTCTCGCAGACGGCTGCGTCGCCCTCTTCCAGCCACTGGATATGATCACCGCGAATCCCCTCGCGTATCTCCTGGGCAGGCCCGCGCCCCACCGCCGCCGGAGCCAGTTCGCCTTCGGCCGCACGTTTATGGCACTCAGCCGCCAGCTCCAGGGTCAGAGCCTGGGGCAGGAAGCCGTTCTGCTGCGACCAGCCTTTTTCGGCCAGATCGTCGACGATGCGCTGCAGCAGTGGGTGATCAAGGGGAATTTGCATGGCGCGCATAGTATCCATACGCCTGTGAATCCGACAGAGCCGCCGAGCGTCTGAACACACTTTAGTTACCTAGCCGACGGGATTTCTCGACAAATCCTACGCCCGACACGGACAATAGTGGCCGACTGACAGGAGTCCCTATGCGTCGTTTGTTTTTTTCCCTTCTGATGTTCTGCGTTTTGCCCGCCTGGGCAGACGGCCATGACCAGTTGTACAAGGTCGCCGGCTGGGCCGAACAACGTGCGCATTTCAACGACGCCCTCAGTGCGGCGCAGCAACGCTACCGCAACAGCCTGCCACCGGCGGTGTACCAGGCGCTGGTCGACAACAGCAATAAACGCTTTGCCGCTCAGGCCGTGGACAAGCGTGCCGAGGCGCAACTGCGCAAGAATCTGGCAGACCCGAAACCCGCCCTCGCGTTTTTCCAGTCGCCATTGGGCCGCAAGATCGTCGCCGCCGAGCTGCTCGCCACCCGCCGCGACCAACTGGCCAAAAACGCCGAGGGCTTGCCGCATATGCAAGCCGACGCCACGCGCAGCCTGATCATCGGTCACCTCGCCCAGGCACTGCCGGCGCGTGAAGCCGGGGCGGAAGTCAGCCTGGCGATCGCCGGCGTGGCCGCCGACAGCTTGAGCCAGATGATCCCCGGCCTGTTGGGCGGCGGTCAGGCCCAAGGCATGTTGAATGGCCAGCGCGAGCGCTTGATGCAGCAAATCGGGAATGATTTGAATAACACGCTGTTGTACGTCTATCGGGATTTGTCTGACCCGGAACTGGAAGAATTCGCGACGTTTGCGGAGTCGCCGGAGGGGAAGGCGTATTACCAGGCGGCACTGGCGGCCATTCGTGCGGGGCTTGCGGTAGGCCAGAGCACCTCAAGCCTCACGCAGTAAGAAATGTGGGAGCTGGCTTGCCTGCGATAGCGGTGTGACTGAACCACCGCTATCGCAGCGGTGCGACGATTCGACAAGCCAGCTCCCACAGTTTTGATTGCGTTACTTCAGGTGGTCGGTGAGGTACTTGAAGTATTCCTGGCGAATCAGCGGAATCTCATTGGCCAGGTGATGCCGGCCACGGGCAATCATCAACACCTCGGGCCGGTCAAACTTGCTGCGCAGCACCTGCAAGTTATGCTGCCAGTCCACCGTCATGTCTTCCTCCCCCTGCACAATCACCGGCCGCCGCGGGCTGCGCGGTGCGGCTTCGATGCGTTTGATCCAGCGCGCCAGCGCCCCGACCCAGGCGGTCGGCAGTTGGCGTGGCTGCAAGGGGTCTGCTTCGAGAAAGGGTTTGAATTTCGGGTCGTTGGTGTTCTCGCTGAACCGCCGGGCGATGCCTTTGACGAAAGGCCGCAGCACGTAATAGCTAACCTGCGACCAGCCCCAGGCACGCGGCCGGACCAGCGGCGATAACAGAAACGTCTTGCCCTGGGCCGGGCTATTCGCGCCGTGATTGAGCAAATGGTCCACCACCACCGCGCCGCCGGTGCTTTGCCCGAACAGGTGCCAGGGCTTCGGCAGTTGCAGCGCCGCGCCTTGTGCAAACAGCGCCTGCACCACGTCCTGATACACCGAAAAGTCATCAATGCTGGCACGCGCACCGCTGGACAGGCCATGGCCGGGCAAGTCGCAGGCAATCACCACAAACCCCTGGTCCAGCGCCCAGTCCACCACATTGCGGTAAAGCCCCATGTGGTCGTAGAAGCCGTGAAACATGAACATCGTCGCCATCGGCACCGGCGGCCACCACACCTGCGCCACCACTTCAAACCCATCCACCGCGAAGCGTCCCAGGCGGCTGACCGTCGGCACTTTGCGCGCCGGCAGGTCCAGCCCGTAGAAGCGCTGGTAGACCCGCGCCTCGGCACTGAGCGGCTGCGCATCCACTAACGGTCGCAAGCTGTCGCGCAGATGATCGGGGTCAAAACTCACAGGCATAAAGGCTTCCAGACTCGCGGTGAAGATGAATATCGAGCTGCGATATTCATCTGTCAGGGCAAGCATGGCAAGCTACGCGACCTTCGAGGATTGATCTGAATGCGACAGCCCTACCGTTCCGCCTTGTTCGCCAGCCTGCTGTTGGTTATCTGCGCCGGCGTGCTGTGGGCGGCGTATGACTGGTTTCAGGGCCGCTACCTGCGTGCATTCAGCGAACACACGGCGGTTTTTTCCGGCGACGCCTTGCGCCTGCCTGCCGAGCTGTCCGGCCCCGGCCCGATCCGCCTCGTGCACTTCTGGGACCCGGCCTGCCCGTGCAACGTCGGCAACCAGCAGCACCTGGGCGAGCTGATCGAGCACTACGCACCTGGTGGCGTTGAGTTCTATGCCCTGCAAAAGGCCGGCAGCCACGGCAATCTCCCGGAAAGCCTGCATAAGATGAAAACCCTCACTGCCCTCAAAGGTGCCGAGCAGATCCCGGCCACGCCCGCCGTCGGCATCTGGGACCGCAGTGGAAAGCTGGCGTATTTCGGCCCCTACAGCGAAGGGCTGACGTGCAATTCGAGCAACAGCTTTATCGAGCCGATCCTCAAGGCTCTGGAGGCCGGGCGCGAAGTCAACGCCACTCACACCCTGGCGGTGGGCTGCTATTGCCAATGGGGCAATGCATCAAACTGAACACAAGCTGTTCAAGCGGCAAACTCCGGTCACCCGGCCGACAGCCTGCTGTATCTTAGGATTTCAGCTCGATTTCAGGCAGACGACAGGGACACATGAGCCAGTTAACCATCATCCTCTGGTTACTCAACGTCATCGTTGATACATCCGGCCAGCTGGCATTCAAGGCCGCCGCCTCAAACAGCGCCGAACATGACGGCATCGCCCACTGGAAGCACATGCTCAAGCGCCCCTGGATCTGGGTCGGCGTGATCTGCTATGTCTTCGAATTCGTGCTGTGGCTGGCGTTTCTGTCGCTGGTGCCGCTGTCGGTCGGCGTGATGCTGGGTTCGATCAATATTGTGGTGATCATGATTGCCGGGCGTTTTCTGTTCAAAGAAAGCCTGAGCAAGTGGCGGTTGATCGGCATCCTGCTGATCGCCTGTGGCGTGACCGTCGTAGGGTTTGAATGATGAAACGTTTCTATATCCTGGGTTTTCTCGCGCTGATCCTTTTCGACACCCTGGCGCAGGTCAGCTTCAAGTTCGCCTCGGTACACGCCGAACCACTGGCGATGGACACCGCGTGGCTGATCCGCGTGTTTGGCGCGCCGTGGATCTACGGCGCTTTTGTGGGCTACATCGGCGCGTTCTTCACCTGGATGACCCTGCTTAAATACGCGCCCGTGGGCCCGGCCTTTGCGGCCTCGCACCTGGAACTGATCAGCGTGACGCTGATTTCCGTCTGGCTGTTCGATGACAGCCTGACCTGGCCGAAAATCATCGGCGGCGCGCTGATTATCGCGGGCATTCTGTGCCTGGCGCGCAGTGAAGACGAAGCTGAAAAGGTCGTCGAAGCCGACCGTTCGGACGCACTCGCGTAATGATTCCACGGGAAATTCCGCCCACCGCAGGGCTGCCTCTGCGCTGGCGGGATTTGCTCGGCCTCTCGGGCGAACTGGCCCCGGCATTGGCCCGGCAATTCTCGATTCCAATGCCCGCACTGCCCTGCTCCGGCACCGCCGCGCTGATCATCGCCCTGCGCGTGCTGCAGCAACGCATGCCGGGCCGCACCCGCCTGATCGTGCCCGCCTACACCTGCCCGCTGGTCGCGTTGGCTGCGCACCACTGCCCGCCGCTGCAAGTGGTGCCCTGTGATCTGCAGCCCGGCAGTATCGACCTGGACGAGCGCCAACTGGCGCAACTGTGCGATGAAAACACCCTCGCGGTGGTGGTCACGCACCTCGCCGGGCGTGTGGCGGATGTGGACGCGGCCCAGCGCATTGCCAGCCGCGTCGGTGCTGCAATCATCGAGGACGCCGCCCAGGCCATGGGCGCACTCGACGACGGCCGCAGCGTGGGGCTCAAGGGCGACGTCGGTTTTTTCAGCATGGCCTTGGGCAAAGGCCTGACGACGGCAGAAGGCGGCGTACTGTTCAGCCGCGACCCGGTACTGCATCAGGCATTGCATCGCCAATGCCGAAACAGCCTGCCTTTGAGCCTGCGCTGGGAGCTGCAACGCAGTGCCGAGCTGTGGGGTTATGCACTGCTGTATCAACCACGCGGGCTGTATTACGCGTACGGCAAAGGCTTGCGCACTGCGCTGGCGCAGGGTGATGAAGTGGCCGCCGTGGGCGATGATTTCTCGGTCGACGATATCCCGCTGCACCGGCTCGGCGGTTATCGCCGCAAGGTCGGCGCCGCCGCGCTGGCACGCTTGCCCGACCACTTGCAGCAAGGCCGCAGCCGCGCATTGCGCCGCGCCGCACGCCTGAATGCCCTGCCCGGCGTCTCGGTGATCATGGACCGGCCGGGGCAGCAAGGCACCTGGCCCTTCCTGATGGTGGTGATGCCGAGTGCGCAAACCCGCGATGCGGCGATGGCGCAACTGTGGACCTCAGGGTTGGGCGTGACGCGCCTGTTTATCCACACCTTGCCCGGCTACCCCGCCGTGGCCGCGCTGTTGCAACCCGGCAGCGAGATCAACCAGGCCGAAGCCTTCGCCCGCCGCACGCTGTCGATCAGCAACAGCCATTGGCTCACCGACGATCACTTCGAACAGATCCTGAGTCGGCTCAAGGCGATTGTCGCCAGCCCTGATTGATGCGCGCCACCAAGCGGCTGTTCAGTGCGTTCTGCTGCGCTTGCCAGATCTGCACTTGCGCCGCCGGCAATTCCTCCTGGCCATCGGACGCACTCAACCAGCGCTTGAACTTGCTTTCATAGCTGTAGGCCGACACATCCCCGGTGATGTCCGCGCCGATAATCCGGCCCTCGCAGGCGCTGATCAAATCATTCAAATGGCGCTCCAGGAACTCGCCCTGATCCCAGTTGGTGTTGACCACTTCGGGGCTCAACACGTCTTTGTCGATGGACAAGTAGACCGGCAATGAACGGTCGAACTGCGCGAGAAACGCCTGCATCAACTCATCAGGATTGCCGAACGCTCGATTGCCACGCCCGGCTCCAACCCAGTTCATCCAGCGCGTATCAACATTGACGCTCCAGTAAGTCAGCTTGCCCTTGAGCAGCGGCGACCAGTGGTTCTCCCAGGCATGACCCAGGCCGATGTCCTGGGAACCAATGCCCAGCACATGCACATGCTCGACCTGGGGCAAGCGGCTGGCCCAGTACACCCACGAACCGCAGTGAATGCCGAAGGGGTAGCGCATGTTGTCGGGGTGGTTGTCGCAAATGATCAGCTGGAATCGCTGTTGCGCCGGCAGGCGGTTCAGCAACAGTTGGCTGAGGTGGTGGTAGTCGCCGCTGCCGGTGAACACGCAGCCGTAGTCGCGGGGCATTTGCGAGTGCAGGGCGTTTTCCAGTTCCTTGAACTGCGCCCAGCGGCAGCCGAAGCGGATTTTTTCCTGCCAGGCGTGCAGCGGCAAGGTGATGGCGCCGGGGATATCGCTGACGGCGCCGTCGAAATCCAGAATCAGCGGCGGGCGGGCCGGGCTCATGAGGTTTGCTCCTGATGCCATTGGTTGTCGCTTTCAAAATGATGGCGGAACCGGTTGCCCAGCTTGCGCAGCAACGGGTTGCGAATCCACACCAGATGCCGCGTAAAGGTGAAGTCGGCGCCGAGGCTGGCCTTGACCTGCGGGTCGGTCCAGCCTGCCACGTAGAATTTCAGGCCGTGGCTCAAGGCGTATTCCAGGTTTACAAACCAGCTGACGAAGTACAGGTTGAACTCCAGCGCCAGCGGGTAATTGAGGCCGATGTACTTGTCGAGCAGCTTGTCGCCCTGCACATAGCAAAGGTTGTAGCCGAGCAATTCGTCGCAATGCCAGTAGCAGAACACGCGCCCGTTGCTGGCGGCGTCTTTGAGCACGCCGCTGAAGAATTCCGGGGTCAACAGGTCGAAATGGATTTCGCTCTGGTCGTACACCGCCCGGTACAGCGCGTACAACTGCGCCAGCCAGGCCTCATCATTGAAGCGCGGGTCACCGGTTTCGAGAATTTCCACGCGCATCGCCTCGCGGCTGCGCAGTTTGCGTCGGATGTTTCGACGACGGCTGTGGGACAAGCGCGCCAGGTACTCATCAACCGTGTCGAAGTTGATCGGCACATAGGCCAGCGCCTGGCCTTCCAGGCTAATAAACCCGCGCCGGGTGCAGTCGTCGATCAGGGCTTTGGCGTAGGCATTTTCCTCGGCACTGAGCAGCGGCGAGTCGCACGGCACGTCCTTGATCACAGTGAGTTTGCGCTGCGGCGCGCATGTTTCCTGCAGCCACTGTGCAAGTTGCCGGGGCGCAACAGCCTGGGGCAGCGGCGCGTATTCGCTGACCGTGGTGCCCACGAAGCAGCTGTCGATGCGCAGCCATGCACTCCACAGCGCATACCCCGGCCAGCCGCGCACACGCGCCACGAATTCATCGTCGGCAGTGGTCAGCAGGTCGAAGGGCGTAAAGAAATACGGCAGGCCCTGCTCGGACAAGCGCGCGTCAAAGCCCACAGGCGGGTGCTGCAAAAAACGGCCGATCAGCGACGGCGCTTCCAGGCAGCACGCATAGTCCACCTCGGGGCGGCCGGGATCTGAAGGGGGTTGCTGAGCGCAGGTCATGGCAAAAAGCTCAAAGATGACAGGTGGAATAATAGCCGCTCAGGGGTGTTCTCCACTTGAACCTCGGCTGTCACAGCAGCAATTCCCCGAGCCCGCGCCAAACCCATTAGACTCCGTTGACCTTCAAGGTGACTGACTCAAGGACCGTCCATGAAACGCAGCCTGACCGTGTTCGCTCTGCTGATTGCCGCCCTCATGGCCGGTGCCGGCTGGTATGTGTACAGCAAGCAACCGACCCGCCAGGGCACCGAAACCCTGGCCAACCTGCAAGGTGCGGTGACGGTGCGCTATGACGACCGCGGCGTACCGCATATTCGCGCCGAGAACGAGGCCGACCTGTATCGCGCCCTCGGCTATGTGCACGCCCAGGACCGGCTGTTCCAGATGGAAATCATGCGCCGCCTGGCCCGTGGCGAACTGGCCGAAGTGCTGGGCCCGAAGGTGCTGGAGACCGACAAGCTGTTTCGCAGCCTGCGTATTCGCGAGCGCGCCTTGAGTTACGTGGAGCACATGGACCACGACTCGGCCGCGTGGAAGGCGCTGCAGGCGTACCTGGACGGGATCAACCAATACCAGGACAGCCACGCCAGCCCGATGGAGTTCGACGTGCTGGGCATCCCCAAACGCCGCTTTACCGCCGAAGACACCATCAGTGTCGCCGGCTACCTGGCCTACAGCTTTGCCGCCGCGTTTCGTACAGAACCCTTGCTGACTTACATCCGCGACCAGTTGGGCGGCGATTACCTGAAAGTCTTCGACCTCGACTGGCAGCCCAAAGGCGCGCTGAACCTGGCCGCCGGCGACTGGAACAGCCTCGACGCCCTCGCCACCCTGAGCGACAAGGCCCTGGCCGACAACGGCTTGCCGCAGTTCGAAGGCAGCAACGCCTGGGCTATCAGCGGCAGTCGCACCAAGAGCGGCAAGCCGTTGCTGGCGGGTGACCCGCACATCCGTTTCTCGGTGCCGTCGGTGTGGTACGAGGCGCAACTCTCGGCGCCGGGCTTTGAGCTGTATGGCTACCACAATGCGCTGGTGCCGGTGGCGTTCCTGGGGCACAACCTGGATTTCGGCTGGAGCCTGACCATGTTCCAGAACGACGACCTCGACCTGATCGCCGAAAAGGTCAACCCGGCCAACCCCAACCAGGTCTGGTACCACGACCAGTGGGTCGACATGAGCAGCAGCGAGCAACAGATTGCCGTGAAGGGCCAGCCGCCGGTGACCCTCACCCTGCGTCAGTCGCCCCACGGCCCGATCATCAATGACGTGCTCGGCGAAAATGCCGGCAAGACACCGATTGCCATGTGGTGGGCATTCCTCGACACGCAAAACCCGATTCTCGAAGGTTTTTACCAGCTCAACCGCGCCGACACCCTGGCCAAGGCCCGCGCGGCAGCGGCCAAGGTGTCGGCGCCGGGGCTGAACATCGTATGGGCGAATGCCAAGGGCGATATCGGCTGGTGGGCGGCGGCGCAGTTGCCGATCCGCCCGGCCGGGGTCAACCCTGGCTTTATCCTCGACGGCAGCACCGCCCAGGCCGACAAGCTGGGCTTCTACCCCTTCAGCGCCAACCCCCAGGAAGAAAACCCGGCGCGGGGTTATGTGGTGTCCGCCAACGCCCAGCCGGTTTCACCCACCGGCATGGAGATTCCCGGCTATTACAACCTCGCCGACCGTGGCCAGCAGTTGAATGCGCAGTTGAGCGACAAAAGCGTGAAGTGGGACGTGAACAACAGCCAGGCCTTGCAGCTGGGCACCACCACCGCCTATGGCCCACGCGTGCTCGCACCGCTGTTGCCCGTGCTGCGTGAAGTGGTCAAAGACCCGGCGCAGTTGAAGCTGGTCGATCAACTGGCGACGTGGAAAGGCGACTACCCGCTGGATTCCACCAGCGCCACGCTGTTCAACCAGTTCCTGTTCAACCTCACCGACGCGGCCTTCCACCCCAAGCTCGGCGACACGATGTTCAAAACCCTGCTCGGCACCCGCGTGATCGACGCTGCGCTGCCGCGCCTGGCCGCCTCGGCGGATTCGCCATGGTGGGACGGCAAGCGCGCCGACACCGTGAAGCTCGCCTGGGACAACAGCCTGGCCCACCTCAAGGCCACTTTCGGTGACGACCCGGGCCAATGGCAGTGGGGCAAGGCCCACACCCTGACCCACGGCCACCCGCTGGGGATGCAAAAGCCGCTGGACGTGATTTTCAACGTCGGCCCATTCGCAGCTCCCGGCAGCCACGAAGTCCCGAACAACCAAACCGCAGCGATTGGCCCGGCGCCGTGGCCGGTGACTTACGGCCCATCAACCCGCCGCCTGATCGACTTCGCCGACCCGGCCCATGCGCTGACCATCAACCCGGTGGGGCAAAGCGGCGTGCCGTTTGATTCGCACTATGGGGATCAGTCGGAAACCTACATTGAGGGCGGGTATGAGCAGGCGCATTTCAGCGATGAGGAAGTGACGGCGAATACGCGTGGGACACTGAAATTACTGCCAGCTCGATAACCGACTGTAAACCCGATCAATGTGGGAGCTGGCTTGCTGTGGCGAGCCAGCCACATTTGATGCGTGGTGTAGCGGCTACTGTGCGCGGAATCGCCCGGGAGCCTCGCCGTAGGTCTCCTTGAATTTCTTGCTGAACGCCGCCTGGGACTGGTAGCCCGCCTGCGCGGCGATATCCAGCAGGCTCAGGCGTGACTGGCGCAGCAGGTTGAATGCCAGCTCCATACGCAGCTGGGTCAGCAATACCCACGGCGACACGCCGGCCACCTTCACAAACGCCCGCATAAAGGTTGCCCGCGACATGCTCGCGGCGGCGGCCAGCGTGTCGATGGTCCACTCATGGCCCGGCTCGGCCAGCATCGCCTGCCAGGCTTTGCTCAGGCGCTTGTCGGCCAGCAACGCGAAAGTGCCTGCAACCGGCGCCTGACGGGTCAGCCAAGTGCGCAGAATCAGGGTGAACAGCGCCGACGACAGCGCGTCGATAAAGGTACGGGCGCCCAGTTGTTGGCCGTCCGCTTCGCTGCGCAGCAACGCGATCAGCGCCGCCAATTGCCCATCGGCCTGCCATTGGCGGCTGGACACCACCACGAATTCCGGCAACGCACCGAACAGCAACGACTGGCGGTTGTAGTGAAAACTGCCGCAGAGCATGTCCAGCTCGGGCCTGTCACCGCCCAGGCGATGCACAGGGAGCAAGCCGCCCTCGATCACTTTCGGCTGCATGGGCCGGATGCGCGCGCCCTGGCTGCGCAGCAAATGGGTGGCGCCGCCGGGCATCAGCAGAATGTCACCCTCTTCCAGCGTCACGTGCTGCCCGCCGGTGAGCTCCGCACGGCACGTACCGCTGAGCACGATGTGATAAGGCGCCACGCCGAGGTTCTCGGGGGCATGTTCCAGCGCCCAATCGCCCTGGAACTGGCAACGTAAATCCAGACTGCCGCGCAGGTTGGCCAGCGCGATAAGCGTGTCGATCGAATTCATTTGCGAGCATCGGTCAAAAAGATGAGCGGATTGAACAATATCCCGTACCCCGAACGGAAGAGACTGGCTTCACACCCAACCTGTTCAGGAGTTACCGCAATGTTCAATAACTGGTCCGACTTGCTGCCCACCGTGAAGAAAGCCTTTGGCGCGCTGGGCAAGAGCAACCCGAAGATGGTCAAAGCCTACATGGCGCTGGGCGAAGCTGCCGAGGAAAACAATGTCCTCGACGCCAAGACCCGCGAACTGATTTCCATCGCCGTGGCCATCACCACCCGCTGCGACGGTTGCATCGGCGTGCACGCCGACGCGGCGATCAAGGCCGGTGCCACCCGTGAAGAAGTGGCGGCCACCCTGGCCACCGCCATCTCGCTGAACGCGGGCGCTGCGTACATCTACTCGCTGCGCGCGCTGGAAGCCTACGACACGCTCAAACCGGCGCCGCAAAGTTGAGCCGGAACTGTTGCGGCGTGACGCCCAGCCGGCGGTTGAACACACTGCGCATGTGCTGGGCGTCGCGAAAACCGCATTGGTAGGCCACGGTTTTCAGCGGCGCGGGGCTGCTTTCGAGCATCACCCGCGCCGCGTCCACGCGCGCGCGCTCGACAAACTCGGCGGGCGTAATCCGCGCTTCACGGGCGAACACCCGGGAGAAATTGCGCGCACTCATGTTGGCTGCCCGCGCCAGGTCGGCAATGGTCAAATCCCCCGTCAGGTTCGCCAGCACATAGAGCTGCACCAGCGCCACCGCCGAGGTGGTTTCGGCGTGGGGTGTGAGAAACGGGCTGAACTGCGACTGCCCGCCCGAACGCTGGGTGAATACCACCAGGCGTTTGGCCACACTCAGCGCCACTTCCGGCCCGTGGTCCTGGGCCAGCAAATACAGCGACAGATCAATACCCGCCGTGACCCCGGCCGAGGTGTAGAGGTTGCCGTCCTGCACATAAAGGCGGTCGGCCTCGACCTGCGCCGTCGGGCACAACCGCGCCAGGCCTGCGGCGTCGTTCCAGTGGGTGGTGACGGTTTTGTCGTCCAGCAACCCGGCGCGCGCGAGCATGAAGGCGCCGTTGCAGATCGACCCGAAGCGTTGTGCACGTTGGGAGGCGCCACGCAGCCAGTCATCAAATTCGGCGCCGAAATCCTCGAAAGGCAATTGCGGGCCACCGGCAACCAGCAGCAGGTCGTAGGCTTGCAGCGCTTCGCGGTAATGCCGGTGGGCCTGCAACGACAAACCATTGGAGGCGGCCATGCTGCCGTGGCCCAGGCCAAGCACTTCCAGCTGGTAATGGTCTTCGGGTGGCAAGAAACGGTTGGCCTCGCAGAACACATCCATGGGCCCGGTCACGTCCAGTGACTGGACACCGGGGAAGATCAGGATGGCGACGGTTCTCTGCATGGCGAAACCTTATGACTGGCGGACATGAAACCCTGTGGGAGCTGGCTTGCCTGCGATGCAGACACCTTGGTGTATCAGGTATACCGAGTTGATGCTATCGCAGGCAAGCCAGCTCCCACATTTGATTGCGTACGCCCATGGCACGATGTGACGGCACATTGGCCGGGATCGCACCCTTCCGGCGATAGCCCCTTCGCGGGCACGCGACCAGACTGGACTCATCGGCGCCACCCCCGGCGCTTTGTTGAGGAGAACGACCATGAGCACCACCATCGCCGGCATCCGGATCCCGGACAGCGCCTTGGCCAAAGCCACCACCGAATACATCCGTGACGTCGAATCCGACCTGCTGTACCACCACTCCCGCCGCGTGTTCCTGTTCGGCGCGTTGAGCGGCGAGCGCAAGCAACTGGCCTACAACCCGGAACTGCTTTACGTCGGCGCGATGTTCCACGACCTCGGCCTGGTGGAAGGCCATCGCAGTGACGACCAGCGCTTTGAAGTGGACGGCGCCAACGCAGCGGCGGCCTTCCTCAAGCCTTATGGCCTGAGCGATGACGATATCGAACAAGTGTGGTTGTCCATCGCCCTGCACACCACGCCGGGGGTGCCGCAGCATCTGCGCCCGACCGTGGCGCTGGTCACTGCAGGTGTGGAGATGGACGTGCTGGGCATGGATTACGCGGCGTTTTCCACCGTGCAGCGCGAAGCCGTGGTGCATGCGCACCCGCGTGGTGAGGGCTTCAAGGAGTGCATCATCTGCGCGTTCGCCGACGGCTTGCGCCATCGCCCGCAAACTACGTTTGGCAACGTGAAGACGGATGTGCTGGTGGATCAGGAGCCGGGGTTCAAGCCGATGAATTTTGTGGAAGTCATTCGTAAATCGCCGTGGACTGCCTGACTTGATCGTTCCCACGCTCTGCGTGGGAATGCAGTCAGGGACGCTCTGCGTCCAAAGCGTGACGCAGAGCGTCACAGGAGGCGTTCCCACGCGGAGCGTGGGAACGATCATGTACCGCTAGACCGGAGCCGGCGCGCGGCGCTTGTCGGGCTGTTGCCAGCCGTCCGCCGCCGCTTCTTCGATGGCTTGCTGAATGGCCTTCTTGCGCATCTCTTCGGCACGCCGGCTGAAGAACCACACCAGGAAAGTCACCAGCGACACCGCCAACAGAATCAGGCTGGCCACGGCGTTGATCTCGGGTTTAACCCCAAGGCGCACGGCCGAGAACACTTCCATCGGCAAGGTGGTCGAGCCCGGGCCCGACACGAAGCTGGCCAGTACCAGGTCATCCAGCGACAGCGCGAACGACATCATGCCGCCCGCCGCCAGCGACGGCGCGATCATCGGGATGGTGATCAGGAAGAACACCTTCCACGGCCGTGCGCCCAGATCCATCGCCGCCTCTTCAATCGACAGGTCCAGCTCGCGCAGGCGCGCCGACACCACCACCGCCACATACGCCGCACAGAACGTGGTGTGGGCGATCCAGATGGTCACGATGCCACGCTCCTGGGGCCAGCCGATCATCTGCGCCATGGCCACGAACAGCAGCAACAGCGACAGACCGGTGATCACTTCGGGCATGACCAGCGGCGCCGTCACCAGGCCGCCGAACAGCGTGCGACCCTTGAAGTGGCTGATGCGGGTCAGCACAAAGGCCGCCAGCGTACCCAACGCCACCGCCGCAACGGCGGTGTAGCAGGCGATTTCCAGCGAGCGTGCCACCGAGCCCATCAACTGGGTATTGTCCAGCAGGCCCACGTACCACTTCACCGACCAACCGCCCCACACCGTCACCAGCTTGGATTCGTTGAACGAGTAGATCACCAGGATCAGCATCGGCAGGTAAATGAACAACAAGCCCGCTACCAGCATGAAGCTTGAGAAACTGAAACGCTTCATATCTTGCCCTCCATCTCTTTGGCTTGGCTGCGGTTGAACAGGATGATCGGCACGATCAGGATCGCCAGCATCACCACTGCCAGGGCAGACGCCACAGGCCAGTCACGGTTGTTGAAGAATTCTTGCCACAACACTTTACCGATCATCAGGGTTTCCGGGCCGCCGAGCAGTTCCGGGATCACGAACTCGCCCACCACCGGGATAAACACCAGCATGCAGCCGGCGATGATGCCGTTCTTGGACAGCGGCACGGTGATTTTCCAGAAGCTGTTGAAGGTGCTCGAACCCAGGTCGGAGGCGGCTTCCAGCAGGCTCTGGTCGTGTTTGACCAGGTTGGCGTACAGCGGCAGGATCATGAACGGCAGGTACGAATAGACCACGCCGATGTACACCGCAATGTTGGTGTTGAGGATCTGCAGCGGTTCGTTGATCAGCCCCATCGACATCAGGAAGCCGTTGAGCAACCCGTTGTTGCTGAGAATGCCCATCCACGCATACACGCGGATCAGGATCGCGGTCCAGGTCGGCATCATGATCAGCAGCACCAGCACGGTCTGCATTTCCTTGCGCGCACTGGCAATGGCGTAGGCCATCGGGTAGCCGATCAGCAGGCACAGCAGCGTGCTGAAGAACGCCATTTTCAGCGAGCCCAGGTACGCGGCGATGTAGAGCTCGTCATCGCCGAGCATCGCGTAGTTGCCCAGGTTCAGCACCAGTTGCAGCTTTTGCTCAACGAAGGTGTAGATCTCGGTGTACGGCGGAATGGCCACGTCGGCTTCGGCAAAACTGATCTTCAATACGATGAAGAACGGCAGCATGAAGAACAGGAACAGCCAGAGAAACGGGATCCCGATGACAACATGTTTGCCACCGGGTGTTATTCGTTGCAGGCGGCGTTTGAGCTTCTTCATATTCATGAGCGAAGTACCACGCCGCTGTCGTCTTCCCACCACACGTACACCTGGTCACCCCAGGTCGGCCGCTGGCCACGGCGCTCGGCGTTGGCGACGAAGGACTGCACCAGTTTGCCGCTCGGCAGCTCTACGTAGAACACCGAGTGGCCGCCCAGGTAGGCGATGTCGTGCACCTTGCCGCTGGACCAGTTGTGCTCGCAGGTCGGCATTTCGGTGGTGACCAGCAGTTTTTCCGGGCGGATGGCGTAGGTCACCGACTTGTCTTCCACCGAGGTGGCAATGCCGTAGCCCACGTAGATGTCGCGGTCCAGGTCAGCGCACTTGAGCACTGCATGGCCTTCGGCGTCATCCACCACCTGGGTGTCGAAGATGTTCACGTTGCCGATGAACTCGCACACCAGGCGGCTGGTCGGGGTTTCGTAGATGTCGATCGGGCTGCCGATCTGGGCGATCCAGCCCAGGTGCATGATCGCGATGCGCTCGGCCATCGTCATGGCCTCTTCCTGGTCGTGGGTCACCATCACGCAGGTCACGCCCACGCGCTCGATGATCTCTACCAGCTCAAGCTGCATCTGCGAACGCAGCTTCTTGTCGAGTGCGCCCATCGGCTCATCGAGCAGCAGCAATTTCGGGCGTTTGGCCAGGGAACGAGCCAGAGCCACACGCTGACGCTGGCCACCGGACAGCTGGTGCGGCTTGCGCTTGGCGTACTGGCTCATCTGCACCAGCTTGAGCATTTCGGCCACGCGGGCATCGATCTCGGCCTTGGGGATCTTGTCCTGTTGCAGGCCGAAGGCGATGTTTTGCGCCACGGTCATGTGCGGGAACAAGGCGTAGGACTGGAACATCATGTTGATCGGCCGCTCGTAGGGCGGCATGTCGGTGATGTCTTCACCGTCGAGATAAATGCGCCCCTCAGTCGGGCGTTCGAAACCTGCGAGCATGCGCAGCAAGGTGGATTTGCCCGAACCCGAACCGCCGAGCAAGGCGAAGATCTCGCCTTTTTTGATTTCCAGGGACACATCGTCCACGGCAATCGTCTCGTCGAACTTCTTCGTGACCCGGTCGATTTTGACCAACACCTTTTTCGGTGTCTGGTCGCCCTCGAGGGCTTTCTTATAGGCGCCGGAGGCAACTGCCATTTACGAAACTCCCAGAAAAAAAGAGTGCAGTTCGCCCAATGCGGACGAACCCTGGATAAGTTGAGTTTTACTTGCCCGTCTTGACCTTGGTCCAGCTACGGGTCATCAAACGTTGCACTTTCGGGGGTAGCTCGAAGTTGACGAATGTCCGGTCGAGCACCGCCTGCGGTGGGTAAACCGCTGCGTCAGTGCGTATCGATTGCTCCATCAGTTTGTCCGCCCCTGGGTTAGGGTTGGCGTAACCGACGTAATCACTGACCTGAGCGATCACTTCAGGTTGCAGTAAATAGTTGATGTAGGCGTGGGCCTCTTTGACGTTGGCGGCATCCGCCGGGATCGCCAGCACGTCAAACCACAGGTTGCCGCCTTCTTTCGGAATCGCGTAGGCGATGTTGATGCCTTTGCCGGCTTCTTTCGCGCGGGCCTTGGCCTGGAACACGTCGCCGGAGAAACCCGCCGCCACGCAGATGTTGCCGTTGGCCAGGTCCGAGATGTACTTGGATGAGTGGAAGTAGGTCGCGTAAGGCCGCACTTTGAGCAGCTTTTCTTCGGCCTTCTTGTAGTCCTCAGGGTTGGTGCTGTTGGGGTTCAGGCCCATGTAGTTGAGCACCGCCGGCAGCATTTCATCCGCCGAGTCCATGAACGACACGCCGCAGGTGGCGAGCTTCTTCATGTTTTCCGGTTCGAACAGCACCGCCCAGGAGTCGATATGGTCGACGCCCAGCACTTCCTTCACCTTATCGACGTTGTAACCAATGCCGTTGGTGCCCCACAGGTATGGCACCGCGTATTGATTGCCCGGGTCGTTCTTTTCCAGGCGCTTGAGCAGCACCGGGTCAAGGTTGGAATAATGAGTCAGCAATGACTTGTCGAGCTTTTGAAACGCCCCGGCCTTGATCTGCTTGCCGAGGAAATGGTTGGACGGCACCACCACGTCGTAACCGGTGCGCCCGGCCAGCAACTTGCCCTCCAGGGTTTCGTTGGAATCAAACACGTCATACACGGGCTTGATGCCGGTGGCCTTTTCGAAATTGGCCAGGGTGTCGGTGCCGATATAGTCCGACCAGTTATAAATATGCACGGTAGGCGCAGCCTGCACGCTGATTGCCAGCGTGATACCTGCACCCGCCAGCATGGCTTTGCGAAATAAAGAAATTGGCAAGTGGAGGTCCTCTTAAATAGTTGGGCCTTAAAGTTGTTGCCCGGCAACAAAACCGGCGCGCAACTTACCCTCGATAAACCGATCCGGCAAAACTTTCTGTCATTTAATGTGTGAGAGGAGCAGTCCGACTGCCCCTCCACAGGTTTCAGGGCTTATTTGCCCGATTTGATCTTGGTCCAGCTGCGTGTCATTTCACGCTGGGTTGCAGCCGGCAAGTCGGCAATGGCGTAGAGCTTGGCCTGCACGTCCGCTGGCGGGTAGATGCCCGGGTCGCTGGTGATGTCCTTGTCGACCAGTGCGGTGGCTTTCTCGTTACCGTTCGGGAAACGCACGCTGTTGGTGATCGAAGCCATGACTTCCGGCTTGAGCAGGTAGTTCATGAACTTGTAGGCCGCGTCGACGTTTTCGGCATCTTTAGGGATGGCGACCATGTCGAAGAAGCTGCCGGCGCCTTCTTTCGGAATGTCGTAGGCCACTTTCACCTTGCCGCCGGCCTCAGCCGCACGGGACTTGGCCTGCTGGATGTCACCCGAATAACCCACGGCTACGCAGATGTTGCCGTTGGCCAGGTCCGAGATGTACTTGGACGAGTGGAAGTAACCGATCGAAGGGCGCAGTTTGAGGAACAGGTCTTCGGCCTGTTTCAGGTCGGCTTTTTTCTGGGTGTCGGTGGGCAGGCCCAGGTAATGCAACGCCACTGGCAGCATTTCGGTCGGCGAGTCCAGGAAGCTCACGCCGCAGCTTTTCAGCTTGGCAATGTTTTCCGGCTTGAGCAGCACATCCCACGAATCGATCTTGTCCACGCCCAGCGCAGCCTTGACCTTCTCCGGGTTGTAACCGATGCCGATCGAGCCCCACATGTACGGGAAAGCGTGCTTGTTGTCCGGGTCGCTGACCGACACGGCTTTGAGCAGGGATTTGTTCAGGTTGTCGTAGTTGGACAGCTTGGACTTGTCCAGCTCCTGGTAAACGCCGGCCTTGATCTGCTTGGCGAGGAAGTTGTTCGACGGTACGACGATGTCGTAACCGGACTTGCCTGCCAGCAACTTGGCTTCCAGGGTTTCGTTGCTGTCGAAAACGTCGTACACCACTTTGATGCCCGACTCTTTTTCAAAGTTGGCGATGGTGTCCGGTGCAATGTAGTCGGACCAGTTGTAGACGTGCAGCACTTTATCGTCTGCCTGGGCCGCGCCCGCCATTGCGCCCATCAGGGACAAGGCGAGGAGGGTCTTGCCAGCGTTCTTCAAACCTAATGCCTTCATTTGGTGATGCTCCGATTTTTTCTTTTTGGGCCACATTCTTCATCGTTAAGCGGCCCGTCCAAGGGCAACAAAACAGGGCGACAGTCTGGCAAGTTAAGAGGCCGGCTTTCAACCAAAGCCTCATTTATAACTGCCCGGCACGCAGCGCCCGAAAGCCTGCGTGCTGAGCCTAGCACTTAGCCCTGCAATGCCGCCAAAGTCAGGTCCAGGCAGTGGCGAGCCTTGGTCACCAGCTCGTCGATTTCCACCTTGCTGATCACCAGCGACGGCGAAATGATCATGGTGTCGCCCACGGCGCGCATGATCAGGCCATTTTCGAAGCAGAACGTGCGGCAAATCATGCCCACACCTTTGCCTTCATAGCGTTTGCGCGTGGCTTTGTCCTGCACCAGCTCAATCGCCCCGAGCATGCCCACACCGCGCACTTCACCCACCAGCGGGTGATCAGCCAGTTCCCTCAGACGTTTCTGCAAATACGGTGCCGTTTCTTCGTGGACCCGGCTGACGATTTTTTCATCGCGCATGATGCGGATGTTTTCCAGCGCCACCGCGGCGGCCACCGGGTGACCGGAATAGGTAAAGCCGTGGTTGAAATCACCGCCCTCATTGAGCACGGCCACCACGTCGTCGTGCACGATCAGGCCGCCCATGGGGATGTAGCCCGAGGTCAGACCCTTGGCGATGGTCATCATGTGCGGCTTGAGGCCGTAGAAGTCACTGCCGAACCACTCGCCGGTACGGCCGAAGCCGCAGATCACTTCGTCGGCGACAAACAGAATGTCGTACTTGGCGAGGATCTCCTTGATGCGCGGCCAGTAGGTGTCTGGCGGCACGATCACGCCACCGGCGCCCTGGATCGGCTCGGCAATGAAGGCACCGACATTGTCCACGCCGACTTCCAGAATCTTCTCTTCCAGCTGGTTGGCGGCCCACACCCCGAACTCTTCCGGGCTCATGTCGCCGCCTTCGCCATACCAGTACGGCTGGGCGATGTGGGTGATGCCCGGAATCGGCAAGTCGCCCTGTTCATGCATATAGGTCATGCCGCCCAGGCTGGCGCCGGCCACGGTGGAGCCGTGGTAGCCATTCTTGCGGCTGATGATGGTTTTCTTGTTGGGCTGGCCCTTGATCGCCCAGTAGTGGCGGACCATGCGCAACATGGTGTCGTTGCCTTCGGAGCCCGAACCGGTGAAGAACACGTGGTTCATGCCCGCTGGCGCCACGTCGGCAATGACTTTGGCCAACTCCAGCACCGGCGGGTGAGCGGTCTGGAAGAACAGGTTGTAGTACGGCAGTTCTTTCATCTGCCTGGCAGCGGCGTCAGCCAGTTCATCGCGACCGTATCCGATCGCTACGCACCACAGGCCGGCCATGCCATCGAGGATCTTGTTGCCTTCGCTGTCCCACAGGTAAACGCCGTGGGCCTTGGTGATGATCCGTGGGCCCTTCTCTTTCAATTGCTTGAAATCGCTGAACGGCGCCAGGTGATGATCGCTGCTCAAGGCTTGCCATTCACGGGTTTGCGGGTTGTTGCTGGACATACCAATCTCCTAGATGTTTCAGGTGAGGGCGCGCTGTTCCCACAGCGCGCCCGGCGCATCAGACGGCGAAGAGCAGGAATTCCCGCTCCCACGAACTGATCACGCGCTTGAAGTTTTCATGCTCGGCCCGCTTGACCGCGACATAGCCGGTGATGAATTTCTGACCCAGATATTTCTCGATGGTCTTGCTGTTTTCCATGCGTTCCAGCGCGTCTTCGATGGTCAACGGCAGGCGCAGGTTGCGGCGCTCGTAACCACGGCCCACCACAGGCGCACTCGGGTTGTGGCCTTCAACCATGCCGATGTAGCCGCACAGCAGGCTGGCGGCAATCGCCAGATACGGGTTGGCGTCGGCGCCCGGCAGGCGGTTTTCCACACGACGGTTCTGCGGGCCGGCATCCGGTACGCGCAGGCCCACGGTGCGGTTTTCTTCGCCCCACTCCACGTTCACCGGCGCCGAGGTGTCCGGCAGGAAGCGGCGGAACGAGTTCACGTTGGGCGCGAACAGCGGCAGCAATTCAGGGATGAATTTCTGCAGGCCGCCAATGTGGTTGAGGAACAGCTGGCTCATGGTCCCGTCTTCATTGGAGAAGACGTTCTTGCCGGTGGCGATGTCGATGATGCTCTGGTGCAGGTGCATCGCGCTGCCGGGCTCACCGGTCATCGGCTTGGCCATGAAGGTGGCGGCCACGTCGTGCTTGAGCGCGGCTTCACGCATGGTGCGCTTGAACACCAGGATCTGGTCGGCCAGGGACAGCGCGTCGCCGTGACGGAAGTTGATTTCCATCTGCGCCGTGCCGTCTTCGTGGATCAGCGTGTCGAGGTCAAGCTCCTGCAGCTCGCACCAGTCGTAGACGTCTTCGAACAGCGGGTCGAATTCGTTGGCGGCTTCTATAGAGAAGGACTGGCGACCGGTTTCCGGGCGACCGGAGCGGCCGATCGGCGGTTGCAGCGGGAAGTCCGGGTCTTCGCAGCGTTTGGTCAGGTAGAACTCCATCTCCGGCGCCACGATGGGCTGCCAGCCTTTGTCGGCATAGAGCTTGAGGACTTTCTTGAGCACGTTGCGCGGCGACAGCTCGATGGGGTTACCTTGCTTGTCGTAGGTGTCGTGGATCACCTGAGCGGTCGGCTCGATGGCCCACGGCACCAGGAACACGGCGTTCTGGTCGGGGCGGCAGATCATGTCGATGTCGGCCGGGTCGAGCAATTCGTAATAGATGTCGTCTTCGACATAGTCGCCGGTCACGGTCTGCAACAGAACGCTCTCGGGCAGGCGCATGCCTTTTTCGGCGATGAACTTGTTGGTCGGCGAGATCTTGCCCCGGGTGATGCCCGTGAGGTCGCCAATCATGCATTCGACTTCTGTGATCTTGTGGTCTTTCAACCAATCGGTGAGCTGGTCGAGGTTGTTACTCATAAATGCCTCTGGGCTGGGTTTCCTGACATCCATTAAAGGTCAGGCGTAAGTTGACGCAGCATCCGCGTCGCGTTGCATCGCCCGCTTTCGACAAGCCGTGCCAAAGGCCTGGAAGATCGCGAGGTAGTGCGGGTTAGAGCTTACCTGCCATTCGGGGTGCCATTGCACTCCTAAAGCAAAAGCCTTGCCCGACGTGTAAGAAAAAGCTTCGATCAAGCCATCGGGCGCCGTGGCCTCGACCTGCAAACCTGGCGCGAGGCGGTCAACGCCCTGCCCGTGGATCGAGTTGACCTGAATCGTCTGCGGCAACCCCAGGCTTGCCAATACCCCATTCGGGGAGATCGCCACGGCGTGCGCCGGGCCGTACTGGACGTCCAGCGGCTGGGTGTCGTCTTCGCGGTGATCCATCATGCCCGGCACTTCATGAACCTTCTGGTGCAGGCTGCCGCCAAACGCCACGTTCATTTCCTGGAAGCCCCGGCAGATGCCCAGCACGGGGACGCCTGCCGCAATCGCGGCACGCAGCAACGGCAGGGTGGTCTGGTCCCGTGCAGAATCATGAGCAGTCCCGGGCGCGCTGGCCGGGCCGTCGTAGTGAAAGGGTTCGATATTGGAAGGAGAGCCGGTAAACAGGATGCCGTCCAGACCGTCAAGAATATTGGCCGGGTCGAGCAGATCACCGAGGGACGGAATGATCAATGGCAAGCCCTTGGCAGCGGTGGCCACTGCACGGACATATTTGTCGCCACTGATGTGATAAGCATGCAGACCGACCTGTTTGGAGCAGGCGGTGACGCCGATTAACGGCAGGCGAGACATGAAGCACCCCGGTATTATTGCTGTTATGGGTTTGAATCGAGCTTAGCCTTGTTCATTTTTTTACACAACACCCCCGTAAAAAATACAACACGGCCCGCTCAAGCCTGCGAGTCCCAAGCCCTTCAAACCCAAAAAACCGCCCCAAAAAGCCCCAAAAAAGGCTTCAAGGCGCTTTTTTAGGGCAAAAAAGGCCTCGCTTGACTTCGGCATGCCGTTCGGGTTGACTGAAACCAGAAAAGATCAATGATTGATATTTTTAACAACAAAGGTGTTGCATCATGTCGGTACCCCCGCGTGCCGTTCAGCTTAACGAAGCGAACGCGTTCCTTAAGGATCATCCTGAGGTTCTGTACGTAGACCTTCTAATTGCGGATATGAATGGTGTGGTGCGCGGCAAGCGCATCGAACGCACCAGCCTCCACAAGGTTTACGAGAAGGGCATTAACCTGCCTGCCTCTCTATTTGCTCTGGATATCAACGGCTCGACGGTGGAAAGCACCGGCCTGGGTCTGGATATCGGTGATGCTGACCGAATCTGTTATCCAATCCCCGACACCCTGTGCAATGAACCCTGGCAAAAGCGCCCTACCGCGCAACTGCTGATGACCATGCACGAACTTGAAGGTGAACCTTTCTTCGCCGATCCGCGTGAAGTGCTCCGCCAAGTTGTAAGCAAATTTGACGACCTCGGTCTGACCATCTGCGCCGCTTTCGAGCTCGAGTTCTACCTGATCGACCAGGAGAACGTGAACGGCCGCCCACAACCGCCCCGCTCGCCGATCTCCGGCAAACGCCCGCACTCGACACAGGTCTACCTGATCGACGACCTCGACGAATACGTCGACTGCCTCCAGGACATTCTGGAAGGTGCCAAAGAGCAAGGCATCCCGGCCGACGCCATCGTCAAGGAAAGTGCCCCGGCGCAGTTCGAAGTGAACCTGCACCACGTCGCCGACCCGATCAAGGCCTGCGACTACGCCGTATTGCTCAAGCGCCTGATCAAGAACATCGCCTACGACCATGAAATGGACACCACCTTCATGGCCAAGCCTTACCCGGGCCAGGCAGGCAACGGTTTGCACGTGCACATTTCCGTACTGGACAAGGACGGCAAAAATATTTTTGCCAGCGAGGATCCCGAGCAGAACGCCGCATTGCGTCACGCGATCGGCGGTGTGCTCGAGACCCTGCCCGCCCAGATGGCGTTCCTGTGCCCCAACGTCAACTCCTACCGTCGTTTCGGCGCACAGTTCTACGTGCCGAACTCGCCGTGCTGGGGCCTGGACAACCGCACCGTGGCGATCCGCGTACCGACCGGCTCGTCCGACGCGGTACGTATCGAACACCGCGTGGCCGGTGCCGACGCCAACCCTTACCTGCTGATGGCCTCGGTGCTGGCAGGCGTGCACCACGGCCTGACCAACAAAATCGAGCCGAACGCACCGGTGGAAGGCAACAGCTACGAGCAGAACGAACAAAGCCTGCCGAACAACCTGCGCGATGCCCTGCGCGAGCTGGACGACAGCGAGGTGATGGCCAAGTACATCGATCCGAAGTACATCGATATCTTCGTCGCCTGTAAGGAAAGTGAGCTGGAAGAGTTCGAACACTCCATCTCCGACCTTGAGTACAACTGGTACCTGCATACCGTGTAAGCGGTTGCTGCGTTAAAAGAATGCCGCAGGCTTATGGCCTGCGGCATTTTTTTGCACTGCAATCTCGTTCCCACGCTCCGCGTGGGAATGCAGCCAGGGACGCTCTGCGTCCCAAGAGCGGACGCGGAGCGTCCAGTAAGGCATTCCCACGCTGAGCGTGGGAACGATCATCAGGTCGCGTACAATGCCCGCAGCCTTGTAGGAGACTTCCATGACCACCCGCCCCGCCGCCCCTCGCAAACCCCGCGCCCGCAGCCAGGGCCGGATCGACGCGATTCTCGACGCCGCCCGCACCTTGCTGGCCGCCGAAGGCGTGGCGAGTTTGTCGATCTACAGCGTGGCCGAGCGTGCGCACATTCCGCCGTCGTCGGTGTATCACTTTTTTGCCAGCGTACCGGCGTTGCTGGAGGCGCTGACGGCAGATGTGCACGCGGCCTTTCGCGCGGCGATCCAGGCGCCCATCGATCATGCCTCGCTCAAGCACTGGCGTGACCTGTCGTACATCGTGGAACAGCGCATGCTCACCATCTACGAGCACGACGCCGCCGCGCGCCAGCTGATTTTGGCGCAGCACGGCCTGACCGAAGTGACCCAGGCGGATCGTCAGCATGATCTGGAGTTGGGGGATTTGATGCTGGCCGTGTTCAGCCGCCACTTCGAAGTGCCGACGCTGCCAAATGACGTGGACGTATTCGCCCTGGCACTGGAGCTGAGTGACCGCGTGTATGCACGTTCGATCCACCAGCACGGGCAGATCACGTCGCGCATGGCCGAGGAAGGCATGCGGGTGTTTGATGCGTATGTGGGGCTGTATTTGCCAGCGTATTTGCCCAAACGGGCCTCATCGCAGGCAAGCCAGCTCCCACATTGACTGTGTTCACATATCAAAAGGTGGGAGCGGGCTTGCCCGTGATGGCGGGCCTGAGGTCACAACTTGGCGATCGACACCTCGGTGGACTTCACGAATGCAATCACTTCGCTGCCAATCACCAGTTCCAGCTCTTTGACCGAGCGGGTGGTAATCACCGAAGTCACGATGCCGGACGCGGTCTGCACGTCGATTTCCGACAGCACGTCGCCTTCGACGATTTCCTTGATGGTGCCTTTGAACTGGTTACGCACGTTGATGGCTTTAATAGTCATGGTCTTCTTCCTTCAGGGGACAAGTGAGTTATTGAGCCCAACGCAATTGCGTAGGCAGCGGTGAAACAGGTTCGGGTTCCGGCGGTGAGCCGGGCAGCGACAGCACACGGTTGAGCACTTCGGCTTCCAGCGCAGCCAGGCGATGTGAGCCACGGGCGCGGGGGCGCGGCAGGTCGACGATCAGGTCCAGGCCGATTTCGCCGTCTTCGATCAGGATCACCCGGTCGGCAATGGCCACGGCTTCGCTGACGTCGTGGGTCACCAGCAACACGGTGAAACCGTGCTTCTGCCAGAGGTTCTCGATCAGTTGCTGCATCTCGATGCGGGTCAGGGCATCCAGTGCGCCCAGCGGCTCGTCGAGCAGCAAAAGGCGCGGCTGGTGAATCAGTGCGCGCGCCAGGGCCACACGTTGCTTCTGCCCGCCGGACAGAGCCGCCGGCCACTCATTGGCGCGCTCGGCCAGGCCGACCGCTTCCAGGGCTTCCAGGGCTTTGGGGCGCCAGTCGCCTTTAAGGCCCAGGCCCACGTTGTCGATGATCTTTTTCCACGGCAGCAAGCGCGCTTCCTGGAACATCAATCGCGTGTCTTCGATCGACTCGCTCAACGGTGCAGACCCAGCCAGCAGCTCGCCGCCGCTGGCTTTGTCCAAGCCCGCGAGCAGGCGCAGCAAGGTACTTTTACCGCAGCCACTGCGGCCGACCACGGCCACGAACTGGCCCGCCGGAATATGCAGATCAATCTCTTTGAGCACTTCCCGCGCACCAAAGGCCTTGCGCAGTTTGCGCACCGCCAGCGGAATGCCTTTGAGCAGGCGCGGAGGTTGTTGAGCGGTCATGCCGCACCTCCTTTATTCACTTGGTAAGCCGGGTGCCAGCGCAGCCATACACGCTCAAGGCCACGGGCGGCGAGGTCGGCGAGCTTGCCGAGGATCGCGTACATGACGATGGCCAGCACCACCACGTCGGTTTGCAGGAATTCACGGGCGTTCATCGCCAGGTAGCCGATGCCGGAGCTGGCCGAGATGGTTTCCGCCACGATCAGCGTCAGCCACATGAAGCCCAGCGCGAACCGCACGCCCACCAGAATCGACGGCAACGCGCCCGGCAAAATCACCTGGCGAAACAGGCTGAAACCGGACAAACCGTAGCTGCGCGACATTTCCACCAACGCCGGGTCGACGTTGCGGATGCCGTGGTAGGTGTTCAGGTAGATCGGGAACAGCGTGCCGAGGGCGACCAGGAAAATCTTCGCGGTCTCGTCAATGCCGAACCACAGGATCACCAGCGGAATCAGCGCCAGGTGCGGCACGTTGCGGATCATCTGCACCGAGCTGTCCAGCAGGCGCTCGCCCCACTTCGACAAACCGGTGATAAAGCCCAGGGCCAGGCCGATGCTGCCACCGATCACAAAGCCCAGGCCCGCACGCCAGCCACTGATGGCCAGGTGCGTCCAGATTTCACCGCTGCGTACCAGGTTGATCCCGGCTTCGATCACCGCGCTCGGCGCCGGCAGAATGCGCGTCGACAACCAGCCCGCCGACACTGATAGCTGCCATATCGCCAGCAATAAAATCGGCAGCACCCAGGGCGCCACGCGGTGGCTTAACTTTTCAAGGTTCATGGCGGCGCCTCAGCTCTGTGACGCAGCTTTGGGAAGAATATCGTTGGCGACCATTTCGCCGAACGGGCTCACGTAACCGGCGCTTTTCGGCAGCTCGGGACGTTCGATATCCAGGTGCGGGAACAGCAGTTCCGCGACGCGATACGACTCCTCCAGGTGTGGGTAACCGGAGAAAATAAACGTGTCGATGCCCAGCGCTGCGTATTCTTTCACGCGCTCGGCCACGGTCGGGCCATCGCCCACCAATGCGGTGCCGGCACCACCGCGCACCAGGCCCACGCCCGCCCACAGGTTGGGGCTGACTTCGAGGTTGTCGCGGTTGCCGCCATGCAGAGCGGCCATGCGTTGCTGGCCGACGGAATCGAAACGCGCCAGGGAAGCCTGGGCACGGGCGATGGTGTCGTCATCCAGATGGGAAATCAGTTTGTCGGCGGCTTTCCACGCCTCTTCGTTGGTTTCACGCACGATCACATGCAGGCGAATGCCGAAGCGCACGGTACGCCCCAGCTTGGCGGCCTTGGCACGCACCTGTTCGATTTTTTCCGCGACGGCGGCCGGTGGCTCGCCCCAGGTCAGCACCATTTCCACCTGTTCGGCTGCCAGGTCCTGGGCGGCTTCGGAGGAGCCGCCGAAATACAGCGACGGACGCGGTTGCTGGATCGGTGGGTAGAGCAATTTGGCGCCCTTGACGCTGATGTGCTGGCCGTCGTAATCCACGGTTTCGCCTTCCAGCACACGGCGCCAGATGCGGGTGAATTCCACCGAGGCCTGATAACGCTCTTCATGGCTGAGGAACAAACCGTCGCCGGCCAATTCCTCAGGGTCACCGCCGGTGACGAGGTTGAACAACGCACGGCCACCGGACAGACGATCCAGCGTCGCAGCCTGGCGCGCCGCCACCGTCGGGGAAATGATCCCCGGGCGCAGGGCAACGAGAAATTTCAGACGCTGGGTCACCGGGATCAGCGAGGCGGCCACCAGCCACGAGTCTTCGCAGGAGCGGCCGGTCGGAATCAGCACGCCACCGAAACCCAGACGGTCAGCGGCCTGGGCCACTTGCTGCAAATAACCGTGGTCGACGGCGCGAGCGCCTTCGGCAGTGCCAAGGTAATGGCCGTCGCCGTGGGTAGGCAGAAACCAGAAAATATTGAGGCTCATGGAGTTGTCTCCTGAAGAAGTCGGATTACGGCGCTGTGGCAACGGCGGCGGGTGGCGTCCAGATCACGTCCTTGATGCTCAAGGGTTTGGGGATCAGTTTGAGTTGGTAGAAGCTGTCGGCGATTTTTTGCTGGGCGGCAACCACTTCCGGGGTCAGGAACAGCGCGCCGTAGCCCTGGCGTTTCACCGAGGTCAGGGTGATGTCAGCCGGCAGGCCGAGCAGCGGCGCAACTTGTTCGGTGACGTCCGTAGGGTTGGCCTTGGACCATTCGCCCACCGCGCGCACTTCTTCCACCAGCGCCTTGATCACTTCGGGGTGCTGCGTGGCGTAGGGTTTGGTGGCCAGGTAGAACTGGTGGTTGTCGGCGATGCCGGTACCGTCACGCAGGGTGCGGGCTTGCAGCTGTTTCTCGGCGGCGGCCTGGTACGGGTCCCAGATCACCCAGGCGTCCACGCTGCCGCGCTCGAAGGCGGCACGGGCGTCGGCGGGCGGCAGGAACACGGTCTGCACGTCGGTGTATTTGAGGCCGGCGTCTTCCAAAGCGCGCACCAGCAGGTAATGCACGTTGGAGCCTTTGTTCAGGACGATTTTCTTGCCCTTGAGCTCGGCCACGGATTTGATCGCGGAATCTTTCGGCACCAGGATCGCTTCGCTGGTCGGCGCCGGCGGCTCGTAGGCCACGTAAAGCAGGTCGGCACCCGCCGCCTGGGCGAAGACCGGCGGGGTTTCGCCGGTGACGCCGAAGTCGATGGAGCCGACGTTCAGGCCTTCGAGCAACTGCGGGCCGCCAGGGAATTCAGTCCACTGCACGTTCACGCCTTGGGCGGCCAGGCGCTTTTCCAGCGAGCCCTTGGCTTTGAGCAGCACCAGCGTGCCGTATTTCTGATAGCCGATCCGCAGGGTCTCGGCAGCCTGGGCTTGAACAATGGCGCCGAAGGACACAGCCGCAGCAAACAGTGCGACCAGACCACGACGCAAGATGACAGTGCGCATGGCGCTCTCTCCAAATAATGCGATGAGGGGGTTGGCTGCACCTGCTTGGCCGTTGGCGGCTGAGTAAGGTGAGTACTACAAAAACCGGTAAGGCTTAAATGCTCCAGCGAGCACTCAACAAACGCTCATTCAACACATGGGGGTCCAGCGGTTTCGGGCGACGGGCCATGGCGCTGTAGAAGGTTTCCAGGGCTTCGTGCAAGCGCTGTTCAAGCACCGGCACCAGTTGCGCCTGGGCACTGCCTTCGCCGTATGCGATCTGGCTGTCTTCGGCAAAAATGCCGTGGAGCAATTCCTGGGCTTTCAAGGCCGACAGCACGGGCTTCAGGGCGTAGTCCACGGCCAGCATATGGGCGATGCTGCCGCCGGTGGCCATCGGCAAGACGATCTTGTGGGCCAGGGCGCGTTCGGGCAGCAGGTCGAGCACGGTTTTCAGCGCGCCGGAGAACGAGGCCTTGTACACCGGCGTGGCGATCACCAGGCCGTCGGCGTTGGCCACTTGTTGCAGCAGGTCGATGACCTTGGGGCTGTCGAAGCGCGCGTGCAGCAAGTCTTCGGCCGGGAAGTCCCGTATCTGATAACTCACCACTTCCACGCCTTTTTGCTGCAGCCACTGACGGGATTTATCCAGCAAGACCCCGGAGCGGGAACGCTGGCTGGGGCTGCCTCCAAGTGTTACGACCAGCATGCAGGTATTCCTTGAGCAAGTGTCGGCGGTTCGCTGTGTGGCGATGTCGCCAAGATGGAACAGACCTTATCAGCACATTTATATATCTATAAATCTTATTTTTTCATTTGTTTATTCTTAAAACGCATATGAATTTCAAGAATCTCCAGCCGAAAAAAAAGGCCGTCGAAACGGCCTGAAAACCCCTGCTATGTGATTCGGTTTCAATACAGAACTTGTGTTGCCTGTGCCCGCGATAGAGATTTCAGCATCAGCGGTTAGGTTGTGGGGTGAGTCGCAGGTACGGCTTCACCGCGCGATAGCCCTTCGGAAAGCGCTTCTTGATTTCTTCCTCGTCTTTGAGCGACGGCACGATCACCACTTCATCACCGTCTTGCCAGTTCGCGGGGGTGGCGACCTTGTGGTTGTCGGTCAGCTGCAGCGAGTCGATAACCCGCAGGATTTCGTGGAAGTTGCGACCGGTGCTGGCCGGGTAAGTGATGGTCAGGCGGATCTTCTTGTTCGGGTCGATCACGAACAAGGAGCGCACGGTGAGCGTGTCACTGGCGTTCGGATGGATGAGGTCGTACAGGTCCGATACTTTGCGATCGGCATCGGCCAGGATCGGAAAGTTGACGACGGTGTTCTGGGTTTCGTTGATGTCTTCAATCCACTTGTGGTGCGAGTCCACCGGGTCCACCGACAGCGCGATGGCCTTGACGCCGCGCTTGGCAAATTCATCCTTGAGCTTGGCGGTAAAGCCCAACTCGGTGGTGCACACCGGGGTGAAGTCCGCCGGGTGGGAAAACAGCACGCCCCAGCTATCGCCCAGCCATTCGTGGAAACGAATCTTGCCGGCGCTGGAATCCTGTTCGAAGTCGGGGGCGATGTCGCCCAGTCTTAGGCTCATGGGTGTGGCTCCTGATGGGTGCTTATGGAGCCCACTGTGCATGGGTTGCAGATTATTTAAAAAGAATAAATATCGATTTATTTAGAAGATAAACGAATATTAAAAATGTGTTCATTGGACGCGGCAACGGGCGAGGCGCACCATTGATTCCAAGGTTCGAGAAGGCCTTGAGACGCTGTACAAAGAGGGGATTCAGGAAGGGCTTGCGGGGGTTGAGCCCGACTTGAAAGCAAAAAACCTTGCCCGGCATTGCGCCGGGCAAGGCTTTAAAGACTTACAACAGCGGGATCGAGTAGCTGACGATCAAGCGGTTTTCGTCTTGCGAGCGAGTAGCGGCCATATCGGTACGCCACATTGCGTTTTTCCAGGCAACACCCAGGTTTTTCAGCGGACCTTCCGGCACGACGTAAGCCAGAGTGATGTCACGTTCCCACTCGGTTTGGCCGGTGTGGGAAACGGTAGGTTTGGTTGTCACGGTGTCGATGTTGCTGCCACGCAGGTAAACGATACCGGCGGTCAGGCCAGGCACGCCGACTTTAGCGAAGTCGTAAGCGTAACGCGCTTGCCAGGTACGCTCGCCGGCACGGGCGAACTTCTGGATCTGCATGTCGGTAGTGGTGCTGTTCGACGAACCGTCACCCTGGTTCAGCCAAGGGAAGTCACTGTCGCCCTTGGTGTACTGATAACCGCCACCGAAGGTGTGACCGTTAACCGAGTACAAAGCCAGGTAGCTGTACAGGTCGTTGTCGACTTTGCCCTTGGTGATGTTGTTACCGTAGTAACCAGTGGTGTAGTAAGTGCTGGTGTCGCTGTTGGCACCATTGTCACGGCTACGGTAGTAACGCAGGTCGCTTTTCAGGACGCCAGGACCGATGGCCCAGTTATGGACGAGACCCAGGAAGTTCTGAGAGTAGAAATCCTTCAACTCGCCGTAGTAGTACGAAGCGGTCAGGTCTTTGGTGATTTTGTAGTCAGCACCGGCGTAGTAGAACTTGTTCACGAAACCGGTTGCGTAAGAACCGTTTGCACCCGCCAACGACAGACCTTCGTTGTTGCTGGAGTTACGGCCTTTGGCGTGCTCGATTTGACCGGCAGTCAGGGTCAGATCCTTGATTTCGTTCGAAACGATCTCGCCACCCTGGAAGGTTTGAGGCAGCAGACGACCGTCGTTGGACTTGATCACCGGGTTGTTTGGCAGCAGGGTGCCAACTTTCAGCACAGTCTGGGAAACCTTGACCTTACCGGTCAGCCCCAGGCTGGAAAAGTCATTGACAGCCGTGTTGCCATCGCTTGGGAACACAGTGCCGCCCGCTGCGGTGCCGCTGTAGTTACCGTGGTTCGCACGGCTGGAGTCCAGACGCACGCCGTACAGGCCAATAGCGTCAACACCGAACTGAACAGTACCTTGGGTGAAGCCGGAGATGAAACGCAGATCGAAGCCTTGACCCCATTCGGCGTTCTTGCTGCGAGTGGTAGGGCCTGCAGCGCCATCACGATTGTCAGTGTTGATGTAGAAGTTACGCAGCCCCAGTGTAGCCTTGCTGTCTTCGATGAAACCGGCGGAGTTCGCCTGTTGGGCAACCGCAGCCAAAGCCACGGCCAACGCCAATGTTGACTTCTTCATGTACCGCTCCTCTCATTTCTAATTTTTGTATTTCTAAGGTCTCGGGTCTGACGCCCTCGATCCACAGATGCGCGATTAGCGCCGGATAGTGACTACCAAGTCAATCGTAACTTTGTGTGTCTACTACCTTCGTCTAACCGCAGTTGATTTGGTCCCTGCAGGGTAATGAGTTTTTCATACACCCAAAAAGAATGTTTTCATTCTTTTTCATACGATTCCGGCATAAGGGTTGTTATAAAACGAGCCCGTCAGCGTAGACCAGCCGCTCCATAAGCTAATGCCAAAATGGTATTTACCAGCGCTTTTTTAGATCGATTAGTGTGGCCGTACTGTTGCATACGTCACCCACGATCAAAAAGGCGACGCCATCATGGCCAAACGCACATCCTCCCGTCAATTTGTTACAGTTTTTGTGTCACTAATACTTTCGTTTGGTGTCAAAGCGGCCGACCTGACGGTCGGCTACCAAACCGGTATCGACCCCAGCAAAGTCCCCCAGGCCGACGGCCTCTACGAGAAAACCATTGGCGAGAAGATTGCCTGGCGCCGCTTCAACAGTGGGCCGGAGGTAGTCACGGCCATCGCGTCCGGTGACGTGCAAATCGGCAATCTGGGCTCCAGCCCCCTCGCAGCGGCGGCTTCACGCAACCTTCCCATCGTGGCGTTTATCGTATCGGCGCAGATCAATGCTTCTGAAGCCCTGGTAGTGCGCAACGGCAGCGGTATCGACAAACCCCAGGACCTGGTGGGCAAAACCATTGCCACGCCTTTCGTCTCAACCTCTCATTACAGCCTGCTCGGCGCGCTGAAACATTGGGGGCTGGACACCCGGCAAGTCAAAGTCGTGAACCTGCAACCGGCTGAAATCGCCGCCGCGTGGAAACGGGGCGACATTGACGGCGCATTTGTGTGGTCGCCCGCCCTGGGCGAGATCCGTAAAACCGGAAAAACCCTGACAGACGCGGCCCAGGTGGGCCTGTGGGGCGCGCCGACATTTGAAGTCTGGGTGGCCCGCAAGGATTTCGCGGAAAAACATCCTGACGTAGTGGCCAGGTTTGCCAAGGTCACCCTCGACGCGTTCGCCGACTACGCAGCCCATAAAGACAGCTGGACGGTGGACTCTGAGCCGGTGCAGAAAATCGCCAAATTGACAGGCTCCAATGCGGCCGACATTCCTGAGCTGTTGGCCGGCACGACCTTTCCAGACGCCAAGGCACAGCAAACCGACGCACTGCTCAAAGGCGGCACGGCGAAGGCGATTGGGGAAACGGCGAGGTTCTTGAAGGAACAGGGAAAGGTTGAAACCGTGCTGCCGGATTATTCGGCATTCGTGACCGACAGATTCATTAAAGATTGAACACCGTCTAATGTGGGAGCGGGCTTGCTCGCGAAAGCGGAGTGCCAGTCAATGCATCTTTAACTGAACCACCGCTTTCGCGAGCAAGCCCGCTCCCACATTTGGAAGGCTTATAGCGCCTTCTCGAAAATCTTCGAATTACGCTGGTAGTTGTACAGCGACGCCCGCGCCGACGGCAGGCGGTCCACGCTGCTCGGTTCAAAACCGCGCTCGCGGAACCAGTGAGCCGTGCGGGTCGTCAGCACAAACAACGTCTTCAACCCCTGCGCGCGAGCGCGGGTTTCGATGCGCTCCAGCAATTCATCACCGCGCCCGCCGTGGCGGTACTCCGGGTTCACGGCCAGGCAGGCCAGCTCACCCGCATCCGAATCCGCAATCTGATACAGCGCTGCACACGCGATGATCATGCCTTCGCGCTCGACCACGCTGAACTGCTCGATTTCACGCTCCAGCACTTCCCGCGAACGGCGCACCAGAATGCCCTGCTCTTCCAGCGGGCTGATCAGGTCAAGCAAACCGCCGACGTCTTCAATTGCCGCTTCGCGCACCAGCTCGAATTGCTCCTGGGCCACCAGCGTACCGCCGCCGTCCCGGGTGAACAGCTCGGTGAGCAAGGCGCCGTCTTCGGCGTAACTCACGATATGGCTGCGCCCTACTCCGCCACGGCAAGCCTCGGCGGCGGCATCGAGCAATTCCGCCTGATAGTTGCTGCCCAGGCGCTGCAAGTGCGCCGGCACTTGTTGCGGGCGCAATTCGCGCACCAGGCGGCCGTGTTCATCGATCAGGCCGAGGTCAGCGCCAAACAGCAGCAACTTGTCGGCGCCCAGGTCGATGGCCGCGCGGGTGGCCACGTCTTCGCACGCCAGGTTGAAAATTTCACCGGTCGGTGAATAACCCAGCGGCGACAGCAACACGATCGAGCGCTCGTCGAGCAAGCGGTTGATGCCCTTGCGGTCAACGCGGCGCACTTCGCCGGTGTGGTGATAGTCGACGCCTTCGAGCACGCCGATCGGCCGCGCGGTCACCAGGTTGCCGCTGGCCACGCGCAGACGCGAGCCCTGCATCGGCGAAGAGGCCATGTCCATCGACAGGCGCGCCTCAATGGCGATACGCAGGTGGCCCACCGCGTCGATCACACATTCCAGCGTCGCGGCATCGGTGATGCGCAAGCCTTCGTGGTAAGCCGGGGTAAGGCCGCGCGCTTGAAGGCGGGTTTCGATCTGAGGACGCGAACCGTGGACCAGCACCAGCCGCACGCCGAGGCTGTGCAGCAGCACCAGGTCGTGAACGATATTGCCGAAGTTCGGATGTTCCACACCGTCGCCGGGCAGCATGACCACAAAGGTGCAGTCCCGGTGAGCATTGATGTAGGGCGAAGCGTGACGAAGCCAATTTACGTATTCGGGCATAAAACCTGGGCCTGTAATAAAAAGCAGCCAAAAAAAGATCAATCGTGAAAGCGCACAACGGGCTGATGGTTATCGTCGGAACAGGCTTGGCGACACGCTCGCTCTCCTTCTATGTACGAATGGGCAGGGGTTAATTTATGCGGGCTTGAGACAGTAGTGCCCGATCAGTTCACGCAATAGACGCACTGTAGGCGTCAAGCGTGACATTTCAAGGTACTCGCCCGGCTGATGGGCGCAGGCGATGTCGCCAGGGCCCAATACCAGGGTTTCGCAGCCAAGGCGCTGAAGATAAGGCGCTTCGGTGCCGAACGCTACTGCTTCGGCACGATGACCGGTCAAACGTTCCGCCACACGTACCAGCTCTGCGTCTTCAGGCTGTTCGAATGGCGGCACTTCAGGGAACAGCGGCGCGTAGTCGATCTTCACCTTGTGGCGTTCGGCCAACGGCTCAAGCTTCTGCCGGATGGCATCGCGCAGCACCTGAGGGTCCATGCCCGGCAGCGGCCGCAGGTCGAATTCCAGGGAACATTGCCCGCAAATACGGTTGGGGTTGTCGCCGCCGTGGATGCAGCCGAAGTTCATGGTCGGTTGCGGCACACTGAATTGCGGGTTGCGGTACTCGCGCTGCCAGGCCAGGCGCAGGCCTCGCAGCTCGCCGATGGCGTCGTGCATGGCCTCAAGCGCGCTGTGGCCCAGGCTCGGATCCGACGAATGACCGCTTCTACCGAGAATGTCGATGCGCTCCATCATTACGCCTTTGTGCAGGCGGATCGGCTTGAGGCCGGTCGGCTCGCCAATCACTGCGGCGCGCCCCAGTGGGCGACCTGCCTCGGCGAGTGCACGGGCGCCGGACATTGAGCTTTCTTCATCGCAGGTGGCAAGAATCAACAAGGGTTGCTTGAAGGGTTGATCCAGCAGCGGCAACACCGCTTCAATCGCCAACGCGAAAAAGCCCTTCATGTCACAACTGCCCAGTCCTACCCAACGGCCATCAACTTCCGTCAGCTTCAGCGGGTCGGTCTTCCACAGCGCCGCGTCATACGGAACGGTATCGCTATGACCAGCCAACACCAGGCCGCCGGGGCCGCTGCCAAAACTGGCGAGCAGGTTGAACTTGCCGGGGCTGACTTGCTGGATGTCGATGGCAAAACCCAAATCGCCCAGCCAGCCGGCAAGCAAATCGATTACCGGGCGGTTGGTCTGGTCGAGAGACGCCTGGGTGCAACTGACCGACGGCGCAGCAATCAAGGCGGCAAACTGCTCTTTCATGGACGGTAACGGCATGCGCGGTCTCTCAACTTCCCGGATGAGCCCCACTATAGAGCCATCTGCACGACACAATAAACCGTTGCGGCACGTTGCCGGGCTCAGTCCTGTACACTGCACGACCTTGGCAGCCACTCTTTTCCCCGGCTGCGCTCCCGATCCTGGATGTTCCGGCCATGCAAAAAGAAACCGAAATCAAGCTCCGCGTCAGCCGCGAGACCCTCGCCGCGCTGCGTGAGCACCCGCTCCTGAAAAAACGCAACAAAAGTGGCTGGGAACGCCGTGAGTTGATGAACCAGTATTTCGACACCCCCGAGCGCGACCTGGCCCAGGCCAAAGTCGCCCTGCGCCTGCGCAAGGACGGTGATGAAATCATCCAGACCCTCAAGACCCGTGGCCAGAGCGTCGCCGGCTTGTCGGAACGCAACGAGTACAACTGGGACCTGCCCAAAGCCAAGCTCGATGTGAAGAAACTCGACGGCGAATGCTGGCCCGAGCAACTGGCCGATCTGGACAAAAAGACCCTCAAGCCGATCTTCACCACCGACTTCGTGCGTGAACGCGCCGAAATCGCCTGGGGCCGCGGCAAGGCCAAAGTGGTCATCGAAGCCGCGCTGGACCTGGGCCACGTCGTGGTCGGCAAGCAGAAAGAAGAAATCTGCGAGCTGGAGTTGGAGCTGCGCGAAGGCGAACCGGCTGCGCTGCTGGAACTGGCCGCCGAACTGGCCGAAACCCTGGCCCTGATGCCGTGCGATATCAGCAAGGCCGAGCGCGGCTACCGCCTGTACGACGCCAGCAGCTACTCCCTGAGCCTGCCGGCCCCGGTACTGCACGCCGAAATGCCCCTGGACGACGCCTTCGTCGCCATCATGTGGCACCTGCTGGGCAGCAGTCAGCGCCTGGCCGAGCAATACCGCTTCAACGGCCACTGGCGCCTGCTGAAAGACTGGGTCGACCACCTCGGCGAACTGCGCGCCCTGATCGGCAGCCTCGGCCAGGCCGCACCGCGCCAGTCCACCAGTGAACTGCGCAGCGCACTCGATGCCCTGCTGGAAGACTGGCGCCCGCTGGTACAAGCCGGTGATGACGATGAAGACATCCGCAAAGCCGCGCCGGAACAGTTCGCCGAAGAATTGGACGACGTGCGCTGGGGCCTGTTCTCACTGAACTTGTCACGTTGGCTGCTGGCCCGTACCTGGACCGCCGACCGCAACGTGCGTGGCAATCGCCAGGGCGCCGCGCAGATCACCAACTGGTTGCCACGCCTGCTGGCCGACGACGCCGTCGCCCTGCAACTGCCACGCTACCAGCAGCAACCCGAAGACCTGGCCGAGCAACTGCCGCGCATCGAACGCATCCAGGCCTGGCTGCACCATGCACGCCACGTGGTCGATATTCCGGAGCTGGACCGCTTGTACGGTGAGCTGAACAAATTGGCGCAACTGGCCAACCAGTTGATTACCGATGAGTCGCTGGATGCGCGGATGCATCAGGCAATTGCGGTTTACCAGAACCGTGCCTGGAAAACCTTGCTGCGACTGTAAGATCGCCTTCGCGGGCAAGCCCGCTCCCACAGTGGAATGCGTTCCAGTGTGGGAGCGGGCTTGCCCGCGATGAGGCCAGCTCAGTCAGCGCAACACCGGCAGGCTGGTGGTGGATTTGATCTCCGACAAGGCCACAATCGAGTTCACTTCCTGAATCCCCGGCACCATCGACAGCTTCTCGAAAAAGAACCGCTCATACGCCTCGATATCCGAGGTAACAATCCGCAGCAGAAAATCCACCGCCCCCATCAGCACATAACACTCCAGCACTTCCGGAAACCCGCGAATCGCGTCGGTGAATTCGGTGAAGTTGGATCGCCCGTGGGCGTTGAGTTTGACCTCGGCGAAAATCTGCGTGTTGAGGCCAATCTTCTTGCGGTCCAGCAGGGTGACCTGCCCACGGATGACGCCCTCCTCCTTGAGCCGCTGAATGCGGCGCCAGCAAGGCGATTGCGACAGGCCGACCTGCTCGGCGATCTGTGCACTGGAGAGCGACGCGTCTTCCTGCAACAAGGCAAGAATACGGCGGTCATAGGCGTCCAACTCGCTGTGCATATATTTACCCTGAAAAATACTGACCTTGAATTGATTGATTCGATTATTGATCAATACAGCCGATTTTAGATAAGAAATCTCCCGTGCCGAATGTAAAAATTTCTCCAGTCGAATCTGGAGAGTCAGCATGCACGCCGTCGAAACCACCCTGCCCTTCACCCGCGCCGATGTGTGGGCCGTGACCAGCGCCCATTGCCAGGCGCATTACCGCGTCGTCGCCGAAGCTGAACCGGACGTGCTGTGCCGGGTGCTCAACTATTTCGCGCTGCAGTTTTTGACGCCGCAGCAGGTCAAGGTGAACCGCGAGGATGACGTGCTGAATATCGATATCGTGCTGGACGGCTTGAGCTGGCACCGTGCCCAGGTGATCGGTGAAAAGATTAGAAACCTGATCAGTGTGTGCTCGCTGGATGTCTGGCCGGCTGACGCTGCGCAGCCTGAGGCGGCAGTGGCCGTCGCCGGGTAAAAGCCTGCAATACACACCGGGAGGCGGAATGTCGGAAGCTGGCTAGGTTGGAGGAATGCCCAACTGCTTCGGAAACCCGTCATGCCCGCTGCCTTGAAAGACCACCCGTTGAATCTGCAGCAATTGCTGCCCGTGCTGGTCAGGCAGGGGCTGATCCCGGCGGATACTGCGCAACGGTTATCAAGCGATTGCTCTACCCGGCATCCCCTGGAATGCATCGCCGCGGAAGGCCACTGCCTGGAAGCCCTGACTCAATGGCTCGCCCGGCACGCCGGGCAGCCTTATCTGCGGATCGACCCGTTGAAAATCGACGTGGCGACGGTGGTGCCCCTGATGTCCCACGCATTCGCGCAACGCCACGCGATTCTGGCGGTGGCAGTGGACACAAAAACCGTCACCGTCGCCAGTGCGCAGCCCTATGTCACCGCCTGGGAAGCAGGCCTGGCGCAGGTGCTCAAGCGCTCGATCAGGCGGGTGGTTGCCAACCCGCAGGACATCCGGCGCTGTATCGATGAGTTCTACCGCTTGGCCAAGTCGGTCAGCGGCGCCGAGCAGATGGGCGCCACGCCCCTCAATCCCGACCTGCTCAACCTCGGAACCGCCGACCACGCGCCGGATGCCGATGACGCTCACATCATCACTATTGTCGATTGGCTGCTGCAGTACGCCTTCGAACAACGGGCCAGCGATATCCATATCGAACCGTGTCGCGACCAGGGCCGCGTGCGGTTTCGCATTGATGGGTTGTTGCACGATGTGTATCAGTTTCCGCCGCAAGTGACCTTGGCGGTGGTCAGCCGCCTGAAAAGCCTGGGCCGCATGAACGTGGCGGAAAAACGCAAACCTCAGGACGGCCGGGTCAAAACCAAAAGCCCCACTGGCGTTGAAGTGGAGTTGCGCCTTTCAACCTTGCCCACCGCATTCGGCGAGAAACTGGTCATGCGGATTTTCGACCCGCAGGTGCTGCTCAAGGATTTTGACCAGCTTGGGTTATCGCCCGAAGACCAGCAGCGCTGGCACGCCATGACCTCCCGGGCCAACGGCATCATCCTTGTCACCGGCCCCACCGGCTCCGGCAAAACCAGCACGCTCTACACCACCCTCAAGCAACTGGCGACCCGCGAGGTCAACCTGTGCACCGTCGAAGATCCCATCGAGATGGTGGAACCGGCGTTCAACCAGATGCAGGTCCAGCACAACATTGACCTGACCTTCGCCAGCGGTATTCGCGCCCTGCTGCGGCAGGACCCGGACATCATCATGATCGGCGAAATACGCGATCAGGAAACCGCTGAAATGGCGATCCAGGCCGCGCTGACCGGGCACTTGGTGCTGTCGACGCTGCACACCAATGATGCGCCAGGCGCCATCAGCCGCCTGCAGGAACTTGGTATTGCTCATTATTTGATCAAAGCCACCCTGGTCGGCGTGATGGCCCAGCGTTTGGTGCGCCTGCTATGCCCTCACTGCAAACGCGTAGTGGATGAACAAGGTGCCGTGCATGAGGCCGTCGGTTGCATTGAGTGCCGCGACAGCGGCTACCGGGGCCGTGCCGGGCTTTACGAAATCATGGTGATGGACGAGGCACTCAAGACGCTGATTACGCCCGGCGCCGATCTCCAGCCGTTACGCCAGGCAGCGATGGCGCAAGGCATGTGCAGCTTGAGAATGGCGGGCCTGCAAAAAGTAAATGCCGGGCTGACAACCCTGGCAGAAGTGTTTCGGATGACTCCCGGGGATTCAGAAACAAATCCGTTGATTGTTGGGCCATGAAACCGTTCTTATCGGGAACCAGGCCGTTACAATCGACCAACGTTGTTTCAACGACACCATCAGATAGGGAATCGTTATGCAGATCGGAACCGTACTGCTTCTTTTCGTGGGTTTGGCCATCGCCATCCTGTTCATGGGCTTCAAGGTGGTGCCCCAGGGTTACCAGTGGACCGTTGAGCGGTTCGGCCGCTATACCAACACCCTCAAACCCGGCCTCAACATCATCATTCCGGTCATGGACCGCATCGGTCGCAAGATCAACGTGATGGAAAGCGTGCTGGATATTCCGCCCCAGGAAGTCATCACCGCCGACAACGCCACCGTGCAGATCGATGCCGTGTGCTTCTTCCAGGTGGTCAATACCGCTCAGGCGGCCTACGAGGTCAATAACCTCGAACACGCCATCCGCAACCTGCTGCAAACCAATATCCGGACCGTGCTGGGCTCAATGGAGCTGGACGCCATGCTGAGCCAGCGCGACGGCATCAACGAAAAACTGCTGAAAACCGTGGATGAAGCCACGGCGCCGTGGGGAATCAAGATCACCCGGATTGAAATCAAGGACATCAGCCCACCCGCAGACCTCATGGCCGCCATGTCCGGCCAAATGAAGGCCGAGCGGATTAAACGTGCGCAGATCCTGGAGGCTGAAGGCCTGCGAGCGTCAGCGATCCTGACGGCCGAAGGCAAGAAGCAGGCGCAGATTCTGGAAGCCGAAGGCAGTCGCCAGGCAGCCATTCTCGAATCCGAAGCCCGGGAGCGTCAGGCTGAGGCCGAAGCTCGCGCCACACAGGTGGTGTCGGATGCCATCGCGGCAGGCAACGTGCAGGCAGTCAATTATTTCGTCGCACAAAAATACATCGACGCTCTGGGCAAGCTGGCTTCGGCCAATAACAGCAAGGTCATCCTGATGCCGCTGGAAGCCAGCCAGATGATTGGCTCCATTGGGGGTATCGGCGAGATAGTCAAAGCAACCTTCGACAACAAGAAAGCCTGAGGCAGTCGCCATGTGGGAATTCCTGCAGCATCTGTCGTTCTGGGATTGGCTGGCGTTGGGCACGGTACTGCTGATTTTGGAGGTATTCGGCGCCGGTGGTTACCTGTTATGGATGGGCATCGCCGCAGCGGCCGTGGGTGTAATCAAGTTTCTGGTACCTCCGCTTGGGCTGGAATGGCAACTGCTGCTGTTTGCAGTGCTTTCGATCCTGACAGCAGTGTACTGGTGGAAGCGTCAACGCAGCAGTGCCAAGGTCAGTGATCAGCCGGGATTGAACATGCGCGGCTCGGAATTGATCGGTCGCACCTTTATGGTGCATCAGGCAATTGTTGAGGGCCGCGGGAAAATAAAGGTCGGTGATGGCGTATGGATGGTGACCGGGCCGGACAGCCCCGTAGGCGCTCAAGTACGGGTCATTGGCCAGAACGGAGTGATATTGCAGGTTGAAACTGTTTAGTCAGGATTGAACTCGATCAGGGTAACTACAATCATAAAGTACAGATAACCCACCCGGAGTCACCCATCATGCGTCTCAAATATGCTGTCGCAACCCTCGCTGTGCTTTCCCTACCTGTCGGTTCAGCCATGGCCGACAGCTTCTGGCGCAATGTCATCTCGTCGGGCGCCACTACTGGCTCGACATACCTGACCTTCAAGGACCACAAGCTCGTAGTCGCCGCTCAGGACGACGCCGGCAGCTTTGTCGCCAGCGACGGCGGTATCCGCGGCCCGTACCTGGAAGCTGCCATGCAGAAAGTCCGCGCCGACAACCCTGGCCTGCAGGCCACGGACATGGAACTGGCCAACGCCATCCTCGCGAAAAACGCTGTTACCGAGTGACAGCCGCCCCATAAAAATGCCGCTGATAAAGCGGCATTTTTTTGCCCGAAACATGACAATTCGTTCACGCACGACAGGCTATATTCAGTCGAGCCGTGTAACCATGCGGTACTGATACATTTGATACTCATCGCCTATCTGAAACGGATGCCTTCGTCGTCATGAGCCAACAGCCCTTTCTGCCGTTTTCCAAACCTACCATTGATGAGGCCACCATCTCGGCGGTCGGCGATGTACTGCGCTCGGGCTGGATCACCAGCGGGCCGAAAGTGCAGGCGTTTGAAGCACAACTGTCGGAATACTTTGGCGGCCGCCCCGTGCGCACCTTCAACTCCGGCACTTGCACCATGGAAATCGCGTTGCGTATCGCCGGTATCGGGCCCGGAGATGAAGTCATCACCACGCCGATTTCGTGGGTCGCGACGGCCAACGTGATCCTGGAAGTAGGCGCTACGCCGGTGTTTGCCGATATCGACCCGGTCACACGCAATATCGACCTGGCCAAGGTGGAAGCCGCCATCACTCCGCGTACCAAGGCGATCATCCCGGTTTACCTGGCGGGGTTGCCGCTGGATATGCCGATGCTTTACGCACTGGCCAACAAGTACAACCTGCGTATCGTCGAAGACGCCGCGCAAGCGCTGGGCTCCAGCTGGGACGGCGAGCGCATTGGTGCTACCGGTGATTTTGTGTCGTTCAGCTTCCAGGCAAACAAGAACATTACGTCGTCCGAAGGCGGTTGCCTGGTATTGAACAACGCCGAAGAAGCCCGCCTGGCGGAAAAGTATCGCCTGCAGGGCGTTACCCGCACCGGTTTCGACGGCCTGGACGTGGATGTGCTGGGCGGCAAGTTCAACATGACCGATATCGCCGCAACCATCGGCCTGGGCCAGTTTGCCCATATTGAAAAGATCACGGCGCACCGCCAGAACCTGGCACGCCACTACTTCAAATGCTTCGGCAGTGACTTTGAAGAGAAATACGGCGCGCAATTGCCACCGGCGGACTTCGAAAACAGCAACTGGCACCTGTTCCAACTGGTGCTCCCGGAGCGTCAGGACGGCCTGCCGGCTCGCGCCACGTTCATGGAGCAGATGCAAGCCCACGGCGTGGGCATTGGCTATCACTACCCGCCGATCCACCTGCTGAGCCTTTATAAGGCGCAGGGGTTCAAGGAAGGTATGTTCCCGGTGGCAGAGAAAGTTGGGCGTTTGATCGTGTCTTTGCCGATGTTTACGGCGATGACGGAGGCGGATGTCGAGCGGTCTGTAGCAGCAGTAAAAGCAGTGCTGAAACCGGAGTAACCCCCAATCAAATGTGGGAGCTGGCTTGCCAGCGATGCAAACACCTCGTTGTATCAGTTACACCGGGGTGATGTTATCGCAGGCAAGCCAGCTCCCACATTGGCTTGTGCCGTTTCAGCTATCTGCGTTTACTCGCCGATGGCGGCTTTGTAGCCGGCGGCATCCAGCAGTTTTTCCAGGTCAGCCGGGTTGCTTGGCTTGAGCTTGAAGATCCAAGCGCCGTACGGGTCGGAGTTCAACAGCTCTGGCTCACCGCTCAGGGCTTCGTTCACTGCAATCACTTCGCCAGCGATTGGCGAGTAGATATCCGACGCAGCTTTCACCGACTCAACCACACCCGCCTGGTCAGCAGCGGCAAACTCGTTGCCGACTTCGGTCAGCTCAACGAACACCACGTCACCCAACGCTTCCTGAGCATGGTCGGAGATACCGACGGTCACGGTGCCATCCGCTTCCAGACGGGCCCACTCGTGGCTTTCGGCAAAACGCAGGTCGGCAGGGATATCGCTCATAATCTGTGTCCTCAAGTAGAAATGTCAGCGGCCTTCGGCCTGCCGGAAATAGGTTAGATCAAGGTTTTGCCATGGCGCACGAAGGTCGGTTTGACCACTCGAACCGGATACCACTTGCCGCGGATTTCCACTTCGGCCCGGTCGGCGGTGGCCGTCGGTACTCGCGCCAGGGCAATGGATTTGCTCAGCGTAGGAGAGAAACTACCACTGGTGATCTCCCCTTCGCCAACATTGGCGATACGAACCACTTGATGAGCGCGTAAAACCCCACGCTCCTCCAGTACCAGCCCGACCAGTTTGAACTGCACACCCGCCGCTTTTTCCGCTTCCAGCGCGGCGCGGCCGATGAAGTTGCGCCCTGCTGGCTCCCAGGCAATGCTCCAGGCCATGTTGGCTGCCAGCGGCGTAACATCCTGATGGATATCCTGGCCATACAGGTTCATGCCGGCCTCCAGACGCAAGGTATCGCGGGCGCCGAGGCCGATGGGTGAAATACCGGCGCCGACCAGATCGTTGAAAAACCCTGGCGCCTGATCGGCGGGCAAGACAATTTCCAGGCCGTCTTCGCCGGTGTATCCCGTGCGGGCGATAAACCAGTCGCCGTCGGCCTGGCCTTCGAAAGGCTTGAGCTGGTGGATCAGGGTGCTGCGGGTTTGGGTAACCAATTCGGCGATTTTCTGCCGGGCGTGGGGGCCCTGGATGGCGAGCATGGCCAACTCGGGCCGCTCGTGCAGTTGCGCCGAGTAATTGCCCAGTTGCGCCTGCATCCAGGCCATGTCCTGATCACGCGTGGCGGCGTTGACTACCAAGCGATACCCGCTTTCGGTGCGGTAGACGATCATGTCATCCACCACACCGCCGCGCTCGTTGAGCATGGCGCTATAGAGCGCATGGCCGCAGCCATGCAAACGATCAACATCATTGGCCAGCAGGTGCTGGAGCCATTCCCTGGCCTGAAGGCCTGTGACATCAATCACGGTCATATGGGATACATCGAACACCCCGCAGTCGCGTCGCACCTGGTGGTGCTCTTCAACTTGCGAGCCGTAATGCAGAGGCATATCCCAACCGCCAAAATCGACCATTTTCGCGCCGAGGGCGAGATGCAGGTCATACAGAGGCGTACGCTGTCCCATGGGTTTCTCCTTCCGGGCTTGGCGAAGGTGCGCGGAGCTGCTGTTCGCGCTCAAGCGTTGAACTACAAGGCTTGCGGCACGTTCAGCGACCCGCTCCGAAAGACGAAGCGCACCGAATGCCGCGCATTGTAGCCGCAAGCCGTAGGACTGGCACCTAACCGATTTGCCGCGCGGAGCGTCGGATCAGTCCGATGACCGGCAACAGGCCCACCAGTACCAGCGTCAGTGCCGGCAGTGAGGCCCGCGCCCATTCGCCTTCGCTGGTCATTTCAAAGATGCGTACCGCCAGGGTGTCCCAACCAAACGGGCGCATCAGCAGCGTCGCGGGCATTTCCTTGAGCACGTCGACGAACACCAGCAGCGCCGCGCTCAACGTGCCGGGCAGCAACAACGGCAGATACACTTTGCAAAACAGTCGCGGCCCGCTCACGCCAAGGCTGCGTGCCGCCTCCGGCAAGGATGGACGGATCCGCGCCAGGCTGTTTTCCAAAGGCCCGTACGCCACCGCCAGAAACCGCACCAGATAGGCCAGCACCAGCGCCGACAGGCTACCCAGCAGCAACGGCTTGCCCGCCCCGCCCAGCCAACCCGACAGCGGCACCACCAGTTCACGGTCCAGGTAGCTGAAGGCCAGCATGATCGACACCGCCAGCACCGAGCCCGGCAAGGCATAGCCGACATTCGCCAGGCTGATGCCGGACCGAATCGCCCGGGTCGGCGCCAAGCGGTTGGCGAACGCCAATACCAGCGCCACGCTGACGGTAATCAGCGCTGCGATGCCGCCCAGGTACAGCGTGTGGACGATCAGCCCCGAGTAACGCTCATCCCAGTCGAAACGGCCGCGCTGCCAGAACCAGGCGATCAGCTGCAGCATCGGGATCACAAAAGCACAAGCGAACACCAAGCCACACCAGCCACTGGCCATCGCAGCCTTGAACCCGCGCAGGTGATACAGCGCCTGGCCCCGTGGCCGCTCATTGGCCGGTCGGCTCGCGCCTCGGGCACGTCGCTCGCCGTAGAGCACCAGCATCACCACCAGCAGCAACAGGCTGGCCAGTTGCGCCGCACTCGACAGGCTGAAAAAGCCGTACCAGGTCTTGTAGATGGCGGTGGTGAAGGTGTCGAAGTTGAACACCGAGACGGCACCGAAATCTGCCAGGGTTTCCATCAAGGCCAGCGCCACTCCCGCACCAATCGCCGGCCGTGCCATGGGCAGTGCCACATGCGAGAACGCTCGCCACGGCGACTGTCCCAGCACCCGCGCCGCTTCCATCAAGCCTCTGCCCTGGGCCAGAAACGCCGTGCGCGCCAGCAGATACACATAGGGGTAGAACACCAGCACCAGCACGATAATCACGCCACTGGTGGAACGCACCCGTGGCAACCGCAGCCCCGTGCCAAACCATTCACGCAACAGGGTTTGCACGGGGCCGGAGAAGTCCAGCAGGCCGACGAATACAAACGCCAGCACATAAGCCGGAATGGCGAAAGGCAGCATCAATGCCCAGTCGAGCCAGCGCCGGCCGGGGAATTCGCAGAGGCTGGTGAGCCAGGCCAGGCTGACGCCGAGCAAGGTCACGCCCACGCCCACGCCCAGCACCAGGGTCAACGTATTGCCGAGCAGACGCGGCATCTGCGTGTCCCAGAGGTGCGACCAGATTTGCGCGTCGATACTTTGCCACGACAGCAACAGCACGCTCAGCGGCAGCAGCACCAGGGCAGCGACGGTGAAGACCGGCAGGTACCAGCGGCGTTGGGCGGGGTGGGCCAAGGAAAAGCTCTCAGAATTATGAAAAATTTGAAGTCGCCGCTAACCAATGTGAGAGCTGGCTTGCCTGCGATGCAGACACCTCGGGACATCAGTCATACCGAGGTGATGCTATCGCAGGCAAGCCAGCTCCCACACACTGCTTCCACACTTGAACGGGTGTGCTGTCAGTTCCAGCCAGCGCGATCCATCAACCGGATCGCTTCGGCCTGGCGCTTGCCCGCCACTTCCACCGGCAGGGTATCGGCCACGAACTTGCCCCAGGTCGCCACTTCCGCCGACGGCGGTACGGCAGGGTTGGCCGGGAATTCCTGGTTCACGTCGGCAAAGATCTTCTGTGCCTCAGGCGTGGTCATCCATTCCACCAGTGCCTTGGCGGCTTCCGGGTGTGGCGCGTGTTTGGTCAGGCCAATGCCCGACAGGTTCACGTGCACGCCGCGGTCGCCCTGGTTCGGCCAGAACAGCTTCACCGCCAGGTCCGGTTTCTGCTTGTGCAGGCGGCCGTAGTAGTAAGTGTTGACGATGCCCACGTCGCACTGCCCGGCATTAATAGCTTCAAGCACGGCGATGTCATCGGAGAACACGTCGGTGGACAGATTGTTGACCCAGCCCTTGACGATTTCCTCGGTCCTGGCCGCGCCATGGGTTTCGATCAGGGTGGCGGTCAGCGACTGGTTGTAGACCTTTTTCGCCGTGCGCAGGCACAGGCGGCCTTCCCATTGTTTGTCGGCCAGGGCCTCGTAGGTGGTGAGGTCAGCCTCTTTCACGCGCGCAGTGGAATAGGCGATGGTCCGTGCGCGCAGGCTCAAGCCGGTCCAGGCATGGTTGGAGGAGCGGTATTGCAGGGGAATGTTCTTGTCGATCACCGCCGAGGTGAACGGCTGCAGGATGCCCATTTGCTCGGCCTGCCAGAGGTTGCCGGCATCCACCGTGAGCAGCAGGTCGGCGGTGGCGTTTTCGCCCTCGGCCTTGATGCGCTGCATCAGCGGGGCTTCCTTGTCGGTGATGAACTTGACCTGCACGCCGGTCTTTTGGGTGTAGGCGTCGAACACCGGCTTGATCAGTTCGTCGATCCGCGAGGAGTAGACCACCACTTCGTCGGCCGCCTGTACGCAGGTGCTGCCGATAAGGGTGAGTGCCAGGGCAGTCAGGAGGCGCTTGGGTGCCGACATGGGTGCGGTCTCTCATTTGCAAGAAGAGCGCAAATGATAAGGACTCACATTTGGTGGTGCTTGGTGGAGGCGTTACGAGATGTTGCACACCAGTTTTTCAGGCGAACAATTTTCCCTGTGGGAGCGAGCTTGCTCGCGAAAGCGGTCTATCAGTCACTAATGTGCTGACTGACACTCCGCCTTCGCGGGCAAGCCCGCTCCCACAGGGGATCGCGTCGGAGTCAGGGTTTGGCCAGGTCCGGGAGGTCGCCGCTCAGGCCGAGGGCCTGGCGCACGAACACGGCCTTGGCTTCGGGCATTTGGTCGACCATCTTCAAGCCGGCGTTGCGTAGCCAGCGCAGCGGCAGTTGATCGGCCTGGAACAAGCGCTCAAACCCTTCCATCGCGGCCATCAAGGCAAGGTTGTGCGGCATGCGTCGGCGTTCGTAACGGCTCAGCACTTTCACATCGGCCAGGCGTTCTCCGCGCTCAGTGGCCGCCAGCAGCACGTCGGCCAATGTCGCCGCGTCGAGGAAGCCCAGGTTCACGCCCTGCCCCGCCAGCGGGTGAATCACATGCGCCGCGTCGCCGATCAGTGCCAGGCCTTCGGCCACGTAGCGTTTGGCGTGACGTTGACGCAACGGCACGCAAACGCGCGGGTCGGCGCTGATCACGGTGCCCAGGCGCCCCTCAAAGGCACGTTCCAGTTCACGGCAGAAGCTTTCATCGTCCAGTGCCATCAAACGCTCGGATTCTGCCGGTGTGGTCGACCACACGATCGAACACCAGTCTTCTTGCCCGTCCCGCGCCAGCGGCAAAAACGCCAGCGGGCCGGTGTCGGTAAAACGCTGCCAGGCCGTGCGCTGGTGCGGCTGACTGCTGTGCACGCTGGTGACGATGGCGTTGTGCAGGTAATCCCATTCACGGGTTGCGGTGCCGGTCAGGCGGCGTACGGCGGAGTTGGCGCCATCGGCGGCCACCACCAGTGGCGCGCGCAATGTGCGGCCATCGGCGAGCGTCAGCAGCCAGTCGTCGCCGGAGCGGCGCATCTGTTCCAGGCGCGCATTGGCCAAAAGGCCCAGGTCGCAGTCATGCAGGCGGTCGAGCAGAGCATCCTGCACCACGCGGTTCTCGACGATATGCCCAAGCACTTCGGCATGTACGCTGGCCGCCGAGAAGTGGATCTGCCCGGTGCCGCTGCCGTCCCACACCTGCATTTCGCCATAAGGGCTGGCGCGCCGCTCGACGATGCCGTCCCACACGCCAAGGCGCTCCAGGATGCGCTGACTGGCGGCCGACAAGGCGCTCACGCGGGGCTCGAACGCCGCGGCGCGGTCGAACGGTTTGACGCTCAACGGGCTGCCATCGAGCAGCAGCACTTGCAGGCCACTGCCCTGCAACGCCAGCGCCAGGGCGCTTCCGACCATTCCGGCCCCGACAATCAGCACATCTGCGCGCATGTCCATGCTTTAAGCCTGTTTTGCTGGCGGCTTGCGCCGCACGTAAAGGGTTTTGTCGACGCGCGCCACCAGCGTGCCGGCGCCGTCACGAATCTCGACCTGGAGGTGCGGCAAGTACTTCTCGCCACCTGCGGTTTGCCTGCGGACCTCGTCCAGCAAAGCCTCGTCAATGGAAAACTCGGCGTACACAGGACCTTTGCCCGGCGAGACAAAATCGATGCTCGCGGCTTTATCCCACACGATGTAGTCGCGGCCCAGGTTCTCCATCAACAGCAGCATGTAGAACGGGTCGACCATCGAATACAGGCTGCCGCCGAACTGGGTGCCGACGTAATTGCGGTTGTACCAGCCCAGGCCCATACGCACTTTGACGTGGCGAAAATCCGCACTCAGCGCCTGCACGCGCACACCCGCGCCCAGATACGGCGGGTACAGGCTCAGGAACCAGCGCAACAATCGCGCCTTGCCCAAGCGCCGGGTCAGCCAGTTACGCATCGGGGCGCGTGCCCAGGCCCATGGCCTGACGGGCGAACCAGCGTTTGGCCGGCGGCAGCAAGTCCAGGCCCAGCAGGCCCATGTTGCGGCCCAGCGCGACCAACGGTTGAGCGCTGCCAAACAGGCGCGTGACCTGATCGGAAAAGCCCACGGTGAGTTTCTGGTCCAGGCGCTGACGCTCGTGGTAGCGCTGCAAGGTGGCCAAGTCGCCCGGTACTTGCGGCCCGGCCAGCAAGGCTTCGGCCAACGCGTTCGCGTCGCGAAGGGACAGGTTGAAGCCCTGCCCGGCAATCGGGTGCAGGCTGTGGGCGGCATTGCCGAGCACGGCCAGGTGCGAGCGCACTTGTTCTTCGGCTTCCACCAGCGTCAGCGGATACAGATGCCGCACGCCGACTTGCTTCAAGGTGCCCAGGCGATAGCCAAACACTCCCTGCAGTTCACTCAGGAAACTGCGCTCATCCAGATTGGCCAGGCGCTGGGCGTCCATGCCAAGGCGCGTCCACACCAGCGCGCAGCGGTTGTCCGGCAGCGGCAGCAGGGCCATCGGGCCTTCGTCGGTGAAGCGCTCGAAAGCTTCGCCGTTGTGGGCTTCACTTGGGGTGATGTTGGCGATCAGCGCGCTCTGGTTATACGGTCGGGTTTTCACGCCGATGCCCAGTTGCTCGCGCAGGCCGGAGCGGCCGCCGTCGGCCAGCACCGCCAGGTCGCACTCCAGCACGGTTTCGTCGTTGAGGGTCAGGCGATAGCCGTCGGGCAGCGGCTCCATGCGTGTCACTTCCGCCGGGCAGCGCCAGCTGACCACGTCTTTGTCCAGACCTTTCCAAAGGCATTGGCCGAGCCAGGCGTTTTCCACCACGTAACCCAGCGCGGGCACACCCTCTTCCATCGCGGACAACCGCGCAGTGGAGAAGCGCCCACGGTCGGACACGTGAATCTGTTTGATCGGTTCGGCGCGGCGGGAGATTTCCTGCCACAGGCCCAACCGCTGGTAAATCTGACGGGCACCAAACGACAGTGCAGAAGAGCGCGCGTCATAACTCGGCTGGTAGGTGTCACCTGGTGCGAACGGCTCGATCAGCACGATTTTCCAGCCACGGGCCTTGGCCCCGGCCTGCAACGCCAGCGCCAGGCTGGCGCCGACCAGGCCACCGCCGATAATCGCCAGGTTGACCCGGCTCATCGGGCAGCCGCCATCAGCGCTTCAATCTCGGCGACCGTCTTGGGCACGCCACCTGTCAGGATTTCACAGCCTTGCTTGGTCACCACCACGTCGTCCTCGATGCGTATGCCAATGCCACGCCATTTCTTTGCCACGTTCTGGTTGTCCGGCGAGATGTAAATGCCGGGTTCCACGGTCAACGCCATGCCGACTTCCAGCACGCGCCACTCACCGCCCACTTTATATTCGCCCACATCATGCACATCCATGCCCAGCCAGTGACCGGCGCGGTGCATATAGAAGGCGCGGTAGGCCTCACTGGCGATCAGCTCGTCCACGTCACCTTGCAACAATCCCAGCTTGACCAGCCCGGCGGTGATGACCCTCACCGTCGCTTCATGGGCCTGGTTCCAGTGTTTGTCCGGGGCGATCTCGGCAAACGCGGCTTCCTGGGAGGCCAGCACAATCTCGTAGATCGCCTTCTGTTCCGGCGAAAACTTGCCATTGACCGGCCAGGTGCGAGTGATGTCGCTGGCGTAGCAGTCGATCTCGCAACCGGCGTCGATCAGCACCAAATCCCCGTCCTTCAGCACCGCGTCATTTTGCTGATAATGCAGGATGCAGCTGTTACGCCCGGCGGCGACAATGGAACCGTAGGCCGGCATCTTCGCGCCGCCCTTGCGGAATTCGTAGTCCAGCTCGGCTTCGAGGCTGAATTCATGCAAACCGGCGCGGCTGGCCTGCATCGCCTTGACGTGGGCGGCACAGGAAATTCGCGCGGCCTCGCGCATCACCTTCACTTCTGCCGCCGATTTATACAGGCGCATGTCGTGAAGCAGATGATCCAGGGCAACGAATTCGTTCGGCGGCTGGGCGCCGAGGTGCGCTTTGGAGCGGATCACGTTGATCCACTCCATCACGTGGCGGTCGAACTCGGCGTTGCTGCCCATGGCCGAATACACCCGGTCGCGGCCTTCGATCAGGCCGGGCAGGATGTCGTCGATATCGGTAATGGGAAATGCATCGTCAGCGCCAAAGTCGCGGATCGCGCCTTCGGTGCCGGCGCGCAAGCCGTCCCACAGTTCGCGTTCGGCGTTGCGTTCGCGGCAGAACAACACGTACTCGCCATGCTGGCGACCGGGCATCAGCACGATCACCGCTTCCGGTTCGGGGAAGCCACTGAGGTACTGGAAATCGCTGTCCTGGCGGTAGACGTGTTCGACATCACGGTTGCGGATGGCCACGGCGGCGGCCGGCAAAATCGCGATGCTGTTGGGTTCCATCTGCGCCATGAGCGCCTTGCGGCGCCGGGTGTATTCCGCTTTGGGGATATGGATCATGGGCAGATGGGCTTCCTTTCTCAGTGCAGCGACGGCTTGGTTGCAGCAGGTTCCGAAGACTTGCGGGTCTCGGTAAACAGCAGCAGCGGCGCGACGCGCAGGTATTCCATGACTTCCATGTAGTCGCCTTCGCCGTCCTCGGACTCTTCCAGCGCATCTTGCACCTGGGAGATGGCTGCCAAATCCTGCAACACTTCCTTGGCGTCGGTGCTCAGTTCCAGGCCGCCGGCGTTCACGCCGAAACCGTGGAGGAAACCCTGGCACCATTGGCCCAGCGCGGCGGCGCGTTCGGTCAGCGGCGCGTCGTCGGTCGGCAGCAGCAGCACCACGGTGACGTCATCACCGGTGAGCTCGCCCTTGACCATTTCCTGCAGGCCGATCAGCGCGTTACGCACGTTTTCGGTCGGTTCGGTTTCCAGCAGCTCGGCCACATCGGCCAGCCAGTTGTCGGCATCAAAGCCGACGCCGGTGCAGCTGCGGCCCAGCAACACGCCGTGCAGCTCGGCAGGCGAGCATGGGTGACCGCTGGCGCTCAGCAGTTTGGAAAAAGCATCGTACGGGGAGTTCTGAATAGGCATGGTGAGCTAGGCGCCAGACGGCGCAATGTCTAGAATGGAGCGCTGTATCCTAGCACCGGCAGACGTACCAAGACTATCGAGGGCGTCAGATCGTTTATCCTGCAGTTGCCATTCATCAGACAAATCCAGTGGAACCCAATGGAAGACACCGACCTGCAAGCGCTGATGGCCAGACTCGAACTGCTAATTGATCGGGTCGAGCAACTTAAGAGTCAAAACGGACTCCTACTAGCTCAGGAAAAAACCTGGCGCGAGGAACGCGCTCACCTCATTGAAAAAAACGAAATCGCCCGGCGTAAGGTCGAATCGATGATTTCGCGCCTGAAGGCCCTGGAGCAAGACTCATGAGTTCAAGCAATAGCGTAACCGTGCAGATCCTCGACAAAGAGTATTCGATCATCTGCCCCCAGGAAGAGCGCAACAACCTGGTGAGCGCCGCCCGTTACCTGGACGGCAAGATGCGTGAAATCCGCAGCAGCGGCAAAGTCATCGGCGCCGACCGTATCGCCGTGATGGCCGCACTGAACATCACCCACGATTTGCTGCACAAGCAGGAACGGCCTGACGTGCAGGCCAGCGGCTCGACGCGCGAGCAAGTGCGCGACCTGCTGGAGCGCGTGGATCTGGTACTTTCTACCGATCCAGAGCCACCCAAGGGCTGATTGCCGAGTCTGTTTAAGGTATACTCGCCCCACTCCCTGGCGTGTTTGCCAGTCGGCGATGTCCCTGAGCCGATTCGCACTACCCTGGAAGTTGCACGTTGGGCTGGTGTGCATGTCCGCTAGACGGAAAGCCTTAAAGCCTACTGCTTCTTCCACCTTGAACTTTCGGGTTCAAGGGCTAAGTCGACAGCGGCTCTGTCGGGGAGCCTGAATTCCCAAACTCAATGCCAGTCCTCGGACTGGCATTGTTTTATGAGCCGAACACCATGACCGAACCTGCGCCGCTTTCCCGTCCGCAACTTCGACGCATGTTGCGCAAAGCCCGCCGCGAACTCTCGCCGAGCGAGCAGCGCAAGGCCGCCCACGGCCTGTATCGGCAACTGGCACAGCACCCGCTGTTTCGCCGGGCCAAACATATCTCTTTATACCTACCGACGGACGGTGAAATCGATCCGCGCCTGCTGCTGCGTGCAGCCCAGCGCCGGGGCAAAGCCACCTACCTGCCGGTGCTCAGTGCCTGGCCGCGAACCAGGATGGTGTTTCAACGCGTGCGACCTGGGGATAAGTTGCTGCCCAACCGCTTTCGCATTCTTGAGCCACAGGTGAATGCCAATCGCCAACGCCAGCTCTGGGCGCTGGACCTGGTGCTGCTGCCACTGGTGGGGTTTGATGATGCGGGCGGGCGGCTGGGCATGGGCGGCGGCTTTTATGACCGCAGCCTCGCGTATCTGGCGCGGCGCAAAAGCTGGCGCAAACCGACCCTGCTGGGGCTGGCGCACGAATGCCAGAAAGTTGAGCGACTGGATCAGGCAAGCTGGGACGTGCCGTTGGCGGGCACGGTCTCCGATAAGCGCTGGTATGTTGCAAAAACGCCGCTGGAATCAGCGGCGCCTTGATAAAGAAGAGAATTAACGCTTGAACGGTTGCGACTGCTGGTGAGTCAGTTCAACGGGAGCATCGGTCTTGTTCGACCACAAGCTCTGCGCATACCCGGTGGTCACAACGCCCAGACCAAACAAAATAACCAAAATCCATAGTAAATCCGGTTTACGTTGCATCGATTGCCCCCCTTCAGGCACCTCGTACACGATGACAACAACGTTCCAAAGTAGTCCGTTGCAGCTGCGTCAAGCTTAAAAGCGGGCATTCTGCGGTAACGTGAACCAACACGCAAACCTTGGCGCCAACCGACTGTCGGTTTGTCATGGAATTGCCCGACAACTTGCCCAAACGCTTTTTCAGGAGCCCCAACATGGCCTATTGGTTGATGAAATCCGAGCCCGATGAACTCTCGATCAACGGCCTGGAAAAGCTCGGCGAAGCCCGCTGGGACGGGGTGCGCAACTACCAGGCGCGCAACTTTCTGCGGGCCATGGCGGTGGGCGACGAGTTTTTCTTTTACCACTCCAGTTGCCCGGTGCCCGGCATCGCCGGCATCGGCAAAATCGTCGAGGCGGCTTACCCGGACCCGACGGCGCTGGAGCCGGAAAGCCACTACTTCGACGCCAAAGCCACTGCCGAAAAAAACCCGTGGAGCGCCATCAATGTGGCCCACGTTAAAACCTTCCCCAAGGTGCTGGGCCTTGGCTACCTGAAACAGCAAACCGCCCTCGCCGAACTGCCGCTGGTGCAAAAAGGCAGCCGGCTTTCCGTAATGCCGGTGACCGCCGAACAATGGGCGGCCATCATCGCATTGCGCTGAAGCGTTACTGGATGATCAGGTTGTTGAACAGCAGGTCTTCGACCACCGGCTTGCCGGTCTCGTCGTTCATTACTTGCTGGGTTTGTTTGAGCGCTTCCTGACGCAGCTTCTCCTTGCCCTCGACCGTGCTCATCGCTTCGTTGGTCTGCTGGGTGAACAGCGCCACCAGCTGGTTGCGGATCAGCGGGTCGTTGGCTTTGACGGCGGCGGCGGCTTCAGGCCCGGTCACACGCAGGGCGATGTCGGCCTTGAACACCTTCAGCTTGGCCGTACCGTCCAGGCCGTAGTTGCCCACGAACGGCGGGGTCAGGCTGATATAGCTGACCTTCGGCGCCTCGCCTTCTTTGGCTTCCTCGGCCTGGGCTGCCATCGGCAAGGTCAGGGCCAGCATCAACAGGATCCACGCTTTCACAGTTCATTCCTCGAATTCGGTTGCCGGGTAGCATAACGCTAGCAAGGCTGAGCACAAGCTTATGGCGGCTTATCAGGCCCGGGCATGCTCGTTGACCCACGGGCCTGCCCTCCTACACTTATCGGCCACGATGCCAAAAGGAATAGTCCGATGAAAGCTGTGCTGTGCAAAGCCTTCGGCCCCGCCGAAACCCTGGTGCTGGAAGAGATCGAAAGCCCTGCGATCAAGAAGAACGAAATCCTGCTGGACGTGCACGCCGCCGGGGTCAATTTCCCGGACACCCTGATCATCGAGGGCAAATACCAGTTCAAGCCGCCCTTCCCGTTTTCGCCGGGTGGCGAAGCGGCGGGTGTGGTCAGTGAGGTCGGTGAAAAGGTCAGCCACTTGAAGGTGGGCGACCGCGTGATGGCGCTGACCGGCTGGGGCAGCTTTGCCGAGCAGGTCGCGGTGCCGGGCTACAACGTGCTGCCGATTCCGCCGAGCATGGACTTCAACACCGCCGCCGCCTTCAGCATGACCTACGGCACGTCGATGCACGCGCTGAAACAACGCGCCCACCTGCAACCCGGCGAAACCCTGCTGGTACTCGGCGCCTCCGGTGGCGTGGGCCTGGCCGCCGTGGAAATCGGCAAAGCCATGGGCGCCAGGGTGATTGCCGCCGCCAGTAGCGCCGACAAACTCGCCGTAGCCAAGGCGGCCGGGGCCGACGAGCTGATCAATTACAGCGAGGCCAACCTCAAGGATGAAATCAAGCGCCTGACCGACGGCAACGGCGTGGATGTGATCTACGACCCGGTGGGCGGCGACCTGTTTGACCAGGCCGTGCGCTCCATCGCCTGGAACGGCCGCCTGTTGGTGGTGGGGTTCGCCAGCGGGCGCATCCCCGAGTTGCCGGTCAACCTGGCGCTGCTCAAGGGCGCGTCCGTGGTCGGTGTGTTCTGGGGCTCGTTTGCCCAGCGCCAGCCGCAGGATAATGCGGCGAACTTCCAGCAACTGTTTACCTGGTATGCCGAGGGCAAGTTAAAGCCGCTGGTGTCGCAGGTGTATGCGCTGGAGCAGGCCGCTCAGGCGATCAATGACCTGGGGCAGCGCAAGGCTGTGGGCAAGGTCGTGGTCCAGACCCGGTAATTGACTTGAAAGGCACCCCATGTGGGAGCTGGCTTGCCTGCGATAGCAGTCTTTCAGTTACAGAAGTGTTAGCTGACAGACAGTCATCGCAGGCAAGCCAGCTCCCACATTTGTCTCCAGTGGTCTCAAGATCCAGCTACGACCAGCACGTGTCTATTCGCGACATGTTCATAAAAGAACATGCAATTGCTCTCATTTCCTGTGTTTGCAGATAAGAGGCGATGCTATTTTCGGTAACGAAACTGTAACATTCGCATCCGCAGTCAAAACAAGAAATTTGGAGCTCTTGAATGTTTGCTTTCTTTCGACCTGCCGCACACCAGGCACGCCTGCCTGAAGAAAAAATAGACAGTACCTACCGACGACTGCGCTGGCAGATCTTCGCCGGTATTTTCTTCGGTTATGCCGGGTATTACCTGCTGCGCAAAAACTTCTCCCTGGCCATGCCCTACCTGATCGACGAGGGTTACACCCGTGGCGAACTGGGCCTGGCGATGTCGGCGATTGCGATTGCCTACGGCCTGTCCAAGTTTTTGATGGGCCTGGTGTCCGACCGCTCCAACCCACGCTACTTCCTGACCTTCGGCCTGCTGGTATCGGCCGGGGTGATGTTCATTTTCGGTTTCGCACCTTGGGCCACGTCCAGCGTGACCATGATGTTCATTTTGCTGTTCATCAACGGCTGGGCCCAGGGCATGGGCTGGCCGCCAAGCGGGCGGACCATGGTGCACTGGTGGTCGCAGAAAGAACGCGGCGGCGTGGTGTCGGTGTGGAACGTGGCGCACAACGTCGGCGGCGGCCTGATCGGCCCGCTGTTCCTGCTGGGCATGGCCTGGTTCAACGACTGGCACGCGGCATTCTACGTGCCGGCGACCGTGGCCTTGCTGGTGGCGGCGTTTGCCTTCATCACCATGCGCGACACCCCGCAATCGGTGGGCCTGCCGCCGATCGAGGAATACAAAAACGATTACCCGGAAGGCTACAACGCCAGCCACGAAGAAGAATTCAGCGCCAAGGAAATCTTCGTCAAGTACGTGCTGCGCAACAAAATGCTGTGGTACATCGCCTTCGCCAACGTATTTGTCTATCTGCTGCGCTATGGCGTGCTGGACTGGGCGCCGACCTACCTGAAAGAAGCCAAGCACTTCAACGTGGATAAAACCTCGTGGGCGTACTTCTTCTATGAGTGGGCGGGCATTCCGGGCACGCTGCTGTGCGGCTGGATGTCGGACAAGATCTTCCGTGGCAACCGTGGCCTGACCGGCGTGGTGTTCATGGCACTGGTAACCGTGGCGACCCTGGTTTACTGGCTCAACCCGCCGGGCAACCCGATGATCGACATGATCGCGCTGTTCTCCATCGGCTTCCTGATCTACGGCCCGGTGATGCTGATCGGCCTGCAGGCGTTGGAACTGGCGCCGAAGAAAGCCGCCGGCACTGCTGCGGGTTTCACCGGTTTGTTCGGCTACCTGGGTGGTTCGGTCGCGGCCAGTGCGGCGATGGGCTACACCGTGGACCATTTTGGCTGGGATGGTGGTTTCGTACTGCTGGTCGGTGCGTGCCTGTTGGCGATTGCCTTCCTGCTGCCGACACTGCGACACACCAACAGCATCAGCGCGGCGCGTTAATCGCCGCCTGAACAGCCCTTGGCACAACGCTTGAGCCGCGCCTCCAGGTTTTTATCCGGCATGGCGTGGCTACGCAGGGCGTTGACGGTCTGCTCGACATAATCGCGAGTCGTGCCGTAACGCCCGCAAGCACTTTCCAGGACATGATTGAGCACGATGTCGGGCAAGTTGCCTGCATACGTCGGTAGATGCCGCTCCAGTACAAACCCCAGCGCCTGCACCTGGCTGCCATCTTCAAGACGGCAGTTGAGCCAGTGCGGCCGGTAGGAAGGGTATGGCATCTCGCGCTGCCATAAGGCGTAGAGCGAAGCTTCGAGCTGATCGTCCGGCAGGCGGTAGGCAAACCCGCTGCACGAGCCGCCCCGATCCAGCCCGAACACCAACCCCGGCGACTCCGGCGTACCGCGATGCTCCTGCGACCACAAATACAGCCCCCGGTGATAACCGTGGACCCGTGCCCGTACGCGCTCGGTCGAGGAACATTCAGGGCGCCAGATCAGCGAACCATAAGCGAAAAGCCAGACCGGCCCACCCTTATGCCGGGCCATGGTGGCCTGCATTGAGCTCATCAACTGTTCGTGAGTGAGTTGCGGCCCAAGATCGAGCCGCGGAGGGTAAGCCAATTGCATAAGATCAGATTCAATAACGGCCATGGCGAATCGCTTAGGTCTCCTGCGTACTACCAGTTATAGGCAACTTTACCGTAATAGAACGCGCCGCTGTAACCGTACGGCGAAAAAGTGCTATAGGCGAGGTTGCCGCCGCTGCTGGCGAACGCGTTGACCTTCTCCGGGTACTTGTCAGTGATGTTGTCGCCGCCCAAGGTGAAGGTCCAGTTCTTCAACTTATAGTCCGCCGACAGATCAAGGATCCAGGTCGCGTTGAAGGTCTGATCGTTGGCCTTGTCCGTCTGGTAACTGGTGAACTCACCGTAGCGCACCAGGTTGCTGTGCAGCGCCCAGTTGCCGTAGGTGAAATCGTTACCCAGCGTCAGCTTGTGCTGAGGTGTGGTGTCGCCCAGCAAACCGATCTGCTCGCGGCGGTCCACCCGCAACAGGTTGGCGCCCAGGCTGCCGAGAATGGCCGGGTTGGGCTTCACGTCCGTCACTTTGGTGTGGTTGTAGTTGTAGCCCACGGTGCTGTTCCAGCGGATACCGTTATCGAACTGGTAGCGATAGTTGGCCACCAGGTCGACGCCGTCGGTGCTGGTGTCGGTGGCGTTGGTGAAGTAGCGGGCGCTGGTGTAATTGATGTTGCCGACGCCGTTGGCCTGCAGGTAAGCGATGGTCGCCGGGTTGAGGTTGAGGTTGGACGACAGGCTGATGCGGTCGCGAATGTCGATGCGGTACACATCGAGCGTCAAGGTCAGGTCATCCGCCGGCTCCAGCACCAGGCCGAGGCTGTAGTTGCGCGACTTCTCGGCTTTCAGGTCTTCGGCACCCAGCAGGCGCGCCACCTGGCTGTTGGCCGGGAAGGTACCGGCTTCCTGAATGGTGCTGCCGATCAACTGCGACGAGGTGTAGGCAAAGTTCTGTTGGGCCAGGGACGGCGCGCGGAAACCGTTGGAAATGCTGCCGCGCAAGGCCACTTGCGGGGTGAAGTCGTAGCGGGCCGAGAGCGAGCCGCTGACGTTGGAGCCGAAATCACTGTAGTCCTCATGACGCACAGCAGCCGAGGCGCTGAGCTTTTCGGTGAAATTGGTTTCCAGGTCCAGGTACTGGGCCCAGTTGTGCCGCGAGCTGCTGCCGGCGTCGGCATCCCGGAAGCCGCCAAGGCCCGAGCTGCCGGTCTGGTAGTAGGACGCCGGGTCACCCGCCTCGATTTCATAGCCCTGATGCAGGTATTCGCCACCGAAGGCCACCGACACCGGATACGGCAGGAAGCCCACATCGAATTCGCGGGACAGATCCAGGCTGACCTGTTTCTGGTCATTGCTCAGCGTACCGTTGTTGAATTTGCGCGGTGTCGCCAGGCCCAGGGATGTGTTGATGGTTTCGGTGCTCAACTCGTACTGGTTCTTGCCGTAGTTGGCCGACAGGTCGTAGTGCCAGTCGTAGGCCAGCAAGCCGCGCAAGCCCACCACCAGCGAGGTGTCTTCAAGGTTGCCCTTGATCAGCGGCAGGTAACCGTTGGGGTTGAGCGCCGGGATGTTGTTGGACGCATTGCTCGCGCGGTAAAACGCTGCGGTTTCGCCACGCCGTTTGCTGTAGCCGCCGAAGGAGTAGAACTCGGCCGCATCGTTGAAGGAATATTCGGAGTTGAACTGGAATTTTCCTTCATTCGTCGCCGGCTCGCCCTGACGGAACACACGCTGGCCGTACGTAGTGGAACCTACGCTGGCCGGTCGGAAATCGTCCCCGGCGCGGTTGGTGTAATCGTTGTCGGCGCCTTCGCCGGAAACGTTGATAAAGCCGTTGTCGCCCAACGCAAAGCCGGTGTTGCCGCTGACATTACGCTGAATGCCGTCGCCCTTTTTGTACTCGCCGAACTTGCTGGAGACCGAGCCGCCGTGGTCGTCGTGCTTGAGGATTACGTTGATCACCCCGGCAATCGCGTCGGAGCCGTAACGGGCGGACGCGCCATCACGCAGCACTTCGATATGGTCCACCGCCGACAGCGGGATCGCGTTCAAATCCGCCGGAGCCGAACCCCGGCCCACGGCGCCGCCCAGGTTGACGAATGCACTGGTGTGGCGGCGCTTGCCGTTAACCAGCACCAGCACCTGATCCGGCGACAAGCCGCGCAGCTGCGCAGGCCGCACCAGCTCGGCGCCGTCCACCAGGCTTGGGCGCGGGAAGTTGATCGACGGAATCAGGCGTGCCAACACGGCCCCCAGCTCATCGGAGCCCGTGCTGCGCAAGGTGTCGCCGGAAATCACATCGATGGGCGACAGCGAAGCACTGGCGGTGCGCTCCTGGGCGCGGGTGCCGGTGACGATCACGGTGTCGAGTTTTGGTGCATCGGCGGTGGCCGCTTCGGCAGCCGATGCCTGGTTGAAGCCCGCGGCGGTCAGCAAATTCGCCGACAAAATCGCCGAGTACAGCGCGTGTTTCTTGTAGCTCCCCATACCGCTCCCCTGTGAATCAAAAATCAGAACGTCAGTGCTCTGAGTTCATACGATCGATCCGGCTGGCGGGCGGTAGCGGTCAGTTATTGGTGATTGGAAGAATTCGGTAGTCCGTTGAGATATAGCTTAAAGATATTTATGTAACAAATTAAATACCTTTAAGGAATATGCGAATGCATAAGCCCGGCGGCCCGCCCATCAGGATTGCACCCTGCAATCCCGGTACTTTCAGCGCCGGTTCAGCTTGGGCGCGCGCCGATCCGTCAAAATAGCGCGCACATCACGACCCCATTAGCCGCCCTTCAAACCGACTACCGAGGTCGCACCCATGAAAAAGTTTCGATTGCCCGGCCTGTTGTTGCTGGCCCAGGCCACCACCGCACTGGCTGCCGAAGTACCGCCCGCCAATGACGACAAGGGCTTCTGGTACGCGCAAACCAACGTGTACACCCGGCACTTTTCGCCGGACCCCAAGCACAACAATCATCAGGATTTGATCAATCTGGAGCGCAACGAAGCGTCAGGCTTTGTGTATGGCGGCGCGACATTTCGCAACTCGTTCAGCCAGCGCTCGTACTACGCCTACGCGGGCAAGCGCTATGACATGGCTGACTATCCGGTGTATCTGAAGCTGACAGGCGGGGCGATTCAGGGATATCGCGGCAAATACCGCGACAAAATTCCATTGAACCGATTCGGCGTTGCGCCGGTGATTATTCCTTCCGTGGGCACGCATTACGGACCGGTGGCGGCGGAGGTGGTGTTGCTGGGGTTCAATGCGGCGATGATCACGACCGGCGTGCGGTTCTAAAAGCACACACCAATCCTTGTGAGAGCTGGCTTGCCTGCGATTGCGGCGGGTCAGTGCAATGTGTGCAAGCTGACACACCGCTATCGCAGGCAAGCCAGCTCCCACAGGTTAATCAGTGTTTCTGTGGTCGGCTTCAGGGCCGAGGGGCATAGGCAAACACATCCGCGCGCATCTGGTGCGCATCCATGCCGGCTTCGACCAGCGCATCCAGCGTGCCGTAGATCATTGCCGGTGAGCCGCTGGCATAGACGTGCACGGCCTTGAGGTCGCTGATGTCTTCGCACACCGCTTCGTGCAACAGCCCGCAGCGCCCTTCCCAACCGCACAAGTCGCTGACGACTTTGTGCAAGTACAGGTTGGGCAGTTGCTGCCACTGGTCCCAGTGTTCGATCTCATAGAAATCTTCCGGGCGCCGCACACCCCAGTACAGGTGCACCGGGTGTTTGAAGCCGGAGGCGCGGCAATGCTCGATCAGGCTGTGCATTTGCGCCATGCCGGTGCCGGCAGCGATCAACACCAGTGGCCCGTCCGGCAGCTCCGCCAGGTGCGTGTCGCCAAATGGCAGCTCGATGCGCGCCATCTGGTTGCGCTGCAACTGTTCAAGCAGGTTGCGCGCGCTGTCCTCACGGGCCAGCACATGCAGCTCCAGATCACGCCCGGCGTGGGGCGCCGAAGCCAGGGAAAACGCGGATTTCTCGCCGCTTTCCCGCTCAATCATCAGGTATTGCCCGGCGTGGTAACGCACGGCCTTGCCGGCCGGGGCACGCAGGCGCACGCGCCATACATCGCCACCGACTTCCACGCACTCACTCAATTGGCACGACAACTTGCGCAACGGCAACTCTCCCGGCGCCAGCACGCCATCCCACAACACAACGCAATCTTCCAGCGGCTCGGCGATACAGGTGTAGAACTCACCATGGTCACGCACCTCGCCAGCCTGCTGCACCCGGCCTTCCACCAGCAGTGCCGCGCACACATGGCACACGCCATTGCGACAGGCCTGCGGGCATTCGTAGCCCAGGCGGCGCGCGCCTTCAAGGATTCGCTCGCCAGGTACCAGCTGCAGAATGGCGCCGGAAGGTTGCAGGGTTACACGCATCAATCTATTCCCAGTTCTTTCCAGATTGCATCGACACGCGCGGTCACGGCTTCATCCTTGACGATCACCCGGCCCCACTCGCGGGTGGTTTCACCCGGCCATTTATGGGTGGCATCCAGACCCATTTTCGAGCCCAGGCCCGATACCGGGGAGGCGAAGTCGAGGTAGTCGATCGGCGTGTTGTCGATCATCACCGTGTCGCGCTTGGGGTCCATGCGCGTGGTGATGGCCCAGATCACGTCATTCCAGTCGCGGGCATTGATGTCGTCGTCGGTGACGATAACGAACTTGGTGTACATGAATTGTCGCAAAAACGACCACACACCGAGCATTACGCGCTTGGCGTGGCCGGGGTACGACTTCTTCATGGTCACAACGGCCATGCGGTACGAGCACCCTTCGGGCGGCAAATAGAAGTCGGTGATTTCCGGGAACTGCTTCTGCAGGATCGGCACGAACACTTCGTTCAACGCCACGCCGAGAATGGCCGGCTCATCCGGCGGACGGCCGGTGTACGTGCTGTGGTAAATCGGTTTGATCCGGTGGGTGATGCGCTCGACGGTGAACACCGGGAAGCTGTCGACTTCGTTGTAGTAACCGGTGTGGTCGCCGTAGGGGCCTTCATCGGCCATTTCGCCCGGATGGATCACGCCTTCGAGGATGATTTCAGCGGTGGCCGGCACTTGCAGGTCGTTGCCACGGCACTTCACCAGCTCCGTGCGGTTGCCACGCAGCAGGCCGGCGAAAGCGTATTCAGACAGGCTGTCGGGCACCGGCGTCACGGCGCCGAGGATGGTCGCAGGATCAGCGCCCAGGGCCACGGAAACCGGAAACGGCTTGCCAGGGTGCTTTTCGCACCACTCGCGAAAGTCCAGCGCGCCGCCACGGTGGCTCAGCCAACGCATGATGACCTTGTTGCGGCCGATCACCTGCTGGCGGTAGATACCGAGGTTCTGGCGGTCCTTGTTCGGGCCCTTGGTGACGGTCAGGCCCCAGGTGATCAGCGGGCCGACGTCGCCGGGCCAGCAGGTCTGCACCGGCAGCATGGCCAGGTCGACGTCATCGCCTTCAATAACCACCTCCTGGCACACCGCGTCCTTGACCACTTTGGGGGCCATGGCAATGATCTTGCGGAAGATCGGCAGCTTCGACCAAGCGTCCTTCAGGCCCTTGGGCGGCTCGGGCTCTTTGAGGAAGGCCAGCAGCTTGCCGATCTCGCGCAGCTCGCTGACGGACTCGGCGCCCATGCCAAAGGCCACGCGTTCGGGGGTACCGAACAGGTTGCCCAGCACCGGGATATCAAAGCCGGTCGGGTTTTCGAACAGCAGCGCCGGGCCCTTGTTACGCAGGGTGCGGTCGCAAATCTCAGTCATCTCCAGCACCGGGGAAATCGGCATCTGGATACGTTTCAACTCTCCGCGCTGCTCAAGTTGCTGCACGAAATCCCGAAGATCCTTGAATTTCATTAACCATGCCACCCGTAAAATAGGCGTACATCCTACCTGCTCTTACGCACGCTGGCAGCTTATTGCGCGTCAATACGACTCACGCCCGACTCAACGGAGACCTCGCGCAAGGTGTTGAAGAAGGGGTCAAGGAAGCTTTCCACATACTGTGTGCCTACCCTCGACAGATGGTTGTCATCGGTATACAGCGACTGGCCACCCCGCTCGACACGGCACCAACCCTTTGCATCGCACAGCTTTGGCGTTGGATCCAGCACTTGAACCTCCGGATCAGCCCCCGCGATTTGAGCAAATACAGCGCTTATATAAGCTTGACGCTCAAGGTGTTCAGCCAAAGGCAAACCTTCCCTGTCGGTAGGACGCCCCAGCATTGCCAAACGGCTAAGCCGATAAGGTACGTTGAATTCCTGCAACGGCACCTCCTTGACCAGCCAGACCCGATGCCCGTTGGCTCGCAGTTGCTGCACCAGCCCACTCACGCCTTCGAAGAACAGGTGCTCGGCGACACCCCGGTCATACTTGCCGGTTACCGGATCATGAATGGAAGCGCCGGTATCGCCATTGCGCTCACCATAGACGTACAGACTCCAGCGGGCGACCAGCACCACATCACTGAATGAGTCTTTGCTTAACAGCTGGGTGACACGCTGGTTATAGGCCCTGCACCCTGGGGTGTTTTCTTTGCGGGCAAAGGGCACGCAGCCGGAATAACCGGCTTGTGTAATGCTCAAGCCAAACTTGCCCGCCGCTTCTTCAAGTGCCGGCACCAACGCCGCAGCGTGGCTGTCACCCCAGACCAGTGCACGCGAGGCTCCGGTTTGCGGGCCAAAATGGCAGAGTTCACGGTGATTGTTCTTTTTGTCATCCGACAGGCAGCTCATCAGGTCAGGCGCCCAGGTATAAGCGTCGGCAAATTGCAGCGCCTGCGGCGACAACCGCCAGGTGAAACCATCCGACCAGACCAGACCTTTGCCGATCAACCCCAAACCGGCGAGCCCAACAAAACCTGCCGCCAGAACCGCACGATTGCCCGCCAGCAGGCGCCGCTCCCGGAAGGGCCCCTCGACAAACCGCCAGGACACATAGCCCAACAGCAGGCTCAATACGAACAGCGCCGCGACCTCCCATTGCGTCAGGCCAAAAATACTCGCGTACTTGCCAAACACCAGGACCGGCCAGTGCCACAGGTACCACGAGTAGGAAATCAGCCCGATCCCCACCAGCAGTCGGCTGCCGAGCAACTGCCCGATCAGGGTGCGTTGCTGGCCGTTGGCCCAGATCAGCCCCACCACGCCCATGACCGGCAACAGCGCCGCGGCCCCCGGGAAGGCGGTATTGGCGTCATAGCCCAATACCGCCACCAGGATCAGTCCCAGGCTGGCGGCACTGACGAGTTGCGCCAGCGTCGGGCTGATACGCTGGGCCCGTGCCGGCATAACGGCCAGCATGGAGCCTGCCAACAGCTCCCAGGCGCGCATGGGTAACAGGAAAAAGGCTTTTTCGGGGGCCACGGACACAGCCCACACACTTGCCGCAAACGACACCAGCAGCAATACGAACAAAGCGGCACGCCACTGTTTCAAGCGGCTCGACAGCACCGCCAATACCAGCGGAAACGCGATATAGAACTGTTCTTCAACCGACAGTGACCAGGTGTGCAACATCGGCTTCATGTCGGAGGCGGTTTCGAAGTAACCGTCCTGACGCATGAAGAACAGGTTGGAGATGAAAATCACCTGGTTATGAATTGAGCGGCCCAGTTCGGAATAATCCTTGGGTGCCATCAAAAACCAGCCGGCCACCAAAGACACAAACATCATCACCAGCAACGCCGGCAGGATCCGCCTGGCACGACGCGCCCAGAAATTCAAAAAGCTGAAGTTGCCTGTTTCACGCTCACGCAAAATGATCGAGGTGATCAGGAAGCCCGAGATCACGAAGAATACGTCTACGCCAACAAAGCCCCCCGAAAGCCCGGGAACGCCAAAATGGAACAAAACCACAGCGAGGACAGCAATGGCACGCAGGCCATCAATGTCTCTTCGGTATGCAAGTGCGGTCATAAATCTCAATCAGCCTGATACAAATGGAGAAGAGCGTAAGCGTGCTGGCCTTTTTTGTTTCTTTACTGACACTCTCGGCACACAAACCTCCCTGTTTGGCGCAAAAAAAATGGCACCCCAAAGGGCACCATTTTCTCCGGCGTTAAACGCCTTGTTACTTACGCTTCATCGACAGGAAGAACTCGTCGTTGGTTTTGGTGGTTTTCAGCTTGTCCACCAGGAACTCGATCGCTGCAACTTCATCCATCGGGTGCAGCAGCTTGCGCAGAATCCACATACGCTGCAGTTCGTCGTCGGCAGTCAGCAACTCTTCACGGCGAGTGCCGGAGCGGTTGATGTTGATGGCCGGGAACACACGCTTTTCAGCGATACGACGGTCCAGAGGGAGCTCCATGTTGCCGGTACCCTTGAACTCTTCGTAGATCACTTCGTCCATCTTCGAGCCGGTTTCAACCAGCGCGGTGGCGATAATGGTCAGCGAGCCGCCTTCTTCGATGTTCCGCGCAGCACCGAAGAAACGCTTTGGTTTCTCCAGGGCGTGGGCATCGACACCACCGGTCAATACCTTGCCGGAGCTCGGGATCACGGTGTTGTAGGCGCGAGCCAGACGCGTGATGGAGTCGAGCAGGATCACCACGTCCTTTTTGTGTTCGACCAGGCGTTTGGCCTTCTCGATCACCATTTCGGCAACCTGCACGTGGCGGGTTGGCGGCTCGTCGAACGTGGAGGCAACCACTTCGCCGCGCACGGTGCGCTGCATTTCGGTCACTTCTTCCGGACGCTCATCGATCAACAGTACGATCAAGTGAACTTCAGGGTTGTTGCGCGCGATGTTCGCTGCAATGTTCTGCAGCATGATGGTCTTACCGGCTTTCGGCGGTGCGACGATCAGACCACGCTGGCCCTTGCCGATCGGCGCGCACAGGTCGATCACACGGCCGGTCAAGTCTTCGGTGGAACCGTTGCCGGCTTCCATCTTCATGCGCACGGTCGGGAACAGCGGGGTCAGGTTCTCGAAGAGAATCTTGTTTTTCGCGTTCTCCGGGCGGTCGAAGTTGATGGTGTCGACCTTGAGCAGCGCGAAATAACGCTCGCCTTCCTTAGGAGGGCGGATCTTGCCAACGATGGTGTCACCGGTGCGCAAGTTGAAGCGACGGATCTGGCTCGGCGAGACGTAGATATCGTCCGGGCCGGCGAGATAGGACGCGTCTGCAGAGCGGAGGAAGCCGAAGCCGTCCTGGAGAATCTCCAGCACGCCATCACCGGAGATTTCCTCGCCGCTTTTCGCGTGCTTCTTGAGCAGGGAGAAAATCACGTCCTGCTTGCGCGAACGGGCCATATTTTCTATGCCCATTTCTTCGGCCAATTGAAGCAGGTCGGTAATCGGCTTTTGCTTGAGTTCAGTCAGATTCATATAGGAATGACGTAATCATTTATGGAGGGGGGGAAATTAAGCTTTTGGCTTAATGAGGCCGCGCCGCAGAGAAGGCGACAGGATCGCGTACTAATCGAAAAGGAATGCGTCGGCGACGGCTTGCAGGGGGCAGTGGAGAAACCAGTGCGGGGCCGAATGTAACACCTGAATTTCGGAGCGTCTAGCCCTGTTTCACGAAAAAGCCCCGCTGATTGGCGGGGCTTTTTTGACGACGCTTAGATGTTCGCGTCGAGGAAAGCTTGCAGCTGAGACTTCGACAGCGCGCCCACTTTAGTGGCTTCGACGTTGCCGTTCTTGAACAGCATCAGCGTCGGGATACCACGCACGCCATGCTTGGCCGGGGTTTCCTGGTTGTCGTCGATGTTCAGCTTGGCAATGGTCAGTTTGCCTTCGTAGGTGGTCGCAATGTCGTCCAGAACAGGGGCGATCATTTTGCAAGGGCCGCACCATTCAGCCCAGTAGTCAACCAGCACCGGGCCTTGAGCCTTGAGTACTTCGGCCTCAAAGGTCGCGTCGGTGACGTGCTTGATAAGATCGTTGCTCATGGATGTCTCCGGAATGTAAGCAAAAAAAACGTGGCCCATCATAGCCGCCCTTCCCCCGTTCAGGAAGCCGCCTCTGATTGAGTCTTGCTATGGTGGTGCATGAGTTTGGGTATCGCCCGGCTCAAGGCACCACGGGGGTGGCGAAGGCGATGCCGGTGCGCAATGCCGCGTTGCGTACGTGTTCCTGCATGGTTTTCTGCGCCGCCGCGCTGGCGCGACGGGCCAGGGCGCGCAGGATTTTGCGGTGCTCCTGCCAGGTTTCCATGGCCCGCTCCGGTCGGATGAACGGTAGCTTCTGACTCTCCAGAAACACGTCGGCACTGGCACTCAGGATACTCACCATCGCCTGATTGCCGCTGGCCAGCAAGATGCGCTGGTGAAATTCGAAATCCAGCCGGGCGGCAGCTTCAAAGTCGCCAGCCTTGAGCACTTTGCGCATCGCCTCGACGTTGTCTTCCAGGCCGTCCAGCTCATCGAGGGTCAAGGTTATCGCCGCCAAACCGGCTGCAAACCCCTCGAGGGCGTAGCGCAACTGGAAAATATCCAGCGGCGTGGCCTGCGCCGCAAACGGCCAGGCAAACCCTGGTGCTTCGTCCACGGCCTGCACAAACACACCTTTACCTGGTTGCACGCTGACCACGCCCAGGGCGCTGAGGGACGACAACGCCTCGCGCAACGACGCCCGGCTGACCCCCAACTGCACCGCCAGGTCACGCTGGGACGGCAACGCATCACCCGCCGAGAAGCCCTGCTCCTTGATCAGTTTGCGGATGGCCTGCAGGGCCGCTTCCGGTACGGCTTGGGCAATGGAATTCATAAAAAACTCAAGGTTCCAGTCAACTGAGCGGCTAGTTGTAAAGCTATTCGCAGCCGGCGGCAAGCCACGCCCCAAAGGGGCTCGCGGGGTTTTCGCGGCGCTCGAAAAAGGTGCGAAAAGCGCGGGCACTGTTCAGACCAGTAAGACCACCGCGCCTCAACAAATCCCAGCGTTACAGGCGATCTACAGCGTGATGGCATGGGCTGTGCACTGCACCCCAACAGAAAATTCCTTCGCCATTTCCGGAGAGTTGCCATGACCAAGCGCTACAGCGCCCTGCTCACTGCCGTGTTCGCCAGCCTGATGCTGAGCCACGCACCCGCCCAGGCCAACGGTCTGGACGATATCGTTGCCCGTGGCACCCTCAAGGTCGCCGTGCCTCAGGACTTCCCGCCGTTCGGCTCGGTCGGCCCGGACATGAAACCCCGCGGCCTGGACATCGACACCGCCAAGCTGCTGGCCGACCAGCTCAAGGTCAAGCTGGAGCTGACCCCGGTCAACAGCACCAACCGCATCCCGTTCCTGACCACCGGCAAGGTTGACCTGGTGATTTCCAGCCTGGGCAAAAACGCCGAGCGCGAGAAGGTCATCGACTTCTCCAAGGCCTATGCCCCCTTCTACCTGGCTGTGTTCGGCCCGCCTGACGCGCCGATCAGCACCACCGACGACCTCAAAGGCAAAACCATCAGCGTCACCCGTGGCGCCATCGAAGACATCGAGCTGACCGCCGTGGCGCCCAAGGAAGCCACGATCAAGCGCTTCGAAGACAACAACTCCACCATCGCCGCCTACCTGGCCGGCCAGGTTGACCTGATTGCCAGCGGCAACGTGGTGATGGTCGCCATCAGCGAGCGCAACCCGAAACGCGTACCGGCGCTGAAAGTGAAGCTCAAGGATTCGCCGGTGTACGTGGGCGTGAACAAGAACGAGCCGGCCCTGTTGGAGAAGGTCAACCAGATCCTCGTGGCGGCCAAGGCCGACGGCAGCCTGGAAAAGAACGCGATGCAATGGCTCAAAGAGCCGCTGCCGGCTGACCTCTGAAGCGACGGAGCTGATTCATGGCGTATCAATTTGACTTTGTGCCGGTGCTGGCCAACACCGACCTGCTGTTGCGCGGCGCCCTGTTCACGCTGGAGCTGACGGCCATCGGCGCCCTTCTCGGCGTGGCCCTGGGCACCGTCGGCGCGGTGGTAAGGGCGTGGAAGATCCAGCCGTTCGCCTGGTTCTTCGGGGTGTATGTCGAGTTGATCCGCAACACGCCGTTTCTGGTGCAGTTGTTCTTCATCTTCTTCGGCCTGCCGTCCCTGGGGCTGAAGATCACCGAGTGGCAAGCTGCCGTGCTGGCGATGGTGATCAACCTCGGGGCTTACTCGACCGAGATCATCCGCGCCGGCATCCAGGCCATACCGCGTGGCCAGCTCGAAGCCGCCGCCGCATTGGCGATGACGCGTTTCGAAGCGTTCCGCCACGTGGTGCTGCTGCCGGCGCTGGGCAAGGTGTGGCCGGCCCTGAGCAGCCAGATCATCATCGTGATGCTCGGCTCGGCGGTGTGCTCGCAAATTGCCACGGAAGAGCTGAGCTTTGCCGCCAACTTTATCCAGTCGCGCAACTTCCGCGCCTTTGAAACCTATGCACTGACCACGTTGGTGTACCTGTGCATGGCGTTGATGATTCGCCAGTTGCTCAACTGGATCGGCCGCCGCTACGTGATGAGGAACAGCCGATGAGTGATTTCTCCTTCTGGGACATCGTGCGCAACCTGGCCACCGGCCTGCAGTGGACGCTGTTGCTGTCGCTGGTGGCGTTTGTCGGCGGCGGCGTGATCGGCTTGCTGGTGATGACGATGCGCATCAGCCGCAATGCCTTCCCGCGCAACGTTGCCCGCACCTATATCGAACTGTTCCAGGGCACGCCGTTGCTGATGCAGCTATTCCTGGTGTTTTTCGGCATCGCCCTGCTCGGTGTGGATATCTCGCCATGGCTGGCAGCCGCTATTGCCTTGACCCTGTTTACCAGCGCCTACCTCGCCGAAATCTGGCGCGGTTGCGTCGAGTCCATCGCCCACGGGCAATGGGAAGCCTCAGCCAGCCTGGCGCTTAACCCGTTTGAGCAGCTGCGCTACGTCATTCTTCCCCAGGCCCTGCGAATTGCCGTGGCGCCCACCGTGGGTTTCTCGGTGCAAGTGGTTAAAGGCACCGCAGTGACCTCGATTATCGGCTTTACCGAACTCACCAAAACCGGCGGCATGCTCGCCAACGCCACGTTCGAGCCCTTTATGGTCTACGGGCTGGTGGCGCTTGGTTACTTTTTGCTCTGCTACCCCTTGTCCCTCAGTGCGCGCTACCTGGAAAGGAGACTGCATGCCTCTGCTTAGAATTTCCGCCCTGCATAAGTATTACGGCGATCACCACGTACTCAAGGGCATCGACCTGACGGTTGAAGAAGGCCAGGTGGTGGCGATCATCGGCCGCAGCGGCTCGGGCAAGTCCACCTTGCTGCGTACCCTCAATGGCCTTGAATCGATCAACGACGGTGTGATCGAAGTCGACGGCGAATACCTGGATGCCGCCCGCGCCGACCTGCGCACCCTGCGGCAGAAAGTCGGCATGGTGTTCCAGCAATTCAACCTGTTCCCGCACCTGACGGTGGGCGAGAACGTGATGCTCGCACCGCAAGTGGTGCAAAAAGTGCCCAAGGCCAAGGCCGTGCAACTCGCAAAACAGATGCTGGAGCGCGTCGGGCTGGGCGAGAAATTCGATGCCTTCCCCGACCGCCTGTCCGGCGGCCAGCAACAACGTGTTGCCATTGCCCGTGCGCTGGCCATGTCGCCCAAAGTGTTGTTGTGCGATGAAATCACCTCGGCCCTGGACCCGGAACTGGTCAACGAAGTGCTCAGCGTGGTGCGCCAACTGGCCAAAGACGGCATGACGCTGATCATGGTGACCCACGAAATGCGCTTCGCCCGGGAAGTCGGCGACAAGCTGGTGTTCATGCACCAGGGCAAGGTGCATGAAGTGGGCGATCCCAAAACCCTGTTTGCCAACCCCAGGACGCCGGAATTCGCCAACTTCATTGGCTCGGTGGAACAGCCGGGCTGATCAGCTCGAAACTGCCCTGCCCCTCCAGCGGTGTTTCATCGCGCACGTCCAGTGCATGGGCGGGCAGTTCTGCGTCGATCTCGAGCTGGGCTGTCAGGCGTCGGCCGACCATCGGTATCCCGCCCAGCCGAGCCAACAAGGTCTGGCCGGGCAGCAGTTGCCCACTGGCCGGCTCGCCGGGCAAGTGGGCAGCCGCCCAGCCGATAGCATGCCCATCCACCTGGGCGTGCTGGAGGCTGAGGTGAAAACGCCCTTGGCGGCCAAACTGAAAGCCCCGCCCGTCGGCAGCCCCGATAAATCTCAAGCCCATTGGCACAGGTTCTACGCACACAACATTCAGGCTCACTCTGCGTGGGCCAAGCGCGAAGCTTGCACCCCCCACCCGCGCTTCCCGGCGAATGGCACCATAGTCGATACGTGGCTGGCTCAAGGACAGCCGGCAGTTTTCCGCCCGCGCGTCAAAGGCCACCAGCAGGGTAAACAGCGCCAGCCACGGCAGGCCTGCGAGGTTAACGGGCATGGCACACCGCCGAGGTCGATTCATAAAACTTGTCCTGTTCAGGTTTATTTCCAGGCGCTAAACGCAGTAGGCACGAGGAAGCATCCGGCAGCGCAACCCGCAGGCTTTGCGACTCACTGACGTCATTCAGGAAAATCATGCCGTCGCCCACCACACTGGTCAGAAAACGATCACCTTTGCCGAACACCGCCGCGCCCTGTGGCAACGGCCGGCCTTGCTGATCGCTCGCCGTGAGCAGGATGCGACGCACGTTCACCACATCGAACCCCACGGCATTGAAGGACCCTCGCCCCGCCGCGAGCACCTGGGTGCCATTCTTCAGATCGACGCGCCTGGGCAAGGACCGGGTCTGCACCTCGACCCGGCTGTTGGTGTACGCCGGCAAGCCTGCGATCACCGCTTGCCCGCTGAAATCGGTCCATACCGGGCCTTGGGGCGTCTCGATTTCGGCGGAGCCGATGTCGCCGACTTTCACCACGCCGAAGGTGTCCTGCACGGTGTAGGGCGAGAACGTCACACCGCCTTCATGAGCCACCAGGCCGCCCTGCAACTGCCCGGTGTAGCTGGTGCCCAGCGGGTCGCGGCTGACCCCGAGGCCAACCCGTGTGTAGCGCGGCAGCATGTCCACTTGCCCGCGAAAGGATTGCTCCCTGGACCTGAGATCTCGCTCCACACCCACTTCGTAATTCACGGACTCTTTGACCCGGTCGCTGAACGCCGTGCCCGCAGTGAACCGCTCCCCACGACGGCTGGTGTAGCTGTTCACTCGGCGATCGCCGCCCAGCGGCACGCTGACCTGCAGCCGTATCGACAGGTCCTCGTCCTGCCGGTTGCTCGACGATGCTGCGTCCCGGCGAGCGCGTGTGCCGCCGACCTGTGAATCGGCAATCAACGCAACATCGGCGTAGCGCATGGATTTGTTCCACGAGGCAAACACATGTTCAGAGGTTTGCCGGTCAAATTGCGCACTGCGGGTATACCCCAGGGCAAACACCCCCAGCGAGGGATCGGCCCAGCTCATGCCCGCCGTGTATTGATGTTTGAACCGCGAACCCAGCTCATCGGCCTTGAGCGATCGGCCTGCTTCAAGCACCTCGCGATAACCCTGGCTTTGACTGGTCGCACTGAAGTTCACGTCGAGATGGGCGAACAACGGGCTACTGACAGACACGCTGCTGCGCGCACCGGACACCGCATTTTTACTGTCCCGGGACAGGTTCTGACGAACCCCCATGGAAACCCGCTGGAAAAAAACGCTGCTCAAGGTGCCGCCTGCCGACCAGTAGTCATCGGTACTCAATAAGCCGAAACCCGCGGAAGAATCGCGCCCCAGCCCCCAAGTGCCACTGCCCATGGCAACCACAGGTGACGGGCCTTCCTCTGCAGTGCTGCGACGCAGCCTGCCCAGCGAAAAGTAATAGCCGGGCGCGGTCGGCACCGCACCGGCGAAAGACGCTGCGGGCACTACAAAGCTGCGCCTGGCGCCCCGCACATCAATCACGCTGACCTCAAGGTCGCTGGTGCCATTGAGCAACGGCAGCCCCGTCAGCCGGAACGGGCCTTCGGGCACCAGCGTGGTATGGATCAACACGCCGGACTGCCGCACCTCAACCCGCGACTGGCTCTGGGCCAGGCCCTCGACCACCGCGTTGTTGCTGCCGGACGACGCCCGGGATTGGCCGTCCGGGGAAAACTGCAGGCCCGACAGCTGTATCCCGCCGAACAGCGGGTTGTTACTGGACAGTTGCCCCACCTGGAAAGTCGATTGCAGCGCGGCGATGTCGCGTTGTGCGAAGGCGTACAGGTGTTCGGTACGCGCCTTGCCGTTATCGGACACATAGAACTGGCGGCTGCGGACAATCCAGTCCTCCCAATTGAACCCCGCCTCGGTATACGCCGACACAAACCGGCTCGGCCCGCTGCGCGAGCGGCTGTCGAAGCCCTGCACGTCATAGTTGAACAACGCCGCCGCGCCGCCCCTGGAAAAATGCCCGGCCTCCCATTCGGGACCACGCTGGGATTGCGTCGGTACCACCAGCGCCACTTCATCCGTACCGGGGCGCAAACGCACCATCGTCGTCGGGAATGCCCCGAGAAAGTCATGGCAAGCCTGGTCTGGCGAGGCGGCTTTGACGAGGACCCTTTCAGGCTTTACCAACCCGGCTTTCTGAAGCAAACCCGGCGTGAAGCACAACTGGCCCTGCCGGTCGAAGCGCGCGTCCACCAGCCCAAGCGGGTTGCCATTGACCCGCAACCCCACCACCTGCACGCCTTCGCGAAACCGCGCCGCGCTGCGAAAGTAATCAGACACCTTTGGGTCAATGCCGTGGGCCGTGAGCGCCGCAAGGTCGAAGCCCTCTCCCAGCTCCAGCGCGGTGACCAGACCGGGCAGGCCCCACAGCGTGGCAAACCCGACAAACAGGGACGAGGTGGCCATCGACGGACCTTTCATGAGGCGATCACCCCTCATCGGCGTTGATCGGCGCCCGGTAATGATCTACCGAGAACCCATAAACCGTGGCCGGCTGGATCTCGACCTCCGTGACGCTGCCCAGCGGGCTGTCAGCCTTCGCCGCCAGCGTTTCCCCCGGCAGGATATAAGTGCGCGGCAGCATGGCCAGCGCGCGCTGTGGCAATAGTTGTACGTCCGGCGCGAGGCGTACCACGTAGGCGCTGTCGTTATGAACCGTCAGGCGTTCACCCGCCCGCTTCCACTTCAGCAACTCCCAGGGCGTGTGATGCCGGGGCAGGCCCTGCGGATGCAGGATCAACGGCAAGTTCTGACGCAGGGTGATACCGATGGTCGCCCCACCCGCAGCGCGCGCCTGGGGGATGCCCTCGAAGGACACGCGCTTGAGCCGCTGGGTCTTGAGCGGTGTCTTCAAGGTGCTGATAAAGCGCACCAATTGCGTGTCACCCGCCTCCACCCGTGTAATGGGCGGCGTGACAATCAACAGCGGCTCCGGGTCTTCAGGAATGTTTTCCACCACCGAATGCAATAACGCAGGCCCCGCATCGGTGTTCTTGATATTCAATGTGGCTTCACCGTCCTCCTCATACAGCACGACAACGGTGGTTTCCGGCAACATGCCATCCGCAACGGCAACAGCAGCCAACAAAACGCAAGTGCCGAGATAACCTGACAACGCGTTACTTATTATTGATAAACCACGCACTTACTATTCCCCGCAACCGTTCAAGTTGGTGATTGACATCCAGGCACCCACAAAAAAACAGCCAACCAGAAAGTATGAATTTCCCGATTGGCTGTTTTCAGTCGTTTAGATGTAACTCAGTACCAGCGTGGCGCGACCATCAATGGATATATCGCGACTCAGGTCCAGGTCCTGAGCCCTGTTGATGACCGCCCTGACTGCAAGCGTGCCGGTCAACTGGTTGATGGAAACCGGGGCAAGCGTGGTGCTGTTGCGCCACGAGTACTGATGTGGCGATTGGGCGACCTTGCCATCGCTGACCTGCCACGCGCCTGCGCCGGTGCGCATGATGGGATACAGCGCCACGCCGGATGTGCGCAGGTCCCTGAGCGTGACCGAGTAACCACCGGTTCGACGGGCGCCGACCGCGCCAAGACCAAAGTTCTGCGCTTCGGTGAAGCCTGCTCCCAGGATGCCCGGCACCTTGCTGCCTGCCTGCAGGTCGGTGAACGTGATGCCGAACTTCGCCGGCGTGCTCCCGCAATTAACCACCAGGGACGTGCTGCGCTCCTCGCGCGGAGTGAATGCCGCCTGGGACAGCTCACCTGAACGAATGGTGCCGTAATCGATAATGCCACTGCCCGCCAGGCTCAGGTTGCACGCCGCGGGGGTAATCGTACCCCGGACGACCAGTTGCGCACTGGTGGTTGCCTGGGCGCTCAGGGCCGAAGCCAGGCAGACGATACCGAGAGTCAAACCAACAATCTTTTTCATGCTTGTCCTGTCACTGAAAAGTTATCAGGCGCTGTTTATTTGTGTCCTGGCGACTCCATCGCCCAACGTTTTATCTTCCCGGATATATACAGCCATAAATAAATAACACCCAGGCACAATTGCCGGGTGCCAGTCTGTCGCTTTGGCCCTTCACTAAAGAATCAGACAACACATCAGTGCGTGTGGGAGGGGTAAAAATAATTGGTCGCTTTAGACCACTGACCGGGTAGTCCGAACCAAAATAACGAACAGCGTTTTGAGTACCTATCTGTAAGAAGTTTCTTTAGGAAGTTCACGACAATGCATAGTTAAAACTTCTTACAACCACTGCGGACACATTTACCTCAAGCCCATAAAACGCCCTACATTTACGCCAGGAACTCTGCGCAGACAGCCTCAGAAAAATTACTAAGGCACAACGCGTTGGCGTCAGCGGTCGATCGTGGCACGATGGCTGGGTTATCGACCGAGACCCCCAAACCATGCCGCAATCCCAAGCCAAGAATCTGTCCCTGATCGCCGCCATCGACCTGGGCTCCAACAGCTTCCACATGGTCGTGGCCAAGGCCCAGAACGGCGAAATCCGCATCCTTGAGCGGCTCGGCGAAAAAGTACAACTGGCCGCCGGAATCGACGACGAGCGCCAACTCAACGAAGAATCCATGCAGCGCGGGCTCGACTGCCTCAAGCGCTTCGCCCAATTGATCAACGGCATGCCGCTGGGCGCCGTACGAATCGTCGGCACCAACGCGCTGCGCGAAGCCCGCAACCGTGGCGAATTCATCCGCCGTGCCGAGGAGATCCTTGGCCACCCGGTGGAAGTCATTTCCGGTCGTGAAGAAGCGCGCCTGATCTACCTCGGCGTGTCCCACACGCTGGCCGATACCCCCGGCAAACGCCTGGTCGCCGACATCGGCGGCGGCAGTACCGAATTCATCATTGGGCAACGGTTTGAGCCGTTGCTGCGCGAAAGCCTGCAGATGGGCTGCGTGAGTTTTACCCAGCGTTATTTCAAGGACGGCAAGATCACCCCGGCACGCTATGCCCAGGCCTACACGGCGGCGCGGCTGGAGATCATGAGCATCGAGCACGCCCTGCACCGCCTGACCTGGGATGAGGCCATCGGCTCGTCCGGCACCATCCGCGCCATCGGCCTGGCCCTCAAGGCCGGCGGCCATGGCACGGGCGAGGTCAACGCCGAAGGCTTGGCGTGGCTCAAGCGCAAGCTGTTCAAGCTCGGCGATGCGGAGAAAATCGACTTTGACGGCATCAAGCCCGACCGCCGCGCCATTTTCCCGGCCGGGCTGGCGATTCTCGAAGCCATCTTCGATGCCCTCGAACTGCAACGCATGGACCACTGCGACGGCGCCCTGCGCGAAGGCGTGCTGTATGACCTGCTGGGCCGCCATCACCACGAAGACGTTCGCGAACGTACGCTCACCTCGCTGATGGAGCGTTACCACGTTGATCTGGAACAAGCCGTGCGTGTTGAGCGCAAAGCCTTGCACGCCTTCGACCAGGTGGCCGAGGACTGGGACCTGGAAGACGGCGTCTGGCGCGAGCTGCTGGGCTGGGCCGCCAAGGTGCATGAAGTGGGCCTGGATATCGCCCACTACCATTACCACAAGCACGGCGCCTACCTGATCGAGCACTCCGACCTCGCCGGTTTCTCCCGCGAAGATCAACAGATGCTCGCCCTGCTGGTGCGCGGCCACCGCCGTAACATTCCAAAAGACAAATTCGCCGAATTCGGCGACGAAGGCATCAAGCTGATTCGCCTGTGCGTACTGCTGCGCTTTGCGATCCTGTTCCACCACATCCGTGGCACCCAGGAAATGCCCCAGGTGACCCTGCGCGCCAATGGCGACAGCCTCGATGTGGTGTTCCCCAAAGGCTGGCTGGATGAGAACCAGCTGACCCAGGCGGACTTTGCCCAAGAGGCGGAGTGGCTGACGCGGGTGGGGTTCACGCTGAACCTGCGGTAACGCGGTCCCAAGAACACTGCAAAAAAATGTGGGAGCGGGCTTGCCCGCGATGACGGAGTGTCAGTCTATGCATCTTTGACTGACCTGCCGCCATCGCGGGCAAGCCCGCTCCCACATTAGGTTTGTGTTGGCTGTTAGTTCACCGACAGAATCGGGCTGCCCAACTTCTCCAGCAAGGTTGCCTGGGCACTGCGCGGGTTCTGGTTGCCGGTCGGTGTGTTGCGCACGTAGCGCCCGTCAGGCTGCAGGCTCCAGCTGTGGGTGTTGTCGGTCAGGTAGCTTTCCAGCTCCTTCTTGACGCGCATGATCAGCTTCTTGCCTTCCACCGGGAAGCAGGTCTCCACACGCTTGTCGAGGTTGCGCTCCATCCAGTCGGCGCTGGAAAGGAACATCTGCTCTTCACCGCCGTTGAGGAAGTAGAACACGCGGGTGTGTTCCAGGAAGCGGCCGATGATCGAACGCACGTGGATGTTGTGCGAAACACCCGCAATGCCTGGACGCAGGCAGCACATGCCGCGCACCACCAGGTCGATACGCACGCCGGACTGGCTGGCCTTGTACAGCGCGCGGATGATCTTCGGATCGGTCAGCGAGTTGAACTTGGCGATGATGTGCGCCGGTTTGCCGTCCAGCGCGAACTGGGTCTCGCGGGCAATCATATCGAGCATGCCCTTCTTGAGCGTGAACGGCGCGTGCAGCAGCTTCTTCATGCGCAAGGTCTTGCCCATGCCGATCAGCTGGCTGAACAGCTTGCCGACGTCTTCACACAAGGCGTCGTCGGAGGTCAGCAGGCTGTAGTCGGTGTAGAGCTTGGCGTTGCCGGCATGGTAGTTGCCGGTGCCCAAGTGGGCGTAGCGCACGATCTCGCCGGCTTCGCGGCGCAGAATCAGCATCATCTTGGCGTGGGTCTTGAAGCCGACCACGCCGTAGATCACCACCGCCCCCGCCGCTTGCAGGCGGCTGGCCAGTTGCAGGTTGGACTCTTCGTCAAACCGCGCACGCAACTCGATCACGGCGGTGACTTCCTTGCCGTTACGCGCGGCGTCGACCAGGGCATCGACGATTTCCGAGTTGGCGCCGGAACGGTACAGCGTCTGGCGTACGGCCAGTACGTGCGGGTCCTTGGCGGCCTGGCGCAGCAAGTCGACCACCGGGGTGAACGACTCGAACGGGTGCAACAGCAGAATGTCCTGCTTGCTCACCACGCTGAAAATGTTCTCGCTGTTTTGCAGCAGCTTCGGGATCTGCGGCGTGAACGGCGTGTATTGCAACTCCGGATGGCTGTCCAGGCCGGTGATGCTGAACAGGCGCGTGAGGTTCACTGGGCCATTGACCTGGTACAGCTCGCTCTCGCTCAGGTTGAACTGCTTGAGCAAGTAATCCGAGAGGTGTTTGGGGCAGGTGTCGGCCACTTCCAGACGCACCGCATCGCCGTAACGGCGCGAGAACAGCTCGCCGCGCAGGGCGCGGGCCAAGTCTTCGACGTCTTCGGAGTCCAGCGCCAAGTCGGCGTTACGGGTCAGGCGGAACTGGTAGCAGCCCTTGACCTTCATGCCCTGGAACAGGTCATCGGCGTGGGCGTGGATCATCGACGACAGGAATACATAGTTGTCGCCAGCGCCCCCTACCTCTTCCGGTACCTTGATGATGCGCGGCAACAGGCGCGGCGCCGGGATGATCGCCAGGCCCGAGTCGCGGCCAAAGGCATCGATGCCTTCCAGCTCAACGATGAAGTTGAGGCTCTTGTTCACCAGCAACGGGAACGGGTGCGTCGGGTCCAGGCCAATGGGCGTGATGATCGGCGAGATCTCGTCACGGAAGTAACGGCGCACCCAGGTTTTGATCTTGGTGGTCCAGTGACGGCGACGGATGAAGCGAACCTGATGTTTTTCCAGTTCCGGCAGCAAAATATCGTTGAGGATCGCGTATTGGCGGTCCACATGGCCGTGCACCAGCTCGCTGATGCGCGCCAGGGCCTGATGCGGCTGCAGGCCATCGGCGCCGGCCTGTTCGCGGGCGAAGGTGATTTGTTTCTTGAGGCCGGCGACGCGGATCTCGAAGAACTCGTCCAGGTTGCTGGAGAAGATCAGCAGGAATTTCAGCCGCTCCAGCAACGGGTAGGACTCATCCAGCGCCTGCTCCAGCACGCGAATGTTGAATTGCAGTTGTGACAGCTCGCGGTGGATGTACAGGCTGCTGTCATCCAGGTTGGTCACCGCCACCACCGGGGCCGGCACAGGCGCCTCGGCCACCACGGCAGGCGGCGCGGGCTCAAGCTCCGGCGGGGTCTCGGTGACTTGTTCCACCACCGGGTGAGCGTCTTTTACGGCAACTTCGGAGAGTCCTTCGGTATTCATCGAGTGTTCCTGTGAGGGCTATTGTTGCTCTCTAAGCAATTGGGCAGCGCGGGCGGCGAAGTAGGTCAGAATGCCATCAGCGCCCGCACGTTTAAAGGCAGTCAGGGATTCGAGGATCACCCCTTCACTCAACCATCCATTCTGGATTGCGGCCATGTGCATGGCGTATTCACCGCTGACCTGATAGACAAAGGTCGGCACCTTGAATTCCTCTTTGACCCGGTAAAGGATGTCCAGGTACGGCATCCCGGGCTTGACCATCACCATGTCGGCACCTTCGGCCAGGTCGGCCGCGACTTCGTGAAGGGCTTCGTGGCTGTTGGCCGGGTCCATCTGGTACGAAGCCTTGTTGGCCTTGCCCAGGTTCAACGCCGAGCCCACCGCATCGCGGAACGGGCCGTAATAGGCGCTCGCGTACTTGGCCGAGTAGGCCATGATCCGCACATTGACGTGGCCGGCCAGCTCCAGGGCTTCACGAATCGCCTGGATGCGGCCGTCCATCATGTCCGACGGGGCAACCACCTGGGCCCCTGCAGCCGCGTGGGACAAGGCTTGCTTGACCAGCGCATCGACGGTGATGTCGTTCTGAACATAGCCTTCTTCGTCGAGAATGCCATCCTGACCGTGGGTGGTGAACGGGTCCAGCGCCACGTCGGTGATCACGCCCAGCTCCGGGAAACGCTCGCGCAGGGCGCGGGTGGCGCGCTGGGCGATACCGTCGGGGTTCCAGGCCTCGGCGGCATCCAGGGATTTGAGTTCAGGCGGCGTGACGGGAAACAACGCCAGTGCCGGAATCCCCAGCTCCACCCAATTCGCCGCCTCGATCAGCAACTGATCAATGGTCAAGCGCTCCACACCCGGCATCGAGGCCACGGTTTCCCGGCGGTTTTCGCCGTCGAGCACAAATACCGGCAGGATCAGATCATTCGTCGTCAGCACGTTTTCACGCACCAGACGGCGAGAAAAATCATCACGACGGTTACGGCGCAGGCGGGTGGCGGGGAACAGGCGATTGGCAGGGGTAAAGCTCACGACAGACTCCTGAGCCCGCGTTTACGGGCGAGCGTTGCAGTTATAAGCGGCCATTATGACGAAGGAATGACAGTTGTGCTTACCGATGCGACCTGTAGTCGCATTCGTCATTTACGTAGGAATTGTTCACTTCATGACACATCTCGATACTTTCATGAATCTTCACGAAGGCGTAGGCTGCGCGTTCATTTCGCCAGCACCCTAGACCATGCTTCAACAATTTCTGCATGACTTCGGCTACTTTGCCCTCTTCCTCGGCACCTTCTTCGAAGGCGAGACCATCCTGGTGCTCGCAGGCTTCCTGGCGTTCCGTGGCTACATGGATATCAACCTGGTGGTCATCGTTGCCTTCTGTGGCAGCTACGCCGGCGACCAGTTGTGGTATTTCCTGGGGCGCAAGCACGGCCGCAAATTGCTGGCACGCAAGCCGCGCTGGCAGTTGATGGGTGACAAGGCGCTGGAGCATATCCGCAAACACCCGGACATCTGGGTGCTGAGCTTTCGCTTCGTGTATGGCTTGCGCACGGTCATGCCGGTGGCGATTGGCCTGTCGGGCTATCCGCCGGTGCGCTACCTGATTCTCAACGGAATTGGCGCGGCGATCTGGGCAGCGGCGCTGGGAGCAGCGGCTTACCACTTCGGTGCGGTGCTGGAAGGCATGCTCGGGAGCATCAAGAAATACGAGCTATGGGTATTGGGCGCGTTGCTGCTGCTGGGTTTTGGCTTGTGGTTGCGCCGTCGCTTCAAGAATGCGCGCATCGCTCGCCAGGCCTGTGAAGACGCCAAGGCCCGGCTCGCCGCCGAGCCGGCCCCGGCAGAAGCGCCTAAGACGCCAATCGAGTAAGCCGGCCCCTGCAGCAGTAGAGGCCGATCACGCTGAGCAGGCTGTAACTCACCAGGCCCAGCCAGCCCAGGTTGCCGGCCGGCCACAGCCCGACCAGCGGCGCGAGCCACACCAGCGGCACATTCAGCCCCAGGCGCACCAGCTCGGCCTTCAGCGCCCATGGGCGGTTCTCCAGAGCCACGCCCAAGGTAAACAACCCGACCGCCATCGCGCCCCAGCCCACCACCAGCGCCGCGGTGGGCAGCCCTTCACCGAAATTCATCAAATAACTGCCAAACCCCACGTACGCCGCAAATTGCAGGGCGATGTAGAGTTGTTGCCGCGGGTCCAGGGGCACTTCGAATTTGCGGAATTGGCTCAAGTCGGGCTTGGCCATCGGGTATTTCGCTTTCACATCCGCCGGGCGCTAGCCGGTGCGCATGAACCAGATGCGCAGCTTGTCCCGCCAGTGCTCCGTGCGGCGCGCGTCATTCCACAATTGCGCATAAAACTGCAGGTTGGCCCACAACGGATTCCAGCTGGCCAACGGCGTGGTCACGCCAAAGATCACCGGCTCGTTTTCGTCTTCTTCCTGGAAGGAGCCGAACAGCCGGTCCCAAATAATGAACACGCCGCCGTAGTTGCGATCCATGTAGAGAGCGTTCTGTGCATGGTGGGCCCGATGATTGGACGGCGTGACGAAAAACCACTCGAACCAGCCGAGCTTGGGCACATGCCGCGTGTGTACCCAGAATTGATACAGCAGGTTCAGCGACGCCACACTGATAAACACCACCAGCGGCACGCCGAGCACGGCCAGGGGCAGGTAGAAAATCCAGCTGAGCAGAAAGCCGGTACTGGTCTGGCGCAGGGCGGTGGTGAGGTTATAGTCCTCGCTCTGGTGATGCACCGAATGGGCGGCCCACAGGATATTGCGCTCGTGGCCCATGCGGTGCAGCCAGTAGTAACAGAAGTCGTAGAACACAAAGGCGAACACCCAGGTCCACACGCTTTGGGCGGGCAGCTCGATCAGCGCCAGGTGTTTGAGGGCGAACGCGTAGGTCAACAGCCCCACGCCTTTGGTCAGCAAGCCGGTGGTGGTCGACAGCACGCCGGTGCTGAGGCTGTTGATGGCATCCGCCACCCGGTAGTTGCTGGCGCCGCGCCAACGGTCGGCGAGCAACTCCACCACGATCAAGGCGATGAAAAACGGTACCGCGTAAGGCACGAAGTCCATGGGCTAGTCCGGTTTGTTTTTGTTACATCAAGATTAGGTGCAGCGGCCGTGGATCCCATTGGCAACAGGTGACAAATTAGTAGACATTTAACGCCAAGACCCCAGGAGAAACGCCCATGAGCAAAAAAATTGCAGTGATCCTTTCCGGCTGTGGCGTGTACGACGGCGCAGAGATCCACGAAAGCGTGATCACCTTGCTGCGCCTGGACCAGCGCGGCGCTCAGGTTCAATGTTTTGCCCCCGACATAGCCCAATTGCACGTCATCAACCACCTCACGGGCGAAGAAATGCCCGAATCACGCAATGTGCTGGTGGAATCGGCGCGTATCGCGCGGGGTGAAGTCAAAGACATTCGTGACGCCAATGCCGACGCGTTCGACGCGCTGATCGTGCCCGGCGGGTTTGGCGCGGCGAAGAACCTGTCGAACTTTGCCACCGAAGGCGCCGGTTGCAGCGTCAACCCGCAAGTGCTGGAGCTCGCCGAAGCCTTCGCCGAAGCGGGCAAGCCGGTGGGGCTGATTTGCATCTCGCCGGCGCTGGCGGCGAAGATCTACGGCCCCGGCGTGACCTGCACCATCGGTAACTGCCCCGACACAGCGGCCGCCCTGGACAAGATGGGCGCCACCCACCATGAATGCACGGTGGAAGAGATCGTCGAGGACAAGGCGCGCAAACTGGTAAGCACCCCCGCTTACATGGTCGGCAAGCGCATCAGTGAAGTGGCGTCCGGCATCAACAAACTGGTGGACCGCGTGCTGGAGCTGACCCACGAGAACGACACCTGACACACCTGGATCAAAATGTGGGAGCGGGCTTGCCCGCGATGACGGAGTTTCAGTCACATAGACATTGGCTGATCCACCGCTATCGCGGGCAAGCCCGCTCCCACATTTTTACTGCGTTCGCTTCAGGTCGATGGTGAAACCCGGCGTTTCTCGGCCAGCCGGCTGCGGCCGTACAGCACCACGATCGCCACAATCGCCACCGCCTGCGCACCCAGCGAGTACGCATCGGCGTGAATACCCAGCCAGTCAAAATCAAAGAACGCCACCGGCCGCGTGCCGAAAATTCCGGCTTCCTGCAACGCTTTCACGCCATGCCCGGCGAACACCACCGACAACGCACACAGCAGCGCCGCGTTGATGCCAAAGAACAACGCCAGCGGCAGCTTCGCCGAACCGCGCAGGATCACCCACGCCAGGCCCACCAGCAGCACCAGCGCCGTGGCGCCACCGGCCAGCACGGCGTTGTGCCCGGCGGGGCCGGCTTGCAGCCACAGGGTTTCGTAGAACAGGATCACCTCGAACAGTTCGCGGTACACCGAGAAGAACGCCAGCATTGCAAAGCCGAAGCGCCCGCCGCCGCCCACCAGGCTGCTCTTGATGTAGTCCTGCCAGGCGGCTGCGTGGCGGCGGTCATGCATCCACACGCCCAACCACAGCACCATCACGCTGGCGAACAGCGCCGTGCAGCCTTCCAGCAGTTCACGCTGGGCGCCGCTGACGTCAATCACATAGGCCGCCAACGCCCACGTGCCGAGGCCGGCCAACAGTGCCAGGCCCCAACCCGCGTTGACGCTGCGCACCGCCGACTGCTGGCCGGTATTGCGCAGAAATGCAAGGATCGCCGCCAGCACCAAAATGGCTTCCAGCCCTTCACGCAGCAGAATCAGCAACCCGGAGAGATAACTCAGCGACCAGCTCAAACCATCACTGCCCAGCAAACCGGCGGACTCAGTGAGCTTGCCCTTGGCGACATCCAGGCGCTGCTGCACCTGCTCGATCGGCAAACCGTCCTGCAACGACTGCCGATAGGCCATCAGGGCCTTTTCGGTGTCTTTGCGCACGTTGGCGTCGACGTTATCGAGAGAGCTTTCCACCAGCTCGAAACCTTCAAGGTAGGCGGCCACCGACAGGTCGTAGGCCTGCTCGTGGTCACCGTTGCGGAAGGCGGCGAGGCTTTTGTCCAGCGTGGTGGCGGTGTAGTTCAGCAACTGCGCGGGGCCACGCTTGACCTGTGGCGGCTGTGCGCGCTGGGCACGGAATGTGGCGGCGACGGCAGGGCCGCTGGCAGCCAGTACCTCGTTCGGGGTTTGGCGCGCCAGGTCGGCCAGGTTGAAAGGTTGCTCGCTCTTGGCGGCAGCCGGGTCGGCGGTGAAACCGGCGATGTAGGTCGCCAAATCCCAGCGTTGGCGGTCGTCCAACTGGTCGGCAAAGGACGGCATGTCGGTGCCTTCAACGCCCAGGCCGAGGGTGTTGTAGATCGCGTAGAGGCTCAGGCGGTCCAGCCGCGCGGCATCGCGCAGGTTGGCGGGCGGTGGTGTCATGCCGACGCTTGCGGGGCCATCACCGGCGCCGGTGGTGCCATGGCAGACCGAACACTGCTGCACGTAAAGCGGCGCGCCGCGGGCAGGGTCAGGCGTGATCGCTGGGGCCTGGCTGACTTCATACGCCACCGCCAGCTTTGCACCCAACTGGCGGGCTTGACGCGCAACTGCGCTGCCATCCTGACGAGCGGTGACCGCCGCCAGTAACTCATCGACACCCTTGACCAGCTCAGCGCGCTCGGGTTTCTCCGGCAACTGCGCGACCAGCCCCTGCAGAACACCAAGAAACTCCACCTGCTCACGGTATTCCGACTCGTCAACGACGTTACCCGCCTCGACGGTCGGCGGGTAGTCGGCACCAATGTAGTCCAGCAAATGCAGGGCCTGGGGAGCGCCTTCAGCGGTCGCGGCCAATAGATTGAAGCTGCACGACATCAACGCCGGCAAGACCAGCCAGGCGAGAAAACGGAAGGGGGCAGTCATGAATGAATCTCAAGGGAAAATACGAAGTAACACTATTGTTCAGCGTTAACGACTTTCACTCAAGGTGTTATTGGCATTGCGACACAGCAATGCGGGAGAGGAAAGGCCCCTCTCCCAGCGGCTTGATGCCGTTTTTCAGTCAGGCCGTGGCGCGATGCAAGCTGGCCAGGAAGCCCGCCGCGCCGACAAACAACCCGGCAAACGTGCGGTTCATGCGTTTCTGCTGTTTAGGCGTGCGCAGCAGGCGCAATACTTTCGACGCCAGCCCCGTATAACCGGCCATTACGATCATATCGACGCAAATCATCGTCGCGCCGAGGATCAGATACTGAATCAGCAACGGTGCATGCGGGTCCACGAACTGCGGCAATACCGCCAGCATGAACACCAGCGCCTTGGGGTTGCTGGCATTTACGAGGAAGCCACGGAACATCATCGCCATCGGCTTGCCGATCGGGCGAATCGCTGCGTCTTCACTCATATCCATGGGCAGCGCGCGCCATTGCTTGATGGCCAGGTACACCAGGTACGCCACGCCAAACCATTTGATCGCATAAAACGCGGTCGACGACGCCGCCAGAATGGCACCCAGCCCGCCTGCCACCACGGCAATCTGCATCGCCAGGCCCAGTTGCAGGCCAATGGCATTCCAGTAGCCGCGCAGGAAACCGTATTGCAGGCCGCTGGACATCGAAGCGATGGCGCCGGCGCCAGGGGAAAGGGAGATGATCCAACTGGCCACGAAAAAGGCCAGCCATGTGTCGAGTGCCATTACCCACCTCGGGAAAGAGTTAGCGTTTGTTGGCTAAAGCTAACTCCGCTGACCAAAGGCTGGCTATAGATTTTTACAAGATGTGAATGCTAACGGTCGCCCGGGAACACATGGTTGCCCGGCCAACGCCGCACCGATCGCTGGAAAAACAGGCTGTTGGGCACCTGCACCATCGCGCTGCCGGTACCGGCGTCTTCCACTTCGATCAACGTGGTGTAGAGCAGGTTGATCGCGACCACCCGCCCTTTCACACCCGGTTTGTCGACGGTGTCCACTAACTCAACGATATCGCCGAGGCGAAACGGCCCGACAGTGAAGATCAAAATCGCGCACAGCAGGTTCGACAACACCGACCACATGGCAAAGAACGCCACCGCCGCCACTGCGACAAACCCCGACAAGGCCGTCCACAACACCGTGGCGGAAACGCCCAGGCGGCCGAGCACGAAAATCAGCGCACTGCCCATGATCAGCCAACGCAAGCCGCCACGCAGGGGCATCAGCAGTTGCGGCGGGAATGGGTAGCGCTCGCCCAGACGGGTGAGGCCCTTGGCGACGAAGCGCTGGGCCAGATAGCCCGCCAGCAGAATCAGCAGAATCTGTATGCCGATCCACACCGGCTCCACCCATTGCGCCGGCAGCGGCAGTTGCAGCGCTTCCATCAGGACAGCGCCTCCAGCTCCGCTTGCAGGGTTTCGAGCAGCTCGAGGGCTTCCATCCAGGTTTCCTCCAACTGCCCTTCGCGCACCTTGAGCTTGGCCTGCTCGGCCAACAAGTCACGCAGCTCGTCCTTGCGGGCGGCTTCGTACACGGCACTGTCGCCCAGGCTGGCTTCGATTTTGGCCAGGCGTTCGTGCACCTTGCCCAGCTCGGCTTCCAGCTTGTCGGCTTCACGCTTGTGGGGCGCCAATTGCTGACGCAGCGCAGCCGCCGCCTGGCGCTGGGCCTTCTTGTCGGTCTTGTCCGGGTTGACCGGCGTGTTGCTGACCGGCGCGTTACGCAGGCGATAGTCCGTCAACCAGCGCGCGTAGTCGTCGAGGTCGCCATCGAACTCTTCGACTTTGCCGTCGGCCACCAGCAGGAAGTTGTCGGTGGTGCTCTTGAGCAAGTGGCGATCGTGTGACACCACCAATACCGCACCGCTGAACTCCTGCAGCGCCATGGTCAGGGCCAGGCGCATTTCCAGGTCCAGGTGGTTGGTCGGTTCATCGAGCAGCAGCAGGTTCGGGCGGTCCCAGGCGATCAAGGCCAGGGCCAGACGGGCTTTTTCGCCGCCGGAGAAATTCAGCACCGGCTCGTCGATACGCGCGCCACGGAAGTCGAAACCGCCGAGGAAGTCGCGCAGGGTCTGCTCGCGCTCGGTCGGCGCCAGGCGCTGCAGGTGCAGCAACGGGCTGGCCTTGGAGTCCAGAGAGTCAAGCTGATGCTGGGCGAAGTAGCCCACGACCGTGTTCTCGCCACGGGTCAACCGCCCGGCCAACGGCGAAAGCTCGCCCGAGAGGTTCTTGATCAGCGTCGACTTGCCCGCGCCGTTAGGCCCGAGCAAACCGATACGCGCACCCGGCGTGAGCTGCAGCTTGACCTTCTCCAGGATGGTTTTGTCGCCATAACCCAGGCGTGCATCCGAAAGGTCCAGCAACGGGCTGGAGATTTTTACCGATTCGCGGAACACGAAGTCGAACGGAGAATCGACGTGGGCCGCCGACAGCTCTTCCATGCGCTCAAGCGCCTTGATCCGGCTCTGGGCCTGACGGGCCTTGGTGGCCTGGGCCTTGAAGCGGGCGATGTAGCTTTCCATGTGCGCACGTTGCGCCTGCTGCTTCTCGTAGGCCTGTTGTTGCTGGGCTAGGCGCTCGGCACGCGCGCGCTCGAACGCGGTGTAGCCGCCGCGGTAAAGGGTGATTTTTTTCTGTTCGACGTGGGCGATGTTGTCGACCACCGCGTCGAGGAAATCCCGGTCGTGGGAAATCAGCAGCAAGGTACCGGGGTAGCTTTTGAGGAAGTCTTCCAGCCACAGGATTGCATCGAGGTCCAGGTGGTTGGTCGGTTCATCGAGCAGCAACAGGTCCGACGGGCACATCAGCGCCTGCGCCAGGTTCAGGCGCATACGCCAGCCGCCGGAGAAGTCGGCGACCGGGCGGTCCATCTGTTCGTTGGTGAAGCCAAGACCGGCGAGCATTTTGCGCGCGCGGGCGTCGGCGGTGTAGCCGTCGGCGCTGTCGAGTTCCGCGTGCAAGCGGGCCTGGGCGGCGCCGTCCTGGGCTTTCTCGGCCTCGGCGAGGTCGTGTTGCACCTGGCGCAAGTGCAGGTCGCCATCGAGCACGTAGTCGATCGCGATGCGTTCCAGGGTGTCGATCTCCTGGCGCATATGGGCGATGCGCCAGTCGGCCGGCAGCAGGCAGTCCCCGGAATCCGGAGTCAACTCACCCAGCAACAAGGCGAACAACGTGGATTTGCCGGCGCCGTTGGCACCGATCAGGCCGGCTTTGTGACCGGCGTGCAGGGTCAGCTCGGCGTCTTCGAGAAGACGTTGCGGGCCACGCTGTAATGTTAGGCTTTGAAGTCGGATCATAATGGCGGCGGAGTCTACCAGCTTCGTTGACTGCTGGCTTGGGTGTGAATATGTGCGCTGACCTGTGGAGCTTTGCCCTCTCGACTTACGCCCGATCGGGCGTCGAAGCCGTTTGCCTGCGCTTGCAGGAACAAGGCGCGGACGTGTGCCTGCTGCTGTGCGCGGCGTGGCTGGAGCAACGCGGCGTAGTGCTGACCGATGAGCGCGTGCAGGCTCTCAGGCACATCGCCGGGCCCTGGCAGTCGCAAGTGATCGAACCGTTGCGGCAGATGCGTGTGCAATGGCGTGCCATGGCGCAGCAGGATGAGCCTTTGGCGGGGTTACGGGAGCGGGTCAAAGCCCTGGAGTTGGATGCCGAACGGCAATTGCTGGCGCGCCTGCAAGCAGTGGCGCAGGCATGGCCGACACAGCAGGGTCAACAGAAATGGCTTGAAGGCTTGGCGACCGAAGCCGCCAACCTCGACCGCGACGCGCTGCAGTTGCTGCGCGCCGCGGCCACCGGCACTTAGGAAGCGCTGGTTGGGGTGGTGCTTGGCGCTACCGGAGCAGGCGTGCTGCTGGCCGATGCGGTTGGCGCGGTGGACGCTGCCGGTGCCGCGGGAGCTGCTGGCGTCGCCGGCTTGGCGGCTGCTGGTTTGGCTGCAGCAGGTTTGGCGGCTGGCTTGACGGCTGGCTTTGCAGCAGCAGGTTTGGCCGCTGGCTTGGCGGCTGGTTTCGCAGCAGCAGGTTTGGCCGCTGGCTTGGCGGCTGGTTTCGCAGCAGCAGGTTTGGCCGCTGGCTTGGCCGCTGGTTTTGCAGCAGCAGGTTTGGCAGCTGGCTTGGCGGCCGGTTTTGCAGCAGCAGGTTTGGCCGCTGGCTTGGCGGCTGGTTTCGCAGCAGCGGTTTTAGCAGCTGGCTTGGCGGCCGGTTTGGCAGCAGCGGTTTTAGCAACTGGCTTGGCGGCCGGTTTGGCAGCAGCGGTTTTAGCAGCTGGCTTGGCGGCTGGTTTGGCAGCAGCGGTTTTAGCAGCTGGCTTGGCGGCCGGTTTTGCAGCAGCAGTTTTAGCAGCTGGCTTGGCGGCCGGTTTGGCAGCAGCAGTTTTAGCGGCTGGCTTGGCGGCCGGTTTGGCAGCAGCGGTTTTGGCAGTTGGCTTGGCCGCTGGTTTCGCAGCAGCGGTTTTGGCAGCTGGCTTGGCAGCTGGTTTTGCAGCAGCGGTCTTGGCAGTTGGCTTGGCGGCCGGTTTCGCAGCAGCGGTTTTGGCAACTGGCTTCGCGGCGGGTTTCGACGCGACAGCTTTTGCCGGTGTACGGGCACCCAATGCCTTAGCTACAGCTTCCTTCACACGACCAACGCCCTGGGCCAGTTTCAGGCTTTCTTGAGCATCTTTTTTGAGTTGGGAGATGTAGGTGCGGGTTTCAGCTTGGCGATCCTTGAGGGCGTCGAGCAGGTCCTCAAGTTCTTTGACGGCGTCTTTGGCTTTGGCTTGTGCCTTGGCCTTGCCGGCAGTAGCGGCGTCTTGCAGTTTGGTGCGGGATTTGTGCAGCTTTTCTTGCGCTTTACCGCGTTGCTTTTCCAGCTTGGCGAGCAGCTTTTCTGCGTCGGCCAAGGCTTGGGTGCAAGCGCTTTCCAGATGTTCGAGCAAGCTGCCCGAGAGTTGTTGGAGTAAATGCAACGGGGTATTAACAGGCTTCTGTTTGGCCGACATGGTTTACCTCCTGGCTGACGTGGGTGCGGCTCATACTAGCCCTCTGCTCTTACCGCCGCTAGGGCATGTTGACAGTATCGTTTGCCTTGCGTTGCACCGTGAGAAAATTCTTATCGATATAACGAAAAACCACGGCTTTTTTTAAGCACTCACACTGGCATAATCCGTCGCACTTTCGGCGGGAGATTGCCCATGTCGCGTTACCTTTTTCTTGTGCTCGGCCTGGCGATTTCGGTGGCCAATGCGGGCGAACAAGCGCCACCCAAAACTGCGGCCCAAGACCCGCACGACCTCGCCTACAGCCTGGGTGCAAGCCTGGGCGAACGCCTGCGCCAGGAAGTCCCTGACTTGCAGATCCAGGCGCTGCTTGATGGCCTCAAGCAAGCCTATCAAGGCAAGCCATTGGCCCTGGATAACGCGCGTATCGAGCAGATACTTGCGCAGCACGAAGCACAGAGCGCCGCCGATGCGCAGCTCCCGCAAAGTGAAAAAGCTCTCGCGGCCGAACGGCAATTTTTAGACAGGGAAAAAGCCACCAGCGGTGTGCGTGAACTGGCAGATGGAATATTGCTGACCGAGTTGGCGCCTGGCACTGGCAGCAAGCCGCTGGCGAGCGATGAGGTACAAGTGAAGTACGTAGGGCGCCTGCCTGATGGAACCGTCTTCGATCAAAGCACACAACCACAATGGTTTCGCCTCGACAGCGTGATCAGTGGCTGGAGCAGTGCCTTGCAACAGATGTCGGTGGGTGCGAAATGGCGCTTGGTGATCCCCTCAGACCAGGCTTATGGCGCCGACGGTGCCGGTGAGTTGATACCGCCCTATACACCGTTGGTTTTCGAGATTGAATTGCTCGGCACCCGACACTGACCCAATAAAAAACGGTGCGCCATGCGCACCGTTCTTTTATCTCGCAGGTCAAGGTCACGCCTGGGTGGCGGACTCTTCCTTGTGGGCGTTGTGCAGCACTTCGATCAAGCAGTCTTCGAGCTCGAAACGCTCGTGAAGCAGGGCCCCCAATTCCTTGAATTTCGCTGCCACACATTTACCGGCGTCACACAGATCGGTGAACGCCAATAGCTTTTCGGTGATGACATCGATGCGCGGGTAAATCGTCTCGGCCAAATCCAGACCACGCTGATCATCGAAGGCTTCCGCCTCTTTGGTCAGTTGTTCATAGACGCCGAAATGACCGGCGGACACGTAGTCCACCAATACACCGCAGAAGTCCTGCAACGGTTCGCGATTCTCAGCCAATGCCTCGGGCTTTGCGCCGAGAGCATCAAAGGCCCGAACCAGTTCGTGACGTGCCTTCAACCAGCTGTCGATCAGCTTGTGCACCCCACCCCAGCGTTCCTGAGCATTCTGACAACTTTCCAGCATGATGATCTCTCTTCCCTATAGGGGCGCCGCCGCCTCTGCCCGCCGGTACTTCACGGATAAAGCAGCAGGCGGACAAGGCCGCATCTGGCAAACGGTTTCAATAACGCGTGCGGGCCAGATTATGCCCGCATGACTATGGCTTCAAGGTACGCAGGAGAGAAAGTTCATACAAGTGTTTAATCCCCGCCTACAAATTGCGACGGGCTTTTAGTGTTGCGCAAGCTGGAGACGGCGGCCCCACAACGACTGTGAAAACTGCAGGATGCCCAATACCAGCATCCCCAGAAAGAACAGCAGGCTCCATTCGGGCAGGCTGAGGTCGAACAGCGTCCAATTGATTTCAACGCAATCCACGGTGCCTTTGACCGTCGATTGCATTGCCTGCCAAAACGACAGGTTTTCAAGCATGTACTGGAGGCTGGGCCAGCAATCCGTAGCCTGTTCCGGCGTGGCATTTTGTAGCAGCACCTGACGTATCGCCGTGACGGCGCCGAGTAACGCACACCCCATGCTCGCCAGACCGTAGCAATAGGCAGCGGAGCGCTTCGCGCCATGAAGCGCTGCAACCAGGTTGATCAGAGTAAAGGCCGCCAGGTAGGCACGTTGCACTTGGCACAGAAAACAAGGGCGGAGCAGCGCGCCATATTCAAGATAAAAAGACGCGCCCAACGTCAGCGCACCAGCCATGAAGGCCAGGAAGAACAGAGAGCGTGAAGGGGCCAAAGACATTTTTATCCGTACCGCAAGAGATAGGCCGTTACGGTAGAGGAAAGGCCCGACCCCTTTCAATACGCGCTGACACGGACAATTCCTCGAGAGTATAGGGATATGCCGTCAGAAGCTGGATGACTTCGAGCAACTCAAGGTAGGAATTTGCTACGCGGCGCTTTGGACCCCAGCTTTTGCAGCGTAATGAACGGTTGGCCCTCAGACATATCCGGGCCAACGACCTTCCATTTCCTACATCAAACCCGCGCAGGCACGGGAAGCGGCGAGGCCAGCAAACGGCTGTCCAGCAGGCCCAAGCCTTCCTGAAACAGTTGGTTGCTGCGCTCGGTATCGCCCAATTGAGCCAACAAACGCGCCAACTCGGCACACGCTTCAGGGTTGCGTTGCACTTGCAGGCTGCTTTCGAGGTAATCGCGGGCCTTGCCCCACAAGCTGTTTTGCAGGCACAGGCGACCCAGTGTCAGCAGCAGGCTCGCATCTCCCGCGTGGTCCTTGAGCCAGCCTTCGGCGAATTTCAGTTGGCGGGCCGAGTCGCTGCCGCGCAGCAGGCCATAAAGCCGGATCAGATGGCTGTCGTAACCGCGTTTGATAGCGCCGCGCAGCGCTTCCTCGGCCTTGGCATCCGCGCCCAGGCGCCGCAGTTGCTCCGCATAGGCGAGCACCAGTTGAGGCTCCTGGCGCTGCGCGGAAGTCAGTTGCTCCCACGCCCGCTCAAGGGATTGCAGCCCTACCTCGCCCTGCTCTTCGCGCTGTACCGCCAGGCCCAGGTTTTCACCCCAGGCGCGACGCTCAAGCTCGGCCAGTTCGGACGCAGGCAGCACTTTGTCTTTGCGCAATTCGGGCAACAAGCGAATCACTGACGACCAGTCGCCGCGTTGCTGGTGCAGTCGCTGTAATTGACGCAGCACTTGCGGGTTATGCGGATGACGCTCATGCATAGCCTGCAAAGTGACCAGCGCCCCTTCGGTGTCGCCACGGTCCATCTGCAATTGCGCGTGACTCAGGGCAACAGCCAGCTCTGCCTGCGGTTGGCGCTCCAGAGCACGCTCCAGCAAACTGTCAGACTCTTCATAACGGCCCTGCTCGTTCGCCGCGCGCGCTGCCCCCAGGTAGTACAACAAGGGCTGACGCTCTGCCTCGGCAGCGCGGTGCAAGTGCCGCTCAGCACTGGCCCAGCGGCCTTCCGCGAGGTCCATCTGGCCCTGCTCAATTGCAATCTGCACGCGACGGCTGCGGTTGCGGCGCGACCACGGGTTGACCACGCCACCGGAGGTGGTGATCAGGCTCAGCAACACACGAATCAGGTAAATCGCCAGGCCGACGGCGAATATCGCCACCAATGTGGCCCACACGCTAGACTCGTAATGCAGCAAATGAGGGTAAGTAATCAGCACGTAGCCGGTGTGCTTGGAAATGCCCACGCCCAGGGCCAGGGCGATCGCAATCGCCAGCACCAGGATCACATAGAAACGCTTCATCAGCTCTACTCCTGGGCTGCCGGCTTGCTGGCCGACGCCTTGGCTTCATCGGCAGACAAATGGCGACGTTCAAGGTAGGCCTGCACGGCCGCCAGGCTGGCGGCGAGGTCGGGCGTCACCACGGAGACCGCCTTGGGCTCAAGTTCGGCGATACGCGCCAGCATGGCCTTGCTTTGCGGGTTGTCCTGATTGAAGTTGTCTTGCAGCACACTGCGCGCTTCACCGAGGGAGCGGCTGTATACCGCTGTTTCGCCGTTGAGCGCCGCCCACTGGGCCTGCTCCAGTGCCAGGCTGAGGGCCAGGCGCACCTGATTCAAGCCCTGGCCGGCGAGCAATGGACGAATGTTGTCGTCAGGGTTGAAGTCGATGCGGAAGTAGCGGGAAATCTGTTCCCACCATTGGCTCCAGCGGCTTTCCGTGTCGGTGGTCGGGCGCCCTTGGGCGCCGGGTTCGGTGAGCTGATATTCCGGAGCAATGGCTGCCAGTTGCACGACCTGATCACGCAAGGCGGCCAATTGCAGATACAGCCCGGTGCGGTCCGGTTGTTCGGTGCTGCGCAACGCGGCGAGGCTCTTGGCCAGTTGCTCGCGGGCAGCGTAGGAGCCCGGGTCGCTTTGCTCGCGAAGAATTTCATCGGCGCCTTGCACCAGAGACTGGGCACTGTTGATGTCCTGAAGGGCAGACAGTCGCAAGCTGGCGAGGCGGATCAAGTGCTCCGCTTCGGCCAGGCGCCAATCCTGGCGGCTGGCGCCCAGCACGGTTTCCAGGCGCTGGCTCAAGCGCTGCTGATCACCCTGCAACTGCGCAACCAGTCGGCGCCGCTCCTCCAGCTCATCGGCTGCGGGCAATTGCGCCAAGCGTGCCGCCAATTGTTGCTGGCTCTGTTTGAGCGACTGGGATTGATCATCGAGAGTCTGCACCTGGCCCAGTTGCTGCTGGCTGCTGGCTTGCAGGGCGCGGACTTGCCACAACCCCCAACCACCGGCGGCAACGCCGGCGGCACCGAGCAGCAGGGCAACGACTGCCAGGCCATTGCCACGGCGTGGCGCGGCTACCTGTGACTCAACCGGCGCATCGAGTGCGGGTTGGGTTTCTTCTTTAGGCAAGGCTGTTTCGCTCACGTATCCGTCCTTTGCGTATCAGAGAGTGGGGGGCGGCCTGCCTTAAACGGCAGAACTGCGCAATGCCACTAACAACGCCGCGGCACTCGCGCCGCGACAATCCACAACTTTTTCTGCGCCAGCGGCTCGCGCCATTTCATACACGCGCGGGCTGGGCACGAACAACGGCAGCTGCGCCACCTGCGGCCAATCGGCGCCGGCCAGGGCCTGCAGGTGTAAAAAACCCTGCCCACTGCTGACCACCACGCCGTTCAAGCGTTCCAACTGGATGCGCTCCATCAGCTCCCCGGCGGGGTACGCCGGAAGGAAACGCCGATACAACTCAAGATAATCGACACTAGCACCTCTCTCGCGCAAGCGCTCAGCCAGCAACTCACGGCCATCCTCACCGCGCACGATCAGCACACGGGCATTCGGGCGAGCGACAGCCTCGCGCAACGCGGGTACCTCAAGCAAGGCCTCGCTGTCGTCGCCGGTTTCGGGGTAGTGAATGTTGAGACCGTGGTCGGCCAAGACGCGTGCGGTGGCCGCGCCGACACTGAACCACGGCAACTGCCGCCAAGCCTGATGAAAATGTTGCAAAACCAGGCGTGCGGCCGGCTTGCTCACCACGACCACCGCGCAATAGCGGCTCAGGTCGGCCAGCACAGCCTGCTGCTCAGGCGTGACCGGCAGCGCCTCAATCTCCAGCAAGGGCAAGCTGCTGCTGGAGACACCGGCTTCGGCCAGCGCCGCCGCCAGGGCCATGGACTCCTCGGCAGGCCGCGTCAGCAGCACACGCCATGGGGTCACTGCGGGCCCGCCTCGCCATAGACTTTCTGCAGGATGGCACCAGCGCCTTTTTCCAGCAGTTCTTCCGCCACCTGAATGCCCAGTGCAGCGGCATCACGTTGCGGCCCGCGTACCTCGGCAGTGAGCAAGGTGCCACCCTCCGGATCGCCCACCAGGCCACGCAGCCAAAGGTTTTCGCCTTCAAGCACGGCGTAGCAGGCAATTGGCACCTGGCAGCCGCCATTGAGATGTTTGTTCAGCGCGCGCTCGGCCGTCACCCTGACGTCGGTGTCGGCGTGGTCCAGCGGTTTGAGCAAGGCGTGGATTTCGCTGTCGGCAGTGCGGCATTCAATGCCCACTGCGCCCTGGCCGCCTGCAGGCAGACTGTCTTCAACGCTGATCGCCGAGGTGATGCGGTCTTCGAAGCCCAGGCGAATCAGGCCGGCTGCCGCGAGGATGATCGCGTCATATTCACCGGCGTCGAGTTTGGCCAGGCGGGTGTTGACGTTGCCGCGCAGGAAGCGAATCTGCAGGTCCGGGCGGCGGGTCAGCAACTGGGCCTGGCGGCGCAGGCTGGAGGTGCCGACGATGCTGCCCAGAGGCAGTTCGTCCAGGGATGCGTAAGTATTTGAAACGAAAGCATCACGCGGGTCTTCGCGTTCGCAGATGCAATACAGGCCCAGGCCTTCGGGGAAGTCCATCGGCACGTCCTTCATGGAGTGCACGGCGATGTCGGCTTCGTTTTCCAGCAGCGCGGTTTCCAGCTCCTTGACGAACAGGCCCTTGCCGCCGATTTTCGACAGTGGCGAGTCGAGCAGCTTGTCGCCGCGACTGACCATGGGCACCAGGGAAACCCTGAGGCCCGGGTGGGCCAGCTCAAGGCGGGCTTTGACGTATTCGGCCTGCCACAAGGCCAGGGCACTTTTACGGGTGGCGATGCGGATTTCGCGAGAGGACATGGATCAATCCGTACTAAATAGATACGGCAGATAATAACAGCTCAGGCAAACACGCTTTGATTTGAATCAGCAAGTGCGGGGCCTCCCTGGCCACGTCGCACCGGGATAAGGAATGCAGCCTCGCGACAAGCCTCGGGCTAAAGCTGCTGCATCATCTTGCGTACGCCGGCGACATGGCGCCGGCTGACGATCAGAGCGTCGCCGTTAAGCCCTTTCAAAAACAGCTGAAAGTGCCCCAGAGGCGTGCGCTGCAGGCGTTCTATTCGCTCACGGGCCACCAGGGCGTTGCGATGGATGCGCACAAACCGGTCGCCAAACTCATCTTCAAGGGCCTTGAGCGGCTCATCGAGCAGCACTTCACCGGCCTCGTGACGCAGGGTCACGTATTTATGGTCGGCAATGAAATAGACCACCTGGTCGAGGGGAATCAGCTCGATGCCCTTACGGGTGCGCGCGCTGATGTGGCTGCGCGGCCCGTTACCGCTTTGGGCGGCCGGCTGGGTGAGGGCGGCGAGCTGGACACGGCTGGGGCGCTCGGCCTTTTTCAGGGCCTTGAGCAACGCATCGCCTGTCACCGGCTTGAGCAGGAAGGCAACCCCGCTGTCTTCCAGGGTTTGCTCGGGGAAGTCGTCCGCTGCCGCGCATAACACCACGGCAGGTGGCGATTCGCGCTCGCTCAGGCGGGCCGCGACTTGCAGGCCGTCCAGGCCCGGCAGACGGATATCAAGCAACACCACATCCGGCTTGAGGCTGTCGATCAGCGTCAACGCCTCTTCACCCGTGGTGGCGCTCGGTTCAAGGACTGTATAGCCCTCAAGCTCACTGACCAAACGGCTCAGTCGCTCGCGGGCTTGGGGTTCGTCATCAACGATCAGGACATTCATATTGCGCTGGATTCCTGCGTGAGTCTCGCACAAGGATAGCGTAGACAGGTGCGGTGACTTACGTCACAGCGATCCACGCTAAGACTAGCGCGAGCGGCAAAAAGTGCCCCGAGAGCGGCACCCAAATTTACCCGGACCTGTTCAATAACGCCCAAGACCTGCAGCCTTCGCGCATCGTCGTAGGGTTTGCTGATACACAATCCGAATACCCCCCTTTTTTAATGGATAGTCTGGGCTATGACCGCATCACCCGACTTTGGTGCATTCACACACTATCAGTCCAACTGTAGACGCTCGCTGAGACGATATTGCTCATTCGTAAAATATCGCATCAATAAGCACCTTCTTGCAGTCTCGTCCCGGACGCGGTCGGCGGCAAGGCACTTAGCCATCCTTCGTGCAAATAAAAATGCCGACCACCCGCAGCACCGCCTCCCCGGGCAACCCTGTTATTATCGCCGGCACACCTCCATGCCTCTTTTAAGCAGATCACGAGCGAATCCATGAGCACCGACAAGACCAACCAGTCCTGGGGCGGCCGCTTCAGTGAACCCGTCGACGCCTTCGTCGCCCGCTTCACCGCCTCCGTCACCTTCGACCAGCGCCTGTACCGCCACGACATCATGGGCTCCATCGCCCACGCGACGATGCTGGCCAAGGTCGGCGTGCTGACCGACGCCGAACGCGACAGCATCATCGACGGCCTGACCACCATCCGTGGCGAGATCGAAGCCGGCACGTTCGAATGGCGCGTCGACCTGGAAGACGTGCACATGAACATCGAGGCTCGCCTCACCGACCGTATCGGTGTGACCGGCAAGAAACTGCACACCGGCCGCAGCCGTAACGACCAGGTGGCTACCGATATCCGCCTGTGGCTGCGTGACGAAATCGACCTGATCCTGGGCGAAATCACCCGTCTGCAAAAAGGCCTGCTGGAACAGGCAGAGCGTGAGTCCGGCACCATCATGCCCGGCTTCACCCACCTGCAAACCGCGCAGCCAGTAACCTTCGGCCACCACCTGTTGGCCTGGTTCGAAATGCTCAGCCGCGACTACGAGCGCCTGGTGGACTGCCGCAAGCGCGCCAACCGCATGCCGCTGGGCAGCGCCGCTCTGGCTGGCACAACCTACCCGATCGACCGCGAATACACCGCGCAGCTGCTGGGTTTTGACGCCGTGGGCGGCAACTCGCTGGACGGCGTGTCGGACCGCGACTTCGCTATCGAATTCTGCGCTGCCGCCAGCATTGCGATGATGCACCTGTCGCGCTTCTCCGAAGAACTGGTGTTGTGGACCAGCGCGCAATTCCAGTTCATCGACCTGCCGGACCGCTTCTGCACCGGCAGCTCGATCATGCCACAAAAGAAAAACCCGGACGTTCCGGAACTGGTACGTGGCAAAAGCGGCCGTGTATTCGGCGCGCTCATGGGCCTGCTGACCCTGATGAAAGGCCAGCCTCTGGCTTACAACAAGGACAACCAGGAAGACAAGGAGCCGCTGTTCGACGCCGCGGACACCCTGCGCGACTCGCTGCGCGCGTTTGCCGACATGATCCCGGCGATCAAGCCCAAGCACGCAATCATGCGCGAAGCGGCGCTGCGCGGCTTCTCCACCGCCACCGACCTGGCCGACTATCTGGTACGCCGTGGTCTGCCCTTCCGTGACTGCCACGAAATCGTTGGCCACGCGGTGAAATACGGCGTGGACACCGGCAAAGACCTGGCAGAAATGAGCCTGGAAGAACTGCGCCAGTTCAGCGACCAGATCGAGCAAGACGTGTTTGCCGTGCTCACCCTGGAAGGTTCGGTGAATGCCCGTAACCACATCGGCGGCACTGCGCCGGCGCAGGTGAAGGCGGCCGTTGCACGCGGGCAGGCATTGCTCGCCAGCCGCTAAAAGCATCGCAGGCAAGCCAGCTCCCACATTTTGAGTGCATTCCAAACCTGGAACGCGCTCAAGTGTGGGAGCCGGGCTTGCCCGCGATAGCTATCTCACAGGCGCCGAGCACCTACTTCTTCGCCGCTATCATCGCCATAAACGCCGGCATCGCCGCCTCCCTGTCCGCCGTCACTTTCTGCGCATTGGGCATGGCATGCAGCTTTTCCAGCAGCGCCTTCGCCGCAGGCAGTTCAGCCAGCAAATCCAGCCCGAACAACTTCTCGCCCACGGCACAGGCCAGGTTCACGCTGTACATGAAGTAAACATCCGCAATCGTGAAGCTTTCCCCCGCCACATACGGCGCGAACTTGCCGTGCCGGCCTAAAGACCCAACCCCCAGCAGCAGCTCGGCCCTGGACTTCTCCTTGATCGCCTCCGGCACCGGCATGCCAAAAAACGCCTCGGCGAAACACGCGCGGGCAGGCAGTTCGATGTACAGCTCGATTTCCCGGCACAGCGCCAGCACCTGAGCACGCTGAAACGGCTCACCCGGCAGCAGCGCCGGGCCTTCCTGGGTGTGTTCGAGGTATTCGAGGATCACGCTGGTTTCATTGATGAAACCCTGTTTGACGCCCAGCACCGGCACTTTGCCCCGCGGGCTCACAGCCAACGCTTCGGGCGTCTGGCCCGCATAAAACGGCACCTCTTCAAACGGCAAGCCTTTCTCCAGCAGTGCCAGTTTGACCATGTTGTAGTAGTTGCTGACCGAAAATCCGTAGAGCTTGAGCATTGCGAATGCCTCCAGGCCGGGTGTGGGGTTGGCTGCAAGAGTTATAGATGCCGGGGTGCCGCCTGACCAGCAGCATCACCCGCCTGAATGGGCGTAGACTGGCGGCCTTTCCTTGAGGAGCCTGCCATGAGCGAACCAACCGATATCGACAACGACGAAGAAGAATTCACCGAAAGCACGCTGACCCAGGCTATAGAAAACCAGATCGAAAGCGACAACCCGCCGGCCGCCAAAGCCACGTTCAACAAGCTGACCCTGGTGGGCTACGAGCGCGAAGACATCCTGAACCTGATGGCCCATGTATTGGCCGTCGAAATCGACAAGATGCTCGAAGAAGACCGCCCATTCGATACCCAATGGTACGAAACCGCGCTGCGGGCACTGCCCGAATTGCCACCAGAGAATCAATGACACTGTGGGAGCTGGCTTGCCTGCGATGGCATCACCGCTGTGCAACCGTCAAACCGAGTCGCCAACATCACAGGCAAGCCGCCCACAACCGGCTGGACAGTTCGGCAAAGTGCGTTCACCTTATGCCCTGCTAGCCTCTAATAAATTCTTAGAAAGTCTGGAGTCCTTATGTCGTATACCCCTGAGTTGGTTGCCGAACTGGAAATCCTTGTACTCTTCCCATTGGACAGCACCAAAGAAGGTCTGAAAGTCCACCAGACCGCCGCCCCGACTGCCATCGCCGCCGCCAAACGCCTCCACGCGAAAGGACTTATCGACCAGCCGGACGGAGGCTATCTGACCAGCCTTGGTCGTGACGCTGCAGAGCAGGCCCAAACCCTGCTGACCATCTTGACCACTGCCACCACCAAAGAAGCTGCGTAACACCTGATACCGCCCATGGAATCCGCTGCCTGCGGATTCCGAGGGCGTTGCTGTGGCGCACACAAAATTCTGACGTCAAAAACCATTTCCCTCTAAACCTCCTACGCTTCTGTCTGTAAACTCCTACACGGCCGCCCACGTCGGGCCCTGCGAGCCACCGAGTTCGACATGACCCGCACCCATGAAATCCGCCCCGACCTGGACGAAGGCATCGACCGCAAGGTGCTCGCCCAATTGCGCGCGCGATTCATGGCCCTCAATGAGGCCCGCATGGCCCGTGCCGTCGAGGGGCTCACGCCGCGCCAGCAAAGCGTCTTGACGCTGCTGCCGCTGTTTTTCCACGTTAACCACCCGCTGCTGCCGGGCTACGTGTCGGGCAGCACGCCCGCGGGGCTGTCGAACTTCGAGCCCGATGCCCAGGCCCTGACCGAAGCCCAGCGCCTAACCCGCTCGTTCTCCTACAAACCGCGCCATGGCAACCCGCCCCGGCCGATTCACGGTTTGTTCCTGATGGGCAGCCTCGGCACGTTGGCCCAGGCGGACCAAAGCGACATGGACGTGTGGGTGTGTCACGCGTCGGACTTGAACGACACCGAACTGGCCGAACTGCGCAAGAAATGCCAGTCGCTTGAAGCCTGGGCGCTGACCATGGGCGCCGAAGCGCATTTCTTCCTGATCGAACCCACGCGGTTTGTATTGGGCGAGCGCGACACACAGCTCAGCTCCGACGACTGCGGCACCACCCAGCATTACCTGCTGCTGGACGAGTTCTATCGCACGGCCATCTGGCTGGCCGGGCGCACACCGATCTGGTGGCTGGTGCCGGTGTACGAAGAATCCCGCTACGCCGAATTCACCCATGCGTTGATTTCCAAGCGTTTCATCCGCGCCGACGAAACCCTCGACCTCGGCCACCTGGCGCATATTCCCCCAGGCGAATTCATTGGCGCCGGGCTGTGGCAGCTGTTCAAGGGCATCGAATCGCCTTACAAGTCCGTGCTCAAGCTGTTGCTGACCGAGGTCTACGCCAGCGAACACCCGAACGTGCATTGCCTGAGCCTGCGCTTCAAGCGCGCAGTGTTTGCCAACCAGATGGACCTGGATGAGCTGGACCCGTACATCGTGGTCTATCGCCGTATCGAGGAATACCTCAAGGCGCGCAACGAGCCTGAACGCCTGGAACTGGTGCGCCGCAGCCTGTACCTGAAGGTCAACCGCAAGCTCAGCGCCGGCCAGCGCACCACCAGTTGGCAGCGAATGTTGCTGGAACGCCTGGCCCACGAATGGGGCTGGGACCCGCGCCAACTGGCCTTGCTGGACAGTCGCAGCCAATGGAAAGTACGCCAGGTCGCCTCCGAGCGCCGCGCGTTGGTCAATGAGCTGAACTACAGCTACCGGTTCCTGACCCAGTTCGCCCGCACCGAGCAGACCGCCAGCCTGATCAACAAGCGCGACCTGAATGTGTTGGGCCGCCGCCTGTATGCCGCCTTTGAACGCAAGGCCGGCAAGGTCGAATTCATCAACCCCGGCATTGCCCCTGATTTGGCCGAAGACACCCTGACTCTTGTGCAATCACCCAACCGCAAGGAGCCGGGCCAGCACCATTGGGGCTTGTACAACGGCAACCTCACGGCGCTGGAATGGGAGCACTTTGCGCCGATCAAACGCAGCCGCGATCTTGTGGAAATGCTCACCTGGTGCCACCGCAACGGCGTGATCGACAGCAGCACGCGCCTGGCGCTGCACCCCGGTGTCAGCGACATGACCGAATTCGAGCTGTTCAACCTGCTGGGCAGCCTGCAACAGACCATCAGCCTGCCGCTGGCCAGTGTTGATGAAGACCGCCTGCTGCGCTCGGCGGTACCGGAAGATGTACTGCTGTTGATCAACGTCGGCGTCGACCCGCTCAAGCATCACCGCGACCTGAATATCCTGATGACCACCGAGCGCACCGACTCCCTGAGTTACGCCGGGGTGCGCGACAACCTGGTGCTCACTCTGGATCAAGTTACGCTCAACAGCTGGAACGAGGTGACGGTCAGCCGCTACGACGGCCCCCACGCATTGCTCGACTGCCTGCGCGATTACCTCAACCAGCTGCCACCAGACCATCTGCCGCGCCTGCGGGTGCGCTGTTTCTGTCACAACCGTGCGCAGTTCATTGCACAGCGCGTGGAGGAGGTTTTCGACACCGCGCAAAACCTGCTGCTCGGCCAGGGTAATCACCGCTACTTGCTTCAGGTTCAGCAGCACTACCATGTGATGGAATTGATGCCGGGCCAGGCGCACCACGTGTCGCTGCCGACTCAGGATGCGCTGATCGCCTACCTCAGCGAAGAACTGGCGGCCTACAGCCCGCTGCACCTGGACGCGATGGCGCTGGAAGACCACGACCTGGCACTCTTGCTGCCCATGGGTTTGGCCGATTGTGTGCAGGTGTTCTACCGGGTCAACGAAGGCTTTGCCGAGCTGTACGTGCTGGATGAGTTCAACGCGCTCTGGCAGCAACGCCTGCCGTTTCATGACGAGCAAAGCCTGCTCGCGCCGCTGCAGCGCTTCCTGCAATCAATCCTTTATCGCCGCGAAGCGTTATCGCCGCTGGATTCACAGCAGCCGTTGGGCGAAGTGCATATCTTGTATTACCAACTGTTGCCGTCGGGCAGTTTGCGCGCGCGGGGTATCGAACCACGGCCCGCGCCGCAAAACCCGGCCAACAAGGCGTTTTACGACGTGCAAGCGATCATCGGCAAAGCCGCGCCGGGTCAGGTGGGCATTACCCTGTACTGCAATCAAAGGGAGTTTTCCGAACTGGAGTTTGGCGACCAACTGTTTGCCGTGGTCGCCCGGGAGATCGTCGGGCAACGCCGGGAAACCGAACGTTACCGCTGCTACATCACCGACCTGGACCTGTCCGGCCTGCTCGGTGACGTGCAAAGCCCGAGCAACCTGTACCTGCGCTACAAGGCCGAGCTGGAGCTGTCGCTCAACGAAGCGCTGAGCCAGATTTAAAGCGGGAAGGCACCGCCGTCTTTGGGCTGGCCTTCGACATTGAGTAACTCCAGCTTGAGGGTCTTGCCGCCGGGGGCCGGCCAGTCGATGTGCTGGCCCACTTGCAGGCCGAGCAAGGCGCTGCCCACCGGCGCCAGAATCGAAATCTTGCCTTCGTCGGCATTCGCGTCTTTCGGATAGACCAGGGTCAGGTGGTAGTCCTTGCCGCTGCCTTGTTCACGACAATGCACGCTGGAATTCATGGTCACGACACCCGCAGGCACTTCATCGTGGCCGACCACGTCTTCGGCGCGGTCGAGTTCGGCCTGCAATGCTTCGACGCCTGGCGACTCGTCGCCCAAACGGTCGATCAATTGCTCCAGACGCTGCACGTCAAGCCGGGTGAGGATGATGGAAGGTGCGGTGCTCATGATTCAGGCAGACTCCTTTTTTCTGCACAAAAAAGCAAAACCCCGCCAGAAAAAGGCGGGGTTCTCACGGGCCTCGATGCATTGAGGCGTAACCGGACACTACCACAGCGTCACAAATAAACAAGACGACCTCAGGCGTGCGCCCTGCGCTGCTCGGCCTCGGCGCAGATCACGCGGCGGCGGGCATCGTCGGCGGAGCGCCATTCACGGATGTCTTCCACATGGCGGAAGCAACCGAGGCAGACTTTTTGCTCATCGAGGCGACACAAACTGATACAAGGTGACGGCACCGCCGGGCTGACATTGCTGAACAGCGGCTTGGGCGGGCGTACGGGCGCAGGCTGGGTCACGGTCAGATCTCGTCGAAGTCCAGCTCGGCGCCGGCCTGTTCCTTGACGAGGCGCGCGAGGATTTCACCCAACAGTTCTTCGCTCTTGTCGCATTGCCATTTGCCGCTTTCTTCGTCGAAATCGAAGTGAATGCCACCGGAACGTGCCGCCAGCCACAGCTGACGCAACGGTTCCTGACGACTGAAAATCAGTTGGGTGCCATTGTCGAACTTGATGGTCAGCACGCCGGCCGAGTTTTCCAGGTCCACGTCCAGGCCGCTGTCGTCGAAAATATCTTCCAGCGCCTGCTGGGTCGCATCCACCAGGTCGTGAAAACGGGCTTCGGTCAAACTCATTGTGGCAACCTCAAAAGTGTCTGGTTTTGCTCAAGCGCCGCACGATACGGACGCGCTCCGCCGATTGCAAAGGATACCGATTTCATCCGCGCGAGCTGCATGAAAATTCCACAACCAGCGTAGCCCGCTTCCCAACTATCTCGGCAAACCCCCGCCGGACGGGTATTCCAGCGCATAGGCAAGCTGGCAGGTGGTCGGTATACTCGGGCGCAATTAATGCATATTCAAGGATTTCGCCATGAAGCGCCTGATCTCTTCCCTTGCTGCGCTCGTCGCGGTCGCTTGCCTCGTTAGTGCCTGTGGTCAAAAAGGCCCGCTGTACCTGCCCGATGACAGCAAAGACCCGAATGAACAGGCGCAATCGTCGCAAAAGCCATCCAAAGCGCATAAGCACGATACCTACGAATAAGGGAACTCCATGGACGCTTTTAACTACCGGGACGGCGAGCTGTTCGCGGAAGGCGTGGCGTTGTCCGCGATTGCCGAGCGCTTTGGCACCCCGACCTATGTGTACTCCCGTGCGCATATCGAAGCTCAATACCGTTCGTTCACCGACGCACTCGACGGCGTCCCGCACCTGGTGTGCTACGCGGTCAAGGCCAACTCCAACCTGGGTGTACTGAATGTCCTGGCGCGTCTGGGCGCCGGTTTTGACATCGTCTCCCGTGGCGAGCTGGAACGTGTACTGGCCGCTGGCGGCAAGGCTGACAAGATCGTGTTCTCCGGCGTCGGCAAGACCCGCGAAGACATGCGCCGCGCCCTGGAAGTTGGCGTGCATTGCTTCAACATCGAATCCACCGACGAGCTGGAGCGCCTGCAGGTCGTGGCCGCCGAGATGGGCGTTCGCGCGCCGATCTCCCTGCGCGTCAACCCGGACGTCGACGCCGGTACCCACCCTTACATCTCCACCGGTCTCAAAGAGAACAAGTTCGGCATCGCCATCGCCGACGCCGAGGACGTGTACATCCGCGCCGCCCAGTTGCCAAACCTGGAAGTGCTGGGTGTGGACTGCCACATCGGCTCGCAACTGACGACGCTGCCGCCCTTCCTGGACGCCCTCGACCGCCTGCTGGCGTTGATCGACCGTCTTGGCGAATGCGGCATCTACCTGCACCACATCGACCTCGGTGGCGGCGTGGGCGTGCGTTATCGCGACGAAGAGCCGCCGCTGATTGCCGACTACATTCATGCGGTGCGCGAGCGCATCGAAGGCCGCGACCTGACCCTGATGTTCGAGCCGGGCCGTTACATCGTCGCCAACGCCGGCGTGCTGCTGACCCAGGTCGAGTACCTCAAGCACACCGAGCACAAGGATTTCGCCATCGTCGACGCGGCGATGAACGACCTGATCCGCCCGGCGCTGTACCAGGCCTGGATGAATGTCACCGCCGTGACGCCTCGCGCAAGCGAAGCACGCGCCTATGACATCGTCGGCCCGATCTGCGAAACCGGCGACTTCCTGGCCAAGGATCGTCAGCTGGCCCTGGAAGAAGGTGACCTGCTGGCCGTGCATTCGGCCGGTGCCTATGGGTTTGTCATGAGTTCCAACTACAACACCCGCGGCCGTACCGCCGAGGTGCTGGTGGACGGTGATCAAGCATTTGAAGTGCGTCGCCGCGAGACGGTAGCCGAGTTGTATGCTGGCGAAAGCCTGCTGCCGGAGTAAGCCATGCTGCTGCGTTTTACCAAAATGCACGGGCTGGGGAATGATTTCATGGTCCTGGACCTGGTCAGTCAGCACGCGCACATTCAGCCCAAACACGCCAAACAGTGGGGCGACCGCCATACCGGCATTGGTTTCGACCAATTGCTGATCGTCGAGGCGCCGAGCAACCCGGAGGTGGATTTCCGCTACCGGATCTTCAACTCCGACGGCTCCGAAGTGGAGCAGTGCGGCAACGGTGCCCGCTGTTTCGCCCGCTTTGTGCTGGACAAGCGCCTGACCGCCAAGCGGCAGATCCGCGTCGAGACCAAGAGCGGTGTGATCGAGCTGGATATCCGCAGCGACGGCCAGATCAGCGTCAACATGGGCGCGCCACGCCTGGTGCCGGCGGACATCCCGTTCCAGGCCACCGAGCAGGCGTCCAGCTACGCGGTCGACGTCGACGGCCAGATCGTCGACCTGGCAGCGGTCTCCATGGGCAACCCCCATGCGGTGCTGCGGGTCAATGACATCAACAACGCCCCCGTGCATGAACTGGGGCCGAAGATCGAACACCACCCGCGCTTTCCGGCACGGGTCAATGTGGGCTTCCTGCAGGTGATCGACCGTTCCCGCGCGCAACTGCGCGTATGGGAACGCGGCGCCGGCGAAACCCAGGCCTGCGGTACCGGCGCATGCGCCGCTGCCGTGGCCGCGATCAGCCAGGGGTGGATGGATTCGCCCCTGCTGATCGACCTGCCTGGTGGACGCTTGTCCATCGAATGGGCAGGCCCTGGCCACCCGGTGTTGATGACCGGGCCGGCCTCGCGTGTATACGAAGGACAGGTCCGTCTATGAGTGAGCCAAGCCAATGACCGATAAGCCTCAAGTACCCGCACACGCAACCCCGAGCGACAGCCTGGAGGCCGCTGCAGTCGCGGCGTACCTTGAGGCTAATCCGGACTTCTTCGTCGAACACGAAGAACTGCTGCCGGCCCTGCGCATTCCTCACCAGCGCGGCGACACCGTGTCGCTGGTGGAGCGGCAGATGAAGATCCTGCGCGAGCGCAATATCGAGATGCGCCACAAGCTCTCGCACTTGATGGACGTTGCTCGCGACAACGACCGACTTTTCGACAAGACCCGCCGCCTGATTCTGACACTGATGGACGCCACCAGCCTGGAAGAAACAGTGATCGCCGTCGAAGACAGCCTGCGCCAGGACTTCCAGGTGCCGTTTGTCAGCCTGATCCTGTTCAGCGACAACCCGATGCCGGTGGGTCGATGGGTCAGTGGCGGCGAAGCGCAAACCGCAATTGGCGGGCTGCTGTCTGAAGGCAAGACCATCAGCGGCACCTTGCGCGAGCACGAGCTGGACTTCCTGTTTGGCGCCGAGCAGCGCAAACAGATCGGCTCCACCGCCGTCGTCGCCCTCAGCCATCAAGGCTTGCACGGCGTGCTGGCCATCGCCAGCCGCGATCCACAGCACTATAAAAGCTCGGTGGGCACGCTGTTTTTGACCTACATCGCCGAAGTGTTGGGCCGCGTTTTGCCACGTTTCACCACCGCCCTGCGCGCGGTGCGCTAGCCATGGAACGGCAACTGGACGCTTATTGCGCTCACCTGCGCAACGAGCGCCAGGTGTCGCCCCATACGCTGGAAGCGTATCGACGGGACCTGAACAAGGTCCTGGCGTATTGCGAAAAACAGCACATCAGCAGTTGGAAGGCCCTGGATATCCAGAGCCTGCGCAGCCTGATCGCACGCCTGCACCAGGCAGGCCAGTCGTCGCGCAGCCTGTCGCGCCTGTTGTCGGCAGTCCGCGGGCTGTATCACTACCTCAATCGTGAAGGCCTGTGCGACCACGACCCGGCCAATGGCCTGTCACCGCCCAAGGGCGAACGGCGCCTGCCCAAGACCCTGGACACCGACCGCGCCCTGCAACTGCTGGACGGTGCGGTCGAAGACGACTTTCTGGCCCACCGTGACCAGGCCATTCTTGAACTGTTTTATTCCTCGGGCCTGCGCCTGTCGGAACTGACCGGCCTGAACCTCGACCAGCTCGACCTCGCGGACGGCCTGGTGCAAGTGCTCGGCAAAGGCAGCAAGACGCGTGTGCTGCCGGTGGGCCGCAAGGCGCGAGAAGCCCTGCATCTGTGGCTGCCGTTGCGACAACTGGCCAACCCGGCAGACGACGCGGTGTTTGTCAGCCAGCAAGGCCGGCGCCTGGGGCCTCGGGCCATTCAACTGCGGGTCAAGGCCGCCGGTGAACGCGAGTTGGGGCAGAACCTGCACCCGCACATGCTGCGTCACTCGTTTGCCAGCCATATGCTCGAATCTTCCCAGGACCTGCGCGCGGTGCAAGAGCTGCTCGGCCACTCCGACATCAAGACCACGCAGATCTACACCCATCTGGATTTCCAACACCTGGCAACGGTGTACGACAGCGCCCATCCACGGGCCAAACGCATCAAGGGCGGCGACTCATGAGTATCAAGCTGATCACCTTCGACCTGGACGACACACTCTGGGACAACGTACCCGTCATCATCAACGCCGAAGCGTCGATGCGTGAATGGCTGGCGGTGAACGCCGCCAACGTGGGTGACTTGCCACTGGAGCATTTCGCCAAGCTTCGCCAAACCGTGCTGGAGCGCCACCCGGAGCTGAAATACCGCATCAGCATTCTGCGCCACCGCGTGCTGATGCACGCTTTCGAAGAGGCCGGTTATCCACAGCCGCAGGCCACGGAAATGGCGGATGTGTGCTACGAGGCGTTCATTCACGCGCGCCACCAGCTCACACCGTTTCCGGAGGCCGAGCCCATGCTTCAAGCCTTGCGCCAGCATTTCCTGCTGGGCGTGATCACCAACGGCAACGCTGACGTGCAGCGCGTGGGCCTAGCCGACTACTTTCACTTTGCGTTGCGCGCCGAAGATATCGGCATCGCCAAACCGGATGCGCGACTGTTTCAGGAAGCGTTGCAGCGGGGCGGTGTGGATGCCGGTCAGGCCGTGCATATTGGTGATCATCCGGGTGATGACATTGCCGGCGCTCAGCAGGCGGGGTTGCGGGCGGTGTGGTTCAACCCGACGGGCAAGGCCTGGGAGGCGGACAAGAAGCCGGATGCGGAGATTCGAAGCCTGGACGAATTGCCGCCGTTGCTGCGCAGCTGGAATCAACACTAAACCCTGTGGGAGCAGGCAAGCCAGCTCCCACAGGGTATTGCTTTCTTCCAGCCATGAAAAAGCCCGCAGCGACGGCGGGCTTTTTCCTGCAAGCGGTGGCTGACCTCAGATAGGTCGGCTGCCGTACTTGTTATCCGGCTTCTTCGGTGGATCTGCCACCACGTTAGCCTCGACTTCCTGCACTTTGCCGCCTTTAGCGAGGAACTCTTCCATCGCACGGGCCAGCGCATCGCGCTCTTTGTTCTTTGCTTCGACGCTCGGCAGTTCGTCTACCGACACCGCAGCCTTGGCTTTGCCTTTGGCCGCCGGGACCGGTGCATCATCGCCACCGTCGTCGTCAGCAACGTCTTCAGCCGCCGCCTCAAGACCTTCTTCAGTCTCGTCGTCGTCACCTACTTCGAGTTCGTCGTTTTCCAGATCATCGTCGCTCATGTTCTACCTCATGACTTGCGAAAAGCAGATTAGTTATAGCCCAGCTTCACCCTCTGTCGAGGTCGCTGGAAAAAAATCAACATCCACCGGGTTTCCAGTGGCTTATGCCTCATCACCATGCAACGTGGCGAGGACTTTACGAGCACCGCCATGATCACGGTGCTCGCCCAGATAAACACCTTGCCAGGTCCCCATCGCCAAGCGGCCGGCCTTGACCGGCAAACTCAGCTGGCAGCCCAGGAGACTGGCCTTGAAGTGCGCCGGCAGATCATCCGGACCTTCGTCGTTGTGTTCAAACCCTGCCTGGCCTTGCGGCACCAGCAAGTTTAAAAAAACGCTCGAAATCACGGCGAACCGCCGGGTCGGCGTTCTCGTTGACCGTCAACGACGCCGAGGTGTGCTGCAGCCACAGATGCAACAAGCCCACGCGACACGCCTTCAATTCAGGCAGGCCGGCGAGCAACTCGTCCGTCACCAGATGAAAGCCCCGGGGCTTGGCCCGCAGGGTAATCAGGGTCTGTTGCCACATACAGTTCTCCGCCCATCGGCGCGCATTCTAGCGCGCTCTGGGAAAAAACAAAGTGTCGAATACGCCTACATACCTGTAAGACTTTCACACGCTGAAAAGTGCCCTGTGCGCCCCATCACAAACTTGACGCAAAAAGCGGTACAACGCCCTATGACTGACAAACCCCAGACAAAAAAATGCCCGGCAAGCCGGGCATCTTTTTTACGCGTACTTACAAGTTGTAGCCGCGCTCGTTGTGTTGTGCCAGGTCGAGGCCGACCGCCTCTTCTTCGTCGGTGACCCGCAGGCCCATCACCGCATCCAGCACCTTGAGGATGATGAACGTCACGATGGCCGTGTAGATCACGGTGAAGCCGACGCCTTTGCACTGGATCCAGACTTGCGCCGCGATGTCAGTGGTGGCCGCGTTGAAGCCGCCCAGGGAAGGTGCAGCGAACACGCCGGTCAGGATCGCGCCGAGGATACCGCCGATACCGTGTACGCCGAAGGCGTCCAGGGAGTCGTCGTAGCCCAGCTTGCGTTTCAGGGTGGTGGCGCAGAAGAAGCACACCACGCCCGCTGCCAAACCAATCACCAGAGCGCCCATCGGGCCCACGGTGCCGGCAGCCGGGGTGATTGCCACAAGGCCCGCCACCACACCCGAGGCGATGCCCAGCGCACTTGGCTTACCGTGGGTGACCCACTCGGCGAACATCCAGCCCAGCGCCGCAGCAGCGGTAGCGATCTGGGTCACCAGCATCGCCATGCCGGCAGTGCCGTTGGCCGCTGCCGCGGAGCCGGCGTTGAAGCCGAACCAGCCGATCCACAGCATGGCTGCGCCGATCAGGGTGTAACCCAGGTTGTGCGGTGCCATCGGAGTGGTCGGGAAGCCCTTGCGCTTGCCCAAAACCAGGCACGCCACCAGGCCGGCCACACCGGCGTTGATGTGCACCACGGTGCCGCCTGCGAAGTCCAGCACGCCCCAGTCGCCCAGCAACGAGCCCGGACCGCCCCACACCATGTGGGCAATCGGCGCGTAAACCAGGGTGAACCAGACGCCCATGAAAATCAGCATCGCGGAGAACTTCATACGCTCGGCGAAAGCACCGACGATCAGCGCAGGCGTAATGATGGCAAACGTCATCTGGAAGGTGACGAACACCGCCTCAGGGAACAGCGCCGCAGGGCCGGTGATGCTCGCCGGGGTCACGCCCGACAGGAACAGTTTCGACAGGCCGCCGACGAACGAGTTGAGGTTGACGACGCCTGCTTCCATACCGGTGGTGTCGAACGCCATGCTGTAGCCGTAAACGAACCACAGGATGGTGATCAGGCCGGTGATGGCGAAGCACTGCATCATCACGGAAAGAATGTTTTTGGAGCGAACCATGCCGCCGTAGAACAGCGCCAGGCCCGGAATGGTCATGAACAGCACCAGCGCGGTGGATGTGAGCATCCACGCCGTGTCGCCGGAATTGAGGACTGGAGCAGGGGCTGGATCCGCCGCCAATGCCAGGGCCGGCATTACGAGGGACAACAGGGCTCCTAGCCCTGCGAATTTACGCAGAGTCATATTGTTTTCTCCTGGGGCGTTGGGGGTTTGGCGGCTTAGATTGCGTCGGTATCGGTTTCGCCGGTACGGATGCGAATAGCCTGTTCCAGATTGACCACGAAGATCTTGCCGTCACCGATCTTGCCGGTGTTGGCCGCCTTGGTTATCGCCTCGATAACCCGGTCAAGATCCTTGTCGTCAATGGCGACATCAATCTTCACCTTTGGCAGGAAATCGACCACGTATTCCGCGCCGCGATACAGCTCGGTGTGACCCTTCTGCCGACCGAAGCCTTTGACCTCAGTAACGGTAATGCCCTGCACGCCGATCTCGGACAACGACTCGCGTACATCGTCCAACTTGAACGGCTTGATGATGGCAGTGACTAGCTTCATGAAAACTCTCTCCCGAATTGGTGGACTTGCCCCAGGAAAACAAACCCGTCTCAAGTCTAAGCGCAGTGCCTGGCTTTGTAACGCGTCGTCGCCTCGGCATTTACCGTCGCGACGCCAGCGAACCACTGGTGACGAAACCTGTACCCCTGATCCGTCGGCGCACTGCATTCGTCACAGCGACTGCATCAGTGCATGGGTCATGATCGTCTAAGCAGAAACCTTGCCAGCTCCGTAAAAATCACTGAAATCAATCCTTTGCCCGCTTGTGCCCACCTGCGGGGCTTTTTGGCGGCGCCATTGCGCACTCAAACGGTGCGCGACCGCCCGGCCCGCTGCGCGAAAAGCGTGCGCACTGAGCTGCGAAAAAAGACTATAGACGCTGCGTGATACACTGCCGGCCAACAGTTTTCCGGAATATTTCCCATGCTCGCGCCCAAAGACCTCCTCGACGCCCTGAGCGGCCACGCCTCTCGCCTATTCAGCGGCGACACCTCGCTGCCCCGCAACGAAATCGAAAGCCAGTTCAAGGCCCTGCTGCAAAGCGGCTTCAGCAAGCTCGACCTGGTCAGCCGGGAAGAGTTTGACAGCCAGATGGTGGTGATCGCCCGTACCCGCGCGCGGCTGGAGAGCCTGGAGGCCAAAGTGGCGGAACTGGAAGCGCGATTGACGCCGCCCTCTGCGGAATAACCGCGGTCAATGTGGGACCTGGCTTGCCTGCGATAGCGGTTTGTCAGTAAGCCCGGTGATGTCTGGCCCACCGCCATCGCAGGCAAGCCAGCTCCCACATAAAGCTCTACGGGCTGCTTTGGATACGTTCTGTAAAACGTCCCCCGCAGCCCCCTTCCCCACCTCGTCTACCCTTGAAAAACCCGCAGGAAGCGGCCTCCCTTTCAAGGAACGAGCATGTCCCTCGCCATTGTCCACAGTCGCGCCCAAATTGGCGTTGAAGCTCCCGCCGTCACCGTCGAAGTGCACATGGCCAACGGCCTGCCATCCCTGACGCTGGTTGGCCTGCCGGAAACCGCCGTGAAGGAAAGCAAGGACCGCGTGCGCAGCGCCATCCTCAACTGCGCGCTGCAATATCCGGCCCGGCGCATCACCCTCAATCTCGCGCCCGCCGACCTGCCCAAGGACGGCGGGCGCTTTGATTTGGCGATTGCCCTGGGAATCCTGGCGGCCAGTGTGCAGGTGCCGTCGTTGATGCTCGATGACGTGGAATGCCTCGGGGAATTGGCGCTGTCCGGCGAGGTGCGGGCCGTGAAAGGCGTGCTGCCGGCCGCGTTGGCGGCGCGCAAGGCCGGGCGCACCGTGATAGTGCCGCGGGCAAATGCCGAGGAAGCGTGCCTGGCGTCGGGGTTGAAGGTGATTGCCGTGGATCACCTGCTGCAAGTGGTGGCGCACCTCAATGGGCAGGTGCCGATTGAGCCTTACAGGTCAGATGGCCTGCTGTATTTGAACAAGCCTTATCCGGATTTGAGCGAGGTGCAGGGCCAGCTGGCAGCCAAACGCGCGTTGCTCATTGCCGCAGCAGGCGCGCATAACCTGTTGTTCAGCGGGCCGCCGGGCACCGGCAAAACACTGCTCGCCAGCCGCCTTCCCGGCTTGCTGCCACCTTTGAGTGAGCAGGAAGCCCTGGAAGTGGCCGCGATTCAGTCCGTGGTCAGCCTGGCGCCGTTGAGCCACTGGCCACATCGCCCCTTTCGCCAGCCACACCATTCGGCCTCCGGCCCCGCGCTGGTGGGCGGTGGATCAAAGCCGCAACCGGGTGAAATCACGCTGGCCCATCACGGCGTATTGTTTCTGGATGAACTGCCGGAATTTGATCGCAAGGTGCTGGAAGTACTGCGCGAACCCCTGGAGTCAGGCCATATCGTAATTTCCCGCGCCCGCGACCGCGTGAGCTTCCCCGCCCGCTTCCAGCTCGTCGCGGCAATGAACCCCTGCCCCTGCGGCTACATGGGCGAACCCAGCGGGCGCTGCCGTTGCACGCCGGAGCAAATCCAGCGTTACCGCAACAAGCTCTCGGGGCCGTTGCTGGACCGGATCGACCTGCACCTGACCGTCGCCCGGGAAACTACTGCGCTCAACCCCAGCCAACAGCCTGGCGACACGACGGCAAAGGCTTCAGCACAAGTCGCCGAAGCCCGCGAACGCCAACAAAAACGCCAGGGTTGTGCCAATGCCTTCCTCGACCTGCCGGGCTTGCGCGCGCACTGCCAACTGGCCAAGGCCGATGAAAACTGGCTGGAGAGCGCCTGCGAGCGGCTGACGTTATCGCTGCGCGCGGCTCACAGGCTGCTCAAGGTCGCGCGCACCCTGGCTGACCTTGAACAGGTGGAGAACATTGCCCGGCATCATTTGGCCGAGGCCCTGCAATATCGGCCTGCGGCGGTCAGCTAACTTTTTGAGGCAAACGAACTGCTGTGGCGAGCGGGCTTGTTGTGGCGAGGGAGCAAGCTCCCTCGCCACAGCCCTAGCGGAAGCGGTCCACTTCCTGGCGCAAGCCGGCCGCCAGGGTTTCCAGTTCCTTGGCGGTGATCGCCAGGTTTGAAACCACTTCGCGCTGTTCGCTATTGGCCAGCGCAATGCTTTGCAGGTTGCTGCTGAGCACGTTCGCAGTGCTGCTCTGCTCCTGGGTGGCGGTGGTAATCGCGGCAAATTGCTGGCCGGCCGAGCGGCTTTGCTCGTCGATGCGCGCTAACGCTGAGGCCACATCGGCATTGCGCGACAGGCCTTCCTGCATCAGCACGTTGCCGTGTTCCATGGTGCTGATGGCGTTGCCGGTTTCCTGCTGGATACTCTGGATCATCACCGAAATTTCATCCGTGGCCTGGCGGGTGCGCGACGCCAGGTTGCGCACTTCGTCCGCCACCACGGCAAAACCTCGGCCTTGTTCACCGGCGCGAGCAGCCTCAATGGCGGCGTTGAGCGCCAACAGGTTGGTTTGCTCGGCAATCGAGGTGATCACCCCTACGATCCCGCCGATTTCCTGGGAACGCTGGCCCAAGGTGTTGATCACCGTGGCCGTGCTGTTCAGCGCGGTGGCGATATGTTCCAGGGACGACGACGCCTCTTGCATCGAGGTACGGCCAATGCGGGTCTGTTGCGCATTTTCCTGCGCAAGCCGCTCGGTGTTGCCCATGTTGTCGGCGATGTTCAGCGACGTGGCGCTGAATTCTTCCACCGCGCCCGCCATGCTGGTGATCTCGCCGGACTGCTGCTCCATGCCCTCATACGCGCCGCCCGACAACCCGGACAGCGCCTGCGCACGGCTGTTGACCTCTTCGGCCGCCTTGCGAATGTGCGACACCATGGTCGACAGCGCCTCGCCCATCTGGTTGAAACTGCGCGCCAGCTGGCCGATTTCGTCATGGCTGGACACGTTCAGGCGCGCGCTCAAATCCCCTGCGCCCAAGGCTTCGGCCTGACGCACCAAGTCACTCAGAGGCTGCAATTTGCTGCGCAGTAACCAGACTGCCGCGCCGACAGCCAACAACATCGCCAGCACGCTGCCGATCACCAGGCGAATACCCACGGCCCAGGTCACCGCGCGGATTTCCGATTTCGGCATGCTCGCCACCACCGACCACGGGCCGCCTTCAAACGGCACCGAGACGCTGTAGAAATCTTCGTTCTTGTCGCTCCAGAAGCGGCCTTCGCCCGGCTTCTTCGCCAGGTCGACCATCACCGGCACGGCCTGGTCCAGCGCCTGCACGCCCGCCGGTGGCACCAGCCAGTGTTTCTGCTCATCCAGCAACGCCAGTGAGCCGGTCTGGCCGATCCGGAAGCGCTTGAGGTTTTCGAACTGGGCTTTCTGCTCATCGGTGTAATCGAAGCCGATGAACAACACGGCAATGACTTTGCCGCTGGCGTCGCGCACCGGGCTGTATTGGGTCATGTAGGAACGGTCGAACAGTACCGCGCGGCCTACATAATTCTGACCCGCCAGCAAGCGCTGGTAGGCCGGATGCTGGTGGTCGAGCACGGTGCCGATGGCACGGTTGCCGTCCTGCTTGGTCAGGGAGGTACTGATGCGGATGAAGTCTTCGCCGCTGCGCACGAACACGGTGGCCACGCCGCCGGACATCTGCTTGAACTCATCCACTTCTTCGAAGTTGTTGTTCAGCACCTGATCGCCCAGGTAAAGGCTTGGGGTCTGTACACCGGCCACGGTCACCGGCTGGTCCGCGTGCACGCTCAACCCTGCGCCGAAGCGCTTTTCAAACAGCCCGCTCAAACGCTGGGTACTTTCGCGCAAGGTGCTGTGGAAGGTATTGAGTTGGTCGGCCAGCAGGCGCGCCTCGCTGGCCAGGTGCTCCTCGCGGGTGTCGAGGTTGGCGGAGTCGAGGGAACGCAGGGCAAAAACAGTGCTGCCGCTGATGACGACAGCCAGAATCACGGCCAAGGCGAGGCCTAACTGGGACGCGATCCGAGCGCGAGGTTGAGACATAGAAGCTCCTGGCCGAGGCCAGGATCATCCTGATCTCTTAGCGTTGCTCGGCAAATTATCTGGTGGGAAACGTTGAAACGCGGGGGTTCCAACACACCTTCTTCGGCGGGCACGGCCAATACTTGAGCGATTCGCAGGGGTATCGCGCAAACGATTGCACGAACGGTCAATCCAGACGCTCAACCTGAGGCAGTTCCATGGCCTTGACTTCGCCCTGAAGAAACTCCGCCAGCCGGCGCAAACGCTCGCCGCCGGGGCGGGTTTTCGGCCACACCAGATAGTAATTTTCCCGGCTCGCCACTGCGGTTGGCCAGGGCAGGCTGAGGCGCCCCTGGGCCACGTCTTCGGCCACCATCAGCAAGTCGCCCATGGAAACGCCATAACCCCGCGCGGCGGCGATCATGCCCAGCTCCAGCGTGTCGAACACCTGCCCGCCCTTGAGGGAAACCTGGGACGACAGCCCCATGCGCTCCAGCCAGTTGCGCCAGTCGCGGCGGTCGGGTGTGGGGTGCAGCAGTTCGGCGGCGGCCAGGCGGTTCACATCCCACGGGCCGTCATCGAGCAGGTTCGGCGCACCGACCGGAATCAACAGCTCGGGGAACAGGTAGCACGCCTCCCAATCTGCCGGGAAATGCCCGTAGCTCAACAGCACCGCGCAGTCGAAGGGTTCCTGGTTGAAGTCGACTTCATCCACGCTCATCCACGCGCTGGTCAATTGCACTTCATTACCCGACTGCAAGGCGCGGAAGCGGCTGATCCGCGCCAGCAGCCAGCGCATGGTCAGGGTGGACGGCGCCTTCATGCGCAAGATGTCGTCTTCGGCATTCAGGGTATGGCAGGCGCGCTCCAGCGCCGCGAAACCTTCGCGCACGCCAGGCAATAACAGGCGCGCCGCTTCAGTGAGTTGCAGGCTGCGCCCGCTGCGCTGGAACAGGCGGCAGGCAAAATGTTCTTCAAGGGTGCGGATATGCCGGCTGACGGCACTTTGAGTGATCGACAACTCGTCCGCCGCCCGAGTGAATGAGTTGTGGCGGGAGGCTGCCTCAAAGGCGCGCAGGGCATAAAGCGGGGGAAGACGACGGGTCATAAGGAAAGATCCTACAGCGCAATGCCTCACCCTACCAGAATCGCCATACATGAGTTTTAGTCATGCGGATGATCGCTTTTATCCTTTTGTGGAAGGCGCCCGAAGCGCCGAGAATCAACCCTCCCCCAACCCTCTGACTTTTCGAGCGTGATGATCATGCAACATCCGGCGCGTACCGAACTCTGGGCCATTCTGCGGCTGTCAGGGCCGTTGATTGCTTCACAGTTGGCACACATGCTGATGGTGCTGACCGACACCCTGATGATGGCCCGCCTGAGCCCCGAGGCGTTGGCCGGCGGCGGCCTGGGCGCGGCGAGCTACTCGTTCGTGGCGATTTTCTGCATCGGCGTGATTGCCGCCGTGGGCACCCTCGTGGCCATTCGGCACGGCGCCGGCGACATCGAAGGCGCGACTCGCCTCACTCAGGCCGGGCTTTGGCTGGCGTGGCTGATGGCACTGGTTGCCGCGTTGCTGCTTTGGAACCTCAAACCCGTGCTGCTGATGTTCGGCCAGACCCCAACCAACGTGCAGTCGGCGGGGCAATTTCTGACGATCCTGCCCTTCGCCCTGCCCGGCTACCTGAGTTTCATGGCCCTGCGCGGTTTCACCAGCGCCATCGGCAAGGCAACGCCGGTGATGGTGATCAGCCTGTGCGGCACAGTGCTCAACTACCTGCTCAACCACGCACTGATCGAGGGCCTGTTCGGCCTGCCGAAACTGGGCTTGGTGGGCATCGGCCTGGTGACTGCGATTGTCGCCAACAGCATGGCGTTGGCATTGTGGTTTTACATCCGCAGTAACCGGACTTACTCGGCCTATCCGCTGGGCAACGGTTTGCTGCGCCTCAACACCCAATATCTGCGCGAACTATGGCGCCTGGGCCTGCCCATTGGCGGCACGTACGCGGTGGAAGTCGGGCTGTTTGCCTTTGCGGCGCTGTGCATGGGCACCATGGGCAGCACGCAGTTGGCGGCGCATCAGATTGCCCTGCAAATCGTCTCGGTGGCCTTCATGGTGCCGGCGGGGATGTCCTACGCGATCACCATGCGCATCGGCCAGCATTACGGCGCCGGGCAACTGGTGCATGCGCGTTTGGCCGGGCGAGTCGGCATCGGCTTTGGTGCGGCGGTGATGTTGGGGTTCGCCGCTGTGCTGTGGCTGTTTTCCGACCCGTTAATAGGACTGTTCCTGGACCATAACGACCCCGCCTTCCATGACGTCATCGTATTGGCCGTCAGCTTGCTGGCTGTCGCGGCCTGGTTTGAACTGTTCGACGGCGTGCAGACCATTGCCATGGGCTGCATTCGCGGGCTGAAGGACGCCAAGACGACGTTTCTGGTGGGTTTGGGTTGTTACTGGCTGATCGGCGCGCCGTCCGCCTGGTTGATGGCGTTCACCCTGGGCTGGGGGCCGACCGGCGTGTGGTGGGGTCTGGCGCTGGGCCTGGCGTGCGCGGCTGTGAGCTTGACCTGGGCGTTTGAGGTGAAGATGAAACGCATGATTCGGCGGGAGCCTGAAGTTCGCGCTGAATTCCAGGCCATGCAACCCGACTGATTGAATGTACTCAGTCCATGTGGGAGCTGGCTTGCCTGCGATGACAGTGTGTCAGGCAAAACATCTGTTACTGATGCACCGCTATCGCAGGCAAGCCAGCTTCCACAGTTGATCGGGTTTGCCACTCTCAGCCCAACAAAACCTGCTGGCTCTTGCCGAACGTCAGGTATTCCACCAGCTCCGGCAACGGCAGCGGCTTGCTGATCAAGTAACCCTGCGCCTGATCACACCCAAATAAACGCAACAACGCCAACTGCTCTGGCGTTTCCACCCCCTCGGCCACCACTTCCAGATTCAGGTTGTGGGCCAGGTTGATCATGGCGTGCACCAGCTTGCGATTTTCTTCGCGTTCTTCCATGCCGCCGACGAAGCTCTTGTCGATCTTCAACAACGCAATCGGAAGGCTGTTGAGGTGCACGAATGACGAGAAGCCGGTGCCGAAGTCATCCAGAGAAAAACGCACACCAAGGCGGCCGAGGGCGTCCATGGTTTGCTTGACCAGATCGCTGCGGCGCATCACGGCAGTTTCGGTCAGTTCGAATTCCAGCCACTGCGCTTCCACGCCTCGTTCGGCAATCAGCCGGCTCAGCGTAGAAAGCAACTGGCTGTCCTGGAACTGGCGGAACGACAGGTTCACCGCCATGTGCAACGGCGGCAGGCCGCGCTCGCGCAGGTCTTGCATGTCACGCAGGGCACGGGAAATCACCCAGTAGCCCAACGGCACGATCAGCCCGCTTTGCTCGGCCAAGGGCACGAATTCGCTCGGCGGCAACAGCCCGCGCTCGCCATGGCGCCAGCGCACCAAGGCTTCGAGGCCAACGATGTGCCCGTCGTCCAGGTCCAGGCGCGGCTGGTAATGCAGTTCCAGTTCGTCACGGCGCAAGGCGCGGCGCAGTTCGCTTTCGAGGTCGGCCAGGCTGCGCGCGTTGCGGTTGATGCGTTCGTTGAAGATATGAAAGGTGCAACCCTGTGTGCTTTTGGCTTGCTGCATGGCGATGTGCGCGTGCCACATCAGGGGGTCGGCGCCGGCACGGGCGCGGGCGTGGGCCACGCCGAGGCTGCAGCCGATCAGCAGGCTTTCGCCATCCACCCAGTAGGGCTCGGCCATGACTTCGGTGATGCGTTCGGCCATCCACTCGGCGCGCTGGGGGGCGCGGCGGGTGTCGATCAGCAGCGCGAATTCATCGCTGCCCAGGCGCGCCAGTTGGTCGCCGGCTTCCAGCTGGCTTTTGAGGCGCGACACCACCTGCAGGATCAGGCGATCACCGGCCTGGTGGCCGAGGGCATCGTTGGCATGCCGGAAGTTGTCGAGGTCCAGATGGCCGAGGGCCAGGCCGCGCCCTTCGTTTTCCGCCAGACGCGCCGCCAGCAAGGTCTGGAACCCCTGCCGATTGGCGATGCCGGTGAGCGGGTCCTGTTCGGCAAGGCGTTGCAGGGTGTTTTCCAGCACACCGCGCTCGCGAACATGGCGCAGGCAGCGTCGCAATGTATCGGCGTCCAATACATCAAGAATCAGCCAGTCACTGACGCCCAGCGGCGACACCAGCGGCTCCTGCTCCAAAAGCAACACACACGGCAAGCTGCAACGGCCGGGGCCGGGCTGCAGGCTTGGGGTGGTCAATAACACGGCACCGTGGTCGTCATCGAACAGACGACTCACCGAGTCCCAGTTGGGGGCGCTGATCAGCACAACCCCATCGCCCATCGGCACCAGGCACTCGCGCAATAACGCTGCCCACGCTGGCTCATCGGCCAGTAGCAGCAAACGCAAGGGTTCGACAGGCGTAGACAAGCTAGCTCCCTAGACTCGGCAAGATTTCGTTGGCGGCGGGCATTATGACGTGCGGCCTGACAATCACCAATGATAGTAATTATCAAATACGCAGGCTTCCTGCCTTGGTCGCAACCTTAGCCGGAAAAAGCCCCCCACATCCTGCGGCAAAGTATCAAAACCGGCAAATTTAGATCGAGTGGTACGTCACACTGTCGTTCTGTGAGAGCAGAATCCTGCGAGCCTGTTAAAATGCCCGCCCTTTTGATCAACGACTCCCTGAACTCTGTATGTCCCGACTCAATCCCCGGCAGCAAGAAGCCGTGAACTACGTCGGCGGCCCTCTATTGGTGCTCGCCGGTGCAGGCTCCGGCAAGACCAGCGTGATCACCCGCAAGATCGCGCACCTGATCCAGAACTGCGGCATCCGCGCCCAGTACATCGTCGCCATGACCTTCACCAACAAGGCCGCGCGGGAAATGAAGGAGCGTGTCGGCACGCTGCTCAAAAGCGGCGAAGGTCGCGGCCTCACCGTGTGCACGTTCCACAACCTGGGCCTGAACATCATCCGCAAGGAGCACGCGCGGCTGGGCTACAAGCCGGGCTTCTCGATCTTTGACGAGACGGATGTGAAGTCGCTGATGACCGACATCATGCAGAAGGAATACGCAGGCGACGACGGCGTGGACGAGATCAAGAACATGATCGGCGCCTGGAAAAACGACCTGATCCTGCCCGCCCAGGCCGTGGAAAACGCGCGCAACCCCAAGGAACAGACCGCCGCCATCGTCTACACCCACTACCAGCGCACGCTCAAGGCGTTCAACGCGGTGGACTTCGACGACCTGATCCTGCTGCCGGTGAAGCTGTTCGAGGAACACGCCGATATCCTCGAAAAATGGCAGAACAAGGTGCGCTACCTGCTGGTGGACGAATACCAGGACACCAACGCCAGCCAATACCTGCTGGTGAAAATGCTGATCGGCAAACGCAACCAGTTCACCGTGGTAGGCGACGACGACCAGTCGATCTACGCCTGGCGCGGCGCGCGCCCGGAAAACCTGATGCTGCTCAAGGACGATTACCCGTCCCTGAAAGTGGTGATGCTGGAGCAGAACTACCGCTCCACCAGCCGCATCCTGCGCTGCGCCAACGTGTTGATCTCCAACAACCCCCACGAGTTTGAAAAACAACTGTGGAGTGAGATGGGCCACGGTGACGAGATCCGCGTGATCCGCTGCCGCAACGAAGACGCCGAAGCCGAGCGCGTGGCCATGGAAATCCTCAGCCTGCACCTGCGCACCGACCGGCCGTACAGCGACTTTGCGATCCTCTATCGCGGCAACTACCAGGCCAAGCTGATCGAGCTGAAATTGCAGCACCACCAGGTGCCGTATCGCCTGTCAGGCGGCAACAGCTTTTTCGGACGCCAGGAAGTGAAAGACCTGATGGCCTACTTCCGCCTGATCGTAAACCCGGACGACGACAACGCCTTCCTGCGCGTGATCAACGTGCCGCGCCGCGAAATCGGCTCCACCACGCTGGAAAAGCTCGGCAACTACGCCACCGAACGCAAAATCTCGATGTACGCCGCCACCGACGAAATCGGCCTGGGCGAACACCTGGACACGCGTTTCACCGATCGCCTGTCACGCTTCAAGCGTTTCATGGACAAGGTGCGCGAGCAGTGCGCCGGCGAAGACCCGATCAGCGCGCTGCGCAGCATGGTCATGGACATCGACTACGAGAACTGGCTGCGCACCAACAGTTCCAGCGACAAGGCCGCCGACTACCGCATGAGCAACGTGTGGTTCCTGATCGAGGCGCTGAAGAACACCCTGGAAAAAGACGAAGACGGCGAGATGACCGTCGAAGACGCCATCGGCAAGCTGGTACTGCGCGACATGCTCGAGCGTCAGCAGGAAGAGGAAGACGGCGCCGAAGGCGTGCAGATGATGACCTTGCATGCGTCCAAGGGCCTGGAATTTCCCTACGTGTTCATCATGGGCATGGAAGAGGAAATTCTCCCACACCGTTCCAGCATTGAAGCTGACACCATCGAGGAAGAGCGCCGACTGGCCTACGTGGGCATCACCCGCGCGCGCCAGACCCTGGCGTTCACCTTTGCCGCCAAGCGCAAGCAATACGGCGAAATCATCGATTGTGCCCCCAGCCGGTTCCTGGATGAGCTGCCGCCGGACGACCTGGCCTGGGAAGGCAATGACGACACCCCGACCGAGGTGAAGGCCGTTCGCGGCAACACCGCCCTGGCGGATATACGCGCGATGTTAAAGCGCTAGAATCGACTACTTTTTAATCTACTTTCGGCGCACATCGCGCCATTAGAGGAAGCTTTCCGTGGAAGCACTGCACAAGAAAATTCGCGAAGAAGGCATCGTGCTTTCCGATCAGGTACTCAAGGTCGACGCCTTTCTGAACCACCAGATCGACCCGGCGCTGATGAAACTGATCGGCGACGAATTCGCCGCGCTGTTCAAGGACTCGGGCATCACCAAGATCGTCACCATCGAAGCCTCCGGCATTGCACCGGCGATCATGACCGGGCTGAACCTCGGCGTGCCGGTGATCTTCGCCCGCAAGCAACAGTCCCTGACCCTGACCGAAAACCTGCTGTCGGCGACGGTGTACTCCTTCACCAAGAAAGTCGAAAGCACCGTGGCGATTTCCCCGCGCCACCTGACCAGCAGCGACCGTGTGCTGGTGATCGATGACTTTTTGGCCAATGGCAAAGCGTCCCAGGCGCTGATTTCGATCATCAAGCAGGCGGGCGCTACCGTGGCGGGCCTGGGGATTGTGATCGAGAAATCGTTCCAGGGCGGCCGTGCGGAACTGGATGCGCAGGGTTACCGGGTTGAGTCGCTGGCGCGGGTCAAGTCGCTGGCCGGTGGCGTGGTCACCTTCATCGAGTAACCGCTGCCCCTGAGTGGGTAGGGTAAAAAATGTGGGAGCTGGCTTGCCTGCGATAAGAGCCTGACAGTCGACATATCTGTCGCCTGACACACCGATATCGCAGGCAAGCCAGCTCCCACAGTTGGTTTTGTGGGGGCCTTAGTGCGCGGTGGCCTGTAGGCCGGCGAGCAGCAACCGCTGATAGAGGTCTTCTTTCAGCCCCTCCGGCTTATCCAGCCGCATCCGCTCCAGATGCTTGGGAAACGCCTCCGGCTCCGGGGCGTCCAGCGCGGCCTTGCCCAGTTCCAGAATCTCCGTCAGCTTGAATTTGCTTTTGAGCCAGTTCAACGCCCGCAACAAGTCCCGCTCTTCATCGGTGAAATCACTGCCCAGCGGGTATTCGGGGAACAAGCGACGATGCCTGGCCTGAATCGCCTTGAGCCGCTCCGGCGTGTTATCGGCAAAGCGTGGGTCAAGGCGGAAATCCTCCGGCAACTTGTCGGCTTTTTGCGCTTGCTTGATCAAGTCGCCCTGGAAGCGTGAGTCGGTCACATTGAGCAGCGCTTCAATCACCTTGGCATCCGTCTGACCCCGCAAGTCGGCAATTCCGTACTCGGTAATCACGATATCCCGCAAATGCCGGGGAATCGTGCAGTGGCCGTATTCCCACACGATATTGGAACTGACCTCCCCCGCCGACTCGCGCCAACTGCGCAAAATCAGGATCGACCGTGCGCCTTCGAGCGCATGCCCTTGCGCAACAAAGTTGTACTGCCCGCCCACGCCGCTGAGCACGCGGCCATCTTCCAACTGGTCGGCCACGCCCGCACCGAGCAAGGTCACCATGATCGCGCTGTTGATAAACCGCGCGTCCAGGCGCTGCAGGCGTTTGAGTTGTTCCTCGCCGTACAGCTCGTTGATATAGCTGATGCGGGTCATGTTGAATTCAAGGCGCTTGGCGTGGGTCATTTCCTGCAGGCGCTGGTAAAAACTGCGCGGCCCGAGGAAGAAACCGCCGTGGATCGACACGCCGTCCGGCTGGGCGGCGTCATCCAGTGTGCCCGCGTTGGCTTGTTCCTGAGTCGCTACATCCGGGTAGACCTTGCGCCGGATAATCCCGGCATCCGCCAGCACCAGCAGGCCATTGACGAACATTTCACTGCAGCCGTAGAGGCCACGGGCGAAAGGGTCGACGCCGCCTTCATGACTGATCAGCGGCGCCCACTGGTACACGTCGAGGTCGGTCAGCAGCAGACGATAGGCTTCGTTGTCAGCCTGGCGCGCCAGCAAGGCGGCGGTCAAGGCATCGCCCATGGAGCCGATGCCGATCTGCAGGGTGCCGCCGTCGCGGACCAGGGTGCTGGCATGCAGGCCGATAAAATGGTCTTGAAACCCCACCGGCATGTTCGGCGTGGAGAACAGCGTGGTGCTGTCCTTGGCGTCGATCAGGTAGTCGAAGGCGTCCATGCCCAGCTCGGAGTCGCCGGGCATGTAGGGCAAATCGCTGTGAACCTGGCCGACCACCAGAATGGTTTCGCCGGCGTCGCGGCGCTTTTCGATCATCGGCAGCAGGTCGAGGGTGATGTCCGGGTTGCAGCTCAAGCTCAGGCGGTCGGGGTGTTCGGTGCTGCTGGCCACCAATTGCGCCACCAGGTTCAGGCCGGCGGCATTGATGTCGCGGGCGGCATGACTGTAGTTGCTGCTGACGTAGTCCTGTTGGGCCGACGTGCTGTGCAGCAGGCTGCCGGGCTGCATGAAGAATTGTTGTATGCGGATGTTGGCCGGCAACGTGTCCTTGTGCAGGTCAGCGAGGAAATCCAGTTCGGGGTAATCGCCAAACACACGCTCGATGAAGGGTTCGAGAAAGCGCTTCTGCAATCCATCGCCGAAGGGCGGGCGGCCAAGGCTCAGCGCGGTGTAGATCGTCAGTTGCCGCTCGGGCAGCTTGGCGATGCGCCGGTACAGCGCGTTGACGAACAGGTTGGGTTTGCCCAGACCCAGGGGCATGCCCATGTGGATATGCGCCGGCAAGCGCGCCAGTACGTCGTCAACTGCTTGCTCGATTGAACACAACTGCACCATCCGACCCTCCTGAACATTCCATGATTAGGGGTTGGACCGAGCTTGCCGGGTCTTTGCTGCAATGAACAGCGTCGAAACACAAATAGCGGGCACAAAAAAGCCGCTCACAAGCGGCTTTTTGGCGAAGATCGGTTTATTTCAGGCCCGACATCTTCTCGATTGCACCTTTAAGCTCGTCATCCGAGCAATCACTGCAGGTGCCTTTGGGCGGCATGGCGTTGATGCCCGTAATAGCCTTGGCGAGCAGGCCGTCTACTCCGCCTTGCTCCTTGGCACGCTTGCCCCAGTCGGCGGCGTCGCCGATTTTCGGCGCACCCAACAGGCCCGTGCCGTGACACGCGTTGCAATGCTTGGCGATCACCTCATCCGGCGTTTTTGCACCGCCGCCGCCACCAGCTGCCACCGCGACTTCCATCCCTTTGCATTCCTGGCCCTGGACACAGACCTGGCCCACAGGCTCCAGGCGCTTGGCAATTTCATCATTGGTCGCAGCTTGAGCGCTGACAGCCCATAGGGCCAGTACGGTTGCTGGTGCAGCCAGCATTTTCATAATTAGGTTCACGCGTTCACCCTCAATGGTGGCTATTCACGCCTGCGGCCACGGTTTCGCAGGCGGCGAAAGTATAACGGTTAGCCCGCAAGGCCGAAACAACCCTATTAAATAAAGGGAGATTCGGCCGAGCGGTTACAGCGACGGGTGTGTCTGCAACGCTGGCAGCACGCCTCTTCTGTCAAAAGTTCGCAGGTGTGGCTGCGCTGATTAGTCGCGCCGGCACATCGAACGGGTTACGAAAACGATGGGGCTTGGTGCTTTCAAAGTAGTAGCTATCGCCGGCTTCGAGCACAAAAGTTTCAAGACCGACCACCAATTCCAGACGTCCTTCCACCAGAATCCCGGTTTCCTCGCCTTCGTGGGTGAGCATTTCTTCGCCCGTGTCGGCGCCCGGCGGGTAGATCTCATTAAGAAACGCAATCGCCCGGCTGGGGTGCGCCCGGCCTACCAGTTTCATGGTGACGGCGCCGTCAGAGATGTCGATCAGCTCATTGGCTTTATAGACGATCTGCGTCGGTATTTCCTGGAGGATCTCCTCGGAAAAGAACTCGACCATGGACATGGGGATACCGCCCAATACCTTGCGCAAGGAGCTGATCGAGGGGCTGACGCTGTTTTTTTCGATCATCGAAATGGTGCTGTTGGTGACACCCGCACGCTTGGCGAGCTCACGCTGGGAAAGACCTTTGAGTTTACGGATGGATTGCAGTCGTTCGCCGACGTCCAATGCAGGAGCCTCCTAGGATTCAGGCGTTGTTGTAATTGAGCGTTATCATGGCGACAGCGTTCAGTATTTACAACACTTGGGCCTAAATCCCGGACGGCCTGGCTCGTCGTCCCGCCTCAAGCGCCGGAATAGAGCCTTGGCACGCGACGCAGGTTGCAGAAGATCTGGTACGGAATGGTCTCGGCGGCCGCCGCGACGTCGCTGGCGAGGATGTTTTTGCCCCACAGTTCCACCGGGGAGCCGAGGCCGGCCTGTGGCACATCGGTGAGGTCGATGCACAGCATGTCCATCGACACGCGCCCCAACAATTGGCTGCGCTGCCCCGCCACCAGCACCGGCGTTCCGGTGGGCGCATGGCGCGGGTAGCCGTCGGCGTAACCCATGGCCACCACACCGATACGCATCGGCCTGGGCGTGATGAACTTGGCGCCGTAGCCCACCGGCTCCCCGGCCGGCAGTTCGCGCACACAAATAACCTTGGATTCCAGGGTCATCACCGGCTGCAAACGCGCGGCCACGGCCTGGTCTTCGCCAAACGGCGTGGCGCCGTAGAGCATGATGCCGGGGCGCACCCAGTCGCTGCTCACCCCCGGCCAGCCCATCACGGACGGCGAATTGCGCAGGCTCACTTCAGCCGACAACCCCTGGCGCGCCGCCTCGAAAACGGCCACTTGCTCATTGCTGCGTACGCAATCAAGCTCGTCGGCGCGCGCGAAGTGGCTCATCAACACGATTTTGGCGACCTTGCCGCTGGCCAGCAGGCGCTGATAGGCCTCGTGGTAATCCTTGGGGTGCAGGCCGACGCGGTGCATGCCCGAATCCAGCTTGAGCCAGACCGTCAGCGGCTTGCCGAGTTTGGCTTGCTCAATCGCGTCCAGTTGCCACAGCGAGTGCACCACGCACCACAACTCATGCTCGATGATCAGCGGCAGCTCGTCGGCCTCGAAAAAACCTTCCAACAGCAACACCGGCGCACGAATGCCCGCGGCGCGCAGCTCCAGCGCTTCCTCGATGCACGCCACCGCAAACCCGTCCGCCTCGGTTTCCAGCGCCTGGGCCACACGCACGGCACCATGGCCGTAGGCATCGGCCTTGACCACGGCAAGGGCCTTGGCCCCCGTGACTTCACGGGCCAATTGGTAGTTATGGCGCAGGGCTTGGAGATCGATCAGGGCACGGGCAGGACGCATGGCGGCAGGCTTCTAGGCGGCAAGGTGAAGAAAAACCGGCACCGACCGACAACATCGGCACCGGGAGAGGGATCGTTGTTTAAGGCAGCGCAGCCACCACGGACAGCTCTACCAGGATTTCCGGTTCGCACAGCTTGGCTTCAACCGTGGCGCGGGCCGGGGCGACGCCTTTGGGCAGCCACTTGTCCCACACCGCGTTCATGCCGGCGAAATCCGCGTCGATATCTTTCAGGTAGATCGTCACCGACAGCAGTTTCGATTTGTCGGTGCCGGCCAGGTCGAGCAAACGCTCGATATTGGCCAGGGTTTCACGGGTCTGCTTTTCAATCCCGGCACTCATGTCGTCGCCGACTTGCCCTGCCAGATACACGGTGCCGCTGTGGACGACGATCTGGCTCATGCGCTCATTGGTGAGCTGGCGCTGGATTGACATGTTGTGCGGACTCCTGGTGGTTACCGTAACGGGAAATATCGAGGCCTGCGGCGCTGATCTGCGGGGTTTTCTTCGCCATCAGGTCGGCCAGCAAGCGGCCGGAACCACAGGCCATGGTCCAGCCGAGTGTGCCGTGGCCGGTATTCAGGAACAGGTTCTTGAACGGGGTGGCACCGACAATCGGCGTGCCGTCGGGTGTGGTCGGGCGCAGGCCGGTCCAGAAACTGGCTTCGGACAAATCGCCGCCCTGAGGATAAAGGTCGTTGACGATCATCTCCAGGGTTTCACGTCGACGCGGGTTCAGCGACAGGTCAAAACCGGCGATTTCAGCCATGCCGCCGACGCGGATGCGGTTATCGAAACGGGTGATCGCGACCTTGTAGGTCTCGTCGAGAATGGTCGAAGTCGGCGCCATCGCCGGGTTCGTGATCGGCACGGTCAGCGAGTAACCCTTCAGCGGATACACCGGCGCCTTGATGCCCAGCGGCTTGAGCAGTTTTGGCGAGTAGCTGCCGAGGGCCAGCACGTAGCGGTCGGCGGTTTCCAGCTTGCCGTCGATCAAGACGCCGTTGATGCGGTCACCGGCGTAGTCGAGGCGCTGGATGTCCTGTTCGAAGCGGAACTCCACGCCCAGTTGCTTGCACATTTCCACCAGGCGCGTGGTGAACATCTGGCAGTCGCCGGTCTGGTCGTTGGGCAGGCGCAGGGCACCGGCGAGGATGTCGGTGACGCTGGCCAGCGCCGGCTCAACACGGGCAATGCCGGCGCGGTCCAGCAGCTCAAACGGCACGCCCGACTCTTTCAGCACGGCGATGTCCTTGGCGGCGCCGTCGAGCTGCGCTTGCGTGCGGAACAGTTGAGTAGTCCCGAGGCTGCGGCCTTCGTAGGAAATGCCGGTTTCGGCGCGCAATTCGTCGAGGCAGTCGCGGCTGTACTCGGACAGACGCACCATGCGCTCCTTGTTCACCGCATACCGGCTGGCGGTGCAGTTGCGCAGCATCTGTGCCATCCACAGGTATTGGTCGATATCGGCGGTGGCCTTGATCGCCAACGGCGCGTGACGTTGCAGCAGCCATTTGATGGCCTTGAGCGGTACACCCGGCGCGGCCCAGGGCGAGGCATAACCTGGAGACACCTGGCCGGCGTTGGCGAAACTGGTTTCCATGGCAGCGGCGGGCTGACGGTCGACCACCACGACTTCAAAGCCGGCCCGAGCCAAATAGTAGGCACTGGTCACCCCAATGACGCCGCTACCCAAGACCAGAACGCGCATTTTTATATCCTCATCACGGGCTTAGCCGCTGACGTGTGTTATTCGAGCAATGATGAGCGCAGTGTAAAAAACTATTGCCAGTGCATTTCACTATATAAGCACCTATATTTGGCGACAATTCTCGGCAAAAACCCTTTTCACAGAGGCGTATCCCCTATGCGTACCAACACCCAGACCAAGCGGGAGCTGGACAAGATCGACCGCAACATCCTGCGCATCCTGCAAACCGACGGGCGCATTTCGTTCACGGAGCTGGGGGAAAAAGTCGGGCTGTCGACCACGCCGTGTACCGAGCGCGTCCGCCGCCTGGAGCGCGAAGGCATCATCATGGGCTACAACGCGCGGCTCAACCCGCAGCATTTGAAGGGGAGTTTGCTGGTATTTGTCGAGATCAGCCTGGATTACAAGTCTGGCGACACCTTTGAAGAATTCCGCCGCGCCGTGCTGAAACTGCCCCATGTACTGGAATGCCACCTGGTGTCGGGCGACTTCGACTACCTGGTGAAAGCGCGGATTTCGGAGATGGCGTCTTACCGCAAATTGCTGGGCGACATCCTGCTCAAGCTGCCGCACGTGCGCGAGTCCAAGAGCTATATCGTGATGGAAGAGGTGAAGGAGAGCCTGAACCTGCCGATTCCCGACTGACACAACTCAATCAAATGTGGGAGCTGGCTTGCCTGCTCCCACATTGACCAATGTTAGACCAGCACTTGCCGAGTGCTCGCCATGTAATCGTGGATCTGTTTCTCCAGCCGCGGGTGAATCAGCTCCACAGGCCTGCGCCCATTGGGGCAAGGCAACGTCTTGGTGGTACCGAACAACCTGCAGATCAGCGGACGTTCGTCGTACACGGTGCAGCCGTTGGGGCCCAGGTGCACGCAGTTCAGTTCGTCCATGGCCGCGTCTTGCTCGGCAGCAGTCTTGCGGGGCAGGCGCGACATTTCCTCGGGCGAAGTCGTCACCGGCCCACAACAATCGTGGCAACCGGGGACGCACTCGAACGAAGGAATCTGACGGCGCAGCGCGCTGATTTTCTGACTGTTGCAACTCATCGAAACACATACCGAACGGCGAATAGGCGTGGATTCTGCCGCAAAAAGCCCCGCGCAGACAGCTTCGCCCGACCGCTGTATCCTGCGTCAAATTTTCCAAACAGGGATGCTCCCCATGACCGCCAGCGCCCGGCACACTGCTTCCTACTACGCCGCCAGCAGCGTCCCACAGCCCGCGTACCCGGCTCTGACCGGCGAAGTGCGCGCCGACGTGTGCGTGATTGGCGGCGGTTATTCCGGCCTGAACACGGCGCTGGAACTGGCCGAGCGTGGCTTCAGCGTGGTGTTGCTGGAAGCGCGCAAGATCGGCTGGGGCGCCAGCGGGCGTAACGGCGGCCAGTTGATTCGCGGGGTCGGCCACGGCCTCGACCAGTTCACCAACGTGATCGGCGCCGACGGCGTACGCGAGATGAAGTTGATGGGCCTGGAAGCCGTGGAAATCGTGCGCGAGCGCATCGAGCGCTACCAAATTCCCTGCGACCTGACCTGGGGCTACTGCGACCTCGCCAACAAACCCCGCGACCTTGAAGGCCTGGCCGAAGACGCCGACGAACTGCGCAGCCTCGGCTATCGCCATGAAATACGCCTGCTGCAAGCCAGTGAGATGGGCAGCGTAATCGGCTCCGAACGTTACGTGGGCGGCATGATCGACATGGGCTCCGGCCACCTGCACCCGCTGAACCTGGCGCTCGGCGAAGCTGCAGTCGCCCAGCAATTGGGTGTGAAGCTGTTCGAGCAATCCGAAGTCACGCGCATCGACTACGGCCCCGAGATCAATGTGCACACCGCTAAGGGCAACGTGCGCGCCAAGACGCTCGTTCTGGCCTGCAATGCCTACCTCAATGGCCTGAACGCCCATCTCAGCGGCAAAGTGCTGCCGGCCGGCAGCTACATCATCGCCACCGAGCCGCTGAGCGAAGCCCAGGCTGCCAACTTGCTGCCGCAGAATATGGCCGTGTGCGATCAGCGTGTGACGGTGGATTACTTCCGGCTGTCTGCCGACCGCCGCTTGCTGTTCGGCGGGGCTTGCCATTATTCCGGACGCGATCCCAAGGACATCGGCGCTTACATGCGCCCGAAAATGCTCAATGTGTTCCCACAGCTGGCCGACGTGAAAATCGACTACCAATGGGGCGGCATGATCGGCATCGGCGCCAACCGCTTGCCGCAGATTGGCCGGCTGGCGGATCAACCCAACGTGTATTACGCCCAGGCCTACGCCGGCCACGGCCTCAACGCCACGCACCTGGCCGGCAAACTGCTGGGCGAAGCCATCAGCGGCCAGCAACAGGGACGCTTCGACCTGTTCGCCCGGGTGCCGCACATCACCTTCCCCGGCGGCAAGCACCTGCGCTCGCCGCTGTTGGCCTTGGGCATGCTGTGGCACCGGCTTAAAGAGTGGGTATGATTCAGCTGCGCCAGAAGGGTTTCAGGCCTTCCTGGCGCGCCTGTTCAGCGCTTATCCCGACATCGCGCAACTGCTCGCCGGTCAAATTCAGCAAGGCCTTGCGGGTGTGGCGACGCTGCCAGAAAAGACGCCAGCGGCCGATAGTGCGTGGCGCTGTCGCACGCTCCTGCTCTGCCTCCAATTCCTGACCGTGTAACGCTAACCGCACATCGCTCATGCAGCTCATTTTGTTGCCCCTCATTTGCTTGTTGCCATGAGTGACTAGAGTGAGCGGGTGGGCAAAACCATTACAGATTCAACCCATATTTATTAAAACCATACAGACACTGCCCATTGGCGGCTGAATCCTGTATTTTCCGCCTATCTGTATTGGTCCTGCAGGAGCGAACGCCATGACTCTTTACGTCAACCTCGCCGAATTGCTCGGCACGCGCATCGAACAGGGCTTCTACCGCCCCGGCGATCGCTTGCCTTCCGTGCGGGCGTTGAGCGTGGAACACGGGGTGAGCCTGAGTACCGTGCAGCAGGCTTATCGCTTGCTCGAAGACAACGGCCTGGCAATGCCCAAGCCAAAATCCGGCTATTTCGTGCCGGTGGGCCGTGAATTACCCGCACTGCCGGAAGTGGGCCGCCCGGCCCAGCGCCCCGTGGAAATCTCCCAATGGGACCAGGTGCTGGAGCTGATTCGCGCGGTGCCACGTAAAGACGTCATACAGATGGGCCGCGGCATGCCGGATGTATTGTCACCGACCATGAAACCTCTGCTGCGCAGCCTTGCACGGGTGAGTCGCCGCCAGGACCTGCCGGGGCTGTACTACGACAACATCCTTGGCTGTATGGAGTTGCGTGAGCAAATTGCCCGACTGTCTCTGGACTCCGGCTGCCAGCTGACCGCCGAAGACATCGTGATCACCACCGGCTGTCACGAGGCGCTGTCGGCCAGCATCCATGCCATTTGCGAGCCTGGGGATATCGTCGCGGTGGATTCACCGAGCTTCCACGGCGCCATGCAAACGCTAAAGGGCCTGGGGATGAAAGCCCTGGAAATCCCTACGGACCCAATCACCGGCATCAGCCTGGAAGCGCTGGAACTGGCCCTGGAACAGTGGCCGATCAAGGTCATTCAGCTGACGCCCAACTGCAACAATCCGCTGGGCTACATCATGCCGGAGTCGCGCAAAAAGGCGCTGCTGACCCTGGCCCAGCGCTTTGATGTGGCGATCATTGAAGACGATGTGTATGGCGAACTGGCCTACAGCTACCCGCGCCCGCGTACGATCAAATCCTTCGATGAAGATGGCCGTGTCCTGCTGTGCAGCTCGTTCTCGAAAACCCTGGCGCCAGGCCTGCGCATTGGTTGGGTGGCACCAGGCCGCTACTTGGAGCGCGTGCTGCACATGAAATACATCAGCACCGGCTCCACCGCGACCCAACCGCAGATTGCCATTGCAGAATTCCTCAAAGGCGGCCACTTCGAACCGCATTTGCGGCGGATGCGCGCGCAATATCAGCGCAATCGCGACTTGATGATGGATTGGGTCAGCCGCTACTTCCCCGCCGGAACCCGCGCCAGCCGCCCACAGGGCAGCTTCATGCTGTGGGTGGAGCTGCCCGAAGGCTTCGACACCCTCAAGCTCAACCGCCTGCTGGTGGAACAAAGCGTACAAGTCGCCGTAGGAAGCATCTTTTCCGCTTCGGGCAAGTACCGGAACTGCCTGCGCATGAACTACGCTGCCAAGCCAACCCCGCAGATTGAAGAGGCTGTGCGCAAAGTCGGCGCCGCTGCAATCAAAATGCTGGCCGACACGCAGGACTGACCTTTCAGCGGAAATAGCCGTCATATGCCCACAACCGCCCTGACCTGGATGCAGCGCCCTTGATGATTCGACGGCTTTTACCGTTTTTCCTGCTGGGCGCCCTCGCCCTGGGTGGCTGCGCGACCGTCGATACGCCGCGCATTCCCAGCGACGCCCTGCCCGCTGCGCAATCTTCCTTTGGCCGCTCGATCCAGGCCCAGGCGGCACCGTATCAAGGCCGCTCGGGCTTCCGCCTGCTGCCCAACAGCAGCGAAGCGTTCATGGCCCGCGCCGAGCTGATCCGCAACGCCCAGACCAGCCTCGATTTGCAGTACTACATCGTTCACGACGGCATCAGCACGCGCATGCTTGTGGATGAATTGCTCAAGGCTGCCGACCGTGGCGTGCGCATCCGCATCCTGCTGGACGACACCACCAGCGATGGCCTCGATCAAGTCATTGCCACCCTCGCCGCCCACCCGAAAATCGAGATCCGCCTGTTCAACCCACTGCACCTGGGGCGCAGCACGGGCGTGACGCGGGCCATGGGCCGGCTGTTCAACCTATCGCTGCAGCACCGGCGCATGCACAACAAGCTGTGGCTGGCGGACAACAGCGTGGCCATCGTCGGCGGGCGCAATTTGGGCGATGAGTACTTCGATGCCGAGCCCAACCTGAACTTCACCGACATCGACATGCTCAGTGTCGGGCCGGTGGCCGAGCAGTTGGGCCACAGTTTCGACCAGTACTGGAACAGCGCGCTGAGCAAACCCATTGATGATTTCGTGTCCAGCGCCCCGTCCAAAGGCGACCTCGCCGCCGCCCGCGTGCGCCTGGAAGCGTCGCTGGCCGAATCGCGCCAGCAAAACCACGCGCTGTACAACCGCTTGCGCACCTATCAAACCCAGCCGCGCATGAACATTTGGCGTCGCGAGCTGATCTGGGCCTGGAACCAGGCGCTGTGGGATGCACCGAGCAAGGTGCTGGCCACGGCCGAGCCAGACCCTCGCCTGCTGCTGACCACGCAACTGGCGCCCGAGCTGGAAGGCGTGAACCACGAGCTGATGATGATCTCCGCGTACTTTGTACCGGGCCAGCCGGGGCTGGTGTACCTGACGGGCCGCGCCGACGCGGGCGTGGCGGTGAGCCTGCTGACCAACTCACTGGAAGCCACTGATGTACCGGCGGTCCACGGCGGCTACGCGCCCTATCGCAAGGCGCTGCTGGAGCACGGCGTGAAACTCTACGAGCTGCGCCGCCAACCGGGCGACCCGAGCGGCGGCAGCGGCCCCCACCTGTTTCGCCGGGGCAGCTTTCATGGCTCGGACTCCAGCCTGCACAGCAAGGCGATGATTTTTGATCGCGAGAAGTCGTTTATCGGTTCGTTCAATTTCGACCCGCGCTCGGTGCTGTGGAACACCGAGGTCGGCGTGCTGGTGGACAGCCCGGAGCTGGCCGAACACGTGCGCAACCTTGCGCTGCAGGGCATGGCGCCCGCGTTGAGTTATGAGGCGAAATTGCAGGATGGCCAAGTGGTGTGGGTGACTGAAGATAACGGCCAAATACATACACTGACCCGCGAGCCGGGCAGCTGGTGGCGGCGGTTCAATGCCTGGTTCGCGACATCCGTTGGCCTGGAACCCATGCTCTAAGGCCACAGTTGATTACGTTTCAAGGTCAGGCGGGTTGTGCAACGCCGAATGCGCCTTGGCGCAATAACAACACCACCAGGCCCAGCGCACCGGCTGCCATCAACAACGGCAACGCGTGCCCGCTGATCCACTGGCTGCCCGCGCCCGCGACCAATGGCCCGATCAGGCAGCCAATGCCCCACAGTTGCGCCACATGGGCATTGGCGCGCACCAACGCATCGTCGCGGTAGCGCTCGCCAATCAGGATCAACGACAAGGTAAACAACCCGCCGGCGCTGGCGCCGAACAGCACCCACACCGGCCAGATCAACAGCGTGTGCATCAACATCGGAATGGCCAGGCTCGACGCCAGCAGCAATACCGCGCAGCCCATGAACAGTGCGCGCCGCGGCAGGTAGTCGGCCAGCGCACCAATCGGCAATTGCAACAACGCATCGCCGACCACCACAGTGCTGACCATTGCCAAGGCAATCTCGGCGGTGAAACCCTGCTGCAGGCAGTACACCGGCAGCAGCGTCAGAATCATTGCTTCAAACGCGGCGAACAGCGCCACGGCCCAGGCAATCGCCGGCAGGCTGAGGCAGAACCGCCACAAATCGCCGAGAGTGACGCTGAAGGACTCGGCAGTCGGCGCACCGGAACGGCCCAGCAACAGCAGTGGCGCAACCATCAACAGGCCCACGCCGACCCAGAAGCCGTAATCATGGTCTGTGCCCAACACGCCCAGCAACAGTGGCCCAGACAACTGGCTCAAGGCATAACTGCAGCCATACAACGCCACCAGACGGCCTCGCCACTGCTCCACCACCAACTGGTTGATCCAGCTTTCGCCAAGGATAAACACGATGGTCAGGATCACACCGATCATCAGCCGCAACACCAGCCACACCGGGTAGCTGGGCAGGATCGCCAGCAAGCCGATGGAGACCGCGCCGGCCCACAGGCATAAACGCATCAGGTTGGCCGTACCCAGCGACGACGCCAGGCGGCTGGACACCTTGGCGCCCAGCAATACGCCGAAGGCCGGCATCGCCGCCATCACGCCGATGGCAAAGCTGCCATAGCCCCAGCCTTCGAGGCGCAGGGACACCAGCGGCATGCTGACACCCAGGGCCAAACCGACACTGAGTACCGAGGCCAGCACGGCGAAATAAGTCGCCCAACGCATTTCCACGCTCCTGTGGACAATTTTGAGAACACACAAAGAAGTGTGGGAGCGGGCTTGCCCGCGATGCAGGCACCTCGGTGTGTCAGCCACACCTCGGTGATGCTATCGCAGGCAAGCCAGCTCCCACACAGGCTTGCTCCTATACGGGATCAGCCGTGTTGCTTACAGCTTGATCCAGGTCGCCTTCAGTTCGGTGTACTTGTCGAACGCGTGCAGCGATTTGTCGCGGCCGTTACCCGACTGCTTGAAGCCGCCAAACGGTGCGGTCATGTCGCCGCCGTCATACTGGTTGACCCACACACTGCCGGCACGCAGGGCCCTGGCAGTCAGGTGCGCCTTGGAGATATCCGCGGTCCACACGGCGGCGGCCAGGCCGTAGATCGTGTCGTTGGCGATGGCGATGGCTTCTTCCGCAGTGTCGAAGGTGATTACCGAGAGGACTGGACCGAAGATCTCTTCCTTGGCGATCTTCATGGCGTTGGTCACGCCGTCGAAAATCGTCGGTTCAACATACGTGCCGCCGGTTTCTTCCAGGGTGCGCTTGCCGCCCGCCACCAGCTTGGCGCCGTCGGCGTGGCCGGCTTCGATGTATGACAGCACGGTGTTCATTTGCTGAGTGTCCACCAGCGCGCCGACGTTGGTAGCGGGGTCCAGCGGGTTACCTGGCTTCCAGCCTTTGAGGGCCTCAATCACCAGCGGCAGGAATTTGTCTTTGATTGAGCGCTCGACCAGCAGGCGCGAACCGGCGGTGCAGACTTCGCCCTGGTTGAAGGCGATGGCACCAGCGGCGGACTCAGCGGCGGCTTTCAAGTCCGGCGCATCGGCGAACACAATGTTCGGGCTCTTGCCGCCAGCTTCCAGCCACACACGCTTCATGTTCGACTCGCCGGAGCGAATCAGCAGTTGCTTGGCGATTTTGGTGGAGCCTGTGAACACCAGTGTGTCGACGTCCATGTGCACCGCCAGCGCGTTGCCCACGGTGTGGCCATAGCCAGGCAGCACGTTGAACACACCTTTTGGAATACCGGCTTCAACCGCCAGAGCCGCGATGCGGATGGCCGTGAGCGGAGATTTTTCCGACGGTTTCAGGATCACCGAGTTACCGGTGGACAACGCCGGGCCCAGCTTCCAGCACGCCATCATCAACGGGAAGTTCCACGGCACGATGGCGCCGACAACCCCGACGGGCTCGCGGGTCACCAGGCCCAACTGATCATGGGGGGTGGCGGCCACTTCATCGTAAATCTTGTCGATGGCTTCACCGCTCCAGCTCAGGGCTTGCGCGGCGCCAGGCACGTCAATTTCCAGGGAGTCGGTGATCGGCTTGCCCATGTCCAGGGTTTCGAGCAGTGCCAGCTCTTCGGCATTGGCCTTGAGCAGCGCGGCGAAACGCAGCATGGCGGATTTGCGTTTGGCCGGGGCCAGGCGCGACCAGACACCGGAATTGAATGTGGCGCGGGCGTTTTCCACGGCGCGCTGGGCGTCGGCGGCGTCACAGCTGGCAACCGTGGCCAGCAGGCGGCCGTCGACCGGGCTGATGCATTCGAAGGTGTCGCCGGAAGCAGATGCGGTGTATTCGCCATTGATGTAGGCGCGACCTTCGATCTTCAGATCCTTGGCGCGTTGTTCCCAGTCGGCACGGGTCAGGGTGGTCATGCGAGTGTCCTCCTCTTATTGAATACAAGGGCCAGGTGATGTCCCCCGGCAGCCTCAAAGAATTCTTGCCCGGCCAGCCTGCTGTTCGGCTCAAGGCAGCTGCCACCCTAAACCAGCGGCTGGGGGTGTTTCAATATATTTGACATAACCCCGGCAAACGCCCTTGCGATGTTCATTTTAATAAACATAGACTTTGGGCTCTCCAACCGCAGGCCAGACGGGACACGCACATGAGCATCCAGGACATCGTCGACTTCAGCCAAGCCAACACCGCCCCCGATCGCTACCGCCCCGCTGCGGAAAAAATCCTCAAGGGCGACCCGGAGCAAACGATCTACAACCACTACAACAGCCCGTGCGGCCAGATGAGCGCCGGCGTGTGGGAAGGTGACGTTGGACAGTGGAAGGTCAATTACACCGAACACGAGTATTGCGAGATTGTGCAGGGCGTTTCTGTGCTGCGTGACGCCGACGGCAACGCCAAGACCTTGCGCGCCGGCGACCGTTTTGTGATTCCGGCCGGTTTCAGCGGCACCTGGGAAGTGCTGGAGCCGTGCCGCAAGATCTACGTGGTGTTCGAACAAAAAGCCTGATCAGCAAATGCCAGGCAAAAAAAAGCCCGACTCGCGAGAGACGGGCTTTTTTTCACAAGGAGGAAAATCAATTACTTGATTTTGCCTTCTTTGTAGATCACGTGCTTACGAACGCGCGGGTCGAACATTTTCTTTTCGAGCTTGTCCGGGGTAGTACGCTTGTTCTTGTCGGTAGTGTAGAAGTGACCAGTACCGGCGCTAGAGATCATTCGAATCAATTCACGCATGATAGAGCTCCTTAGATCTTGCCAGCGGCACGGATTTCGGCCAGCACGACAGTGATGCCACGCTTGTCGATGATGCGCATGCCTTTGGCAGATACGCGCAGACGAACAAAACGTTTCTCTTCTTCAACCCAGAAGCGGTGATGCTGCAGGTTTGGCAGGAAACGACGACGGGTTTTGTTATTTGCGTGGGAAATGTTATTCCCAGTCACCGGACCCTTACCGGTAACTTGACATACTCTCGACATGCCTCAGCCCTCTAAAACCACATGCCCAACCCGGCATGGGTTGGCCGCTTAATCTCTCAGTCATTTGGCGCCAGGCGCCGCGTTTCTTTAGGGTCTTACCGGCTACACCTACAAGCGAAGGAACCGGGCCCCTAGAAAAGAGCGCTGCTTTATACCAGAAAGACCCCGGTGCAACAACAACCCGTGAGTTTTTACCGAAGTAAATCCTGGCATGAGGCGCCTGAAGCGTTGCTGTCAGGGGCCGCTGCCACAGCCGACCACTCGTCGCACAGAATCATTCATAGCGCCGGTGAGCACGGTGACGTGCGTGGCGAAATGCGCTGAGGCGCCATCAAAACAGCATTTACCGCAAAAGCACAGGCAAAAATGGGCTAGTCATTTATCAATCAGACCACTACGGTAGGACTTTTCCAGACTGCACTCGCAGATGGGCCTTCGATCTGCAAAGGAAACCGAATATGCGCCTCGCTGCCCTACCGCTGTTGCTCGCCCCTCTATTTATCGCTCCAGCGGCCTTTGCCGCCACCAACCTGAGCGTCTGCACCGAGGCCAGCCCCGAAGGGTTCGATGTGGTGCAATACAACTCGCTGACCACCACCAACGCCTCGGCCGACGTGCTGATGAACCGCCTGGTGGACTACGACGCCAACAGCGGGAAACTGGTGCCGAGCCTGGCGGACAGCTGGGAAGTCTCGCCGGACGGCCTGACCTACACCTTCAAGCTGCACCCGGACGTGAAATTCCACCGCACCGAGTATTTCACCCCAAGCCGCACCTTGACCGCCGAAGACGTACGTTTCAGCTTCGAGCGCATGCTCGACCCGGCCAACCCGTGGCACAAAATCGCCCAGAGCGGCTTCCCCCACGCGCAGTCCCTGCAATTGCCGGCGCTGGTCAAAAAGATCGACGCCCTTGACCCGCTGACCGTGCGCTTCACGCTGGACCACGCCGACTCGACCTTCCTCGCCGCCCTGAGCATGGGTTTCGCCTCGATTTACCCAGCCGAATACGCCGACAAACTGCTCAAGGCCGGCACCCCGGAGAAGCTCAACAGCCAGCCAATCGGCACCGGCCCGTTCGTTTTCGTGCGTTTCCAGAAAGACGCTGTGGTGCGCTACAAGGCCAACCCGGACTACTTCGCCGGCAAACCGGTTGTGGATAACTTGATCTTCGCCATTACTCCGGACGCCAATGTGCGCCTGCAGAAACTGCACCGGGATGAATGCCAGATCGCTCTGTCGCCCAAGCCCCTGGATGTGGGCGAAGCCGAGAAAGACCCGGCGCTCAAGGTCGAAAAAACCGCCGCCTTCATGACCGCGTTTGTGGCCATCAACAGCCAGCACCCGCCGCTGGACAAGCCGGAAGTGCGCCAGGCCATCAACCTCGCATTCGACAAGAACAGCTACCTGAAGGCCGTGTTTGAAGGCACCGCCGAAGCCGCCAACGGCATTTACCCGCCCAACACCTGGAGCTACGCCAAGGATTTGCCGGGTTATCCACAGGACCGCGCCAAGGCCAAGGCCCTGCTCGACCGCGCCGGGCTCAAGGACGGCTTCAAAACCACGATCTGGACGCGCCCGACCGGCAGCCTGCTGAACCCCAACCCGAACCTCGGCGCCCAATTGTTGCAGGCGGACCTGGCCAAGGTCGGCATCCAGGCCGAGATCCGCGTGATCGAGTGGGGCGAGTTGATCCGCCGTGCCAAAGCGGGCGAGCACGACTTGCTGTTCATGGGCTGGGCCGGTGACAACGGCGACCCGGATAACTTCCTGACCCCACAGTTCTCCTGTGCGGCCGTCAAATCCGGCACCAACTTCGCCCGTTACTGCGACCCTGCGCTGGACAAGCTGATCAGCGCCGGCAAAACCACCAGCGAACAAGGCGTGCGCAGCAAGCTGTATCAACAGGCTCAGGCGCAGATCCAGCAGCAGGCCCTGTGGCTGCCGTTGGCGCATCCGACTGCGTTTGCGCTGGCCCGCAAAAATGTCGAGGGCTACCAGGTCAGTCCATTCGGGCGCCAGGATTTCTCGAAAGTCAGCGTCAAACCCTGAACCTTGACCCCGCCCTTGCCGGGCGGGGTTATATCCAGCCAAATTCCGCCATGGACAGCGGGTCGCCATCTCCCACGATGATGTGATCCAGCACCCGCACGTCCACCGATTCCAACGCCTTTTGCAGCATTTTGGTCAGTTTTCGATCAGCCGCACTCGGCTCGGCATTTCCTGAAGGGTGGTTGTGACACAAGATCAGCGCAGCCGCGTTGTAAGCGAGAGCACGCTTGACCACTTGCCGGGGATAGACGATGGCCGTGTCGATGGTGCCTTCGAACAACGCTTCAAAGCCCAGCACCCGATGCTTTGAGTCGAGAAAAAGGCAGCCAAAGATCTCGTGGGGCTCGTGACGCAGCAGCGCCTTGAGGTACTCGCGCACCGCCAATGGGCTCTCCAGCACCGAGTCCGCACGCAAGCGTTCGGCCATGTGCCGTCGCGACATTTCCAGCACCGCCTGCAACTGGGCAAATTTTGCCGGGCCCAGGCCCAAGTGCTGGCTGAACAACGTCTGGCTGGCCTCCAGCAACGGGCGAAGGCCACCAAATTGCGCCAGGAGGTGGCGCGCCAAATCAACCGCGCTGCGACCGGAAACGCCGGTGCGCAGGAAGATCGCCAACAACTCGGCGTCGGACAGACTCGCCGCGCCCCACTCCAACAGTTTCTCCCGTGGGCGTTCCGCCACGGGCCAATCGCGAATGCTCATTCCATCTCCCTGTAAACGTACGCCGCTGTTGCCTCGCGGACGCTGTGTTATCGTAAGCCCTCTTTTTTGCCCGCGATTTCCCCTGGGGAGGGGGCGTCGCAGGCGTCACTGAACTGGCATCACTGAACTGGAAAGGCAAACCAATGCAGCGTCTGTATCGGAAACGCATCGTTCTCGGCGTCGGCGGCGGCATTGCCGCCTACAAGAGTGCAGAGCTGGTTCGCAGGCTCCTGGACCAGGGCGCCGAAGTGCGCGTGGTCATGACCCGCGGTGGCAGTGAGTTCATCACCCCGTTGACCATGCAGGCCTTGTCCGGCCACCCGGTTCACCTCGACCTGCTGGACCCTGCGGCCGAAGCCGCCATGGGCCACATCGAACTGGCCAAATGGGCTGACCTGGTACTGATCGCCCCGGCGACTGCCGACCTGATCGCCCGCCTGGCCCAGGGCATTGCCGATGACCTGCTGACCACTTTGGTACTGGCCACCGACGCCACCGTCGCCATCGCCCCGGCCATGAACCAGGCCATGTGGCGCGACCCGGCCACCCAGGCCAACACTCAACTCCTGCAAAGCCGTGGCCTCAAGGTGTTCGGCCCCGCGTCCGGCAGCCAGGCCTGCGGCGACGTGGGCATGGGCCGCATGCTTGAAGCCACCGACCTCGCGCTGTGCGCTGCCGAGTGCTTCCAGCACCTGGCCCTGACCGGCAAGCACGTGCTGATCACCGCCGGCCCGACCCAGGAAAACATCGACCCGGTGCGCTACATCACCAACCATAGCTCAGGAAAAATGGGCTTTGCCTTGGCGGAAGCGGCGGTCGAGGCAGGCGCACGTGTCACCCTGATCACCGGCCCGGTGCATTTGCCGACCCCTGACCGCGTCACAAGAATCGACGTAGTCAGCGCCCGGGACATGCTGGCGGCCTGTGAGGCGGCCATTCCCTGCGACTTGTTTATCGCCTCGGCAGCGGTTGCGGATTACCGCCCGGAAGTCGTCGCCCCGCAAAAACTGAAGAAAGACCCTACAAGCGGTGACGGCCTGCTCCTGCAAATGGTGCGCAACCCGGACATTCTGGCCACCATCGCCACCCGTCCGGACCGCCCGTTCAGTGTCGGTTTCGCTGCCGAAACCGAGCATTTGCTGGACTACGCCGCACGTAAATTGAAAGACAAAAACCTCGACCTGATCGTTGCCAATGATGTCGCCAACCCGAGCATCGGCTTCAACAGCGAGGAAAACGCCTGCAGCGTGATCGATCGCGACCTGCACGCCACCCTTTTCGCCCAGACCAGCAAGGGCAAGATCGCCCGCCAACTGATCTCTTTTATCGCCCAACGGCTGAACCAGGTTTAATCTCCATGCACGCTTTGCAAGCCAAGATCCTCGACCCCCGCCTCGGCAACGAATTCCCGCTACCGGCCTACGCCACACCGGGCTCCGCCGGCCTGGACCTGCGCGCCATGCTCAAGGAAGACACCGTCCTTGAGCCGGGCCAGACCCTCCTGATTCCGACCGGCCTGTCGATCTACGTGGGCGACCCCGGCCTGGCGGCGCTGATCCTGCCGCGTTCCGGCCTGGGCCATAAACACGGCATCGTGCTGGGCAACCTCGTCGGCCTGATCGACTCCGACTACCAGGGCGAACTGATGGTGTCGTGTTGGAACCGTGGCCAGACCGCGTTCAACATCGCCGTCGGCGAGCGCATCGCCCAACTGGTGCTGGTGCCAGTGGTGCAAGCGCACTTCGAACTGGTGCAGAAGTTCGACGAAACGCAACGCGGCGCAGGCGGTTTTGGCCATTCCGGCAGCCACTGACTAAGCTGATATCTGGCCGGGCGCCCTTGTCCGGCCAGATGCCACCGCATGGCTTTTCAGGATGAAGAATGCGCGGACTTAATCAGCGAGATTTCCCTTTTGAAATCAATGCATTACGTAATCGCCAAGGCAAATCACGCATGCCGATGGCATTTTTACACCACGAACTCTCTGCCGAAAACGCCGTCATACCCTTCAGTTTGAGCCCGCCGGTCAGCCACATTCAGGCCAGCTTTGCCCCTTTCAGATGGAGTTTCCCCCCGCGATGAGTACCGCAGCCCGAGTAGCCCCGACATTCCCCGACAGCATCTTCCGCGCCTACGACATCCGTGGTGTGGTACCCAAGACCCTGACCGCCGAAACCGCCTATTGGATCGGCCGCGCCATCGGCTCCCAAAGCCTGGCCCAGGGCGAGCCGAACGTATCGGTAGGCCGTGACGGCCGGCTGTCCGGCCCGGAGCTGGTGGCGCAACTGATCCAGGGCCTGGCCGACAGCGGCTGCCATGTCAGCGACGTCGGCCTGGTGCCCACCCCCGCGCTGTACTACGCCGCGAATGTGCTGGCGGGCAAATCCGGGGTGATGCTGACCGGCAGCCATAACCCGTCGGACTACAACGGCTTCAAGATCGTCATCGCCGGCGACACCCTCGCCAACGAACAGATTCAGGCCCTGCACACACGCCTGAAAACCAACGACCTCACCAGCGGCAAAGGCAGCATCACCAAGGTCGACATCCTTCAGCGCTACTCGGACGAAATCACCGGTGACGTCAAACTCGCCCGCCGCCTCAAAGTGGTGGTGGACTGCGGCAACGGCGCGGCCGGCGTGATTGCCCCGCAATTGCTCAAAGCACTGAACTGCGAAGTGATCCCGCTGTTCTGCGACGTCGACGGCAACTTCCCCAACCATCATCCGGACCCGGGCAAGCCTGAAAACCTGGTAGACCTGATCGCCAAGGTCAAGGAAACCGGAGCCGACGTCGGCCTGGCCTTTGATGGCGATGGCGACCGTGTCGGCGTGGTGACAGAAACCGGCGAAAACGTGTTCGCCGACCGCCTGCTGATGCTGTTCGCCCGCGACGTGGTGGCGCGCAACCCCAACGCCGAAATCATCTTCGACGTGAAGTGCACCCGCCGCCTCACGCCGCTGATCAAGGAGTACGGCGGTCGCCCGCTAATGTGGAAGACCGGTCATTCGTTGATCAAAAAGAAAATGAAGGAAACCGGCGCGCTGTTGGCCGGTGAAATGAGCGGCCATGTGTTCTTCAAGGAGCGCTGGTTCGGCTTTGACGACGGTATTTACAGCGCCGCTCGTCTGCTGGAGATCCTCAGCAAGGAAAAATCGACCGCACAGGAGCTGTTTCAGACGTTCCCGAATGATATTTCTACGCCTGAGATCAATATCCATGTGACCGAAGAGAGCAAATTCAGCATCATTGACGCACTGCACGATGCGCAATGGGGCGAAGGCGCCAACCTGACCTCCATTGATGGTGTGCGAGTCGATTACGCCAAAGGCTGGGGCCTGGTTCGCGCGTCCAACACCACACCGGTGCTGGTCCTGCGTTTCGAGGCGGATACCGAGGCTGAGTTGCAGCGCATCAAGGACGTGTTCCACGCCCAGTTGAAACGTGTTGCCCCTGATCTCCAATTACCGTTCTGATTTTTTACCGGAGCCCTGAATGACCCTCGAACGCGAAGCCGCTGCCAACACTGCCAAGGTCCTGTCCGAAGCGTTGCCTTACATCCGACGCTACGTCGGCAAGACGCTGGTGATCAAGTACGGCGGCAATGCCATGGAAAGCGACGAGCTGAAAACCGGTTTTGCCCGCGACATCGTGTTGATGAAAGCCGTGGGGATCAACCCGGTGGTGGTGCACGGTGGCGGCCCGCAAATCGGTGACCTGCTCAAGCGCTTGTCGATCGAGAGTCACTTCATCGATGGCATGCGCGTCACTGACGCGCAGACCATGGACGTGGTGGAGATGGTCCTCGGCGGCCAGGTGAACAAAGACATCGTCAACCTGATCAACCGTCATGGCGGCAGCGCCATCGGCCTGACCGGCAAGGACGCAGAGCTGATCCGCGCGAAAAAGCTGACAGTCACCCGTCAGACGCCAGAGATGACCCAGCCGGAAATCATCGACATCGGCCAGGTGGGCGAAGTGGTCGGCGTGAACACCGACCTGCTGAACCTGCTGGTCAAGGGCGACTTCATTCCGGTGATCGCGCCGATCGGCGTGGGCGCCAACGGTGAGTCCTACAACATCAACGCCGACCTGGTGGCCGGCAAGGTGGCCGAAGCACTGAAGGCTGAAAAGTTGATGCTGCTGACCAACATCGCCGGTCTGATGGACAAGGAAGGCAAGGTGTTGACCGGCCTGACCACTCAGCAAGTCGACGAATTGATCGCCGATGGCACCATCTACGGCGGCATGCTGCCGAAGATCCGCTGCGCGCTGGAAGCAGTGCAAGGCGGCGTGGGCAGTTCGTTGATCATCGACGGCCGGGTGCCGAACGCCGTGCTGCTGGAGATCTTCACCGATACCGGCATGGGCACGCTGATCAGCAACCGCAAGCGTTCCTAATCGCTGAAAACCAAAAAGCCCCCGCTCAACTGAATTGAACGGGGGCTTTTTGTTTGTACTCGGTCCAAATGTGGGAGCTGGCTTGCCTGCGATGAGGGCGGCGCATTCAACAACTCTATCGCCCGATATACCGCTATCGCGGGCAAGCCCGCTCCCACAGGGGATCGGTGTCAGACGCCAAATTGCTCGCGGTACGCGCGAACCGCCGGCAAGTGTTGCTTGAGCTGCGGGTCATCTTCCAGGAACTGCAGCACCTGGTTCAACGACACAATGCTCACCACCGGAATACCGAAATCACGCTCCACTTCCTGGATCGCCGACAATTCACCGTTGCCACGCTCCTGGCGGTTCAGCGCGATCAGCACGCCGGCGGCCTTGGCGCCTTCCTGGGACGCGATGATCTGCATCACTTCACGGATGGCAGTGCCAGCGGTGATCACGTCGTCGATGATCAGCACGTCGCCCTTGAGCGGAGCCCCGACCAGGCTGCCGCCTTCGCCGTGGGCCTTGGCTTCCTTGCGGTTGAAGCACCACGGCAGATCCTGCCCATGGTGTTCAGCCAACGCCACGGCAGTCGCCGCCGCCAGGGGGATACCCTTGTAGGCTGGGCCGAACAGCACGTCGAAAGGAATACCGCTTTCCACAATGGCCGCCGCGTAGAAACGACCCAACTGGGCCAGGGCCGAACCCGAGTTGAACAGGCCTGCGTTGAAGAAATACGGGCTGGTGCGCCCGGACTTAAGAGTGAACTCACCGAAGCGCAAAACCCCGCGATCGATGGCAAAACGAATGAAATCGCGTTGATACGCCTGCATGAAAAAAGCCTCAGATACCACGGATTTAGCTAATTAGGTAGACGGCGTGTATCATACACGCACGCGATTTTTGGGGCCATTTATGCGGATCATCAGTGTGAACGTCAATGGTATTCAGGCTGCAGTCGAGCGTGGTTTGCTCAGTTGGCTGCAAGCACAGAATGCCGACGTCATCTGCCTGCAGGACACTCGCGCCTCCGCCTTTGAACTGGACGACCCAGCCTTCCAACTGGATGGCTACTTCCTTTATGCCTGCGATGCCGAAGTGCCCACCCAAGGTGGCGTGGCTTTGTACTCGCGGTTGCAACCCAAGGCGGTCATCAGCGGCCTCGGCTTCGAGACAGCCGACCGCTACGGGCGCTACCTGCAAGCCGATTTCGACAAGGTCAGCATCGCGACCTTGCTGCTTCCTTCGGGGCAGAACGGCGATGAAGACTTGAACCAGAAGTTCAAGCTAATGGACGACTTCGCCCGTTACCTGGATAAACAGCGGCGTAAACGTCGCGAGTACATTTACTGTGGCTCGCTGTACGTGGCGCAACAAAAGCTGGATATCAAGAACTGGCGCGACAGCCAGCAATCCCCGGGCTTCCTGGCGCCGGAACGGGCCTGGATGGACGAGATTGTCGGCAACATGGGCTACGTGGATGCCCTGCGTGAAGTCAGCCGCGAAGGTGACCAGTACAGCTGGTGGCCGGATAACGAACAGGCCGAGATGCTCAACCTGGGTTGGCGTTTCGATTACCAACTGCTGACCCCGGGCCTGCGCCGCTTCGTTCGCAGTGCACGCCTGCCACGCCAGCCGCGCTTCTCGCAACACGCGCCGCTGATCGTGGACTACGACTGGACACTGACCATTTGAGGTCTTTTTCCAGGTACAAAAAAAACCGACATCGCTGTCGGTTTTTTTGTGGGTGTTCATTATTTGACCAGTCGCCAGGTCAAGGGGTAGCGATAGGCAATGCCCTTGTTGGCCTTGATCGAGCCGATGATCGTCAGCACCACGCTGGCGATGGCCAGGGCCGTCATCAGGAAAAACCCGATCACCGCAAAGGCCAGCACGATGCACACGATCCAGGCGATAGCCACGGTGATCTGGAAATTCAGCGCTTCCTTGCCCTGATCATCAATGAACGGGCTGACTTCCTTCTTCATCTGCCACAGGATCAGTGGCCCCACGACACTGCCAAAGGGGAACACAAACCCCAGAAACGCCGCGAGGTGACACAACATTGCACTTTGACGCACTTCGTAGGAAAGCGTGGGTTCGGGCAGTTGGCTGTCATTCATGGCGTTTCTCCTTGAGGTAGACCGGCTCAGTCGGCGAGCGCGGCGTTTTGCAGCTCGAAGATCTCGGTCATGCCTTTCTGGGCCAGTGCGAGCATGGCATTCAGGTCGGCCGGCTGGAATGGCGCGCCTTCGGCGGTGCCCTGCACTTCGATGAAACCACCGGTGCTAGTCATCACCACGTTCAGGTCGGTCTCGGCGGCCGAGTCTTCCAGGTAATCCAGGTCCAGCACAGGCTCGCCCTGGTACATGCCCACCGACACGGCGGCGATCATTTGCTTGAGCGGGTCGCCACCTTTCAGGCCGCCGCGCTTCTTGATCACTTTCAGTGCGTCAACCAGGGCGACCATGGCGCCGGTGATGGACGCGGTGCGGGTGCCACCGTCGGCCTGGATCACGTCGCAATCGACATACAGGGTGACGTCGCCCAGCTTGGACATATCCAGGGCTGCGCGCAGGGAACGACCGATCAGACGCTGGATTTCCAGGGTACGACCGCCCTGCTTGCCGCGGCTGGCCTCACGCTGGTTACGCTCGCCGGTGGCACGCGGAAGCATGCCGTATTCGGCGGTCAGCCAGCCCTGGCCCTGGCCTTTGAGGAAACGCGGCACGCCGTTTTCGACGCTGACGGTGCAGATCACCTTGGTATCGCCAAACTCGACCAGTACAGAACCCTCGGCGTGTTTGGTGTAGTTGCGGGTGATGCGGATCGAGCGGAGCTGATCGGCAGCGCGACCACTTGGACGTTTCATAGGGGGTACCTGTACGGAGGACGAAAAACTGCCGACATTATAGAGCCGCGAACCGTTTCGGGGCACTTCTAAAAATTCGGTTACCAAAGGCCTGCCCATCGCCCATTGTTTGGGCGTGCCCGTCCCACTGCGCTACAATCCTGCGCCTTCTCAACCACCAGCCCGTATTTGCGGGACTGCAACGCGAGGTACCTCCATGGTGCACAGCATGACCGCCTTCGCCCGCGTCGAAAAAGCCGGCGTCCAAGGGACCCTGAGCTGGGAACTGCGCTCGGTCAACAGCCGCTACCTGGAGCCGCACCTGCGCCTGCCGGAATCGTTCCGCGACCTCGAAGGCGCCGTGCGTGAAGCGCTGCGCCAGGGCATATCCCGGGGCAAGCTGGAGTGCACCCTGCGTTTTACCGAGGAAACCACCGGCAAACCCTTGCAGGTTGATCGCGACCGCGCCGCGCAGTTGGTCGCCGCTGCCGAAACCATCGCAGGCCTGATCAAGCAACCTGCCGCGCTGAACCCGTTGGAGGTGCTGGCCTGGCCTGGCGTACTGGTGGCGGACGCCACAGACCCGCAGGCCCTCAACGCTGAAGCCCTCGCCCTGTTCAATCAGGGTTTGAAGGAGCTCAAGGCCGGCCGCGAACGCGAAGGGGCCGAACTGGCCCGCCTGATCAACGAGCGCCTGACCGCCATCGAAGAAGACGTGGTCACGCTGCGCGAGCTGGTGCCGCAGATGCTCGCCACCCAGCGTCAGAAGGTCCTCGACCGCTTCACCGACATGAAGGCCGACCTCGACCCCACGCGCCTGGAACAGGAAATGGTGCTGCTCGCACAAAAAAGCGACGTGGCCGAAGAACTCGACCGCCTGAGCACCCACATCCTCGAAGTGCGCCGCGTACTCAAGTCTGCCGGTGCCGCCGGTCGGCGCCTGGACTTCCTGATGCAGGAACTCAACCGCGAAGCCAATACACTGGGTTCCAAGGCGTTTGACCCGCGCAGCACACAGGCTGCGGTCAACCTCAAAGTGTTGATCGAGCAGATGCGCGAACAAGTACAGAATATTGAGTAAGGCAACCTCCATGACCCACAGCACCGGCACCCTTTACATCATTTCCGCCCCTTCGGGCGCGGGCAAAAGCAGCCTGGTCAAAGCCCTGACCGACGCTGACGAGCAGATCCGCATCTCGGTGTCCCACACCACCCGCGCCATGCGCCCGGGCGAGGTGAACGGCGTGCACTATCACTTCGTCGAGCGCACCGAGTTCGTCAAGATGATCGAACACGGCGACTTCCTGGAGCGTGCCGAAGTGTTCGGCAACCTCTACGGCACTTCACAAAGTCATCTGCAGCAGACTCTGGACGAAGGCCACGACCTGATCCTGGAAATCGACTGGCAGGGCGCCGAGCAAGTGCGCCAGTTGATGCCAAAGGCGCGCTCCATCTTTATTCTGCCGCCGTCGCTGAAAGCGTTGCACCAGCGCCTGACCAACCGTGGCCAGGACAGCGACGAAATCATCGAAGGCCGCATGCGTGAAGCCGTCAGCGAAATGAGCCACTACGTCGACTACGACTACCTGATCATCAACGACGACTTTGCCCACGCACTGGACGACTTGAAGGCGATTTTCCGCACCAATCAGCTCCAGCAAAAGCGTCAACAACAGCGTTTCGGCAAATTGCTGGCCGAACTGCTCGGTTGATTGGCACTTCCCAAAACGGCTGCAAGGGCTTTACATTGGCACTTGCAGCGGTTTTACGAAGGTTTGCGAAAAATCAGCGCTTCCCTAAACGCTGGTGATTTTTTAAACTGTTTAGTCCGCTCGCCCAACCGGGCAGCGCGCATCTTGCATTCGCTCCGAGGAATACCATGGCCCGCGTAACCGTTGAAGACTGCCTAGAACACGTGGATAACCGCTTTGAGCTGGTCATGCTCTCTACCAAGCGTGCCCGTCAACTGGCCACTGGCGGCAAAGAGCCCCTGGTCCAGTGGGAAAACGACAAGCCTACCGTAGTTGCCCTGCGTGAAATTGCTGAAGGCCTGATGAGCTACGAGTTCATCGCCAACGCCGAAATCGTTGAAGACGAACCGCTGTTTGCAGCGTTCGAGGACGAGTCCAACGAGGCCGTCTAAGCCTATGCCTGGTCGACGTAGCACGGCGCGGGGTCACAGCCAACGGCAGGAGTTCACACTTTGCCGAGCATAGACGCCCTCGCCGATCGCTTATCGGCCTACCTCGGCCCAGACCAGGTCAACCTGGTCCGCCGAGCGTATTTCTACGCCGAACAAGCCCACGACGGCCAACGCCGCCGTAGCGGCGAGGCGTACGTCACCCATCCTCTTGCGGTGGCAAACATTCTGGCCGACATGCACATGGACCATCAGAGCCTGATGGCCGCGATGCTGCATGACGTGATCGAGGACACCGGCATCGCCAAGGAAGCGCTCAGTGCGCAATTTGGCGAAACCGTGGCCGAACTGGTCGACGGGGTCAGCAAACTGACCCAGATGAATTTCGAGACCAAGGCCGAAGCCCAGGCGGAAAACTTCCAGAAGATGGCCATGGCCATGGCCCGTGACATCCGGGTGATTCTGGTCAAGCTCGCCGACCGGCTGCACAACATGCGCACGCTGGAAGTGCTGTCCGGCGAAAAACGCCGGCGCATCGCCAAGGAAACCCTGGAAATCTACGCGCCCATCGCCAACCGGCTGGGTATGCACGCCATTCGCATCGAATTCGAAGACCTGGGCTTCAAGGCCATGCACCCGATGCGTTCGGCGCGCATCTACCAGGCGGTCAAGCGCGCCCGGGGCAACCGCAAGGAAATCGTCAACAAGATCGAAGAGTCGCTGAGCCACTGCCTGGCGATCGACGAGATTGAAGGCGAAGTCAGCGGCCGGCAGAAGCACCTCTACGGCATCTACAAAAAGATGCGCGGCAAGCGCCGGGCCTTCAACGAGATCATGGACGTATATGCGTTCCGGATCATCGTCGACAAGGTCGACACCTGCTACCGGGTGCTGGGTGCTGTACATAATTTGTACAAACCCCTGCCGGGACGCTTCAAGGATTACATCGCGATCCCCAAGGCCAACGGCTATCAGTCGCTGCACACCACGCTGTTTGGCATGCATGGCGTGCCGATCGAGATCCAGATTCGCACTCGCGAAATGGAAGAGATGGCCAACAACGGCATCGCCGCTCACTGGCTGTACAAATCCAGCGGCGACGAGCAGCCAAAAGGCACCCATGCCCGCGCCCGCCAGTGGGTCAAAGGCGTGCTGGAAATGCAGCAACGTGCCGGCAACTCCCTCGAATTTATCGAAAGCGTGAAGATCGACCTGTTCCCGGACGAGGTCTACGTGTTCACGCCCAAAGGCCGGATCATGGAGCTGCCCAAGGGCTCCACGGCGGTCGACTTCGCGTATGCGGTGCACACCGACGTGGGCAACAGCTGCATTGCCTGTCGGATCAATCGTCGTCTCGCACCGCTGTCCGAACCGCTGCAAAGCGGCTCCACGGTCGAGATCGTCAGCGCACCCGGCGCACGCCCGAACCCGGCGTGGCTCAATTTCGTGGTCACCGGCAAGGCGCGCACCCACATTCGCCACGCCCTCAAACTGCAACGCCGCTCCGAATCCATCAGCCTGGGCGAGCGACTGTTGAACAAGGTGCTCAACGGCTTTGACAGCGCCCTCGACAAGATCCCGACCGAGCGCGTTCAAGCGATGCTCCACGAGTACCGCCAGGAAACCATCGAAGATTTGCTGGAAGACATCGGCCTGGGCAACCGCATGGCCTATGTGGTCGCCCGCCGCCTGCTCGGTGAAGGCGAGCAATTGCCGAGCCCCGAAGGCCCGCTGGCGATCCGCGGCACCGAGGGCCTGGTGCTCAGCTACGCCAAGTGCTGCACGCCGATTCCGGGCGACCCGATTGTCGGCCACTTGTCGGCGGGCAAAGGCATGGTCGTGCACCTGGACAATTGCCGAAACATCACCGAAATCCGCCACAACCCGGAAAAATGCATCCAGCTCTCGTGGGCCAAGGATGTCACCGGCGAATTCAACGTCGAACTGCGCGTCGAGCTGGAACACCAGCGCGGCCTGATCGCCCTGCTCGCCAGCAGCGTCAACGCAGCCGACGGCAATATCGAGAAAATCAGCATGGACGAGCGCGATGGTCGCATCAGCGTGGTCCAACTGGTGGTCAGCGTGCACGACCGCGTGCACCTGGCCCGCGTGATCAAGAAACTGCGCGCCTTGACCGGGGTCATCCGCATCACCCGCATGCGTGCCTAACCGAACCCTTACAAGGAGTCACACATGACCAAGACCGTTATCACCAGCGACAAGGCCCCGGCCGCCATCGGGACCTACTCCCAGGCCATCAAGGCGGGCAACACCGTCTACATGTCCGGCCAGATCCCGCTGGACCCAAAAACCATGGAACTGGTGGAAGGGTTTGAAGCACAGACCGTACAGGTTTTCGAAAACCTGAAGTCAGTTGCCGAGGCGGCCGGTGGTTCGTTCAAAGACATCGTCAAACTGAACATTTTCCTCACCGACCTGAGCCACTTCGCCAAGGTCAACGAGATCATGGGCAAATACTTCGAACAACCGTACCCGGCCCGCGCCGCCATCGGCGTTGCCGCCCTGCCAAAGGGCGCGCAGGTTGAGATGGACGCGATTCTGGTCATCGAGTAAAAACATCCGGCGCAGCCTTTACGGGCTGCGCCGATTTCGTTTCAGAAGGATTTCGTAATGCGCAAAGCGCTTGTAGCCTCTTCGTTGCTTGCCCTGTTGCTTGGCGGCTGTGCCAGCAACCCCGCCGACCTGGATGTGAGCGGCACCTGGATCAACCAGGCCGCCATCGACGCGGCAGCCAAGGGCGGCCCTTTGCGTGAAGCCCTGCAGTCCTATGGCCCGAACCTCGAATGGGAGGTCAACACCAAGGCGGCGCAGGCCCGCTACTACAACGGTTTTGAAGTAGCGGAAGGCAAGCTGCTCGGTGAAAAATCCGGCGCCTGGAGCGTCGATTTCTACGGCAGCACCGCCACCGAACTCAAGCGCAAAGGCAAGCAACTGCTGCAAGTGGCCAACGATAACGAGCCCGAGCAGCTGTTTGCCCGCGCCAAGGACCCGGCCCCGGAGGGCGCACCACTGGGCGCAAACTTCGAGCGCGCGCTGTATGCGGCTTACCTGGGCGGCGACTGGAAGATCAAGGACGGCAATGGCGACGGCGCCATCGTGCAGTTCCAGGCCAACGGCAAAGTCGCCGGCCTGCCTGGGGTTGACCAGTATTCGCTGTGCCTGGCGGGCGACTGTGCCTCCATGAGCGGCGGCTACGACAGCATCTGGCTGCAACTGAACGGCCAGGGCAACCCCTGGATCTTCATGCGCAAGGGCAAGAAGCTGGAAATCTTCCAGGCAGTGAATACCGCGCTGGCGGATGAAGTGCCTCAGTTCACCCCCGGCCCACGCCAGTGGCTGCTGGAAAAGCAATAACCAGCACCACCCGAATCCAAATGTGGGAGCTGGCTTGCCTGCTCCCACATTCATAACCGTGTTTCAGCCTTTGAGAATCGCCGCGTAACCTTCGCGATAACTCGGATACATCGGCTTCCAGCCCAACGCCCTGGCCCGCGCATTACTGCACTGCTTGCTCCCCGCCCGGCGCACACTGGCATCATCCGCCCACTCGGTGACCCCCAGGTACTCGCGCAACCAGCCCACCACCTCGGCCAGCGGCGCCGGCGCGTCGTCCACACCGATGTAGACCTTGTCCAAAGTCCCGCCCTGTTCCACATGACGCAGCAAAAAGGCCAACAGCCCTGCCGCGTCGTCCGCGTGGATCCGGTTGCCATATAAAGGCGGGTCGATCGCCACGCGATATCCCTGGCGCACTTGGGTCAACAGCCACTCCCGGCCCGGGCCGTAGATGCCGGTCAGGCGCACGATGCTCGCCGGAATGCCGCTGTCGAGGGCGACCTGCTCGGCCTCCAGCATCACTTTTCCGGAATAACCCTGCGCCTGAGTGTCGGACGTTTCATCGACCCACTCACCCTTTTGCTGGCCATACACACTGCTGCTGGACACAAACAACAGGTGCTTGGGTTCCTGGCCATAGTCATTCAGCCACTCCAGCACATGCTGCAACCCTTGTACGTAAGCAGCGCGATACCCGGCCTCGTCGTGGTCGGTCGCAGCGGCGCAGTACACCAGGTAATCCACCCCGCCGATCGGCCAGGTGTCGGGGCAGTCTTTCTTGAACAGGTCGCCGGCAATGCCTGTCACCCCGTCAGGAAGCTTCGACACATCACGGCGCAGGCCGTGAACCTCCCATTCCGAGGCCAGCAATTGGCTAGCCAGCCGACTACCCACATCGCCGCAACCGGCAATCACAACAGAAGGCGCAGACATCACAAAACCCCATTCTTAAAGGCGCAGATTAGCCGCCGGAGATGACCAGCGGCCAGCAAAAGGACAAATAAAGTAACTGTATTACTTCTGTTAACAAGAATTACTTGCAATAATGACCACCCATTTGTCCTCGGCCCTTTCGGGTCTGGCAGGATGATCACTCATTTTTTTCTCTCAGGTCCGGCCAGCATGACACGTAATACAAACCCCGCTTCGCCAACCAAGCCTCACAGCCCATCCCGCGCCTGGCGCGCGATTGCTGCGATGCTGTTCAGCGTACTGCTGGCGCCGACCGCCGCATTCGCTGATGCCACCGCACCCGCAGCCCCGGCCGCTGCCGAACACAACACAGCAACCCCGGCGGCACCTGCCGCTGCACCTGCGGCCACCGACCCGGCCCAGGCTGCGACTCCCGCGCCTGCCGATGATGGCGGTGTCGTGCTGGAAGAAGACAACTCCCTGGGCATGGCCCACGACCTGTCGCCATGGGGCATGTACCAGAACGCAGACGTCGTGGTGAAAGCCGTGATGATCGGCCTGGCCATCGCCTCGATCATCACCTGGACCATCTGGATCGCCAAGGGCTTCGAGCTGCTGGGCGCCAAGCGTCGCCTGCGCGCTGAAATCGTCCACCTGAAAAAAGCCACCACCCTCAAGGAAGCCAGCGACACTGCGACCAAAAAGGGCACCCTGGCGAACCTGCTGGTGCACGACGCGCTGGAAGAAATGCGCCTGTCGGCCAACACCCGCGAAAAGGAAGGCATCAAGGAGCGCGTCAGCTTCCGTCTGGAGCGCCTGGTCGCAGCCTGCGGCCGCAATATGAGCAGCGGCACCGGCGTGCTGGCGACTATCGGCTCCACCGCGCCATTCGTGGGCCTGTTCGGCACCGTATGGGGCATCATGAACAGCTTCATCGGCATCGCCAAAACCCAGACCACCAACCTCGCCGTCGTTGCCCCCGGCATCGCCGAAGCCCTGCTGGCGACTGCCCTGGGCCTGGTTGCCGCGATTCCTGCGGTGGTGATCTACAACGTCTTCGCCCGTTCGATCGCCGGCTACAAGGCTCAGGTATCGGACGCGTCGGCAGAAGTCCTGCTGCTGGTCAGCCGCGACCTCGATCACCTGCCTACCGAGCGCAGCTCGCAACCGCACATGGTGAAAGTGGGGTAATCGGCCATGGGCCTGCATTTGAATCAAGGCGACGACGAACTCGTCGAGAACCACGAAATCAACGTCACACCGTTTATCGACGTGATGCTCGTGCTGCTGATCATCTTCATGGTGGCCGCACCGTTGGCGACCGTGGACATCAAGGTTGACCTGCCCGCATCCAGCGCCAAGCCTGCGCCGCGGCCGGAGAAACCGATTTTCCTCAGCGTGAAGGCGGACCAACGCCTGTTCCTGGGCGAAGAAGAAGTCAAAGCTGAAACCCTGGGGCCGGTGCTCGACGCCAAGACCCAGGGCAAGAAGGACACGACGATCTTCTTCCAGGCCGACAAGGGCGTGGACTACGGCGACCTGATGAGCGTGATGGATGCCCTGCGGGCAGCCGGCTACCTCAAGGTAGGCCTGGTCGGACTTGAGACGGCAGCCAAGAAATGATCACGACGCGCCACAAACTGACGCGGTATGGCACCAGCCTCGCCGTCGTGCTGGGCGTGCATGCCGTCGCGATCATCATCGCGCTCCAATGGTCCGCGCCGCACCCGGTGCAGTTGCCTCCGGCCGCCATGGTCATTGACCTGGCACCGATGCCTGCCCCGCCGCCGCCTGCACCGCCCAAGGTGATCACGCCGCCGCAACCGCCTGCACCGGTAGAAGAGCTGCCCCTGCCGAAACTGGCCGAGGCGCCCAAACCAACGATCCAGGTGCCCAAGCCGGTCAAACCCAAGCCCAAGCCTCAGCCGCCCAAGCCTGTGGAGAAAAAGCCCGAGCCGCCCAAGGAAAAACCTTCCGAAGAGCCGCCAAGCGAGACCCCGCAGAACAACGCGCCGACTGAAAAATCGGCACAGCCGACACCGGGCCCGTCGCCGCAACAGGTCGCTGCCAAAGCATCCTGGGAAGGCACGCTGCTGGCACACCTGCAGAAGTACAAGAAGTACCCGCCGGGCGCGCAACAGCGTGGCAAGGAAGGCTTGAACCGCCTGCGCTTTGTCGTCGATGCCGAAGGCAACGTGCTGTCGTATGAGTTGGTAGGCCGCTCCGGCAACGCCGACCTGGACCGCGCGACCCTGGACATGATCCGTCGCGCCCAGCCACTGCCCAAGCCACCGGCCGACATGTTGAAAGGCGGCAGCGTCGAAATCGTCGCGCCGTTCGTTTACAACATCGAGAAGCGCCGCCGCTAAAAACTGTAGGGGCTGGCTTGTGTGGGAGCTGGCTTGCCTGCGATGCAGGCAAGCCAGCTCCCACATGGTTCATATCGCATCAGCAAAATCTCCCACACTCCCCGCTCAATCCCCACCAAACTTCTGATAACGTGCGTCTATCGATTGCAGCCGGTATGCTTGGCCCGCAACCTCATGGACGCCCGCTATGACTCTTACAGAATTACGCTACATCGTGACCCTCGCCCAAGAGCAGCACTTCGGCCACGCGGCCGAGCGTTGCCATGTCAGCCAGCCGACGCTGTCGGTGGGTGTGAAAAAGCTTGAAGACGAACTCGGTGTGCTGATTTTCGAGCGCAGCAAGAGCGCCGTGCGCCTGACTCCGGTCGGCGAAGGCATCGTTGCCCAGGCCCAGAAGGTACTGGAACAAGCCCAAAGCATTCGGGAACTGGCCCAGGCCGGCAAAAACCAGCTGACCGCCCCGCTGAAAGTCGGCGCCATCTACACCGTCGGCCCGTACCTGTTCCCGCACCTGATTCCGCAACTGCACCGCGTCGCGCCGCAGATGCCGCTGTATATCGAAGAAAACTTCACCCACGTGCTGCGCGACAAACTGCGCAACGGCGAGCTGGACGCGATCATCATCGCCCTGCCCTTCAACGAGGCCGACGTGCTGACGTTGCCGCTCTATGACGAGCCGTTTTACGTGCTGATGCCGGCTTCCCACCCGTGGACGCAGAAAGACACCATCGACGCCGGCCTGCTCAACGACAAGAGCCTGCTGCTGCTCGGCGAAGGCCACTGCTTCCGCGACCAGGTACTGGAAGCCTGCCCGACCCTGACCAAGGGCAACGACGGCGCCAAGCACACCACCGTGGAATCCAGTTCCCTGGAAACCATCCGGCACATGGTTGCTTCCGGCCTGGGCATTTCGATCCTGCCGCTGTCAGCGGTGGACAGCCATCACTACGCCCCCGGCGTGATCGAAGTGCGCCCACTCACGCCACCGGTGCCGTTCCGCACCGTGGCGATTGCCTGGCGCGCCAGCTTCCCGCGCCCGAAAGCCATTGAGATCCTCGCCGACTCGATTCGCCTGTGTTCGGTGGCCAAGCCGCCTGCTGCGAGCTAAGTAAACGTATGACTGAGCTGTCACAGGTGTCGGTGACGGCACTCAAGGGTGTCGGTGAAGCCATGGCCGAGAAATTGGCCAAGGTCGGCCTGGAGAATCTCCAGGACGTGCTGTTCCACCTGCCCCTGCGCTACCAGGACCGCACCCGCGTGGTGCCCATCGGCCAATTGCGCCCCGGGCAGGACGCGGTGGTCGAAGGCACCGTGAGCGGCGCCGACGTGGTGATGGGCAAGCGCCGCAGCCTGGTGGTGCGCCTGCAGGACGGCACCGGCGGCCTGAGCCTGCGCTTCTACCATTTCAGCAATGCACAGAAAGAAGGCCTCAAACGTGGCACCCGCGTGCGCTGCTACGGCGAAGCGCGCCCCGGTGCGTCTGGCCTGGAGATCTACCACCCGGAGTACCGCGCCATCACGGGTGACGAGCCGCCACCGGTGGACACCACCCTCACACCGATCTACCCGCTCACCGAAGGCCTGACCCAACAGCGCCTGCGCCAACTGTGCATGCAGACCCTGACGATGCTCGGCCCGAAAAGCCTGCCCGACTGGCTGCCGCTCGAACTGGCGCGCGACTACCAACTGGCGCCGCTGGACGATGCGATCCGCTACCTGCATCACCCGCCCGCCGACGCCGATGTCGACGAACTGGCCCTGGGTCATCACTGGGCCCAGCACCGCTTGGCCTTCGAAGAGTTGCTGACCCACCAATTGTCCCAGCAACGCCTGCGCGAGAGCATGCGCTCCCTGCGCGCGCCCGCGATGCCAAAAGCCACACGCCTGCCTGCGCAATACCTGGCCAACCTCGGCTTCGCGCCGACCGGTGCCCAGCAGCGCGTGGGCAATGAAATCGCCTACGACCTCAGCCAGCACGAACCCATGCTGCGCCTGATCCAGGGCGACGTCGGCGCGGGCAAAACCGTGGTCGCCGCCCTCGCTGCCCTGCAAGCGCTGGAAGCCGGTTACCAAGTGGCCTTGATGGCGCCCACCGAGATTCTCGCCGAACAGCACTTCATCACCTTCAAGCGTTGGCTGGAACCCCTGGGCCTGGAAGTCGCGTGGCTGGCCGGCAAACTCAAGGGCAAAGTCCGTGCGGCCGCGCTGGAGCAAATCGCCAATGGCGCGCCGATGGTAGTGGGCACCCACGCGCTGTTCCAGGACGAAGTGCAGTTCAAGAATCTCGCGCTGGTGATCATCGACGAACAGCACCGCTTCGGCGTACAGCAGCGCCTGGCCCTGCGTCAGAAAGGCGTGGGCGGCCGCATGAACCCGCATCAGTTGATCATGACGGCCACCCCGATTCCGCGCACGCTGGCCATGAGCGCCTACGCCGACCTCGACACCTCGATCCTCGACGAACTGCCGCCCGGCCGTACTCCGGTCAACACCGTGCTGGTGACCGACACCCGCCGTGTCGAGGTGATCGAACGCGTGCGCGGCGCCTGCGCCGAAGGGCGTCAGGCTTACTGGGTGTGCACGTTGATCGAAGAGTCCGAGGAGCTGACCTGCCAGGCTGCCGAAACCACCTTTGAAGACCTCACCAGCGCCTTGGGCGAGCTCAAGGTCGGGCTGATCCATGGCCGTATGAAGCCTGCGGAAAAAGCTGCAGTGATGGCCGAGTTCAAGGCCGGCAATCTGCAACTGCTGGTGGCCACTACGGTGATCGAAGTCGGTGTGGACGTGCCGAATGCCAGCCTGATGATCATCGAAAACCCCGAGCGCCTGGGCCTCGCGCAACTGCACCAATTGCGCGGGCGCGTCGGCCGGGGCAGCGCCGCGAGCCATTGCGTGCTGCTTTATCACCCCCCGTTGTCGCAGATCGGGCGGCAGCGCCTGGGCATCATGCGTGAAACCAACGACGGGTTTGTCATCGCCGAAAAAGACCTCGAACTGCGCGGCCCTGGCGAAATGCTCGGCACCCGCCAGACCGGCCTTTTGCAATTCAAGGTCGCCGACCTGATGCGCGATGCCGACCTGCTCCCCGCCGTGCGTGACGCCGCGCAAGCGCTGCTCCAGCGCTGGCCGGAACATGTCAGCCCGTTGCTGGACCGCTGGCTGCGACACGGGCAGCAATATGGCCAAGTGTGACGCCTGACTCACTTAGTCGACCAACAGTTGTATCAAGCTGGTTATACTTCGTGGACTGTAAGAAATTGGATCAGGCCATGTCAGAAGTTGCCCTCGCCACAGCCCCACTGACCGCCCCGCCGGTCATTCGGGCTCTGCTCGCAAAGCTCGCCATTCCCTTCACCGAGGTTGCCGAGCAACCTGGCCTGAACCCCGCGCGAAAGGTCCAGACGGTCTTGCTGGAAGATGCCGTCGGCGCGCTGATGGTGCTGTTTCCGCAGAATCAGTTGCTTGACCTCAACCGCCTCGCCGAGCTGACCGGGCGCCGCCTCACGGCCGTGTCGCCGGACCGTGTCGAGCGCATGCTGAGCAAACACAGCCTGAGCCTGTTGCCGGGCCTGCCGGCGCTGACCACCTCGCCTTGCCTGTACGAAGGCAGCTTGCTCGACGAACCGAGCCTGCTGGTGCACTCGGGCGAAGCCGGTTTGCTGCTGGAAATCGCCAGCACCGACTTCAAGACCATGCTCACCAAAGCCACCGCCGGGCACTTCGGCGAGCCGCTGAGCAACATCCGCCCCAACCTCGACCGCCCGAATGATGACCGCGAGGAAATCACCCAGGCCATGCAGGCGTTCACCGCCCGCCGCATCCAGCAGCGTCTGGAAGCGACCCTCGAGATTCCGCCATTGGCTGACACGGCGCAGAAGATCATCAAACTGCGCGTCGACCCCAATGCCACCATCGATGACATCACTGGTGTGGTGGAAACCGACCCGGCCCTGGCCGCCCAAGTGGTGAGCTGGGCGGCGTCGCCGTACTACGCCTCGCCGGGCAAGATTCGTTCGGTGGAGGATGCCATCGTGCGCGTGCTGGGCTTTGATCTGGTGATCAACCTGGCGCTGGGCCTGGCATTGGGCAAAACCCTGAGCCTGCCCAAAGACCACCCGCACCAGTCCACGCCGTACTGGCATCAGTCGATTTACACCGCCGCGGTCATCGAAGGCCTGACCCGCGCCATGCCGCGTGCCCAGCGCCCGGAAGCCGGCCTGACGTACCTCGCCGGTCTGCTGCACAACTTTGGTTACCTGCTGCTGGCCCACGTGTTCCCGCCGCATTTCTCACTGATCTGCCGGCACCTGGAGGTTAACCCGCACCTGTGCCACAGCTATGTGGAGCAGCACCTGCTGGGTATCAGCCGCGAGCAGATCGGCGCCTGGCTGATGCGCTACTGGGACATGCCGGACGAACTGTCCACGGCCCTGCGCTTCCAGCACGACCCAAGCTACGACGGGGAATATGCCGAATACGCAAACCTGGTGTGCCTGGCCGTGAGTCTGCTGCGCAGCCGCGGCATTGGCTCCGGGCCGGATGAGGCGATTCCGGACGCGCTGCTTGAGCGTCTGGGCTTGAGCCGGGAGAAGGCCGAGGAAGTGGTGGGCAAGGTGCTGGATGCCGAAGTGTTGCTGCGCGAGTTGGCCTCGCAGTTCAGCCAGGGCTGAACATGATCGTTCCCACGCTCCGCGTGGGAATGCATGCGGTGACGCTCTGCGTCACGACTTCAAGAGCGGACGCAGAGCGTCCAAAGCGGCATTCCCACGCAGAGCGTGGGAACGATCAGGGCTTACTTCTTTTTCTTCGGCTTCAAATACTTGGTCAACCCCTGGAACCAGATCACCAGCGCCGGGTTGCCCTTGATCTGAATCGTCTTGTCCTGAATCCCCGTCATGAACGCCAGTTGCTTGTTCTTCGCCTGCATCGTGGCAAAGCCGAAGGCGGCATCCTTGAACGCGATGGCGAAGGCCGGCGCCGGGTGAACACCCGAGCGGCTGGTGATGCGCTGGTTTTTGACGATGAAGTGACGGGCAACCTTGCCGTCGAGGGTCTGCAACTGGAACGCCAGGTCTTTGTCACCCAACTGTTGCTGGAAGGCAGGATTGGTGCGGCTGGCTTTGCCCATCATCAGGCCCAGCACCCACAACAAAAGACGAAATTTCATGCACACGGCCTCGGTGTAATTATTGAGTGGCCGCAGCAGTTTAACGATTTGCAAAGAGAACGCCACCGATCTTGCGCATTAGCGGAAGATCGGCTGGCGTTTGACGCTTATAGCAGCATGTTACTTAAACGTTAGGGCACGGAACCGGCGCCCAGTCGGCGAGGTTTGGATCGCGGCAAGTGCCTTCGATCTGCGCCTTACCGGCGCTGGCCACTTGCTTGCTTTCCGCCTGCTTGGCCTGCACGGTCTGGATGCTCTTCTCGGTGGTCACCGCTTCTTTCGGCACAACCGGCAGTACCGCTTTTTTCGCTGGTTTCACGGCTTTTTTGCCCTTGGCCGGCGCCACAGGCGGCGTGGTGTCGGCGGTCGCTACGGTGACCACGTCGGCACGCTGCACACCCACTTGTTGCAGGTCTTGCTCGTAAGCCTGGGTGTAATTGTTCAGGTCTTCACTGGCCTTGCCGTTGACTGCAACGATCAGGTCATTCGACTCTTTCAGGCCTGCCACGATTTCCGCCAGGCGCTTGCGGCCTTCGGTGTCGTTGACGGTCTTGGCCTTGCGATCATTCACCAGCTTGGTGAATGCGCTCTGATAGCACTGCTGCGACGCCTTGGCGTAGGCGGTGCTGCGGTCGATATCCGACGCACTTTTGTTGAAGTCGGTGGAGTACGACGCGATGCGCTGGTTGTCGTCGGTGATCTGCTTCTGACGCTCGGTGTAGTAACCCGCCGCGCCGCCGGCCAGGGCGCCGCCCGCCGCACCAATGGCGGCGTTACGGCCGCGCTTGTCGGAGTCGCCGGTCAGCGCGCCCAGCAGCGCACCGCCCGCTGCACCGATGGCCGCGCCGGTCACCACCGACTTGGTCATGTTCGAATCGGTCGCACGCAAGTGCTGCACCGGCTCGTAGCAGTTCGGGTAGTACTCGACCTTGGTGGTCGAGGCGACCTTGGAGGCTGGCGACGTGGCGCAACCGGTCAACACGGTGCTGAAACCGGCCGCGATCAGCAGCAGGTGACGCTTGGAAACCGCCTTACGGGAAAAAAGCATAGGTGTGTTCTCTTTTAAGTTTGACTTGCCCAGCACGGCCCACCGCCGCCTGAGTCCCTTCCAAGCTCGCTATACAGCCACCGGTCAAGACCGCTGACCGCTCGCTGCGAGCAATTCCTTCAAGATCGTTGCCGGGTCGGCCCGCTGTTGCTTGCGGTAGTTGCCGACATGGCGAACGAACAGTGTCGCGCGCGTCACCAGGCTTTTGCCGAGCACTGGCTTGCGATCCAACTCTTCCTTGATCCGTTGAAACTGGGCCTGAATCACCGCATCGGTGTAGCGCGTGCCGGTGGCCAGGTTGTCGATATAAATCGCCACCGCGCCGTCGAGCGCGCTGCGGCCATTGGTGATGGCCATGTCGAACAGCTGCGCGCTGGCCTCATCCTTGTTGTCTTTGGCTTGCTGGCGGCTCTTCTGCAGGTTCGCCAGGCGGATGTTGTAGTTGCTGATGGTCTCGGCCACCAACGCGGCGGACTGGATCAGGTTGCCCGCCGCCTCTTCGCGTTGCTGGGCGATCAGCGAAACGTTGCGCTTGAGCTCTTCGTTGACCAGCCCCAGCTCGGCTTGCAGCTTGGGGTCAACGCTGGTGGCGATGATGCTGTCCAGGCGTTTGGTCGGGTCCTGGGCGTCGTCGATGGCATCGGTCAGCGAGGCCAGGCGGCCCTCTTTCTGCCACTGCTCGAACAATTCCTTGTAGCGCGAACGTGGCGCCGACAGCGCGCCAATTGCCACGCGAAAGCCGGTGGTTTCGTTGCTCTGTTCAGTGCCGTCGGCGGCAAACAACGGGTACTCGCGGCGCATGCCGGTAAACAGCGTGCCCTCGCCTTCGAGGTAGTTGCCGCCCTTGACCACAAAGCCGCCGTAGGTGCCCTGGCGGCGCCCGGCGTGCACCAGCTGGAAGGATTCCTGGACCATTTCTGCGGCGTTGCCAATCACGTCGAACAGGCCGATCGGGTTGGGCAGCCTGGTGCCGATCGGCATCAGGCGCGCGGCCTGACCGGTTCCGCCGGCCACCTGGTTGAACACGGCGTAATCGCCCAGCGGGCCGTCGCTTTCACTGCCTTCGACACGCCGTGGAAACAGGCGCCCTTCCAGGTCCTGGCGGCTCACCGCCTGGCCGCCACGCGCGGCGAATTCCCACTCCACTTCAGTCGGCAGGCGCACAAAGCCAAAGCCACCGTCTTCGGCAGAAGAACCACGCCCACTCACCGGCAGCAGGTCGCGGTGGTATTTCATCAGCCACGCGCTGTACACCGCCGAGAAGCGCTCGGCCTCAAAGCGCGACAGCTTTACCTTGGGCAAGCGTGCCGCCATGCCGGAGGGAAGGTTGCAGGCGGGCGCCGGCTCGCCACTGGCCAGGGACTGCGCCTGCGCCATCACGGCGGCGTACTGGCGCGCGGTCACTTCGTACTTGCCGATGAAATACAGCATCGGTTTGAGCGGGGTTTTGGCGTCGGTCTTCGGCATCAATGGCGCGATGACCTTGTTCCAGTCTTTGGGCAAGTCCTTGAGGGTGAACTGGCCGTTGATGAAGTCGCGGCGGTAGCCGGAAATAAACGATTGCTGATAACCCGCCTCGCCCTCGGCAAAGGGGTAGCCGAGGCTGATTTCGCGGTCATCCAGCGTGCCCTGGGCCAGCACGTAGGCGTAGCGGAACACCATGTTGCCTTCGCAGGGCAACGGCAAGCTCACGTCGTCCGCCAGCGGTTTGGGGTTGTCGAGTTTGTCGCTTGCCTCATCGGCCCAGGCCATCGAGGCCAGGCTCAGCGCCACGGCGGCGCCCAGTAACTTATACATCTCTGATTCCTTCAGAAGCCTGGATACGCGCCACCCGCCAACCACCAAAGCCCGCCGCCACGGCGCTGACGCCGAGGATGGCAACCAGAGCCAGACCATAGTGACGCGCCAACAGGTGGCTGGCGTGTTCGCCCGGCACCTGCACAAACAACTTGTTCAACGCCGCCTCGGCCAGGCCATACAGCCCGGCACTGAGAACGGCTGCAAAGCCTGCGCTGTACAGCGCTTGCAGCACCACAAACAGCAACAATCCACCGGTGGAAAACCCCAACAGGCGCAACACGGACAAATCCCGATGCTTGCGCGCCACCGCCGCCAACGCCCCGGCAAAGATCGCCGCAAACGCACCCGCCAGCGCCAGCCCGGCGATGATCCAGAACACGATCGACAGGTTGCGGCTCAACGACTGCACCTGCGCGATGGTGTTCGCCTGGGTCGACACCAGCAGGTTCTGCGCGGCGAAATACACCCGCAGCGCTTCCACATCCGCGAGGTTGCGCGCGTACAGGCGAAAAGCCGGGTACACGCGCGGCTCATTCACACCCACCGCCTCACCGTCCCAGCCCAACGCCGGCACCGCACGGCCGTCGCGGTAATCTTCCGCCGCCTCCAGCAAATTCAAATCCGCAAACAAGCCGTCCCGGGCGAAGGCTTCCAGCGGCATTACTGCCAGCACCTGCAGCCGCGTGCGTCGGGCCTCGACGCGCCCCGCCACTTGCCGCGAAAACACAGTTTCCAGCCAGTCGCCCGGTCGCGCCGCGAGCTTTTCGGCGGCGGTGTGGCTCAACACAATCTGGTCCAGCCCCTTGGGCACCGGCAAACCACTCAAGAGCGGATCACCCGACGCGGTCGGCAGCATTTCCAGGGTCAGCGTGCCGACCTGCGCCGTCGCCGCAATCTGCCGCGTGCGCGGGATGGCGAACGCCACATCAGCGCGCTCGCCCAACTGGTCGACGAAGGCATGGCTGAATCGACCGCCGCCCAACGGGATAATTTCACGGGTGGCCGGGTCGGTCTCCAAGCGTTCGGTCAAACTGCTAACCAGTCCAAATTTCAGGCCGAATAACACCAGCAACGGCGCAACCACCGCGACCAGTGCCAGCACCGCACAGGCCGACAGCCACGCGTCGTTGCGGTAGTCCTGCCAGGCCAGCGACGCCACCAGACCGATGCGCATCAGCCCACCTCCCCGAGGGTGGCGGTGACGCCGCCATCGCTGTCGCGACGGCAACCGATACGGCGCACCTGCAAGCCACTGGCGCGGGCCAGGGCTTCGTCATGGGTGGCGATCACGCACGCGGCGCGGTGCTCGCGGGCCTGGGCCAGCAGTGCCTGCATCACGCGCTCGGCGTTCAGCGGGTCGAGGGATGCGGTGGGCTCGTCCGCCAGCACCAGCTGCGGCGCATGGGCCAGGGCGCGGGCGCAACTGACGCGCTGGCGCTGGCCGACTGAGAGCGCGGCCGGTTTTTTGGCCAACTGGTCGCCGATTTCCAGTTGCTCGGCCAGCCGCGTCACGCTGCCGTCATCCTTCAACCCCAACAGTTGCCGGGACAACGCAATATTGCCGCGCACATCGAGAAACCCCAGCAACCCACCGGTTTGCAGCACGTAGCCCAAGTGCTGGCTGCGCAGCGCGGCCAGGGTGGACTGCTGATCCGCTCGCCACAACCCGGCGATGTCCTGTCGATGGAACTCGAACTGCCCCACCTGATCCGGCGCGAGCACCAGCGCCAGCAGATCGAGCAAGGTGCTTTTGCCGCAGCCGCTCGGCCCGACAATCGCCAACTGCTCGCCCGCGCGCAGGCTCAGCGCCGGAATCACCAGGCTGTAGCGCTGGCTGCCGACGCCCCGGCTCTTGTGCACCGCGCTCAGGTTCAGCATCACGGCAGCGTCGACAACGGCACGCGGTACAACGCATCGCCCGGTTCGGCATCGCCAAACCGGACCCAGTTGGCCACGTCATTGTGGAAGGTTTCGTAGAGGCGGATCTTCGAGTCCAGCTCGTCGATGAAGTCTTCCTGCTCGGCCACGCTCAACGACAACCACAGGTCCTGCGTCATGTTCAGCGACTTGCTGCGGTACGGCAGGCCCTCCAGGTATTCGCCGAGGATGCCGCCGTCGGCGAGGTTGCCGCCCTTGCGCAGGGCTTGCGGGTCGCGGCTCATATAGGCCGAGGCACTGGCGATTTCCTGGAAAAAATCCTTGGGTGAGGTCTGGGTCTTGCGCGCCGCGTCCACGATCAGTTTCAGCGACTGCTGCAGGTCGTTGAGCTGCAACTTGGTCAGCATCACGCAGACCTGGAACGCCGGCAGCGCCGGGTTGGTGAGGTCGCGGTCGGCGGTCCAGGCGCTGACCAGTTGCGGCGCCTGGCTCGCGGTTTTGCGCCCGAGGAAGTCCATGTGCATCGCATAGCCGACGGCTGCCGACTTGTCGGCCAGGGTCGGCGCCGAATTCAACAGCGGCACTGGCTGCGGGGTATTACTGCGCACTTGGTGCACGAGGTTGGCGAACACCGTACCGATCTCATCCACGCGTTCACCCAGCTTGCGCACATCACCGCCCGGCACCGGGGTGTAGAGGTCGCCGATCTGCGGGTTGGCGTCAGCGGTGAGGATGCGGTATTGGCTCTCGGCACCTGCGTGGGTTTTCTTGCCGGCGTCGGTGCGCAGGTGCAGCGCGTAGATCTTGATCTGCTTGCCCAGCGCAGCCTGGCGCACTTCGGCTTCGTTCATCTGGGTGGCGGCGAACGGGTCGTTTTTGCGCAGGGCGCCGGCGTCGGTGACCAGCAAAATGATGCGCCCGCCGTAGCCGGACCAATCCATGCCGTCTACCGCCTGCATCACCCCGGCAAACGCGTCTTCGTTGAACGAATGGCTGGACACCGTGGAAGCCTTGACCTGGCGCGCCATGTCGAGAAAGCGTTGCGGGTCGCGGCCCTGGTCCAGCGTGATCAGGGTTTTGGCCACGTATTCCAGGCCAGGGGTTTTCTTGATGCTGTTGCGAAAGCCCACCAGCCCGAAGCTCACGCTGTCCAGCTCGCCCCGTTCGCCAATGCGAGTTTGCAACTCGTGCACCACGTCGCGCACCTGGTCAATGTAGGGCTGCATCGACACGGTGGTGTCCACCACCAGCACCACGGCGGTGCGGAAGGCATCGGCGTTGGCAGTGTTCACCGGCGCCGCAGGTTTTGCGACACCCGCCTTTCCGGGGTCGATGGAGGCGATATTGAGCAACTGCACCGGCTGGCCGTTTTCGTCGAAGCTCTCTTTGGAATCGAAGATCGGCAGCAGGTAGAACTGGCTCTGCGGTACGGCGCTGGCGGTCGGTTCCAGCGCCAACACTTGCTGATTGTCTTCGCTGTTGTTCTGCGCCTTGGCCAGCACGTTTTTGGCGGCAGCCGGGTCCGCCAGCAGCCTCTCGACCTCGGCGGACTGGCGCAGGAACATCACCGGCGCCCGGCCCGAACGCTCGGTGAACTTGAGCACCAGGCTTTGCTTCCAGTCGCTGACTTGCGAGGCAGGCAGCCAGCCGTCGCTGCGCCCGTCAGTGGCCGTGCCCACACGTAACCAAGGGCTGCCATCGACGTCCTTGCGCTGGTAAACGTACAGCACGGAAAACGCCGCCAGCCCTTCGCCAGGGGCGCCACCGGCATCATGGGACAGCTTGGCACCCGGCTTGCTGAGCACGCGCTGGAACAGGGTCTTTTTACCGGCCATCAGCAACGGCCGCTGGCCGCCGTCCACCTCTGCCACCACGGGTTTCAACTCCGGCGGCGGTGCTTTTGGAATCACGGCGGCGGGCGGCTTGGCAGGCGCATCGCTGCCGCTCAACCACCAATAGCTGGCACCGCCGATGGCCAGCGCCACCGCAACGGCCACGGCAGCCAACGCCACCACCGGGCCACGGCGTTGTTCGGACACGGCGCGCTGTTGCGTCGGCGCCACCACCGGCTGACGCGCGGATTGAGGCTCAGGCTTGGCCGTCGGAATTTCGATGGACTCCGGCGTGATACCGCCCAAGTCAACACTCGGCGGAATCGGCAGCGGGCGCACCAGCGTGGCTTCCGGCGAATCCGCCGGCAGTTGGTCCAGCGCACGCAGCAGCGCCGCCGCATCCGGGAAACGTTCGGCCGGGTCCTTGGCCAATAACTTGCGCAGCACATCCTGATACCGGCCATGGTGCACCGGCAGTTCCGGCAAGGGTTCGGTCAGGTGCGCCAGCGCCGTCGACAGCGCGTCGGTGCCGTTATACGGCAGCTTGCCGACCAGGATTTCATAGAGCACCACGCCCAGCGCATACAGGTCGGCGCGGCCATCGATCTCCTGGCCTCGCGCCTGCTCCGGGCTCATGTAGCTCGGTGTGCCCACGGCAAAACCGGCCTGGGTGAACTGGGTGCGGTCGTCCAGCGACTTGGCGATACCGAAGTCGGACAGCACCGCGGTGCCGTCGGCGCGGAACAGAATGTTGGCGGGTTTGACGTCACGGTGCACCAGCCCCTGCGCGTGGGCATAGCCGAGCGCCGAGGCGATCTGGCGGATGTACGCAAGGCCCTGCTCCGGCGTCAAACCGGCGGCGATGCGCTCCTTGAGCGTGCCGTTGGGCAGGTATTCCATGGCCATGTAATACAGCTCACCGACATTGCCGATGTCATGAATAGTCACCGTGTGCGGGTGCGACAGCCGCGCCAGGGTCTTGCCCTCACGCAGAAAGCGCTCGCAGAAACTCGGGTCGGCCGCCAGCGCCGCCGCCATCACCTTCAGCGCCACCTTGCGCTCGAGAGAACGCTGGGTCGCCAGGTACACGCTGGCCATGGCGCCTTCGCCGATCTCGCCTTCGATGTCATAACCGGGAATCGCGAGGGTCATGGCGACACCTTCACAACAATGGCGGTGATGTTGTCCGGCGCCCCCCGGCTCAGGCCCAGATGCACCAGGCTGCGCACGATTTCATCCGGCGTGTCGTGGCCGAGCACTTCACGAATCTCATGGTCTTCCACGGTCTTGTTCAGGCCGTCGCTGCACAGCAGGTAGCTGTCGCCGGGGGCGATCAACAGATCGACGATCGCCAGTTCCAGCTGGGCTTCCACCCCCACCGCGCGAGTGACGATATTGGCACGCGGGTGTACGCGGGCATCGGCTTCGCTGAGCAGGCCGCTGTCTTGCAGGTCCTGCACGTAGCTGTGGTCGCGGGAGATGCTCTCCAGCACGCCCTCGCGCAGGCGGTACAGGCGGCTGTCACCGGCCCACAAACATACGCCGCGCAAACCGCGCGCAGCCAGCAGCACCACGGTACTGCCCATCATGGTCACGCCACGGTTGGCAGTTTCTTCGCGCACGCTGGCGTTGATGCGGATCAGGTCATTGCGCAGCGCCGCCGAGTACTCGTCGAGGGAGCGGCCCACCGGCACATGGCGCAGGCTGTCGACGATCAGGCTGCTGACGTAGTCGCCCGCCGCGTGCCCGCCCATGCCGTCGGCCACCACCCACAGGCGGTTTTCCGGCAGGTCCAGGCACGCGTCTTCGTTGACCTGGCGGACCATGCCCACATGGCTTTTGCTTGCGGATTTGAACGTCGAGCCCATCTACACCACACCTTCTTGGCCAAGCAAAAACTGCGCAAAATCGCCGGCGGCAGGCAAGCCCTGGCACCGCAATAAACCGGGGGAAATACGTTCTGAACCTCGGCCCCACCACAGGCTCGCGCCTTCACAGGCCTGTTCGGCGAGGGCGGTCATGCGCGTGTGAGGCACCGTGGCGGCCACCCGCTGCAGGCTGGCGAAACGGCTGTCGACCGTGCGCAACTCGCTGGCAGGGAGGCCCAGGTTGTCGATGCCATCGTTGAAGCTCTCAAAGGTGGCACCGGCATCCAGGGTGCTGAGCAACAGCGCTTCGGCCTGCTCGAACCAAGTGTCCGGCCCACCGGCGAGGGACGCGGGATTGGTGTCGTGATCCAGCATCGCCACCACCGCCAGCGGGAAATAACGCCCCACCCGGTCAATGCTCGGCATCACCACACCCGCCGCCGCGTCAGGCCCGCACACGCCCGGCGCCAGCACAAAACGCCAAAACGGGCTGACCAGGTACACCTTGAGCCAGTCGCCGCCGAGGCTGTTCTGGCTGGCGAGCAAGCCCGCCGCCAGCCAGCTGTCCCACGGGCCGATAAAACTCTGCGGCAAGGCGCGGCTGACAAAGTCCCCGCGGCTGGCCAACTTGCCGTAGAAACCCACCGTCGTCATAGCCGCTCCGGCAGGCTGAAGCCGCTGAGCACGCGGCTTTTGAACGGGTTAAAGGCGCTGTTGGCGCGCAGCTCGTAGGCGATGCTGGCGCCATCAACCCGCAGGCGCAGGTTGAAACGGTCCGGCGAGTTGCCCGCCGTGAGGTCCGATTGTTCCAGCAGGCGGAACCACGCCCATGGCCCGTCGAGGGTTACGCCCGACCGCCCGCTGGCCGACGGCGGCATGATGGAAATGCGCACCACGCCAATGCTGCCGGGGTTTGGCCATTGCATGGCCACCGGGCGGCTCGGGCCGTGGTCGTAGCTCAATTGCTGGCCGTCGAGGTCAAGCAGGAACTGGGTGATGGTCGGGTCCATCGACACCGGTTTGAGTTCGAACCGCACGATCGGCTGCGTGCCGCCGGCGCGGAAGAATGCATCACGAATCGTCGCGGCCCGCTGGAAGGTTTGCAGCACGCCCGGCGCAATCCCGAGCTTCTGCGCCGCGCCCGGCTGCCAGCGCCAGGTCTGCGCGGAGGTGTCCACATAGGGCTGCAGGTATTTGCGGAAGTAGTTGTCCATCACCCCGCCCACCCCGAAGAACTGGCCGAAGTCATCCAGCGTGGCATCGCGGGCACTGCCCGGCGCCATCGGGTAACGCCCGGCGAGGGACTGGCGATACACGTTTACCACTTCGCTGACCCAGGCCGCGTTCAGTTGGTTACGCACCCCGCCCATCATGCTGTTGGTGGTGGAGTTGACCACCGACTTGACCATGCCCTGCACCAACGGCGGCTGACGCTCGGCATTCAGGCTGACCCGCGTGGCCGCAGCCGCCGCCTGGTTCTTCGCCTCGCCGAGCAAGGCATCGCCACTGGCGCCGACCATGGCGCTGACCTGCACATACAGCGCGTTCATGTCGGCCAGCAGGCCGTCGATGGCCGCGGGCTCGCCTTCGTTTTTGCTGACGATGCTGTTGAGTTCGGCAAAGTGCGCGGTCACCGGATCATCCGCCACCTCGGGCTTGCTCGCCGCCTGCTGCTCCTGGCCGAGCAGGCTGCCGAGGCGTTCCTTGAGCTTGTCGACACCGCCTTCCACCGGCACGCCTTTGGCGGCCAGCTGGCGCTCTTCGGCTTGCAGGTCGGTTTCTTTGGCCACAGCCACCAGCAGTTTTTTCAGCGGCGAGGTCGGGCCGGAAATCACCCGCAACACGTCGGCGGCCTGGGCCACGCTGGTGATCGGCACGAAGTCGATGTCGGCGAGCAAGGCGTCCCACTGCCGTTGGTAATCCTGGAAATACAGGCGACGTACATCACCGGCCAGGCTCACCACATTTTGCTGGTCGGCCTGTTCATGGCCGAGCACCCATTGCTCTTCGGCGAGGGTACCGGTCTGGTTCAGGCTGCTCAGCAGAAACGCCTGGCGATAACCCTTGGCGGTGAAAAAACCACTCAACGGCTCGCCCAACGGTTTGCCGCTTTTGCGGCTGAACACCAGCGCGGCATCACGGCCGGCGGCTTCGTTGATGCGAAAATCCGGGATACCTTCAGGCAGTTTCTGACGCTTGACCCGATCGTAGACGCGCTGGGCCACCGGCAATTGCTGCAATTGGCGGCGCAGGTCGTCGATCAACCGCGGGTCGAGGCGCGCGTTCGGCGGGTGGCGGTCGAACAAGGCTTGCAGGTGTGCGTTCAGGGCCTGGCGCTGGTCGGCGGGCAGGTCGCGCGGCAAGCTACGGTCCCAGTCCAGGGCAATCCACGCCTTGATGAAGTCCGGGTCGTAATGCTCGTTGTCCGCCAGCATCAGGTAGGCCTTGAGGCCCTCGTAGAGGAAGTCGGAATTGCCGCCGCCGTGCAGTTGCTCTTCGATGCGCGTCACCAGGCGTGGTGCGAACACGGCGATCAACAGCTTGCGGTACACACTGCCGGACTCGGCTTCGAGCATATCGCCCTGATACAGGCCCAGGCCTTCGGCCCAGCTCGGCGAGTCGCCTGCCAGGCCTTTCACCGCATTGAGCAACGGCAACACGGCCAGTACGTCGCGCTGCGCCGGGCTCAGGGTTTGCACGGCCTGGCCGAGTGGCGCCACCTTCTGATCGACCTGCGCGATGTACGCCTGGTTGGCGCGATAACTGACCCACCACAGGCCGCTGACGACGACCACCAACGCCACGGTAGCCGCCAGCACGCCGCGTGCAATCCACTTGCGCCGACGCTCGACTTTCGGATTGACACCGACCAGCCCGCGCTCGGCAAACGCCACGGCGGTGAACAGTTTTTCAATGAAGTAACTGCGCCCGGTGCCGCTCTGGCGCGCCAGGTGCTGGCGGTCCAGGTTCATGCTCTGGGCCATGGCGCCGATCAGGCGATCAATCGGGCTGCCTTCCTGGGTGCCGCTGGTGAAATACACACCACGCAGCAACACGCGCTCTTCAAAGGCATTGGGCTTGAACACACCTTCGAGGAAGCCTTGCAGGCAATCTTTCAACGCGCCGAACTGCTGCGGGAAGCCGTAGATCAGGTCGCGCCGCGCCGGGTCGCGTTCCTGTTGCAGACGCTCGACCAGGCGCTCGTTGAGGCGCTGCTCCAGCCCGGCGAATTCGCTTTGCAGATGGGCCAACGGGCTGTCGCTGTTCTTGCCGTCGTCCAGAGCAAAGGTCATGCCCCACACTTGGGCGCGGTCTTCCTTGCTCAGGTTGTCGAAGAACTCCATGAAGCCCGGCACCAGATCGAGCTTGGTGAGCATCAGGTAGATCGGGAAACGCACGCCCAGTTGGGTGTACAGCTCCTGGATACGCAGGCGGATCGCAGCGGCATGGGCGGCGCGTTCGACATCGGTGCCGAGCAGCAGGTCCGACAGGCTGATGGCAATGAACGCACCATCGATGGGCCGGCGCGAACGCTGTTTTTTCAACAGGTCGAGAAAGCCCAGCCACGCGGCTTTATCCACTGTGGAGTTGCTGTCTTGTGTGGTGTAGCGGCCTGCGGTGTCGAGCAAAACCGCCTGATCGGTAAACCACCAATCGCAATTGCGCGTGCCGCCCACGCCGCGCACGGCACCGGCGCCCAGCTGCGCAGCCAATGGAAAATGCAGGCCGGAATTGACCAGCGCCGTGGTCTTGCCCGAACCCGGCGGGCCGATGATCACGTACCACGGCAGCTCGTAGAGGTTACGGCGCTCATCGCCGCCCAGCTTGGCCTTTTTCAGCAGCGCCAGGGCTTCGTCCATGCGCTGGCGCAGGGTGGTGAGTTCTTCGGCCGTAGCCACACTGTTGGGGTCCGCCGGGGTCTCCGCCGCCAGGCTGCGCATCACTTCGGCGGCCTGACGGCGCGCCTGGATGATGCGGAACACGCGGTAGGCGATCCACACGGCAAACACCAGAATGATCAACGCCCAGCGGCGCCCTTCCGGCATCAACACATCGAGCAACGGCCCGACAAACCAGATGATCAGGCTCAGCGCGATCAGGCCCAGCACGGGGATCACCCAGCGAATCATGAAACTGAAAAACGCCTTCACTCGACGCCCTCCGCCAATACGGTAATTTCAACCCGACGATTGCGGGCGCGGCCCTCGGCTGTGCTGTTGGTAGCCACCGGCTCGGTGTCGCTGCGGCCTTCGGCGCTGAAGCGGTCGGCCTGGCCGGTTTTGGCGGCAAGAATCTCCAGCACGGACTTGGCCCGCGCTTCGGACAAAGCCCAGTTGGACGGGAAGCGCAGCGTGGCAATCGGACGGTTGTCGCTGTGCCCGGTGACGCGCACCTGGCCCTTGACCTTGCGGATGGCGTCGGCGATGCGCAGCATCAGCGGCTGGTAGTTGTCGACGATGCTGGAGCTGGCGGAGGCGAACAATTCGTCGCCGCGAATGGTCACCACGGAACGGTCCACGGCATCCTCCACCGCCACGCGACCAGCCTTGATGTCTTCCACCAGAAAGCCCGCCAAACGCGGCCGTTCAACCACTTTCGGCTGCGCCACCGGACGGTCGATGGCCTGCACCGGAATCTCGCCCAGGGCATGGATATTTTTGAACACCGGTTCGGCATCCGACGCCAGCTTCATACGCAACCCGAACAGCAACGCCAACAACAGCGCCAAACCGATGGCCACGGCGATCCACGGCGGCATGAATTGCGCCAGGCGGTCCCGCGCCACCGTCACGCCGCGCCAGTGCGGTGAAAGCTCGCGCTCGTGTTCGCCGCGTGCGCTGCGAATCGCGGCAGCAGTGCGTTCACGCAAAGCGTCCAATTGGCTGCGGCCGTCGTTCATCACACGGTAGCGGCCCTCGAAACCCAGGCACATGCACAGATATAGCAGCTCCAGCAGGTACAAACGTTCGCGTGGGCTTTGCAGGCAGTGGTCGAGCAACTGGAAGACCTTTTCGCCGCCCCAGGCTTCGTTGTGCACGGTGATCAGCAGGCTCTGCTTGCCCCAATCGCTGGTGCTGCCCCACGGCGTGCTCAACACGGCTTCGTCGAGTGCCGTGCACAGCGCGTAACGCGCCAGCAGCACTTCGTTGCGCGCCACACCGGCGGCTTCAGCGCGTTCTTCAAACTGGCGCAGATAGGCCAGCAACTGCGCACGCAAACTGGCCGGCGCCGGGTGGGCGATGGTGTTGCGCAGGCGCGTCAGCAAGGCCAGAAGCGGACCAGCGGCGCTTTCCAGCGGGTTCAGGCCCTGGCTCTTGCCGGTGAGCATCGGCGCGGCGGGCATGGCCAAGGGTGCCGGTTGCGCGCGCGCAGGCTGACCGTTTGCGGGTTCCGGCGAGCGGCCACCGGGGCGCGGCATGAACTGGGTGCGTTCATCATCATTGGGATGCATCGCGGTTTATCCTCGGATCGCCCAGAAGGCCAGGTTCAAGCCCGGAAACTGCCCGGCGATATGGAAGGCAAAGCCGCCGGAATTGCTCAGTTGCTGCCAGTGCTCACTGCCACGATCCAGTTCGTAGTAGGTGGAGCCCGCGTGGTACGGCAACTGGCGCGGCGCCACCGGCAGCGGCAGCAAGCCGATGCCCGGCAGCTGCAGGTTGACCAGGTCGCGAATGTGTTCCACCGAGCCGACCTTGCTTTGCTGGCCGAAGCGCGCGCGCAGGGTTTCACCGGGCACATCGGCGCGGACCACGAGGATGAAACTGGCGTTGTCGATCAGGGTTTTGTCGGCCAGCATCGCCACGTGAATGCCGTAGGCTTTTTCCACAATCGGAATCGGCGTGGCCTTGCTGTCGATCAGCATCGACAGCGCTTCACGCAAGGCCTGCATGACCGGGGCGAAGCTCAGGGCCAGGTCGTCGTGCTGGTAGTGCGGGTATTCCTGCGGGCGGCGGCCCGAGGTGGAGAAGGTCGAAAATTCACCCGCCAGGCTCACCAGCTCGCTGAAAAAACGCTCCGGGTGCAGCGGAGTCAGCTGGCTCAAATGCTGGATCAACGGCTGCGCGCGGTTGACCAGTTGCAGCAACATGAAGTCGGCGATTTCCGACGCGCCACCGGCGCCCGAGGCCACCACGCGGCCCGCCAACGCTTCGCCGCGCTGGTGCAGCAGGCCGAGCAACTCACTGCGAAACGCCGTCAACGGCTTGCTCGCCACCACATCCAGCACCGGCGGGATGTAGGTGTCGTCGAGCACCAGCGCGCGGTCGGCGCGTTTTTCCTTGATGCGCACCAGGCCGATGGCGGCGTAATCGCTGATGCCATCCTGGTCGGTCAGCAGGCGCAGGGCACGCGAGCCGACGGCCACCGGCGCACGGTTTTCGAAGGGTGCGTTGTCGTCGCGCACTTCGCGCACCTGGCTGACATAACGCGCCGCTTCCAGCGCCTCGCCTTCATCCACGGTGTCGCGCGCACCCGCGCGCTTGAGCGGCAGCGCCAGGTAAACCAGCCCGTCGCGCAGGTTGTCGTCAATGTTCAGCGGGCTCGGCGCCACATCATCCTGGGGAATGTTGAACGGCGTGCCATCCGGCAGCAGGCCTCGCGCCGAGACGATCGCCAACTTGCCCTGGGCCAGCAGGCCCTGGTCGATCAGCAACTCGGAAAAACCCCAGGCCCCTGCGGACAACGGGCGGCTGCGCGCGTCGATCAGGTTTTCCAGGTAACGGTCATGCTGCTGGAAGTGCTGCGTTCCGATGAACATGCCTTCCGACCAGACCACGCGATTGTTCCAGGACATGGGGGCTCCGATCTCTTGTTATTGGGCAGTGCTTGCGGGGGGAACCACGACGTCGGCACGCACGGCGTGCACATCGAGGCTGATCTGGTATTCGGTGTATTGGCGCGGCGGCACATTGATCACCGTGCGCCATTGCGCGCGGTCGAGTTCGCGATAGCCCACCAGCAAGCCGATCTGGCGGGTGGAGGGGTCGAGGTCGCGTTTGATGCTCAACTGCTGGCCGGGCTGCACCATCACTTCGTCCTGGTCGAGCAGGTCGAGGCCAAGGGTGGATTGCGCGCGATCCGCCAGGGTGAAGTAATCGGAACGGCCAAAGGTGGCGGCGTTTTTCAGTTCGTAAATGCGCACCCGCACCGGGGCGGCCTGGCCGTTGGTCCCGGGGTTAAGACCGGCAATGGCGTGGAAATGCAATTCGACGGCGGCCGTGTCGACATCCGCTTCGGCGGCGGCTTCGGGCTTGGCGGCCTCCTTGGCACACGCCGTCAACAGCAACGCGGTGGCAACTGCGAGTAAAAACCTGGGAATCATCCTGCGTCCTCAATGACGTATTTAGCTATCCGTTAAATCCATGTGTTGCGTGTCAGCGCCGCTGTCGTGCGCTGTGTTCTTCGTATGCCCGGCTGAATTCGCGGCCGAACAGGTCCTGAAAATCTTCCTGGGCCTCGCGGGAAATATTGCTGTAAAGCTCGGTGAACTGTTGCCAGTACTGGGCCTGACGCGAGCCATTGAAAATGCTCGACAGCCCGCCGGGCTTGCCCATGCGCTCCTCCAGCCGGTCGGGTTCGAACCGCGCCAGCAAGTGTTTGATCGCCGCTTCCACGCCGGCCATCACCGCCAGTTGGTGGGCGCGCAGGTCGTCGAAACTCTCACGCACGGCGACATCCGGCGCCAAGAACGCCTGGTTGCTTTGGCGAAGCAGCAGCAACAAGGCTTCGTCGGCATTCGGAGCGAATTTCAACGGGTTGTTTTCGGCGGGCCGGATCATGGTTTGCTGCATGCGGAACTCGCCCTTGAGGCTGGCGCGGGCACGCAACACGTCGATCAGGCCTTCGACCATCAGGCGATAGCTGCGCCCGATGCTTTCCATCTGGGCTTCTGCCTGGTCTGTGTCGAGGCGCAATTGATCGAGGCCGGCGCCACGCAGGAAGGCTTGCAGCAGATCGGGTTGCAGGCTGCTGTCCGCCACGGCGAGCGCGGGCTCGACCACGGGTGGCGGCGGGATGACGGCGGCGGGCGGCGGTGCGACGGGGGTTGGCGGCGTGTCGGCAAACAGGTCCCAGTCATCGGGAATCACCGAACCCGACACCACAGGTTTCTCGACGGCAATGGGTGTCGGCGGGCGGAAATCGTGCTGCTCGGACGGTACGTGATCCGCCACGGTCGGCGGCGGTACGGCTGTGGGGCTGAGGAAGTCAAACAGGTCCGGCAGCGTGTCCATCGACGAAGCGCCCTGAAACTGCGGCGCGATCACCGGCAGCGGTGCAGGCGTGTTCGCGACGGCACCCATCAGCGCTTCAAAGCTGTTCGGCGATTCATTGGCAAAGGGTTGGCTATCAATGGCTTGCACGTTGAAATCGATGCGTGCCTGGATTTCATAGTCGCCGATGCGGATCAGTTCGCCGTCTTGCAAAAGCTCGCTGTTACCCCGACGCAAACGAATACCGGCGTTAACCAACTCCACCCCGTTCGTACTGTTGTCGGTTAAATAATAACGGCCATCTTTGTATTGAATAACACAGTGTTGCGAAGACACGAGGCGCTCTGGGTCAGGCAATACCCAGTCATTATCCGAACTGCGGCCGATCGCCATCGAGCCCTGGTTCAAGGACTTTTCGGCACACTGCCCAGGGGTAATCTTGTGATAACTAGTGATAGTCAAACACAGCGACATCTTGCCTCCTTGCTGATACTTCGCGCGCAGTCGACGCCTGGCACAACGCTTACCGGGCAATCCCTACCAGATCGTGCAAACGACCCTTAAAACCGGTTTTTACCAGCATGATCGCTGATCTTAACCGGGCTCCATGACAGAAATCCTCTTCCGGTGCGTCACCCGACCCACCAGTCGTGCAGGTTGTTAAGCACCGCACATCTGTCACAGAGGGCGAATAGCTTACCTTGACAAGGCCCAACTACTACACCAAAAATGCACAACTTCTTGAACATCATTGATGGCACATTAGTGGCACTTTGACTATATGACCAAGAAAACATGCAAAGTTCATTACGCAACTAAGGCATGAACTGCCCGCCATCTAACGGGCTGATAGGGAGATCGAATCAAGTGGATGTGCCGTTGCTGCTCGCCGCCGTTTCCGCGACTTCGCCATGTGGTGAAGACATGGAATATGACGCGCAATTTCTGCAGTTGGAACGTGACGCCAAGGGCCAGCCCGAGCGCAGCATGGGCGACTCCATTCTGCCCGCCGAACCGCCGGAATGGCGCAGCATCCAGCAGCAAAGCCTCGACTTGCTGCAACGCAGCAAAGACCTGCGCATCACCCATTTCCTGCTGCAAAGCACCCTCGCCCTCCAGGGTGTGGCCGGGCTTGCCGAAACCCTCGCACTGATCAACGCATTGCTGCGCGAATACTGGGCCGATTTGCACCCGCGCCTGGACGCCGACGACGATAACGACCCCACCGTGCGCGTCAACGCGCTGTCCGGCCTGACGAGCGACACCACCATTCGTCTGCTGCGCGAAAGCATCCTCACGCGCTCGCGCACCTTCGGGCCCGTCAGCCTGCGCGCGGCGCTCAACGCCAGCGGCCTGCAGATGTTTGCCGATGAACAACTCGGCGCCCAGCAGCTCAACGCGGCATTTCTCGACAGCGACCCCGAACACCTGCAAGCCACCCGTGACGCCTTGAGTGCCGCACGGGCTGCCTGCGAAGCCATCGAACAACAGGTCAACGACCAGGTCGGCTCCGCCCGGGGCGTGGACCTCAGCGGCTTGAAGCAACCGCTCAAGCAAGCTCTGCACATACTCAATCAAGCGGTGCCCGGCACCGAAAGCAGCGGCGAACCCGAGGTTGTCAGTGACGACAATGCCCCCTCGGCCGATTACGCCGCCGCCCCCGCAGCCCCTCGCCCCGCTGGCGACATCGCCACCCGCGACGACGTGCTGCGCAGCCTCGACAAAATCCTTGCGTACTACACCCGGCACGAGCCTTCGAGCCCGCTGCCGGTGTTGTTGAACCGGGCAAAAAATCTGGTGCACGCCGACTTCGCGGCCATCGTGCGCAATCTGATTCCCGACGGCATGTCCCAATTTGAAAACCTGCGCGGCCCGGACAGCGAGTAAGCCGCCGGACCGTGCAGTAACAACACTGTCGCTCAAGCGACCAGGAGCAGCATCGTGGCGAAGCAAAGTTCTCAGAAATTCATTGCGCGCAACCGCGCGCCTCGAGTGCAGATCGAGTACGACGTCGAGCTTTACGGCGCCGAGAAAAAGGTCCAGCTGCCCTTCGTGATGGGCGTGATGGCCGACCTCGCCGGCAAGCCCGCCGAGCCCCTCGCCGCTGTGGCCGACCGCAAGTTTCTTGAAGTGGACGTCGACAACTTCGACTCGCGCCTCAAGGCCATGCAGCCACGCGTGGCGTTCCACGTACCGAACGAACTGACCGGCGAAGGCAACCTGAGCCTGGACATCACCTTCGAAAGCATGGACGACTTCAGCCCCGCCGCCGTGGCGCGCAAAGTCGATTCGCTGAACCAGTTGCTCGAAGCCCGCACCCAGTTGGCCAACCTGCTGACCTACATGGACGGCAAGACCGGCGCTGAAGAAATCATCATGAAAGCGATCAAGGACCCGGCACTGCTGCAGGCCCTTGCAAGCGCGCCCAAGCCTGCCGGGGAGCAGTAATCATGACCGACAATACCGCCCGCGAAAGCAGCCAGATCCTCGGTACCACCGAAGAAGCCAGCGAGTTCGCCAACCTGCTGCTGCAAGAATTCAAACCCAAGACCGAGCGTGCCCGCGAAGCCGTGGAAACCGCCGTGCGCACCCTGGCCGAACAGGCTCTGGCGCAAACCGACCTGGTGTCCAATGACGCGATCAAGTCGATCGAATCGATCATCGCCGCCATCGACGCCAAGCTGACCGCCCAGGTCAACCAGATCATCCATCACCAGGATTTCCAGCAACTGGAAAGCGCCTGGCGTGGCCTGCATTACCTGGTCAACAACACCGAGAGCGATGAGCAACTGAAGATTCGCGTGCTCAACATCTCCAAGCCGGAACTGCACAAGACCCTGAAGAAGTTCAAGGGCACGGCGTGGGACCAGAGCCCGATCTTCAAGAAGATGTACGAAGAGGAATACGGCCAGTTCGGCGGCGAGCCATATGGCTGCCTGGTGGGCGATTACTACTTCGACCAGTCGCCACCCGACGTGGAACTGCTGGGCGAGCTGTCGAAAGTCTGCGCCGCCATGCACTCCCCATTCATCGCTGCGGCCTCGCCGACCGTGATGGGCATGGGCTCGTGGCAGGAGCTGTCGAACCCGCGCGACCTGACCAAGATCTTCACCACCCCGGAATACGCCGGCTGGCGTTCGCTGCGTGAATCGGAAGACTCGCGCTACATCGGCCTGACCATGCCGCGCTTCCTGGCGCGCCTGCCGTACGGCGCCAAAACCGACCCGGTGGAAGCCTTCGCCTTCGAAGAAAACACCGACGGCGCCGACAGCTCCAAATACACCTGGGCCAACGCCGCGTACGCCATGGCGGTGAACATCAACCGTTCGTTCAAGCACTACGGCTGGTGCTCGCGCATCCGTGGCATCGAGTCCGGCGGCGAAGTGGAAAACCTGCCGGCCCACACGTTCCCGACCGATGACGGTGGCGTGGACATGAAGTGCCCGACCGAGATCGCCATCAGCGACCGCCGAGAAGCGGAACTGGCGAAGAACGGTTTCATGCCGCTGCTGCACAAGAAGAACACCGACTTCGCCGCGTTCATCGGCGCCCAGTCGCTGCAGAAGCCGGCCGAATACGACGACCCGGACGCCACCGCCAACGCCAACCTGGCCGCGCGCTTGCCGTACCTGTTCGCCACCTGCCGTTTCGCTCACTACTTGAAGTGCATCGTGCGCGACAAGATCGGTTCCTTCAAAGAGAAGGACGAAATGCAGCGCTGGTTGCAGGACTGGATCCTCAACTACGTGGACGGTGACCCGGCGCACTCCACCGAGACTACCAAGGCCCAGCACCCGCTGGCGGCGGCCGAAGTGATCGTGGAAGAAGTCGAAGGCAACCCGGGGTACTACAACTCCAAGTTCTATCTGCGCCCGCACTACCAACTTGAAGGGCTGACGGTGTCGTTGCGTCTGGTATCGAAACTGCCTTCGGCGAAATCCGCGTAAGCCAGCAACGCTCGTTCCCACGCTCCGCGTGGGGATGCATCTTGTGACGCTCTGCGTCACTGGGACGCAGAGCGTCCCGGGCGGCATTCCCACGCAGAGCGTGGGAACGATCAAACAAATCGAGTGGCCCCGGCCACACAGGGAGAAAACATGGCTGTTGATATTTTCATCAAGATCGGCGACATCAAGGGCGAGTCCATGGACAAGGCCCACAAGGACGAAATCGACGTGCTGAACTGGAGCTGGGGCATGGCCCAGTCCGGCAACATGCACGTGGGCGGTGGCGGTGGCGCGGGCAAGGTGAATATCCAGGACCTGTCGCTGACCAAGTACGTCGACAAGGCCTCGCCGAACCTGATGATGCATTGCGCCAGCGGCAAGCACATCGACAAGGTCAAGCTGACCGTGCGCAAGGCCGGTGGCGAAAGCCAGGTCGAGTACATGGTGATCAACCTGGAAGAAGTGCTGGTCACCTCGCTGAGCACGGGCGGTTCGGGCACCGATGATCGCCTGACCGAAAACGTCACCCTGAACTTTGCCCAGGTCATGGTCGACTACCAGCCGCAGAAAGCCGACGGCACCAAAGACGGCGGCGCGATCAAGTTTGGCTGGAACATCCGCTCCAACACCAAACGCTGATAGCGCCGGTGGCCGTGGCGCCCCGCCACGGCCCCAGACCTTTTGTCCCTCTCGCAACCCGTCCGTGGAGCTGCTTTGGTGGTAACTGAAATCGCTTCCCGCGACCGTCTGCAACCGTCCCTGCTGGACCGGTTGACCGACGACGACCCGACCAACCCCAAGGAAAGCGCCGACAAACGCGTGCTGTCCCTGACCCAATTGAAAGCCTCGGTGCTGCGCGACCTGGCGTGGCTGCTCAACACCACGTCATTGCTCGATGCCGATGCCACGCTGCACACACCGGCCGGGACCTCAGTGGTCAATTACGGCCTGCCGGCGCTGGCGGGCAACAGTGTTTCCAGCGTCGATATCAAGGCCCTTGAAGCTTTGATTTACCAGGCCATCGCCACCTTTGAACCACGGATTCTGCGCCACACCCTGCGAGTGAAGGCCCGTGTCGGCCATGGCGAGATGAACCACAACGCCCTGAGTTTCGAGATCGAAGGCGACCTGTGGGCGCAGCCGGTGCCGTTGCGCCTGTTGCTGCAAACCGACCTCGATTTGGAATCCGGCCATGTGCGTGTGGTCAATGCCGACCAGCGGAGGCGCCCATGAATCCGCGCCTGCTGGAGCTGTACAACAGGGAACTGCACCACGTGCGCGAAAGCGCCGCCGAGTTCGCCAAGGAATACCCGAAGATCGCCAGTCGGCTGACCCTGTCCGGCATGGACTGCGCCGACCCGTACGTCGAACGTTTGCTCGAAGGCTTTGCCTACCTCACGGCCCGCGTGCAGCTCAAGCTTGACGCCGAGTACCCGACCTTTACCCATAACCTGCTGGAAATCGCCTACCCGCACTACCTGGCGCCCACACCGTCGATGACCGTGGTGCAATTGCAGACCGACCCCGATGAAGGCTCGCTGGCCAGTGGTTTCCCGCTGCCCCGCGACACGGTTTTGCGTGCCGCGCTGGGCCGTGAAACCCAGACCTGCTGCGAGTACCGCACCGCGCACCCGGTGACGTTGTGGCCGTTGCAAGTCGCCAATGCCGAGTACTTCGGCAACCCTGCCGCCGTGTTGGGCCGCCTGGCCGCCAGCGAGCCGAAAGCCAAGGCGGGCTTGCGCCTGACCTTGCGCACCGGCGCCGAGCTGCCCTTCAACAGCCTGGATCTGGATAACCTGCCGCTTTACCTCAGCGGCGCTGACGAACAACCCTTCCGCCTCTACGAACAACTACTGGGCAACGCCTGCGCGGTGTTCGCGCGCAAGCCGGGTGGCGATTGGGTGGAGCGCCTGCCGCAAGATGCCTTGCGTTCCCGTGGTCTCGACGACGCCGACGCGGCCATGCCGGTGGTGGCACGCGCCTTTCAGGGTTATCGGTTGTTGCAGGAATACTTCGCCCTGCCCCATCGTTTCCTGTTCGTCGAGTTCGCTGAACTGAGCCGTGCGGTCAAACGCTGCGATGGCCAGGAACTGGAACTGATCGTGCTGTTCGACCGCCACGAGCCAAGCCTGGAAGGCAGCGTCGGCGCGGCGCAGTTCCTGCCGTTCTGCACGCCGGCGATCAACCTGTTCCCCAAACGGGTGGACCGTATCCACTTGTCCGACCGGGTCAACGAACACCATGTGATCGCCGACCGCACGCGGCCGATGGATTTCGAGATTCATTCGTTAAGTGGCATCACCGGCCACGGCACCGGGCCGGAGCAGCCGTTCCTGCCGTTTTACGCGGTGCGTGACCCTTCGCGTTATGGCCGCGACCAAGCCTATTACACGGTGCGGCGTGAGCCACGGGTGTTGTCCAGCGACCAGCGCCGCAACGGGCCACGCTCTACCTACGTGGGCAGCGAAACCTTTGTCAGTCTGGTCGACAGCGGGCAAGCGCCCTACCGCCACGACCTGCGCCAACTCGGCGTGACGGCGCTGTGCACCAACCGCGATTTGCCCCTGTTCATGAGCGTGGGCAATGGCAAGACCGACTTCACCCTCGCCGACAGCGCCCCGGTGCTGTCTGTACGTTGCGTGGCTGGCCCGAGCCGTCCACGCGCCAGCCATGCCCATGACGCCAAGGCCTGGCGCCTGATCAGCCAGTTGTCGCTCAATTACCTGTCTTTGAGCGAACAGGGCCAGGGCGCTGCGGCCTTGCGCGAACTGCTGCGCCTGTATGGCGACAGCAACGACGCCGCCCTGCAATTGCAAATCGAAGGTCTGCGCGAGGTCAGCAGTAAAGCCGTGACCCGACGGCTGCCGATGCCCGGCCCGATTGTGTTTGGCCGTGGCCTGGAAATCACCCTGGAATTCGATGAAAACGCGTTTCGCGGCACCGGCGTGTTCCTGCTCGGTGCGGTGCTGGAGCGCTTCCTGGCACGTTACGTGTCGATCAACAGTTTTACCGAGACGGTGGTCCGTACCACTGAACGCGGCGAGATCATGCGATGGAAAGCCAAGCCCGGACGTCGTCCGACCCTGTGAGTACCCTCGATGCGATGCATCGGGAGCCCTGGGAATACGATTTCTTCCAGGCGCTGCGCCGTATCGAGTGCGAATCGCCCGGCCTGCCACGCCTGGGCCATTCCCTGCGGCTGGCCGATGACCCGCTGCGCCTCGGGCAGCAGGCCGATTGCACGTTCGCACCCGCCACCCTGGCCTCGGTTGACCCCGGGGGCGATGGCAAGCCCGCGCGGCTGGAGCAGTTCTTTTTCGGCCTTGGCGGCCCCAACGGCCCCTTGCCGCTGCACATCACCGAGTATGTGCGCGAGCGCCAGCGCAACAATGCCGACAGCGCCAGCAAGCAGTTTCTGGATGTGTTCCACCATCGGCTGCTCAGCCTGTTCTACCGGGCCTGGGCCGAGGCGCGGCCGACGGTCAGCCACGACCGGCCGGATGATGACTACTGGTCCGCACGCCTCGCCGCACTCAGCGGCCGGGGCATGCCGAGCCTGTTCAATCAGGGGCTGATTCCCGACACGGCAAAACTGCATTACAGCGGCCACTTGTCGGCGCAAACCCGTTATCCGGACGGCTTGAAGGCCATCCTCAGCGAGTACTTCGGCTTGCCGGTGGAGATTGAAGAGTACGTCGGCCAATGGCTGGAATTACCCGAGCGCAGCCGCGTCAGCGTGAGCGCCAACCGGCTGGGTGTGGACTTTTGCCTGGGCAGCTTCGTGTGGGACCGCCAGCACAAATTCCGCATTCGCCTCGGCCCACTCAAACTGAATGACTACATGGGCATGCTGCCCGGCAGCCAGCCGTTCAACGAGCTGGTGGCATGGGTGGCCGAGTACCTGGGCCATGAACTGGACTGGGACCTGAACCTGGTTTTGCAACAACCCGAAGTGCCGGCGCTGCAACTCAACGGCCAATTCCGCCTGGGCTTCAACACCTGGCTTGGCCAGCCTGCGCATGACGCCAACGACCTAATCCTGGCCCGGCATTACGCCGACCACGCCACTACCTCAAGGAATCCAGAGCATGGGTGAAATCAGTCGCGCCGCCTTGTTCGGCAAACTCAACAGCGTGGCCTACAAGGCCATCGAAGCCGCCACCGTGTTCTGCAAACTGCGGGGCAACCCGTACGTGGAACTGGCTCACTGGTTTCACCAGTTGCTGCAACTGCAGGACTCGGACCTGCACCGCCTCATCCGCCAATTCAACGTGGAGCCGGCGCGCCTGGCCCGTGACCTGACCGAAGCGCTGGACCGTTTGCCGCGCGGCTCGACCTCGATCACCGACCTGTCCTCCCATGTGGAAGAAGCCGTGGAACGCGGCTGGGTGTACGGCAGCCTGATGTTTGGCGAAAGCCAAGTGCGCACCGGCTACCTGGTGCTCGGCATCCTTAAGACGCCAAGCCTGCGCCACGCGCTGCTGGGGTTGTCTTCGGAGTTCGACAAGATCAAGGCCGAAGCCCTGAGCGAACGCTTTGACGAGTACGTCGGCGACTCGCCGGAGAACGCCCTGAGCGCCAGCGATGGTTTCAACGCCGGCGCCGTGCCGGGCGAAGCCAGCGGCGCCATGGCGCCGAGTGCGATGGGCAAGCAGGAAGCCCTCAAGCGCTTCACCGTGGACCTGACCGAACAGGCGCGCAGCGGCAAGCTGGACCCGATTGTGGGGCGTGACGAAGAGATCCGCCAACTGGTCGACATCCTCATGCGTCGCCGCCAGAACAACCCGATCCTCACCGGTGAAGCCGGCGTGGGTAAAACGGCCGTCGTTGAAGGTTTCGCCCTGCGCATCGTCGCCGGTGACGTACCGCCGGCACTCAAAGACGTGGAGCTGCGCAGCCTCGACGTGGGCCTGCTGCAGGCGGGCGCCAGCATGAAAGGCGAGTTCGAACAGCGCTTGCGCCAGGTCATCGAAGATGTGCAGGCGTCGCCCAAGCCAATCATTCTGTTCATCGACGAAGCCCATACGCTGGTGGGTGCCGGTGGCGCTGCCGGAACCGGTGATGCCGCGAACCTGTTGAAGCCCGCTTTGGCCCGCGGCACCTTGCGCACCGTGGCCGCGACCACCTGGGCCGAGTACAAAAAACACATCGAAAAAGACCCGGCGCTGACTCGTCGCTTCCAGGTGGTGCAAGTCGCCGAGCCGTCGGAAGACAAGGCGCTGCTGATGATGCGCGGCGTGGCGTCGACCATGGAAAAACACCACCAGGTGCAGATCCTCGATGAAGCGCTGGAAGCGTCGGTGAAACTGTCACACCGCTACATCCCGGCGCGCCAATTGCCGGACAAGTCCGTGAGTTTGCTCGACACCGCCTGCGCCCGCGTCGCCATCAGCCTGCACGCAGTACCGGCCGAAGTGGACGACAGCCGGCGCCGCATCGAGGCGCTGGAAACCGAGTTGCAGATCATCGCCCGCGAACATGCCATCGGCATTGCCATTGGTGCGCGCCAGAGCAACACCGAAGCGCTGTTGAACGCTGAACGCGAGCGTCTCGCCACACTGGAAAACCGCTGGTCCGAAGAAAAAACGCTGGTGGATGAATTGCTCGCCACCCGCGCAACATTGCGTGAAAAAACTGGCGTTGTGGACAGTGGCAACGATGAGTTGCGCGCGCAATTGGTCGACTTGCAACAGCGCCTGACCGAACTGCAGGGCGAAACCCCGCTGATCCTGCCGACCGTGGATTACCAGGCCGTGAGCTCGGTGGTCGCCGACTGGACCGGTATCCCGGTGGGCCGCATGGCGCGCAATGAGTTGGAGACCGTGCTCAACCTCGACCAGCACCTGAAAAAACGCATCATTGGCCAGGACCATGCCCTGCAGATGATCGCCAAACGCATCCAGACCTCCCGCGCCGGCCTCGACAACCCGAGCAAGCCGATTGGCGTGTTCATGCTCGCCGGCACCTCCGGCGTGGGCAAGACCGAAACCGCGCTGGCCCTGGCCGAAGCCATGTACGGCGGCGAGCAGAACGTGATCACCATCAACATGAGCGAGTTCCAGGAAGCCCACACCGTATCGACCCTCAAGGGCGCGCCACCGGGCTACATCGGCTACGGCGAAGGCGGCGTGCTGACCGAAGCGGTGCGGCGCAAACCCTACAGCGTGGTGCTGCTGGACGAGGTGGAGAAAGCGCACCCGGACGTGCATGAGATCTTCTTCCAGGTGTTCGACAAGGGCGTGATGGAAGACGGCGAAGGTCGCGTGATCGACTTCAAAAACACCCTGATCCTGCTGACCACCAACGCCGGTACCGAGTTGATTGCCCGTGTGTGCAAAGACCCGGCGAACGTGCCGGAGCCGGAAGCAATCGCCAAGGCCCTGCGTCAGCCGTTGCTGGAGATTTTCCCGCCCGCCCTGCTCGGCCGCCTGGTGACGATTCCTTACTACCCGCTGAGTGACGAGATGCTCAAGGCGATCACTCGCCTGCAACTGGGCCGCATCAAGAAGCGCGTGGAGAGTACGCACAAAGTGGCCTTCGACTACGACGACGCGGTGGTCGACCTGATTGTCTCGCGCTGCACCGAGACCGAAAGCGGCGGGCGCATGATCGACACCATCCTGACCAACAGCCTGTTGCCGGACATGAGCCGTGAATTCCTCACCCGCATGCTCGAAGGCAAGGCGCTGGCAGGTGTGCGCATTAGCAGCCGGGATAACGAATTGCACTACGACTTCAGCGACGCCGAATAACTATTGGTGGAATGCGGTCAGTGTGGGAGCTGGCTTGTGTGGGAGCTGGCTTGCCTGCGATAGCATCACCTCAGTGTGACTGACACACCGAGGTGCCTGCATCGCGGGCAAGCCCGCCTCCCACACAAGCCAGCTCCCACATGTGGATTCGGTTCCGTCAGTGACAAAAGTATTTACGGGACAACCGATGCTTTTTAACCAAGCCTCACGCCTCGCCAAAATCACCAGCCCCCTCGGGCCGGATGTGCTGTTGCTCAACGAAATGGGCGGCGGTGAAGAGCTGGGCAGGCTGTTCAACTATGAGCTGCAACTGACGTCTCTGGACGCCAATATCGACCTCAATCAGTTGCTCGGTAAACCCATGAGCGTGGGCCTGCAATTGGCAGATGGCGGTGAGCGGCACTTCCACGGCATCGTCGCGCGGTGCAGCCAGAACATTGATCAGGGCCAGTTCGCCAGTTATCAGGTCACGTTGCGCCCATGGTTGTGGCTGCTGAGCCGTACCTCGGACTGCCGGATTTTCCAGAACCTGAGCATCCCGCAGATCATCAAGCAGGTGTTTCGCGACCTGGGTTTTTCCGACTTCGAAGACGCCCTGAGTCGGCCCTATCGCGAGTGGGAATACTGCGTGCAGTACCGCGAAACCAGCTTCGATTTCGTCAGCCGCCTGATGGAGCAGGAAGGCATTTACTACTTCTTCCGCCACGAACAGGACCGCCATGTGCTGGTGCTGGCCGATGCCTACGGCGCCCACACCACGGTGCCGGGCTACGCGTCGATTCCGTACTACCCCAAGGACGAGCAGCAACGCGAACGCGACCATATGCACAACTGGCACCTGGCGCAGGAAGTACAGCCGGGCTCGCTGGAACTCAACGACTACGACTTCCAGCGCCCGAGCGCCAGCATCGACGTGCGCTCGGCCATGCCGCGCCCGCACGCCGCCGGTGACTATCCGCTGTACGACTACCCCGGCACGTATGTGCAAAGCGCCGACGGCGAACACTACGCGCGCACCCGCATCGAAGCCCTGCAAACCCTGCATGAGCAGATCGAATTTGCCGGCAACGCGCGTGGCCTGGGCTCGGGGCATCTGTTCAGCCTCACCGGCTTCAGCCGCCAGGACCAGAACCGCGAATACCTGATCGTCGGTTGCCGTTATTACATCGTGCAGGAAAGCCTGGAAAGCGGCGGCGGCTCGGGTTCGGCGCAGTTCGAGAGCAGCCTGACCTGCATGGACGCCCAGCAAAGCTTCCGCCCGTTGGCCAGCACCCATCGCCCCATCGTCAAAGGCCCGCAGACCGCGCTGGTGGTGGGCCCCAAAGGCGAGGAAATCTGGACCGACCAGTACGGCCGCGTGAAGGTGCACTTCTATTGGGACCGCCACGATCAGTCCAACGAAAACAGCTCGTGCTGGATTCGTGTGTCGCAATCCTGGGCCGGCAAGAACTGGGGCTCGATGCAGATTCCGCGCATCGGCCAGGAAGTGATTGTGAGCTTCCTGGAAGGCGACCCCGACCGGCCGATCATCACCGGGCGCGTCTATAACGCCGAGCAGACCGTGCCCTACGACCTGCCGGAAAACGCCACCCAGAGCGGCATGAAAAGCCGTTCGAGCAAAGGCGGCTCGCCGGCCAACTTCAATGAAATCCGCATGGAGGACAAGAAGGGCCTGGAGCAGCTGTACATCCATGCCGAGCGCAATCAGGACATCGTGGTGGAGGTGGATGAAAGCCACTCGGTGGGGCATGACCGTAACAAGAGTATTGGCCATAACGAGACGGTGACGATTGGCAATAACCGCGTGCGGGTAGTGCGCAATAACGACACCGTTTTAGTGGGCGGGGCCAAGTCCGACAGCGCTGCCACCACCTATACCGTCGAGGCGGGCGACAGCATTCGCCTGGTATGCGGCGACAGTGTGATTGAGCTGAAGGCAGGCGGAGACATCAACCTGACCTGTGCTTCGTTCAACCTGTTTTCCTCGGGCAGCAGCAAGATCCAGACAAAGGGCAAACTGGATATCAACCTGGGCAGCGACAAGGGCACCTCGCCCGGTAATCAGGGCAAGCAAGCCACGATCCACAACGCCGTCGAGTCAAAATTCCCCGGCAAGCCCGGCGCCGGTCAATAACGAGATTTTTCCGCCATGAATTACCTGATTAACGAAGCCCAATTCACCCTGCCCGATGCCGAAGTACAGGACACCTCGATCAACATTCTCAAGTTCGCCAAGCTGGGCACCACACTGGTGGTCAGCCGCAGCCCTTTGGCGGACGGTGAGGACCTGCAAAGCAATTTCGAAGGCCAATTGAAGAAGCTCGAACAGCAGGTCAAAGACCTTCGCTATTCACCAGCGCAAGCCGTCAAAGTCGGCCCCGCGCAGGATATCGACGCCTTTGAGGTGCAGAACCGCTTCAACAAAGGCAGCGACAACATTTATCAGTATCAGTTGGCGATGCAGATACCCGGCACCCGCCGCCTGATTGCGCTGAGTTACGTCAAGACCCTGCCCCTGGGGCCCGCCGAAGCGGCGCACTGGGCAACGCTTAAAAGCACCCTCAACTTCCTCGCCGCACCTTGAGCCGAGCCTGAGCCATGAGTGAAGACCTCTGGGCTGCCCGCGAAGGCGACGCACTGCTGCATACCTCGGTGATGGCCGATATTCTCGGCGGTGTGCTGGAAGTGGCGGCCTATGCGGCGATCACGACCGTAGGCTGCCTGGCCGTAGCAGGGGCGGTGTTCCTCGCGACCGGTGCGACCATCGCCACAGGCGGCGTTGCATTGGTTCTGGTCGTAGGCGCAGTCGTCGGCATCACCGCCGGGCTCACGGGGGCTGATCTGAAGATATCCAGTTGGTGCGAGTCCGCCGCCAACTGGGTGTTTCCGCCGGTGATCGATGCCTTTATCACCAGCGGCTCGGACGACGTTTTCATCAACGGTAAAAAGGCCGCCCGGGCCGCCGGCAAGATGCTGGCTGTTCCGGTCGCGCCCAGCGAGCCGCCAGAGCCCGGTTTCCTGGACATGGCCGGGGAGTTTTTTTCGCAGATGTGGCGCCCGACAGTCGCCTCCCCTGCCGCGGGCACCGTGCCTTGCCTGCTTGACACGGTTGCATGCACCAAACACCCACCCATGCCTCTGCAATTTATTGCGGAGGGCTCAAGCTCCGTGTTCATCAATGGGCAGCCGGCGGCGCGCAGCGGTGATCGCAGTACCTGTGACGCGAAGATTGGGACAGCCAAGGGGCTGATCTCGCCGGATGTGCGCATCGGCGGCGAGACCCTTGTGGTGCAGGAGATTCGCAGCGGGAAAACCCCCGGCGTGGGCTTGGCGATTGCCGTGGTGATGGCGTTGCGGGGCAACGTGAAATGTTTTTGGACCAAGCTGCCGTGCTTGATTGGCGGCTTGCTGGTGGGTGGCGCCGTCTCTTACGCGACCAGCAAGGTCACCTCTGCGCTCAAGAGTGCCATCAACGGCTCGCCCAACCCGGTGCACAGCGCGACCGGGGCCAAGATCCTGGGCGGGGAAGAGGAGCTGGACTTCGTACTGCCGGGATTGCTTCCAATAGATTGGCAACGCTTCTACAGCAGCCTCGACACACGTCAGGATGGCCTGTTCGGCGCGGGCTGGAGCGTTTCGTATGAGGTATCGGTCGAGATAGACGCTGACGAAAACCTGTTCTACATCGATGAACAGGGACGTCGCCTGGAGATCGGTTACATCCCCCTGTCCGGCGGCGCGTTCGACCCGGGCGAAGGCCTTGCGGTCAGGCGCAGTGGCGACGGCGCGGTACTGATCGAAAGCATCGACGGCCTGTATCGGCTGTTCGAGCCGGACCCGCTGAACCGCTCGCGGATGCGCTTGCAGCTACTGGGCGATCGCAATGAAGGGCGGATTTTCCTCGATTACGACCCTCAAGGGCGGCTGTCTCGCCTGCGCGACACCCATGATTTGATGCATGTAGAACTGAGCTATTCGGCCGAACACCCAAGGCGTGTGAGCCATATCGAACGGCGTTACCTGCGCCAGGCACATTTCGATGCGCGCAGTGATGTGCTCGTCAGTTACCGCTATGACAGCAACGGCGACCTGGCCGAAGTGTTGGACGTGCAAGGGACGACCCTTCGACGCTTTGCCTACGACTCCGGCAGGCGCATGGCCGAGCATCAATTACCGAGTGGTTTGCGCTGTTTCTACCACTGGGACGAAATACCTGGGCCAGATGGCCCGCAATGGCGCGTCAGCCGGCACTGGACAGATGCAGGTGATGAATACGCCTTCGACTACGACCTGGAGGCCGGCATTACCCGCGTGACCGACGGCCTGATGCGGGTCAGCACGCGGCATTGGAACCCGCAGTACCAGATCACTCGCTACGTCGATAACCTGGGCCACACGTGGCAATTCGACTGGAACGAAGACCGCCAATGGGTGGGCGCAATCGACCCGCAAAACGGCCAGTGGCGCTTCAGTTATGACGCATCCGGCAACTTGAGTAGCGTGACCGACCCACTGGCCAGAAGCAGCGGCACACAGTGGCTGGCCCATTGGGCATTGCCCGAGGTGGAAACCGACCCGGCAGGCAACAGTTGGTATTACCGCTACGACTCGCGTGGCAACTGCATTGAAGAAATCGACCCTCTGGGCAACAGCACACGCTATGTCTACGACGGATTCGGCCAGCCGGTTCGTATCATCGATGCCACGGAAAAAACCAGAACACTGCACTGGAACGAATGGAGCCAATTGGTCGAGGAAGTGGATTGCTCGGGGTATCCCACGCGTTATCAATACGATGCGTTTGGCAATCGGGTGGTGCAAACCAATGCCGAGGGCGAGTCAGTGCGCTACCGGTACGGGCCTCGGGGTCTGTTGCTGGAGTGCCAGCTCCCGGATGGCCGCGTAGAGCAATTTCAACGTAGCGCCAGTGGTTATCTGACAGCCTATGTCGACCCCGCAGGTAGCACCACGCGCTATGCCTATGACGTACGCGGTCAGGTCAGGCAGCGCTGGGATGCGCATAACCGCACAGTCATGTTTGATCACGACGCCTACGGACGACTGCGCAAGCTGACCAATGAGAACGGTGAAAGCTATCGTTTTGAGTGGGATGCGGCCGACCGCATGGTGCAGCAGCAAGACCTTGACCAGAGCCGGCGCTGCTACATCTATGACCCGCTGGATGATGTCGTAGCCGTGGACTACCAGCCCGGGACGGAAGGCGAACCGGTAGCACCGCTGTCACACCAGTTTCAGCGGGATCCCGTTGGCCGCCTGGTCAGCAAAGTCACCGAGGACGGCACCACTGCCTACGAGCACGATCTGAACGACCAACTGATCGGTGTCACGCTCACGGCGCCTGATGGTAGCGAGCAGTCACTTGGTTTCAGCTATGACGCCCTGGGACAGTTGCTTGAAGAGAAAAGCGCGGCGGGAGCCGTGCAGCATCGTTACGACGAACTGGGAAACCTGATTCAAACCGGCTTGCCCGACGGTCGATGGCTGAACCGTCTGTATTACGGCAGCGGCCACCTGCATCAGTTGAATCTTGATGGAAGCGTCATCAGTGACTTCGACCGCGACCGCCTGCATCGCGAAGTGCAGCGCACTCAAGGTCAACTCAAGACGAGTACCGCCTACGATCGAAGTGGAAGGGTCCGCTCGCGTCAGCGCCGCAGCATCGACCAACCGTGGCAGTTACCACCCTTGGTCGAGACCGATTACAGCTACGACCCCAGCGACAATCTGATCGGGCGTCGTCGTACTGACCGTCAAGAGCATCTGGGCTACGACAGTACGGGCCGTATTCTTGCGAGCCATCAGGTGGGGCACAGCGAAACCTATGCTTACGATGCCGCAGCCAATTTGCTCGACAACCCGGTCCAAGGGGGTCTGGTAAGGCATAACCGGCTGCTCACGTATCAGGACAAACGTTACAAGTACGACGCCCTTGGGCGGATGATTGAAAAGCGCAGTGCCGTTCGCGGTTTGCAGCGTTTTGTTTACGACGCCGAAAGTCGGCTGGTTGAAGTGCGCAATGGAAACGGCAGTGTGGTCAGGATGACCTATGACCCACTGGGGCGACGCATCGAAAAAACCGAGCATGCCGCCGATGGCCGCCCACTCGGCGTGACGCGATTCACCTGGGATGGCTTACGCCTGTTGCAGGAACATAAACATAGCCAGACCAGCCTCTACATTTACCAAGACTATGGCTACGAACCCCTTGCCCGCGTTGACGGGACTGGGCCGTTGCAGAAAATCCGCTACTACCATAACGACCTCAACGGCTTGCCGGAGCAGCTCACCGAGGCCGATGGCCATGATGTTTGGCACGCGACTTATCAGGTGTGGGGTAATACGCGAGAGGAAGTGCGCGAAGCGTATTTTCTTGAAGAGCAGAACCTGCGGTTCCAGGGGCAGTATCTGGACCGGGAGACGGGGCTGCATTTCAATACGCTGAGGTTCTATGATCCGGATGTAGGGCGGTTTACTACGCCGGATCCGATTGGACTCGAAGGCGGATTGAACACTTACGCTTACTCACCCAACCCGCTTATGTGGTCAGACCCACTGGGCTTGGCGCCCTGCGCCAAGAAGGTGGAGGCCTTGCGCAATGGACCTCAAAAAACTGTCGTGAAAGTGAAAACCAAGAAAGAAGCAAACGAGCTTTTGGCCGAAGCATTTCCTAATAGCCAAAAAGTTAGAGGCATTGGGTCGCAGGACGCCCAAGGCATAAGAAAGAAAAATAAAATGGATCAATTCAAAAAGAGAGACGGGAAAGTTCGATACAGAAAAGATTATCCTATCAACAAGGAAACAGGTCGAGTTTATGGGCACGATGACCCTAAAGGCACAGGACATGGCGAGTTGCCACACGTCAACATTAAACGAGCCGACGGAACAATGGTTCGCATTGATATCACGGGGTAAAATATGAATAAACTAATAGAAGCACTCGACGCTGGAAAGCGCCGTGGATACGAGGAAATACGCAATATAGATGGGGATCCATTTATATTTCAATACGCCTTAAAAAAACAGAATGATATTTATCACACTTATTTTTTCTCAATCGAAGAGTCTAAAATTGATATGATTGAGGATAACGAGAACGAAGAACTTAAAACATTTGGGAATTTAAACGCCGCACTGACTTATCTTATAAACAAAGGTGCAGTAATAGAGAAATTCTCAGCAATGAAAACCACATTACCGTTTTAAAGAGCTATTAGATGGTAATGCTGATGCCAGCAGAATTCATACTGTCCTTTGAGGACACCAATAGGTACGCGGCTCATCTCGACCAGATAAAACAGAAGATCACCCGCCTCGAGACCTTTTCCGAACGTTTTCAAGACCGAAAGTTTCGGTTGGCATGCATTGAGCCCAGAAGCCCAAGTGATTGGAGCTACTATGTACGCCTGTTTTTAGAACAAGAACGTATTTCTCTGAAGATCAGCGCCCATCCGATAAGTGTCGAGCAGAATCTTTCTGTGCTTTTTGAATGGATCAGGTCCTGTACTCGTATCTCGCTTTTGAGAAGTCAAGTAAAAGCAAAAAACCAACATGAAAAATAGTTATCACTTAAATAAACTCCAAAAGGTCGAATTGAGCCTGAATGAAAATAAGGAATACATATCCTCATTTTTGCTAAAAACTACGTTATCGGGAGAGATAATCGAAACCTTCGATTCACTTGCAGATCTGAGAATTCATCTGAACTCAGACCTCTACTACGTTGCACACAACCTTGTTGCACGCAAAGGGGGAAAAATTATCTTTAAAGGGGAGCTCTATAAAGCAACACTAAGTGATCTTCTCGAATTTCTTGGCGACTCTATAAAATCTAACGACTTGAGAGAACTATTAATCTCTCCCGTTAAAGCGTATCCCAATAGCAAAGTGTTTTACTGTACAGAAGACGCGTTTTATATGTACGCAGCAGAGTAAAATGGAGCAGCGTTATGTAGATTGATGGTCCTCAAAAATATAAAATAAATCTGTCAACTTTACCTTCGCTCGGAACTCAGGAAGGAAGCGCTGGACCCCGCCTCCGCCCTAAATAAGATTTTGAGGAAGGTCGACTGATGAATTACTTCAAACTCAATCCGAATGTCGCCAGTAAGCAGTGGGAGGGTTACGTCAACCTCGGAGAGCTTATTTACAGGGGGGAGGAAGTTGATGACGTAGAGCTATCCAACAGCCGAAAGCCTTGCACGCTGAGGCCTCTGCGCTATGACATTCTTGTCGATGGGAAAACTGCTCCGGTCAACACCATCGGAGCGGATTTTTTTGTTTTCGATGAGTCTCTTGAGGGCTGGATAGCCTCAAGGCTGAACACGTGCAATACCTGCCTATCACCCACGAAAGCCAAAAAGTGCGTTATCGGCTCCTTCATGCCTACCACCACGTGGATTGCATCGATTGGGCCGCTTCCGACTATGAAGTCTGGCCCGAAGACCATGTGATCAAGGAGTGGCAGAATCCGAAAGGCCGCTTTTTTTTCGAGCCCGTCCTGATCGCAGAAAAGATCCCTGAAACGGCCGAAGTCTTTCGCTTAGAGGGTTGGGGCGGGGCGTTCAACATCGTCATTTGTGAAGCATATAAAGAGAAATTGCTCGCCCTGGATTTTGATCACTCTTTTCTGGAGTTTCACCCCATCACACTGGTGTAACAGGAAGGTTCTCGCCTTTTCGCATCAACAAAAAATGGGCACCCAACCCAGTCGGCGTGCCCATTTCCCTTACTATTCCGCCTCCCTTCAGACGGTCCTGCTCTTACGGGTTGACGCTGTCTTTGAGCGACTTGCCCGGCTTGAACGCAACGGTGTTGCTGGCCTTGATTTTCACCGGCTCGCCGGTTTGCGGGTTTTTGCCGGTGCGGGCGCCGCGGTGGCGCTGCAGGAAGGTGCCGAAGCCAACCAGGGTGACGCTGTCCTTGCGGTGCAGGGCGCCGGTGATTTCTTCGAGAACGGCGTTGAGTACGCGATTGGCCTGTTCTTTGGTGAGATCCGCTTTTTCAGCGATGGCGGCTGCGAGTTCTGGTTTACGCATATGTGAAGCCTCTTTGACGGTTTTTTGTTGTTATGTCCGTGCTGCTCTCTGGTGGAGCAGCGCCCAAGGCGCCGCAGGCTCTACTCTGCGGCAGACGGGAGTGAGGATGGCATGCCCCAGTGCGCCGCGCCAGTCTCGCGGCGACCTTTCTGGGGGTAAGAACGTGCTGATTCCGACAGAACGACCGGTATTTACGCCAGCAAAGGCGGAAGTTCTTTGTTCAGGGCCAGTTTTTCCATGACAGCGCTGCCGGTCAGTGCATAGCCCAGCAGGCGGCCGCTGGCGTCGCGGCACAAGGCCTTGATGTCGGCGCCCTGCCCTTCGATGCTCCACACGCCTTCGGTGCCGCGCGGCGGCGGTGACACCACCAGCGGGCACACCGGGGTTTTCACGGTGATCGGCATCGGGCCGTAGCTGACGGCCGTGGCGTTGCCGGCCAGGGTCTGCGCCAATGCGCGGGCGCAGCTCATCAACGGCATCACGTACAAAAGGTTCAGGCCGTCGACCTCGGCGCAGTCGCCGAGGGCGTAGATATTGGCGTGGGAAGTCTTGAGGTGGCGGTCCACCATGATTCCACGGTTGATTTGCAGACCGGCTGCGGCGGCCAGGTCCACCCGCGGGCGCAGGCCGATGGCCGAGACCACCAGATCGCAGCGGATCACTTCGCCATCAGACAAATGCGCTTCCAGGCCGTCAGCCGTGCGCTGCAGACGGTTGAGCACCGGCCCCAGATGGAAACGTGCACCAAGGCCTTCCAGCCCGGTTTTCACGGCAGCGGCCGCCGCCGGATGCAGCAGGGTCGGCATGACTTGCTCGCACGGCGCCACCAAGTCGATTTCATAGCCGCCGAGGATCAGGTCGTTGGCAAATTCACAGCCAATCAGGCCGGCACCGAGCAGCAGCACGCGGCGTTTGCCGACGGCGGCGGCCCGAAAGCGGGCGTAGTCTTCGAGGTCATTGATCGGGAAAATCAGGTCAGCCCCGTCCCCTTCAACCGGCACACGCACGGTTTCTGCACCCCAGGCCAGGATCAGGTCGCGATAAACCACCGCTTCCTCGCCGATCCACAGCCGCTTGTGGCCCGGGTCAATACCGCTGACGCGGGTGTGGGTGCGTACTTCGGCCTTGAGTTGCTCGGCCATGGCACCAGGTTCGGCCATGCTCAGGCCATCGGCTTCCTTGTTCTTGCCAAAGCCGGTGGAGAGCACGGGTTTGGAGTAGGAGCGCCCGTCATCCGTGGTGATCAGCAGCAGTGGGGTCTCGCTGTCGAGCTTGCGAAACTCCCGGGCCACGTTGTAACCGGCCAGCCCTGTGCCGATGATCACGACAGGTGCGTTCATTCCTTTCTCCTTGTTAACCATTTCTTAAAATTCGGATCAGCCGATTTCGATCATTTCGAAATCCATTTTGCCCACGCCGCAATCCGGGCACAGCCAGTCTTCCGGGACGTCTTCCCAACGGGTGCCAGGCAGAATTCCGTCATCCGGCCAGCCGTCTTTTTCGTCATAGATCAGGCCGCAGACTACACATTGCCACTTCTTCATTACTTGCTTCCTCAGGGTCCAGGCATCTTGGCCGACGGTCGATAGACCAACGTTGCCGCGCGGCTCAGGGCGTTTTGTACTGATCGGGGCCGCCAGATGCAAGCAAGATCGACGCATGGGGCCGGTTCGCCCCGGCAAAAGTGCAGGGCACCATGGTAAGCTCGCCGCCTCTTTTGCTGCCAATATTGACTCACTGTGCCGCACTCAAACGCCCTTCCCGATGCTTGCCAATGGCTGACCCAGAGCCTTCTAAGCCCATTGCCTGCGCCTTTGACCGTCAATTGGCTGTTCAATGAAGACTCGCTGACGCGCCGGCTGACGTGGCTGTCCCACGACGGCTTCAGCGTGACGCCGCTGTTCGAAGGCTGGCAACCGTTGCGCGATGACGAATGCGCCGCGCTGAACCTGGCCCCGGCCACGGTCGGCTGGGTGCGTGAGGTGTATTTGCGCGGGCACGGCCAGCCATGGGTATTTGCGCGCAGTGTGGCGGCGCGCAGCGCGCTTCAAGGCGACGGTTTGCACATGGACGAACTCGGCAGCCGGTCCCTCGGCGAATTGTTGTTCTGCGATGAGGCCTTCACCCGCCAGGCAATCGAAGTGTGCCATTACCCACGCCAATGGCTGCCCACAGCTGACCAGGTTGACGGCCTCTGGGGCCGTCGCTCGCGTTTCGACCGCGGCCCGCTGAGCGTGCTGGTGGCAGAAATATTCCTGCCCGGCTTCTGGCACGCGCTGCACGACCACCCGGAGAATTGCTGATGTATCAACGTCTGCTCAAATCCCTGAACCGTCTGAACCCCAGGGCCTGGGATTTCATTCAGTTGACCCGCATGGACAAGCCCATCGGCATTTACCTGCTGTTGTGGCCGACCCTGTGGGCACTGTGGATTGCCGGCAAGGGCTCGCCGTCGTTTACCAATATCGTGATTTTCGTGCTGGGCGTGGTGCTGACCCGCGCCGGTGGTTGCGTGATCAACGACTGGGCCGACCGCAAGGTCGACGGCCACGTAAAACGCACCGAACAACGCCCGCTGGTGAGCGGCAAAATCAGCTCCAGGGAAGCGCTGGTGTTTTTTGCGGTGCTGATGGGGATCAGCTTCCTGCTGGTGCTGCTGACCAACGCCAGCACCATCCTGCTGTCTCTCGGCGGCCTCGCGCTGGCGGCGAGCTACCCGTTCATGAAGCGCTACACCTATTACCCGCAGGTGGTGCTGGGCGCGGCGTTTTCCTGGGGGATGCCGATGGCGTTCACTGCCGAAACCGGCCACCTGCCCGCCACCGCATGGCTGCTCTACATCGCCAATCTGTTGTGGACGGTGGGTTACGACACCTATTACGCGATGACGGACCGGGACGACGACTTGAAGATCGGCGTGAAATCCACCGCGATCCTGTTCGGCGATGCCGACCGCGTGATCATCCTCACCCTGCAAAGCCTGGCGCTGGTATGCCTGCTGCTGGCAGGCCTGCGGTTCGAGCTGGGCGGCTGGTTTCACCTGGGCTTGCTGGCGGCGGCAGGCTGTTTTGCCTGGGAGTTCTGGTACACCCGCGACAAGGACCGCATGAAGTGCTTCAAGGCGTTCCTGCATAACCATTGGGCCGGGTTGGCGATTTTTGTGGGGATTGTGGCGGATTACGCCTTACGGTGATTTCTCCGACGCCATCGCGGGCAAGCCCGCTCCCACAGTTGGAACGCGTACTCCTGTGGGAGCGGGCTTGCCCGCGATGATTTCAGCAGCACCACAGGTTCAGGGCTTGATGACGTGCCACGCCCCGCCCTTGCCATCACCGGTCTTGTCACCGGCCTTGTGGTCATCCTTGTAGGTGTACACCGGCTTGCCTTTGTAGGCCCACTGGCTGGTGTTGTCATCGCGGGTGATCACCGTCCAGTCGCCCACCTTCGTATCGGTAGATTCAGCTTTAAGCGGCGGCCAGTTGGTCGCGCACTGGTCCTTGCACACGGACTTGCCGTCGGCGTCTTTGTCGAAGGTGTAGAGGGTCAACCCTTTGTGGTCCACCAACAACCCGTCTTTGGTCATCGCCGGTTCTGCAGCAAACGCCAGCGTCGGCAGCGTCAACGCGGCCGTGACCAGCAGGGCTTTCCAGGAAATCGTGCGGTAAGTCATCAGAACCTTCCTTTTGTGGTTGTCAGGATTCGGACCCAAAGGGTAGTCCAGAGTGCCGTTATTTGCCTGAGCGGCTAAATTACTGTCACACGACTGCAATAATTCCGTTATCTAATGCGGCGCAAGACAGTTAAATGACAAGAGGATTCAGGCATGGTTGGCAGGAGCATTCTGATCGTTGACGACGAAGCGCCCATTCGCGAAATGATCGCCGTTGCGTTGGAAATGGCCGGCTATGACTGCCTGGAGGCGGAGAACTCCCAGCAGGCCCATGCCATTATCGTCGACCGCAAGCCGGACCTGATCCTGCTGGACTGGATGCTGCCCGGCACCTCCGGCATCGAGCTGGCCCGCCGCCTCAAGCGCGACGAGCTGACCGGGGACATCCCGATCATCATGCTCACCGCCAAGGGCGAAGAGGACAACAAGATCCAGGGCCTGGAAGTGGGCGCCGACGACTACATCACCAAACCATTTTCCCCACGCGAGCTGGTCGCGCGCCTGAAGGCCGTGCTGCGCCGCGCCGGCCCGACCGATGGCGAAGCGCCGATCGAAGTCGACGGCCTGATCCTGGACCCGATCAGCCACCGCGTGACCATCGATGGTAAACCGGCCGAGATGGGCCCGACCGAATACCGCCTGCTGCAGTTTTTCATGACCCACCAGGAACGCGCCTACACCCGCGGCCAGCTGCTCGACCAGGTCTGGGGCGGCAACGTGTATGTGGAAGAGCGTACGGTGGACGTGCATATCCGCCGTCTGCGAAAAGCCTTGGGCGATGCCTACGAGAATCTGGTACAAACCGTGCGCGGTACCGGTTACCGATTTTCCACAAAGGGCTGAGCCAGAGCGGTTCTGACTCAAGCGCCCGACTCAAGACCCTGACTTAAAAGCTGACAAGGACGCATGTTCAAGTGAATCAAAACTGGCATGGCACCCTGATCCGCCACATGCTTCTGTTGATCACCGGCTGCCTGTTGGTGGGCCTGGTCAGTGGCCAATATGGCTGGGCCCTGGCCGTGGGCATCGGCCTGTACCTGGGCTGGACCCTCAAACAGCTGCTGCGCCTGCATGAATGGCTGCGCCAGCACAAACCCGACGAAGCGCCACCCGACGGCTACGGCCTGTGGGGTGAGGTGTTCGACAGCATCTACCACCTGCAACGCCGCGACCAACGCGTGCGCGGGCGCCTGCAAGCGGTGATCGACCGGGTGCAGGAGTCCACTGCCGCGCTCAAGGACGCGGTGATCATGCTCGACAGCGACGGCAACCTGGAATGGTGGAACCGCGCCGCCGAGACCCTGCTGGGCCTCAAGACACCCCAGGACAGCGGCCAACCAGTGACCAACCTGGTGCGCCATCCGCGCTTCAAGGAGTACTTCGAACAGGAGAACTACGAAGAAGCCCTGGAAATCCCCTCGCCCACCAACGACCGCGTGCGCATCCAGCTGTACCTGACGCGCTACGGCAACAACGAACACCTCATGCTGGTGCGCGATGTCACCCGCATCCACCAGTTGGAACAGATGCGCAAAGACTTCGTCGCCAACGTCTCCCACGAACTGCGCACGCCGTTGACGGTGATCTGCGGTTACCTGGAAACGCTGCTGGACAACGTCGACGAGATCAACCCGCGCTGGAGCCGTGCCCTGCAGCAGATGCAGCAGCAAGGCTCGCGCATGCAGACCCTGCTCAACGACCTGCTGTTGCTGGCCAAGCTGGAAGCCACGGATTACCCGTCGGACAACCACCCGGTGGCCGTGCAGAGCCTGCTGCAGACCATCAAGAACGACGCCCAGGCCCTCTCCGGGCAGCGCGGGCAGCAGATCACACTGGAAGCCGACCCGCAAATACTGCTCAAAGGCAGCGAGGGCGAGTTGCGCAGTGCGTTTTCCAACCTGGTGTTCAACGCCGTGAAGTACACCCAGGACAAGGGCAATATCCGTATTCGCTGGTGGGCCGACGAACATGGCGCACACCTGAGCGTGCAGGACTCCGGTATCGGTATCGACGCCAAGCACCTGCCGCGCCTGACCGAGCGTTTCTACCGTGTCGATTCCAGCCGCAACTCCAACACCGGCGGCACCGGGCTGGGTTTGGCAATCGTCAAACATGTATTGCTGCGCCATCGCGCGCGCCTGGAGATCAGCAGCGTGCTGGGGCATGGCAGTACGTTTACCTGTCATTTCCCGCCGGCTCAGGTGACCCGTTCGCGGATGCTCGGGAATGATGAATAACCTGCATCAGCGTTGAACTCAGTGTGGGAGCTGGCTTGGTTGGAGGAATGCGTTTCCAGGCCCCACCCGGCAGCGGGCACTAGGCAAGCGCCCCGCCAGCCGCTACATTGGCCGACTTGCGCCTGCCTTTCAGGCCCTTATGTCACCCCTTATTGAACACACGGAACCTGCAAAACCCCATCATGGACCCTTCCCCTGGTATCACCCTCGCTACACTCTTCGCCGACTTCGGCATGATTCTTTTTGCACTGATCCTGGTATTGCTCAACGGTTTCTTCGTTGCGGCCGAATTCGCCATGGTCAAACTGCGCGCCACCCGGGTTGAGGCCATCGCCCACAAGAACGGCTGGCGCGGGCAGATCCTGCGCACCGTACACAGCCAGCTCGACGCCTACCTGTCGGCCTGCCAGCTGGGTATCACCCTCGCCTCCCTCGGCCTGGGCTGGGTCGGTGAACCGGCGTTTGCACACATTCTTGAGCCGCTGCTCGGCGCCGTAGGCGTGCAATCGCCGGAAGTGATCAAGGGCGTGTCGTTTTTCGCCGCTTTCTTCGTGATTTCCTACCTGCACATTGTGGTCGGCGAACTGGCACCCAAGTCCTGGGCGATTCGCAAGCCCGAGCTGCTTTCGCTGTGGACCGCCGTGCCGCTGTACCTGTTCTACTGGGCCATGTACCCGGCGATTTACCTGCTCAACGCCAGCGCCAACACCATCCTGCGCATCGCCGGGCAAGGCGAGCCCGGCCCGCACCACGAACATCATTACAGCCGCGAAGAACTCAAGCTGATCCTGCACTCCAGCCGTGGCCAGGACCCGAGCGATCAAGGCATGCGCGTATTGGCTTCCGCCGTGGAAATGGGCGAGCTGGAAGTGGTGGACTGGGCCAATTCCCGGGAAGACCTGGTCACCCTGGACTTCAACGCGCCGCTCAAGGAAATCCTCGCGCTGTTCCGTCGCCACAAATTCAGCCGCTACCCGGTGTATGACGCCGACCGCAATGAATTCGTGGGTCTGCTGCACATCAAGGACCTGCTGCTGGAACTGGCGGCGCTGGACCACATTCCCGAGTCGTTCAACCTGGCCGAGCTGACACGCCCGCTGGAGCGTGTGTCGCGGCACATGCCGTTGTCGCAGCTGCTGGAGCAGTTCCGCAAAGGCGGCGCGCACTTCGCCCTGGTGGAGGAAGCCGACGGCAAGGTCATCGGCTACCTGACCATGGAAGACGTGCTGGAAGTGCTGGTGGGCGACATCCAGGACGAACACCGCAAGGCCGAGCGCGGCATTCTCGCCTACCAGCCGGGCAAGTTGCTGGTACGCGGTGACACGCCGCTGTTCAAGGTCGAGCGCCTGCTGGGTGTGGACCTGGACCACATCGAAGCCGAAACCCTGGCCGGCCTGATCTACGACACCCTCAAGCGGGTGCCGGAAGAGGAAGAAGTGCTGGAAGTCGAAGGCCTGCGCATCATCATCAAAAAGATGAAAGGGCCGAAAATCGTGCTGGCCAAGGTGCTGTTGCTGGACTGATCTCAGCCAGTCAATGAAGATCAAACTGTGGGAGCGGGCTTGCCCGCGATTGCAATGTGTCAGCCAACATCCTCGGTGACTGATACACCGCGATCGCGGGCAAGCCCGCTCCCACATGGGTCACTGCCATCCTGAAAGTTACGCCCCCGGCACGAAGTGCTTCTGCGCCGTGCCGCGTGCGATCAGGCGGGAGATGTAGTCGAGTTTCTGCGCGTCCTGGTCAATAAACCGGAAGGTCAGTTGCAGCCAGTCGCTGTCGGGCTTGGGCTCATAGGCGACGATGGCGTGCAGGTAGCCATTGAGGCGCGCCACTTCGGCGTTGTCGCCTTGCTCCAAGTCAAGCACGGCGCTTTCCAGGACCTGAGGCAGCACTTCACCGCGACGCACCACCAGCAGCGCTTCCTTGATGCTCAGCGCCTTGATCACGCATTGCTGGTTGCCGCTGGACAGGCGCAGTTGGCCCTGGCCACGGCCACTTGCCGGCGAGGCGGCGGCAGGCGCTTGTACCGGCGGGCTGCTGAGCAGGCCTTTGCTGGGGGCCGCTACCGGCGCCGGGCGGGTAGCCTCCGGTTTGCCGCCGGTCAGGGCGTTCAGGGAATCGTTGCCGAAGGCCGAGTTCATCTTGGTCGGCGCGCTGGCGATCAAGGCATCGAGGCGGCCGATCTTGTGCAAGGCCTGCTTGACCTTGTTCAGCAACTGCTCGTTGGTGAATGGCTTGCTGACGTAGCCGGAAACGCCGGCCTGGATGGCCTGCACCACGTTTTCCTTGTCGCCACGGCTGGTCACCATGATGAAGGGCATGGCCTTGAGGTGCGATTGCTCGCGGCACCAGGTCAGCAGTTCAAGCCCGGACATTTCGGGCATTTCCCAGTCACACAGCACCAGGTCGAAGGTCTCGCGCATGAGGATGGATTGCGCCTTTTTGCCGTTCACCGCGTCTTCAATCTTGATCCCCGGGAAGTAATTGCGCAGGCACTTCTTCACCAGGTCGCGGATAAACGAGGCGTCATCCACCACCAATACACTGACTTTACTCATCGACCCTTCATCCTATAAAAACTTCGGCACGCAAACGCCTGACTGATGGCAGTTTGCCAAAACTCGCGGATCACAGAAGGACTTTATATCGCCTGCTGTGCAAAAAAATTCGGAAGCCACAAACGAAAACGCCCGGCCAAAGGCCGGGCGTTAAGTTCTCGGGCAACCTTACTTATCGTCAGTTTCGCCCGGAACATTAGGGATTTGGTCGGCGGTGCCTTCAACTTCGGCCTTCATGCGCTTGAGGCCCATGTGCCGCACATCGGTGCCGCGCACCAGGTAGATGACCAGCTCGGAGATATTGCGCGCGTGGTCGCCAATACGCTCCAGCGAACGCAGCACCCAGATGATGTTCAAGACCCGCGAGATAGAGCGCGGGTCTTCCATCATGTAGGTGGCCAACTCGCGCAGCGCAGTTTTGTATTCGCGGTCGATGGTCTTGTCGTACTGGGCCACGGAGAGCGCCAGTTCCGCGTCGAAGCGGGCAAAGGCGTCCAGCGCGTCGCGCACCATGTTGCGCACCTGGTCGCCGATGTGGCGCACTTCCACGTAACCGCGCGGCGCTTCGCCTTCTTCGCACAGCTGGATGGCGCGGCGGGCGATCTTGGTGGCTTCGTCGCCGATGCGCTCCAGGTCGATCACCGACTTGGAGATGCTGATGATCAAACGCAGGTCGGACGCCGCCGGCTGGCGACGGGCCAGAATGCGCAGGCATTCTTCGTCGATGTTGCGTTCCATCTGATTGATCTGGTCATCGATCTCGCGCACTTGCTGGGCCAGGCCCGAGTCGGCCTCGATCAGCGCGGTGACGGCGTCGTTGACTTGCTTCTCCACCAGCCCGCCCATCGCCAGGAGGTGGCTGCGCACTTCCTCAAGCTCGGCGTTGAACTGCGCGGAGATATGATGGGTAAGGCCTTCTTTGCTGATCATGTGGGTGTCCTTGGAGCGTCCGGTAAGGTGCGCAACGCGCAGCATTCAGTGCAATCAGAACCACCGAGGACTAGCCGTAACGACCGGTAATGTAGTCTTCGGTCTGTTTTTTGGCCGGGTTGGTGAACAGGGTGTCGGTGTCCCCGAACTCAACCAGTTTGCCCATGTACATGAACGCGGTGTAGTCGGAAACCCGCGCCGCCTGTTGCATGTTGTGGGTCACGATAACGATGGTGAACTTGGATTTGAGCTCGTAGATCAGCTCTTCGACCTTCAGCGTCGAGATCGGGTCGAGTGCCGAGCACGGTTCGTCGAGCAGCAACACTTCCGGCTCCACGGCGATGGTCCGCGCGATCACCAGACGCTGCTGCTGGCCGCCGGACAGGCCGAGCGCCGAATCGTGCAGGCGGTCCTTGACCTCGTCCCACAGCGCTGCGCCTTTCAACGCCCACTCAACGGCTTCGTCGAGGATGCGCTTTTTGTTGATGCCCTGGATGCGCAGGCCGTAGACCACGTTTTCGTAGATGGTCTTGGGGAACGGGTTTGGCTTCTGGAACACCATGCCCACACGGCGACGCAGCTCGGCCACGTCTTCGCCCTTGCGGTAGATGTTGCTGCCGTAGAGGTTGATCGCGCCTTCGACGCGGCAGCCGTCCACCAGGTCGTTCATGCGGTTGAAGGTACGCAGCAGCGTGGACTTGCCGCAGCCGGACGGGCCGATAAAGGCGGTCACGCGCTGCTTGGGAATGTTCATGCTGACGTCGAACAGCGCCTGCTTTTCACCGTAGTACAGGCTCAGGCCCGGCACTTCGATGGCCACGGTTTCCTGGGCCAGGCTCAGGCTCTGCTTGTCGCGACCCAGGGCCGACATGTTGATGCCGTGGGAATGGGTTTCGTGTTGCATGGGATGCTCCCTGTGCTACCAATTCGTTTCGTTGAACCGCCGGGGCGGTCTACTCAAAAATCTGTGCCTTGTGCCGGCCCTTGTGGGAGCTGGCTTCTGTGGGAGCCGGGCTTGCCCGCGATACAGGCGCCTCGGTTTTTCAGTCGCACCGAGGTGAAGCTATCGCAGGCAAGCCAGCTCCCACAGAAGCCAGCTCCCACAGGGAATCGCATTAACTGTCCAACGCTTTGTATTTCTCGCGCAGGTGGTTACGAATCCACACCGCCGACAGGTTGAGCGTGGCAATCACCAGCACCAGCAGCAAGGCGGTGGCGTACACCAGTGGCCGTGCGGCTTCAACGTTCGGGCTCTGGAAGCCGACGTCATAAATATGGAAGCCCAGGTGCATGATCTTCTGGTCCAGGTGCAGGTACGGGTAGTTACCATCCAGCGGCAGCGACGGCGCCAGTTTCACCACACCCACCAGCATCAGCGGTGCCACTTCGCCGGCGGCGCGGGCCACGGCGAGGATCATGCCGGTCATCATCGCCGGGCTGGCCATCGGCAGCACGATCTTCCACAGCGTTTCCGCCTTGGTCGCGCCGAGTGCCAGGGAACCTTCACGCACGGTGCGAGGAATCCGCGCCAGGCCTTCTTCGGTCGCCACGATCACCACCGGCACCGCCAGCAGCGCCAGGGTCAACGAGGCCCACAGCAGGCCCGGCGTACCGAAGGTCGGAGCCGGCAGGGCTTCGGCGAAGAACAGACGGTCAACCGAGCCACCCAATACATACACGAAGAAGCCCAGGCCAAACACGCCATAAACGATGGCCGGCACGCCCGCCAGGTTGTTCACGGCAATACGGATCACACGGGTCAGGGTGTTCTGCTTGGCGTATTCACGCAGGTACACCGCCGCCAGCACGCCGAACGGGGTCACGATCATCGCCATGATCAGGGTCATCATCACGGTGCCGAAGATGGCCGGGAAAATCCCGCCTTCGGTGTTGGCTTCCCGCGGGTCATCGCTGAGGAATTCCCAGACCTTGCTGAAGTAGAAACCGATCTTGGTCATCGTGCCCATGGCGTTCGGCTGGTAAGCGTGCACCACTTTGCCGATGCCGATTTCCACTTCCTTGCCGTTGCCGTCGCGGGCTGTCAGCGCATCGCGGTTGAACTGGGTGTGCAGGTCCGCCAGGCGCGCTTCGATGTCCTGGTAGCGGGCATTCAGCTCGGCGCGGTCGGCATCCATGTCAGCCTGGGCGGCGGCATCAAGCTTGCCTTCGAGCTCCAGCTTGCGGCCGTGCAAACGAATGCGCTCCAACCCGGCGTTGATCGCACCGATGTCGGTTTTTTCCAGGCTCTTGAGCTGGGCCGCCAGTTTGTTCACGCGGTCGACACGCGCCTGCAGCTCCGGCCACGCGGCTTCGCCTTCGGCGATGACCTTGCCATCCTGCTTGACGTTGACCAGGGTGCCGTAGAAATTGCCCCACTCACGACGCTCGATCGCCATCAGCTCGACCGGTTTGGTCTGGTCCTTCAACCATTCGCCGACGATCCAGGTGAAGTCGTTGCCATTCAAGTCACGGTTGCCGACCTTGATCAGCTCGCGGGTCATGAATTCCGGGCCTTGGTCCGGTACGGGCAGGCCAGCGCTTTTCAGGCGCTCGCGCGGCACTTCTTCCTTCTGCACCACTTCGCCGATGACGATATGGTTTTCCTGGCCAGGCACGCTGTAGTTGGCCTGGATCAGGTCGGCCGGCCAGAAGTGGCCCAGGCCACGCACGGCAATCACCGCCAGCAAACCAATGGTCATGATGACCGCGATGGACACCGCGCCACCACTGATCCAGACGCCGGGGGCGCCGCTCTTGAACCATCCATTCAGGGAGTTCTGTTTCACAGACTTCTACCTTTCTTAAAGCGACGAGTATTTCTTGCGCAGACGCTGACGGATCAGCTCGGCGAGGGTGTTCATGATGAAGGTGAACAACAGCAGCACCAGCGCCGAGAGGAACAGCACGCGGTAGTGACTGCCGCCCACTTCCGACTCCGGCATCTCGACCGCCACGTTGGCCGCCAGGGTGCGCAGGCCTTCGAACAGGTTCATCTCCATCACCGGGGTGTTACCGGTGGCCATCAGCACGATCATGGTCTCGCCGACGGCGCGGCCCATGCCGATCATCAGCGCCGAGAAAATGCCCGGGCTGGCGGTCAGGATCACCACACGCGTCATGGTCTGCCATGGGGTGGCGCCCAGGGCCAGCGAGCCCAGGGTCAGGCCGCGTGGCACGCTGAACACGGCGTCTTCAGCGATGGAGTAGATGTTCGGGATCACCGCAAAACCCATGGCCAGGCCGACCACCAGTGCGTTGCGCTGGTCGTAGGTGATGCCCAGGTCGTGGGAGATCCACATGCGCATGTCGCCGCCGAAGAACCAGGTTTCCAGGTACGGGCTCATGTACAGCGAGAGCCAGCCCACAAACAGGATCACCGGGATCAGGATCGCGCTTTCCCAGCCATCGGGAACCCGCAGGCGCAGGGACTCAGGCAAGCGGCTGAAGATGAAACCGGCCACCAGGATGCCAATCGGCAACAACATCAACAGGCTGAAAATCCCCGGCAGATGCCCTTCCACATACGGCGCGAGGAACAGGCCGGCGAAGAAGCCGAGGATCACCGTCGGCATTGCTTCCATCAATTCGATCACCGGCTTGACCTTGCGGCGCAGGCTTGGGGCCATGAAGTAAGCGGTGTAGATCGCAGCGGCAACCGCCAGCGGTGCAGCCAGCAGCATGGCGTAGAACGCGGCCTTCAAGGTGCCGAAGGTCAGCGGGGCCAGGCTCATTTTGGGTTCGAAGTCGGTGTTGGCCGCAGTCGACTGCCAGACGTATTTAGGCTCGTCGTAGTTTTCGTACCAGACCTTGCTCCACAACGCGCTCCACGACACTTCCGGGTGCGGGTTGTCCAGCTCCAGCGGTTGCAGCTTGCCGCCGGCTTCCACGATCACGCGGTTGGCCCGTGGCGACATGCCGAAAATGCCCTGGCCATCGACCACCGGGTCAACCAGCAAAGTACGGTGCGCGGTGCTGTGGAACACGCCGAACTTGCCGGAGGCGTCGAGGGCGGTGAAGCCTTTGCGACGTTCTTCAGCGGTGATCTCAACGATTGGCGTGGTGCCCATCTGAAAGGTGCGGATTTGCTTCAGACGCTGCTCGCCATCCGGGTCGCGAGCCATGAACCACTGGGCCAAACCACCTTTGGAGTTACCGACGATCAGCGAGATACCGCCCACCAGTTGGGTGCTGGCGGTGATTTCGGAAGCGCCGTCTTCAAGCAGTTTGTAGCGACCGTTGAGGCTCTTGTCACGCAGGCTGAACACGTCCGCAAGAGCGCGGCCGTTGATCACGTAGAGCCACTGTTGGCGCGGGTCGATGAAGATCGCCTTCACCGGCTCGGTCATTTGCGGCAGCTCGATACGCTTCTGCTCGCTGGTGACTTCGCCGGTCATCATGTTTTCTTCGCGGCTCAGGCTCAGCACGTTCAAGTGCGAACCGGCAGAACCCGCTACCACCAGCGAGGAGTCGGTGGCGTTGAGGGCGACGTGTTCCAGCGGGCGACCGGCGTCATCCAGCACGATCGGGGTTTCGCCGTAAGGGTATTCCACGGCAGGGGTAATGGTTTTCTTGCCGTCCGGGTACGACACCTTATAGGTGTGGCGGAACACCAGGGACTGGCCATTCGACAACCCAAGAATCACCAGCGGGCTGCCCGGCTGGTCTTCACCAATGGAAGCAACGCTTGCACCGGCCGGAAGCGGCAGGTCGACACGCTTGAGCTCGGCGCCGGTATCCACATTAAAGAACAGTGCCTGGCCCTTGTCGGAAACCCGCATGGCGACCTGGTTCTGTTCTTCGAGGGAGATCATCAACGGCTTGCCGGCGTCCTGGATCCACGCGGGGCTCAGGGCCTCTTGCCTGGTCAGGGATGCACCCTGAAACAGTGGCGCAACAACATAAGCCAGGAAGAAGAAGATCAACGTGATGGCGCCGAGGACGGCGAGGCCGCCGACCAGCACGTACCAACGGGTCAGGCGATCTTTGAGCGCGCGGATTCGGCGCTTGCGTTGCAGCTCAGGCGTATTGAAATCAATGCGCTTGGGAGGAGAAGACGTCGTCATGGTGGAATTGGCCAGATCATTCATGCGCACACCCTAGCGATCCTGTATGACAGAAAGATGACAATGCAGTGACGCAACAAAGCCGCCGCGTAGCAGAGCTGGCAGCGGACTAAAAATTAGGAGGTGTAGACGGCTAGTGTGGGAGCGGGCTTGCCCGCGATGGCATCAATACGGTTTCAGTTCTACACCGTGTCGCCAGCATCGCGGGCAAGCCCGCTCCCACCGAAAAGCATGCATCTACACCAGGTATCGCAGGCTTAGTTGCCTTCTTTCAGACCCAGGTCAGCCAGTGCCTTGGCGGCAACTTTGGCTGGCAGCGGGATGTAGCCGTCCTTGACGACAACTTCCTGGCCCTGTTTGGACAGAACCAGTTTCACGAACTCGGCTTCCAGCGGGGCCAGAGGCTTGTTCGGGGCTTTGTTCACGTACACGTACAGGAAGCGCGACAGTGGGTACTTGCCGTTCAGGGCGTTCTCTTCGCTGTCTTCGATGAAGTCAGTGCTGCCCTTTTTAGCCAGAGCAACGGTCTTCACGCTGGCCGTTTTGTAGCCGATGCCCGAGTAACCGATGCCGTTCAGCGAGGAGCTGATCGACTGCACAACCGAAGCCGAGCCGGGTTGTTCGTTCACGTTGGCTTTGTAGTCGCCTTTGCACAGGGCTTCTTCTTTGAAGTAGCCGTAGGTGCCGGATACCGAGTTACGACCGAACAGCTGAACCGGCTTGTTGGCCAGGTCGCCGGTCACGCCCAGATCACCCCAGGTTTTCACGTCGGCTTTGGCGCCGCACAGACGCGTCGAGGAGAAAATCGCGTCGACTTGTTCCATGGTCAGGTGCTGGATCGGGTTGTCTTTGTGTACGAAGACAGCCAGGGCGTCCACGGCAACCGGGATTGCGGTTGGCTTGTAGCCGTACTTCTGCTCGAAGGCAGCCAGTTCGGTGTCCTTCATCTTGCGGCTCATCGGGCCCAGGTTGGAGGTGCCTTCAGTCAGCGCAGGAGGTGCAGTGGCGGAGCCGGCAGCCTGAATCTGGATGTTGACGTTCGGGTATTCCTTTTTGTAGGACTCAGCCCACAGGGTCATCAGGTTAGCCAGGGTGTCGGAACCAACGCTGGACAGGTTGCCCGATACACCGGTGGTCTTGGCGTAAGCCGGAATAGCCGGGTCAACACCAGCGGCCACCGCGTGGGCGGTCGCAACGCCAGCAGCGACAAACGTCATTGCCGCCATCAAACGCTTCAGTTTCATGCCTTGCTCCTAGCAGATAGGGATAGTTGGATCGGGGCCAAGTATCGGTAGGCCGTGTGAACACTCTATGTCTGGAATGTGACAATTAGATGAAAGGCCAGTATTTGTGAAAAACCTGACAGGAAGGGGGAAAGTCAATAAAACCGGGGCTTGCGAGGGGGTTGAGGCGCTTGAAGCGGTGTTTCAGAAATACTCTGTAATCTATGCCCATTCCTACATCGCTGTGTAGGAACGATCGTTCCCACGCTCCTGCGTGGGAATGCATCCCGTGACGCTCTGCGTCACTCTTACTCATGGACGCGGAGCGTCCCAGGCGGCGTTCCCACGCAGAGCGTGGGAACGATCACTTAGCGTGCGCGTTTCCACAGGTAGGCGCCCACCAGCGTCCCCATCACACACAGCACGGCGACATAATAAGCAGGCCCCATCGGGCTTTCCTTCATCAGCAGCGACACCGCCAACGGCGTCAAACCGCCAAACACCGCGTAGGCAACGTTGTAGGAGAACGACAACCCGCTGAAGCGCACCACCGGCGGGAAGGCTTTGACCATCACGTAAGGCACCACGCCGATCACGCCCACAAACAGGCCGGTGAGGGTGTACAGCGGGAACAGCCAGCTCGGGTGGTCAAGCAGGCTGTGGTAGAGCGTCCACGACGTCGCCAGCAGCAACAGGCAACCGATGACCAGCACGCGGCCGGCGCCAAAACGGTCAGCCAGTGCGCCGGAGGCGATGCAGCCCAGGCTCAGGGTGACGATCGCCAGGCTGTTGGCCTGCAGCGAAACGGTCGGGCTGAAGTGGTAGATGGTCTGCAGGACGGTCGGCGTCATCAGGATGACCACCACCACGCCGGCCGACAGCAGCCAGGTCAGCAGCATCGACAGCACAATGGCGCCGCGATGGTCGCGCAACACGGCGCGCAACGGCAACTCGGCCGCCAGCGCTTTGCGTTGCTGCATCTCGGCGAAGATCGGCGTTTCATGCAGCCAGCGACGCAAGTACACCGACAGTAAACCGAACACCCCGCCCAGCAGGAACGGGATGCGCCAAGCGTAATCGGAAACCTGCTCCGGGCTATAAAGGGTGTTGATGGCGGTGGCCACCAGCGAACCCAGCAGAATGCCGGCGGTGAGGCCGCTGGTCAGGGTGCCGCAGGCGTAACCGATATGGCGCGGCGGTACGTGTTCGGACACAAACACCCACGCGCCCGGCACTTCACCGCCGATCGCCGCGCCCTGGATGATGCGCATCAACAGCAGCAAGACCGGCGCCCACAGGCCGATCTGTGCGTAAGTTGGCAGCAGGCCCATGATCAAGGTCGGCACGGCCATCATGAAGATGCTCAGGGTGAACATTTTCTTGCGGCCCAGCAGGTCGCCGAAGTGCGCCATGATAATGCCGCCCAGCGGGCGCGCCAGGTAGCCGGCGGCGAAGATGCCGAAGGTCTGCATCATGCGCAGCCATTCAGGCATGTCCACGGGAAAGAACAGTTTTCCGACCACGGTGGCGAAAAACACGAAAATGATGAAGTCGTAGAATTCCAGCGCCCCGCCCAAGGCAGACAGCGACAGGGTTTTGTAGTCGTTGCGGGTCAGCGGGCGCGACGGTTGCGCACTGCTTGCGGGCACGGAGGACATGGCAAGGCTTCTCTTATTGTCAGGACGGCGAACGCGAGACCCCGGCAAGCGCCGGGGTCGGTTCGGCACGATAACAAATCGCCCGCAAAAGCACAGCGTTGCTTAACGCCCGCGTTTCCAGAGATACGCGCCAACGGCCATGCCCACCACACACACCAGCGCCACATAGTAAGCCGGGCCCATCGGGCTCTCTTTGAGCAGTAAAGACACGAACACCGGGCTCAGGCCGCCGAGCACGGCGTAGGCCAGGTTGTAGGAAAACGACAAGCCGCTGAAACGCACCGCCGCCGGGAAACCCTTGACCATCACAAAGGGCGCCGCGGCCACGGTGCCGACAAACAAACCGGTGAGGATATACAGCGGGAATAACCATTCAGGATGGCCGGCCAGGCTGGCGTACAGCGCCCAGCACGAAAGCGCCATGCCCGCGCAGCCAAACACCAGCACGCGCCCGGCGCCGATGCGGTCCGACAACCAGCCCGCCGCCACCACGCCCACGCTCAGCGCCAGAATGGCCAGGCTGTTGGCTTGCAGCGAAACTTTCGGCGGGAAGTGATACACGCCCTGCAACAAGGCCGGTGTCATCAGGATGACCACCACCACGCCGGCCGAGAGCAGCCAGGTCAGCAACATCGACAGTACGATCGACTCGCGATGTTCACGCAGCACTGCACGCAATGGCACTTCAGCCGCCAGCGCCTTGCGCTGTTGCAGCTCGGCAAACACCGGCGTTTCGTGCAGCCAGCGGCGCAGGTACACCGACAACAACCCGAACACGCCGCCCAGCAGAAACGGAATGCGCCAGGCGTAATCGGCGATCTGCTCCGGGGTGTAGGCGCTGTTGAGGCCCGTGGCAACCAATGAACCGAGCAAAATCCCCAGGTTCAGGCCTACGGTCAACACGCCCACGGCATAACCGATGCGTTTGGCCGGTACGTGCTCGGCCACAAAAATCCACGCGCCCGGCACTTCACCACCAATCGCCGCGCCCTGGATGATGCGCATCAATAGCAGCAACACCGGCGCCAGCAGGCCGACCTGTGCATAAGTCGGCAGCAAACCGATGGCCAGGGTCGGCAGCGCCATCAGGAAAATGCTCAGGCTGAACATCTTCTTGCGCCCCAGCAGGTCGCCAAAGTGCGCCATCACGATTCCACCCAATGGGCGAATCAGGTAGCCGGCGGCAAAAATGCCGAAGGTTTGCACCAGGCGCATCCATTCGGGCATGTCGGGCGGGAAAAACAGCTTGCCCACCACCGCGGCGAAAAACACGAAAATGATGAAGTCGTAGAACTCCAGGGCACTGCCCAGGGCGGACAGCGACAAGGTTTTGTAGTCGCTGCGGGTCAGCGAGCGCGTCAGGGGCGCGGTGGTCATGGGCAGGCTACTCATTAAGGCCGGTACTGACGGGTACAACACCCGTGGGCGGGAAAATATTCCACGCCATGAGCACAGTTAGCGGAAAAAGCCGCGATACAGCCGCGATTTGCCGACCAAATGAGCCGCAGGAGGTCGTCGCGGCGCCAGCGTCCCGATATACTCGGCCCTTGCAAGCGCCAAACCCGCTGTCTTGAGGGGCTGCTGTGCCAAAACGCCGTTGGGTGCCGCCCAGCCGGTTTGGCAGAGTTTCCCTTTAGTACGCCTTACGAGAAACGCATCACGCGGTGTATGTTGGTGCTGAAACGTTTTTCCAGAAGACGGCTATCCACTTGTAATACCCATGAAGCGTTACGGGTCAGAGGCACCCTCGGCATGATCGAACTCGAACAAGAAGATCCTATCCCGCAAGGCGACCTCGCCCTGCAAATCACCGCGCTTCCGCGTGAAACCAATGGTTTTGGCGACATCTTCGGCGGCTGGCTGGTCGCGCAGATGGACCTCGCCGGCACCGCCATGGCCAGCAAGGTTGCGGGCGGACGCGTGGCCACGGTGGCGATTGATCGCATGGCGTTCCTGGTGCCGGTGGCCGTCGGCGCGCAGCTGTCCTTTTATACCCAGGCCCTGGAAATCGGCCGCAGCTCGATCCAGATGATGGTCGAGGTGTGGAGCGACGACCCGCTGTCCAGCGAATGGCGCAAGGTCACCGAGGCGGTGTTTGTGTTCGTCGCCATCGACGGCAGCGGTCGCACGCGTTCGGTACCGTCGCGCGCGCGTTAAACCTCGCCGGTGTTTGACGGTCAATTGCCCCATTGCCTGCCATAAAGAGTGCTTTGTATGCCTGTGCACCACGTTGAAACCGTGAAAATCGACGAGCTGGACTGCTGGCGCATCCGCCACAACGGCGCCGAACTGATGGTCGCCCAACAAGGTGCGCATATCTTCAGTTACGTGCGCGACGGCGAGCAGCCGCTGATCTGGCCGAACCCCGAGGCGGTGTTCAAAAAAGGCAAAGGCATCCGCACCGGCGTGCCGGTGTGCTGGCCGTGGTTTGGCGTATTCGACCGCAACCCGCAGAGCGTCAAGGCGATGCGTCACAGCGACCAGCCTGCCGGCGCCCATGGTTTTGTGCGTACCGCACGCTGGGAATTCACCGGAACCGAGCTTGAAGGCGAAGCACTGCGCATCGATCTGGCGTTGCCGGTGCCCGCTGGCGGCTTCCCGAACTGGCCTCATCAAGTCGATTTGAAGCTGAGCCTGTTGCTGGACGACCAACTGCACATCCGCTTGACCAGCCACAACCACGGCGCCGACACCGTGACCTTGAGCCAGGCGCTGCACACCTATTTCGCCGTTAGCGATGTGCGCAACGTGCAGGTCGAAGGGCTGGACGGCCTGGCGTATATCGATACCGCCGATGGCTGGGCCGAGAAACAGCAATCCGGCCCGCTGCACTTCACCGCCGAAACCGACCGCATTTACCTCGATACACCCGCGCAACTGAACATCGTCGATAAAGACTGGCAGCGCCGCATCCAGCTCACTGCCGAGGGTTCGAAGACCACCGTGATCTGGAACCCGTGGACCGAACGCGCCAAGGCCTTTGACGACATGGCTGACGACGGCTGGACGGGCATGCTGTGCATCGAGACGGCGAATGTGCTGGATGATGTTGTTGAGTTGGCACCCGGCCAAAGCCACACCTTGGGCGTGAGCATCACCGGTACTGCCTTGTAAACCCAATCAAAACTGTGGGAGCTGGCTTGCCTGCGATAGCAATGGTGAATTCACTACAGCTATCGCAGGCAAGCCAGCTCCCACATTGATTAGCGCTCGGCGTTAGAGATCGGACTCCTTCACTACCCGCACTTTCCCCGCATCCAGCGCATACGCTGCGTCCGCCAGGTCATTGTTGACCTTCTCCACTTTCAACGTGCCCGTTACCCATAGCGGTGTGTAGATATCATCCAGCTTCAACCCTTTCGGATAACGCACCAGCACCAATTGGTTCGGCGGCGGTGGCGGCACGTGGATGCAGGCCCCCGGGTACGGCACCAGGAAGAACAATGTGCTGCGGCCCTTGGCGTCGGTTTCCAGCGGCACGGGGTAGCCGCCGATGCGGATGTTCTTGCCGTTCATGGCGGCTACGGTCTTGGTGGAATACATCACCGCCGGCAAGCCTTTGCTTTGCTTGAGGCCACCTTTGGCGGTAAACGTGCCTTGGGCTTCAGGGGAGTTGTGGTCGATCTCGGGCATGGCTTCGAGAGCTTTCTGGTCGGAAAGCGGCATCAGGTCGAGCCAGTCGGTTTCCGGCAATTCGCCAGCGTGTGCAAGGCCTGAGCCCAGCAAAAGAAGAGTCAACAGAAGACGGCGCATGAAGAAGCTCGGCAAGTACAGGTGGCGAGCATTCTAGCCCTCTGCGCCTGCGCAGCGCAGAGGGCTTTGTCGCTTAGATCATTTCTTTTTGATCAGGCCGTAGATCACCAGCAGCACGATGGCACCGATCAGCGCGCCGATAAAGCCTGCGCCCTGGCCCGCCTGGTAGATGCCCAGCGCCTGACCACCGTAAGTGGCGACCAGGGAACCGGCGATACCCAGCAGGATGGTCATGATCCAGCCCATGCTGTCGTCGCCTGGCTTGAGGAAACGCGCGAGCAGACCGACGATCAGGCCGATAAAGATGGTTCCGATGATACCCATGGCATTTCCCTCTGAATGAAGTGAACTATGCCAAAGCCTAGTCAGGCTTTGGCATCCTGCAATCAGAGGACGACGGTGACCGAATGGTTCCCGTCGGACTTGGCTTATTGCTCGGCGATCAGCGCTTCAACCTTGAGGATCTGCGCCTGCAGCGTCTCGCGGTCCTTGCAGCGCAGGTTAGCGTGGCCGACCTTCCGCCCGGCCTTGAAGGCCTTGCCGTAGTGATGCAGGTGGCAGTCGTCGATGGCGATGACTTTCTCCACCGCAGGCACGGTGCCGATGAAGTTGAGCATGGCGCTCTCGCCCACCTTGGCCGTGGAGCCCAGCGGCAAGCCCGCTACCGCCCGCAGGTGGTTTTCGAACTGGCTGCACTCGGCGCCTTCGGTGGTCCAGTGCCCGGAGTTGTGCACGCGCGGGGCGATTTCGTTGGCCTTGAGGCCGCCGTCGACTTCAAAGAACTCGAACGCCATCACGCCCACGTAATCCAGCTGCTTGAGCACACGGCTGGAATAGTCTTCGGCCAGCGCTTGCAACGGGTGGTCGGTGCTGGCCACCGACAGCTTGAGGATGCCGCTGTCGTGGGTGTTGTGCACCAACGGGTAGAAGCGGGTTTCGCCATCACGGGCACGCACGGCGATCAGCGAGACTTCACCGGTGAACGGCACGAAGCCTTCCAGCAGGCAGGCCACGCTGCCCAGTTCGGCGAACGTGCCAACCACGTCGGCGGCGGTGCGCAGGACTTTCTGGCCCTTGCCGTCGTAACCCAGAGTGCGGGTTTTCAACACGGCCGGCAGGCCGATACTGGCGACTGCCGCGTCCAGGTCTGCCTGGGACTGGATATCGGCGAAGGCCGGGGTCGGAATGCCCAGGTCCTTGAACATGCTTTTCTCGAACCAGCGGTCGCGGGCGATGCGCAGCGCTTCAGCGCTTGGGTACACCGGCACGAACTGCGACAGGAAGGCCACGGTTTCTGCGGGGACGCTTTCGAACTCGAAGGTCACCAGGTCAACTTCGTCGGCCAGTTGGCGCAGGTGGTCCGGGTCGCTGTAGTCAGCACGCAGGTGTTCACCCAATGCGGCCGCACAGGCATCCGGCGCGGGGTCCAGGAAAGCGAAGTTCATGCCCAGCGGCGTACCCGCCAGGGCCAGCATGCGACCCAGTTGGCCGCCACCGATTACACCGATTTTCATCAATCAACAACCTCAGGCGATACGTGGGTCTGGATTGTCCAGCACGCTGTCAGTCTGCTCGGCACGGAATTTTTTCAGCGCCGCGTGGAACTGCGGGTGCCTGGCGCCCAGGATGCTGGCGGACAGCAACGCTGCGTTGATCGCACCGGCCTTGCCGATTGCCAGGGTGGCCACCGGAATACCGGCCGGCATCTGCACGATGGACAACAGCGAATCCACGCCCGAGAGCATTGACGACTGCACCGGCACGCCGAGCACCGGCAGGTGGGTCTTGGCCGCACACATGCCTGGCAGGTGCGCCGCACCGCCGGCACCGGCGATGATCACCTCGATGCCACGGGATTCTGCTTCATCGGCATACTGGAACAGCAAATCCGGGGTGCGGTGGGCGGAGACCACTTTCACTTCATACGGAATGCCGAGTTTTTCCAGCATATCGGCGGTGTGGCTAAGGGTGGACCAATCGGACTTGGAGCCCATGATCACGCCAACCAATGCACTCATCGTCGTGCCTCTTCTCTCTGGGCGCCCGCAGGCGCGTCAAAAAACAACAAGCCACGCGGGAAATCCAGCGTGGCTTGTTGTACGAAATATGGCCGGTTGGACCGGCCGAAGGCCGCGCAGTATACCGCAATAATCGAGATAAACAGCCCCTTGGATGACCATCTGTCTTGCCGGCCAAAGTGGCGGTTTTATTGACTTCGGAGTCAGCCAAACCACTGCGAATTCACGATGGGAACTGGGTCACCGTGGGAGCTGGCTTGCCTGCGATAGCATCACCTCAAACGGCTTGATGTACCGAGGTGTCTGCATCGCAGGCAAGCCAGCTCCCACATTTGATCTTCATCGCTTTCAGGCGCTTTGTGCAGCCCCACCTTCCAGCTTGCGCCACAACAACCGCACATTCGCCTTGCGCACCAATGCGCAGCGGTACAGGCGAATCTCCAGCGGCACATGCCACTGCGGGCCGCCGCACACCACCAATTCGCCGCGCGCCAATTCGGCACGCACGCTCAGTTGCGGCACCCAGGCGATGCCCAACCCCTCCAAAGCCATGCTCTTGAGGCTGTCGGCCATGGCGGTTTCGTACACCGTGGTAAAGCGCAACGCACGCTGACGCAGCAGCAAATGCACCGAACGCCCAAGAAACGCACCGGCACTGTAGGCCAGCAACGGCACACTGCCCTCGCCCTCCAGGTCGAACAACGGCTTGCCCTCGGCATCGGCCGCACACACCGGAAGCATTTCGGTGTTGCCCAGGTGCAGCGAGGGGAAAATCTCGGCATCCATCTGCATCGCTGCGTCCGGGTCGTAGAACGCCAGCATCAGGTCGCAACCGCCTTCGCGCAGGGCGTGCACGGCGTCGCCGACGTTGGTGGCGACCAGCCGCGTGGCAATGTTCAGACCTTCGTTGCGCAATTGCGCGATCCAGCGCGGGAAAAAGCCCAGCGCCAGCGAGTGAGCCGCCGCCACCTGCATGACCTCGCCCTGCCCGCCTTCCAGATGATGCAAATGGCGCAGCACTTCACCGAGCTGTTCGACCACAGTACGCGCCGTGACCAGAAACAACTGCCCCGCCGCCGTCAGCTCGACCGGCGTGCGCGAGCGGTTGACCAGCGTCAGCCCCAACGCTGCCTCCAGGCTGCGGATACGGCGGCTGAAAGCCGGCTGGGTCACAAACCGCCGTTCTGCCGCCTGGGAAAAACTGCGGGTTGCCGCCAGGGCGCTGAAGTCTTCCAGCCATTTGCTCTCAAGGTTCATCACTTCCTCCCACGGGTACGCACCATTTTGGCACACACGCCCGTCATGATAACCGGGTCACAGCCACATTATGCCGTTTGTGCATAGGTCAGCGCTTAACAGCATTGGCCCAAAAACTTCTACAAGCCTAGCATTCGCAGCGTTCCGGCCTGTTCCGGGTCCCTATCGAGATGATTTCCGTCATGTCCTCCGCTGCATCATTCCGTACCGAAAAAGACCTGCTTGGCGTACTCGACGTACCTGCCCAAGCGTATTACGGCATCCAGACCCTGCGAGCGGTGAACAACTTCCGCCTCTCGGGCGTTCCGATTTCGCATTACCCGAAATTGGTGGTCGGTCTGGCGATGGTCAAGCAAGCGGCGGCTGACGCCAACCGCGAGCTGGGTCAGCTCAGCGAAGCCAAGCACGCTGCCATCAGCGAAGCTTGTGCCCGTCTGATCCGCGGCGACTTCCACGAAGAGTTCGTGGTGGACATGATTCAAGGCGGCGCCGGCACTTCAACCAACATGAATGCCAACGAAGTCATCGCCAACATCGCGTTGGAGGCCATGGGCCACAACAAGGGCGAATACCAGTACCTGCACCCCAACAACGACGTGAACATGGCGCAGTCGACCAACGACGCCTACCCGACCGCGATCCGCCTGGGTCTGCTGCTGGGCCATGACGCGCTGCTGGCCAGCCTCGACAGCCTGATTCAGGCGTTCGCCGCCAAGGGTGAAGAGTTCGCCCACGTCCTGAAAATGGGCCGCACCCAACTGCAAGACGCTGTGCCGATGACCCTCGGCCAGGAATTCCGCGCCTTCGCCACCACCCTCGGTGAAGACCTGGCCCGCCTGAAAACCCTGGCGCCGGAACTGCTGACCGAAGTGAACCTGGGCGGCACCGCCATCGGTACCGGCATCAACGCCGACCCGCGCTACCAGGCCCTGGCCGTGCAGCGCCTGGCCCTGATCAGCGGCCAGCCGCTGGTTCCGGCTGCCGACCTGATCGAAGCCACCTCCGACATGGGCGCCTTCGTGCTGTTCTCCGGCATGCTCAAGCGCACCGCGGTGAAGCTGTCGAAGATCTGCAACGACCTGCGCCTGCTGTCCAGCGGCCCGCGTACCGGCATCAACGAGATCAACCTGCCGGCACGCCAGCCCGGCAGTTCGATCATGCCCGGCAAGGTCAACCCGGTGATCCCGGAAGCCGTGAACCAGGTTGCGTTCCAGGTCATCGGCAACGATTTGGCCCTGACCATGGCAGCCGAAGGCGGCCAACTGCAACTGAACGTGATGGAGCCGCTGATCGCCTTCAAGATCTTCGACTCGATCCGCCTGCTGCAACGCGCCATGGACATGCTGCGCGAGCACTGCATCGTCGGCATCACCGCCAACGAAGCCCGCTGCCGCGAGTTGGTGGAGCACTCCATCGGCCTGGTCACCGCGCTGAACCCGTACATCGGCTATGAAAACGCCACCCGCATTGCGCGTATCGCCCTTGAAAGCGGCCGCGGCGTGCTGGAACTGGTGCGCGAAGAAGGCTTGCTCGACGACGCCATGCTCGACGACATCCTGCGCCCCGAAAACATGATTGCCCCACGTCTGGTCCCGCTGAAGGCCTGATGTTTGCTGCACCGCTCACCAGGTTGAGGGACTAGACACCTCTCACCTTTTGAGGGCCTGAAGGCTCGTTCTTCAGGCCCTTTTTTTTGCCTGAAACACGCTCGACCGAACACCGCAAACCCTGTGGGAGCCGGGCTTGCCCGCGATGTCGCCGGGTCAGTTGGCAGCACTGTCGCCTGACACACCGCCATCGCGGGCAAGCCCGGCTCCCACAGTAAACGGGTGCAACCAGAAAGATTTTGGTGAAACCTTTAATCAGCCCGGGCAGACGGATCACGCTTGCCTAGGTATAGTGCCGCCCCTCTTCGCGTGTGCGGCCGTCGGTAACGAGGCCCTGATACAGCGCGAAACCGCATGAATAACAACACCCGCAAAAGGATTGGGGTCGAAGCGTCGTGCACTGCCTGGTGCTAAACGGTGCGTCGGACCGTCCTGCGTTTGCCATTAAAAAAATCAGCGAGGAACACTCCATGCTCGAAGTCATCAACGACTTCCTATCAGGGAAAGTCCTGATCGTGCTCATTGTCGGGCTCGGCGGTTATTTCACGATCCGTTCGCGTTTCGTTCAACTGCGTCACTTTTTCCACATGTTTTCGGTGTTTCGCGACAGCCTGAAAAACAGCTCCGACCAGCTCAGCTCGTTCCAGGCGCTGATGCTCAGCCTGGCCGGCCGTGTGGGTGCCGGCAACATCGCCGGTGTCGGCATCGCCGTGACCCTGGGTGGCCCGGGCGCCGTGTTCTGGATGTGGGTCACCGCGTTGGTGGGCATGTCGTCGAGCTTCATCGAGTGCTCCCTCGGCCAGCTGTACAAGCGCACTGACGCTGAAGGCACCTTCCGTGGCGGCCCGGCCTACTACATCCAGCACGGTCTGCAGAAACGCTGGCTGGGTATGGTCATCGCGTTCCTGTTGCTGGTGACCTTCGGTTTCGCCTTCAACGGCCTGCAAGCCCACGCCGTGACCCACTCGCTCAACAGCGCCTTTGGCCTGGACACCACCTACACCGGCCTGGTCCTGGCGGTATTGCTGGGCATGGTGTTCATCGGCGGAATCAAGCGCATCGCTTCGATTGCCGACCTGCTGGTGCCGGTCAAAACCCTGATCTACATCGCCGTGACCCTCTACGTGATCGTGCTGCAATTCGACCACGTACCGGCCATGCTCGCGACCATCGTCAAGAGCGCTTTCGGCCTCGATCAGGCCTTCGGTGGCCTGGTGGGCAGCGCGATCATCATGGGTGTGAAGCGCGGCGTGTTCGCCAACGAAGCCGGTTTGGGCAGTGCGCCTAACGTGGCGGCGGTGGCTTCCGTGGAACACCCGATCGCCCAAGGCGTGGTTCAGGCGTTCAGCGTGTTCCTCGACACGTTCGTGATCTGCACCTGCACCGCGCTGCTGATCCTGCTCTCGGGCTTCTACACCCCGGGCTTTGAAGGCGACGGCATTGCCCTGACCCAGAACTCACTGGCAGCCGTGGTCGGCGACTGGGGCCGCATGTTCATCTCCGTGGCCCTGGCGTTGTTCGTGTTCACGTCGATCATGTACAACTACTACCTGGGCGAGAGCAACCTGCGCTTTTTGGTCGGCAACAACCGCAAGATGCTGATGGCCTATCGCGCCGTGGTACTGGCGCTGATTTTCTGGGGCTCGATCGAAAACCTGAGCACCGTGTTTGCCTTCGCCGATATCACCATGACCATGCTCGCGTTCGTCAACCTGTTCGCCCTGGCGTTCCTGTTCAAGATCGCCATGCGCATCCTGAACGACTACGACAACCAGCGCGCGGCAGGCATCAAGACGCCGGTGTTCGACTCCAGCCAGTTCGCTGACCTGGACCTGGACCTCAAGGCCTGGCCGGCCAACCCGGTGAAACCGGACGCAGCTCCGTCGGCTGAACTGAACGCTCAAGCGCAACGCTAAGCGTCGATAGATGACACGCCGCCCGGCCTTGGGCATGCTCTGGGCCCGGCGGCGTTTTTCGTTCAGGAGAATTTCAATGTCAGCATCCCACAACGTCATGGTGCTCTACACCGGCGGCACCATCGGCATGCAGGCCAGCGCCAACGGCCTGGCACCCGCATCCGGTTTCGAAGCGCGCATGCGCGAGCAGCTTGCCGACCAGCCACTGCCCGCCTGGCGTTTCCAGGAAATGGCCCCGCTGATCGACAGCGCCAACATGACCCCCGCCTATTGGCAGCGCCTGCGCATTGCCGTGATCGACGCCGTGGACCAGGGCTGCGATGGCGTGCTGATCCTGCACGGCACCGACACCCTGGCCTACAGCGCGGCGGCCATGAGCTTCCAGCTGCTGGGCCTTCCGGCGCCGGTGGTATTCACCGGCTCCATGTTGCCCGCCGGCGTGCCCGACAGCGATGCCTGGGAAAACGTCAGCGGTGCCTTGCAGGCTTTGGGCGCGGGCCTGGTGCCGGGTGTGCACCTGCATTTCCACGGCGCGATGATCGCTCCGACTCGCTGCGCGAAAATCCGCAGCTTCGGCCGCAACCCGTTTGCGGCGCTGAACCGTCAGGGTGGCGTTGCCCGAGCCGAGTCCATCCCCCAGGCCCTGGACTATCGCCAACCCAAAGCCCTGGCCAATGTCGGCGTCTTGCCGCTGGTGCCGGGTATCCATGCGGCGCAGCTGGACGCGCTGATCGACAGCGGCATTCAGGCGTTGATCCTCGAATGCTTCGGCAGCGGCACCGGGCCGAGCGACAACCCCGCGTTCCTCGCCAGCCTGCAGCGCGCGCGGGATCTCGGGATTGTGGTGGTAGCGATCACCCAATGCCATGAAGGCGGTGTGGAACTGGACGTCTACGAAGCCGGTAGCCGCCTGCGCGGTGTCGGCGTGTTGTCCGGCGGCGGCATGACCCGCGAAGCGGCATTCGGCAAGCTCAATGCGCTGCTCGGCGCCGGGCTCGACACCCAGGCAGTGCGCCGCCTGGTAGAACTGGACCTGTGCGGCGAACTGCGTTGAATACTCGCCTTACATAAGCACCACCGCGTCCGGCTCGACGCTTCCTAGCATGGCGACGCCCCAGGTTTTCCCTGGGTTCGTTGCCACTCTTTCATGCCAGGAAGCGCCATGACTTCATCTGCTTCAACCGAACCCCAACACAGCCTCACGGACACGCTGATCGCGCAGATG